>NZ_KK211081.1:0-371877 GCF_000620145.1 Deefgea rivuli DSM 18356
CTGGTTCCGATCGAAAGACAGTCAGGTACATCGCTACTTGGGCGAGCCCGCTTATCGAAAAATGGACCTGCTCGCCTGCGTGCCGTGCTGTACATGGCGGCGATGGTTGGGATCAAGCACAATCCGCATGTTAAGGCTTTATATGAGCGTCTATTGGTGAAAGGAAAAAGCAAAATGTCTGCCCTTGGCGCGGCAATGCGTAAGCTAGTTCATATCTGTTTCGGCGTACTGAAAACCCAAAAAAAGTATCAAGCAGAGTATCAAAATGCTTGACGAACAAGACGGTATCTACTTTCTTGAACGGCCAAGAAAGTAAGCAAAGAAAGCCACCCTAGTATCTGCGTCCGACTTCGTCGGATACCCTCTCTGTGGACAATCGAGGCGGTTGCGATCAAACTCGTTCGGCCTCAACAGCAAAAGCGTCGGCCTCGCTCAAACAGGTGATCGCAAAAACCCCGCCCCGCTTGTTCCTCGCTCGGCTTGATACAAGGGATCTCGTGCAGCTCAACGAAATTTGAATTTATTTCGATGCATAGCCACCTAAGCATTATAAATAAAGACCTGCAATCAAATACTAAGGTAATGTATTTTATCTCGTTACTCGGTAAACGTTGGGCTGCGCAGGCTTAGCCCAACCTACCGTGCTTGGCTAGCACTCTCGAAGGTCTCTATAAAGAATCGGTTCAATAAGCGCATGCCGAATTATTTTCCTAACAACACCTAATAGGAAGATTTTTGCTGTAATTGGATCTTTGAGGAGTGCAAGTTCACCTTTTGAAAAGTCTGGGCTTCCTCCGTGGGCAATAGCACTTCTATACTTATAAAGTGCAGACCATACTTTTTTTTCTGAAGTATTGCCAAAGAATTCAGTATAGCTAATTTTTTTAGTAAATCGATTTGATAGCAGTGGAATTTTTGAATGCATTTGATGTGTTATAGAGTCACCACGATCTTCTAATTTTGGATTGTGAGTAATAAGCATTTCAATAATAGCAAATAAACCAAGAATATGAAAATTTGAATATCCTGGTATAAGGCTTAAGCTATCTAACAACTCCAGTGCTCGTTGAATTTCTGGAAACATTACAACACTACTATCCGAAAGCTCACTCATTACACTCATTGATTGCTTATATATCTCCGCTAGATCTTCGAGTTCAGATAGTCCAATTTTTTTAGGTTCTTTATAAGGAATGGCATTAAACGTTGAGAATGGCCGTGAAGAAATCATTCCCTGAGATCTTCCTTTAGAGTAAAAGCACGTAGAGAGATCAATTGGCATTTTTGATACATTTGATGCAAATTGAAGGTTAAGTCTTTCTGGCTCCCCTTGGTCAAATTCGACTATATAATATCTCCACTCATCTTCTGGTAAATATCGAATAGGATAGCTATTTGTGTTTTGGTCTAATTCTTCACGTAAGGATTCATATTGGTGAATAATTCCACCACTGACTTGTGGATTTAAAATGTCTTTGATTTTACAAATTTGTTCTGCAGTGGCTTTCTTAAGTTGGATTGTTGGTGATATCGAAAATGGCAAATCGCAGGTTATTTGGTATGTATTCAGTATAAATGCCCAGCTTTTCTCTTGAATACTGCCATCAATAATGTCTACTTTTTTTTCTTGCATTCTTTTCTTCTTTGAGATTGAGATGTACTGCTGAATATGAATACCGATGCCTTGGTGAAAGTCTATCCAGAAAGAGCCATTAAGATCAAGCACGGTAGGTTGGGCTAAGCTTGCGCAGCTCAACATTTACCGCGTAACGATAAAACACTTTCCAACCCTTGAAGTATTTAATTGCAGCCCTTTAACTACAATACCTAACTGGCAATACATCGACTTAATAGCAAAAATCATTGATATGTGCGAGATCCCTTGTGTCAAACCGAGCTAGGTGGCGCCAAAGCTTAGCGGGGATGCCCTTGAGTAGCATCCGACGAAGTCGGACGCAGATACAGGGTCGCCTGCTTACTTTCTTGGCTGTTCAAGAAAAGAAAGTGCCGCGCGGTATGAGCGCGACTCAGCGTAGTCATATAATTGCGATTCTAAATCCTCATTCTGTTTAAAAATTGCGCATTCAGATAAACATTCATTGCAATTTTGCACATTTTTTATATATACCGAACCACAATTTATAAAAATTTAATTTGAATCGCCCTAAGCTGGGAACGTCAAAAAGCTGAGGAAGCAAACTATGAGTGCCGAAATTTCTTTAATCATGTTGTTGTTCGCGATTATGCTATTTCCAATTTTGTTTTGCCTAATTTCAGATCGATATTTACATCGACAAAAAAATACATTCGAATTGAAAGAACGAAGCCCAGAACGAGCTGAGGTTTCATTACGCCGTGGATTGGTTTCGCAAATCAATTCGAGTAAATCAAGCCTCAGGCCTGAACGAAAAATCACTTCGGCTTACGCAGCGCATCAGTATATTGAGCAACATGATATGCATTATGAACAGCCGCGCTGATTCTCAGAATACAATGGCAAAATTTGTTTGGCGGCGAATGCCTTTGGCTTAGCCGCCCAATGCCAACGCTCTCTCGATATACTTCTTATTGATCTTTATTGGGCATTTTTTTGATTCAGTGCAGCAAGCTGTTTAAGCAATCCTGCGTAACCCTCTGTCATAATTGTTTTACCGAATAAGTTTCGATATTTATCTTGCAAGGACTTATTTTTTGAATAGATATCAAAGACAAGCCAATGATCCCAACCTCGATATAGCATGACATCAAAGCGGCTAGATTTATTGTTCGCTAATTTAAGCGAAACCGTGACCGAGCTCACAGTGTAATCGACATTACTACTGAGTGTTTTTAAATCGAGTGCCGAGCAAAATTGTTTGATAGCACTTAAATTATCTTGAATTAAAAACGTGGTAAATTCAGCATCCAATTGATTCTTAAAATCATCCTCCATTCCAGCCAAAGAATCTTTCGCCAATTTAAACCCAATATCAGTGAGTACATTCTGCGTACTGATATAATTTCCTAATTTTGTCGATAAATACTCTTTAATTGCCGATTCTTCACATTTTTTCAGCGCCGAATTTCCTGCAAAATCTTGGCGCAATTCTTTATAAACATGCTCAATATGCGTTTTCGGATTTTCAAACTCATCAGCCAAAGCCATATTGGATGCTCCGCCCAATACAATGAGAGCTGCAGTAATGCAATTTCGAATCAATCGGAAAAACAGACTCTGTTGGCGAATTTTCATTACGTCACTCAATTTTAATTCAGCACACCTTGTGCTTTGGGTTTATAAAAATGCAAGCCAATATTTTAAAGCGGCAGTTCAAGGTATTGCCCATTAAACAGTTTTATTTTCCTTGCAGATGCTTGCCAATCAACCTGATTCACTAATTTAAAACTTTCATCATTTTACTGAATCTCGAAATTTTTGAGTATTCATGGCAAAGCAAGCGATCAACAATAAGACAGCCTAGCACATTTTAGGCTAGGTATATTAACGCAGCCATTACCGTTCAACGCCTACAAGACAATACCCAATAAAAAAGGCGACCGAAGTCGCCTTTTTTTAATTCAAACCACGTCGCTAATTAAGCAACGACATTCGCCGCTGTATTGCGCAAACGAATATGTAATTCGCGGAGTTGTTTCTCGTCCACTTCGTTCGGGGCATTGGTCAACAAGCACTGCGCACGTTGAGTTTTCGGGAAGGCGATCACGTCGCGGATTGATTCTGCGCCGGTCATCAACGTTACCAAACGATCCAAACCAAATGCGAGGCCGCCGTGCGGTGGTGCGCCGAATTGCAAGTTATCCAGCAAGAAGCCGAATTTGTTTTGCGCTTCTTCTTCACCGATACCGAGCGCTTCAAAAACCGTCGATTGCATATCTGCACGATGGATACGCACTGAGCCGCCGCCCATTTCCCAACCGTTCAAGACCATATCGTAAGCGCGCGCTTTGCATTTGCCTGGATCAGTTTTGAGGAATTCGATGTGCTCGACTTTCGGGCTAGTGAACGGATGGTGGCATGCGTTCCAGCGGCCAGCGTCGTCGTCGCGTTCAAACATTGGGAAGTCAACCACCCACAATGGTTTCCAGCCGCGTACAAAGTAACCCGCTGCTTCGCCTTTTTCGTGGCCGACTTTCAAGCGCAATGCGCCAATCGCTTCGTTGACGATTTTTTCTTTGTCTGCGCCAAAGAAAATCAAATCGCCAGTTTGCGCGCCAGTGCGGGTGATGATTTCTTGCAAGCAAGCTTCGCTCAGATTCTTCACGATTGGCGATTGCAAGCCAGAGCCTTCGCCATTGCTCAGATTCGTTACATCGTTGACTTTGATGTAGGCCAAACCTTTCGCGCCGTAGATCGCCACGAACTTGGTGTAGTCGTCGATTTCTTTGCGGCTGATGCTCGCGCCGCCAGGAATTCGCAAGCCGACAACGCGGCCGTTTTCCATATCGGCTGCGCCACGGAAGACTTTGAATTCTTCGGTTTTCATCAAGTCAGTCAGTTCAGTGAACTGCAACGACACGCGAAGGTCTGGTTTGTCTGAGCCATACAAACGCATTGCGTCGTCATAGGCCATGCGCGGAAATTCGCCCAGATCCACATTGATCGCTTCTTTAAATACGTGAATCGCCATCGCTTCGGTGATGCTCATGATTTCGTCTTCGTTCAAGAACGAAGTTTCGATATCAATCTGCGTGAATTCAGGTTGACGATCGGCGCGCAAATCTTCATCGCGGAAGCATTTTACGATTTGGTAGTAGCGATCAAAACCCGCCACCATCAACAATTGTTTGAACAATTGTGGCGATTGCGGCAAGGCAAAGAATTGGCCATCGTGCACGCGGCTAGGCACGAGGTAATCACGTGCGCCTTCTGGCGTCGAGCGGGTCAACATTGGCGTTTCGATGTCGATAAAGCCCAAACCATCGAGGTAGTTACGGATTAACATCGCGACGCGGTAACGCAGGCGCATATTTTTTTGCATCACAGGGCGACGCAAATCAATCACACGGTTGGTCAAACGCACGTTTTCAGAGAGATTTTCATCGTCGATCTGGAACGGTGGCGTTGCGGCTTGATTGAGTACGGTAATGCTTTGCGCCAACACTTCGATTTGGCCAGTAAACATTTTGCTATTGGTCGTGCCTTCTGGACGCGCACGCACCACGCCAGTGATTTCCAATACGTATTCATTGCGCGTTGCATCAGCGATGGCAAACGCTTCTGGCGTTTCTGGTGCAAACACCACTTGCACCAAACCTTCACGGTCGCGCAAATCGATGAAAATCACGCCACCATGGTCACGACGGCGGTGCGCCCAGCCTTTCAAGGTGATAGTTTGGTCTAGGTAACGGCCGTCAATCAGCCCGCAATAATCGGTACGCATCAAAGAAATCCTCAAAAATAAATAATACTAAGCAGATAGACAAAAGTTTTCTGGCATCGTTGTCTCGCCTTGTCGTACGAAAGTACGGCCTGCGGCTTCGACGCCTTGCCATAAAATTTTTGTACTGGTACTTAAACATTGCACGGGCAGCTAGCCCGCTTGCGGCGCACAGCGCCACTTAAATTCATACTGAAACTAATTAATTAATTCGCTGCTTTTAATTTCAGCTAAAGACTGTGCCTTAGGATAAGTAATCTCTTTTGGCATTGGCATCACCACACCCAAGGAAATTACATATTTCAATGCTTCATCCACCGACATATCGAGTTCTTTCACATCCGCCGCTTTGGCCATAAATAAAAAGCCTGACGTTGGATTGGGTGTGGTCGGCACGAAGACCGAAATCAAATCACCGCCCAATTTCTCGCTAATTTCACCGCCCGGAATGCCGGTCACAAAACCGACCGACCACGTGCCTTGATGCGGAAATTGCACCAGCACGGCTTTGCGAAATGCGTTGCCCGAATCAGAAAATAAGGTATCTGAAACTTGTTTCACACTCATATAAATCGAGCGAACAATCGGGATGCGTTTCAGGATCGACTCGCCAATTTGTAACAAGCGACGGCCGAGAATATTCGCAGCGACAATGCCGGTAATCAGCAGCACCAGCACGGTCAAAATCACGCCAAAACCAGGAATATTATCCATCCCAGTAAAGTGCGGAAAGAGCTTAGCGAGGCTTTGCAAAATCCAATAATCAGGGCGAATTTGATTCGGTAAATACGCACCCAGTTTGTCCATCGTGCCGATCAGTAAATCCAGCACCCACAAGGTAATCACCATGGGGATCCAGATCAGCAAACCGGTAAAGAGATAGCGCTTAAACAATGAGGTCACAAATTTACCTAAGTAGTAAAGCAAGAATTTTCTTGCCGTATTGCCCTGCAATCAAATTTTTGCACGACAGACTAATCGGAGCTGCTGGCCGCTTTGCTACCTTTAAAATCGGTTTGATACCAGCCCGAACCTTTGAGCTGAAACCCTGCTGCCGTCACGCATTTTTCGTATTTTTGCGCTTGGCACGACGGGCATTGCGTAAGGGCATCGGCCGACATTTTTTGCAAATGTTCATCTTGGTGGCCGCATTCGGCACAGCGATAAGCATAAATTGGCATAGCTTGAATCTTCACACGCAACATCAAAGCGGGCGATTATACCTTGTTCGCACGCCAAGGTCGAAATCGTCCATCCAATGAGCGACTTCACAATGACGCTGAAACTTATTTATTCTTCGCTATCGAGCAAAGCACCGCCCCAACCCCAATTTTCTAGCGGCGATTCATCGATGGTGACAATGACATACTCCGCTGGTTTATTCGCCACGCGCACCATGGTTTCGGTGAATTCAGCGACAATTTGTTGTTTTTGCTCGCGGCTCAATTCACCCGCGATACGTAAATTAATATAGGGCATCTCAATTCCTTACAAAATTTTCACACTACCGTAACATGCCATCACTAGGATCTATACCCTTCTAGCAATACTCGGGAATACCCTAATGCGCTTTCTCAGCCTTCTTTGCGCCCTGTGCCTACTCTCACTGCCAGTGCACGCCGATATCACCGTCGGCCTACTCACCACGCGTGCCGATGAACAAACGCTAGAAGATTGGCAGCCGATTTTGAATGATCTCTCTGCCGCCATCGGCCAACCCGTTAAAGGCTGGGTGAGCAGTGATCGAGAAGCGATGCTGCGTAAAATTCAAAATAACGAAATTCAAGTCGCTCGCGTTGATAATAAACTGGCACTGGATGCGGTAGAAAGCGGGAAAAGCGATGTGTTTGCGAGTTTAATTCAAAGTGGCAATCTCAAAACCTATCGCAGCGTGATGCTGGTACGCAAAGAAAGTCCGATTCAAAACGCAGAACAATTGCTCGATCAGCCGAAAAAACTGCGCTATGCCGCCGGTAAATCATCGAGCACGGCCGATTTTTATATTCCACAATATCATTTGTTTATGAAAAAGAATATTTTGCCAGAGCAATATTTCAAGCAAATCATTGTCGGCAATGCAGAACAATCTTTTACGTCATTGGCGCAGAAAAAAGTTGATGTCGCTGTGAGTAATAGTTTCGATCTAGAGCAGCTCAAAGAAAAATATCCGCGTGATTTCTCGCAAATGCGCATCGTTTGGCAATCGCCAGAATTCACTTTCGATCCACTGATTATGCGCCGCGATTTACCCGCATCGCAAAAAGCCAAAATCAGCCAATTTTTCCTCGATTATGGCCGCACTGGCACCAACACCGCCCTAGCCAAACAGCGCCTCTACTACGCCGATCAACTGGCGGGCTTTACCGCAGCCGATAATCGCAACTTGCGCCAAGTGACCGATTTACAGCTGTTTCACGATTTATTTCGCCTCACCTTCAACACCAAGCTCGACCCTAGTGTCAAAACAGCACAAGAAAAAGCCTATTACGCTCGCTACAATCAGTTGGTCACTTTGCTTGGCGGCGCGAAATAATGGGTATAAGCCGCTAGAATTTATTTAATCAGCACCAGCGAGATATACCCTTAGTGATTCTAGGGCGACAAAACACAGCCAAACACCCAAAAATAAATGACAGCGCTTGGCACGCAAAGACAAATAAAACCCCGTCTGTCATCCGATGCGGCTATGATGAGCTGATGCTCGTTCGTGGTGCTCTGTGCATCGGCGCTTGAGCAAGCAGCTCAGTCCGCTGCAAAGTCGTTTTAAAATGTACGGGTGTATTTTAAATACCCGCCAAATCGGAGAAACATCATGGCCAAAGGTCAAGCGCGTAGTAATAAAGAAACTAAAAAACCAAAGAAAGAAAAAACTGCCACAGTACCAGCGGCGGGTTTTATGCCAGTTGCGAAAGACGGCAAAAAATAATCGACGACTTTATTTGATGCGTCGATCAGCACAACCGGCCTTTCGCCGGTTTTTTTTCGCCTTAATCCGCTGTTTAAAGCGATTTAATTCAGAACACACTACACAGCAGCAAGGATTTCAGTGCTTTGCGCCTTATTTTTTACTGCAAATAGTCCAAAACTGCCTAAAAATGCAGCAACAATATATTTCCCCAATAGATCAAGCCACTAGCGCACTTACCCACAGCTTATCCAGCAACTACGCTTTGCTGCTGGGCATAACTTGGCTGAATGGCCTATTTTTTCACAGTCGCGATGCACAGAGCATGGAGTGCAGCTCCATCAAGGACTTAGCAGACTTATCCACAGACAATGCGGTTTTTTATCCACGATAGCTGGGGATAAATCAATTTGCAGCCAGCAAGCAAAGCCAATCGCCAGCTTGCCGCCAATTAGCCAGAGCGGCGTTTGAGCAGCTACACTCTCATTATTAACGCGCTCACCGCCGTATTTTCACGGACTGGACTTCATCATGAATTTAGAAAAAGTTATTTTTGGCTTCTTTATTTTGCTGGCATTTACGCTGAACTTTGGCTTTGTCATCGGCCAAATCGATGTCGCGCATCAGCATGATGTGAATGAACTGTTTGCCGCGATTGTCGTGAACCTGATCGCCACGGTGATTAAGTTTGGCGACCGCACCCAAGTGGGCGCGCTGCATTTGGCAACCAGCTTGGTGGCAGACTTGCAATTGATCGCTGCCAGCTTGGTGTGGTGGCATGCGATGAATATCACTCAATTGGGCATGACACCCGGAACGACGACCACGATTGTTTCCCTATCAGCAGGTGCATTAGCGGCCAATCTGGTGTCGGTGATTTTATTGATTGGCGAAACGCTGCAGCATCGCCGCTAGGCTAGCACGATGCCGAATATCTTCTTTTTAATGCTACGGCGTTTGCGCACGCCGATTATTACGCTGATTTGTATCTATGCCATTTCTGTCTTTGGCTTGGTGCTCATCCCAGGCGTCGATAATGATGGCAATGTGTATCGCATGGATTTTTTCCATGCGTTTTACTTCATCAGCTACACCGCCACAACGATTGGTTTTGGCGAAGTGCCCTATGCATTTACCAATGCACAGCGGATGTGGGTGCTGGCGTGTATTTATTTGGCCGTGATCGGCTGGACTTACACTTTGGGTTCGGTGTTTTCCTTATCGCGCGACCAAGCCTTTGCCAAAGCCATTTTATACACGCGCTTTAAAAGCAAAGTGCGCAAAATGAGCGAGCCGTTTTACCTGATTTGCGGCTATGGCCAAACGGGGCGCTTGCTGTGCAAAGTGCTGGATGAGCAAAACATTCGCTTCGTGGTGATGGATTTACGTGAAGAGCGCATTAATGAAGTCGCGCTGGCCGATTATCATTTTGATGCGCCCTACTATTCTGGCGACGCCGCCAATCCTGAATTACTCAAAATTGCTGGATTAGATCACCGCCTTTGCATCGGCGTGCTGGGGATTACTGGCGATGAAAATACTAATCTATCGATTGCAATTAGCGCTTTTGTGCTGCGCCCAAAATTGCTCTCGATTTGCCGTAGCAAAAATCAAGCGGTCAGCGACAATATGGCATCGTTTGGCACCAATAAAGTCATCAACCTATTTGAATCCGTCGGCCAACAATTTCAGCTCGCACTGCATTCACCAGCGGTATCGCATTTACGCAATATTCTGTCGGACTTCCCCGAAAACCCGATCCCAGACTGGGTAGCTCCGCCGCATGGGCATTGGGTGATTGTCGGTTATGGTCGCTTTGGCAAATCAGTGCACGCCGCGCTCACATTAAAAGGCCTGAGCGTTTGCATTATCGATCCCGAACCCCAACCCGATGTCGATCCCGCTTGTTTTCATTTAGCGCTCGGCGTGGATGCCGCTTCGCTCAATGCCGCAGGAATCGAACACGCAGTTGGCTTGTTGGTCAGCCATGACCATGATGCAAATAATTTGTCAGCGCTAGCCACCGCCCGCGCGATCAATCCCAAATTATTTATTATTGCGCGGCAAAATCTGGCGACCAATCATCTTTTATTTGAAGCGTTTAAGCCCGATGTCACGTCGATTCGTAGCGAAACGATAGCGCATGAAGCGCTGCGCGCCATGTCTAGCCCACTGTTGTCGAGCGCGATTAGCGCCGTTGAATTGCAAACCGATGAATGGGCGCAACAGCTCACCGAACAAATCATCGCGGTTTGCCAAGGCCAAGTGCCGGAGAACTGGACGATTAAGCTCAATGCAAAAAACATCGCCGCCGTACAAGCTTTTTTAGCACGCCCCAACCCACCGCTGCAATTGACTCACTTTCACAGCAGCGTGCTGGATCACGGCACAACACTGAACTGCATTGCGCTATTACGCCGCCATGCTGGCGTCGAAACCTTACTGCCTGCCGCTGACACGATTTTGAGTTTTGGCGATGAACTACTATTTATCGGCGACGATGACGCACGCGACTCACATCAAGCGATGTGCAGCGACATCAGCCACCTAGAATACGCCCGCACCGGCCAAGAACAACCGCAAAGCTGGCTGTTCCGAAAAATTGCCGCATGGCGAGAGAAGGACTAAACGGCGGATCACGAAAGGCACGAACAAGGCCGAAAGTAATTCGAAAACAAAACCGAAGAAAACCGAGCCGATTTAGACCTTAATGCCGTTCACTTCAGCGGCATGGAAGAAAAAAAACCAAACGGCGGATCACGAAAGGCACGAACAAGGCCGAAAAAAAAATCGAATCGAACTTATTTAGCCGTGTATTTTTCGGCCTTTTTTGCTCTTCTTTCGTGCTTTTCGTGATCTATTTGGCTTTTGAACTTAAAGCATATGCCGAGGATTGCCTTGTAAAAAGGCATCGATATTGCCGATTAATTGATCGGCTAAGGTTTGCATCGTTTCAACACTCGCCCACGCGACGTGCGGCGTGACGATCAGATTAGGCAAATCGACATCGAGCAATGCATTTCCAGCCCGCGGTGGCTCGGTGTGCAGTACATCCAAACCTGCGCCCGCTAATCGCCCGACTCGCAGCGCGTCCAATAACGCCACCTCGTCCACTAAACCACCGCGCGCAGTATTAATTAAAATTGCTGACGGCTTCATTTGCGCCAATTGCGCCGTGCCAATTAGGTTTCGCGTTGCATCGGTCAACGGACAATGCAGGCTCAATACATCGGCAGTCGCCAATGCCTCATCCCATGCCAGAAAGCCCGCACGAATCGTCGCCATGCCTTGGCGTTCGACAAACTGCACGTCCATACCAAACGCCCGCGCTAAATTGGCAGTCGCTTGACCCAAAGCACCTGAGCCGACGATACACATGCGGCTGCCCGCCAAATCATGCAGCGGCGCGCCAAACACGCAAAAGCCTGCCGCCGCTTGCCAAGCCCCCGCCGCCACATCACGGCGATACGCCAATAACTGGCGGCGCAGTGCCAGCATCAACATAAAGGTATGTTCCGCTACGCCATGTATTGCATAGTCTCGAATATTACACACCCCTACCGTATATTCACGCGCGGCAGCCAAATCGATCTGGTTATAGCCCGTCGCCGCTACGGCGATCAGTTTTAAATCCGGCAATTGCGCCAACATTTCACGCGTGATCGGCACTTTATTGGAAATCGCCACCGTTGCACCACGCAAGCGCTCAACGACTTCATCAGGCGAGGTTTGCGCATATTCATGCCAACGATGCGGCGTGTTCACCGCCAATAAAGGCACGGGCAAAGTCGCGCGGTCAAGAAAAACAATCAGTGGTTCGGTCATGATTCAATCTCAATAAAATATTGCGCAGCAAATTGCGTCATCGCCTGCGTGAGCGCCAATGCTGGGCGAGTTTGGCGCGCCCAATGGTGCCAATACAGCGGCACTTGCGCCGCCAGCTCAGCAATTTCCTGCATATTGCCCGCGGCCAAATCGGCTTGCGCCTGAGCCAAAGGCACAACAGCGTAGGCCAAACCGGAGCGTGCCGCCGCATACAGCGCATGGCTTTCAGGAATCACATGGCAGGGATATTGCTCTTCCAGCAGCGCAAAACGTTCGCGCAATAATCGCCGATGCAGGCTGTCTTTTCGGCCATAGACCGCCGCCGGTGCTGCCGCCAAAGTCGCCGCAGTCGCGCTCTGCGCGAAATACTGCGCCACAAATTCAGGATTAGCGACGCCGATATACGCAAGCTGACCTAAGGGTATTGCTGTGCAGCCAGCGACAGCCAATGGCTGCGTGCTAATACATCCAATCACTTCGCCAGAGCGCAATAAATCTAAAGTGTAGGCTTCGTCGTCAATGACGCATTCCAATAATAAATGTGCATTTGCCAAGCTCGGCGCAAGCGCCGCAATCAGCCCGATGGCCAAACTATCAGCGGTAATGCCAACGCGCAAACTCGTCCACGCGGCGGTGTCAAGCACATTCATTTGTGCGGATAAATCGGTTTCCAGCAGCCGAACTTGCCGCACATGTGCCAGTAATTTCTCACCCGTCGGCGTCGCGCTCAGCGGATTTTCACGCCGCAGCAACACTTCACCGTGGCGCTCTTCAAGCTGGCGAATCCGCTGCGAAATCGCCGATGGCGTTAAATGCAAGCGTTTCGCCGCCGCATCAAAGCTGCCGCAACGCAGCACCATATCCAGCGCTTCAAGAAGTTTGTAATCGAACATAAGCCAAATTGCAGTGGGGCAAGAATTTATCGTTTTACCACGATTTGCGAGTCTGATTGAATAGCGGCATTAGAAAATAGGAAATTCCCAATGAAACCCATCAACGCCCCACAAACCATTGCCATCGCCCAAGAATTTGGCACGCCCGTTTGGACTTACGACGCGGCGACGATACGCGAGCGGATTGGCCAGTTGCAGATGTTCGACACGATTCGCTTTGCGCAAAAAGCCAATTCGAATATTCACATTCTGAAACTGATGCGCAAACAAGGTGTAAAAGTCGATTCGGTGTCGCTGGGTGAAATCGAGCGTGCGATTGCGGCGGGCTTTGCGACAGGTAAAGACGCGGACGATATTGTTTTTACTGCTGATTTGCTGGATCGCGCCACTTTGGCGCGCGTGGTTGAGCTGGATATTCAAGTCAATTGCGGCAGCCCGCAAATGTTGGAGCAGCTCGGTGAGGCGCATCCCGGCCATCGCGTCTGGTTGCGCGTAAATCCAGGCTTTGGCCACGGCCACAGCCAAAAAACCAATACCGGTGGCGAGCAAAGCAAACACGGCATTTGGCACGATCAATTGCCGGAAGCCTTGGCGCTTATCGCAAAATACAATCTTGATCTGGTCGGCCTACATATGCACATCGGCTCGGGTGTGGATTACAGTCATTTGCAAGAAGTGTGCGCGGCAATGGTGGCGCAAGTGAAACAATCGGGCCGCGATATTCGCGCGATTTCTGCGGGCGGCGGTTTGTCGATTCCTTACCAAGTGGGCGGCGAGCACATTGATACCGCGCATTATTTCAGCCTGTGGAATGCAGCGCGCGAAGAAATCGCCGCACATTTGGGGCACCCAGTGCATCTGGAAATTGAGCCGGGTCGTTTCCTTGTTGCAGAAAGCGGCAAGTTAATTGCTGAAGTGCGCGCGAAAAAAGATGTGGGTAATAACCATTTCGTATTGGTCGACGCGGGCTTTTCTGACCTGATGCGCCCAGCGATGTATGGCAGTTACCATGAAATCAGTCTGCTGCGCGCGGATGGCACAATCGCAGGCGGCGAAACCCGCCCTACCGTTTTGGCTGGTCCGTTGTGCGAATCGGGTGATGTATTTACACAAGAAGAAGGCGGCGTCGTCACACCGCGCGATTTACCTACCGCTGAGATTGGTGATTTTGTGGTGTTACACGACACGGGCGCTTACGGCGCGAGTATGTCGAGCAATTACAATACCCGCCCACTGATTGCCGAAGTGTTAATCGACGGCGAAGCCGTGCGCCAAATTCGTCGCCGCCAAACGATTGCAGAACTATTGGCATTGGAGCTTTAACACCTGCGTGATCAATAATATGGCTTGAGCACAAGCTTATTATTTGGCAATACAGATTAGATTTATTTCACATAAAATGGCTTGCAAAATATGCAAGCCATTTTTATTGGTGAACGCTGGAGGGGCAAAAATGAAAAAAAATAATTTTGTGGGTGCTATTCTGCATTTCTATATTATTTAGTTTTTACTGCGCCCTCGCTCTACTCCAAGCGGGGAGTATTTACTCAACGGAACGCGCACTTTTCAATTTGAAATTCTGGGGTGCATTACTTTTTCTTGGTATTTTTAGTTCGCTGATTGCTGCCGTTTTAGCGCTCAAACAGAGTAAAAGTTCAACTTCATCGCATCAATAAGATCACAAGGTCACTATGGACACGAATCTAATTACCATTAGCGGATATGGAACGCTCGTTGCGGCCTCACTCGTGCTGCTTTTTGGCCGCGTGCTGGTCGAAAAAACTGCGCCGCTGAAAGCGTTTACGATCCCCGAGCCTGTGGCGGGCGGCTTGGTTGTGGCCTTGCTGATGCTGCTAGCCAAACAGGTTGCCGACGTCACCGTTAAATTTGATACCTCGCTGCAAACCCCATTCATGCTGGCGTTTTTTGCCACCATCGGCCTTTCAGCCAATCTGGCCAGCCTGAAAGCCGGCGGCAGTGTGATGGTGAAATTTCTATTTGTCGTACTTGGATTGTTGCTGATGCAAAATATCATCGGCATTAGTTTGGCCAAATTACTCGGCCTTGAAGGGCATCTCGGCCTACTCGCAGGCTCCATCACGCTCTCTGGTGGACACGGCACAGGTGCGGCGTGGAGCGCAGTGTTTACCGAACAATTTGGCATTGCTGGCGCGACTGAACTAGCAATGGCTTGCGCCACGTTTGGCTTAATTTTGGGCGGTTTGATCGGCGGCCCTGTGGCCAAATTTTTAATGCGTAAAGTACAAGTTCCTGGTGCAAAACATAATCAAGATCAAGCCCCCACCGGCTTTGAAGAACCGCAAGCCAATCGCCTGATTACGGTGAATTCATTTATCGAATCGCTAGCACTAATTGCGCTGAGCTTGGCAGGCGGACAAATGTTAGCTGAGCAGCTAGCTGGCACAGCGTTTGAATTGCCAACTTTTGTTTGCGTGCTCTTTAATGGCGTTTTACTGCGCAATATTTTGGCCGGATTAGGCTGGTATCAAGTCTTTGATCGAGAAATTTCAGTGCTCGGTAATGTGAGTTTGGCGCTATTTTTGGCGATGGCCTTAATGAGTTTGCGCCTGTGGGAGCTTGCCCACCTCGCCTTACCAATTCTATTGATTTTGGCAGTGCAAACTGCGGCGATGGCGGCTTACGCGATCTTTGTGACTTTCCGCATCATGGGCAAAAACTACGATGCGGTCGTGCTGGCCGCGGGTCATTGCGGCTTTGGCCTAGGCGCAACGCCGACCGCGATTGCGAATATGCAAGCGGTGACGCACCGCTTTGGGCCTTCGCATTTGGCATTTATTGTTGTACCTATGGTCGGTGCATTTTTTATCGATATCGCCAACGCGCTCGTTATTAAACTTTTTATGGCGTTGCCGATTTATTGATGCGCTGCGCTTACCTTGGTTTGCAACCTAGGAGTGAGCTTGACCGCAAAGGCCATCCAAATACGAAGCGCAATTGATTTGGCGACAGTGTATTCGCGGGCAAGCCCACTCCTACGAAACCCATTTTTTTCGAAGCTCAGGCAGCTTGCCAACAAGGGTTTGGCAAAGAGTATACGAATACAAGCATTAATAAACAAAGCACAGCAGACAATACCCCAAAGCAAGCCAAATCAGCTTAATACATGCAAGGGCAATGTTATAATTGCAGCATCCTTATCTTGCCGCGCAGCCCATTATGTCTACTGATTTCACCACTCCCGACCTTTCTGCCGCCTTGGCGCTGTTGCGCGCGGGTGAATTAGTCGGCATCCCGACGGAAACGGTGTACGGCCTCGCGGCAGATGCCAGCCAACCCGCTGCAGTCGCTAAGATTTTTGCCGCCAAAGGCCGACCCAACGATCATCCAGTGATTGTGCACATAGCCGGTATTGAACAGCTAAGCGATTGGGCACAAAACATTCCAGAATCAGCGTACCAGCTTGCCAACGCTTTTTGGCCGGGGCCATTAACACTGATTTTGGAACGCCAAGCGCATGTCAGTGATTCGGTCACGGGCGGGCAAAACACGGTCGGCCTGCGCGCACCAGCGCATCCGATCACGCATGAATTACTCCGCCAATTTGGTGGCGGCCTCGCGGCACCCAGCGCCAATCAATTCGGACACGTCAGCCCAACCACGGCTGAGCATGTACGGCATGAATTCACGCCCGAACAAGTGAGCTTAATTTTGGACGGCGGAGCCTGCCAAGTGGGTGTTGAATCGACGATAGTCAGCTTAGTGGGCGGCGTCGCCAAACTACTGCGCCCCGGCGGCATCTCCCGCGCCGCGATTGAAACCGTACTCAACAGCGCGATTGAGCATCACACCGATCAACACAGCGCACAGCAACGCGTATCGGGATTGCTTGATTCGCACTACGCGCCGCGTACACCGCTCATTACCGGATCATTAGCGGCCATTTTAAAAATCGCCAACGAGAAACAGCAAGCAAATAACAAAGTGGTATTGCTCACACAAGAGAAGCACACCGATTTAAGCTACCCACAGCAAAAAATGCCCGATGAACCCACCGCTTATGCGCAAAGCATTTACGCAACTTTACGTACTCTGGATCAACAAGGCTTTGATCTATTACTACTCGAAACACCGCCAGAAGGCGCAGAATGGCTCGCTATCCACGATAGGCTCAATCGTGCAGCGCAGCAAAAACTAGTCTAAATCTCACCATTCAACTTCTACTTGTCACACTGCCTTACCGTTTATCCCACCAGCAAGACCGCCCCTCTTTTCAGAGCAAAGTGGTCTTGCCTGCTGTAAGTAAATACCAGTACTATTCCCATCAAATATAATAAGTAAAAACCCTAGGAGAGTGCCATGACCCGCAGACAAAACGGCTTTACACTGATTGAAATGATGATCGTCGTCGCCATCATCGGAATCTTAGCGGCGATTGCGATCCCAAATTACCAAGATTACGTACGAAAAAGCCGCCGCACCGATGCGACGGTTACGATCAGTAAAATTCAGCAAGCACAGGAAAAATGGCGTGCGAATAATACGAGCTATACAGCTACTTTAAGTGATCTAGGCATCACAAGCAGTACAACTGAAAACGGCTATTACACCATCAGTATTGCGAAAGACGGCGCTTCTTCTTGCACTGGCACTCCAGATGGCACGACCTACTGTGTTAAAGCAGTTGCAGTAACAGGAAAATCTCAAACATCAGACAAAGCAGGAGCAACTAGCTGCTCCACACTTTATATGCATATCCTTAATGGCAATGCCACAGGCACTCCAGCCGCATGCTGGAGTAAATAAGTGCAACCCTCAAAAAAATCAGGCTTCACACTTATAGAGATGTTGGTAGCAATTGCAATTATTGGAATCGTACTAGCAATAGCGGCACCATCATTTTCACAACAAATTGCTTCGATTAGAACGAAAAATGCCATCGAAAACATATCCGGCGATCTAGCAAACGCGAAATCAGAAGCAATAAGAATAAACAGAGTAATTTTCTTCCATAGTTATGTTGATGGAAATAACTGGTGCTATGGCTATGGAACATCAAATACCGCATTAGCAAATTGCAACTGCGACACAAGCACAAACAACTCCTGCAAACTTAAATTTGTTACCAGTTCAAATCACAAGAATATTGTTTTAAATACCTCAACAGCATTCGAAACTAGCCTAGGCTTTGAGCCCATCCGCGGACAACCTATAGATACTACAGGTGCAGCGCTTGCAAAAAAAACGATGGTTATATCAAATACAAATGGAATTAAAGGCTACATTACCGTATCAGCAGTTGGTAAAATAAAAACGTGTAGCAGTTCAGTGTCAGGCGAGTCAATCAATGGTTTACCTAAAACATCAAGTTCTGAGTGCTAATGCCATGAAAAAACAAATTGGTCTTTCATTAATCGAAATTCTTGTCGCGCTGGCAATTGGAATGCTATTGCTTAGTGCAGTGCTAACTTTCTATGTCAATAACATATCAAGTATAAAATCTACACTACTGATGAACACACTAAGCAATGAAACTCAAACCGCAGTTAATTTAATAAACAAAGAAATTAAAAGAGCTAACTTCACTGCAGATAGTCTTTCAGCGCCACCTACAGCCATAATTAAATTAGCATCTGGGGAAACAAACAAAGGCAATTGCATTATATTTAGTTACCATGACAAACCTTACACTATTTCTGGAACAGCCCCCGCATTAAGAGCATCAGGTTTTAGGCTAATAAACAACACCAATGACATTGGGATTATACAACTAAGAACTTCAAGTTCAGGTGCATGTACTGATACTCTAACAAGTTCGAACTGGGAAGATCTAACTGACCCAAAAGTAGTTAATATAGACTCAACAACATTTGAATATGCAACATCTGGTACAGAAAAAAAATCGATTAATTTAATATATTCAGCTAGCCTAACAAACCAAAAAGCAGAGACAAGCACTACAAAAAAAATCAAAATAAACCCAACAACGTTGAAGATTTTCGTTCCAAACATACAAACAGTTACTCTGGAAATTTAATATGAAAACACTAAAAAAAGAATCAGGGATTGCAACACTGCTTGTAACGATAGTTTTAACACTCATTGTGACAATTACTCTTCTTTCACTAAACAAAACAACAATAACAGAAAATAGAAGCAACAATAATTACTACTATAAAAATATAGCAACAGAAAAAGCTCAAGCCGCAATATCAGCGTTCATAGCAGAATTGAGCGACGAAAAAATAATCAAAAGCTATTTAAACAATACGAACAAATTAAAAACAGAGTTTGATTGTTCAAACTCTACACCTGGAAAACTAGACTGTATTGAAACGGAAAAAAATATCACACTAGATTCAAAATTTGCCATGCCGGTAGGTTCTACACTTCGAGCATCTCAATTACCCGATTTAGGGTTGGAAAAAGCAATTCGCATCTGGGCTATTTCATGCATGCCTGATGTCAATTGCGCAACCGCTACAACAGATGCAAAAACGCAAGTATTTCAAGATATTTATTACCAATCAAGTGGTGGTGGGACAGGTGATTGGTTATCAGTAAATAAAAACCTCAACCGACCATGGGATGCCGCTGTTGAGGTCCGAGGACTACCCTTTGGTACTGAAGGTGGTATGGGTTACGGCAATAATAACAACACTTGCAAGCCTGGCACATGGAATTCTGGCTCTCAAACTTATACAGACTGCATATCTGACCCATTGAACACTGGGTATTTTATTCGCAATGCTGATGGAAGTGAAGGTGGCCGAAATACACCTCTTCAAAGAGGAGAAAAAACAGGAGATGAATATTTCGCGCAATATTTTGGTGAAACCAAAGCTGACTTTCAAAGCAACCCCGATTTAATGAGCAAAGTAATTTGGATTAATGGCGATGCTACGATGACAGCAACAGGGCAAATAATTGGCGGGGGTAATACATATACGCCAGGGTTAACTCAGATGATCGTCATAACGGGCAACCTTAATATGGGTCAGCCCTGGCCTGGTGGCACATCAGTAACAACTGGTGCAAGTGCAGACCCGAACAATCCAGCCGCATTTTATTGGGGTTTACTGTATGTAGGCGGGAATGCCAATTTTGGGTGCAATTGTAACTTAGGCGGTCGAATTGCTGTCGAAGGAGATATGAATGCTTATAGCAGTATTTCGATATTCCCGCCGAGTGATGGTAGCAACCCGCCTGAATTATTCAAAAAAATGAAAATAACAAACAAAACAGGCTGGAGAGATTTTTAATGAGAAAAAAACAAGGATTTAGCTTAATTGAAGTTTTAGTTTCTCTACTCATTCTAATGATTGCAGCATTAACTATTACAAAATTTCAAGCTGATTTAATTAAAACGGGAGCTTATGCTAAGCAACGAGTGGAAGCCATATCATTTGCTCAAGATGCAATTGATACGATGCGCCAAAAATCAGAAATATTAGTATGCGGGATGCCGACCGGTAATGAATTTGATAATATTACTACAGCCAATTGCAGCAGCACAAAAACTGGTACACTTTCAAACTTAACCAGAACCTGCACTATTATCAATAAATGCAAAGCCGTTTCAAGTACCAATACCAATCCCACACCCAATCCATCTGATGGTCTTTGCCCAAATGGCATATCACATAAATTTTTAAATGTCAGGGTAGATTGGGATGACAATTCCGAAGTTACAATCTCTGGTGACGTAAAAAATGAATCATATGTAAACCTACAAACTACTTTATCAGCATTACGCAAAATATTGCCGACACCAGTAACCTGCCCAACGGCAACTCCAGTACCAACGGCAACTCCAGTAGCGACAGCAACTCCAGCAATAACAGCGACGCCTGCACCAACAGCAGCACCTGCCTATCCAGCCTATGTGCCAGGAAAAGTCTATGTTGCGGGGGATAAAGCATCAAAGGCTGGAGTGAATTACAGCGCCAAATGGTGGACTAACCAAGCTCCGCCAGGAGAAGCTTGGAAAGTAGATTAATCGTTATTAATCTACTAGATTCGTTTTTCAATATATTTATCACAATTCTCGTTTAAACTACGCCCCTGCCCCAGCATGGGGCGTTTTTATTTTTTGCGAAGGAACACCATGCGCTTTTACTTCCCTCTCGTCATCATCGACGAAGATTTCCGCACCGAGAACACCAGTGGTTCCGGTATTCGTGAACTGGCTGCGGCGATTGAGGCCGAGGGCATGGATGTCGTCGGCTACACCAGCTATGGCGACCTCACTTCTTTCGCACAGCAACAAAGCCGCGCCTCGGGTTTTATCTTGTCGATCGACGACGAAGAATTTGGCGGTGGCTCACAAGAAGAAACGCACGAAGCGCTAACTAGCTTGCGCGATTTCGTGGCCGAAATTCGTCGCCGCAACCCAGATATTCCTATCTATATCTACGGTGAAACGCGCACTGCGCGCCACATCCCAAACGATATTCTGCGCGAACTGCATGGCTTTATTCATATGCATGAAGACACGCCCGAATTCGTGGCGCGGCATATTATTCGTGAAGCAAAATCCTACCTCGATACGCTTGCGCCGCCGTTTTTCCGCGCGCTGACGCATTACGCCAATGATGGTTCTTACTCTTGGCATTGCCCAGGTCATTCAGGTGGCGTGGCGTTTTTGAAATCACCCGTCGGGCAAATGTTCCACCAATTTTTTGGTGAAAACATGCTGCGTGCCGACGTGTGTAATGCGGTGGAAGAACTCGGCCAATTGCTCGACCATACCGGCCCGATTGCGGCGTCTGAGCGCAATGCGGCGCGGATTTTTAATGCGGATCATCTGTTTTTCGTTACCAACGGCACGTCAACGTCGAACAAAATTGTTTGGCATTCAACCGTTGCGCCAGGTGACGTTGTGGTGGTGGATCGCAATTGCCATAAATCGATTCTGCATTCGATCATGATGATGGGCGCCGTGCCGGTATTTTTGATGCCAACGCGCAATCATTACGGCATTATCGGCCCGATTCCTAAGAGCGAATTTACGCCAGAAAACATCCGTAAAAAGATGATGGATAATCCGTTTGCGCGCGAAAAATTACTCGAAAATCCAAACTTCAAACCGCGTATTTTGACGATTACGCAATCGACTTACGACGGCATTATGTACAACGTTGAAGACATCAAAGGCATGCTCGACGGCGAAATCGATACGCTGCATTTTGATGAAGCTTGGTTGCCGCACGCGGCCTTCCATGAGTTTTATGGTGACTATCACGCGATTGGCGAAGACCGCCCACGCTGTAAAGAATCAATGGTGTTCTCAACACAATCAACGCATAAATTGCTCGCAGGTTTAAGCCAAGCCTCGCAAATTCTGGTGCAAGACCCAGAAAATCGTAAATTAGATCGTGATCTATTTAACGAAGCGTATTTGATGCACACCTCCACCAGCCCGCAATATTCAATTATTGCATCTTGCGATGTGGCAGCAGCGATGATGGAAGCGCCGGGCGGCACGGCGCTGGTTGAAGAATCGCTAATGGAAGCGCTCGATTTCCGCCGCGCGATGCGCAAAGTGGATGAAGAATACGGCGAAGACTGGTGGTTCTCGGTGTGGGGTCCAGATGATTTGACCGATGAAGGCCTCGATCATCGCGACGCTTGGATGCTCAAAGCAGGTGACAATTGGCACGGTTTTGGCGATATTGCCGACGGCTTTAATATGCTCGATCCGATCAAAGCCACCATCCTGACCCCAGGTTTGGATTTGAATGGTGATTTCGATGCACAAGGCATTCCAGCGAGCATTGTAACGAAGTATCTTGCCGAACACGGCGTCGTTGTTGAGAAGTGCGGGCTATACTCCTTCTTTATTATGTTTACCATCGGCATTACCAAAGGCCGCTGGAACACGCTGCTGGCGGCTTTGCAGCAGTTTAAAGATGAATACGACAAAAATGCGCCACTATGGCGTGTATTGCCAGACTTTATTGCCAAGTTTCCGCAATACGAACGTCTCGGCTTGCGCGATCTCTGCCAACAAATTCACGGTATTTACAAAGAACACGGCGTTGCTCGCCTGACCACTGAGATGTATTTGTCAGATATGGTGCCAGCGATGAAGCCAGCCAAAGCTTTTGCTAAAATGGCGCATAAAGAGCTAGATCGCGTGCCTGTTGATGAACTCGAAGGCCGCGTGACAGCGGTGATGCTCACGCCTTATCCGCCCGGCATTCCACTACTGATTCCGGGCGAAGTCTTCAACAAGACGATTGTGGATTACCTGAAATTTGCTCGCGATTTCAATCAAAAATTCCCGGGCTTTGAAACCTATATTCACGGCTTAGTCGCCGTGACTGAAGGCGGACAAACCAACTACTTTATGGATTGCGTACGCACTTAACAGCGCAGCGAACCGCCAATCAACCGCCAGACTATCTGGCGGTTTTTTTATGCGCTCTAGCCTTGCTCACTGCGCCACCTATTTGGTGAGTATTACCAACCCACTTGAAGAATGCCCTCACTGCAGCCATGTAACTGTTAAATCAATCGCTCCGATGACAGTCAGCCTCGATATGCTGTAAAGAAATTTGGCTGCAATGCAATTTGCTATTGTCAAACGAGCCTCAATTTGGAGATAGAAAATGCGTTTTGATAAATTAACTACCAAATTTCAACAAGCCTTGGCTGATGCACAAAGCATCGCCAATGTGAACGACAACGCCTATATCGAGCCGCAACATTTATTGCTGGCACTATTGAATGACGCAGATTCTGGCAGCGCTGCGCTGCTCGCTCGTGCTGGCGTGAATGTGCAACCGCTGCGCGCGGCACTGGATGGCGCATTAGCGCGGATTGCGAAAATTTCTGGCTCTGATGCCGACATTACTGTAGGCAAAGAACTAGCACGTTTGCTAAATGCGACCGACAAAGCCGCAATGCAACGTGGCGATCAGTTTATTTCTAGCGATCTATTCCTGCTGGCGCTATGCGACGACAAAGGCGAAACCGGCCGCTTGCTCAAAGAGCATGGCGGCAATAAAACCGCAATTCAAGCCGCTGTTGACGCGGTTCGCGGAGGCAATAATGTGGATAATCCAGAAGCCGACGGCCAGCGCGAAGCTTTAAATAAATATTGCATGGATCTGACCGAGCGCGCTCGACAAGGCAAGCTTGACCCCGTGATTGGCCGCGACGATGAAATCCGCCGCGCAATCCAAGTTTTGCAACGCCGTACTAAAAACAACCCCGTGCTGATTGGTGAACCGGGCGTAGGTAAAACCGCGATTGTCGAAGGTTTAGCGCAGCGAATTATCAATGGCGAAGTACCAGAATCACTGAAAGGTAAGCGGGTATTGACCTTAGACCTAGCCTCACTGCTGGCTGGCGCTAAATACCGTGGTGATTTTGAAGAACGACTTAAAGCAGTACTCAGCGAACTGGAAAAAGAAGCGGGTCAAGTCATCGTGTTTATTGATGAGCTGCATACACTGGTCGGCGCGGGCAAAACCGAAGGCGCGATGGACGCCGGCAATATGCTTAAACCGGCGCTGGCGCGCGGCGAATTGCATTGCATCGGCGCCACCACGCTGGATGAATACCGCAAATACATCGAAAAAGACGCAGCCCTTGAGCGACGCTTCCAAAAGGTCTTGGTCGGCGAGCCAAGCGTTGAAGCGACAATTGCGATTTTGCGCGGCTTGCAAGAAAAGTACGAAATCCATCACGGTGTAGAAATCACCGATCCGGCGATTGTAGCGGCGGCAGAACTCTCGCATCGCTATATCACCGACCGATTCTTGCCAGATAAAGCCATCGACTTAATCGATGAAGCGGCGGCAAAAATCAAAATGGAAATCGATTCCAAGCCAGAAGTGATGGATAAGCTTGATCGCCGCATTATCCAGCTCAAAATCGAGCGCGAAGCGGTGAAACGCGAGAAAGACGACGCGAGTAAAAAACGCCTCGCCTTGATCGAAGCTGAAATCGAGCAGCTGGGTAAAGAATATTCAGATTTGGATGAAATTTGGAAAGCCGAAAAAGCCAGCGTGCTCGGTAGCCAAGCGATACGAGAAGAAATCGAGCAAGTTAAAATGGCGATGGATAACGCACGCCGTGCCGGTGATTGGGACAAAGCGTCCGAATTGCAATACGGTCAGTTGCCACAACTCGAAGCCAAACTTCATGCGGCTGAAGCGAAAGAAAGTACTGGCGGCGCAAATAAATTGCTGCGCACGCAAGTCGGCGCCGAAGAGATCGCCGAAGTGGTGAGCCGTGCAACGGGCATTCCTATCAGTAAAATGCTGCAAGGCGAACGCGAAAAATTGCTGCATATGGAAGACGTTTTGCACGAACGCGTGGTGGGCCAAGCCGAAGCTGTGCGTTTGGTTTCCGATGCAATTCGCCGCTCGCGCGCCGGATTAGGCGACCCGAATCGGCCTTATGGCTCCTTCCTGTTCTTAGGGCCAACTGGCGTCGGTAAAACCGAGCTGTGCAAAACACTGGCGAACTATTTATTCGACTCAGAAGAGCATTTGATTCGCGTCGATATGAGCGAGTTTATGGAGAAGCATTCCGTAGCGCGCTTGATCGGTGCGCCGCCAGGATACGTTGGTTATGAAGAAGGCGGTTATTTGACCGAGCTGATTCGCCGAAAACCGTATAGCGTGATTTTGCTCGACGAGATCGAAAAAGCGCATCCAGATGTATTTAATGTGCTGCTACAAGTGCTGGACGATGGCCGCCTGACTGACGGTCAAGGTCGCACCGTGGACTTTAAAAACACAGTGGTGATTATGACGTCGAATCTAGGTAGCGATGAGATTCAACGCTTGGCCGGAGCCGATTATCAAGTGATTAAATCGGCGGTAATGACCGAAGTGAAGAGTCATTTCCGGCCAGAGTTTATCAACCGGATCGACGAAGTTGTCGTGTTCCACGGCCTAGGCCAAGCGCAAATTCGGCATATTGCGCGGATTCAGTTGGATAAACTCACTAGCCGTTTGGCGCAAATGGATATAGGCTTGCAAGTGTCCGATGCGGCGCTCGATTTAATTGCGGAAGCGGGGTTTGATCCAGTTTACGGCGCAAGGCCGCTGAAACGCGCGATCCAAAGCGAACTGGAAAACGTGTTGGCAAAACGTCTCTTGGCGGGCGAATTTGCTGCCAAAGACACGATTCAAGTCGATGTGAAAGACGGCGTGATGGTGTTTAGCCATTAAGCCAAGTAGATAAGCAAAAGTTTTCTTGCATCGTTGTCTCGCCTTGTCGTACTCATTGTACTGTCTGCGGCGTCGGCGCCTTGCCATAAAACTTTTGCACTTATCAGATGTAAGTAGCAAAATAAAATACGGCGCATTTGCGCCGTATTTTTATGTATATCGCTGCAAGCCTTTACCAATAATTATTACAGCTCAATACCTACCTATGCTTTGACATCCACATTCTGCCCCAAATTAGGCGGATTCACTGTGGCAGCTTGTGGCAGCGCAGCCAATAAACTCAATACGCCTTGCGCCTGAATATCCATGCTTTTACGCAACATCACCAGCGGTACGGGGTTATTCGCCGAGGCACTGCTCGCCGCATTCACCATGCTATCGCTCATTTTGATCCCCTTCATTGTGTTACCGCTTAATTATCGGCCTTTTTTCTACAAAATGAAGGGCGAGCGATTGAGTAATGATAAAATGCATCAATGAATGCACCTGCCTATATCCATCTCCGCCTCCATTCCGAGTTTTCAGTTTCTGACGGTATTGTCCGTTTAGAAGATGCCGTCAAACGCGCCAAAGCCGACAAAATGCCGGCGCTGGGCATGTCTGATTTGATGAATCTATTTGGTCTGGTCAAGCATTACAAAGCCTGCCGCAATGCGGGGATTAAGCCAATTATCGGCTTGGATGCGTGGATAGAAAATCCAGATAACCGCGACAAGCCGTTTCGCACGCTGCTGATTTGTAAAAATCGCGCCGGTTATGGCCGTCTGTGCGAATTGATTACGATGGCGTTTCGCGATAATCAGTATCGCGGCCGTGGCGAGTTGAAAAAAGAATGGTTTCTGACTGGCGATAATAGCGGCCTGATCGCACTTTCAGGTGCTGAACTCGGTGAAATTGGTCAGCAATTATTGGCTAATAACGCGGAGGCAGCCAAGGCTGCGGCGCAATGGTGGGCAGCTCAATTTCCGGCTAGTTTTTACTTAGAAATCCAGCGCACTGGCAATTCCGCGAGCGAAACCAGCTTGCAACGGCAGCTCGATTTAGCCGGTGAACTTCAGTTGCCCGTCGTCGCGACGCATCCGATCCAGTTTATGGATCCAGACGATTTCAAAGCCCACGAAGCGCGCACCTGCATTTCGGCGGGTTTTGTCATGAACGACAAACGCCGCCCGAAAGACTTTACCGAAGAACAGTATTTTAAATCCACCGCGCAAATGCAGGAACTGTTTGCCGATTTGCCCGAAGCGCTCGCCAATACAGTAACGATTGCGCAGCGCTGCAATATTGAAATCGTACTCGGCGAAAACGTACTGCCGCCCTTCCCGACGCCAGACGGCATGACGCTGGATGATTTCTTGGTGTATGAGGCCAAGCGCGGTTTAGAAATGCGCCTTGCGCAGCTATACCCCGATGAAGCACTACGCGAGGCGGAGCGGTCACGCTATTATGAGCGACTCAAAATTGAAACCGATACCATCGTTGGCATGGGTTTCCCCGGCTACTTTTTGATCGTTGCCGACTTTATCGCATGGGGCAAAGTGAATGGCTGCCCAGTCGGGCCAGGCCGTGGTTCGGGTGCTGGCTCGCTGGTTGCTTACAGCCTTGGCATTACTGATATTGATCCGACCGCGTATGCGCTGCTGTTTGAACGCTTTTTGAATCCAGAACGCGTTTCAATGCCCGACTTTGATATTGACTTCTGCCAAGAAAATCGCTGGCGCGTTATTGAGTATGTGCGCAAAAAATATGGCGCGGATGCCGTGAGCCAAATTGCGACTTTCGGTACGATGGCCGCCAAAGCCGTGGTGCGTGACGTTGGCCGCGTTCTCGATTTGCCGTATATGTTTTGTGACGGCGTTTCCAAACTAATCCCCGCTGCGCCGGGCAAGCAATACAGTCTGGATGATGCGCTGGAAATGGTGCCCGAATTACGCGAGCGAGTTGAGCGTGAAGAAGAATTAAAAGAGCTGTGGGAGCTAGCGAAAAAGCTCGAAGGCCTCACGCGCAATATCGGTATGCATGCCGGTGGCGTGTTGATCGCGCCGAACAAAATCACTGATTTTTGTCCGGTGTATCAAGCATCAGGGGACGATGCCTCACCCGTCTCCATGCTGGATAAAGACGACGTTGAAGCCGTTGGGCTGGTGAAATTCGACTTTTTGGGACTGCGAAATCTAACGATTATCGAGCTGGCGCTGCAATATATTAAGACGCAAACCGGCGAATATCTCGACTTGATGAGTATGGGATTTAACGACCAAACCGCGTATCAAGTGTTTCGTGATGCCAACACCACTGGCGTGTTTCAGGTCGAGTCGGACGGCATGAAACGGCTGCTGGAAAAACTCGCGCCCGATCGTTTTGAGGACATTATTGCGGTGTTGGCGCTGTATCGTCCAGGGCCGCTGGGTTCCGGCATGGTCGACACCTTTATTAATCGGAAAAAAGGCCTAGAAAAACCCGATTATTTCCATCCTGATTTGGAAAAATGCTTGGAGCCGACTTACGGCGTCATCGTGTATCAAGAGCAGGTGATGCAGATTTCGCAGATTATCGGTGGCTATACGCTCGGTGGCGCCGATATGTTGCGCCGTGCGATGGGTAAGAAAAAGCCCGAAGAAATGGCCAAGCACAGGGAGACGATTGCCGAGGGTGCGGCCAAGTTAGGCTACGACCCGAAGCTCGCCGAAACACTGTTTGACCTGATGACCAAGTTCGCCGAGTACGGGTTTAATAAATCGCATACGGCGGCGTACGCGGTGGTGTCGTACCACACCGCTTGGCTTAAAGCCAATCATCCTGCGGCATTTATGGCGGCGACGATGTCGTCCGAGCTAGATAATACCGAGCAGCTCAAAGTGTTTTATGACGATTGCCTCGATAAAAAGAACAAGCTCGTCATCTTGCCGCCGGATTTAAACGAAAGCTTTTATCGCTTTGTACCCATTGGCAAAAAGCAAATTCGTTATGCGCTCGGCGCGATTAAAGGCGTCGGCGAAAGCGCAGTGAATATGATTGTGGCCGAGCGTGAGAAAAACGGCCCGTTTAAAGATGTTTACGATTTATGCAGCCGCACCGACAAAAAAGAAGTCAATAAACGCGTCGTCGATGCGCTGATTCGTGGCGGCGCTTTTGATGCAATTGATCCGCATCGCGCTAAATTGATGGCCAATGTCGAGCAAGCGATGGCGGTGGCTGAAGCGGAACTGGCCAACGCCAACCAATGCAGTCTATTTGATATGCTCGAGCCGTCGGCTGCGCCGCAAATCGAGCACATCGAAGTGCCGCTGTGGGACGATAAAATCAAACTCGCCGAAGAAAAATCTGCTCTGGGATTTTATCTATCCGGCCATCCCTTTGACGCGCACGCGGTATCGATTAAAGGGCTGATCCGCACGCGTTTAGATCGCCTGAACAATCAGCGCGAGCCGCAATTTATTGCTGGGATTGTCGCTGGGATGCGAATCAAAAACGGCGAACGTGGCCGGATGTGCTTTTTGCAACTCGATGATGGGCACGCCAAAGTGGAACTAACGCTGTATTCGGAATCGTATGAGGCCAATCGCACCAAGCTCAAAGAAGACACACTGCTGGTGATTGAAGCCAAAATTTCGGAAGATCGTTTTTCTGGTGGCCAGCGGATTATCGCGGATCGCGTGTTTGATGTCGCCGAAGCGCGCAGCCATTTCGCCCGCGCCCTCAAAATTAATCTGGGCTCTGATGGCGATGCGGCGCGACTCAAGCAGCTTTTGTCACCGCATGTCGCCGAGCATGGTTGTGCAGTGGAAATCGATTATCACAACAGCGCAGCGCGCTGCCAAATGACGCTCAACCACGCATGGCGTGTCTTACTACGTGATGAATTGCTCGCCGATTTACGCAGCTGGCTTGGACCCCAATCAGCTGAACCACGCTTCTAAGGGTATATGCAGCTAGCACTTAATCTATAAGTGCTAGCTGCATATACATCAACACCTTTCCGCACCCTCTCCGCAAACCATTTTCTTGTTTGCAAAGCCCATGCAAAATTTGATTTACATCAAATTCTGACGAAGCTTATGCCAATTTTCACATTCCATTTCAGCCAGTAAAAGCATAAGATATTGTCATGGAAATCAGAAAAATCCAGCACAGATAAAGTTGGACTTTGGATGCTAAAGGCGTAGTCAGAAATAAGCGGCAACATAGTCTGAAATATGATGTATATCAAATGTCAGCACGGCTTTATTGACGATACTTCGCCCATTCGTCCTACCCAACTTGCTGGACAAACTGCAAAATGAATCACAACAACCCAGCTGCATAGACGCGACTCAGCTACCCGCTGAGTTCAGCCCAAAGCTTCGACGCAATAGATAGTCCCAACAGGACATCGCCAAAAGGAGTCTCACCCCATGAATGCCCCTCAAGAAAACGTGCAAATTAACGCTTGGCGTAGTTTCACCGCAGGTGAATGGCAAGATAAAGTGCTAGTTCGCGAATTTATTCAAGCCAACTACACGCCATACACGGGTGATGATTCATTTTTGGCAGGCCCAACTGAACGCACGACGCAGCTTTGGACAGAATTATCGGCACTACTCAAAGAAGAGCGCAAACGCGGCGTATTGGAAGTTTCAACGTCAATCGGCTCAAGCATCACCGCGCATGGCCCTGGCTATATTAATAAAGAACTCGAAACCATTGTTGGCTTGCAAACGGATGCACCATTGCGCCGTGCGATTATGCCCAACGGTGGTCTAAAAATGGTCGAAAACGGCCTGAAAGCCTACCATTTTGAAATGAATCCGCAGATCAAAGATATTTTCACTAAATATCGCAAAGATCATAACAACGCCGTTTTTGATGTGTACACACCCGAAATCATGGCCTGCCGTAGCTCAGGCGTGATTACCGGCTTGCCTGATTCCTACGGCCGTGGCCGCATTATCGGCGACTATCGCCGCGTGGCACTGTACGGTGTGGATTTCTTGATTGCGGATAAAAAACGCGAAAAAACCGAGCTTGATCACGTCCCGTTTACCGAAAATGTGATCCGTTTGCGTGAAGAGTTGTCAGAGCAAATCAAAGCGCTGTCTGAACTCAAACAAATGGCGAAAAACTATGGCTTTGATCTCAGCCGCCCTGCTGCAACTGCGCAAGAAGCTGTGCAATGGCTGTATTTCGGCTACTTGGCTGCCGTAAAAGAACAAAATGGCGCAGCAATGTCAATTGGCCGAATTTCGACTTTCCTTGACGTGTACTTCGAGCGTGACATTCGTGAAGGCACGATTAACGAATCGCAAGCCCAAGAATTGATCGACCATCTGGTCATGAAATTACGTATCGTGCGCTTCTTGCGTACGCCAGAATACGACGATCTATTCTCTGGCGATCCAACTTGGGTGACTGAGTCCATCGGCGGAACAGGTGAAGATGGCCGCACTTTGGTCAGTAAAACCAGCTTCCGTGTATTGAACACACTGTACAACCTTGGCCCAGCACCAGAGCCAAACTTGACCGTCTTGTGGTCGACTTCATTCCCGCAAGGCTTTAAAGAATTCTGCGCGAAAGTCTCAATCGACACCTCGGCGATTCAGTACGAAAACGATGATTTGATGCTACCGAAATGGGGCGACGATTATGCAATTGCCTGCTGCGTTTCAGCGATGCGCGTCGGCAAGCAAATGCAATTCTTTGGCGCTCGCGTGAATTTGGCCAAAGCCATGCTCTATGCAATCAATGGCGGTGTGGATGAAAAAACCGGCAAAACTGTTGCGAAAGGCTTTACACCCATCACTGGCGACGTGCTTGAATACGACGAATTGATGGCGAAATACGACGTCATGCTTGATTGGCTAGCCAAAACGTATGTGACTGCACTGAACTCAATCCATTACATGCACGATAAATACTCATACGAACGCATCGAAATGGCGCTGCACGACCGTGACATCTTGCGCACGATGGCGTGTGGTATCGCTGGTTTGTCAGTCGCTGCCGATTCATTGTCTGCGGTGAAACACGCCAAAGTGCATATCAAACGCAATGACGCTGGCTTGGCCGTTGATTACGTCATCGAAGGCGACTACCCAGCTTACGGCAACAACGACGACCGCGTTGATGATATCGCCGTGTGGTTGACCACTGAGTTTATGGCGAAAATCAAAGCGCAACCCGTGTTCTACCGTGATTCAATGCCAACACAATCGGTATTGACGATCACGTCGAACGTGGTTTACGGCAAGAAAACCGGTAACACGCCAGATGGCCGCCGCTCAGGTGCGCCATTCTCACCGGGCGCAAACCCGATGAATGGCCGTGATACCAATGGCTTTGTCGCTGCTGGTTTCTCAGTGTCGAAGATTCCGTACGAATCAGCACTCGACGGTGTGTCTTGGACTGCTTCAATGACGCCAGACGCACTGGGCCACAACGCAGCAGATCGCGTGAAAACCCTTGCCGCATCGATTGATGGTTTGTTTGGCCCCCACGGTGAAGAAGTGCCTAACTGCACCAGCGCCGAGCTCGTTGATCAGAAGCTAAGCGAAATCGAACAAGGCCCCGATCAATTGTTCCACTTGAACATGAATGTGCTGAATAAAGATACTTTGATGGATGCGATTGAACACCCAGAAAACTATCCACAATTGACGATACGTGTTTCAGGTTATGCGGTGAATTTTGTGAAACTCACCCGCGAACAGCAAATGGACGTGATTAACCGCACCTTCCACGCGAAGTGTTAAGAATGCGTTTAAAAGTGCTACGCCTCTCGTGATAATGATTCGGGCGGTACTCGAGAATTGAAGAAGCCTCATGTACCCATGTACATTCCGGTTCCTGCGTTCCGGCCTCACCATTCTGACGAGGGCTCGCTACTTTTAATTCACATTCTGAAATGATTTAAGCTTGGCAATGCCTCACAAGGGTATTGCCATGCAGACATTAACAAATAATGTCTACAAGCACATACCCAAAAGGATCAATGATGGCTCAGCTTTTTCACTTGAACATGAATGTTTTGAATAAAGAAACGCTTGAAGATGCAATGGAAAATCCGGATAAATATCCGCAGCTCACCATTCGCGTTTCAGGCTATGCAGTGAATTTTGTCAAACTCACTCGCGAACAACAGCAAGACGTGATCAGCCGCACTTTCCACGAAAAGTGCTGAGTACCTGTTTTAAGCTGGCGATTCATCCCGTGATAACAGCTCAGGCGGTACTCGATAATTGCAGAAGCCTCATGTACAAAAGTACATTCCGGTTTCTGCGTTCCGGCCTCCCTGTTCTGACGGGCGTTCGCTCAGCTTAAAACATGCACTCACCCTGCTCTAATTAACGGATCGCAGGCAAGCCTGCGGTCTGTTTTCACTTCTAGCGCTTCAAAGTCATTCATTCACACGCGCTGCAAGTCACATCAGTTAAAATTATAAAAACCACACTGGAAACTATGATGCCTATCGACACGCAAAAACCTGCAGGTGAAATCGTCCCCGCCGCCTTTGACGCCGATGGCAAGCAATTTGGCTACGTGCATTCCATCGAAACTGGCGCAGCGGTGGATGGCCCCGGTATGCGCTTTGCGCTATTTGTCAGCGGCTGCCAATTTCGCTGTCTGTACTGTCACAATCCCGATACGTGGAAACTGCACAACGGCAAGCAATACACTGTCGACGCCATCGTTGCCGAAATCGGCAAATACGCCAGTTTCTTGCGGATTGCCGGTGGGCTGACCATTTCGGGCGGTGAGCCTTTGATGCAAGCGCATTTTATCGGCGAGATCTTCCGCCGCGCCAAGCATGAACTCAAAATCCATACGGCGCTCGATACGCAAGGCTTTTTAGCCGCGCATTTACCTGATGAGTATTTCGACAATATTGATTTGGTGCTGCTCGACATCAAGCAATTTAATCCCGAAAAATACGAAGCACTCACCAGCAAACCGCTGCAACCGACTTTAGATTTCACCGAACGCCTGATTCGAATGCAAAAAAAAATCTGGCTACGCTATGTGCTCGTGCCTGGTATTAGCGACGATGAAGCCGATGTAGCGGGCTTAGCTCAGTATTTGGGCGATCTAAACCGCCAAGCGCCGGATCTCATTGAGCGCGTTGAAGTGCTGCCCTTTCACAAAATGGGCGAAGACAAATGGGCAGAGCTGGGGATGAAATACGAGCTAACAGAAACTCGGCCTCCCAGCCAAGAACTCGTCCACCGCGTGCGCGAACAATTTCGGGCGCAAGACTTATTCTGCTGTTGACGACAATGCCCACTTTTAAGTGGGCATTTTATTTTTTCCTCGCGAACTTCAGGTATATTAACGCCCAAATTACACTATATAAATTGGGATAAATCATGGCCGGAACCAGCCTTTTAGTATTGCTCGACGACATCGCAGCCGTGCTCGATGATGTCGCTTTAATGACCAAAGTTGCTGCTAAGAAAACCGCTGGCGTATTGGGTGATGATTTGGCACTCAATGCCGAGCAAGTCTCAGGCGTGCGCGCCGAGCGCGAATTGCCGGTGGTGTGGGCCGTCGCCAAAGGCTCATTTAAAAACAAACTGATTCTGGTTCCTGCCGCGCTACTGATTAGCTTTATCGAAGATCAACTTAAAGCCTTTGGCTACCCAATTCCTCTGATTATGCCGCTGTTGATGCTGGGTGGTTTGTATCTATGCTTTGAAGGCTTTGAGAAAATTGCCCATCCATTTTTGCACAGCCATGCCGAAGATGATGCAGAGCATAAAGCGCTGAGTGAAGCGGTGCAAAACACCGAAATCGATCTAGTGGCTTTTGAAAACGAAAAAATCCAAGGTGCGATCCGCACTGACTTTGTACTCTCTGCCGAAATCATTGTGATTACGCTAGGCACAGTTGCGACAGCGGCGTTTATGAGCAAACTCAGCGTATTGGCGGGCATCGCAATGATTATGACTGTTGGCGTGTATGGCCTTGTTGCCGCAATTGTGAAAATGGACGATGCAGGGCTGTATCTAAATCAACGCCCCAACAGCAATCTATTCACCAGAATGCTAGGCCGCGCACTGCTAGCGGGCGCGCCTAAATTGATGCGTGTTTTAGCGATTGTCGGCACGCTAGCGATGTTTATGGTCGGCGGTGGGATTATCACGCACGGCATTGATTTCCTGCACCACACCATCGAGCACATCGGCCACGATGCAGAAACCATTCCCTATTTCGGTCATACGCTGGCCATTTTGACGCCGTCATTTCTCAATGCCATCGTCGGCGTTGCCGCTGGGGCAGCAACTTTAGCCGTGGTCACCCTCGTCGGTAAAATCACGGCGGCTTTTAAAAAGTAAATCAGTATACGACGGTCATCTCTGTCATCGTATGCAGGAGCGGGCCAGCCCGCTCCAAAAACGCTGCGTCTGTATTCTCTACACTTCAGCCAACATATAACCCATCACAGCCAACGCGAATTCGCGGTAAATAAAATACCTAGCCAAGCTTCTTCTAGTGGTAAACCGATGTCTTTCCAGATTCTAGCGCGCAACGCATCCAGCTCTGGCACGCCTCGCAATTTGAAATCGGGCCCAACCATAATATTAATTTCAATCACATGAATTCGGCCGGTTTTGGCAATGTGCGTGGAATAATCCTCTAGATCATATTCAGCCTCGATCTGCCGCATCACTTCGGCCACGCGCAATGTCACTTCATCCTGCGGATTGGTAATCACCAGCACTTCCCGCATATTCACGTAAAACGTTTTCATCGGTACCGGCAATAGCAGCAACGCTAAAAAAGCCAGTACTGCACTATCGGCATACTGCGCCCACCAAGTCCGCGCAGGTTCTGGCAAAACCCACAGCAGCGCAAAGCCTAAGCTCGTCACCACACTGAAACTCATACTGATCATCCATTCACGCGCGTCATTGCGTATCAAATCCGAATCACTGCGCAGTGCAACGCGGCGCTCGTACTGCCAAACAATCGCGCACACCAGCGCGGTGATTAAGCTGTAGGCCACGACGTCATTCGCATCGACCAGATTTCCCTCGCTACTTAAACCTTTAAGGCCATTAAAAAAAGCGTACAAACAGACAATCATCAAAATCAGACTATTAAAGCTATTCACCAAGGGCTCGATGTGCGCGTAGCCGTATTGAAAATGCCGATCCGCCGGTTTTTCGACCACCTTGGCCGCCAGCAAATACAGCCCAGATCCCATCAAACTGGTTAACGCAAAAAAGCCATCGAGCATCACCGCTTCAGAGCCGATGTAGAGCCCGTAGCCAATCCCGGCGATGGCCAAGCCGATAATCGTGTAAATAGAAATACTCAGCGTACGCTGCTCAAGCCGGTTAACCTGTTTTTTGGTGAGTTTCTTATACATGGTGGTACTTCCCTCAGAATGTACTTGGGTCGCTTAAGTGGGTGATGTATTTGTAGGCACTAATCTATGGCGTTGATACTTTGCCATCAAAAATTGACGTGCGTTTAGCGTGAAGAACAGCTTATTGACCGTTAAATGACATTGTATTGTAACTATCACGTAACGTCGCCTTGCTTTGCCATTGTAAACCTGCCGTTTCTATTTACTGAATTGCCGTTGGCGTGCAGCAATGGTGATGTTTTCTCTCGCGCAGCGCGCTCGCTTGGTATCATGCACCTTTCGCTGTTTATTTGATTAAGGCTTTTCATGCCCTTTAGCGCTTTAGGTTTATCTCCCGCCGTTGCACTCGCTGCCAGTAAAAAACTTTATGTTCTGCCTACGCCGATTCAAACGGCGGCGATTCCGCTGATTTTGCGCGGTGATGATGTGCTGGCGCAGGCAGCGACCGGTTCGGGGAAAACCGCTGCATTTGCTTTGCCGCTCTTACAGTTGGTGCAAACCGTACAGCGCAAAGTGCTGATTTTGGTACCAACGCGCGAGCTGGCAGTGCAAGTGGGCGAGGAAATCAAAGGTTTGGCCAAACATCTGCCAACGCCGATTAAGGTTGTCAGCGTGTTTGGTGGTGTGTCGATTAATCCGCAAATGATGGCGCTGCGTGGCCGTGCCGATGTGCTGGTGGCAACGCCGGGGCGTTTGCTGGATTTGATCATGCAAAATGCGATCAAACCGGAAAATTTTAATACGCTGGTGCTGGATGAGGCGGATCGCCTGCTCGATATGGGCTTTAGCGATGAAATCCAGCGTATCTTGGCGCTACTGCCAGTGCCACGGCAAAACCTGTTTTTCTCGGCGACATTCCCGAATGATGTGAGTGCGCTGGCCGCTGGCATTTTGAATAATCCAAGCCGCATCATCATGGAAGTGTCTGAAGCAAATACGCCGAATATCTTGCAACGCGCGATTGCGGTGGACGAGTCGCGCCGCGCAGAATTGCTGGCGCAAATGATTATCGACAGTGGCGACGAGCGGGCGCTGGTGTTTGTCGCTTCCAAAGTCATCACCGAGCAGTTGGCGCGTTATTTATGCGGTGCAGGCATCAAAGCTGCGCCATTTCATGGCGAATTTAGCCAAGGCCGCCGCAGCCAAGTATTGGCTGAATTTAAATCATCGAATTTACAAGTCGTAGTCGCGACCGATTTGGCCGGGCGTGGGATTGATATCGACAATCTGCCGTGCGTGATCAATTTTGATTTGCCGCGTTCACCAAGTGATTACACGCATCGCATCGGCCGCACCGCGCGCGCGGGTGGTAGCGGTGTCGCGATTAGTTTGGTCAGCGCCAGCTCTGAAGCGCATTTTCGCCTGCTCGAAAATCGCCTCAAAATGCGAATTGAACGCGAGCAAATCGCCGGTTTTGAGCCGCAAGACGTGATTACAACGACTGAGCAAGGCACGGGTGGTATCAAAGGCTTGCGAATGAGTAAAAAAGACAAGCTTCGCGCGGCGGCGGCGGGCAAAGCTGAAACTGAATAAATTAATTTACCTAAAATCTGCACTAAGGGTATTGCTATCTAAGCAATGATAACCAATGACTAGCTGGCAATACCCCTAAAAATTTAAATTACTTTCTTCGCCGCCAAAATTTTATCAATCCGGCGACCATCCATATCGACGACTTCAAGCTGCCAATTTTCCCAATACGCAATATCGCCAGTGCGCGGCACTTGACCGAGCAAATGCATCATTAATCCGCTGAGTGTGTGGTAATTATGTTTGGCTTCATCGGGAAGCGATTGCAAATCAAGGCGATCTTTTAGCTCATGAATCGGGATTAAACCATCAAGCAGCCACGAACCATCGGCGCGTTCGATAGCCCAAGCTTCATCACCGTTTTGCGGCGCAAATTCGCCGGTCAGCACTTCCAGTACGTCTTGCAGAGTGACTAAGCCCTCCACTTCGCCGTATTCGTCAATCAAGAACACCATCTGCACACCAGAAGTACGCATTTGTGCCAGCAATTCAAGCCCGCTCAAACTTTCAGGCACAAACACGCAAGGCTGCAAATTACTGGATAAATCGATGCTTTCGCCTTTAAGCACTTTTTGCAGTAGATCTTTAGCGCTCAAAATGCCGAGCAAATTATCTAATCCATCACGACAAACCGGAAAGCGCGAATAAGGCACGCTAGACACAATCGCCATATTCGCTTCCAGCGTATCGTCCAAATCCAACACAATCATGTCTGTGCGCGGAATCATCATTGAAGCAACGTGCCGATCGTCCAAACGCAACACGTTTTTCATCATCGTATGTTCATGCTCTTCAATCAGCCCCGATTCCGAGCCTTCATGCAGCATCGCATCGATTTCATCTTGCGTAACAACTTGCTGCGTATTTTGGTCTGCACCCAGCAAACTCAGTATCGCTTTGGTTGAAACCGTCAGTAATTTAACGAAAGGCTTAGAAATAAGCGCTAAAACTTGAATGGGCCGCGCGACTAAAACAGCTATTTTTTCTGGACTAATCTGTCCCAAACGCTTGGGTACCAATTCACCCAATACAATCGAGAAATAAGTTACCAAGGCCACCACGATCACCGTGGCGCTGGTAGCGCTGAGTTCGGGGCGCAGGCCGATTTCAACCAGCCACAGAGCCAAAGGTTTGGCCAACACTGATTCACCGACAATACCGCTGAGCACACCAATCGACGTAATACCAATTTGCACCGTCGACATAAATTGGGTTGGTTCTTCGGCTAATTTAAGCGCAGCAATCGCACCGCGATGACCTGCATCGGCCATTTTAGCCAGCCGCGCTTTGCGCGAGCTGACTAGCGCTAATTCCGACATTGCAAACAGGCCGTTGAGTACAATCAGCCCGAGCAGTATGAACACTTCCATGAATCAATTCCGCGAAATAATAGAAGGTGTTATATCAGGCCATTTGCTGAAAATGCAATGCGCTAGCACAATGCCAGCTTTACGCAGTAGATTATGGTACACACCCGTCAGTGAAATAGCCGTAGCGTTATCGCCGTGATCAGCGCGCAATTGGCGAATGCTGGTATCGAGTTCAAACAACAAACCGCGCTCGCCGCCGTCTTTCACCATCCTCGGCCAGCCACCTCAAATCTCGCCCCATTTGCGCAGCAGATTGTGATACACGCCAGTCAACGAAATTGCCGTCGCGTTATCGCCGTGATCCGCGCGCAATTGACGGATGCTGGTATCGAGTTCAAATAACACACCACGCTCGCCGCCGTCTTTGATCATCCTCAGCCAGCCACCTCAAATCTCGCCCCATTTACGCAACAGATTATGGTAAACGCCCGTTAATGAAATTGCCGTAGCGTTATCGCCATGATCAGCGCGCAATTGGCGAATGCTGGTATCGAGTTCAAACAACAAACCGCGCTCGCCGCCGTCTTTCACCATGCTTTGCATCCACATAAACGACGCGACGCGCGTGCCACGAGTAATCGGCTCAACACGATGCAAGCTGCTGGATGGATACAAAATCATATCACCAGCCGCAAGTTTGACTTCATGCACGCCATAAGTGTCTTCAATCACTAACTCACCGCCGTCATATTCAGCAGGATCAGAGAAAAATAGCGTCGCGGATAAATCCGAGCGCACCCATTCGCCAGTTTCGGTCATGCGACGCATTGCGTTATCGACATGCATACCAAAGCCCATGCCCACGCCATAACGATTAAACAGCGGCGGGAAAATCCGTTTCGGTAAGGCCGCCGAAAAGAACAAATCATTTTTTGCCAGCGCCGCCAAAATTACCTCGCGTACTGCGACGGCATTGACTTCATCGTTAGGCAATTGCTGATTGTTTTTTACTTTGGCCGATTGGCTACCCGCCGTAATCCGACCATCTAACCAAGCCGCACGATCAAGCCGCTCGCGGCACGCCAATACAGTAGCCGCATCCAGTACCGCAGGGATATGTAACAACATATAAACTCCAAATAGTAAATGGGGTATTCGCATAAGGAACACCCCATTCAATGGCTACAAGCCAATACCTAAGTAGATAAGTAAAAATTTTCTTGCATCGTAGTTTCCCGAGTCGTACTCAATGTACTGTCTGCGGCTTCAACTCCTTGCCATAAAACTTTTACCCGAATACTTGGCAATAAACTACAGCAGAATTAGAACTTATACGCTGCTGTAACCCGTGCCGTACGCGTCGTACCTGGTACTGCAAAGCCTTGGTACAGACCTTCGAAATGATCTTCATCAAACAAGTTCAACACGTTTAATTGAATGCTCACATCACGGTGCGACCATTCTGCCATCGCATCCCAACGTACATAGCTTGGCAAGTACACGATATTATCCAAGTTGGTATAACGTTTGCTAATCGCGTTCATCCCGCCACCGATTTTCCAATTGCTAGTAATTTGGTAAGTGCTCCACAAATTACCCGTATAAGTTGGTGCGTTATCTGGGCGATTACCTTCTTGGTATTTACGCGCTGGATTAGCAACATCATCAATCACTGGATCCATCAAAGCAACACCAGCAAACACTTGCCATTTGTCACTCAAACGACCTGCAGCTTCCAATTCGATACCGTCAGTATGGCGTTTACCTGAAAGCAAGTAAGGTTTGATAACACCAGGCTCGATATCCGTTTGACGCTCATTGGTTTTTTCTGTACGGAACACGGCAGTACGCAATGCCAAATCGCCATTAAATAAAGTCCATTTCGCGCCGATTTCATAGTTTGCGTTTTCTTCTGGATCCGTCAGAGCACCTTTCGGGTCAGTCGAATACGCTTCAGCTGATGGGTTGAACGATGTGCCGTAGGATACATAGTACGACTGAACTTGATCTGGTTGGTAGATCAAACCCGTGCGATAGCTCCACACTTTATCCGTGCGGCTCACATTATCTGCTGGCTTTTGCTTGGTAAACGATTTATTTTCAGTACTGGCTTTGAAATGATCATAACGTGCACCGAGCAATACTTTCCAGTGCGGCGTCAAATCGATCATATCTTGCATATAGAACGCAATCGTATCGGCTGTCGAATCTGCAGTTACTGTATTAACCGGATCGCTACAATTACTTGGCACACCACCCGTTACAGGATTGCCCACGGTCGTGTTGGGCAAAGTGCAACCAGCTAGACCAGTCGTTGCACTTGGTTTCACTTTACCTGTGGTATCCAATTGCAAACGGCCCGTGCTGAGCAAGGTTTCACGCGTTAATTCAAAACCGGCCAAGAGGTTATGACGAATTGTGCCTGTTTCGAAATCCCACACAAAATCAGTCACATTCGAATAGATTTCTTGCTCACGCATACGCAATTTGCGGCCGCGTGTGATTTTTGTATTGTCGTTGACTACTTCAGTCGGTGCCGCAAACGACAAACCTGGCGCACTAGCGCGCAAATCTAAATCATATTTACCCGCGCGCGTTGCATTTTTTATTTTCATATTGGCATTAATTTGATGCTCAATATTTAAAGTCAACACATCAGTTTGCGTTTCTTCAGTATCAAAATCTTTCAAACCATAGAAGGTATCAACACGATCAATCGGTGTATTCGTACCATGAACCGACTCATTTGTTACTGGTGTTTGCACCGGTTTGCCATTCGGCCCAGTCGTAGTGCGAAAACCTGGTCCCTGACGGTTATAAGGCACGCCATAATCTGGCACATTGTCTTCTTTATAATGCAAGTACGACAAAGTAATTTGCGTCGGATCACCAAGGCCCCAAGTAATGGTCGGTGCAACGCCCCAACGATTCATTTCTGCGCCTTCGCGGAAACTATCGGCTTTTTGCCCCATCACATTCACGCGCGCGGCTGTATTTTCACCGATGGCTTTATTAAAATCGCCTTCAACGCGGTAAAACGAATCCATACCAATCGATGTAGAAACCTGATTTAAATCACCACGGAATGGTTTCTTGCTCACTTGGTTTACCACACCACCGGTTGAACCGCGACCAAACAACATCGAAGCTGGGCCACGCAATACTTCAAGCGTGTCAATATGGAAAGTATCGCGATTGTATTGCGCTGAATCGCGGAAATTATCCAAGTACAGATCGTTCGAAGCGCCAAAACCACGAATGCGGATACCGTCACCACTTGCGCCACCTTCGGCAGCATTAAATGTCACGCCCACGGCATTGCGTAGCGCTTCTTTCAGCGTGTTGGCATCTTGGTCGTGCATCAACTGCTGCGTAATACTGGTGATTGATTGTGGTACATCGCGCGCTTCTTGCTGAATGCGGCCCACGCTAACGGTTGGCGCTTTATACGTATCGGCCGTACCGTTTCTACTTTGAGGATTTTCTGCACTCACTTCAACCGGCGCTAATACGGTTTCAGCGGCTTGAACACCGCCCGCAACTGCGCCAAATAAGGCGGCAGCGGCAGGTAGTTTTGCAAAATGGCGAATGCCTGACTTTTGTTTCTCTCGCATGGTTTTCTCTATTTTTGGGTGGTTTTTTTTAATTTTTGACAAAAAAATGGCGGGTTTCTCAACCCGCCAGTTCAAGCGCGTTAAATCTGCAAAAATTTTATGGCGCGGCGTACAGCCCAGCAGCAGTGACACAAGTGCGGCCAAGCGACACAGCGCGGCAAAACAATTTTTGATGTACTACTCGTATACAGGACAATCTCAACTTCCTTGTCCATTGGTCATTAAACCAATTCGGGTTAAACCTGCCCGCTGAGCGGCGGCCATGGTCTGTGCGATTCGTTCGTATTGCACCGTTTTATCGGCATAGATATGCACTTCAGTTTGCGGATCAGCCGCAAACACAGCAGCAAAACGCGCATCAAGCGCAGCAAGTTCAATCGGAGTTTTGTCATCGAGCAAAGCGCCGTCCGCTTGTAAAGTCAGCCGAAGCGGCGTTTTTTGCTGCTGCACAACCGTGGTCGTCGCTTTTGGCAACTCCACTCTGACTGCATGCGTCATCACCGGCGCAGTCACAATAAACACCACCAACAACACCAGCATCACATCCACGAGCGGCGTCGTATTAATCTCTGCCATTGGCGCGGCATCATCCTGCCCAAAACTACCGAATCCCATTGCTTACTCCTTAAAGCCCCCACAAGAAACCAGCACAAGCGCAGCAGCGCACCGGCAGTTTCTCGTAGATCAGCTGATTTACTTTTAAATGACTGCGCTTAGCGAATTCCGTGGCCGCCTTCGGTTAACAACTGCGCATGCAAATCATGTGTAAAACCATCGAGTTCTTGACCAAAACGGCGATTGGCGCGAACAAAAGCGTTGTAGGCGACGACGGCTGGGATCGCTACAGCCAAACCCGCAGCGGTGGCGACCAAAGCTTCACCAATCGGGCCAGCGACCGTTGCCAATGAGGCATTGCCACTGGCTGCGATACCGACCAGCGCGTTATAAATTCCCCACACCGTACCGAATAGACCAATAAATGGTGCAACCGAACCGGTCGTTGCCAACCAAGTTAAACCGCGCTCCATTTGCGCTGTTTCTTGGCTTAAACGCGTACGCAATTTGCGTACTAAATAATCATCAAGCGATACTGCTTTACCCAAGCCGCTGCCTTCATGTGCGCGGTAGTGGCGCAGGCCATCAGCACCTGAAGTCGCCAATTTAGCCGCTGGTGACTGATTTTTAGCCGCCAAACCCAAAGCGACTTGCCAATCATTGGCGTCCCAAAATTGATTCATAAATTGCTGCTGATGACGTTTCATCACCCAGAGCAAACGTGAACGCGCGGCAATCACGACCCAGCTCACCACCGACATCACCACCAATAAAGCAAAAACCGACTGCAAAACCGGATCACCTGAATGCAAAACCAAAGACAAATCCATTACTCAATACCTCAAGAATTTTTGATCGAAAAATTAACCGGCACAATCACCGTTCCAGCCACCGCTTGGTCGCCGCGTTTAGCTGGTACAAAGCGCCAGCGTTGCACCGTGTTTTGGGCAACCACATCTAAGCGAGGAAAACCGCTACTTTTATGCAATACAACAGATTCAGCTTGCCCCGCGGCATTGACCGCAACACGCAACATCACCACCCCTTTTTCGCCCAAAGCAAGTGATTGCGGTGGATAAGGTGGCTTCGGATTATTCAAATAATTGGCATGAAAGCTCGGCTCAGTTGGCGCCTCATTGCGCTCAGTGCTTTGCCCTTGTGCACCACCGCCAGCTGCTGCGGCCACTGATTTAGCACTGGTTTCGCCCTGCCCTTCGTTTTTAGCCGGAGCAATTTCAGGTTTTTCAACGGCAGCGACTTCCATCGTGGCAACGCGATCGGGCGTCGCCGCTTGCACAGGTAAAACCGGTGCCGACTTGGCTTTCACTTGGCGCCTTTCTTGCACCGCTTGTTTAATTTGCTGCAGCTTTTGCTTTACTTTGACGAGCGGTTTGGCTGGCATCACTTCGGGCGCAGGCTCGCCCATCGGCAATGGCACAGCAACCATAAGCAGCGGCTCGGCTTGGCGTGTAGGGGCTGGCGGCATATTCACCACGCCATACAGCAAAGCCGCATGAGCAAGGACAACCGCACAAATCGTTGTTTTGTTATCGAGAATCATTTGCGCATAATATCGACAATCATTCTCATTAGCAATACTTCAAGGGCATTTTTTGTAAGTTTGCTCCAAACGCTGATTGCTAATTAAATCAATATATTAAACACAGAAAATTGAAAGTATTACGTAAACAAGTGAAATTTAGGACGCAAAAAAGCACGCATCAAGGATGCGTGCTTACAAGTTCGAACTCAGCGGCTTATTTAATCAATGTCACTGGCACTGGCGATTGCGCGAGAACTTGATAGGCAACCGAACCCAGAATAATCCGCGCGAGGCTATCTCGCCCATGCGTCCCCATCACCACGCGAAGGCAATTGGGCTGTGCTGCGAGTTCACAAATTAAATGCGCTGGTTTACCCAGTTTAGTCAACGGCGAACACTTAACGCCCTCTGCTTGCACCCGCTCAATTGCAGTTTGCAATGTGGCATCGCCTTGCTCAATTAACAGTTGTTGCATCGGCAGCTCGGGGCTAATCCCTTCGAGCAAAGACGCATATAAAGTCGGTTGCTGAACATTAAGTAAAGTGATTGAGAGCGAAGGATCGCGTGCAGCCAAAGTCAAGCCATGCTCAAGCGCGCGCTTAGCGCAATCAGAACCATCCATCGGAATTAGAATCGTCGGCATCGTATCGTCTCCTTGAGCAAAATCAGTTCACCAGTGTTAGCGGTAAATCCGTCAAACTAGCCAGCTGATTGGCAACTGAACCGAGTAAAATCGCAGCGCTAGCCCCTCGACCTCGCGTTCCCATAAAAATTTGGCTCGCCCCCACTTGCTGAGCGACGGTAGCAATCATTTCTGCTGGCGCACCAATCACCATTCGCTGTTGGTACGGAACACCTGCTGCCACAATCAATTCAATTGCTGAACTTAACGCTAAATTTGCCTCGGCTCGATATAACTCATCTAACTGTTGATGCGTCACATAGCCTCGGGTACGCCCCAATAAAGGCGGCTGCACATTCAACAAAAACAACTCGCGATACGATTCATGCGAGCGAAATGCCAATACAGCAGCCACAGCGCGAATCGATTGAACAGAACCATCAACAGGAACAAGAATCGTCGACATTTAAGCCTCCTTATTACGAACGCAAAGCGGGAAATGGGTGCAAATTGCTCGGATATATAAAGACGAAAAACTAACTCATATTTGATGCCGCGCTCAAGCTTCAATGTCGCCAGTGCACCCGTCCACACCATAATCATCACTGCTGCCAAGCGTAGCGGGAATTGCCCATTTTGGGGCGTCATTAATGCAGCCTGCCAACTATTTACTATTTTGATTTAGCGATAGCGAACCTATTTTAATACTTTAATTGCAACCCGAATTTAATATAAAAATTTGACGCAAAAATGTGCAGCTTTGCCGTATCGCAAACTGCACACAAATTGATACTATTAATAAAATGATATGGGTATATCAGCAGAGCTATTTATAAATAAAGTACAGAAGAACATACCCCTCAAGCGATAGGATTATCGCTTGGAGCATTCGGTGAATAACGCTGCACTGGATTAGCCGAAAAATGAAACACCACTGCATTGGCAAACATCGCATCAAAGCCTTTGGCGATCATCGTTTGCACCAAAGTTTGCGCCTGACAGCCGCGCTCTAGATTATCAACAATCCATTCCTGCCATTCGGGGGTTAACTGGGTATAGTTTGCCATTACACTCTCTCTCCACACTTGTTACGGCACGCTCGATTGGCCTGCTCGTATGAAACCTGTTAAGACTTACAAAAATAAACAAATCATCACAAAAAAGATCGTTTTTGTAAGACATCGCATTATTCATCCGATTCAATCGGCTGTCACGAACCCAATCATAGTTGTGCATCGTGCCAACACAAAAAGTGATCCGACTCACGGCGCGCTGGGCTGTGAGCCGACACCCGCACTGTGTTAGAATCGCCGCTTTTATAGAGTAGAGCCTGTTTATAAAAGAGCTATGCCTCCCGTGATAACGGGCGCTCTCGGCTTTTAAAACAGACTCTAAGACCTACGGACGGGTTGGCATTATGGAACTTTCAGCACTTACCGCGCTTTCGCCGCTCGACGGCCGCTACGAAAAACAATTGGCCGATTTACGCGCCCACTTCAGTGAATATGCACTGATTAAAAACCGCGTGACGGTCGAAGTGGCTTGGCTGAAAGCCTTGGCCAGCGACGCTGCGCTTGAAGACATCAAGCCGTTTTCTGCCGCCACCATCGCCGAACTCGATGCGGTTGTGAGCCAGTTCAATACCGACCACGCACTTGAAGTGAAAACGATAGAGCGCACCACCAACCACGACGTGAAAGCCGTGGAATATTGGTTAAAAGAGCGCCTTTCAGGCAACGCTGAAGTGTCTGCGGCGAGTGAATTTATTCACTTTGCCTGCACTTCAGAAGACATCAATAATCTATCGCACGCTTTGATGCTTAAAGGCGCGCGCACTGATGTGATGTTGCCAAAATTGGTTGAAATCATCACCAAACTCAAAGAATTGGCGCACGAATTGGCCGATGCACCGATGATGAGCCGCACGCACGGCCAACCGGCAACACCAACGACGATGGGCAAAGAAATGGCCAACGTGGCTTTCCGTTTGGAACGTCAACTGGCGCGCATTTCTGATGTTGAATTGCTTGGTAAAATCAATGGCGCAGTCGGCAACTACAATGCGCATTTGTCAGCCTACCCTGGCTTTGATTGGGAAGGTTTCTGCCAACGCTTTGTCGAAAGTCTAGGCATCAACTTCAACCCATACACGATCCAAATCGAGCCGCACGATTATATGAGCGAGTTGTTTGATGATTTCGCACGTGCCAACACGATTTTGGTCGATATGAACCGCGATATCTGGGGTTACATTTCGCTGGGTTTCTTCAAGCAACGTGTGAACAAGAACGAAGTCGGTTCTTCAACCATGCCGCATAAAGTGAATCCAATCGACTTTGAAAATTCCGAAGGTAATCTCGGGATGGCCAATGCAGTCTTGATCCACTTGAGCCAAAAATTACCGGTTTCGCGCTGGCAGCGTGACCTGACCGATTCGACCGTATTGCGTAATATGGGCGTCGGTATGGGCTACACCTTGCTTGGCTACGTGGCGGCACTCAAAGGATTGAACAAATTGATGGCCAATCGCGATGCGATGGCCTTTGACTTGAACAACAACTGGGAAGTCTTGGCTGAGCCAATTCAAACCGTGATGCGCCGCTACGGTGTGCCTAATCCGTACGAGCAACTCAAAGAGTTGACGCGCGGCAAGACCGGTATTACCAAAGAAGCCTTGGCGGTATTTATTGAAGGCTTGGCGATCCCACAAGACGCGAAAGATCGCCTTAAAGCACTGACGCCAGCGACCTACCTTGGCACTGCCGAGGAACTAGCACGTCGTATTTAAGTCGTAAGCCCTGCTAGAGGGTAATGTTCAGATTGGTGTTGTGCAGTGCCGCGCTCGTTGGGCTGGGGCTTAAAATCCCTTGTATCAAACCGAGCGAGGAACAAGCGGCAAGGGGTTTCGGCGGGCTCTGTTTTGTTAAAGCCTGCCGCCTTGCCGATTGTCCGCAGCGAGGGAATCCGGCGAAGCCGGATGCAGATACTAGGGCGGCCTTCTTTTGCTTACTTTTCTTGGCCGTTCAAGAAAAGTCAGTGCCGCGCGGCATGAGCGCAACCATGGTGAGTAGAACGTTGGGGCTCAAGCATACGGTACACTATCAACACCAAATCTTACTGTTCGAAAGGAATTCACTGTGAAACGTAAAGTTGTCATCGCCGCTAGCTTAAGCCTCGCTACACTCGCCGCTGCCTATGTCGGTGGCAGCTATTATGCAGGCCAAGCCGTCGAAAAAACCATGCAAAAACAGCATGACTGGCTCGCCAACTTGCCGTATTTCATCGTGAAAAACCACAAATATCAACGTGGCTGGTTCAGCTCGACTGAAACCACCACCTTGCAAGTGCGCCCAGAGCTGTATCGTTTTCTGCTCGAAAAAGAAGGCCAGCCACTGCAAACCTTTGAAGTAACGTATACCAATCACATCAAACACGGCCCTTTACCGCTATTGAGCCAATTTAACTTCATACCGTATAAGGCTGCAGTCAATACTGAATTTGTGTTTGCAGCCGATACCCAGAAATTTTTAGCCAAATTCTTTGGCGAACAACAGCCCATTAATATCGAAAATCGCATCAGCTTTAATGATGATGGTGTCGTGCATCTTTCTGTGCCTAGCTTTGAATACGAAGAAGCCCTTTCCGGCATCAAAGCCAATTGGAAAGGTCTGAACGCGACGCTTGATTACGGCGGCGATTTTAATCGCGTGACGCTGATCGCCACTGCGCCGGGGATTACTGGCGAAGCCAAAAGCAAAGGTCAATTTTCACTCGCCGACTTTAGCCTGAATATGCAACAAGTACGCGGCAAAAGCGGCATTATGCTGGGCAGCACCAGCGCTAAAATTGGCAAGCTTGATTTGAATCTGATTGAAGGCACGCCACTAAAACTGCAATTAGAAAACCTAAGCTATGTGGGCGACATCAAAGAAGCGGGCGAATTTATTAATGGCAGCGCCAAAATTGATCTAGCCAAGCTGATCCTCGACGGCCAGCCCTACGGCCCAGCGGTCTTAATTGCCGAAGCGAATCATTTGCACGGCGCAACGCTGGCTAAAATCGGCGATGAGCTAACCAAACTGCAAAAACAAAACCTCGACCGCGAGCAACTCACCGCCGCGCTGACGACCTTAGCCAAAACCCACGGCCTGCCACTGCTGCAAAATGATCCGCAATTGGCGATCAAAAAGCTCGAAGTCAAATTGCCCGATGGCGCGATTCACTTCACCGGCGAAGTTGGCCTGAAAGGTTTTGTCGCCAGCGATTTAGATAAACCGGTTGAATTAGTGAATAAAATCGTCGCCAAAGCCGACTTTGCCGTACCACGTAAAGTGGTCGAAACCTTGGCACTGTGGCAAGCACGCAATGTATTTGGCGGCCCGGATACACAAGTGAATATGGCGGATTTGGATTTCTTGGCCGGGCAATTTGTTGAAGGACAAATTAATAAACTCGCAGAACAAAATCTAATTCGCGTTGAAGGTAAATTGCTGGCAACGACGGCATCACTGACTAAAGGCACGTTTATCTTGAATGGCATCAAAGTACCACTGCCTTGGGAAACGCCTGCAGTGGCTGAAAAGAAATAATCAGCACTAGATTAAGCAAGATTCAAGGCCTCGGTTTCGCCGAGGCCTTTTCTGTTGAAGAAACTAAAAAACTATCGGAAATAGCACGTGCAAACTTGGGCAATTTTCTGTCGCGTTGTCGACAATTTTGGCGATATTGGTGTCTGCTGGCGTTTGGCGCGGCAACTCGCGAACGAGCATGCACTGGACGTCACTTTATGGGTGGACGATCTAGCCAGCTTTGCCAAAATTCGTCCTGAAATTAATTCCAACTTGGCAACGCAAACACTAGAAACGGTGACGATTCGGCATTGGCCAGAAAACTGGCCTGCAGCTATCCCCGCCAGCGATGTCGTTATCGAGACTTTTGCCTGCGATTTACCGCCCGCCTATATCGAGCAAATGCGCACCCATGCGGCAGCAAACTCGACAGCGCCCATCTGGATCAATCTGGATTATCTCAGCGCCGAAGATTGGGTCAGCGGCTGCCATGGCCTGCCCTCACCGCAGAATGGGCTGAAAAAATATTTTTTCTTTCCCGGCTTTAATGAGAAAACCGGCGGGCTGATTGGCGAGCAAAGTATGCGCCAACAACGCGCCGCGTGGACAGCAAGCGATGCCGCAGCGCTGCGCCAACGACTGGCTCCCAAACTGCCCGTAACAAACGCTGACACGCAATATTTTTCACTGTTTGCCTACGAAAACCCAGCGCTCAACGCATGGCTAGAGCAGCTCAAAGACAGTCCGTCACCAATTGTGCTCTTTGTACCTGAAGGTAGGGTATTGCCACAAATAGAACAGCTATTAATGCTTGGTGAGCTACACACTGGGGAAGTATATCAATACGGCGCAGTCAGTCTCGCCATCTTGCCCATGCTCAGCCAAGACGATTACGACCGGCTGCTGTGGAGCTGTGATTTGAATTTTGTTCGCGGCGAAGATTCGTTTGTGCGCGCGCAATGGGCGGCGTTGCCAATGATTTGGCAGATTTATCCGCAGTCGGAAGACACGCACCTTGAAAAGCTGGATGCCTTTTTGCAGCTGTATCTGGCTGATTTGCCACCGGAACTCGCTACAGCGCTGCGCGACTTTTATTACGCGTGGAATCAAGGCGGCGACATTGCGCAAAGTTGGAGAATGCTCAATACCGAGCGAGAAATTTTGCGTCAACATGCTAAAAACTGGGCGAAGCGACTAGCGGCGCACGGAGATCTTGCGACTAATCTGGTCAAATTCACCCAATCCATTTAAAATGGCGGATTGTGTCGAGCGCGTTTTAAAAGTACTGAGGTTTCGCACTTCAAAATCGCCGCACTCTTAAAACTTGTTCTTCAATTAATCCCGCTTTTAGGTATGTAAAAACATGGCAATCAAAACTGCACACGAAGTTCGCGCTGGTAACGTCATCTTGGTTGACGGCCAACCTTTGGTCGTACAAAAAACTGAGTTCTCAAAATCAGGCCGTAACTCTTCAGTAGTTAAAGTAAAATCGAAAGGTCTGTTGACAGGCTCTGGCTCTGAAGTCGTTTACAAATCAGACGACAAATTGGAAGTTGTGACGCTCGAAAAACTCGATTGCACCTACTCATACTTCGCAGACCCAATGTTCATTTTCATGGACGCAGAATTTAACCAACACGACGTTGAAGCCGACAATTTGGGCGACACCCGTGGCCTGATCGTTGATGGCATGGAAGATCAATGCCAAGTGACTTTCTACGATGGCAAAGCCATCTCTGTTGAATTGCCAACCGTGGTTGTGCGTGAAGTTGAATACACTGAGCCAGCGGTTCGTGGCGACACTTCAGGCAAAGTAATGAAGCCAGCTAAACTCAAAGGTACTGACTTTGAATTGCCAGTAGCGGCATTCATCGAAATCGGCGACAGAATCGAGATCGACACACGCACCAACGAATTCAAAAAACGCGCTTAATTGCGGTCATTTGAATGTGAAAGCCACCGATTTGTCGGTGGCTTTTTTATTGCACTCAGTTTTATTGCAGCACATAAAAATCAACTTCATCTGCACCAAATTAGCGCCCTGCCGCTTACCCCTCTAATACATCCATCATGTATTTACTCCTAGCCATTACAAAATAAAGCCTATGTTCATATACCCTTTATGAACCACATTGGCATGGCTTGTGCTACGTAGTCTGTGCTGCCGCACAACGGCACTCATTGGAGACGACGATGCACACCACAACCCGCGCATTCGAGCTCAAGCTGCACGAACATCCACAACGCCGCAGCATTGCCAACGAAGCTCACACTTATCCCTACCCGCGCCTGCCGACACCGGGGCGAATCAGCCATTTGGCTTACTTAAATCATCATCTGAGTTTGGCGCATGAGCTGTGGCTGTTTACGCAATTGGCACAGCATTACGGCCAAACGCCACCAAGCGCGAGCGCCAGCCATTTCAATTTGGACTTGGGCGATTGCCAAGTGCTGTGGATGCGCTATAGCGAGTTTTCTAGCTTTAGCGTTAGCGCGCCGTTGACATCAAATAAGATCAACAACGAACCCTTTGCACAACCTGCGCTGGCCGAATTGCCCGCCGAATGGCTGTCGCAATTACCGGGCAATATCTTGGTCGCCACGCATGCGATTGTATTGCCGCAAGCGCAATCGCCGCTGACTGTCACGCACATCGCGCGCGACTTTTTTGCGGGCAATGAGTTGATTGGCGCGGAAATCGGCGAAGGTGCGGGCATGGCGTACAGCGATTTCCAAACCGACGCCAATGGCTTCACGCATTACGTGCTAGTCGATCGTTTTATGGGTCGCCGCCAAGCTGGGCGCATGCTGCAACGGCTGTTTGATATTGAAGGCTACCGCACGCTGGCGATGCTCGCGCCGCCCTTGGCGCAATCGATTGCACCCGAACTGGCTAGCGCAGATCGGCAGTTAGCCGAGCTAATTAGCCAAATCTCCGATGCGCGGCAAGCCGATGAAGCGAATTTGCTCGATCAATTGACGCAACTGGCAGCGCGCGTCGAAGGCGCGCTATCGCAAACCGATTACCGCTTTAGCGCCTCGCATGCGTATTTTGAGATTGTGCAAACGCGCCTCGCCGAGTTGCGCGAAGTGCGAATCCAAGGCATTCCGCCATTGACGCAATTTATTTCGCGCCGCCTCACGCCAGCGCTAGAGCATTGCGCGGTCGTGGCACGGCGGCAACGTGAGCTCGCCGAACGCGTCAGCCGCGCGACTTTGCTACTACGCACCCGTGTTGATATTAGCTTGGAGCAACAAAACCAAAGCCTGCTCGGCGCGATGTCGCAACGCGCGGATTTGCAATTGCGGCTGCAAGAAACTGTTGAAGGTTTATCGGTCGCGGCGATTACCTATTACATCGTTGGTTTGCTGGGCTATGGGCTCAAAGGACTCAAAGCCGGTGGCTGGCATGTGAATGTTGAAATCAGCACTGCGATTGCGATTCCCATAATCGTGGCGACCATCGCATTGGGTCTGCGGCGAATGCGCCGGCATTTACAACGTAAATCAGCAGCGCATTAAGCGCTCAACAGGGCTGCGTCAGCGCAGCCCTGACCGCTAAAAAAAATTCACTGGCCGACTTATGTAAGAAAACGCGCCGTACTTCGACTATATTAATGAATCCCATACTTGGACCATTTTGATGTCACGACTCGACTGTTTAAAGGCACTGATTACGGCCAAACCGCTCAGTGCCCTCGCGCCAGTCGCAGACTTGCTGCTGCGCCTCTATATCAGCAAAGTTTTCTTCCTGTCTGGGCTGACCAAAATTCAGGACTGGAGCACTACCCTATTTTTATTTAGCAATGAATATCATGTGCCCGTCTTGCCGCCGCTGATTGCCGCAATCGGCGCAACGGCTGGCGAATTATTACTGCCCATCTTGCTAACTCTGGGGCTATTCACAAGATTATCTGCACTGGGGTTGTCGGCATTAAACTTAACTGCAGTGTTATCTTACTACTATGTATTGAAAGATATTCCGTCAGCATTACAAGATCACTTAGAATGGGGGCTGATGCTGTTGATCATCGCCTGCGTGCCCCTCTGCCGCTTTGGCCTTGATACACTGATTCAACGCTCTTGCCACCAACCCCCATCCGAGATGCAAGCATGAAAAAAATCCGCCATTGGCTTATTGCCTTATTTTTATTGAGCCAAGGTTACGCCGCCGCAGCACAAACGCTAGAAGGCGTAGATATCATGAGCGGAAAACCCGTTTCTTTACAGCAATACAAAAATCAAACCGTGCTACTGGCTTTTTTTAGCGCGGGTTGTGATGCCTGTGTTTACAACTTAAAACTGATTCGTGAGTTTTATAAATCGAATAAAAAAAGCCAATTTTCGGTGATTGGGATTGGTTTAGACAAAAAACCCGAACACTTTAAAAACTACGCGCAGCTCGTCAATGTAACAACGCCAAAGGACGAACAATTTCCACTCGTTTGGCGCAATGCCTCAGATTACAAAGACAGCTTTGGCAGCATCAAGCGCGACCCAAGCTTAGTCGTCATTGGCAAAAATGGCGAAATCACGCTCAAACGCGAAGGCATTATTCAAGACAGCGATTGGGATGATATTTGGACTTCCTTGCAGTAGAGCTAATACTTAAGCATGAAAAAGCCGCTTTAAATTCAAAGCGGCTTTTTCTATTTCACCGAATCAATTACAAAGCGGCGCGGTAAATTTCGCAGACTTCATCGAATGTCGGCTGTTTTGGATTGGTCAGACCACACGCGTCTTTCAGTGCATTGGCAGCCAGCGTTGGAATGTCTTCCTCTTTCGCGCCCAATTGCGCTACACCCGTCGGAATGCCCACATCAACTGAGAGTTTACGAATCGCAGCCAAGCACACATCGGCAGCGGCATCGTCGGTCAAACCAGTAGTCGTTTCACCCATCGCGCGTGCAATATCGCCTAAACGTTTGGCGCACACTTGCTTGTTATACGCCTGAACATGCGGCAACAGGATTGCGTTACAAACGCCATGTGGCAAATCATAAAAACCACCCAGCTGATGCGCCATTGCATGCACGTAGCCGAGCGATGCATTATTAAACGCCATCCCCGCTAAAAATTGCGCATAGGCCATTTGCTCGCGTGCAGCGATATCGTCGCCATGCTGCACCGCTTGGCGCAGCGACTGACTGACAATCTCAACAGCTTTGAGCGCGCAAGCATCGTTAATCGGCGTCGCTGCAGTCGATACATACGCTTCAATCGCATGCGTTAACGCATCCATACCCGTTGCCGCAGTTAATCCTGCGGGTTTAAGTAGCATCAATTCGGGATCATTCACCGACAAAATCGGCGTCGTGTGCTTATCAACAATCGCCATTTTCACATGGCGAGATTCGTCAGTGATAATGCAAAAGCGCGTCATTTCACTGGCCGTTCCCGCCGTCGTATTGATCGCAATCAGTGGCAACTGCGGTTTGGCCGAACGATCCAAGCCTTCGTAATCTTTAATTTCACCGCCATTAACCGCCACCAACGCGATGCCTTTAGCGCAATCATGCGGTGAGCCGCCACCGAGCGAAATCACGCAATCGCAGGCATGGGTTTGCAGCAGCGCCAAACCGGCGGCCACATTCGCTGTCGTTGGATTCGGATGCACGCCATCAAACACCACACAATCCACCCCTTGGCTGGCCAATAAATTGGTCACGCGTTTCACCAAGCCAATGCTGACCAAGGGCGCATCCGTCACCAATAACGCTTTTTTAAAGCCATAACTTTGGATGGTTTTCGCTGCGTCGCTTAAACAGCCTGCGCCCATTAAATTCACACTCGGGATAAAAAAAGCCGTCGTTGCCATGATATCGCCCTCATCAAAATCGAAATGTTGTCATCACAGACTACGCTGATTTTTCAAGTAAGAATTTGCGCTAAGTCATGGCCAATTTGTGCAGTTACACCTTCTGTGTACAAATCACACTAGAGCGAACTTTGCTTCAGACTGAAGCAAGAAATTAAGGATTTATCTTTAAATAAAAATTAAAGGGTATAAGCAGCTAGGCATCATTGATCAATACCTAGCTAGCTATACCCTTTTAATTCAAGAAAAATTTTGCTTGTCGAATTATTTAATTGGCATTGAAAATCCTGACTGCATCGCGGTAACCCGCCTCAGTGCGGCGCGCTAAGGATTTGCCTGAAAAGTCTAAAGTACCTTCTTGTGATTCAGGCTCATCGTTAGTGATGACAATCGGATCTTCAAAATAGCGATATTTCTGAATTCGCAAAAACCCTGCTTGCTGGCGAATGCTCGAATCGGCAGCCAATTCCTTATCCAAAGCGGCTGCGAGTTCAGTCAACTCGTTATACGTTTGCATTTGCGCCATATCGCCTAACGTTTTATTCGAGAAGATAATTTCCAGCATCCGATCTTGCACTTGCGCTAAACCATCGGGCAATTGGCCTTTCAATGGGAATAAATTAATAATCACGAATCGAGTGGCGCTGCCCACCGGCAACGCATCAATCATCGCCCTCAGCGGCGCATTATCAAACAGGCCACCATCCCAATAATGCAGCCCGTCAATCTCCACGGGTGGGAACATCGGCGGAATCGACAAGGAAGCAATCACATGCTCAGCCGTAATAATGTGTTGGCGATTGCTAAAAATCTCGACATCACCCGATTCGATTTGCACCGCCGATAATTGCAGCTCGGTCGCTGAGGCATTCAGTTTGTCAAAATCGATCAGCTCATGCAGCAGCTCGCGCAATGGATCGGCCGAATACAACGCTGTCCAGTGTTGCATGTTCCAGTAATCATGCCGCAAGCGCGACATATGCGGATTGCCCAGCAGCGCCCGATTTTGCTCGAACACCTCAGGCAAAAATGGCAGATGCGGCACGGTGAGCTTTTCCCACAGCGTATTGAGCGCCGCAATCGGGTCGGCATCACGCGAGCCGACCAGCACCGCCGCATTCACCGCACCAATCGAAACACCAGCGACCAATTGCACTGGCAGCCTATTTTGCTCGCCCATATAGCGCAACACGCCCAGCTCATAAGCCCCCAAAGCCCCACCGCCTTGCAATAACAATGCTATTTCTTGCATCGCAATAACCCCGAACAATCTTAAATAAAAACTCAGTTTAGCTTGCTAAATTTGAAATATTTTCACTAATGACGGCCGTAGGCAAAAAAATAGCGCGGCAGTCAACTGCGGCGCTATTCACAATCATTTTTCTTTATAAGGCTTTAAAATTTTACGCCAGCACTTCAACCGGCATATCCAGCCGTAATTCGCCCTCATTCAGCGCGATGATGTTTTGACCAAATAGCACAGCACCAGCGGTTTTTCTAAATTTGGCAAGGCTACGTAGAGGCTCTTGATCGGGAGATCGCTCTGCGGTATCTGGGTCCAGCGTCGTCATAATGCAGCGCTCGCAAGATTTGCCGATTTCAAATTCAATCTCGCCAATTCGAATCCGTTTCCAGCGGTCTTCAGCAAACGGCTCGGTATTGGCAATGACCAAATTCGGGCGAAAACGCAGCATCGATAACTCGCGCCCGACGCGGTGGTTCAATTCGCGCAGCGAGCCTTCGCCAATCAAAAGTAAAGGATAAGTGTCGGCAAAACTAACTGGAATTTCAGCGCGATTTTTTAAGCGTCGATGACTGGCAGGCCCAGTCCACATTAATTGAACTTGCTTACCCAAGTAAGCCGACAACCACGCATCGGCATCCAGCGCACCACGGCGAGCGAGAAACTCGGTTTCCCACACGTCGGCAATATGGTTTTCGCCAAAATTGCCCAGCGGCACAAAGAGGTCGACACACTGCGGCGCTTTCAGCCAAACGCCGTCGGGCGTGGGCTCAGCAGAAATCAGCAACAAGCGCGGCTCGGTGCGGCCCGTAATATATTTACCCTCAGGCGTTGCCACCATCCATTCCCGATCAAATTGCAGGCCGCGCAAAGTGACATGACTGCTCGTCAATGCTTGGGCGCGGCATGATTTAAGTGGGTAGCGATATAGCGCGGCCAGCGTCATGGTCATGGTGGATTTCCAGTTATTACAGAGAATGAAACCGTGTACGCGCTAAGCACTTTGAGGCAAGGTCAAAAACGGAGTCCACGAAAGGCACGAAAATCACGAACATCACGAACAATCGCACGACAAAACGTCATATTATCCCTTGGTTTTCTTTCGTGCCTTTTCGTGTTTTTCGTGGACAAATGGCTGTGCTTAGCGCGTCTGGGATGTCGCAGTGTACCAATATCGTGGCGCAATGGCGCGTTGCTGCTGCACTTGGATTTGCTCACCCACTACAAAACGAATTGCGCCCATTTGATCGGTACGCAACAGCGCCGCACCAGCGGCCGCATACCGCGCCTCCACTTCTGGCCGTGGATGCTGGAAATGATTCATAAATCCGGCAGAAAACACCGCGTACTGGGGTTGCAAAGCACTCACAAACGCATCGGACGACGAGTTTTTGCTGCCGTGATGCGGCGCAATCACAATGTCTGTCGCTGGCAAACCCGCCGCCAATAATTCACCCTCCTCCAATCGGCCAATATCGGCTGGAATCAACAGACTGTGCCAGCGATTACTGATGCGCAGCACGCAGCCTTTAGCATTGTCGTCACGTGCCGAATAATCCGGCCGCAGCCACAATAGCGCAAATTGCACACCATCCCAATCCCAATGCTGGCCAGTTTGGCAGCGCTGCTGCGCGATGGATGTATTCAAGAGTGGATGCAAATCCGGCAGGCTATGCACAATTTGGGTAACGGCCACAGACGCAGCCGGATCGAGCAATATCGCTGCCGCGCCGATATGATCGTTATCATTATGCGATAGTAAAAGCACATCCAACTGGCGTATCCCAGCTTGGCGCAACACCGGCAATAATACGCGCTCACCATTGGGCGCTTGGCCGGTATCAAATAGCAGCGCATGATTTTTCGTTTGCACCAACACACTCAAACCCTGGCCCACATCCAATACTTGAGCCATAAATTCATTCGGGGCTATTAATTTTTTCGGAGTAAAAAACAGCGGAAAGAGCATCACCCAACCCAGCCAACGTGCTGGGATACCTCGGGGTAATAACAGCAAGGCCATACCCAGCATGGCTAGTGGCAAGATACCCATAGAAGGCGTAACAAACTGCAAATCAGGTATCGGTAAGGCCAAACAGCGCAGCAAGAACCAATCGACCACGGCAAATAGCCGCTCTGCCCAATGCAGTAGCGTTCCAGTTGGATCAAGCAAGCCTAACAAAGCCAAAGGCGTAATCAATAAACTCACCAAAGGAATCGCCAGCGCATTGGCCAGCGGAGAAATCAGCGGAAATTGCCCAAAGACCAATAACAGAATCGGCATCGAAGCCAAAGTTGCCGCCCACTGCGTACTCAACCACACATGCCACTGCTTAGCTTCGCCAATCCGATTTGCGCCCGACCAAATCAAATAGCCCACCACAATAAACGACAGCCAAAACCCAACCGACAGCACCGCAAATGGATCAAACACCACCACCGCCAACAATGCCCTCGCCCAGATGCTGCTGACCGCCATCGGTTTAGCACGCCACATGCACAGCGCAGCCACCAAAAGCATCAACACCGTGCGCTGCGTCGGCACCGCCATTCCAGCCAAGAGGCTATAGAAAAGCGCAGTGATCACGCCCGCAATCAAAGCGGCGCGTTGCGCTGCAAATCGCGAGGCCAAAGCTGGAATTCGCCGCCACACACAGCGCACCATGCCAGCAGCAATCGCCGCCAGCAAAGTAATATGCAAACCAGAAATACTAATCAAATGTGTGATGCCAGTTTGTGCAAAGCGCTGCCACTGCGCTTTGGGAATCCCGCCCTGATCGCCTATCGTCAACGCGACGATGACGCCTTGATATGGCGCATCGTGAAGTAAAAATTGAATTCGCTCGCGTAAATGGGCGCGCAGCCGCAGCAGCGCATTGGCCTGCCCCGGCAAGCGCTCAGCCGACTTGAGATTTGCAGTCGCCGCGATATTTTGTTGCAAAAACCAGCTTTCCAAATCAAAACCTGCCGGATTGACTGCGCCGTGAACCGGCTTGAGTTTGAGCGCCAAACGCCAGCGCTCACCTGCAGCGACTGCGCCGATTTTGTCATTGCCATACACTTGAATCCGCGTGGGCTGCCAGCCAGAAATCGGCTGCGTTGGTGTAAAAATAAAGCGCTGACCAAATCGCGTTTGCTGCGGCAAATCACTGACATAACCCTCAACGATCTGCGTTTTCCCAATTAAAGGACTGGGAATCCGCTGTGCCATCCGCCATTCAGCACGCCATTGCGCCCAAGCAAACCCCAAACTCAGCGAACAAATCCCAATCATCGCGTAGCGCAATATAGATCGCTGTGGCGGCAAAAATCGCGGCAAACCTATCAGTGTTAACGCCAAGCTAAGACCGAGCCACGCCAACCACGTTGGCGGCAAAGTCGCTTGCATTTGTAGCGTAATAATCCCAAGCACAAAGCAAGTAATAAAGAGTAAATAGCGGCTCAACATTTTTTCAGCTTAGCCGTCAAAGCCATAAATCGCCTTGCAACAATATGAAGGGGTGATAAACTCATCCCCCATGAAGAATTACGACGCTGATTTGATTATTGTGGGTGGCGGCTTGGTGGGCGCGGCGCTGGCCTTGGCACTCAAAAACACCTCGCTATCGATTATTTTGCTCGAAGGGCGCGAGCCTGCGCTGGATTTTGATTTGGCCAGCTGGGATCAGCGCGTCTACGCGATTAGCCGCGCCAGCCGAAAACTACTCACGAAGATCGGTGCATGGGAACGCGTGCGTACTGAACGACTCTCACCGATCACAAGCATGAAAATTCGCGGCGATGCGCCCAACGCCAAGCTGGAATTTAACGCGCTAGAAAGCGGCGTGGACGAGCTGGCCTACATCGTTGAAAACCGCGAACTGCAACGCGCACTGTGGCTGGCGCTGGCCGACAGCGCCAATGTACAAATCATCACGCCGGCAGAACCCGAATCACTCGCCATCGACCACGATGCGGCAACGCTAACGCTGAGTGATAGCCGTGAACTTCGCGCACGTTTGGTGATTGGTGCTGACGGTGCGAATTCTTGGGTGCGCCGCCAAATGCAGATTGAAGCGCACAGTAAACCGTACGCACAATTTGGCGTCGTCGCGAACTTTTCCTGCGAGAAACCGCACTACGGCGCGGCGCAGCAATGGTTTAAAACCGATGGTATTTTGGCGTGGCTACCGTTACCACAGCAACAAATGTCGATGGTTTGGTCGTGCGACGAAAGCCAAAAAGACGAATTACTCGGGCTAAAGCCCGAGCTACTGGCTGAGCAGGTTGCAGCTGCGGGTCATCGTGCCTTGGGCGAGCTGAAATTAGTCACGCCGCCAGCGGCCTTCCCGCTCAAGCTCATGCAAATCGAAACCTGCGTTAAAACACGCCTAGCGCTCGTTGGTGACGCCGCTCACACCGTCCACCCGCTCGCTGGTCAAGGCGTTAACCTTGGTTTTGGCGATGTGGCAGAATTGGCCAACTTACTGACAAAAACGCATCCGGAACGAATTGGCGACCTCTTGGTCTTAAGGCGATACGAACGCGCCCGCCGCGAATCGGTCTTACTGATGCAAACGGTTTGCGATGGTCTTCAGCAATTATTTAATAACCAAAACCCGATTTTAAAAAGCCTGCGCAATTTCGGGCTGGGCTTTACCGATGCATTACCATGGATTAAACGGCAGCTCATCCGCCATGCCATGGACTCATGAACAAAACGAATCAAATTAAACGATTAAAAATAAGGATCATCATGAAACACTTCACACGTACCCTGATTGCTGCTGGCATGATCGCAATGACCGCATGCAGCGCGAATGCCGATGCGCCGCCAAAAGAACTAAAAGCCACTTTAGCCAAAAAACTCGGCCAGCCAGTTGATTCAGTACGTGAAACGCCGATCAAAGGCCTGTATGAAGTGGTACTGGGTAAACGCCATATTGTGTATTCCGATGCCAAAGGCGAATACGTTGTGGTCGGTGATATGGTCAATGTGGGCACGAAAAAAAGCCTGACCGAAGCACGTATGGCTGAGCTAAATAAAACTGACTTTGCCAAGCTACCCTTTGCCGACGCAATCAAAGAAGTTCGCGGCACAGGTAAGCGTCAACTGGTGGTATTTTCTGATCCAGACTGCCCATTCTGCAAGCGCCTTGAGCAACAGAGCTTGGCAGGGATCGACAACGTCACCATCCACACTTTCCTAATGCCACTCGCAGGCTTGCATCCCGATGCAGCGCGTAAATCTGAGCTAATCTGGTGCGCCGAAGATCGCACCAAAGCATGGCAAGACTTTATGCATCAAGGTAATTTGCCAACAGGCGGCAAGACCCAGTGTGACAATCCAGTGGCTCGCAGCATTAAACTCGGTGAGTCACTCGGTATCAATGGCACGCCAGCGCTGATTTTTGCTGACGGCCAAATCGTCTCCGGCGCTATTCCAAAAGAAGAAATCGAAAAAATCTTCGCAACGCAAAAATAAAATTGATATCCAAGCATTAAAAAAGCCACCGATTTCGGTGGCTTTTTTTATTTATAAAATAGGCGTATATAGTTAAAAACCTTAATCAAAAAGGGCTACGACAACATACCCCTAATTACTTGCCAGAAATTTCAATTGTGCCGCCAAGAAATCCGCCCGATGCGACAAGAACGGCGCGTGCGCTGCGCCTTGATGCACGATCAATTCCACATCGCTCAATTGTGATTTCAGCCAATGCCCAGTTGGCAGCGGCGTTAATGTATCTCTATCGCCATATTGTAATAAGACGGGGCAAGTAATTTGGCTAATTTGATCGCGCAAATCAGTATCGCGCAAAATCGCCAAGCCCTCGCTCAGCGCCGTAATACTCGGTTCGCCATGCTTGAATAAATCGGCGAGTAGTTCTTTGGTCACCGCGCGCGCGCTGGCATCACCCATCGCTTGCAAACTAATAAAACGCTTTAATGTACCTTGCCAATCTAACTGCAATTGTTCAGCAAATTGCGCCAACACCGTCGCCGGCATCGCCGAACGCCAATCGGTCCGTTGCATAAAACACGGGCTAGAAGCGACCAAGGTCAAGGATTTTACTTTTTCTGGCTGCTGGATTGCCCACTGCGCCGCCACCGCGCCACCGAGTGACCAGCCGATGATTTGCACCGGATACGGAAACGCCGCATCCATGGCATCGACCATCATTTGCAGACTGAGCGCGTCAGTTACAATTGACGCGCCGTGCCCCGGCAAATCGACCAAATGCACGCAATAATCCTGCGCTAATTCATCCGCAATACCATTCCACACCGTGCTATTCATCGCCCAGCCGTGCAATAACACCAAATCCGGCCCACGGCCACGCGTTTCAATCCACATTATTGTTCCAGCCAACATTCAAAACGGAGTCGAAGTTTACCGCCTCGCGCGGTGGATTTGCGCCACAGCCCAAAAACTTTTCGCTTGGCTTTCGGGTTACAGCGCTAAACAAGCTTAAATCCGTGTCGCCAAAGCGCTGGTCTGCGCCAGCCAAGCTGATCTATGCGCAGGTTGCGCACTGATTACAGGGCCAAAAACGGCCGATTTTGTCACCTTAATCCCGCAAAATTCCAACGTGGTTTTGCGCATTTGCCGCAAGACCGACAAACGATACACCCAGCGGTAATACCACGGTGGCGTGTCCATCGTGACCAGTAGATGCGCACTGCGCCCCTTGAGTAATTTGACTTGGAAACTGGAATCTTCTTGGTATTTGAACGCGAATCCCGGCACAAAAATGCGATCAATAAAACCTTTCAGCAGCGCTGGCGCAGCGCCCCACCAAACCGGGTAAACCAAGGCAATATGCTCAGCCCATTCAATTTGTGCCTGCGCTTGAGTCAAATCAGCCTCCAAGGGCTGAATCTGCCGATACCCATGGCGTAAAATCGGATCGAACTGCAAATCACCCAGCTTCAACACCTGAACCTGATGCCCAGCGGCCTCAGCGCTCGCCGCATATTGCGCACTCAGCGCTCCGCAAAAACTATCGTCTAAAGAATGCCCCAGAATCACCAATACTTTTTTGCTCATCATGCGCCCTCGCGTCAAAAAGCATTAGCCTAAGTCTGCCCCTAAGGACAGAGTCAAGGGCTTTCATCTGCGGCGCAAAAGGCGTAAAACTTGGCCTGCTCTGGTGTTGGCTCGGCGGCCAAAGGCGCGCCTGATAAACATTCATTTATTTCGCTGTGCATCGCCTGTAAACACGCTTCCAGCGTTTGCAAACGCACAATTTCTTGATGAACTGCCGTGCGTTTATGCTCAATTTGCCGATTCATCTCCTGCCAATCCAATTGGCCATCGGCGTCTTGCTTAAACACTTTGCCCAATTCAGACAGACGAAAGCCCAAGCTTTGCGCCTGCTTAATCCATTGCACCACTTGCACGTCTTGCTGGCGATAGACTCGGTAAACCCCCAGCCGCACGACGTCCCCCAACAAACCCAAGCTTTCATAGTGCCGAATCGCCTTGGGACTAGCGCCGCTCAGTTTAGCTAATTGACCGATATACATTAAATACCTCGATGAAGTAGGCGATTCAAAGCCGCCGGATCGCTTAAACGCTCACCCGCCAAAGTCACCGTCGCCAAGCCCAGAGCGCGATACGCCGCTTGCTGTGATTCAGGCAACACCGACAAATGCTTAGCAACGGTCGCCGCATCGCCGCGCACAATCGGCCCGGTCAAAGCATTGGCCGTACCGAGGGCTTGAATATTACTTAATGTCTGCTGCATCAGCCCCAACACCAATTGATTCGCCATCTCGGGGGCAATACCTGCCTGCTGTGCGGTTTGTAAAGAGAGATCGGCCAGCGTCACGAGGTAATTCGCCGCCATCGATAGCGCGGCGTGATAAGCGATTTTTCCGCCTTCAGCCAGTGCAAACGGTGCGCCGCCGATGGCATGCGCAAATTGATTGAGCTGCTCACAAGCGAGCGCATCGCCTTCAATCGCGCAGGGCGTACCCACAAAAGTCGCGACCGCACGCGCTGGGTCGGCAAAAGAAAATGCCGGATGCAAGCTTGCAATCAATGCGCCTTGCGCTTGCATGGGTGCGAGGATTTTCGCTTCTAGCGCGCCGCTGGCGTGGAAAACAACATTGCCTGCATTCAGCAGATTTTCTGCGGCCAAATCTGCGGCCACGCTAGCAATTGCGGTATCTGGCACGGCAATCAGCCACAAATCCGCAGCGGGCAAATCACGCATCGACGCACAAGCTCGCCCAGCACCAATAAAAACCACACCTTCATTGGCGCGATTTTCCGAGTGTGCCAACACACCGCCCATTTGGTATTGCCCAGAATTCAGCGCCAAACGCGCCAAGCTTTTCCCCAGCCGTCCAGGGCCAATGAGATTCAGTGTTTTCATTGCGACCTTTGCGGCTTATTACGATTTATTAATAGGTATTGCCATTGAAGCCAAATAAAGCAATAGCCAGATAGCAATACCTATTAACTACCTTTTAAAATTTTTAATAGGATTTCACACAGCGCAGCCACCTCTGCCTCCGTATGCGCCGCAGTCAAAATCACCCGCAAGCGCGGCGTTGGCACCGTTGGCGGGCGGATTGCGGCGACCCAGAATCCGGCATCAAATAGCGCTTGCGAAATGGCAACAGCGGTTTCAACATCAGGCAGAATAATCGGCTGAATCGCCGTGCGTGAGGGCAGTAATTCGCAGCGACCCGCCAGCGTTTCGCGGAAATACGCGATATGACGATGCAAAGTATCGCGCCGCGCAATGTCCGTCTCAATGACGTCCAAACTCGCGTGCATCGCCGCTGCAATCATCGGCGGTGCAGCCGTTGTATAGATATACGGCTTGGCCGTATTGATCAGATAGTCAATCACGACTTGCTCTGCAGCGATATACGCCCCTGCTACGCCAGCGGCCTTGCCCAAAGTCGCCATATAAATAATCCGTGGCGACGCTAAACCCAGCTCCACTAACGTGCCCCGCCCCTCGCCCAGCACGCCAAAGCCATGCGCGTCGTCGATATAGAGCATGGCGTCATAGGCTTCAGCCAGCGCCAGCATTTGGGCCAGCGGCGCGATGTCGCCATCCATACTAAACACCGCGTCGACGATAATCAGTTTGCGTTTGGCGCTACTGGCGGCGAGTAGTCGTTCTAAGGCCGCCACATCGCTATGCGGGAAGCGTTTTACATCCGCGCGCGACAAAGCCATCGCATCATTGAGCGACGCGTGATTGGTTTTATCGGCAAACACCGCATCACCACGACCGACCAAACCCGTGACAACGGCCAGATTAGCCATATAGCCAGTCGATAAAGTGATCGCAGCGGGTTTTCCCGCCCACGCTGCAAGGCGCTCTTCAAGCTCTTGCTCGACCGCAAAATGCCCCGCCACCAAATGCGAAGCGCCGCTGCCCACGCCCCAGCGCGCCGCACCCGCTTGCGCGGCGGCAACGATGGCGGGGTGATTCGCCAAACCCAAATAATCGTTGCTGCAAAAATTAAGTAATTCGCGCCCCGCCACCGTCACGCGTGCGCCTTGAGCCGATTCCAACACGCGCCGTGTACGATATAAAGACGCCGCTTTACGCTCTGTCAGCTCAGCGGCTAATTGTGCAAATAAGCTGATTTCTGTCATTAAAAATTCCTTGGCAATCCAGCCCAGCATTCTAAATGGATTTAGTTCGCCAAGGAAAACCTGCTGCAAATACTGACTAAAATAGAAATAAATACACGCTAAATTAAGTCAATTTAGAAAGAAATACCAAAAATACCACCGTGACAATTGCAATTTATTGCGCATTGTCATCATTCAAGCAAGCCAGAGCCCCTATTTCCACGTTATCATTCGCCATTCAAAATTTACTCATCATTGAGCCCGTGTGCAGCGGGCTTATGAACGGATTAATCTAATGAAGCGTGTTGATGATTTTCGTCTGAAATTTGGCAAAGAAGCAGATCAAAAAGAATATGTACCGATTATGATCGGCGGGATGGGCGTAGATATTTCTACAGCCGACTTGGCACTCGAAGCCTGCCGCTTAGGCGGTATTGGGCATATTTCCGATGCGATGATTAATACCGTTACCGATCGCCGCTACAACACCAAATACGTTAAAGATAAACTCAAACAATACAAATTCAACGTTGCTAATTCCGACAAAGCGGTGGTGCAGTTCGACTTAAAACAGCTTGAAGAAGCCACGCGTTTACACGTTGAAGCGACAATGACGCGCAAGCAAGGCGATGGCCTGATCTTCATCAACTGTATGGAAAAGTTGACGATGAACGGCCCGAAAGAAACCATCCGCGTGCGCATGAACGCAGCGCTCGATGCGGGTATCGACGGCATTACGCTCGCCGCTGGCTTGCATTTAGGCTCGTTTGCACTGATTCAAGACCATCCGCGTTTCCATGAAGCCAAGCTAGGAATTATTGTTTCCTCAGTTCGCGCACTACAGCTATTCATCAAAAAATCAGCCCGCACCAATCGCCTCCCTGATTACGTTGTCGTCGAAGGCCCGCTTGCTGGCGGTCACTTGGGCTTTGGTATGGACTGGGCCGACTACAAGTTAGAAGACATCGTCGCCGAAGTGGTTGCTTGGATCAAAGAGCAAGGCTACGACAATATGCCAGTGATCGCTGCAGGTGGCGTATTTACTGGCTCGGATGCGGTGAAATTCTTGGAAATGGGCTGCGGCGGCGTGCAAGTTGCGACGCGCTTTACCGTGACTAAAGAATGCGGCCTGCCCAATGATGTGAAGCAAGAATATTACAAAGCCGATGAAGATTTGATCGAAGTGAATCAAATCTCGCCAACGGGCTATCCAATGCGCATGTTGAAAAACACGCCAGCGATTGGCTCAGGCATTCGTCCAAATTGCGAAGCCTACGGTTATTTGCTCGATGCCAACGGCGGCTGCGCGTATATCAATGCCTACAACAAAGTCATCGAAGAAAACCCAACAGCGAAAAAAATCTCTGAAATTCACGTTTTCGAGAAAACCTGTTTGTGTACGCACATGCGTAACTTTGATTGCTGGACTTGCGGCCATTACACCTACCGTTTGAAAGACACCACCAATCGCTTGCCAGATGGCCGCTATCAATTGCTCACCGCCGAGCATGTGTTTAAAGACTACCAATTCAGCACCGACAATAAAGTCGCGCTGCCAGAACTCGACGAAACAGCAGTTTAAATCGCCAAAAACTAATAAACCCGCGTTTGCGGGTTTATTTTTGTCTGGAAAAATTGGGGCAGTTTTTAATAAAACATACTTACATACTGTATTGCCACTTAGCCATTATAAAATAAAGCCCAGGTAGCAATACCCATTACTGAAGAATTAAACCAGCGCAGCGATTTCCTGATCTTTAGCCAAAATCGGCGCCAGCGACGCCAAATCTTCGGCGCACAGCGGCAGGCGTAATTCGTTCGATGCAATGCGGCCTTGGTGATGCATGATGGCTTTGGTGGGGATTGGGCTTGGCGCAATGAATAGCGTTTCCGCAGCCAAGCGCAGCGCGTCGCCAATCGCAACACCTGCCAAACCACGTTGCACCCAGCTCGCCACTTGCTGTGGCCATACATTGCTGGCGACCGATACCAAACCCGCCGCTCCTAAAGCTGCGTGTTCGGCGAACAAAACGTCGTCACCCGAATACCAAGCGATTTGCGGATACGCTGCTTTCAGTTCAGCAAACCGTGCCGCATTACCGCCAGACTCTTTCACCGCCCAAAAATTGGCGTGACCGAGCAAGCCAGCAATCGCACCTTCCGCCAAAGGCACACCCGCGCGCGATGGGATGTTGTACAGCATGCAAGGTTTGCTAACGGCATTCAGTAAAGCCTCAAACCAGCGGCGCTGGCCATTCGCGCCGGGTTTGGCGTAAATCGGCGTCACCAGCAAATAACTAGAGATTGGCTGCGTTTCGCAGAAAGCCAACCATTCAAGCTGGCTAGGCAAATCCAAGCCGCCCACGCCAACCATCAAAGGGATGTCCAAATTCAAACTACAGGCGTGCTGCACAACATCTTGGCGCTCGGCGACGCTGAGATTGCTGCCTTCACCGGTTGAGCCAAGCAACACCACGCCATTGCCCGCAGATTCTTGTTCGCGCAGCAGCAAAGTAAACGTTGCAAAGTCGATTGCGCCGTCAGCCAGCATCGGCGTAATAATCGCAGTCCACAAGGTGATATTTTGAGGGGGCAGTACAGAAGTCATGCAGTTCTCCAATTTAAAGACGATTGGAGAGAGGAAAAGTGCGGTAATGACGCGGCAGCAAAAGGCTGGCCTAGGGGAAATCATTACCAAGAGCACTCCAGCGGCCGGTGTGGCTACTGACAGTCCAGAGGATTCAGCCTCTGTAACCAGCAAAATGGATTCAAGCCCCATTCCGCTTCGGCCTTGCTCCCCCTAGTAGCACCGCTGGCGTAATAAACATACAAAAATTCTCACACAAAGCGCAAAGTCGAAGACAGTACAAAACGTACGGCGAGACGAAGCAATGCAGTGTGAGGACTTTTGTTTTTAATACACTCAGAGCTTGAACTCTGCGGTGATACGACCTGGGCAAGGCGCCTCTCTTGTCGTTCAAGCCCGTATTGCAACCCAGCCGCCTAAAAATGTCAATCCTGAAAGAAAAATCTAAAACGGCTTAGTCCACGAAAAACACGAAAGGCACGAAAAAAGGCAAAATTTAAAAGCAATATTCGCCTTGGTTTTCTTTCGTGTCTTTTCGTGCCTTTCGTGGACAACCGTTTTTGATTTTAGATGTGGCTCACGCTCGCCTTTGCGACGCACATCAGCAATACTCATGCCTATGAAAAGTAAATCCTCACTCCCTTGGCAAGTTCGCGCCGAGCTGTTTTCGCAGTTGGCAACTTTAGAGCGCGCCGGTCTGCCGACCGACCATGCTCTGGCCACTATCAACTTGCCCCAGCGCTATCAAACCCATCTAGCCGCAATGCGCAAAGCGCTCACTCGCGGCAAAACCATTGCCCAAGCTGGCGCGCAAGCGGGGATTTTTAACTCACTAGAAACCGCGCTGATTGCCGCCGCCTGCCAAGCCGGTAGCCCAGCCGCCACGTATACGCGTCTGGCCGAGCAAGCCGCGCTACACGCGCGTTTAGCCAAACAAATCCGCGCCAAATTAGCACTACCTGCCTTGATGCTGCTGCTGGGTTTACTCATCAACCCACTACCCGCGCTCATCATGGGTACACTGAGCGTGGGCGGCTATTTATTCGGCGTATTGATGCCGCTCATATTGATTGCAGTAACGTATATGCTGGGGAAAGGCGTATTCAATACCTTTGAGCGCGATACCTCATCCAGCATGGCAAGCACGATTTTGCAATTGCCCTTATTTGGCGCTTGGTATTTACGCAGCAAACAGCGTGATTTTGTCGATAGTTTGGCGCTGCTACTGCATGCAGGCGTATCGATGTTTGAAGCGATCCCCATCGCCCAATCGACGATCCACAGCGCCTGTTTAGAAGCGCAGTGCAAGCCGCTATTGCGGCAATTACAGCGCGGGCAAAGCCTCACCGAAGCGCTGACCTTCGTGCCATGGCTGGCGGATGAAACGCTGATCGCGATGGTTAAAACAGGAGAAAGCAGCGGCACATTGCCCGAAATGCTACAACGCGTCGCAGCACAGCTCAGCGCCAATTTAGAACACACCGCCACCCAATTCGCCGCATGGCTACCGCGAATTATTTACGCACTGATTGCTGGCTGGATGGCGTGGGGAATTATTGGCAGCGGCGCATTTATGCCGCAAATACCGGCGGATTTATAAAGTCAAAAACTTGGATCACGAAAGGCACGAACAAGGCCGAAAAAACTAAAAAGCTGAAAATATTAAGCTTTTATAACTTAGTGCTAAACTTGCGAAGACTAAGCGACGATCTAACACAGAAATATTTAAAAAGCCTTAAACTAACTCATGCGATTAATAATCTCATCTGCTTCATCACATACAGCTAGTTGTTCATCCAGCACCGCAATATAATGTTCAATTTTTCGCATAGCCCGTGGATTTGAAGGGTTAGAGAAAAAAATTACTTTTTCCTTTATAGTTTGAATCCACTTCCTAATATTTTCATTTGCTTCACGCTCACTATCTGCATTAAAAACACTTCCAGATCCTCCAAAGCTAAAGCTATGTTGCAAGCTTTGAAAAGGAAAAATCGCAATGCCATCCCCATCACTTCTAGTCATACGATGAAACATTTTATTTATGCAAGGATCGTCAATATCCTTAACATACTGACTAAAAATCTTATCAATCTCGATAAAAGGAGTACCAGTATCATTTGAGTCACGTTGAAATAATGCCACCTTTGACTCAGCATCGCATGCATTCTGATAAGCTGTACCAATAAACTGTTCATCAGAATGATAAATGAGACCGCGCGTAATATGACCTCTACACAAAAGTCCAGATTGCAAGAACTTCATTGAAATGTTCCAACAGAAATTAATTAAATTAATTGCCCCTGCTGGAGATATTTCTGTAGAGATCACAACACAATCAGATATTTGTAACAATTGAAAGTCGAGATCATCTTTTATTCGTTGACTATTTGGACATATGGATGGGCCATAAGAGCCATACATCTGTCTCTCATTTTTAGCTCCAAAGTTTTTGAGCAGCTCAAGTATTTGATTCAAAGTTAAGCCATTACCAGACTCGGAATTTTTGACCAGATCCTTGAAACCAAGAATATCAACAAATGCGACAAATTTTTCTTTAAATTCAGGTAGGTTATGCTCTGACACAGATAAATTCTCATTGCAGTTATAAAGCCATACTGGCGGGATTAGTTTAATCAATTTGCAGTCTATGACTGAGATTAACCCACACTACGCACTGAGAAGCCAACTATTAAAATTTGAAATTAAGAAATTTAGCTTAATTTTTATACTCAACCCAACGAGCAGTTCACATGACAACCCCAACACCAATCAATCGCGAAATCAAAAACTGGCAATCACGCCTCATCAATATTGCAACAGCCAATTCGATGGAGGATGGTGCGCATGATTTGAATCATTTGCATCGCGTCTGGAATACAGCACATGTCCTACTTAAGGAACATGCCGAAGCCGATGCGCTGGTCGTTCTTGCGGCTTGCTATTTGCATGATCTGGTCAACTTATCAAAGAACGATCCACAGCGACACTTGGCCTCTCGCCAAGCTGCGGTCAAAGCTTGTGCAGCGCTCGATTTAATCGACTTTCCAAGCGATAAATTAAGCGCAGTCGCGCACGCGATTGAAGCGCATAGCTTTTCTGCGGGGATTTTAGCGCAGTCTATCGAAGCGCAAATCGTGCAAGATGCCGATCGACTCGATGCTTTAGGCGCTGTCGGTTTGGCGCGGCTGTTTTACACGGCAGGTCGAATGGAAAGCAGCTTGGCGCATCCAAGCGACCCAATGGCTTTGCAGCGCGAAATGGATGACAAGCGCTACGCACTCGATCACATTGAAGTTAAATTAGCGACTTTACCGCCAACAATGAATACGGTGGCGGGTAGGCAACTCGGTGAAGATCGACTGGAATGGTTAAGGAATTTCCGCGATACCTTTGTTGCTGAATGGGGGTAGTCCTATTTCGTGTTTTTTGAATTACTTTCGTGCCTTTCGTGATCCCCGCTTTTACAGCAGCCGGAAGGCGTAATACACCGCCATGCCCACAAAGATGCCTAGCATCAATTTTTTGCTGCGCCAAACGATGATGCCAGTGCTGATAGCGCCAGCAAGTTGTGGACTGAGCCATTGCCATTCGTGGTGCGGGATAAAGATTTCCGGCACGATAATCGCCGTTAATACGGCGACCGGTACATACGCTGCGGCTTGGCGTAGTTTGGGCGGAAAACGCTCGCCGACGCCGGGCAGAAAAAACGATACGCGCAGACCGTAGGTCACCAGCGCCATACCCAGCAGCAATAATAAACTCGTCAGTATATCCATCAAGCCTTTTCCTTTAGATGCATAGCGGCCAATACCCCGCAGAACACCGCCAGCAGCAAACCTAGTTTGTACGGCAAACCATGCGCCAGCAAGGCGGTCACACCCGCAACAATCGCACAGGCTACTTGCGAACGCGTAATCAGTAGCGGCACGACGATGCCCGTGAACGTCGCGACCATCGCAAATTCCAAGCCCCAATGTTGCAACTCAGGAATATTCTGCCCCAGCACAATGCCAATCGCGGTAAAGCTCACCCACGTCGTGAAATTAACGAAACCTGAGCCGAACATCACGGCGTCCAGCGGCACAATCTGGCGGCTAGATGCACTTTGCACCACGGCAAAAGTTTCGTCGGTCAGAAAAAACGCCAAAGCGGCGCGGCGCAGAAAAGGCAGATGCGCAAACGGCAGCTGCAAAGTGGCGCTGTACAGCGCGTGGCGCAGATTGACGATCAGGGTTGTAAATACAATCACCGGCAGCGCCGCGCCCGCCGCGAGCAAACTGAGCGCCAAAAACTGGCTGGAACCGGCGTAAACAAACACCGACATCGCCAACGTCGCCCACGGCGACAAGCCAGCCGGCGCAGCCAGCGTGCCAAAAATCAGCCCAAACGGCGCAACGCCCATTTGCAGCGGTAAAGTGTCCAGCGCCCCAGTTTTAAAGGCTTGCCAGTAAGTCATTAATGGATTCATCGCCCTATCATATTGGAGCTGACGCAGGCTGGCTAGGCTGAGAAACCGAATTGACAACAGCGCTTGGGATTCGGTCTGCAAAACTGAAAATGGGCAGGCTTGCGCCCACCCATTCATTGATCAACTGCAACGTCGCTTATTTTTTCGGGTACAGGCTTTGACTCAAGCTATTGAGCAAGGTGAAATCGGCATCATCCTGCGTAATTTCCCAAATCATCACGCCACCAAGCTTATTGTCTTTAACGTATTTCACTTTTTCAGCCAGCGAGATCGGATCATCAAAAGTCAGCAATTCTTTTTTGCCCGCGTGATATAGATAAGGTGCGTTGCCAGCTTCTTTACTCCGATAGGCTTTCCAACCACTCGCTTTGGCATAACGCGTTTGGAAATCACCCCACATTGCCACGCCCTGCTCGGCTTCGTCTTTTAAGCCCGCACCATTCATTGCTTGCCCCAAGCCATCGCCTTTTTCACCTGCTGCCACATTACCTAGGCCGCGCACATAAAATGGCACGCCCAGCACTAACTGGGCCGGTTTCGCACCTTGGGCTAGGAAATACTCAACCGCTTTGCTGCTTGATAAAACCTGACCATCAGGATCGCCCGGCACGGCATGCAAACTGGCTTGCAAGGTCGATGTTTTGCTCCAACTGCCAGCGCGGTCATACGCCATCAAATTCACCCAATCGAGCAATGGTAACGCCGACTTCATGTCATACCCGCCCATCACCCAACCACCGTTATTGGCGGGCACGGCGACGGTCAAGAAATACGTTTTTTTATCCGCCTTGCCTGCAGCATCCAAACCATTACGCAAATCGCGCAATAGGCTCACCCAGTTTTGCAAATCTGCTGGCGACGCATCGGCGGCATAATCACCACCGGTGACGGGATGCTCCCAATCCAGATCCAAGCCCACGCATTGCGAATCGCGCATAATGCCAATTGCGGATTGAACTAGCTTATTACGCCCCACTTCGGTGCGCGCCGCTTTTGCGATATTGCGCGAGCCAGTCCAACCGCCAATCGCCCACATGCAATTAAACTGCGGATTGGTTTTTCTGACGTTGGCAAACTGCGCTTTCCATAAATCGGCACCGGCCTTGGTCGACGCTGGAATAAACGCCGTACCATCAGCACCGACTTCAATAAACGACAAAATGCCGAAATTAAGTTTGGCGAGTTGCGGCCCGACTTTGGCGACCACGGCAGCGTCGCGCCACGTTGGTAAGTAGGAAATCAGTTTTTCAGCCGCCAATGCAGACGTTGGCAGCAACACACTCGGCGCAGACAGCGCCAACACACTCAAGCATTTTGATAAATTCATTCTCACGACGATCTCCTCCACGGTATTGCGATACCGTTGTTTACAATACCAAGGAGTATATCGTGCGATAGCGTGTAAATAAGCATAAAAAAACGCCACCGTGCAGGTGGCGTTTTTGCGAAGATCATCCAGCTTAGTCACGGCTATTGCCAGTAAATGCCATGATGATATTGAGCAAGCTTACAAATACATTATAGATATTTAAGTACAGGCTCAAAGTAGCGCTGATGTAATTGGTTTCACCACCATTCACAATACGGCTTACATCGTACAAGATGTAGGCAGAGAAAATCATCAGAACTGCGGCAGAAATCGTCAATGACAAAGCAGGGATCGCAAAGAAAATATTGGCTACTGCAGCCAACAACACCACAACCATGCCGATGAACAAGAATTTACCCATAAAGGAAAAGTCTTTTTTCGTTACGGTAGCAATCGTCGCCAAAGTAAAGAAGATCGCGGCAGTGCCAATTGCGGCCATGCCAATCATTTCTGCGCCATTACTAAATTTCATTGCCGATTGCAGGATTTGGCTGAGCCACAAGCCCATAAAACCAGTCCACGCCAACAAGATAAACACGCCAGCGCTGCTTTCTTTGGTTTTTTCAATCGCGTAAAACGCGCCAAAACTCACCAACATAAACAGACCAAAGCCCATAAAGCCGCTAACGCGGAAATTAAGCGACATACCGAGCAAAGCGCCCGCTGCCGTTGGCAACATCGTCAATGCCAATAAGAAATAAGTATTACGTAAAACTTGATTACGCTCCGCCGACAGCGCGCCGCTGTTATACGTCGTTGCATTATTGAAGTTATTAAATTGCATGGTGAACCTCCAGATTGATTCGTGCTGGTACTGTATCACCAGCTAAGAGGCTGGCAAAGCAAAAAAGTTTCCTGCTTTCGAAAATATTCAGTTAAAGAGCATTAGAAATACACTACGTAATTGTGACATATCCAAATGAGCCACTGAAGTCTGCTGCCACGCGTGGGCTTTACTGCGATCAAATAAGGTCGAATAAATCCCTGCAGTAAAATCGCCATAGCGCAAACAGGCTGCACTGACCTGCGTTTCTAGCTGTACGGTTTCTACAAAACTCAGCTCAGCACATTGCGTTTGCAAAGTCCAAGCCAGCCATAATGAGGTTGGCGATGCTTTCTTGATGCGCTCAGCAGCATGCGCCAGCCAAGGATCATTTGATCCAGCTAAATCGCCCAACTCAGACAGCGTTTCCTGCAAAGATGAACCGTGGCGATCTTGTAATAGCGCCAGATGCGGCGCTAAATGGCCAGCGGCTAAATGGGACACAGGCAGTTGATGCTGCAAAAAATCACTCAGCAGCGCGTGATCACTAAGCTGCCCAGTCCACGGTAAAGCCGTTAATTGCTCAATCACCGCATGCCGCGATGCATCGGGCAAAGCCCAGTGTGCTGCGCCCGTCAACAGCGCATCAGCCGCATTAATCGCCGCGCCCGACAGCGCCAAAAATTGGCCGCATCCCGCCAAACTTGGCAGCCAGCGACTGGCAGCGACATCTGGAAACAGGCCAATCGCGGTTTCTGGCATCGCCAATTTGCTCGACTCAGTCACCACGCAATGACTAGCAGCGGCAAATAAGCCCCAACCGCCACCCATCACAATGCCATGTCCCCATGCCAGCACCGGCGTGGAAAAATCACGAATCATCTGGCACAGCGCGTACTCTTCGGCAAAAAACGCCTCACCTTCAGCAATTTGCCCCGGCTGCGTCATTGCGTAATACAGGGCTTTCAAATCACCGCCCGCACAAAATCCGCGCTCGCCAGCACCGATCAACACCACCGCGACGACATCAGCACGGCTTTGCCATTGCTGCAAAGCCTGCGTCATTTGCCGCACCATGCTCAGGTTTTGCGCATTAATTCGCTCCGGCGCCGACAAAGCCAAAATCCCAATCTGTCCGCCGTTTGCGGCCGGCATCAAGCGTACGTGTACCGTCATTACTGTCCTTTTAAGCATTATCTACACAAAAACTCAAAAGCATTAGATCGTCATACCGGCGCAGACCGATATCCAAAGCACAGCGAAAATCACCATTGCAGCTGGATTCCGACTTTCGCCGGAATGACGAATTGATGTTTTTACGGCTTTTTGAGTTGTGTAATTATTGTTGCCTTTAGCCTTTAATCAGGCTAAATGTCCACCTATTCCAATTGAGCCTATGCTGAAAGTCGGCTATCAGCCATTAGGAAAACCGCCATGTTGGCCGAGTTCTTCAGCGTACTTGCCCTTAGCACCACGCCAACGCCAGTTGATGAAAGCGCGGTCTGGTCGGCGCGTCTGGCCAGTGCGGCCAAGCAAGAAACGCGTAATCCTTGGGCTGCCGCCGCGCTGTATTGCCGCGCAGCGCGACATGGCATTACCGAAGCGCAATATCGCTTGGCAATGCTGTACGCGTTTGGTCTGGGCGTACCCGAAGATCGCGCGGCGGCGGCGACTTTATTTTCGATTGCCGCTGAGCAAGGCCATTACGAATCGCAAAAAATGCTCGAAACCATCCGCATTAGCGCGCACCGCCTGCCTGCCTGTGTTCAAGCGGAAGTCGATCCCGAACATGCGCCCTCTTTGCCGCCGATGAATAGCAAAATGCTCAGCGCGAATCAAAAACTCGTGGCCAAAATCATCAGTAAAATCGCCAGCTGGCACGGCGTTGATCCAAACTTTGCGCTCACGATTGCCAAAGTGGAATCAGGCCTCAATTCCACCGCCGTTTCGCCCAAATCGGCCATGGGCGTCATGCAACTCATTCCCGATACGGCTGAACGTTTTAATGTCAAAGATGTGTTTAATGTCAGTCAGAATGTCAAAGGCGGCGTGCGCTATTTGCGCTGGTTACTAGATCGTTATCAAGGTAATGTCGCGCTGGTGGCTGCGAGTTATAACGCTGGAGAAGGCAAAGTCGATCGCTATCGCGGCATTCCGCCCTACCCAGAAACCCAGCAATACGTCAAACGCGTGATGATGCTCTATCCCCACGTAGTCCATCAAACTGAGAACGACCGTGGCCGAGATATTAATGTCTTCCCTGTACAACACACTACAGAAAAGAAAAGGGTATATCGCTCTAAGCAATAATTAATAATGCTTAGAGCAACATACCCTTTAATCATCATCAGATTTATAAATGATGCCTTAATTTTCGTCTTGATCCCACTCATTTTGCGTTGCTTCTGCATCGGCTTGCGCTTTGGCGATTTCTTTGCGCTTTCGACTCGCATCACCCAAAACCGTATCGTAATGCAGGCGCTGCTCGTCGGTCATTTCATGCTTGATCTTCTCCAACTGCTCCGCACCTTGATACGCAGCGACTGGCTCTAGACTTTGGATTTTTTCAATTAATGAAGTAAATAATTCGGGGCTGATCGGCATAGCGTGAACTCCAATAGATTGAGAAAAATTAGCGTTAAGCAGCCCAAATCGCGCAACGGCGAAGAAATCTAGAGTTATCCCTTAACACACAATTCCAAGCTCTGCTGCGGAGCGACTACCGGCTAAAGGGTAGTTATCACTGGCATGGTAGCTCATCACCAGAGAATATTTGGTCAACATCGTTTTATTACGGCTAGCGGCATGAAAAGTGCGTGCATCAAACAGCACCACATCACCCGCAGCTAAAGTAGGAAACTCAGCAGCGGCGACCAAAGGTGCTGCCGCAGGATGCGCAGGCAATAAAAATTCGCGTTCATCAAATGCAGCTTCCGGCAATTCCAGCCCTTGCGAGCGCGGGATAAAACCAAGGCCGCCATTCTCTGGACTTTCTACACCCAAAGCCAGCCAGCACGATACTAATTGCGGGCGAGAAAAACGCCAGTAGCGCACATCGCGATGCCATAAAGTATCGCTGCTAAAACTCGGCTGTTTGGTCATCAGGCTGTTGTGATGCACTTGCGTTAACGTGATGTGGTCGCTCGCGAGCAGCGCCCGCATAATGTCGATCAGTGCGGTATCGGTCGCCCAATCCATAAAAATCGGTGAGCGCGCCACCATGCCGCGCAAACGGCGTATGGTTTGCCCGCCTTGCGCATCACTTGACACGGGCGCGCCCGGATAAGCCAAGCTCGCCTCTAACTCAAGCGGTTCTTCACGCGCTTGCAAGCCTTGCATCGCCGCATCACGAATCGCGTTCACTTGCTCTGCTGGCGCGAAATTGCGCAAAACCACGACGCCTTGCTCGGCAAAAGCAACACGCAGCGCGTTGACATCAATAGGGTGAGAAAACTCAAGCACGGCATACGCTCAATTAAAATCAGCAAGACCGTAGATTGTACTAGAAGTTAAGCCCGATTGAACTTGCGGTTTTTGCCAGTCAACACCAGACCTGCGTGGACTGCATTTTGGATCAAGGTCAAAAACTAGGATCACGAAAGGCACGAACAAAGGGCAAAAAACACGAAAAAAAGCAAAAATGCACTAATAGATTTCCTTCCTACCTATGCTTTTGCCTTTTATATTTTTTTCGTGTTTTTCGTGATCCCCGCCTTTGACTTTGGATTTTTCGTGGGCGGTTTTAATCCTGCGGCAGCGTAATCATGGCTTGCAAGCCGCCTTCGGGATGATTACTCAGTTCCAGCACGCCGCCGTGCGCTTGAATAATATTGCGTGCAATGCCAAGCCCCAAACCGTGACCTTGATGATTCAGGCTGCGGCCATGTTCCAGCCGCATATACGGTGCAAATAAAGTCGCCAGCGCATCATCGGGAACGCCTGGGCCATGGTCGCGAATAATAATCACCACTTTGCCGACGCCTTCCAGCACCGTCACCTCAACGCGCTCGCCGTAAAACAGTGCATTGTCTATCAAATTACTCAGCGCGCGTTTGAGCGCTAACGGTTTGGCCATCACCCAAAGACCGCAACGGCTAAACGCAATTTCATGCCCCGCCATCCGCGAATCTTTGACCATCCGACCGATCAGCGCGTCCAATTTCACGCGTGTGCGATTTTCGTGAATGTCGCTGTCTTTCACGCTTTGTAGCGCACCTTTGACCATCATATCCAGTTCATCGAGGTCTTCATGAAACTCAACGCGCAAATCCTCATCGTCGAGCATTTCGGTGCGCAGTTTTAAGCGTGTAATCGGTGTGCGTAAATCATGCGAAATCGCCGCAAACAGTTTTTCACGGTCTTCTAAATAGCGTTGAATCCGCTCACGCATAGCGCCAAAAGCATGCGCGGTGCGGATAAATTCTTCGCTACCTTCTTCGGGCAAATGCGGCGACTCGCCTTTACCAAAGGCTTCGGCGGCTTCAGACAGCGCCGCCAATGGCCGCGTAATCCAGCGCACCACCACCCAGCTGAGCAGCAGCACCGTAATCAGCGTTGCAAATTGCAAGAGCCAACGCTCCGGCGGCATCGGGTCGCTATTATCCAAAAAATAAGGATCGGGCATTAACGTCGCCAGATACAGCCAATGCCCCGGCTCAATTTCGGTTTGAATCACCAACACGGGCGCGGGGCGCGGCGCCATCAGCAAGGTATTTTTCACCCAATGATCGGGCAATTGCGCCACCGTCATGCCATCACTGGCCACCGCCAATTCGCTGGGCCACGCAAAATCAATTTTTAAATCGCCAACGCGAGGAAGATCTTGTTCAAATACATGACGTATTACCTTCAAGACCTGATTGGATAAAGGCTGTGAGGCAATACGTTTAACGATAATCGGGCTGTCGTTCACGTTCACAAAGAAACGCGTTCCGCCCATTTCGCGTAATTGCTGAATCACTAGCGGACGATAATTCGGTGGCAGACTTTGGAAAAAATGCACGGCACTCGCCGCGCCACGCGCGATATGATCCGCTGCGGCGCTCACTTCTTGCTCGGATTTATTCTTTAAATAATTCGCCCAAATCACATTGCCAATCAGTTGTGACGTCAGTACGCCGATGGTCATTACCCATAGCAAACGCGACAAGAGTCGCGATGGCAAGATCCGCTCTAGCCAGCGCGGCGTGCTCATTAAACGCGCCCGCCGCCCTATCGAGCGCAACCATTGCCAAGCTGCGCTAGACATGACTAATCGTCACTTCCGCCGACAGTACATAACCCGCGCCACGAACTGTTTTAATCAGATTCGGATGTTTGCCATCGTCTTCCAGCCGTTGGCGCAGGCGGCTCACTTGCACGTCGAGCGAGCGATCCAGCGGCCCTGCATCGCGGCCTCGCGTTTCTTCAGCCAATTGGCTGCGATCCAAAATCTGCCCTGGATGCTCCAAAAACATTTTCAATAATTGAAAATCCAAACCGGTGAGTTTGATGACTTCGCCTTCCGGTGAAATCAGGTTGCGCTCGACGGTATCGAGTGTAAAGCCAACAAAACGGTAATAACGCCCACCTAACGCCGGGCCGTCAATGCCAGTGCGACGATGAATGGCTTTAATCCGCGCCAGCAATTCGCGCGGATTGTAGGGTTTCGCAATGTAATCATCCGCACCCAATTCAAGGCCGACAATCCGGTCGGTTTCATCCGAGCTGGCCGTCAACATGACAATCGGCACATTGCTGTTTTTTCGAACGGTTTGACAGAGCGCAAAGCCATCGGTGTCGGGCAGCATCACGTCCAAAATCACCAAACTCAGCTCGTCTTTGTAGCGCTCAAATTCGCTCAGAAACGTCTCGCCATCGGGCGCGAGGCGCACATCGTATTGATTGCGTTCCAAATAGGCTTTGAGCAAAGTGCGGGTTTTTAAATCATCATCAACAATTAATATTTTACGGCTCATTTTGATTAATCCTTGGGTATATCAACTAACAACATATTTAAATTAGATTACAGCCTAATACCCTACAAAAATAGTGAGATTCAGAGTTGATAACTCAATGCCTCGCTTAACTTGAAGCGCCAATGCTCTGCTAACCATGGTCGCGCTCATGCCGCGCGGCACTTACTTTTCTTGAACGGCCAAGAAAAGTAAGCAAAAGAAGGCCGCCCTGTATCTGCGTCCGGCTTCGCCGGATGCCCTCGCTGCGGACAATCGGCAAGGCGTCGGGCTTTAACAAAACAGAGCCCGCCGAAAGCCCCTTGCCGCTTGTTCCTCGCTCGGCTTGATACAAGGGATCTCGCGCAGCTCAACGAGACTCGCTTATTTAAATGGCGATGTTCAGATTTGGTGTTGATGCTGTGCCGCGCTCGTTGAGCTGGGGCTTAAAACCCCCGTCTAAGCGCACCGAGTGAAGGAGAGAGACAAACAGCTTTATCGTTTGGCTCACGACTGACCGAGGGCATCGGGGACCGATGCGCGCCCGGGTCGCCTTTCTTTGCTTCTTTCTTTGGCGACGCAAAGAAAGAAGTCCTCGTCGCGGATTGCGACACCAAAACACCGTGCCGCAGGCACTTAAAACCATCAACACGTACCATCAACACGTAATCTGAACAAACTCTATTAAGTCGATGTATTGCCCTCTAGGCTTTTTAAATAAAGGACTGCAATCAAATACATCAATAACTCATACCGCACATGCACTTAATCTTCTTTACGATTCAATGCCCGTACCATCGCTGCCAATCGTTGCTGTGTCTCTGCGACTGAAATTTTGTCGTCTAAATAAAAGGTTTGAATCTGCGCGACGATAGCCTCTTTGAAGGTTTCATCGGCGGCCATTCTATGCACCAAGCTCGGTGCTTGGAAGGCTGCGCCACGGCCGAAGGCGCGCCATGAATTTCGGCCGCAACTGTCTAAACTTGCCACATCCACATCGCGCCGCACCGGCACAGCACCTTTGAGTTTGCTATAACCCACTTGCGCGGCAGGCGAGAGCACGACCTGTGCAAAACGCTCTTGGCCTTGTTGCTTACTGTAATCACCGGCAAACATCACCATCGTATCTACACTATATAAATGCGCATTGTCTGTATTGGGCACGGCCACGCAGCCAAAATCCACATCGACGCTCTGCCCTTGCGCCATCAACTCGCCCTTTATCCAATCACCCATCACCAACATCGCCGCTTGGCCACTGGCAAATTGCCGCGAAATATCCGTCCACGGTGTGTCGATGCTCGATTTATTGGTGTACGTACGCAATTGCCGCAAGCGCGTTAATGCCTGCGCGAAACGCGGATCTAAATACGCTTGCGGATTGCGTGCGACAAATAAGTCTCGATAAAACTTCACATCCGATTCAGCCAGCACCAGCGTTTCAAATAAAGTCGCCACTTGCCATGCTTCGCTACTCTGCGCCAACGGCGTAATCCCTGCGGCCTGTAGTTGCAAAGCGACGCGTTTAAATTCAACAAAACTGCGTGGTGGCTTTAAGCCCAAGCGATCAAAGATTTTTTTATTATAAAACAGCGTATTAATTCGGTGGATGCCCAGCGGCACCGCCACCGCATGTTGCCGATGCGTCACCAATTGCCAAATCGTCGGAAACATCTGGCTTTGCCAGCGCCCCGCTGCATTATCTAATTCTAAAATCAAGCCCAGTTCAGCCCATTCGCTCACCGCAGGGCCGATCAATTGCGCCACGGCTGGCGGTTTACCTGATAGCACGCGGCTTTTTAATACTTTCATCGCGCCCGAACCTGCGCCGCCCGGAATCGCTGCGTCACGCCATTCGATATTTTCTTCGACTAATTTATGGCGCAAAAAATCAGCGGCACGTCGCTCGCTGAGCGATGTCCACCAATGCAACACATCCAGCGATTCGCTTGCGTGTAGTGCGCTAGAAAATAGCAACAAAATTAGCCAAAGTGTCGCGCTTTTAGCAATTTTTACTTTTGATTCAAACACCTGTCGTTATTCTCCATGAATTAGCACGACTATATCGTAAGCTTGCAAGGGAAACTGTAATAAAACATTTCATTTTATAGAGATACACAAGCACCCCATATTGGGGCGTTACACAGCATACGCCTTAGCTGCAAGGCACGGCAGCGTCTTTTGAATGATGCTAACGTGATTTTTTGTAACAGAAAAAATTGCAGCAATGTTGATGTAGCCCAAGGAATTCAACAACATAAAGCATATCCCTAGGTAAAACGGCCGTAGCTAGTGTCACAGAAAAGGCAGTGCTACCTTAGGTTCTGTTGACGTTTGTTTTGCGGATCGCGTTTGTACGGCTTTTGGCCTGAGGCAAGGCACGAAGCGTGAAACTTAGTCATTCTAAGTCAGCGCTTTGTAACGCAGCATCAGGCCAAAAGCCGCCAAACCCGAAGGGCTGGGCGCTTTTCGCGGCGACTCTGCGTTGTAGCAAGCTCACATAGAATGACTATGCATCGCTTACTACGCCTTGATTCGCCGCGAAACCCGCTCCAGCGCGACCGTAAAACAAACGTCAACAGAACCTCGCGCACCGAGACATCAGATCACGGCACCGCAACTACATACACTTGAGGATTTTCGAAATGCAGACTGTTTTAAGCACATCGGTTTTGAGCGCACGCAAGCTCTTGCTAGCTACACTCCTTGCGGCAGGCACAGCCCAAGCCGGCACGATCACGATTGAATCTTGGCGCGTTGATGACAAGACGCTGTGGGAAGAAGTATTAATCCCCGCTTTCCAAAAAAAGAATCCAGGCATCCAAGTTAAATTCACGCCAACAGCACCGACTGAATACGATTCAAGTCTGACTGCGCGTCTGACTGGTGGCACTGCGGGTGATTTGATTACTTGCCGCCCATTTGATGTGTCGCTCAATCTGTTTAAAAAAGGCCAACTCGAAAAACTCGATGGTAAAGCGGGTATGGAACACTTCCCAGCTTCAGCCAAAGTGGCTTGGCAAACTGATGATGGCAAAAGCGCATTCTGCATGCCAATGGCCTCAGTAATGCACGGCTTTTTCTATAACAAAAAAATCTTTAAAGAATTGAACCTGCAAGTACCGAAAACCCAGGCTGAATTTTACGCAGCAATGGAAAAAATCAAAGCCGCCGGCAAAACGCCAATCGCTTTAGGCACTGCAGATCAATGGGAAAGCAATCAAACCGTCTTTACTAATATCGGCCCGAATGACTGGAAAGGCGAAGAAGGCCGTAAAGCCTTGATCGCGGGTAAAGCTAAATTTACTGATCCACAATACGTAGCCGCGTGGACGCAAATGAGCAAATGGACGCCATTGATGGGTAAAGGCGCTTCAGCACAAACCTACGCAGACAGCCAAAATTTGTTCGCGATGGGCAAAGCCGGTGTGTATCCAGCCGGTAGCTGGGACATTGCGTATTTTAATAAAGAAGGCATGGACTTCGGCGCATTCCCACCACCCGTGGCTAAAGCCGGCGACCAATGCTACATCTCGGATCACACCGACATCGGTATGGGCGTGAATCCAAAAGCGAAAAACAAAGCGGAAGCCTACAAATTCTTAGCTTGGTTGGGCTCACAAGAATTTGCTGACCTGTACACCAATAAAGTAACGGGCTTCTTCTCGCTATCAAATCACTTGATTTCAGTCCAAGACCCAGTGGCAAAACAAATGTTGGAATGGCGCAAAACATGCAAATCAACCATCCGTTTGAATGCGCAAATCTTGAACCGTGGCGAGCCAGCAATGGAAAACGCCTTGTGGAATGTGAGTTCGCAAGTCTTGAACGGAAAAATGACACCAAAAGACGCTGCAGCACAAATTCAAGTTGGCTTTGAAAAATCACGCGCATCCGTCAAGTAAGCGTTTCCTCCTCTCACACCTTGTGAGCTCAACCGGCGGCTTGCCGCCGGTTTTTTTCGGCCTGAAGACGGAGCGAAGAGACAAGCACTCGCCCATCAGCAGCACCACGTGTCACCGATTGACGCTCTTTTTTACTATTTGATTTTTTGGAGTTGCGATGAAACGCCTGCCTTGGCATATCGTCCTTTTTTTAGCGCCTGCGGTACTGATTTACTCAGTATTTAGCGCGCTGCCCTTAATCGACACTTTGCGTCTCGGTTTTTATACCAGCAACGATGCAGGCCACATGAGCTTTGCTGGCTTGAGTAACTACCTGACCATCCTCACCGATCCGGCTTGGTCGGCGTCGTTTTGGAATGCGATGGGTAATAACTTTAAGTTTTTTCTGATTCATTTGCTGATTCAAAATCCGATTGGTTTGATCTTGGCGACGTTTTTATCACTTAAAGGGCTTAAATTCGCGCGGCAATATCGCACCTTTATTTTCCTGCCAACGCTGTTGTCGGTGGTGATTATTGGCTTTATCTGGCAATTGATTTTGTCGCCGTTGTGGGGCGTGTCTGAATCCATGCTGACTTATGTTGGCCTAGGGGAGTATTTTTCGCCATGGCTGGGTGAGGAAGGCTCAGCGCTGATTACCCTCGCTTTAATTTCGGTTTGGCAATTCGTCGGCATTCCGATGATGCTGATTTACGCGGCGCTGTTGGCAGTGCCAGAAGACATCGTTGAAGCCGCCCACGTCGAAGGCGCATCCGCTTGGCGTATTTTCTGGGAAATCAAACTACCACTGATTTTGCCAACTTTGGGGCTCGTGACGATTCTGACTTATGTCGGCAACTTTAATGCGTTTGATTTGATTTACTCAGTCAAAGGCGCGATTGCCGGCCCGAATTACAGCACCGATATTTTAGGTACTTTGTTCTATCGCACTTTCTTTGGCTACCAAAGCCAGATCGGTAGCCCAACGATGGGTGCAGCGGTCGCTACCTTAATGTTCCTCGTCATTCTCTGCGGCGTGGGTGCTTACTTTTACTTCGTGCAGCGCAAGCTGACGCGTTACGAACTTTAAAAGGATTGATGATGAAAAAAGTCACCAAACCACTCTCCGCCGCTGGCGTACATCTGATGCTCGGCGGCTACACGCTGCTGGCTTTGTTTCCGATTATTTTAATTTTAATTAATTCGTTTAAAACCAAAGCGGCGATTTTTGATAATCCGCTGGCCTTCCCCACTGCAGAAACCTTCTTTTTGGGCGGCTTTGAGAGAGTCATCGCCAAATCGCATTTTCTGACCTACTTCGGCAATAGCCTGACGGTCACAATGGCTTCACTGGCTTTAATTTTGCTGTTTGGCGCGATGGCCGCGTGGGCGCTGTCGGAATACAAATTCCGTGGCAATCGGATTTTGGCGATTTATATGATGATCGGAATTATGGTGCCGATTCGTTTGGGTACGGTGTCGATTCTGGAGCTGATTGTTCAGCTTAATCTCATCAACACGCTCACCGCGCTGGTGCTGGTCTACACCGCGCAAGGCTTACCGCTGGCGGTGATGATTTTGAGCGAATTTATCGCGCAAATTCCAAAAGAACTCAAAGAAGCGGCGCGCTGTGATGGCGTTGGCGAATTCAAGATTTTCTTCCAAGTGATCTTGCCGCTGATCCGCCCTGCTGTCGCCACAGTCGCCGTATTTACGATGATTCCGGTGTGGAATGACCTGTGGTTCCCGCTGATTTTAGCGCCAAGCGAAGAAACCCAAACAGTGACCTTGGGCGTACAGCAATTTATTGGTCAATACGTCACCGACTGGAATTCAGTGCTCGCTAGCTTGAGCTTAGCCGTGATTCCGGTGCTGATTTTGTACACCTTCTTCTCGCGCCAATTGATCCGTGGCCTGACTTCGGGTGCGGTGAAATAAATAAGAAAGGTTTGGATTTGATGTTGATGCAGTGCCGCGATGGTTGATCTGAGGCTTAAAGTCCCTTGTATCAAGCCGAGCGAGGAAAAGCGGGGCGGGGTTTTTGCGATCAATGTTTGAGCGAGGCCGATGCTTTTGCCTTTGAGGCCGAACGAGTTTTGAGCGCAACCGCCTCGATTGTCCGCAGCGAGGGTATCCGGCGAAGCCGGACGCAGATACTAGGGCGGCCTTCTTTTGCTTACTTTTCTTGGCCGTTCAAGAAAAGTGAGTGCCGCGCGGCATGAGCGCGACCATGGTAATTAGCAAGTTGGCGCTTTCAATTTAAGCGAGACACTTTCCTATCAATAGCAAATTTGAAAACAACTTTTAAATAATGGGTATGTACCCATAAATCAATAAATTCAAAGCTGGCATTGATATACCCATTCAATACCAGATTAACAAGGAACTCATCATGGCTAATGTACGCCTCAATAATTTATCTAAATCCTACGATGGCAAAGCCAAAGTTTTGGATGGTATCAATCTCGATGTCGAGCACGGCGAATTCGTTGTGCTGGTTGGCCCATCGGGCTGCGGTAAATCGACACTATTACGGATGATTTGCGGCTTGGAATCCATCACTGGCGGTGAACTCTCGATTGGCGACACGGTCGTCAACGATCTATCACCTGCAGATCGCGGCATTGCGATGGTGTTCCAGAGCTATGCGCTATACCCGCATATGAGCGTGTACAAAAACATGGCTTTTGGCCTGAAAATCGCTGGCGAAAACAAAACTCAGATCGACATTCGCATTAAAAATGCCGCCAAAATCCTCAAAATCGATCATTTACTCGAACGCCTGCCCCGTGAATTGTCGGGTGGTCAGCGGCAGCGCGTCGCGATTGGCCGTGCGATTGTGCGTGAACCAAAACTGTTCTTGTTTGACGAACCACTCTCCAATCTCGATGCCGCATTACGCGTACAAACTCGGTTAGAAATCGCCAAATTGCACCGCGATTTAAATGCGACGATGATCTACGTGACGCACGATCAAATCGAAGCGATGACGCTCGGCGACAAAATTGTCGTCATGGAAGGTGGTCATATCCAGCAAGCCGGAACACCGCTGGAACTCTACCAGCAACCGGCTAATCTGTTTGTGGCCGGCTTTATCGGCTCACCGAAAATGAATTTGCTCAAAGGCGTGGTACAAGAAATTTTGCCTGAAGGTTTAGCGATTGCTTTAGCCGGTGGCGTGTTGATTCAAGCTTTGGTTGCCAATGACAGCGCCAAAGTTGGCGATCCTGTAACAGTAGGTATTCGCGCAGAGCACTTGATTGAAGATAGCTACAGCGGTATACCTCTTAGTGGCACAGTGAACTTGGTAGAGCATTTGGGTGAAGCCAATTATCTGTATCTAACGCTAGCGAATGGCACAGATATTGTTGTTCGCGGCGATGGCGAGCGTGAAGTCAAATTGGGCTGCGCCATCACCATTAGCGCACCGAGCAATGCCTTCCACGTATTCAACGCCGCAGGCCAAGCACTGCGCCGCTTGAAACCGGGCAATATGCAATCGTCACGCCATAAAGCTTAAACAAGGCTGTTGTCCACGAAAGACACGAAAAGCACGAAAAAACTCAAGGGATCACAGAAGGTTTTGCCCTTGTTCGTGCCTTTCGTGCTTTTCGTGCTTTTCGTGCTTTTCGTGGACTCCGTTTTTAACTTTGAGCCAAATCACCCAGTTTGCCCAACAAAAGCCCTCAATCACTGCAATTTTGTGCCATTCTCAATCATGTGTCCGTGATAAAGCGCCCATGACTGATTTCAACTTCATCCCCGCCGAATTTACCGCGCAACTGGCGCAGATTGAAGCCACTTGGGCTGAGCAGCCCGACGCAGCGCAAGTCGCTTGCGAAGCTTTAATTGCCAGCGCCCGCGCGCAGCGCGAGCCACTTTGCCAAATCTACGCGACCGAGCTGTACGGCCTGATTATGAATAATAAAGGCCAATCGGTTCCTGCCCGCGATTTACTCTACGAAGCCGTGCAACAAGCGCAAGCACTGCATAATTTCCCACTCGAAGCGCGCGTTCACGAGCAAATCGCCCGCTCCCACTACACCGCTGGCGATTATCGTACCGCGCTCAATCACTGGTTACGCAGCGTCGCACTGGCAGAATTAGCCAATGCCGAGCCAACCACGTGGATTTCAGCCCAAATTGGCCTTGGACAAATTTATGATGCATTAAATGATCCGGCGACCGCCGTGGTGTTCTTTCAAACCGCCGCAGCACGCGTGCATGAAGTGAACGATCCTTATCTTGACGCTAAAATTCAAATCAATCTGGGCGTGGTTTTTTTCAAATGCCAGCGCAATGCCGACGCCAAACAAGCGCTGAATGACGCCAGCGAAATTTGCCTGCGCGAACATTTTTACGACTATGCCGCAGAATCCAATTTCAGATTGGCCGAAGTATTTATCCAAGAAGCTGAGCTAGATACCGCGATGGCTTTATTAGAGCAAGCTTTAGCGCATTCGCATAAAGCAAAACATCGCTGGAGTGAAGCGAATATCTATTCCGCCATCGCCCAAATCTATGCTCTGCGCAAAGATTGGGCGCAAGCCCTCCAGCAGGTACTGATCGGGCAAGAAATCTCACACAACAATGAATTTTTGCATGTGTTGATGCGCCAGCATCTAGCGGCAGCCGATTACGCCGAGCAACTTCAACAACTGCCGCTGGCTTTAGCGCAATTTAAATCGGGTTTTCAATTACAACAAAAAATCAACGCCGCAGCCCAGCCCGATCAACACCAAGAGTTAGAACAAAAAACCGGAATGCGCGCCAATGCGAGTCATTTATTACTCGATTTGGCGAATCATCCAGCGATTGAACACGGCAAATTAACTGAATTTCCGCATGTGATTTGCCAAGCCGCCACACAAATTTTAGCGATTGCCCGCGTCGGTTTATGGCAACGCCACACCGATAGCCTGCAATGCATTGCGCTGCATTTACACGATGAAGCCATCAGTGAAGCGCCTTTGCAGCAAAGCCAGCTACCGACTTTTTTTAATTGGCTGAGTGAACATAAATCACTGATCGCTCACGATGCGCTGCATCATCCCGATGCTTGGGATTTGGCCGAGCATTATTTACTGCCACGCGATATTCATTCGATTTTGGCCTTCCCAATTTGGAGTGGTGCTGAGCAATATGTATTGCTATTTGAGCATTTAGGCAATCAAAGAAACTGGCTGCCCGATGACGTGCAACATGCCAGCCAGCTAGCCGACATCACTAGCCGCGCTTTGGCCAATCATGATAGGCACACCTTTCAACGTGAAATTCATTTGCTCAATGCACGCTTAATCGAAGCCAATGACGCACTCGAAACCCGCGTCACCGAGCGCACGCAAACGCTGGAATTGGCGATGGATAAATTAGTGCAATCGGAAAAGCTCGCCGCGCTCGGCAGCTTGGTCGCTGGCATTGCGCATGAACTCAATACGCCGCTGGGGGCGGCGCTTACCTGCAGTACCACGCTCAGCGCAGAAAGCCGCGAGCTGCACAAACAAATGCTGAGCAATACCTTAAAAAAATCATCACTCGAAAATTATGCCCACACCATGGCCGATGCCAGCGCCTTAATTGAGCGCAATATTAATCGGGCGATTGAATTAGTCTGCGATTTCAAGCAAGTTGCCGTCGACACCGCCAGCTCACGCCGCCGCGAATTTGATCTACTCGGCACCGTCAATGATGTCGTTAAAATGTTTAACGGGCAGATTCGCCATACCCAGCATCAGCTCAGTATCGACATCCCTGCGCATATTCAGATGGACAGCTATCCGGGGCCATTTGAGCAAGTGATTGCCAATTTGATTAACAACTCACTGCTGCACGGTTTTGAAAAAAAGAGTGCAGGACGAATACGGCTTTCAGCCCAGCAAAATCAAGCGGGCTGGGTTGACTTTTGCTTTGAAGATAATGGCTGTGGCATCAAGCTAACGCTGCATAAAAAAGTTTTTGAGCCTTTTTACACCACCAAGCTGGGCAAAGGGGGGAGCGGCCTAGGCATGTATATTACTTATAATATTGTTACTGGGGTATTGGGTGGAGAGCTAACACTAGAAAGCGAAGCCGAGCAATACACCCGATTTAATATCAAACTTCCCCTCGTTGCCCCACTGCTTAGCGACACCGAAAAAAATGCCATCGAACGCTGAAGACCCAACATTCAATGGCAGTTCAAAACGAATTACAGTTGGCTAAATTCGATTTCACCGACATGATTAAATACATAATCAGGTCGATACGGAAAATCATCGAGCATCGCTAAAGTCGATACGCCCGACAGCACCAGCGCCGTTTTCATCCCCGCTTCCATACCGCCGACAATATCGGTATCCATTCGGTCACCGACCATCACGCATTCTTCCGGATGCACGCCCAATTTACGACTCGCCAGCATCATCATCAGCGCATTCGGTTTCCCAACGATATACGGTTTTTTACCCGTCGCCGCTGAAATTGCCGCGAGTATCGTTCCTGCTGCTGGCTCATTCCCGCCGCCCTCAACCGGATCAATCATATCGGGATTGGTGCCGATAAATTTCGCGCCTTGGTCGATAAAACGCACCGCTTTTTTCAGTTGTTCAAAGCTAAATGTCGTCGATTTCGCAACGACAACGTAATCTGGATTGGATTCCGAAATCGAAAATCCAACGTTATACAATTCATTAATCAGGCCACCGCCACCAATCACATACACTTTGGCGCGCTCTTTTTGGCTACGCAAAAACATCGCCGTCGCCATTGCGCTGGTAATGAAATTGTCTTCGGTCAAACCATGAATCCCGAGGCTTTCAACTTTAAGCTTTAAATCCAGCGGCGTTTGCTCGGCGTTATTGGTCAAAAACAAAAACGGAATATCCGCTGCGAGTAATTTTTGGACGAATTCATTCGCGCCCGGAATCAGCTGCTTACCACGATAAATCACGCCATCCATATCAGAAATAATGCTTTTAATCACTAGTGACTCCTTCGCTTGAATTGATTCGATAAGGCTACACCAAGCGTGCACGCTGCGCAGTAGGATTGTTTGCCTACTTTGATCTTAATACGCTCAGATGCGCGTAAAATACAGCGCATGAGTACAACCCTAGCCACAGCCGTTTGCGCTGAAATTATCATCAAGAAAAGTCGTTTTATCGGTCATGTCATTCCGGTAAGCAATCGCGCTAGCGCCTTGCAAATCATCGACGAATTGAGACAAGAGCATCCCGACGCACGTCATGTGTGCTGGGCGCTACTCGCGGGTGGCGAATCGGGAATGTCGGACGATGGCGAACCCTCCGGCACGGCGGGTCGACCCATGATGCAGGTATTGCAACACAAACATTTAGATGGCGTGTTGGCCGTCGTAATTCGTTACTTTGGCGGTATTAAGCTGGGCGCAGGCGGACTGACTCGCGCCTATACCGATGCGATTGCCACCCCGCTGCTGGCCGCTGAATACATAGCACAAATCCGCGTTGAGCAAGTGCAATTGGCGCTGCCGTTTGCGGAAGAAAACAAGCTGCGCCATTATTTGCAGCAGCAAGGCGCTGAGATTTTAAGCAGCGAGTTTACCGAACACGAAGTGATTCTGACTTTATCGCTCAAATCGAGCGCACGAGAACAGATGCTCACGCAAATGCATCAGCTCTGCCGTGGGCAAACTCGCTTACTAGAAAACCCTAGTTTTTAAGCTTTTAGTGTAAAAATGAGTTGAGAAACCCAGCCTGAGTGCGTACCCTCAAAACTCACTTGTGCAGGTGCAATATGAATCATCATGAAACGCAAATTCGCGAGCTTCTCGAGCGCAGCAAATCACTCACCTACGTCAACCCGCAGGAATCGATTCAGCTCGCAATCGACGCCTCTGCGCTAGCGGCACAAGGCTGTGATCCTCAGTTGCACATTGCTGTACTGCACCAACAAATGAGCATGCTATTTGCCTTCGGGCAAATCCACGAAGGCTGCCATGTATTGCTACCTGCCTTGGTTATTGCCGAAAAGCACAATCTTGAAGCTGAGCGCGGCGACTTACTGCATCACCTTGGCGTTGCGCATTACACGCTGGGCGAATACGTGACCGCGATTGATTATTGGTCCGACTGCCTGAATTTAGGCCACGCCGAATTTTCTAGCGAAACCCGAATCAATGCCCATATTGGGATCGGCCAGATTTACTTTGCCTGCTCCAAATTTACCGATGCACTGCGCCATCATCAATGGGCCGAGCGCTGGCTCAGTCCAGCGATTGATGATGAACTCCGCGCGCGGCTGCTGATTAATGTTGCCGCCGATTTGTATGAACTAGAGCAATACACCCAAGCGCTCGACACGCTAAACGAAGCAGAAGAAATCACTCAACGCATTAATCACCTTGAATACTTAGGTGAAGTATTCTCTTACAAGACGCTAATTGCACTGGCCAACGAGCAATACCCAGAAGCACTACGCTTAATCAATGCTGGGCAACGGCTAGTTCACTTCTGGGCTTGGGGCGAAATTAGCTGGCATATTGTCAAAGCGCGCACACAGCAATCCCAAGGCGAACTCAACGAAGCCATCACCACCTTTACTCGCGCGCTGGAAATGGCGACCCGTATGGGCTGCGGGCATAAAGTGTTTATCATTCACAAATTTCTCGCCCAAGTTTTCCGTGAATTAGGCCAAGCCAAAGCCGCTGAATACCATCACAAGCTATACCAAGAAAACTTCCATCGCTTGCTCGATCCGCAGCTATTCAAACGCCTCGCCGAGCTTGAAGCTGAACTAGCTAATTATGGCTAGGGTATATTAACGTAGAGATTAATGAATAATACCTACATCAATATACCCAATAGATTCTCGGTACAGTTCACGAAGGAAAAACATGATGCAAAATTTCAGCTTTCATAATCCATGCCAAATTGAATTTGGCGAGGGGCAAATTGCCAAACTAGCCACACTGATTCCAGCCGATGCGCGCGTGCTCTTGCTGTATGGTGGCGGCAGTATCAAACACAACGGCGTTTACGATGAAGTGGCTAGCGCGCTCAGCCAGCATCATTGGCAAGCTTTTGCGGGCGTTGAGCCGAATCCTGAATTTGAAACCTTAATGCGCGCGGTTAAGTTTGCGCGTGAGCAGCGCTTGGATTTCGTACTCGCAGTGGGTGGTGGCTCGGTCATTGATGGCGCGAAATTTGTCGCCGCCGCTATCCCGCACGATGGCGATTGCTGGCTGATTATTGGCAATCGCGTGCCGCTAAAAACGGCGCTGCCGATTGGCGTCGTGCTCACCTTGCCTGCGACGGGCTCGGAAAGTAATTTTGCCGCCGTGATTTCTCGCCGCGAAACCAACGATAAATTGTCGTTCAAAAATCCGCTAGTGTTCCCAAAATTTGCCGTGCTCGACCCAAAAACGACGATGACTTTACCGGCGCGGCAAATCGGCAACGGCGTCGTCGATGCCTTTGTACACACTACCGAGCAGTATCTGACTTACCCAAATGGCGCTTTACTACAAGATCGCTTGGCCGAAGGCATTTTACAAACGCTGATCGAAATTGGCCCCATTACGCTGGCCGAACCCAATGACTACAACGCCCGTGCCAATTTAATGTGGGCCGCCAACCAAGCTTTGTTTGGCTTGGTCGGTTTGGGGCAGCCGCAAGATTGGGCGACGCATGCGATGGGGCATGAATTAACGATGCTGCACGGGCTGGATCATGCGCAAACATTGGCGATTATTTTGCCATCACTGTGGCGTTATCGCTTTGCCGCCAAACAAGCCAAACTCGCTCAATACGGCCGCCGCGTCTGGCAGCTGAACGGCGATGATAAAGTCGTTGCGCAAGAGGCCATTGCCAAAACTGAAGATTTCTTTCAACGCATGGGCTTGCATACGAGTTTATCTGCCTATCAACTAGATGCAACAATCGTTGCCGATGGCGTCGCCGAGCAGCTAACTCGCCATAATCGTCTGCGTTTGGGCGAGCATTTAGATCTGACGCCTGATGACTGTCGCGCAATTCTTCTCACCGCATCTTGATCGCGCTGGGGATGGGTGTTTTCGGCCTTACTTCATATGATTGTCGTGCCATTTTACTCACAGCTGATTGATCTCGCTGGGGTGATGCGCAGCGCCAGTGGTATGCTGCGCATCCAGCACCCCGTATTGCGAAATAATGACTCTCGTTGAACTTGAGCGCAGCCTCAATCGCGCACAAAAACTGGTCCATACCCAAAGTGGCGAAGCCCTAAATCTGGCTTTCAACGCCAGAGAAATCGCACGTAGCTATGCGGTGCCACAACTTGAAGCAAAAGCCATCTCCATTTGCGCGATGGCGACCTTCAACTTTGGTAACAACGAAGATACGTTAAACTACCTCGAAGAAATCAAGCAGCTCGGTGCACAACATGATATCGGGCAGTATGAAGGTGCAAGCCTTAATCTATATGCTCGTACGCAATATACCCTAGGTGATTATCATTTATCTCGTGACAGCTGGAATCGCTGCCTTACGCTACCCGATTGCGCGATTGATTTAGAAACTCGCGTACAAGCCCACGTTGGTCTTGGACAACTTTATTACGCTCACGAACATTTCCAAACCGCTTTGGCGCATCACCGCAAAGCCGAAGACTTGGCCGCTGGCTCGGAAGATTATCATTTGCAAGGTGCGATTTTAATCAATATCGCCACCGATTTAATCGCTTGCGAGCAGCTCGATGAAGCGCTCAGCGTGCTAAAAGGCGCGCTGCCCTTAGTACGTGCCGATCAAAGCTATCGCAATGAAGCCGAAATTTACATGCTGATTGGCCGAATTCAACTGCTGCGCGGCGATCTTGATCGCGCCCGAATGAGCCTCATGGTGGCGCTGAAAATTAATCGCCTGCATATTCATCAATGGAGCGAAGCCAATACGCTACTCACACTGGGCGAATGCCATCTGGCTAAAGGTGAATTCTCGCATGCGATCGAAGAACTCAGCTCTGGCCTCATCATTGCCACAGCGTTGGGCGCGGTACATTTGCAATCTTCCATTCATCAAACTTTAGCCAAAGTGTATACCGCGATCGCGGAGCCCGATCTGGCGCAACAACATCAGGCGCAATACACGCTATTGCGCAATACGATTCTATCCGAACGCCACGAAACGCAGCTTGAAACAATGGAATTGGCACTGTTTTAACCGCCCTACTCGCTTTACTTCACTGCGCAATGAAGTACGTTGGCAGCGACTGACGTAAAACATGCCGCTATCACTAGCAGCGAGAAATTCAAATATTTCCTTCAATACGCTGACGCAAAGCCTTGAGCAGCACCAAGAAATAAACCCATCTCAATGCAAATTGAAATGCGCGAACCCACAATCGGCGATTTTTGACGATTTTTCGCCTTTTATTGGCCTTTCTTTACATACCCACACGAAATTTGCGCCTTTCAATTGGTGTTTTTCCGTTAAAATTCATTCTTTAGCCGTAATGCCTGCCGGAGATGCCCTTCATGATGGATCCCACCGCCGCGACTTTGCTTGTATCGCCTGAACGTTTGCGCGAAATTCCATATAACTACACCTCGTTTTCAGACCGCGAAATTGTTATTCGCTTGATGGGCGAAGACGCTTGGCGTGTATTAGATGAATTGCGCCAAGAACGCAAAACCGGTCGCTCGGCACGCATGCTATTTGAAGTTTTGGGCGATATTTGGGTTGTGAAGCGCAATCCTTACGTGCAAGACGATTTGCTTGAAAATCATAAACGCCTGCAATTGCTGGTTGAAGCGATGCACCATCGCTTGTCAGAAATAGAAAAGCGCCGCCAAGAAAATGAGCGCGTGAATATTCTGCTGGCTCGCACCCGCCAAGCGGTTGATGCTTTCGAGCGAGAATTTCGCGATGTGGCCATTCTGCGTAAAAAAACGCTGAAAAAAATGGGCGGCATTACCAAGCGTGACAATATCCAATTTGATGGTCTGTCGCGCGTCAGCCACGTGACCGATGCAACAGATTGGCGCGTTGAATATCCATTTGTCGTGTTGTGCCCTGATACCGAAGCAGAAATGGCACCGATTGTCGCCGCCTGTATTGAGCTGGGTTTGACGATTATTCCACGTGGCGGCGGCACCGGTTATACCGGCGGCGCAGTCCCACTGACGCCGCTTTCTGCGGTGATTAACACCGAAAAACTCGACCGCCACAGTGGCGTTGAGAAAATGCATATCCCGGGCGTTGATCACGAAATCAGTACTATTCAATGTGGCGCAGGCGTTGTAACACGCCGCGTAATGGAAGCGGCTGAAGCGGCTGGTTTAGTGTTTGCAGTCGATCCAACGTCAGCTGATGCTTCCTGTATTGGCGGCAATGTGGCCATGAATGCCGGTGGTAAAAAAGCCGTGTTATGGGGCACTGCGCTCGATAATTTGGTGAGCTGGAAAATGGTCGATCCCGATGGGAATTGGCTGTTTATCGAGCGTATGGATCACAACCTCGGCAAAATCCACGACGCGGCGCAAGCGACATTCCGTGTGAATAAATTTAAGCCAGACGGTAAAACCAAAATCGGCGAAGAAACGCTGGTGATTCCGGGCGCAAAATTTAGAAAAGAAGGCCTCGGTAAAGACGTTACTGATAAATTCCTCGCGGGTTTGCCAGGCATTCAAAAAGAAGGCTGTGATGGCCTGATTACCAGCGCGCGCTTTGTGCTGCACCGCATGCCGAATCATGTGCGCACCGTCTGCTTGGAATTTTTCGGCGAAGTCAGCCGCGCTGTACCATCGATTGTCGAAATCAAAGACTATCTGGATGCGCACAAAACCGTGCAATTGGCCGGTTTAGAGCATCTGGATTGGCGCTATGTACGTGCCGTTGGTTACGCGACCAAAGCAAAATCGAAAGGTCGCCCGAAAATGGTGCTGATCGCCGATATTGTATCGGACGATGAGCGCGCGCTCGGTGAAGCAAGTAGCCATGTGGTGCAACTCGCTAATGCACGTGGCGGCGAAGGCTTTATCGCCGTACTGCCAGAGCAACGCAAAAAATTCTGGCTCGACCGCGCACGCACTGCGGCGATTGCCAAACACACCAATGCGTTCAAAATTAACGAAGACGTCGTGATTCCGCTCAACCGCCTTGGTGATTATTCGGATGCGATTGAACGTATTAATATCGAACTCTCAATCCATAACAAAATGGAATTGCTCGATAAATTCACCGAGTTTTTCCAGCAAGGCCGCTTGCCGTTTGACGCCAGCGATTCACCCGTTAGCCATGATGTGCTGATTGGTGATCGACGCGAATCGGCGCTGGCATTTATCGAGCGTGCACGCACGCACTGGACTTGGCTCAGCCGTAATTTGGACGATGCGTTTGAACTCTATCAAACTGCATTCCCGACTATGCCGCTGGAAAAAACGCTAGATCCAGATGAATTGCCGCAAAGTGTATTCCATGCAATCCGTGATTCGATTTTGCGAATTTCGTATAAACGCGAATTACTTACCGATCTCGAAGTTCTGTTCGGTGGCCGTGCGGATAAATTGATTCTGGACGCGATTCATGCCATCCAGCAAAAAGTACTGAAAAGCCGCACTTGGGTCGCGCTGCATATGCACGCCGGTGACGGTAATGTGCATACCAATATTCCGGTCAATTCAGACGATTACGAAATGCTGCAACGGGCGCATCATGCGGTGGCGCGGATTATGCAAGTGGCGCGTGATTTGAACGGCGTGATTTCAGGTGAGCACGGCATTGGGATTACCAAGTACGAATTCTTAACGCGCGAAGAACTCGCGCCGTTTGAAGCGTATAAGCAAAAAATTGATCCAAACGGGCATTTCAACAAAGGCAAGTTGATGCCTGGCGCTGATTTGCGCGATGCGTATACGCCGTCGTTTAGCTTGCTCGGCACTGAGTCGCTGATTCTGGAACAATCGGACATCGGCAATATCAGCAATATGGTCAAAGATTGCTTGCGCTGCGGCAAGTGCAAACCGGTGTGCACCACACACGTACCGCGCGCGAATCTCTTGTATTCGCCGCGCAATAAAATTTTGGCAACGGGTCTGCTCACTGAAGCCTTCCTCTACGAAGAGCAAACACGGCGCGGAATTTCGCTGCGCCACTTCGAAGAATTGGGCGATGTGGCTGACCATTGCACCGTCTGCCATCGTTGCGTGAATCCTTGCCCCGTCGATATCGACTTCGGCGATGTGACGATTGCGATGCGCAATTTCTTGCGCAAAGAAGGCAAAAAGAAATTTAACCCTGGCTCTGCGCTCGGGATGGCTTTCCTAACGATGAAAGACCCTGCGACCATCAAATTGATGCGCAAAGTCATGATCGAATGGGGCTATCAAGGTCAACGCTTGGCGCATACTTTGGCGAAACGTTTTGGCTTGATTAAAGGCATCACCAAAGCGCCGCCTGCAACGCTGGGAACCGCATCGCTCAAAGCGCAAGTGATTCACTTTGTGAATAAACCGATGCCTGGTGGCTTGCCGAAGAAAACCGCGCGCGCCTTGCTCGATGTTGAAGACAGCAATGTCGTACCGGTGATTCGCGATCCGAAACGCTTGAACGAAGAAACCGAAGCCGTGTTCTACTTCCCAGGTTGCGGCTCGGAGCGATTGTTTAGTCAAGTCGGTTTGGCGACGCAAGCGATGCTATGGCATGTCGGCGCAACGACGGTATTGCCACCAGGTTATTTGTGCTGCGGCTATCCGCAAACTTCCAGCGGGCAAGCGGATAAAGGCGACAAAATCACGATGGATAACCGTGTGTTATTCCACCGTTTGGCCAATACGCTGAATTATCTCGATATCAAAACAGTGTTGGTTTCATGCGGAACATGTATGGATCAACTGCAGAAATATCGCTTTGAGGAAATTTTCCCAGGCTGCCGCTTACTCGATATTCATGAGTATCTGCTTGAAAAAGGCGTCAAGCTTGAGGGTGTGAGCGGTACCCAGTATATGTATCACGAGCCATGCCATACGCCGATGAAGACGTACAAAGGTATTGACGTTGCCAATGAGTTAATGGGGCAGCGCGTCGATCTCAATGATAGATGCTGCGGCGAATCGGGTACTTTCGCGGTAGCACGCCCAGACATTTCGACTCAAGTGCGTTTCCGCAAGCAAGAGGAAATGGAGCAAGGCGCAGCCAAACTGCGCGCGGATGCTGGCGACGCTAAGGCGCAAGTCAAAATTCTGACGTCTTGCCCATCGTGCATGCAAGGCTTAAGCCGTTACGATGATGATTCAGGCACAACCGCTGATTACATCGTTATCGAAATTGCCAAGAATGTATTGGGGCAAAATTGGATGCCGGAGTACGTGAAAAAAGCCAGTAATGGTGGTATAGAGCGCGTACTTTTGTAATAAATTGTTAACCTTCACACAATAGGGTGCAGCTCATCGCTGCACCCTATTTTTTTACTTGGAATAACGCTTATAATCAAACGTTAATTAACCTAATTCACGGGAAGTCTCATGCACCTCGATTGCCCCCTTTGCGCGACTAATGGCGGCGAATTGCTTTGGCAAAATGACTTTGCACGCGTTATTTTGGCTGATGAGGCGGGCTATCCCGGATTTTGCCGTGTCGTACTCACGCAGCATATTGCAGAAATGACGGACCTGAGCGCCGCTGAACGAACTCAATTAATGAATATCGTTTGGGCCGTCGAAAATGCGGTACGCACAACGCTCAACCCCCATAAAATCAACCTAGCCTGTCTCGGCAATATGGTGCCGCATTTACATTGGCATATCATTCCGCGCTGGCAAGATGATCTGCACTTCCCTGCCCCAATTTGGGCGCAAGCACAACGTAGCAGCGCACACGCCGTCAGTGAAGCGGCGCTCACGCAACTGAAACAACAAATCTCCCAGCTACAGCCATGAGCATCGCCCTCTTTTCTCAGCACCTGCCTGCGATTTCTGGCACTGCAACGCCCCCTTTTCATGACGCCAGAAGCGCCAGAGATTGGCTAAAACTCTTGCCGCTGATTAATGTACCCGTGGCGCACGCCGAAATGCTGGACGCTTTAAATGCGCTCAATCAAAGCACGATTTCGGGCTTAGACAGCCTTAAAATTGCCGAGCAATTTCGCGAATCAGTGCACGTATTGCAAGAAGGCTTTTTAAGCCGCTACACACAAAAAGCCATTCCTCTATCTGGCAACGAAACACTCGCATGGCAAGCCGCACTGCAACTTTGGCAGGCGCTTGAGAGTTGTTATGCACGCTGCTGGCATGCAGCAATTTCTGGTCAAAGCGATGCTGCTGAATACATGCCGCTACTTGCCGAGCGCGCTTTATACTGCAGCCTTAAAGTGAATACCTGTTATATCTTAATTAATAAATCGGTTCCCAATACTCAATGGGTGCAGCAATTTAATTATTATCAATTGGCAAAATTTTTAGGAATTGAACAAAAAAAAGCGAAAGATAGTTTAATTAATATTGGCGGCGCTGCTACAGCAGAAAATATATTTATTCATAGTTTATTACTCATTGCAGCGAATCCATTTCAATATAATTTACGTTATCTAACGTGGATTAATGAATGCTTAGAAGTTTTCGCAACACGCTGCACTTTAGAGCATATTGCTGAAACACTAGCAAATCGATCCGCCTACACGATTGACTTTGAAGCACCAGCTGCACCTGAGCGACGTGAACGCACGACAAAAGACAGTGAGATGGCGATTAGCAGCTTGCTGCTTGCTCAAGCGCTGAGCAAACGCATTAAGCTGCTGCGCAGTGGCGAAATGCCAGAGAAAATCGGCCTCGGTACCGCGCTCAGCCCACAAGCTGCCGAAGCACTACTCACCGATTTGTACCGACAATGGTGCGATCATCCGATTGAGCGCAGTCTCCCGCGTCGTGAAAGCCAAAAAGCTGTAGCTGTCGGCTTTGGCTTGAGCAACTTACATCGCTGGATGGCCGAAGGGCGATTTGCTCCTGCACCACAAGATGAATCCCAGCTCAGCAGCCAAGAACTGATGCAAATCCGTTTATTTGGCCAAACCAGCGCGCTCAATACGCCTGTCATTCTGCCCCAAATCACGACCAATCCATGGCAAACCATCGATGAAACCGCCACAGGGCTGCGCCTACAGCGCACTCATGATGGCGAGCGCGTGAGTTTGCAGCAGCTTGTAATAATAAAAGATCTACAGCAATACCTGATCGGTAGCATACGCTGGCTTTGCGAGCACGATGACGATTTGCAAATCGGCGTGCAATTACTGCCTGGGCAACCGCAAGCGGCCACTATCCGCGCCCAAGATGCTGCCCGATTTGGGCAAACGGATCACACTGAAGTCTTACTGATTCCTGCGATTGTCGCCTTACAAGTGCCAAACACACTCATTCTGCCGTCCGGATGGTTTCGCCAAGGGCGTTTACTGGAATTATGGGATGGACAACGAAAAACACGGATTCGTTTGGTGAGTATCTTAAGTCGAGGCAATGACTTTGAACGGATTCATTTCGTCGCTTCTGGTGGGATGAGCTAAGCGATGTATTTTACTGTAGCCGTTAATAAATAACGGTCACATGAAGATACCCTAGATATCTTTTAATTTATGGATAAGTGCGTCCAAATCAACTTCATCACACTGCGTTGGCTCAAGAAATAATTTCGCATAATCGAGCCACACTTTTTCACGTAAAAAAACTTCCAATAAATCTTTATCTACATGCTGCTCGCACGCCATTCGCGTCAAAATTCCCAGCGCTACCGACAGCTTCATACCGTCTTTATACGGCCGATCACGCGCAGTCAGCGCCTCGAACACATCGGCAATCCCCATAATTCGTGCTTGCACACTCATTTCTTCGCGGCGCAGCCCTTTTGGATAACCTTTGCCATCCATGCGCTCATGATGACCACCTGCATATTCAGGTACATTCAACAAATGCGTAGGCCAAGGCAGCGCTTCTAGCATTTGAATCGTCACCTCAATGTGATGATTAATAATCTGCCTTTCTGCCGCAGTTAAAGTGCCTTTGCGAATGGCTAAATTTTCATATTCATCCATCGTTAAAAATGGTTGAGATACGCCACCCGCCGTAGTCCACGGCCTAGCCGCAATCTGCGTAACACGATTAATATCGGCCTCGCTCATCATTTCGCTGCCTAAATTGGCTTTTTGAATAAATTCTCGATCAGAATTTAAAGCGTTCAGTTGTTCTTGGTATTGCTCGGCGCTCATTTCACCACGCAAATGGGCAATTTCAATATCCCGTAATAACACCTCGAATCGAGTATCAATTAAATGAATTCGATCAAAAATCGTTTGTAATTTAGTCGCTTTATCCACCACATGCACCGGCGTGGTGATCTTTCCACAATCATGCAATAAACCGGCAATTTTTAATTCATAACGATCACGCTCAGAAAGTGAAAAGCTCGCCAAACTACCTTCAGTGGTACGGCTCACCGCTTCAGCCAGCATCATCGTTAATTCAGGTACGCGCTGACAATGCCCACCGGTATAGGGCGATTTGTCATCAATCGCCAAATTAATCAAATTAATAAAACCTTCAAATAATTGCTGCAAGGAATTAATTAAAATCCGATTAGTAATTGCAATAGCGGCCTGTGATGCCAGCGATTCAACCAAATGCTGATCGCTCATTGAAAATGGAATAATTTCGCGTAAATCGGTTTGTGCATTTATTAATTGCAAAGCGCCAATCACTTCACCTTCATGATTGCGCATGGGAACTGATAAAAAAGATTGCGAATGATAACCCGTCGCCAGATCAAAACAGCGAGTACCCGAAAAATCATATTCATCATCGGTAGCGTAGGCATCAACGATATTAATGGTTTTATTTTTATTCACCGCGCAGGCAACGACATTGGCCAAATTAGGTAAACCATCAGCGTTATGCAAAGGAATGCTCGGCAAGCTAATCGGCACGCCACTCGTGCCGCCCATCGCAATGCCTAGCGACGTATTAATCACGATTTCAAAATGCAATTGCTGATCTCGGATCAAATACAGTGTGCCCGCATCGGCCTGCACCAAATCAGAAGCTGCGACTAAAATACTTTCTAGCAAACGATCAATTTGCGTCTCACCCGACAGCGCAATACCAATCGAATTGAGCTTTTCCAGCCTTTCGTGCAGCTCAGCAATATCCATCATGCTTCCCCTATATTTAAGCAAGGCGTAGCGCCCGCAGACAGTATGTTGATTACGACCAGTAGCTACAACGATGCTGGAGAACATTTGCCTTACTACTTATTTGATGCAAACAGCTCTAATTTGGGCCATGTCAGTAATACCTTGCAGCACTTTCTCAATGCCATCTTGCTTCAATGTCCGCATACCTTCCTGTAAAGCACAGGCGAGTAATTGGGCGACACGGGCATGCTCTTGGATTAATTTCTTAGCCGCATCGCTGCCCACCATCAATTCATGCAAGCCAACTCGGCCTTTATAGCCCGTGTCATGACATTCGGCGCAACCGACAGCGCGATACAATCGATACTTACCCTGATCCGCAAAGCTCGCTAACCACTCTTGGCGCAGCGCAGCCATCTCGCCCACTGGGTCGGCCTGCCAAGCGACGGTATTTTTCAGCTCTTCAGCGTATTCACCCAGCATGTGTTCAATTTCATTGGCATCGGGCTCGTAGCTTTCACGACATTTTGCACACAGGCGACGCGCTAAACGCTGCGCTAAAATCCCCAGCAAAGCATCAGAAAAATTAAACGGATCCATCCCCATGTCCAGCAAACGAATAATCGACTCAGGTGCGCTATTGGTATGCAAAGTCGAGAGCACCAAATGCCCAGTTAAGGAGGCTTCAACGCCCATACCTGTCGTTTCAAGATCGCGCATTTCGCCGACCATAATCACATCAGGATCGGCACGCAAAAACGAGCGCATTACGCTGGCAAAAGTGAGTCCGGCTTTTACATTCACCTGAACTTGCCGCAAACCTTTTTGCGTGATTTCAACCGGATCTTCTGCGGTCCAGATTTTAGTTTCAGGCCGATTGAGATACTTCAGCACCGAATGCAAAGTCGTTGTTTTGCCCGAGCCGGTTGGCCCGCAAACAAAAAATAGGCCGTAAGGTTTAGCAATCACACTTTGTAAACGGCTTAAATTTCTCGCCGACAAGGCTAGTTTTTCCAGCGGTAAAGGCTCACCCGCAGCCAAAATCCGCATCACGACGTCTTCCATACCACCCGCCGTCGGAATCGTCGCAACGCGCAACTCTATATCCAAAGTCGGTACGAATTTTTTCATTTTGATTTTGCCATCTTGCGGTTTGCGCTTTTCGCTGATGTCCAAATCACACATGATTTTGATCCGCGTCACCAAGGGGCTGCGATAAGCCGATGGCACTTCGCGGTAATGCAGTAAATCGCCATCGCGCCGAAAACGAATTTGAGTTTTGGCAGCCCCCGGATAAGGCTCGATATGAATATCAGATGCGCCCTGCCGATGCGCATCGGCAATGATTTGATTGACCAATTTGACGACTTCGTTATCCTGCGCGGCGCTCACGTCTTCTAAGCTAAACACTTCATCTTCTTCGTGCATCGTTCCGAGCAATACATCGATACTGCCATCAGCAAGCGCGCCAAAAAATTGATCGACGGTACGAATGAACTCTTGCCGTGTCGTAATTTTGATTTGTAGTTTTTTATCCGCAAACAGCTGGCTAGCATGGCTTAAACGCAAACGTTCAGGATCGGTAGTTAAAATCAATACGCAATCATTTGCGTCATCAATCGGCAGCCATTGCTGCTCAATCGCGTATTCACGCTTAATATTTTTGAGCAAGTCGAGCGGTTTGATTCGATCGTTCACAAACGGCTCGTAAGCGCAGCCATAAAACGTAGCTAAAGAAGCACCGATTTGCTCAGGCGTAACGCTAAAGCCCATTTGCAAAACTTGCTCGATGTCTTGTTGCAGTTTTAACGACTCTTTTTGCGCCACTTGCCACGCCGCTGGCGACAGCACGCCTGATGCAATCAATTGATGGTATTTATGTTGCGGAACAAAGGGATAAGCAGATGCTTTACGCTGCTTTAAGGCGACTGATAGTGTTTTAGCGAGCAGTTGCGCACCTTCACACAAGTTAGGGCCAAATGGCTGTTTTTGCTGCTGATTAATCAGTTGCACTACACCGAGCAAGACGCCGTCGGCATCATTAAGAATGGGAGCAACCAGCATTTCACGTGAATGAAATCCGGTTTTTTGATCGACCACTTGCAGAAATTGTAGATTAGGCCCGTGTTGATTCAGCTCGGCTTTATCATACACATCGCTAATATTGAGGAGCTGCTTATGATTGGCAGCAAAGCCCGCCAAGCTTCGATCATTGATTGCGATACGCAGTTCACGAACACCTTCCAATCCGGTTTTAACTTTGGCAATCAGATCGCGGCCATCATCACTGACCACGTAAAACGTGAATCGCTCACAGCCAAAAACCACGCACACATCGGGACTCATTTCGGTTAAGAGTTCGTCCAGTCGCCCCGTTGCATGAATTTTAGTCGTTAAGGCTTGTAAATTATGCAAAAAGGCCAGATGAAGGCCTGTTTCGGCGCTGGGCATAGTTTAAAACTCCAATATTTCACCCTGTAATAAGCGACGAATCGGGTGAATATGATCCAAATTAAGCACTTCAGCGATGGTTAAATCGCTATCTGCGGGCTTCAAATGTGTAATTAAGACTTCGACGCTACTTTGCAAATTGAGTAATTCTGCCGCTAAAGTACTCGGGCACAGATGCTTAGCCATTTTCGCTAATGGCAATTCACGCTCAGCAAAAGCCGTTTCAATAATTAGAGTCTTTAGATTAGTGATTTGATTCACAACTTGCCAAAATTGCGGGCCGCCAACGGTGTCGCCGCTAAAAACAATCGATGAACGGTCATTCTCAATTTGAAACGCCACAGCAGGAATCGTGTGTTCAGCGGGAATCGGGGTGATTGTCACACCATCAATGAAGTAAGATTCGCCTAATTCTTGCGGTGCATAACGCAAAAAAGCGTCTTCGACGCTAGGGATCACACTAAAGTCAGGCCAAATCAGCCAATTAAAAATATGTGCTTTTAAAATAGCAATCGTTGCGGCAGTAGCATGTACGGTGACAGGCGTCGTACGTGCGCCAATGGTGGAGTCAATTAACAGCGGCAAGCACGCGATATGATCTAAATGGGCGTGCGTAATAAACACGTGCTCTATTTGCAAAAGCTCGTCCATCGTTAAATCACCGACCCCCGTTCCGGCGTCGATTAAAATGGTTTGATTCAGCAGGAATGAGGTGGTGCGATTGCTACCCCCAATTCCGCCGCTGCAACCCAATACCCGTAATGCGCTCATAATATGAAGTACCCATGCAAAAATTTTATGGCAAGGCGAGTCGACGATGCAAGACAGGGTGACCTTAGCCCAAAACTTTTGCTTTACTACTTACCGGTAAAAAAAGGCCATCCGAATGCCTAAAATCTCAATTAAATCTTCTTCGATTAATTGATGCGGTGTTTCGCCAATTTCACGGCCATTCACAATAGGACGTTTAGCCCCTTCAACATGCGCCAAGAAATAATCCAAGCCATGGCGATTAATCACAGACACTTGCAAACCGGCTTTACCCAAAGTAGTCACATTTTTAGTTAAAACCAACTCACGCCCAGCATTGGCACCTGTTAAAACCCGCACAACTGCTGCTGGCGCAGTATCAGTTTTAACTTGCGGCTGCGGCGCTGCGTGCAAAATCATGGTGCGCTCAAAATCCGTACCGCTCGCTTCTGCCGCCGCTTCGCGCCAAAATTTAAGGCTGTATTTACCGATTTTAACTTCATCACCATCACGCAATGGATGACGTTTAATTTTCTCACCATTGACCGAAGTGCCATTGGTGCTTTTTTGATCTTCAATAAAATAAATTTGCCCGACCAACTCCAGCACGGCATGCTCACCGGATACGGCCAAATTATCAATTTGGATATCATTGGATGAACGACGGCCAATCGACGTGCGATGCCGCGTCAGCCGAAATTCTTTGACCGGATTACCTTCAAGACTTAAATAAAGTTTTGCCATGAGTTATCGCTTCCAATACCTTAATTACTGGCGCCAAACCAGCCACCCACTTTTTTCCACAAACCATCTTCAACGGAAAAATCACGTCGAATTCGCACTAAAATCACTGAAATATTGTCTTTTCCACCCATCGCATTCGCTTGCTCAATTAAGGTTTTCGCCGCCAGCGATAAATGACTGCCCTGCGCTTTGAGTAAAGCTTCGATCGAATCATCGTCTAGCATATCGTTTAAACCGTCAGAGCAAAATAGATAAATATCATCAGGTTCAACGGCATATTCATGCAATTCAGTTTGCACCATCGGTGCAATACCGACGGCACGCGTGACTAAATTCTTATGCGGCGCATACCGTGCTTCAGCGGCTGTGAGTAAACCGGCATCAATTTGCTCTTGCAAAAACGAATGATCACGCGACAACTGCGTTAATTCTTGCTGCCGAAAACGATAAGCCCGCGAATCGCCAACATGGGCAACCGCCAAATGATTATCGTAAAATAAAGCCCCGACCAAGGTCGTACCCATACCCGCGCATTGCGGATGCTGCTCAGCGGTTTGAAAAATCAAAGAATTCGATCTATCCACTGCAATCAGCAGCATTTCATGCGCTACTGGCCACAAACTACCCGCCGTTTTAACATGCGGCGGCATCGCTGCCAATTGGGCGCGCATCACTTCACTGACCACTTGCGTGGCAATTCCACTCGCTACTTCTCCGGCATTGTAACCGCCCATGCCATCAGCAAGAATGACCAAGCCCATATCCGTATCAAAACTGATCGCATCTTCATTATGATCGCGCAGCAAACCGACATCGGTCAGCCCGCAAATTTCAAGCGCCGTTGCTAGACTGCGCATCCGCAACCCCTTTTAATGCAGCTTCAACTTTTGCCAAGACTTGCGCAAAGTGAGCTCCCGTTTGAAAACGTTGTGTCACGTCTTTTTCCATTGCTTTGAGCAAAATTTTCACCACAATTGCAGGTAACTTGGGGGTATATTGATGTGGGTCAGTCGGTGGCTGCTGTGTAATCCGATACATCAACTCTGCCATCGAACTTCCCACAAAAGGCAAATGCCCTGTTAATAATTGATACAGCATCACACCCAAAGAAAATAAATCGGATCGCCCATCAATGCGTTTACCCGCAAGCTGCTCAGGCGACATAAACGACGGCGTTCCCAGCACCATACCGGTTTTGGTTTTACTCGAATCGGTAATTCGCGCAATGCCAAAATCGGTGACTTTCACCAACTGTTTTGCTCTATCGTACATCACATTCGCTGGCTTAATATCCCGATGCACCACGCCCGCTTTATGCGCATAATCCAAAGCCAGTGCAACGTGTTTAACCAAGGTAATTGCTTCTAACATGGGTAGCAAATGGGCTGGCCGCGTATACGGCATCAGATCCTCACCGTGTAAGAACTCCATTGCAATATAGGCTAAATCGTGTTCCTCACCGGCATCGAAAATCGTGACGATATTCGGATGATTCAATTTGCCCGCCGTTTCAGCTTCACGGAAAAAACGCTCACGCGCTTCATCGAGTAAATCAGCTTCAAACTCTTGCGACAGCGCCAGTGTTTTAATCGCCACTTCGCGGCCGATTTTAGGGTCTTTGCCCAAATACACGACACCCATCGCGCCTTTGCCCAGCTCTTTTTCAAGCTGATAACGTCCGAGCATCGGTTTTTCTACATCGCCACCCGCCAAAATCATCGTTCCGCCCGCCGAACCTGCACCGAGAATCACCGTTGCGGCCATTTGCTGCGCGGTTTTTAATTTCTCGGGCAAATCTTTAAACTTGGCATTGAACTTCGCCATCAAGCGATACACCGACTCGGCCTTATTAAACTGTCGCTTGCGCTCAAAATCCAGCCCGAGGTTGTACATCACTTCCATCATGCTGTCATCCAGCGGCACGCGGCGCAATTTATCAAATGCCATATCCAACTGGCCTTGCCCTTGAAACGCCAAACCCAGCATACGATTCGATTCTGCGGATTCAATCGCTGATTTATCGCCTTTAGCCTCAGTTGATAAAAAGCGTTTCGTTGTTAAAGCCAAATGTCCCAACAGCAGCAACGTGGCTGGCGCCATCAATTGCAGCCAAATCATCAAGGTATTCATCAAAAAATAATGCGCCAGCAACAGCGTCAATAAGATGATACCCGTTGAAATCGCACCCGCTTTGGCGCGAAGGCGCGGCAAAACCAAACTTAAATACAGCGCCACCATCACAACTAAGCTCAGCGTAATCGCAAAGCCCCAACGCATCGGCGTGTAATAGTGCTGCGACAAGACGGCTGATAAATTATTCGCAAACAACACGACCGGTGAATTATTAGTCAGCACGGGCGACGTGAGCGCTGCGCCGATTCCTGGCGCGGTCGCGCCGATCAACACAATTTGATCGCGATATTTGCTGGCAGGGATTTTTCCTGCGGCCACATCGTAAAAAGAATCCACGCTAAACGCGGGTTTGCCGTGTTGATCGGCGTAAAAATGCGGCATCAGCGCGCTATCGGCCAAAGTTGCAAAGCGCATCGGCCCCAGCGTTACCGAGCGACCAAAATCCACGCTCAATTGTCGATTCGGCATATTCAAGCTTTTTGCTGCTGCTAACGTCAAAAATGACGGGAAAATCGCATCGTAATAACGCAGTGCCATCGGCGCACGCCGCACCACGCCATCTGCATCCGGCTCTAAATTCAGCGATGCCACGCCTTTGGCGCGCTCGCCGATTTCAGCAATCGGCAACACGGGATTAATCACAGAAGGCGGCATGCCTAAAGTGGCGTCCCCTGAGCCTTCAATCTCTTGCTTTGTGACAAACTCAGGCAATTCACGATTGGGCTCACCGGCTTGTTCACCCAAAGTAAACAGCATCGGCAGCAGCACATTGCCCGCTACACCGATTTGCTCGGCGAGCTGAGCATCGACGTTTAAATTTTTAATCGTCGCGTGCAGATTGTCGTTCAAATGGGTTGGATAGGCTTCTGGATTGGCAGCGATTTGGCTGGCGAGTTTTTCAAGAAAATCAAGGCCGCGATCACGCTGCGGTTCAGTAAAAAACACCGTGGGTACAATCAATTGCGCGCCGCCCGCTTTGAGCTGGGCGATCATTTTGGCATGGATATCGCGCGACCACGGCCAGCGGCCTAGATTGTCGAGACTGGCTTGATCGATGGAGATAATCGAGATTTTCGGCGAAGGCGTGCGCGTAATTTGGCTCATCGCCAAATCATAAGCCTTGCTTTCCAAGCTGCGAATCAAGGGTGTGGCTAGCCAAATCAACGTAAATAGCAGCACCACCAAACCCGCAACCAGCGCATCGCTCCGCCACCACCGAGAAATCATTCATCACCTCTTTTTAAATACTCGTGCAAAAGTTTTATGGCAAGGCGGGCAAGCCCAAGGCAGTACATCCAAGTACAGCTCGGGAAACTACGATGCAAGACGGGCTGCCCTTGGGCCAAAACTGTTGCTTTACCACTTGTTGCGATGCTATCAGCAAATCTCGCCTGATCTTGGATTTACTGCGGTGGGTGTGGTCTATTTATGGAATATCGGCATAGGGCATTCGGCGCTGAATAATTGCCGCTTTACGCAGCAAACGTCGGTCATTGCGATTTTTATCAAAATAACGCGGATTAGTGACCATTGAAGCCAATTTGGCCGCTTGCCCAGCGCTGAGTTTGCTGGCCTTAGTTTTATAATAATGCTGCGCCGCCGCTTGCGCACCAAACACACCATCGCCCCACTCAATCACATTCAGATAAATTTCAAAAATTCGCTGCTTATCTAAAATCGCTTCAATCATCACGGTCAGCACCGCTTCTTCGACTTTGCGCAGCGGATTGCGGCTGCCAGATAGAAACAGATTTTTCGCGAGCTGCTGCGTAATCGTCGAACCACCAGCGACAATTCGACCTTTTTTAATATTTTTTTCCCACGCGGTTTGCAAACCTTCCCAATCAAAACCTTCATGATCGAGAAATTTAGCGTCTTCTGAAGCGACCAAAGCGCGCTTCAGATTCGGTGAAATTTGCTCGTAATCCACCCATTCGTATTTTAGCTCGGCAGCCGGATTGATCTCTTGCAAGCGATCTAATTGCACCGCCATAAATGCCGTATTACTCGGATTCACCCAGCGCCATGCCACGATATGCAGCAACATCCAAATATTCCACAACAACACCAGCACCAGCAAGGCGGCCAAACCACGCCCTATCCAGCCCAGAACCCCAGTCTGTTTCATTACGATCCTAATGGGTATATGAATGTAGCCATTACCTAATAATGCCTACAGTCATATACATCGATTATTAATTAAAGTTGCTCACGCATCCATTGCAATACCGGCTCTACATCGGGACGTAAACCCGTCCACAACTCAAACGCCTCAGCCGCCTGCCCAACGAGCATGCCCAAACCATCGACGCGTAACTCAACACCTGCTTCACGCGCTTGCGCCAAAAAGGGCGTTTCGGCTTTGCCATACATCATGTCGTAGGCCAAAGCATTCGGCGCGAAAACGCTCTTCTTAATAGGAAGGCGCTCCCCCGCAAGGCTTGCAGAAGTTGAATTAATAACAATATCAAATTGCCCTTGAATTTCAGCAAGAGGCATTGATCCAACAGAACCAACCTGATATTGCAATTCGGTAGAATTACCGAACTTAATTGATTGCACCAATAACTCCGCTTTATGAAGAGAACGGTTAGCAACCACAATCAAACTTGGATTTTCTCGTTTCAAAGGACCAAGAGCACCTCGTGCAGCTCCCCCAGCCCCTAACAATAAAACCTTTTTTTGCTTAATTTCGGAATAGCGCAATAAATCAGAAATCAAACCAGCTCCATCGGTATTATCACCGTAGAACAAGCCATCAGATCGAAGTGCCAAAGTATTAACTGCACCAGCAAGACTTGCACGAGATGTTAAACGACCTTCAACAAACCTAAATGCATCTTCTTTAAACGGCACAGTCACATTCGCGCCGCGCCCACCTGCTGCTGCAAAAGCATCCACCGCAGCAGTAAAGCCATCTAATGGCGCTAACAGGCGATCATACAAAAATCCTTCCACTGCAGAATGATTCGGAAACTGCGCAGCGAACAAGGCATGGATTTGCGGTGATTTGGAGTGGGCAATCGGATTGCCAATAACAACGTAAGTCGGCTGAGTCGTAGTCATCTGAGATCGCGGCGCAAATAAAAAAGTGAGGCGTAGTGTACACCCCACTCGATTTGGCTTACAGCGTCACACGTCGCACAGTCGTGAAATTAGCTTTGCGTCCACGGCAAACCTGCCGCTTGCCAACCATTACTGGTGCCGCGATGTCCTGCAGCATCTACATCACCTTCAAAACCTTCCAGAATATTCAGCGTGCTGTAACCATGTTGCGCCGCCAATGCCGCCGCAGCGTGCGATCGTGCACCAGAACGGCACAAAAACAGCAGCACGCTTTCTGGATCGACGGCAGCTTTCAGTTGCGCCAGAAAGTTAGGGTTACTCGCCATGCTCGGATAGCTTTTCCACTCAATCAATTGAGCCCCTGGCACCACACCGACCCATTGCCATTCGGCTTGCGTGCGTACATCCACTAACTTGGCGTTTGGCATCGCTTGCAATAAAGCCCACGCTTCACTCGGCGTCACCTCACCCGAATAGGGCAATGCTTTATTCACTGCTCGTAAACGGGCACTTTCTAAAATCTCATTAAATTGACTCACTTAACGCCCTCGCTCGGATTGAATTAATTCATCGCACTATTTTAGCCATAGACGCTGAGAAATAGGCAAACTTCGAGTGCACCAATTCAGTGCAAAAACAAAGGCTACGCACCAAAAAATACCCAGCAAAGTAGGCTACGCGCCAGCAATAAGATGTGGCACAATAGCCTGCAAGCAATAATTGCATTGGCACGGTTCGTGCTTTAGTACATGCAGCAACAAATATCCAACTCATTTTTAGTGTTTTTACTCGTCCCTCAGGAGCGACAACATGGCGGCAGCAGACGTTCTCAAGCTTATTAAAGAAAACGACATTCGTTTCGTTGACTTGCGTTTCACCGATACCATCGGTAAAGAGCATCACGTAACTGTTCCTTCTCACGTGGTTGACGAGGACTGGTTCGACGCGGGTCACGCGTTTGATGGTTCTTCAATTTCTGGCTGGAAAGGCATTCAAGCTTCTGACATGTTGTTGATGGCTGATCCTTCTACTGCCAACATCGATCCATTCTTTGATGAGCCAACGCTGATCATGACTTGCGATGTGATTGAGCCAGCAACAGGTAAAGGCTACGATCGCGATCCACGTTCATTAGCACGCCGCGCTGAAGCCTACTTGAAAACCACCGGCATCGGTGACACGGCTTACTTCGGTCCAGAGCCAGAATTCTTTATCTTTGACAGCATCCGTTGGAACACGGATATGTCAGGTTCATTCGTGAAAATCGGCTCAGACGAAGGCGCTTGGGCGACTGCGGATGAAGTACAAGGCGGCAACCTCGGTCACCGTCCACGCGTTAAAGGCGGCTACTTCCCAGTGCCTCCAGTGGACAGCCATCAAGACATCCGCGCTTCTATGGTGCTGATCCTTGAAGAAATGGGCGTGCCTGTTGAAGTGTTCCATCACGAAGTTTCAAATGCCGGTCAAAATGAAATCGGTACTAAATTCTCGACTTTGACGCAACGCGCTGACTGGACTCAAATCCTGAAATACGTTGTGCATAACGTGGCACATCAATACGGCAAAACTGCAACTTTCATGCCAAAACCAGTCGTTGGCGACAATGGTTCAGGTATGCACGTGCATCAGTCAATCTGGAAAGATGGCAAAAACTTGTTTGCAGGTAATGAATACGCAGGTTTGTCTGAAACAGCCTTGTTCTACATCGGCGGTATCATCAAGCACGCGAAAGCATTGAACGCAATCACCAATCCAGGTACGAACTCGTACAAACGTTTGGTGCCACATTACGAAGCGCCGGTTAAATTGGCTTACTCAGCGAAAAACCGTTCTGCATCGATCCGTATTCCGCACGTAGCCAGCGAAAAAGGTCGTCGTATTGAAGCGCGCTTCCCAGATCCTTTGGCTAATCCATACCTCTGCTTCGCAGCGTTGATGATGGCCGGTTTGGATGGCATCCAAAACAAGATTCACCCAGGCGATCCAGCGGACAAGAACTTGTACGACTTGCCACCTGAAGAAGACAAATTGATTCCTACCGTTTGCTCATCTTTGGATCAAGCTTTGGAAGCACTCGATGCAGACCGCGAGTTCTTGACTCGTGGCGGCGTATTCACTAACGAGTGGATCGATGCTTACATCGAACTCAAAATGAACGATGTAAATCGTTCACGCATGAACGTGCATCCAGTTGAATTTGACATGTACTACTCGCTGTAATCTTTTCGCCTGTGATTCACAGGCTTAAAAATAGCGTGATAAACCCATACCGGCTTGCTGGTATGGGTTTTTTAATTTCCGCACCAAGCAAGCCAAATCCGCAGTTCCTAATTAAATCAAACAGTTAATCGGCAATAAGCCATTAATTTCAGTTTAATTCACCACAAACAACGCTATACTTGAGTATTATTTACAACAAAGTAAGAATCATGCGTAAAAATTGTAATTCACTACACATAAGGATCGGCATTTTTTTATTGCTGTATCTGCTCGCGGGTGAATTATCGATTCAATTAGGTACGATAAATCCCGGCAATATGGCGATTGTCTGGCTGGCCGCAGGGATTGGCTTATTTGCCGTATTACAGCTCAAAAAAATCGGTATCGCACTGGTATTCGTCGGCAGTTTTATTGTTAACACCCCCCATGTATTTCATGGCGATTGGCAGCATCAAATCGGCCGCATTGCAGTGATCGGGCTTATTTTTGCTTTAATTGATACGCTGCAATCCTTTATCGCCGCCCGTGCTTATACGCAACTTGATCAAGCCCACGGCACACAACTCTGGACTCGCCCCATACTACTACCCAAAGTTTGGCTTGAGGTCTGCCTCGTGCCTTCCATGCTCACGATGCCACTGTTTATTATTCTAATGATTTGCAGCGGACTTATTCCATCAGATACGTCTTCAATACTGCTACGCAGCACTATTTTATTACTGGCCGATACTTCGGGCTTATTGCTACTGAGCCCACTCTACCCCTACCTTAAAGCGGGCACCCTACTTAAAGAATTGCGCCGCGTTTTTTGGTATCTCACCGCCACACTGCCGCCCATTCTGATCAATTATTTCCTATTGGATCGGATGCTCGTGCTGCTACTGCCCCTAATGCTCTTTATTACGGTGCGCTTTAAAATGGCGGCCACTAATTTTGCGCTGCTAGTCGTCACGCAGCTCTGCATTGGCCTCACGGCTAAGGGTTATGGTTTTTGGGCGCCACAAAATTTGGTGATTTCATTACTACAAATTCAGGTTTTTACTTTTTCAATCGCGCTGGCTTTACAGTATTTAGCGCAAACGCAAATGCAAATTACGCATCATAAAGAGCTACTGGAAATTGAAGTTCAATCCCGTACGGAATCATTAGCGGCGCTCAACGCTGAACTCACTACACTCGCCACCACCGATGAACTCACCCAGCTACCCAACCGCCGCGAATGGCAGCTCAAAGCCAGCCAAGCGATCTTACAAGCGAGGCGCTACCAGAAAGAACTCAGTGTGATGATGATTGATGTTGATCATTTCAAAAAAGTGAACGATCAGTACGGCCATCTCACGGGCGATATGATCCTGAAAGAGATCGCAAAAATCTGCCAGCAAAACATCCGTGGCCCCGATAGCGCGGCGCGCTGGGGTGGTGAAGAATTCGTGATTTTATTGCCAGAAACCGATCATCACCAAGCACTGGTTGTCGCAGAAAAAATCCGCCTCTCAATTGCCCAATCGCAACACACCCCAAAAGGAAAAGCGCCATTTCACACCACCGTGAGCATCGGTATTACCTCCTTAATGCCCAGCGATAGCACGCTGGATGAGGTTTTATCCCGTGCAGACCAAGCGATGTATGCGGCCAAATCCGCAGGACGCAACTGCGTGCAAAGCGCGCAATTTATGAGCAGCAATTATCTTAGCCAATCGAAACCATCTTAATGAAAGCGTCCAAATCACAAGGCATGCGCAGCGCAATCAGCGCCTGCTAAACAATACGCCGTTCAATTAAAGCCTGCGCCAACGTACCCGGATCAACATGCTCTAGCTCGCCGCCCACTGGCAGGCCTCGGGCGATTCGGCTCACTTGCAAACCACGAGCACGTAACATTTCAGCCAGATAATGCGCAGTCGCTTCACCCTCAGTGGTGAAATTGGTCGCCAGCACGACTTCCACTACCGTGCCATCGCTAGCGCGTTCCAGCAATTGTTTTAGCGCAATATCATTTGGGCCAATGCCATCCAATGGGCTAAGCCGCCCCATCAGCACAAAATACAGCCCTTCATAGCTACGCGTTTGCTCAATCGACATCAAATCGGTTGGCATTTCAACGACGCATAATTGCGTGTGATTACGCCTATCATCCAAGCAAATTTCGCAGGTATCGGCTTCAGTGAAGGTATTGCAATGACGGCAGTGTTTGAGTGTGCCAAGCGCGTTTTCAAGCGCGCTGGCCAAGTCGGCAGCACCACGCTGATCGCGCTGCACCAAATGAAACGCCATTCGCGCGGCTGATTTAGGGCCAACACCGGGCAGAATTCGTAAAGCGTCAATGAGTTGATTGAGTGATGCAGGAATAGGCATAGGGTATTGCTCTGTAGGCTTTATTGAGTAATGCCTACAGGGCAATACCCTTATTTTCGCCCCAGACAGATCGCCCAGGGCCGGAAAATCAGAACGGCATTTTAAAACCAGGCGGCAATTGCATACCAGCGGTAAAGCCACCCATTTTGGCTTGGCTAGTCGCTTCTGCTTTACGCAATGCATCGTTAAATGCCGCAGCAATCAAATCTTCAAGCATATCTTTGTCGTCTGCAAACAGGCTGTCATCAATCGCCACGCGGCGTACGACATTACTGCAGGTCAGCGTGATTTTAACCATGCCCGCACCCGATTGGCCTTCTACTTCCACAGTCGCCAATTCTTCTTGCGCTTTAGCCATATTTTCTTGCATTTGCTGGGCTTGTTTCATCAAACCAGCCATACCGCCTTTACCACCAAACATATGAGTTCCTTTTTAAATAAAAGAGAAGGTGTCCACGAAAGACACGAAAAGCACGAAAAATTCAAAAAGACGAAACAACACAGACAAGTAAGCTTGTGTTTATGCGCCGATGATTCAAGTGAACTGGTTTTCCTTTCGTGGCTTTCGTGTTTTTCGTGGACGAGATTTTTAAATGGGTTTGATTGAATCAAGTGCAATACTAGCGCCGAATTCTTTCACCATCGTTTGCACAAAGGGATCACGATTAATCGCTGCAACCGCATTATCTTGCCGTTCTTGTTTTTCACGATAATGAATATCCGCCGGCGTTTCAGTTAGCACTTCGCCAATTTGCACATTCAACGCAATTTCGCGGCCAAAATACTCGCTGAGCGCCAAGCGCAGCTTTTCCTGATAATCGCGTGTGGCTACGCTACGATGTTCTTCTTCAACTTTAATATTGAAGTGTATATCGCTGTAGTTCAATAATTCAGAGTGCTGCGCCAACATACCTGCTTGACCCAACTTCAAATGCACTACTAAAGCGCGCCAATCGCCGTTAAAAACAGCCGCTACTAGCGGTGCTTGTGAACTTGGCGGCTCGACCACGGACGGCTGCGCGACAGAAGCTTGAACTAGGGCAGTTTGTTGCGCCGCAGGGGTAGTTTGTGCAGGCACATCATCTTGCCGCCAAGGCGGTGTGTCATCGTATTTTGCGCTAGGTTCAGCCGCTTGAAATGGTGTAGAAGTTGGCGTTACCACAGCTTGAACTTGTGGAGCATGCACTGGCGACGTAGCGGCGGTCTGTTGCGCTGCAACAGGTGCAGCAATCGCAGAAGAATTCACCGGCATAACGATATGGCCTGCATCGCTAGGCGCAAACGCCAGCATGCGCAAAATCGTCATCGTAAAACCGGCATACTCATCGGGAGCTAGCGGTAAATCACGACGGCCATGCAAAGCAATTTGGTAATACAGCTGCGCGTCTTCCGGCGTGAGCGCTTGTGCAATGCTGATAATTTGCTCACGCAGCGGTAAATCGTCCGCCAATGCGCCGGGTACAGCCTGCACGAGGGCAATTTGCTGCAATAGCGACGCAAGCTCATGCAATGCCGCCTCATACGACAGACCGCGTTCAGCAATCGTATCGGCCGTTTTCAGCAGTGCTGCACCGTCTTTGTGCAGCAGCGCCGTGAGAAGCTCAAACAAATAACTTTGATCGACCGCGCCAAGCATCGCCCGCACATCGGCTTCTGCCACTTTGCCAGCGCCATAGGCAATCGCTTGATCGAGCAGTGACAGCCCATCGCGCATTGAGCCGCTGGCGGCGTGGCCGATTAGATTCAGCGCAAGTGCTTCGTATTGGATTTGTTCAGCCTGTAGCACCGTATGCAAATGGCCGGTGACTTGTTGCGGCGTCATTTGGCGCAATGAAAATTGCAAACAACGGCTTAAGACCGTGATCGGCACTTTTTGCGGATCAGTGGTAGCTAGGATAAATTTGACGTGGCTCGGCGGCTCTTCCAGCGTTTTTAGCATCGCATTGAAAGCCGACTTGGAGAGCATGTGCACTTCGTCGATAATGTAGACTTTAAAACGGCCTGCGGTCGGTGCATACTGCGCGTTGTCCAAGACTTCGCGAATATTGTCGATACCGGTATTAGATGCCGCATCGATCTCAAGTAGGTCGACAAAGCGCCCCGCATCAATTTGCGTACACGCAGAACACACGCCGCAAGGCTCGGACGTAATGCCGGTTTCGCAATTGAGTGCCTTGGCCATGATGCGGGCGATGGTAGTTTTACCCACGCCGCGCGTACCGGTGAGCAAATACGCATGATGCAAGCGCTCAGAGGCAAACGCATTTGCCAGCGCTTTAATCACGTGTTCCTGCCCGACCAATTGGGCAAAAGTTTTCGGTCGCCACTTACGGGCTAGTACTTGGTAGCTCATGGCAGCATTCTAACAGAGTCTGGTTTTAATCTAACAGAGCACCTTTTTAAAAGTGCTACGCGCATAGCAAATGGCGACATTAAGTGCTCGTGCAAAAGTTTTATGGCAAAGCGGGCAAGCCCAAGGCAGTACTTTAGTACGACAAGGCGAGACAACGATGCAAGACTGGGTGGCCTTAGGCCAAAACTTTTGCTTATCTAACTTATGCCCTTTTTTAAATTGAAAGTAAAATGACAAACCATTCAGCGGAACTATCTAGCAATAATCTCGATCCTAAGCCCGAAGCGCCGATTGAACCGCCGCTCGAAGCCTGTTGCAGCAGCGGCTGTTATCCATGCATTCTCGATCTCTACACCGAAGAATTGCAACAGTATCGAAGTGACCTTGCAGCATGGCAAGTCAGACAATCGGTCACGGCATGCCAAGATCAGCAATCTGCCGTTTCAAATCCCAATCAGGATCCACTATGCAATACCTAATTCGACGCCTCATTACCCTTGCCTTAGCAGCCAGCTTACCTCTCGCTAGCTTCGCTGCTGAAAGCTTGCCCGCCAGCGTCAGCAATGCACTCAAAACGGCCAAAATCCCAGCGGAGGCTTTATCTGTCTCTATGATTCCGCTCGATGCGGCGGGTCGGCCGCAGTTTTATCGCGCTGATGTAGCAATGAACCCCGCCTCCACAATGAAACTCGTCACCACCTATGCTGGCCTTGAAATCCTCGGCCCAGCATGGCAATGGCAAACCGAGCTGCGCGCGAATGCGCTACCCAAAAATGGCATACTGGAAGGCGATCTCTACCTAAAAGGTTCGGGCGACCCAAAGCTGACCTTAGAGCGAATGTGGCTCTTGGTGCGTGATTTGAAAGCGGCAGGCGTGGATGAAATTCGTGGCAATCTGGTATTAGATCGCAGCGTCTTTGTGTTGGATCCAAATGAACAAGCTTTTGACGACGATGGCGAAGCCAGTGATCGGCCATTTATGGTCAAACCCGATGCGCTTCTGACTAACTTCAAATCCTTGCGAGTGCGAGTTCGTGCCGATGGTGAACGCGTGCGCGCCTCCGTCGAGCCTGATTGGCCCGAAGTTCGCCTGAGCAATCAACTGGGCTTTGGCGAAGCCGCACCCTGCGAAACCTGGCAAAAACGCGCGCAATTTCGCATCGGCCAAGCCACACCACAATTGATGATTCAACTGGTTGGCGAAGTACCTGTAGGGTGTATCGGCGACAAATACATCTCTGCATTTGATGCGCCGACTTATACCTATCTATTATTCAAAAATCTCTGGCGCGAAGCCGGCGGAAAAATCAGCGGTCAAATGCAACACGGCATTACACCCGCCAATAGCGTTTTGCTCGCCAGCAGTAAATCACAAGATGTGGCCAGCACGATTCGCGATATTAATAAATACAGCAACAATATGATGGCCCGGCAGTTGTTCCTCACACTGGGCGCAGCCCAAGGCACAGCCGCCGATGGTGCAACAACAGCTAGTCGCTCGGCAGCCGTTATTCAATGCTGGTTGCAAAGCAAAGGGAAAAATTTCACGGAGCTAGTGCTCGAAAATGGTGCAGGTTTGTCGCGCAAAGAGCAAATCAGCACTCGGCATTTAGCCGAGTTATTGCAAGATGCATGGAACGCACCTTTAGCTGCTGAATTTATCTCATCGCTACCGATTGTCGGTATCGATGGCACGATGAAAAAGCGCCTAAAAGATGAAGCCAGCATCGGCCAAGGCCATATCAAAACGGGTACTCTCAAAGATGTACGCGCTGTTGCAGGCTATGTACGTGATGCGCAAGGCAAAACTTGGGCGGTTGTTGGCATTATCAATCACAGCAACGCGCCTGCAGGTATGCCCGTGCTGGATGAATTGCTCAAATCAGTACGTAAAAGTGGTAACTAAAGTGAAAAGAAGCCCACAACTGGGCTTCTGATTTAAAAACTATAAATACTTAGGCTTTATTCAAAATGAGCACAAAACCACGCGTTACGATTTTATACTGCACGCAATGCAACTGGCTGCTGCGTAGCGCTTGGCTCGCGCAAGAACTACTCACTACTTTTGCGTTTGAACTCGGCGAAGTGGCGCTACAACCAGGTACAGGTGGGGTTTTTCTGATTCATTGCGATGATGTTTTAGTGTGGGATAGAAAAATCGACAATGGGTTTCCTGAAGCCAAAGTGCTCAAACAGAGAATCCGCGATTGTGTCGCGCCAGATAAAACACTGGGCCATTCAGATGCGCCATAAGCAGTAAGTTAAATCGAAACATTCGACTAAGCGATTAGGCACAAAGTCAGGGCTGTGATACCTTTCAACTATGTATGCAAAAATTTTTATCAGCGCGCTCTTGATGAGCAGCGCCGCCATGGCCGACATCTATAAATACACCGATGAAAACGGCAATGTGACCTTTACCAACTCGCCAATCAAAGGTGCAGTGCGCATTATGTCGGAATCGCAACCGTCGACCAATGCCCGCCGCAGCAATGACAGCCCTAGCGTCAAAGCGCCACGTGTTGCTGCGCCCTCGCCCGTTAATTTCCCTAAAGTCGATTCTGCAACGCAAAAAAGCCGCGATAGCAATCGTAAATTGATTTTGGAAGAAGAACTCAATAGCGAACGTAGCCTCCTTGCCAAAGCGCAAAAGAATTTACAAGACGCAGAAAGCAATAAAACGGCAGCCGAACAAGCCAATCCAAAACTCTATCTGGAGCGAATTGGTCGCTTGCGCGAAACCAGCGTGATGCATGAGAAAAATGTCGCAGCATTGCAATCCGAATTATCCCGAGTGCGTTAAAACCACTGCAACTATAAAAACGCACCATTTTAGTGCAAAAATGGCTTATTCTGCTCCTATATTCCGATTTTAAGCTGGCCTGAATTTTGCTAGGTAAAGCCTCAAACTGAACCTTCGCATTTTTCGCCGAGGAAAGCGTGTAATAACGCCTAATGGAGCAGCATCATGAGCCACCCTGCCTTTGCTGGCCTCGACTATCTGGACGCCGCCGTTTTAGCGGTCGATTGCGACGGCTTTATCGTCTTTGCTAATCCCGCCGCCAATAGCCTATTTAATTTACGTGACACCGATCACCAAACATTAGAAAACTGCTTTGGTTTGAACTCACCGCTGGTCTTCGCCGCACACACGGCACTCGAAAAGCGCATTTCTATTACTGAGCACGAGCTGATTGTGTTTGGCGTGGATGGCGAAATGTATGTAACTTTGGATGTGACGCCGATAGAATCACCGGCTGCCGAATTGCTGCTTGAAGTACGCCGTATCGACCAACAACGCCGTATCGTCAATGAAGAACGCTTACAAGCGCAGCAACAAGCTAATCGCGAGCTGATCCGGAATTTAGCGCACGAAATTAAAAACCCGCTTGGCGGGATTCGTGGTGCAGCACAGTTACTCGCGCATGAATTACCCGAGCCACATCTCAAAGAATACACCGACGTCATCGTCGATGAAGTTTCGCGCTTGCAAAGCTTACTCGATCGCCTGCTTACGCCGCATCGCCTACCGCAAATCAAAGAACTCAATATTCACGAAGTTTTAGAGCGTGTGCGCAGTCTGGTGCTGGCTGAAACGCCAAATGGGCTGTCGGTGAAGCGCGACTACGACACCAGTATGCCGCTGCTGATTGCGGATAAAGAACAATTGATTCAATCAGTGCTCAATATCGTTCGTAATGCGATTCAAGCGATGTCCAATATCGGTGAAGTGGTGCTGAGGACGCGTATCGCGCGCCAAGTGACGCTCAATCGCCGTCGCCATCCATTGGCGCTGCGCATTGATATTTGTGATAACGGACCTGGTATTCCCGAGCACTTAAAAGAAACTATTTTTTATCCTCTGGTTTCAGGCCGCGATGGCGGGACCGGCATTGGCCTGCATTTGGCGCACACTTATGTGGCGCAACATCATGGCGTGATTGAATTTGATAGTCGCCCCGGTCAAACGATTTTTAGTATTTTTCTGCCACTCAATGCGTGGCAAGACTCAGGAACACAGCCATGAAGCCAGTTTGGGTTATCGACGACGACCGCTCAATTCGTTGGGTGTTTGAAAAAGCACTCGCACGCGAACAAATCGCGCACGCCACCTTCCCTTCGGCGACCGAAGCGCTGAGTAAATTGCAAACTGAACGCCCCCAAGCCGTCGTGTGCGACATCCGCATGCCAGGTGAATCAGGGCTAGTTTTTTTAGATCTCATCAAGCGCGATTGGCCGGAAATTCCCGTCATCATCATGACTGCGCATTCAGATTTAGATAGCGCCGTTTCGGCGTTCCAAGGCGGCGCGTTTGAATATCTACCTAAGCCTTTCGATGTCGATCAAGCGATTGCACTGATACGCCGCGCAATGGTTGAAAGCGAGCAACAAGCGCCTTCCAAAGAAACTCAGCACGATGTGCCAGAAATGCTCGGCCAAGCACCAGCGATGCAAGACGTATTTCGTGCGATTGGCAGATTGTCGCACTCGGCGGCCACCGTGATGATTACGGGTGAATCAGGTAGTGGTAAAGAGCTGGTCGCGCGTGCGCTGCATCGGCATAGCCCACGCAGCAGCAAGCCCTTTATTGCGATCAATAGCGCGGCGATTCCTAAAGAATTACTCGAATCAGAGCTATTTGGTCACGAGCGCGGCGCATTTACTGGCGCGGATGGCAAACGCATTGGCCGTTTCGAGCAAGCCGAAGGCGGGACTTTATTTCTAGATGAAATCGGCGATATGCCGTTTGATTTACAAACGCGTTTGCTGCGCGTGTTATCCGATGGATTTTTCTATCGCGTTGGCGGACATCAACCGATAAAAGCCAATGTGCGCGTCATTGCCGCCACGCATCAAGATCTGGAAGATCGCGTCAAAGAGCACCAATTTCGTGAAGACTTATTTCACCGCCTGAATGTGATTCGCTTGCGCCTGCCTGCGCTGCGTGAACGCAGCCAAGATATTCCACTACTGGCCAAGCATTTTTTGCTTAAATCAGCGCAAGACCTAGGCATTGAAGCCAAGCGCCTCAGCGATTCCGCAATGAGCCAATTAGCGCAGTTCCATTTTCCTGGCAATGTGCGGCAGCTGGAAAATATCTGTCATTGGATCACTGTGATGGCGCCTGGGCAATTGGTCGATGACGGCGATTTACCGCCCGAACTATCGCAAATAGCAGCAACTCGCTCAGGACAAATTGGCGATTGGCGCGCATCGCTGGCAGCTGAATTGATTTCACGACTCAATCGTGGTGAAAACCGAATTTTGGATAGCATCATGCCTGAGTTCGAGCGTACCGTGATTGAACAAGCCTTGGTGCACACAGGGGGTAAACGCATAGAAGCCTCTGAATTATTAGGCTGGGGACGCAATACCCTAACTAGAAAAATTCAAGATCTCGGAATGGAAGAAACCTAAGCCAGATGAACAGGCATAAAAAAAACCGGCTCATTGCCGGTTTTTTTCGTATTCCGTTTAGCGGATTTCGAATATTTTGCCAAAATTGGCAATATCTAATACCGATTTCACAGTGCCTTTACAATTGACCAAAGTGATTTTTTTACCCGCTGCACGCTCATTAAATAGCAACAACATCCCTAAAGCCGCTGAATCCATATAATCAACCGCAGCAAAATCGATCTCAATTTCAGTCAGGCCTGCATGCTCTAGCGCAGAAGTCGTTGCTTGTTTAAATTCTCGATGAAATTCAAACGTAAAATTGCCATTCAAATTCAGTAAGGCACGAGGGGTTTCGAATCGAACATTCACTTGCATTGACTAACTCCAAATACGTGAGTGACTTTATAACAACAGTCTAATCAGCCCGCGATAGCAATGCAAAGGTTGCGGTGGAAATGCACCGCAACAACACATAAAAACGCATGCAAAATCTTTATGGCAAGGCGTAGAAGCCGCAGACAGTACAAGAAGTACGGCAAGGCAATACAACGATGCAAGAAATGTTTTGCTTTACTAGTTATTTCTCAACGAAAGCGCGTTCAATCACGTAATCGCCTGGTTCGCCAATGCGTTTCGATACTTTAAAACCGAGTGAATCAAGCAATTTGCACGTGTCTTCTAGCATCGCTGGGCTACCGCACAGCATCGCGCGGTCGGTTTCTGGATTCAGCGGTGGCAAACCGATATCGTTGGTCAATTTGCCTGAAGCAAACAAATCAGTCAGACGGCCTTGATTACGGAATGGCTCGCGCGTCACCGTAGGGTAGTAAATCAATTTTTTGGCGACTTCTTCGCCGAAAAACTCATTGTGTGGCAATTCATTTTCGATGTAATGCGAGTAAGCCAATTCGCTCACGGTGCGTACGCCGTGCACCAAAATGATCTTGTCAAAACGCTCGTAAGCCTCAGGGTCTTTGATCAGACTCATAAATGGCGCCAGACCGGTACCGGTGCTGAGGTAATACAGGTTTTTACCGGGCTTCAAATCCGACAACACCAAAGTACCGGTTGGCTTACGGCTCACCAGTAATTTATCGCCTTCTTTCAAATGTTGCAGACGCGATGTCAATGGGCCATTAGGTACTTTAATACTGAAAAATTCGAGTTCTTCTTCGTAATTGGCACTAGCAATCGAGTAAGCGCGCATCAGCGGCTTGCCGTCCACTTCCAAACCGATCATGACGAACTGGCCGTTTTCAAAACGCAGCGACTCATCGCGCGTCGTCGTAAAACTAAACAGCGAATCATTCCAATGACGAACGCTCAATACCGTTTCATGGGCAAACTTAGACATGTCTTAACCTTTCAAAGCAGCAGTGAGCTCAGGCACCACTGTAAATAAATCTGCGACCAGACCGTAGTCAGCCACTTGGAAAATCGGAGCGTCGGCGTCATGATTCACCGCGACAATCACCTTACTGTCTTTAATCCCGCCTACGTGCTGCGCCGCGCCAGAAACACCGAACGCAATATACAAATCAGGCGCAACCACCGTGCCAGTTTGGCCGACTTGGCTGTCATTCGGGGCCATACCGGCATCCACTGCGGCGCGCGTCGCGCCAATCGCCGCGCCCAACACATCGGCCAATGGCGTTAATGTGGCTTTGAACGCTTCGGCGCTGCCGAGCGAGCGACCACCACTAATCACCACATTAGCCGTTGCCAATTCTGGGCGATCCAATTGCACCAAGTCGCGGCTTACCCATACGGCCTTGCCAGCATCGCCTGTCGTGGCAATAGTTTCAACGCTGGCTGCACCACCTTCACTGGCTGCGGCTTCAAATACCGTTGGACGAATCGTCAATACGCGCAAACCTGCTGGCGCTTTAACCGTAGCGTTCAAATTACCGGCGTACATCGGGCGAACAAACGTTGTCGCATCGATGATTTGAATCACTTCCGACACCATCGCGACATCAAGCAAAGCCGCTGCGCGAGGCAATAGGTTTTTACCAAAACTCGTTGCCGCAGCGACAATCGCTGAGTAGCTCGGAGCCAACGTTACTAATAAAGGCGTTAGATTTTCAGCCACGCCGTGTGTGTATTCAGCCGCATCAGCAAGGAGTATCTTGCTCACGCCCTTGATTGATGATGCTTGTGTGGCAATACCTGCCACATCACTACCAGCCAACAAAAGATGAACTTCTTCACCGAATTGCGCCGCAGCGCTTACGGCAGAGCGCGTGGCGGCTTTGATGCCGTGGCTGTCTAATTCAGCAATAACTAAAACGCTCATGGCAACACCTTCTCAGTCCGTAAAGCGGCAACGAGTTCAGCCACCGAATTCAAAATCTTGCCCGGTTTACGCGCAGGCGGCTCAGCAATAGCCAGTAATTCCAACGCTGGCGCAGAGATCGCAAAATCAGCCGCTGGCAGCGTTTCGATTGGCTTTTTCTTGGCCATCATCAAGGCGGGCAATTTAATAAAGCGCGGCTCGTTCAGGCGTAAATCCACCGACACGACGGCAGGCAATGGCAAAGACAGCGTTTCTTGGCCGCCGTCGATTTCACGTACCACTACGGCTTTACCGTCAGCGATGTCGATTTGCGATGCAAACGTCGCTTGTGGCCAGCCCAAGAGTGCCGACAACATTTGCGCCGTTTCTGCTGCGTCGTCGTCAATCGCTTGCTTGCCAGTCAACACCAGTTGTGGCGCTTCGCGCTCAGTAACCGCTTTGAGGTATTTTGCCGCTTCTAAGGGCTGAACGATGGCTGGCGTTTCGACCAAGATCGCGCGATCTGCGCCCATCGCCAAGGCATGACGCAGCACATCTTGATTCGCCGCAGTACCCACCGCAACGACGACGATTTCAGTCGCAATGCCCGCTTCTTTCAAGCGCACTGCGCCTTCCACGGCATTTTCATCAAATGGATTGATGCTCATTTTTACGTTGGTCAATTCAACGTCTTTGCCGTCCTGTGTTGGACGTGGGCGGATTTGGTAATCAACGACCCGTTTGATGTGCACTAAAATTTTCATTATCGTTCCTGCGTATGCGCCCTTAAAAACAGCGCGCATGTTATAGATCAAATCGAGCTTTTGCACAAGATTATATTTGTCGGTAGAATATATGTAAAACATATTGTTCTTATAAACATATTCGATTTCATAGATATAGAATCTATGCAAAAGTTTTATTGCAAAGCATCACCGCGAAAAACACGATATAAAAGTGCTATCTCGGGAAAAGACGCTGCAAAAACTTTTGCAGATTGACTTCAAAGAGGCCAGCAAATGCAAGAGCGCGACGCAATGGAATATGACGTTTTAATTATCGGCGCAGGGCCAGCTGGCCTTGCTGCCGCGATTGCGCTCAAGCAAAAAAATGCTGAACTCTCGGTCTGTATCTTGGAAAAAGGCGCGCAAGTTGGCGCGCACACTTTATCTGGTGCGGTAATCGACCCTATTGCGCTCAATCAACTGATTCCAGATTGGCAACAACGCGCGCCGCATTTGGCGACTGCCGTCACGGGCGATGATTTTTTTGTGCTGGATGAAGACGGCGGATTCAAAATTCCGCAGTTTTTATTGCCGCCGCAATTGCATAACGACGGCTGTTTTATCGTCAAGCTCGGCGAAGTCTGTGCTTGGCTGGCCACAGAGGCCGAAAATCTCGGCGTAGAAATTTATCCGGGCTTTGCTGCGGCGGAAGTTTTGTATGACGAGACAGGCGCAGTCAGTGGCGTGGCCGTTGGCGATATGGGCATTAATAAACTCGGCCAACACAAAAGCGACTACGCACTCGGGATGGCGATTTACGCCAAATACACGCTGTTTTGCGAAGGCGCGCGCGGCTCTTTGGCGGGCGATTTAGAAAAGAAATTCGATTTACGCAAAGATGCCGACCCACAGCATTATGGTCTAGGCGTTAAAGAAGTCTGGCAAGTCAAACCCGAAAATCACCAGCTCGGTTTGGTGCAGCACGCACAAGGTTGGCCGCTGGATAACAGCACCAGCGGTGGCGCGTTTATTTATCACTTGCCCGACCATCAAGTCGCCGTCGGTTATGTGGTGCATTTGAATTACCAAAACCCAACGCTATCGCCGTTTGAAGAATTGCAGCGCTTTAAAACCCATCCAAAAATTCGCGGCACTTTTGCTGGCGCAACACGAATCGGCTACGGCGCCCGCGCAATTTCTGAAGGCGGTTTGCAATCTTTACCCAAAATGACTTTCCCTGGCGGCGTACTGCTTGGCTGTTCGGCGGGCTTACTCAATTTCCCACGCATTAAAGGCACGCACAATGCGATGCTCTCGGGCATTTACGCCGCGCAAGCGGTGGTGGATGCCGTTGCCGCTGGGCGCGAGCGCGACGAGCTTGTTGAGTTTGTCTCACTGCTGCAAGCATCGAGCGTTTGGCAAGAGTTGACGCAAGTGCGCAATATCAAGCCCGTAATGTCGAAACTCGGCACTTTAGGCGGTACGATGTATGCGGGTGCAGAGCTTTGGCTATCTAAGCTGGGGATCAATACCCCGTGGACACTACATTCCAAAACCCCAGATCACGCAACGCTGAAACCACTCAGCCAAGTCAAACCGATCAAATATCCAAAACCAGATGGCGTGCTGACGTTTAATAAGCTCGATTCACTGATGCTGGCGAATGTATCGCACGAGCACGATCAACCGAGCCATTTGCAGCTATCCAATGTGGCGGAACATTTATCAGTGAATTTAGGCGTTTTCGGCAGCCCAGAAAGCCACTACTGCCCCGCTGGCGTGTATGAAATCCTCGATCAAACGGGCACGCCAACGCTGCAAATCAATGCGCAAAACTGCCTGCACTGTAAAACCTGTGATATCAAAGACCCAACGCAAAATATCCATTGGGCCACGCCTGAAGGTGGCGGCGGGCCTATGTATACAGGGATGTAGTATTGCCATCTAGCCCTTGGAAATAAATGGCTAAGTAGATATACCCAATAGCGCCGATTTAAACCTCGGCGCTATTTTTATATCTATATTGAGCTTCAGCTATTTGTGTCGATAATGAAAGATACAGCCAGTATTACGGAGCGCGACATGATTGCCGAAAAACAAACCGTCAAAATTCGCCGTGATCGAATGCAAATTTATCCGCCCGCAACGGGGCGCCTGCTCGATGGGCGAAAGGGGCGCGTGATTGAAGTCTTTGTGCCGCTCGGCACCAAGGAAGCGGTCGTGAAAGTACGCTGGTTTGCTCGCCGACCCAGTGAAAATGAGCTCACGATGGAGCATCCAATCAGCGATTTAGAAATCATTCCCAATTAATCAGCGCGAGCCGCAGCTCGCCATCGCCAGCCAATTGAATCAATTACTTCACACCGCGCAAAGGCTGTTCACGTCGCTCGCCGATGCCTTGGCGAATATTCAATGCATGATATTTAGCCAGCGCGAGTTTATCCACTTTGGCGATGGTTTCATCGTGATATGCCGCCTGAATCAATTCCTTTTGCACGAAGGCCAATTGCCGCGCCATATGGCTGCAATCATCAGAAATCGTACCGCGATTCATTTCGGCCACGATCAATAAAGCGTCTTTCTTAATCCGATAAATCACCGACTGCGCCAAAGGCGAGGTTTTTCGCTCTGCTGTTTCACTGCGTGGCACCGGCATCAATTCAGTCCGTGCAGCCAGTGATTGCGTATCTTGCGGGCGAAAACTGGGACGGATCAAATAGAGTAATTTTTTTAACAATTGCACACCTGCCAAGATTGAGAAAATAAAACAGGGCAATAAAAAACGGGGTACATTGACCCCGTTTTAGACAGCAAGCTAGCTTATTTAGCCAACAAAATCCGCAACATCCGGCGGAGTGGCTCTGCAGCCCCCCACAGCAATTGGTCGCCAATCACAAACGCACTGATGTATTCCGGGCCCATATTCAATTTACGCACGCGGCCGACACCGATATCGAGCTTGCCAGTAATTTGTGCTGGAATCAGCTCTTTTACTGTCACTTCGCGATCGTTCGGCACCCATTTCACCCAATCATTACCTGATTTGATTAAGGATTCGATTTCAGCGAGTGGCAGGTCTTTATTGAGTTTGATCGTCAATGCCAAGCTGTGGCAACGCATCGCGCCGATACGCACACACAAACCATCGACTGGAATAACTGCATCTGTACCAAGGATTTTGTTGACTTCGGCTTGGCCTTTCCACTCTTCTTTGGTTTGGCCATTATCAAGCTGCTTGTCGATCCACGGGATCAAACCACCCGCCAATGGCGCGCCAAAGAATTCAGTCGGTACGTCGTTTGAAATAGTGTGCGCGACTTTTTTATCGATTTCCAAAATAGCAGAAGCTGGCGTTGCCAATTCATCAGCCACGGCGTTGTAAACCACGCCCATGCCTTTAAGCAATTCACGCATATGATTCGCGCCGCCACCTGAAGCTGCTTGGTACGTCATCGACGAAACCCAATCGACCAAGCCCGCTTTAAACAAACCGCCCATCCCCATCAACATGATCGAGTTAGTGCAATTGCCGCCGATGTAGTTTTTCACGCCTTTGGCCAAAGCACCTTGGATCACGTCGTCGTTGACTGGATCCAGCACGATCACCGCGTTGTCTTCCATACGCAGCGTTGAAGCCGCGTCAATCCAGTAGCCTTCCCAACCTGCTGCGCGCAGTTTCGGGAACACTTCTGTGGTGTAGTCGCCACCTTGGCAGGAAATAATCACGTCCATTGCGGCCAATTGGGCGATGTCGTTAGCGTCTTGCAATGTCCCAGCATCTTTACCGAAATTCGGTGCAGCTTGGCCTGCTTGCGACGTTGTGAAGAACACAGGATCGATCACATCGAAATCCTTTTCTTCTTGCATCCGTTGCATCAAAACCGAACCCACCATACCGCGCCAACCGACTAAACCAACCCGTTTCATGATTACTTCCTTTAAATGGTAAAGCAAAAGCTTGTTTGCATCGCTGTATTGCCTCGCCGTACTTGTATGTACTGTCTGCGGTGGCTACAGCTTTGCCATAAAACTTTTACACGACTGCTTCGCGACAATCTTAATTAAATTCCAAGCTTAGATATTAGTGAAAATCCGTATGCCTGACTAGCCTAGCGAAGGCTTCAAAGTGATCAAAACTCAAAACCCCCGCTCTACGCCATAAAATTACTATAGATGAAATTAAACAACACACAAAAGGAAAGTAATTGGTCATTAAATGGTAAAGAATTATGATCTCAATATCAACACATCAGGATTTACTTATTGTGCTCAGCAAATTACTCACGATCAGTAGAAGATTAATTTATCGAGAAGTAGCCACAGCCGCTCACCGAACTACCATCATCTTGCCAACGCAGCTTCCTAAAAAAAGTAAAAAACTCAGTCCACGCAGCTGTGCAGACCTGACTTTTAGAATTCAAATGTGCCTAGCGAATGGGCAAGCTTATGAATTTCAAAATCGACAAAATGATTTGGCGCCCATCCCGCCGCTCATGCAATCCATCATTCGTGACTTAAATAAGCTGCGAAAACACGCGCCTGAAGAAGAACTCAAATTTCGCTATATGCTAAGCCAGATCCGAGCGCCAGCAACCCCAGAGGCCAGCGCTCACTTCGCTGAGATGGCCGACAAAGCCAAAACCCACACCAGCCTTTATAATGAAACGATTGCCGTTGAATAAGTCGTACAGAGCAAAACGCATCCCAGCTCTCGATTAAAATCGGCGTAGCCCACTTCTCATGCCGAAGCGACAGCGGTACTTTTTTGGGCATTTTTAAATTTTAACCCTAACCTCATTCAGAAAAAGGCAATTGATTTGCGCGTTTTAATTCAAAAAGTCCGTCAAGCCAAAGTGGACGTTGCCGAACAAACTGTCGGTGAAATCGGTGCGGGTTTATTGCTTTTGGTCGGAGTGGGTCACGACGACAGCCCGGCGGATATTCAATGGCTAGTGAATAAAATCGCGAATCTCAGGCTATTTACCGATGCGGCTGGCGTGATGAATTTATCACTACTGGATGTCGGCGGCGATGCACTAGCCGTCAGCCAATTTACACTATTCGCTCAAGTCAAAAAAGGCAATCGTCCTAGCTGGGGCGATGCGGCACCCGGCCCGATTAGCCAGCCTCTATTCGATGAATTTGTTCAGCAACTCAGCCTGAAACTCGCTAAACCCGTGCCAACCGGCCAATTTGGCGCGGATATGCAGGTGTCTTTAATCAACGATGGACCAGTGACACTGCTGATTGATAGCAAGGAAAAGTAAGGGCAAGCCCGTACTTGACGACTTTGCGCTGCCCAGCGCAGAATGACTCCAGCGCCGATTTGAAACCCAGCTTGCAGGGCGCTTTATAAAATCTGCTAAAGCGTGCGAACCCACTGCACGTGGGTTTTTGTGTTTTTACCGCGCCAATTAATCGACAACTTGCGGGGCGCAATCGAAATTCCGCTAAAGCGTCGGTGATTGAATCTCTCAAAAATCAATCACCGGCGAGTTTCTAAGGAGCTTGCCATGTACGATTGTTTAGAAATCGACGTTAAACCGTCCAAAAAATTGACGCTCAAATCGCCTGCCGTGACTAAAAATCAGCGTATTAATTTAAGCAGGTATCGCGAGCAAAGCGTTTTACAGCTTCGTGCAGCGCCTTATACTGGCCCACAATCTTTACTACGCGCTTTTGCCGCCGCCAACAGCTTCAGCTGGCCAACGCAGAATATGAGCGATGGCAGCTTGCTGATTTTCGGCTTGCATTGCGAAGAAGCGCTACTATTTCAGCGACGTTTTCCCGAATTACTGGCGACTTTTGAGCCTGCGCGCCCCATTCCCAAAGGATATTCATGCCCCGTTTAAGCGATGCAAAAGCGACTTGGATTTTAGCGTGGCCGATTATGGTCGGCCAGCTCGCGCAAACGGGAACTGGCTTTGTCGATGCGGTGATGGCTGGACATTTATCCGCCGGTGATTTGGCGGCAGTGGCCGTTGGCACGTCGATCTGGAGCGTGATGATCGTGACGATGTTTGGCCTGTTAATTGCGATTAGCCCGATGGCGTCGCAAAAAGTCGGAGCCAACGCCTTGCATGAGATCCCATCACTCACACAACAAGCCTTGTATCAAGGGCTCTTCATTTCGGGCGTGATGGTGGCGATTGCCTACGCGCTGCGCCCAGTTTTTGCTCATATCGGCCTCGCGCCCGATGTGGCTGACAAAGCCAGCCAGTTTCTCGCGGTGATTGCGTGGGCGTTTCCTGCGGTGGCGATCGGCCGCGTTTTATACGGCTATAGCTCGAGCTTGAATCAAACCAAACCAATGATGGTGATTTCCATCATCGCGCTGCTACTGAATATCCCCGCCAATTACGTGCTGATTTACGGCGTTTGGGGCTTTCCTGAACTGGGCGCAGTCGGCTGCGCATGGGCGACTGCGTTGTGCATGTGGCTGAGCGCTTTGATGTGGGTGGGCTGGATTTTAGTTTCGCCGATTTATCGCGAGACACACCCCTTTCAATTTATTGAGGGTATTAAGCTGCAGACCCAAAAGCAATTGGCTAAGCTAGCAATACCCATTGGCATTATGTTTTTGGTCGAAGCCAGTGCGTTTAGTTTGATCGCGCTGATTATTGCCAAACTCGGCACAACCACCGTTGCTTCGCATCAAATCGCACTTAATTTTGCCTCGCTGACCTTTATGATTCCGCTGGCAATTAGCACCGCGCTCACCGTACGCGTTGGCCAAGCCATCGGCGCGGGTGATTACAAGCTGGCGCGCTTTATCGGCCAAACGGGGATTTATCTGGGTTTTATTCTCGCCGTTGTTTCCGGCTGCATGATTATGCTGTTCCGCCACACGATTGCCGCGTGGTACACCACCGATCCAGCCGTGATCGTGCTATCGGCACAGCTCTTATTACTGGCGGGGATTTTTCAATTTTCCGATGCCACACAAATCGTCGTGGCGGGCGTATTGCGCGGCTACAAATCAACGCGAATGCCGCTGGCGATTCACCTGACCGCGTTTTGGGTGATCGGCATTCCACTGGGTTACGCACTCACCTTCGGCGTCGGCCCATTCAGCCCGCACGGCCCAGCGGGTTATTGGTTGGCACTGGTGATTGCACTGACGTTTGCGGCGATTGCGCTGTATGTGTTTTTTCGACGCATCAGCAAGCGAGCACTTACTCAGGGTATATCTAACTAAACCTTACTTAACAATGCCTAGCTTAATATACCTACGAGCAACTCAAATACCGCATTTAAACTCAAGGTCAAAAGCGGGGTCCACGAAAGACACGAAAAGCACGAACAAAGACAAAAAACATCAGTGGTTTTAGATTTTTTTCGTGTTTTTTCGTGTTTTTTCGTGCTTTTCGTGCTTTTCGTGCTTTTCGTGCTTTTCGTGCTTTTCGTGCTTTTCGTGGACAAATGGTTTTTTAGATTTTAATTCGGCGTATGCCTTCACTCGCCCCAACGCTGCATTAACTGATGCGGTACATTGAGTTGATCTAAAATTCGTGCAACAACAAAATCGACCAAATCTTCGATTGTTTTTGGGTGATGATAAAAACCCGGATTCGGTGGCAGAATCACTACGCCCAGACGCGAGAGTTTCAGCATATGCTCCAAATGAATCGCCGAAAACGGTGTTTCGCGCGGTACCAAAATCAAGGTTTTGCGCTCTTTAATCATCACATCGGCAGCACGTTCCAGCAGATTATCCGATGCACCATTAGCAATCGCCGACAGCGCACCCATCGTGCATGGCACGACCACCATGCCATCGCCTGGATTTGACCCCGACGCCATCGGCGCAAACCATTCTTGCTGCCCAAACACCTGCAATTGCTCCGCATCAACGCCATATTGCGCACGCAGCAACTCAGCCAAATCCGCTGCGCGGCTCGGCCACGTTAAATCTAACTCTTGTTTGGCGACAATTTGTGCCACTTGCGTATACACCAAACGCACGCGGCAGCCCGCCGCCAGCAAGCATTCCAAAGTGCGCAAACCGTAGGGAAAACCTGAAGCGCCGGTAAAAGCAAGGGTGATGATTTTCATATTCAAATTACTCATGGACTTAGGTTAAATCCGTGTCTTATTTCGTTAGATACAATGCAATAGCGACGCTTGCACTAACTACTGCTGACAATGAAGACACAATCGAAGCAATAACCATGAGCTTCATTCTATATCTATCTTGTTGATATTCACCTTGCGTACGCCATGGGTCAGACATGTAAAAATCCTTAAAAAAACATATAGGGTGCAATGTGTTGAACTTAACTTTCGTGCTTTTCGTGATCCCGCTTTTCTTTTGCGTCGCTAATCAAATGCGCCGCGATCAGGCCATTGATCAGGCCAAAGCCAATCGACATCGCTGATAGCAGCGGAATTAACACGACAATGCCATTGTGCGGAATGAGCCAGAGCCGGGCGATGATCAGTTGGCCGACCAAATGCCCCACAGCAGCGAGCATAGACCAAGACACGAGGCCAAACCAACGCCGAGGCAGATATTGCGCTACGCCCAGCACCAGCAAACTGACAACGCCGCCACCCAAACTCATAATAAAGCCCGGCGAAAAAAAGCCACCGAGCACTAAACCTGCCCCCAGTATCCGCAGCAAAGACACCCACACTGCCGCGCCCCAGCCGATACGTTGTAGCGCGATCAAGGTCACAATATTGGCAAGGCCGGGTTTAAAACCGGGGATCGGCGACGGAATACCTGCTTCAATCACCGCCAATACAATTGCGCAGGCGGCAAGTCGTGCGACGAGTTCATCCTCGGTAGTGACTTTCAGCGTGATTTTAGTAGTTGAGGCTGTCATACGCGGGCGGGCGATTGCCGCTGAGTTGAATGCTGGTGCGATTGGGCAGGCAAATGGCGCTTTGCCCCGCTTGCGTCAACCAACCAGCGCGAACGCAATACTGGCGTGGGCTAGGATCGCTGGCAATGCGTGCGCGGCCTGCGGCAATTTCGACCACGGTATTGCCCAGCGGGCCAGCAATCGCCAAGGTGCGCGCCGCAGCTAAATCCAGTTCGGCAAATAATTGTCCATCCTGAAAAATTTTAACTCGCGTCGCCTGCTCTTGTGACCAGCACAAGGACGTCACCAGACCCCATAACAGCAATAAAGACAAAAATAATAGTGCATCGCCAGGCAGCATAAAATGCAACCACTCGCGCCACGACGATTTAGCCACGATGATGGTGATGCTGTTCGCGATGCCGCACCAGCACTTGGCGATTACGTGCAAAGTGGCGGCGTAATTCTTCGGCCAAATACACCGAGCGATGCTGACCACCCGTGCAACCAATCGCCACGGTCACATAGCTACGCTGATCGCGCTCAAACTCAGGCAACCAGCGCTCTAAAAAGCCCAGAATGTGCGTAAAGTAACTGCCAACCGTCGGTTGGCGCATCAAGAAATCAGCGACGGGTTGATCCATGCCGGTGAGTGGGCGCAAGACTGGATCATAAAAAGGATTGGGCAAGCAGCGCGCATCAAATACGAAATCCGCATCGAGCGGCAAGCCATGCTTAAAGCCAAAAGATTGGAAAATCAGCGTGAGTTTAGCGCGATCTGAGGCAATAAAATCCCGCACCCAAGTACGCAATTGCGCCGCAGATAAGCCCGAAGTATCCATCGTGTGCGACATTTCGCGGATGCTTTCGAGCATTTCACGCTCGAGTGCCACCGACTCGGTGACCGTCAACTCACCTTTGGATAGAGGATGGCTGCGGCGGCTTTCCGAATAACGTTTCACTAGAACTTCGTTATTCGCCTCCAAAAACAGCATCCGCACGTCCAAACCCAAATCCATCAAAGCGGCAAGATGATCGGGAAAGGTCGCTAGATTATGCGCGCTACGCGCATCAATCCCGATGGCGACTTTAGGATAACCATCGCGATCCAACATCGATACGGCTTGTGGCAATAAAGGTGCGGGCAGATTATCGAGGCAATAAAAACCCAGATCTTCGAGCGCGTTCAATGCAACGCTTTTTCCTGCGCCCGATAAACCCGATAACAAAACCAATTGCTGATTACCTTGCATCACTCACCCATCTCCATGAATTTTTGGTGGCGCTCAATAAATTCACGCGTGGAGTCAATCCCGCGCAATTGCAAAATATAATTTCGCACTGCTGACTCAACCAAAACCGCCAAATTGCGCCCCGCAGCCACTGGAATCACCAATTTGCGCACTGGCACATCCAAAATCGCTTGCGTCGCCGCCTGCATTTGCAAACGATCTACCGGTGCGACGGTTTCACCGCCTGCTTTAGCCAAATGCACAATCAATTTGAGCGTTTTCTTCGGGCGAACTGCGGTTTCACCAAAAATGGTGCGGATATTGAGTACGCCAATGCCGCGCACTTCCAAAAAGTCGCGCAACATCGGCGGGCAGCGCCCTTCTAGTGTTTCGGGATTAGTACGATAGACTTCCACCACATCATCAGCAACCAAGCCATGGCCGCGCGAAATGAGTTCTAGCGCCAATTCAGACTTACCCATCGACGATTCGCCAGTTAGTAACACGCCGACTTCGAGCACATCCAAAAATACCCCATGTAGGTGTGTCGACACAGCCAATGCCTTACTTAGGTAGTAGCGTAATACCTCCATTAAATACGGAGATTGCTCTGGGCTCGTCAATAAGGGCACATGATGCCGCTCTGCCGCTTCACGCAGCGAATCGGGTACGATCTGGCCATTAGCGACAATCATCGCCGACATATCATTGGCAAATAGCTGATTCAAACTGGAATGCTGTACTTCAGTCGATAAGCTATTTAAATAAGCGACTTCAGCGATGCCCAAAACTTGGATTCGATTTGGATGAACAAAATTCAAATGCCCAACCAAAGACAGTGAAGGCTTTTGTTCCGACGCGTCATTGGACAGCAAATTATTCGCACCCGACTGCCCTGCGACCCAAGTAAGGCGCAGTTTTTCAGCATTATCGATGAACAATTGTCGAGCGGTGATTTGGGGCATGCTGTCTCGCGTAGATCAAATGAGGTTTTGATTTTATTACAATTAGGCTGAGCAGCGCCAATGAGCCGCGCTCAAATAAGAAGCCCTCAGGCAAAAGCTGAGGGCTTAGGGCGCATTAGAAATCTGAAGCGTAGGGTTCCCACGTCGAGATTCGCTGCCAGACAGCTGGTGCATCAGGCAAAGTCAGCAATTCTTCACGCAATTGCTTATCCGAAAACAGTTGCGCCAATTCCGATAAAATTTGCAAATGCAGGTCGGTCGCATTCGCGGGTACGAGCAATACAAAAATCAAGGATACGGGCTTGCTATCGGGCGCATCAAATTGAATGGGTTCTTTGAGCCGAACAAAGGCGCCGACGGCTTCTTTCAGGCCTTTAATCCGACCATGCGGAATCGCCACGCCTTGGCCTAAGCCCGTCGAGCCCAATTTCTCACGCGCAAACAAGCTATCAAAAATAACGCTACGGGCAATACCGTGGCTATTTTCGAACAAAATACCAACATGTTCAAAAACGCGTTTTTTACTGCCCACGTCCAAATCAAGGAATACATTGGCGGTGGGGAGAATTTTGCTAATCAGGCTCATGTTCAAACTTATGTCCTTAAAGGAGTCGCCATTGTAACCCGCGCTCCGATAAACAAAAACGGGAACGACTCGCGGCGTTCCCGTTGTGTTACTTGCGCAACGGATTATTCTTCGATCACCGCTTGGTGCTTGATCGCTTCATTACGATGACCAGACTGCTTTTCTTTATATTTGATGATCTGGCGATCAAGTTTATCAACCAAGCTATCGATGGCGGCGTACATATCCGCCTCAACCGACTCAACATGAAGATCTTTGCCAACGACATGAATCGTGGCTTCGGCCTTGTGTTCCAGCTTATCGACCGACAAAATCACTGCGACATCAATGACATTGTCAAAATGACGGGTTGTACGTTCAATTTTACTTGAAACATATTCACGAATCGCTGGGGTAACTTCGAGATGATGACCACTAATGTTGAGATTCATATACTACTCCTTCGGTTCTTATGCTTTGGTATAAAGGTACTAAAGCAAAAATCCCCCAGCTGTGTTGCTCCACCTCGCCGTACGATTTGTACTGTCTTCGGCGTCGCGCCTTGCTGGAAAACTTTTGTAAATCGACTTCTGTTGCTGTGTTTTCATAAACACTTGCGCTGATTAACGGGAGGAATCATGAGTGCCTCCCTGTACTTAGCAACGGTGCGCCGCGCAACCACCACACCTTGCCGTGCGAGTTCTTCAGTTATAGCACTATCCGATAAAGGTTTGTGCTGATTTTCTTGCTGCACCAGTTGTTTGATCAAAGCTTTAATCGATGTTGCTGAATTTTCACCACCGCTTTCACTTTCAACATGACTACCAAAGAAGTACTTATATTCAAACACACCGCGTGGCGTCAGCATATATTTTTGTGTTGTCACGCGTGAAATCGTTGATTCATGCAGCTCTAATTCATCTGCAATATCGCGCAACACCAAAGGCCGCATCGCCACTTCGCCATACTCAAAAAATGCTTTTTGCCGCACCACAATCGCTTCAGCGACCCGCAAAATAGTACTGCCACGCTGTTCGACACTTTTAATGAGCCAGCGCGCTTCTTGTAATTTACCGCTCAGCGCAGCGCCAGAATCGCCCTGCAATAACTTCGCGTACAGCTCATTCACTCTAAGTTTAGGCTGCGCCGCAGAATTCAAGCGCACCTGCCATTGCCCACGCACTTTAGTCACAATCACATCCGGCACTACATAGCGTGTTGTTTCGGCAGACCAGTTCGCGCCAGGTCTTGGCGTCAAACCTCGTACTAAAGCTTGTGCATCTCGCAATGTGATTTCATCGCATTGCAATTGACGCTTAAGACGAGTGTAATCCCGCTGCGCCAATAAATCGAGACCTTCATTCACTAAACGCATGGCAATATTACGCACCGGATTATCTGGTAAAACGCGTAATTGCAAACTAAGCGACTCGGCTAAATCTCGCGCTCCCACCCCTAAAGGCTCAAGCTGCTGCAAATGCTGCAAAGCAATTTGTAATTCTTCAGGCTCTAGTTCCAGCTCGGCAATTAAATCTTCCGGCAGTTGCGCATAAATTTCAGCCAAACTTTGGCTTAACAAACCATCATCATCCAAGGCATCAATCAACAATGAAATCAAGGCTCTATCGCGATCTGGCAAAGCCAACCAACCACTTTGCTCTAACAAATAATCCCGTAAGGAGTACATCTTTGGCACGCGCAGTGCGGGATCATTTTCATCATCGGCATCAAACGATTGACCTGATCGCACGTCATCCCAGCGCAAACTATCGCCATCTTCAACAATATCGCTGGTTTCAAGTTGAGCCGCCTCCTCACCCGCATCAATCACGCCATCTTCACGCTCAAGCATTGGATTTTCGGTAAGGAACTGTTCGATTTCTTGCTGAAAATCAAGCGTAGAAAGTTGCAACAGCTTGATCGATTGCTGAAGTTGCGGGGTCAGATTAAGCTGCTGCGACATGCGCAGCTGCAAGGTTTGCTTCATGAAGAAAACGGCCTGTAGCGCAGAATTAAAACGAAGACGCGGGGAAATTAATTAATAAGTACACCTGCAAAAATTTTATGGCAAGGCGTCGACGCCGCAGACAGTACTTTAGTACGACAAGGCGAGACAACGATGCAAGAACACTTTTGCTTTACTACTTACATTTTAAAATGCTCACCCAAATACACCTGGCGAACATCTTCATTATTGACGATATCTGTTGGTTTACCAGCGGCGATCACTGCGCCTTCAGAAATGATATAGGCGCGATCACAAATGCCTAATGTTTCACGTACATTATGATCGGTAATCAGCACACCAATGCCACGGCCTTTTAAAAAGCCGATAATCCGCTGAATATCAATCACTGCAATCGGGTCAACGCCAGCAAATGGCTCGTCCAATAAAATAAACTGTGGATTAGAAGCCAAAGCGCGGGCAATTTCAACTCGACGCCGCTCACCACCCGAAAGGCTCATTGCGCCACTTTCACGCAAATGGGCAATATGTAAATCGTGCAGTAACTCATCCAAGCGCGCGTCAATCTCAGCTTTAGTTTTGTAATGCAGCTCAAGTACCGCTTGAATGTTTTCCGCCACCGTCATTTTGCGGAAAATTGACGCCTCTTGTGGCAAATAACCCAAGCCAAGACGCGCACGCTTGTGAATCGGCTGCTGGCTCACATCCACACCATCGAGTTCAATCGTGCCTGAATCCATCCGCACCAAACCAACGATCATATAAAAGCTAGTGGTTTTACCCGCACCATTGGGGCCTAGCAATCCCACCACTTCACCACTCGCAACTTCAATGGAAACATCGCGTACAACCGTGCGCTTTTTATAGGCTTTTTGTAAATGCTGAGCTTTTAAAACACTCATTTGGCGGCGTCTTTCTTTTTCGGATTAATCGTAATGTTAACGCGGCTGCCAGGCTTACTTTGTGCCTGATAATACTCAGTATTCAAGTTATATGTGATGGTGTCACCCATGACGATGTCCTGGCCTTTTTTCACCCACGCTTTATCAATCAAGACCATTTCGCCTTTTGCTTCGTCATAGTCAAAGTGTAGTGACTCAGCATCAAGCATTTCACCGCTATCGAGTTTTTGCTTAAAGCGAACTGGGCGGCCATCGCCTTTGGCAAATTGCTTGCCTTCGGCATCTTGCCGCATAACGACTTTATCGGCACGCATCACCATCGTGCCTTGAGTCACAACGACATTACCAGTACACGTTGATTGTTGAGTTTTTTGATCGGCAACACAATTATCAGCAACGATATTCATCGGCTTTTCGCGATCCGCCGTTTCGGCGAAAGACGCGGTGTTAACGAGCAGCGCGAGCAGCGGCAGGACGAGCAGTCGGGACATAAGTCATCCTCACTTTTGATTTAAGTTCTAAAGTTTCTAATTTATTATTGGCTTCAAAGCCGACCGCTTCAGCGTGGCTCAAGCCCATTTTGGCAGTCACAAACTGGCTAGATCGGGCGATTTCGGCATTGCCATCAACCCAGATATCACGACCATCAATAATTAATTCTGGATTACCAGCGTACGGCGCACGGCGCAATTGCGTGGCGTCATAAAACCAAGTTTCTGAGGCTTTATGCACCGAGCGAGCGCGTGTGCCAAGCACCACGATAGTCGGCCTGCCGATTTGAGTTTGCGTCAAAACAGGCACTTCAAACAACATCGTATCTTGCGCTGGTACGTGCGTCACTTGGCTAGCCACCATCCTTGAACGTTTTAAGCCTGCTTCATCAAAACGAACTAACACCGCCTCATGCGCAATTAAATCGGGGGCGTTCAGGTCAATCCGATTCGGAGCTACCAAATTAGTCGCAACGCGGCTGAGCACCCAAATCAAACTTCCCACCATCAACAGAAGCAGCAAGGGCAAAACCCAAGTGGTTAAACTTCGCAAACCTATCCCCTAGCGCAAGTAAGGCGCTAAAGCGGCATCAAGCGTATTTTGCGATTGCATAATCAGCTCACACACTTCGCGCACCGCGCCCGCGCCGCCTTGGCTACCGCTAACATAATGCGCATATTGCCGCACCAGCGCCGGCGAATCAGGCACCGCAGCCGCAAACGCCACACGGCGCATCACAGGTAAATCGATCACATCGTCGCCCATATAACCACAATCATCGGCGGTTACGCCCACTTCACGCAGCAGCTCTTCAAACGATGCCAACTTATCGTGCGCACCTTGATAAACGTATTCAATGCCCAAGTTTTTGGCACGATGCAGCACCAAGTTCGAGCTGCGGCCGGTAATAATTGCTAATTTTACGCCGCTTTGTTGCAGCATTTTTAAGCCATGGCCGTCCAAAGAATTAAACGCTTTTAACTCTTCGCCGGCATCATTAAAGTACAAACGGCCATCAGTCATGACGCCGTCAACATCAAAAATCATCAAACGAACTTTCTTTGCTTGCTCAAGCATTGAGCTTCCTTGTTTTGTACAATATGTAGGTATATTAATACAGGCTATATTTATTAATGAATAGCGAGCAATACCCCGTCAAACCACTCTAGCCCGTAATAGATCGTGCATATTCAAAGCGCCAACCAATCGACCTTGATCTTGCACCAGCAAACCATTAATTCGGCGCGACTCCATCACCTGAACGGCTTCGGCGGCGAGGCGCGAGGCCTCAATAGTAGCAGGATTTGGCGTCATCACGGCACTCACCAAGGTCGTGCGCAGATCAAGATCCCGATCCAAAGTGCGTCGCAAGTCGCCATCGGTATAGACACCGACCAAATCCCCCGCCGCATTCACCACTGCGGTCATTCCTAAGCCCTTGCGGCTAATCTCTAATAAAGCATCACGCAGCGGCACGTCTTCTAGCACCACGGGCAAGCGTTCGCCCTGATGCATCAAATCACGCACATGCACCAACAAGCGCCGTCCCAAAGTGCCACCGGGATGCGAAAGCGCAAAATCTTCCGCCTGAAAACCACGTGCTTCTAGCAAAGCCACCGCCAACGCATCCCCCAGCGCCAAAGCCACCGTAGTGCTGGCTGTCGGCGCTAAATTCAAAGGACAGGCTTCTTCTGCGACGGCTACATCCAAATGCACGCTGGATTCTTGCCCCAACGTCGATTTGGCATTGCCAGTCATTGCAACAATTGGCACACCTAAACGCTTCAAACTCGGCAACAAGGCAACGATTTCATCGCTTTCACCGGAATTAGACAGCGCTAACACCAGATCAGCCGACGTAATCATCCCCAAATCGCCATGCGCTGCTTCGCCTGGATGCACGAAAAAAGCAGGTGTTCCGGTGCTGGCCATGGTCGCGGCAATTTTACGCGCCACATGCCCAGACTTGCCCATGCCCATAATCACGACGCGACCACGACACGCCAATATCAACTGGCAAGCATGACCAAACTGCGCGTCCAAACGCTGCGATACCGCCAAAATCGCGGCGGCCTCAATGTCCAGCACTCGGCGTGCCACATCGCTCGCCGACCATTCCGATTTAATTACCGCTTCAATCGCTTTCATAAGGGCATTGTTCCCGCGCAAAAACAAACCCGAGTATAAAAGACCTTGCGAGTAGATGACAGCGCTGCGTGCATCATCAAGATGTCAGCCTTTGCGCTGGCTCAGCTATAATCAAATGACACGAACCCTATTGCACACCATGCCGATTAATTTACATTCCTTTGTCATTCTCCTCGCGGCTGCCGTTATCACGGTGGTGCTATGCCGAAAGCTGAAATTGCCCGCGATGCTCGGCTATTTATTAGTCGGCATGTTGATTGGCCCCTACGCCTTAGGATTTATTCAATCGAGCGACGAAGCCAGCCATCTAGCCGAATACGGCATTGTGTTTTTGATGTTTACACTGGGGCTGGAATTTAATCTCGCCAAACTCAATGCGATGAAGCGCATTGTATTTGGCCTAGGTGCGGCACAAGTCGGCGCAGTCCTGGTGTTTATTGGCGTGGCAGTGATGTTTGCAGGGCTAGATTGGAAAGCAGGCTTGGTGCTCGGTGGCGCGGCAGCGATGTCGTCCACCGCAATGGTGTCCAAATTGCTATCCGATCGCGGCGAACTGAATGCACCGCATGGGCAAAACGCGATTGGGATTTTGCTGTTCCAAGATTTAGCCGTGGTGCCCTTCCTCATTATTATCCCTGCGCTGAGTTTGCCTGATGGCAGCGTGACGATTCCGTGGATTAATTTACAAGTCGATCAACTGCTATTTTCTCTATTTTTAGCCGCAGTCAAAATTGTATTTGTACTTGCCGTGCTGCTTTCATTCGGGCAAAAAATCATGCGGCCTTGGTTTAATTTGGTCGCCAAACAGCACGCCAGCGAGCTGTTTATGATTAATATTTTATTAGTCACACTCGGCACCGCATGGCTGACTGAGCAAGCCGGTTTATCAATGGCCTTGGGCGCTTTTTTAGCAGGGATGTTGATTGCAGAAACCGAATATCGCTACCAAGTTGAAGACGATATCCGCCCCTTTCGCGATTTGCTACTAGGACTGTTTTTTGTCACTGTTGGGATGAATTTAAACTTCAGTATTTTGGTTTCTCAATGGGGTATTGTGCTGGCGAGTTTAATCCTATTGGGGCCGCTTAAAATTGCCATTATTGCAGGGCTTGCAAAGTTATTTGGCAGCACGCCAGGCACATCTTTACGCACCGGTTTTGCGCTCGGCCAGGGCGGTGAATTTGCCTTTGTTTTACTGGCCTTAATTGCGCAAGGCGGCCTAGTTCCCAGCCATATTCTGCAAGCAACGACGGCGGGTGTGATTTTATCGATGCTGATTACGCCATTTTTAATCCAGCACTCCGACAAATTAGTACTGCGTTTAGCCAGCTCAGAATGGATGAGCTTGGCTGCTAATTTGCACCATATTGCCGTACGCAGCATGGCCGCCAATGGCCATGTGATTTTGTGCGGTTTTGGTCGCAGCGGACAATCTTTGGCGCGGATTTTAAACCAAGAAGATATACACTTTTTTGCGCTCGATCTGGATCCAGAAAAAGTCCGCGAGGCCGCCAGCGCCGGTGAATCAGTCGTGTTTGGCGATGCAGCGAAACGCGAAGTTTTAATTGCCGCTGGCTTAATGCGCGCGCGCGCCATTATTGTGACCTACGCCGACACGCATTCTGCGATGAAAATCTTGGAAATGGCGCATCAAATTCGCCCAGAAATTCCTGTGATTATCCGCACCTACGATGAAAGCGATATTGATTTACTGAAAAACGCGGGTGCCGCCGAAGTCGTTGCTGAAATTATGGAAGGCAGTTTGATGCTAGCCTCACACACGATGATGCTGCTCGGAGTGCCGCTCAATAAAGTGATCCGCCGGATTCGTGAAGTCCGCGAGGCGCGCTATCAATTGATTCGCGGATTTTATCGCGGCCTCAATGAAGACCCCGATGATAATGATCGCCCACATCCACGCCTGCACACACTACAGTTGACGCAAAACGCCCATGCGATTGGCTACACGATAGGCGAGCTTCATTTAGACAAACTACAAGTTGAGATTCGCAGCATCCGCCGCCGCAATATGCCACCACAACAACCCGGCGCTGATTTCCAGCTCGCGGTTGGCGATGTGCTGGTTTTGCTGGGTGAGCAAGAAAATCTGGCCGCGGCCGAGATTTCAATCCTCCAAGGAAAATAGAGGGTATTACCATGTAGCCATTAATAATAAATGCCTGCGTAGCAATACCAATAAAAAAAGGAGCCGAAGCTCCTTTTTTTATCGCCTTTCAAACTTCGGTCGCTTCCCAACCATGGCTTCAATTTGTACTACCTCTCCCTGCCTCATCACCATCATTGCAGCAGCGCGCTCAGGAGGCAAAGCGGCGATCAAATCCAGCATGTGCGCTGAATCGGTCACTTCTTTGCCATCAATCTGCAATAAAATATCACCAGGTCGGATGCCTGCTTTAGCCGCTGGGCCATTACGTACCACACCGGCAATCAAAGCACCTTTAGTCGATGCCAAGCGATAAGACGCAGCCAGATCAGGCGTGATGTCCTGCACTTCAATGCCCAGCCAGCCCCGTGTGACGCCACCATCTTTAATAATGGCTTCCATCACTTGCTTCACCGTCGTCGCTGGAATCGCAAAACCAATCCCCAAGGAACCACCGGTTTTCGAGTAAATGGCGGTATTAATTCCCAGTAGATTTCCTCGCGCGTCGACCAAAGCGCCACCCGAGTTACCCGGATTAATTGCAGCATCCGTCTGAATAAAGTTTTCAAACGTATTGATACCCAATTCGCTACGACCTAAAGCGGAAATAATCCCCATTGTCACCGTTTGACCCACGCCAAAAGGATTGCCAATCGCCAAGACCACATCACCAATCGCAATTTTTTCTAAATCAGCAAATTGAATCGCAGGTAAATTCTCCAATTCAATTTTAATAACGGCCAAATCAGTTTCTGGATCACTGCCCACTAAGCGTGCCATTGCACGACGACCATCGGCCAGTGCAACTTGAATTTCATCTGCCGATTCAACGACATGATTATTAGTGATGATGTAGCCTTCGGCTGAAATCAAAACACCAGAGCCCAAACTAGAGGTTTTGGCTGCGCCTTCCATGTCGCCACCACGATCACCAAAAAACCGCCGAAATTGTGGGTCATTCAAAGGCATCGGCCGGTTTTGCTTAACGACCTGTGAGGTAAAAATATTCACCACTGCGGGTTTGGCACGCTTTGCAGCATCACGGTAAGAAGATTCCGCGCTAACTGCTGATGCGACAGGCACTTCTTTTGCGACCGTTACCACGGTGGGTGGCGCAGTAGGACGCCATTCCGGTTTCAATACCGTCACTAAAAACCAGATGGCTAAACCGATCGTGGCAGTTTGTGCGAAAATCAGCCAAAGTTTTTTCATCATTTGCAGATCTCTTATGCCAATACAACGTCAAGAATTAGAAATTTACCTCGCCCAGCTTTTATCTACTGCGCGATTTAAGGATTATGCACCAAACGGCTTGCAAGTCGAAGGGCGCAGCGAGATTCAACACATTGTCACCGGTGTAACTGCTTCTTTAGCGCTCATTGAAGCGGCCATCGAACTCAAAGCCGATGCGCTGCTAGTTCACCATGGTTTTTTCTGGAAGAACGAGAATTCTTGCATTGTGCGCACCAAAAAGCAGCGTATTGCCGCCCTACTTGCTGCTGATTTAAATCTATTTGGCTACCACCTCCCCTTAGACGCGCATGAAGAGTTGGGCAACAATGCACAGCTAGGCAAAAAACTAGGACTGATGGCCAGTGGACGTTGTGGTGAACAAGATTTGGTTTGGCTGGGTGAATTACCCGTACCCATGTCATTTGATACTTTTTCGCGACACATTGGTATTGCACTCAATCGTAAGCCCTTAGCGATTGGAGCAGCAGAGCAAATGATTCGCAATGTGGCATGGTGTACAGGCGGCGCGCAAAGCTATTTTCATGAAGTAGCGAACTTGGACGTCGATTGCTTTATCACCGGCGAAGCCTCTGAATTTGTGACTCACCTGGCCAATGAAAGCGGCGTGAGTTTTATCGCGGCTGGCCATCACGCCACCGAGCGCTACGGCATTGCAGCGCTAGGACAGCATCTTGCCAATGAATTTAATTTACAACACACGCATCTTGACTTGGATAATCCAGTATGAATAAAGATCTACCAACCGGCTTTATCCGCAATGCAATCACAGCCCTTGCTGCCGTGATTGCTTGCACACTCAGCGCTTGCGGCAGCGCGCCAACTGCACCGGCGAATAAGCCTAGCGCAACGCCATCCGCTACCAGCACTGAGAATCAAGCCGCGCCTAGCATCATTATTAAATCGCGCAGTAGTAAAGTCATTACTGAAGACATCATTACTTACCGCACCAGCAAAGGCATGCAAATTCGCAGCAAAGGCAATTTACGCCTCGAATTCATGATGCCGATAGCCAATACCACGGTGCCCACTGAAGCACGGATGCAGTATGTTTTGAATCAAACTGAGCAAGGCTGGCGCGTAACTGCGCGTGTATTCCAAATCACCCATCCAGGCAGAAAAAACGAAAAAGTGCAGGAAATCACCTCAGCAGTCAGCGACAAACTAGTCGAAGAACTCGCTGGCTACGCGAAAATTTCGACAAAACGCTGACTTTTTTCCAAATTGCGGCTTCAGACGAATGAAGCAGCTTTAAGTTCCGACGCTCTTTCAGGTAGAATTTCATACTTCGAAGAATATTACGTTCAGTCAATCAGGGATTGGGTTATGAGTGACCAACAAGTAGACAATAGTAAACGGCGATTTTTGTTAATCGCCACCAGTGCAGCCGGTGGCGCTGCAGTGGCAGGGATCGCGACGCCGTTTATCGCCAGCTTTTTCCCGTCCGAGCGTGCGAAAGCCGCCGGTGCTTCAGTTGAAGTGGATATTAGTAAGCTAGAACCAGGCCAAAAAATTACGATCGAATGGCGTGGTAAACCAGTTTGGGTGGTTAAGCGTACGCCAGAAATGTTGGCGCTGTTGGCCAAAAATGACCCCAAACTGGCTGATCCGACCTCAAGCGTCGATCATCAACCTGAATATGCTAAAAATCCAACTCGCTCTATTAAACCGGAGATTTGGATTGCAGTGGGCGTCTGTACGCATTTGGGCTGTTCGCCAACCTTCCGTCCAGATCTGGCACCTGCTGATTTAGGTCCAGAATGGGTCGGTGGTTTCTACTGCCCATGTCATGGTTCTAAGTTCGATTTAGCGGGTCGTGTGTTTGCAGGCGTTCCTGCACCGACCAACTTGATTATCCCAGAACACAAATACCTATCCGACAGTTTGTTGTTGGTTGGTGAAGATAAATAAAGGGAGCGAACATGAGCAAACTAGAACAAGTTCCTGAAAAAGTCCTCGGCTGGGTTGATGAGCGTTTTCCACTCACCTCAACTTGGAAAGCCCACGTTTCTGAATACTACGCCCCAAAGAACTTTAACTTTTGGTACTTCTTTGGCTCGTTAGCCATGATGGTCTTGGTCATTCAAATTGTGACCGGCATTTTCCTAACGATGAATTACAAACCGGATGGCAACTTAATTCCGGGCACAAACATCTCTGTCGCTTTTGCATCCGTTGAATACATCATGCGGGATGTGGCTGGCGGCTGGGTGATTCGTTATATGCACTCAACGGGCGCATCGATGTTCTTCGTCGTTGTCTACCTGCATATGTTCCGTGGCCTGATTTATGGTTCATACCAAAAACCACGTGAATTAATCTGGATTTTCGGCACGATGATTTTCTTGTGCCTGATGGCTGAAGCTTTCTTGGGCTACTTACTGCCTTGGGGTCAAATGTCATTCTGGGGTGCACAAGTTATTGTGAACTTGTTTGCATCGATTCCTGTGATTGGTCCTGATCTATCAGAGCTGATCCGTGGTGACTTCGTCGTTTCTGATGCGACCTTGAACCGCTTCTTTGCTTTGCATGTGATCGCTGTACCACTAGTGCTCTTGGCACTGGTTGTGGCTCACTTAGTGGCATTGCATGAAGTCGGCTCAAACAATCCAGACGGGATTGAGATCAAAAAGCTGAAAGATCCGAAAACTGGTATTCCACTCGATGGCATTCCATTCCACCCTTACTACACCGTAAAAGACATCTTTGGTGTTTCAGTGTTCTTGGTGGTGTTTACATCGATCATGTTCTTCTTGCCTGAGATGGGCGGCTACTTCCTAGAGCATCCGAACTTTGATCCTGCTGACGCACTAAAAACACCAGCGCATATTGCGCCAGTTTGGTACTTCACACCGTTCTACGCCATTTTGCGTGCAGTACCATCCTTCTTTGGTATGCAAGTATGGGGCGTATTGGCAATGGGTGCAGCAACCTTAATTATCGGTGCATTGCCTTGGCTTGACCGCTCGCCAGTAAAATCAGTCCGCTATCGTGGGCCAATTTACAAAACAGCGCTGACCTTATTTGTTATTTCCTTTTTTGGCCTTGGCTATTTAGGAACTCAAGCCCCGACCGATATTGGTACATTCTTATCACGAGTGTTGTCCATTATTTACTTCCTATTCTTCTTATTGATGCCTTGGTATACCAAAATCGATAAAACGAAACCGGTTCCTGACCGCGTAACGATGAAGTAATGGGGAGAAATATATGAAAAATTTGATTAATTCATTGTTATTTGCGCTGTTAGCCAGCGTAGCGGTCGGCAGCTATGCAGCTGGTGGCAACATCCATTTAGACAAAGCGCCAATCGATTTGCGTAACGCCGAAAGCCTACAACGCGGTGCGCAAACTTTTGTTAACTACTGTCTATCGTGCCACGGTGCGGTGGCAATGCGTTATAACCGCTTGCAAGACATTGGTTTAACCGAAGCGCAAATCAAAGACAATTTGATGTTTACCACCGATAAAGTGGGCAACCCAATGAAAGTTGCGATGGATGCCAAAGAAGCGAAAGCTTGGTTTGGTGCTACACCGCCGGACTTGTCTTTGATTGCCCGCTCACGCGGTGCCGATTGGATGTATACCTATCTGCGTACGTTCTACCGTGATGACACCCGCCCGACTGGCTGGAATAATCTGGTGTTCGATAAAGTCGGTATGCCGCACGTACTTTGGCAGTTACAAGGCGAGCAAATCCTTGAAACTAAAAAAGAAGGCGAGCATGAAGTGCATACGCTGAAATTGGTAAAACCCGGTCTGTTGACGCGTGGCACTGAGGCTGGCGGCTTTGACAACAAAGAGTTCGATCAACGCGTTGGCGACTTGGTGAATTACATGACGTATATGTCTGAGCCAGCTCAAGTGAAACGTGAGCAAATCGGCTATGCCGTGGTCTTGTTCCTACTCTTCATTTTGGTACCACTCACCTACTTGCTGAAAAAAGAATATTGGAAAGATATTCATTAATCAGCAACTATCAAAAAAAGGGCGGTTCTCCGCCCTTTTTTATTTCCGCTTTTCCTTTTAACTACAAACACTTATCAGACTATCGCTAGATATTGCACTGCAAAAATAGTAAAATCCCATTCATTCTAAAAAGTCGATAGGTATATCCATCATGATGAAATTATATTCTGGCACGTCGTGCCCATTTAGCCATCGCTGCCGTATTGTGCTATTTGAAAAAGGAATGGATTTCGAGATCCTCGACGTGGATATTCACAGCAAGCCAGAAGACCTTGCCATCATGAATCCTTACAATGAAGTTCCAGTTCTCGTTGAACGCGAATTGCAATTGTATGAATCAAACATCATCAATGAATACATTGATGAGCGCTTCCCGCACCCACAATTGATGCCAGCCGATCCAGTGATGCGCGCTCGTGCTCGCTTGATGCTGTTCAATTTAGAACGTGAATTGTTCATCCACGTGAAAACACTGGAAGACAGTAGCTCAACGAAAAAAGCGCTTGAAATCGCGCGTATTACGATTCGCGACAATCTAACGCAAATTGCACCGCTATTTACCAAACAAAAATTCATTTTAGGTGAAGAGTTTTCTATGCTGGATGTAGCGATTGCACCTTTGCTATGGCGCTTTGAACACTACGGCATCGAAGTCACTAAAGGTCTTGCGCCAGTTATGAAATATGCCGAACGTCTTTTCAGCCGTGAAGCCTTCATTGACTCACTGACTGCCAATGAAAAAGCAATGCGTAAGTAATTAAGTGAGGCGCGAGGGTAAAGCATCAATCAACACACTTTATCCCTCGCACCTAACACCTCGCGGAGAATTCTATGCAAACCGTATCGACCAAGCCTTATTTATTACGCGCCATTCATGAATGGTGTTCAGACCAAGGATTTACGCCTTATTTGGTCGTTGCTGTACGCGGTAAAATGCAAGTGCCGATGGAATATGTGAAAAACAATGAAATTGTGCTGAATATCAGTTACAGCGCTTGTCGTAATCTGAGCTTAGCCAATGATTTCATTACGTTTTCCGCTCGCTTTAATGGCGTATCGCGCGACATTGTCATTCCAGTTGGCGCGGTGATTTCAATTTTCTCGCGTGAAAATGGCGAAGGCATGGGCTTTGAGTATGAAGATACATTTGCTGATGCCGATGGCGCACCAGAAAGCTCACCAGAATCTCAAGCGGATGGCGAGGAACCGAAAGATCCACCGCCACGCCCAACAGGCAAACCGACATTACGCGTTGTGAAGTAAAACGACCCAATAAAAAAGACCCGCTACATCAGCGGGTCTTTTCATTTCTACGGCTAGTAACTTATTCTGCGGCGATGGATTCATCCACAGCGGCAGCAGCAGGCACCGAACGCTCCAGCACGGCAGCAAAGAAAGCATCAGTTTGATGTTTATGTGGCGTCAATTGCAGGTATTCACCTGTCAACTCAATTTCAACACGCTCTTTTTTCAAGATTTCACGCGCATCGAGCAATTTAAACTCAGGGTGTGTTGCTAAAAACGCATCCACAATCGCTTCATTTTCACTGCTCAAGAAACTACACGTTGCATAAACTAAACGACCGCCTTGCTTCACCATCCGCGATGCCGAATTCAAAATCGCGATTTGCTTCGCATTCAATTCCAACACGCTTTGCGGTGTTTGACGTGCTTTCAGATCTGGATTACGGCGCAATGTGCCCATACCTGAGCATGGTGCATCGACCAAAACAACATCCATTTTGCCCGCTAAGCGCTTGATTTTTTGATCTGATTCGCTTGAAATCAATTGCGGATGCACATTCGACAGGCCTGAACGCGCCAGACGCGGTTTCAAATTGCTCAGACGTTTTTCCGAAATATCAAACGCATACAAACGACCTGAGTTTTGCATCATTGCGCCGAGCAATAATGTTTTGCCGCCAGCACCCGCACAAAAGTCGGCGACCATTTGGCCACGACGTGCGCCGCACAACAGGCCGAGCAATTGGCTACCTTCGTCTTGCACTTCAACGCGGCCTTCCAAAAAGGCTTTGTATTTATTGATCGCAGGCTTGCCTTCGACGCGTAGACCCCACGGTGAAAATGGCGTCAGCGTCGTATTAATATCACCAGCCGCTTTCAATTCAGCTGCCACTGCTTCACGCTTGGCTTTAATGCCGTTCACACGAATATCCAATGGTGCGGCTTGCAACATCGATTGACCCAACTCAAGAATTTCTTCTTCAGTTTTGCCATCCGCCAGCAAAGCATCTACCGCCCACTGGGGTAATGCCGCACGAACGTTAAGTGGTGCATCACGCAGCGCCATACCCTTCATACCCGCGGCACGTTCTTTATCATTATCACCAAACACGGCTGGCAATTCACGCAGGTTTAAATGTTTAATCCGCGTAAAAAACGCCAACAACAAATCACGCGTGCTTGGCAATTTACTACCCACTTCGCCGCCCGCCAACCAATCGAGTTGTGGCAAATGGCGCAACACGCCAAATACAGTTTCAGCCACGACAGCGCGATCTTTTGGACCTAAGTTTTTGTTCTCGCGAAAATGGCGCGACACCACGGCATCGGCTGGTGCAGTAAAACTCAGCGCGGAATTGAGCACATCCAAAGTAGCGGAAAGTTGAATAGGGGTCATGTTTACTCTCTTGTTTTTGTTGCAGTTCTTGTTTCAATATTCGGATTTGGGCGATTTAAAACGGTTTTACCATCAATACTGATTTCATTGGCAGATACATCAAACACACCGTCTTTACCCAAAGTAAAAATCATACGCACAGGGACGTAATACCAGCGCGGAGCAAGCCAATATTCAACTTGCCTATCATCCCACGAAGCAGTCACGACCACTGCATCAATTTCTTGTTCTCCCAGTTTGAGTTTTCTTGGCGCTTGCCAAACAAACTCAACATCGGGATAACGCTTACGCCCATTAAATAGCGATAGTTTCTTGCCCTGTACTGGCTGCAATGCAAACTGCAAAGCAGCCGATAATAAATCTTGATCGCCTAAAGCAATCGGCTCAGTCTGCGCCGAATCTGGCGCGCCGACATTCGCCAGCCCCGTTGCCCAATCAAACTGGGCGACATTTCTTGGCGTTTCCACACCATTGCGATACTCAGCAAATCGCTCAGGCACAACGATCTGCTTTTCAATCCGTCCTTCGCTTAACCAAAGCATTTTTTTACCCAAGGGCTGTGTTGCTAAGCGCAGTGAGTAATGTTCTGGCGCCAAATCCCACGTCAGCTTGGCAGTAAAAATGCTCAAATAATATGAAATTTCAACTTTTTTCGGATAGGCTGCGATGGGCGTCTTCGGCTGCTTAGGCGCTGCAAACAGCAGACCCGAAATAAGGCACAACACGATTCCCAATTTATATTTCATTTAAGGCCTACGGTGTTGTTGATCACGTGGAGCAACCCATTCAAGCACTTTGCGCCCATCCAATGTCACCGACTTAGCGGTAATTTCATAACTACCGTCTTTACCTAAGTTCACGCTCATTTTAATGGGTAGATTATTCCATTGTGGCGCCAACCAGAAATCAACCTGTCGATCTCCCCATTTAGCGCGCATTAATACGGCATCGACTTTTTCTTGCCCCAAGGTCAATGTGGCTTCACCTTTTAGCTCAAAAACCACATCGGGATAACGTTTTTTCCCGCTAAACAAAGACATGGCATAAGTCGGATGCTTGCTGCCCATCAGCGCCAAATGCAACGCGGCCGACAATAAATCTTGATCGCCCGGCTCGATGCTTTCCGTTTTTTTATCATTGGGTGGCCCCACTATGGCCGTGTCACTATCCCAATTAAACACCACTTCATTTTTCGGCGGCTTATCGACACCAGGGCTTAGATCGGCGAAACGCAAAGGCTTCACACCATTACGCGCATTAATCTCACCTTCACTGACAAAATCAACCTTCTTGCCCGCCGGACTGGCTTTCAGCTGCATTTCATACTGATTATTTTCAATTTTCCACGTAATCCGCGCATCAAATACCGCGTAGTAATAGCCGATTTCAACGACTTTTGGAAAGCGCTTGCTCGCCTCCGTATCGATTTGCGTCGCAATCCGTGCTTTAACCGCTGATGCACTCGACGCTTGAACTGCCACAGCCTGCGCCGCACTAGAACTGGTACTGATGCGACTCAAAGCGGCCGCTGCTTCCATTTCAGCGGTCACGCTGCGACTTGGTTCTGGCGTTGCCGCGATTTGCAGTTGCGCATTTTCCTCAGGTGCTACGCGCTCTTGCACAGACTTCACCGCACTCGCTTCAGTATTGGGTTTTAGCGCCAATTTCTTTGGTACAGCTTTAGGTCGAACTACTTTCGGCTGCACTGCTTGTAAAAAAACCACCTGTTTTTCAGCCGGTTTTACATTTACTAGCTCTGCGGGCGTCTCTTCTTCATCCAAACTTTGTTCGGCTAATTTGCGGTCAGTTTTTTTTAATTCGGTTTGTGCAAACTCCGGCTGCGTCAGCCACGCATAAATCGGCTCAGCCAGCAACGCGATCAAATGCACCAAAATCGATGCAATCAACGCAAACCAAATAAACCAACGCAAGTATTTCACTTAAGCACTCGGTGCTGATAATAAGACATTTACACTCGGTGCTTGTGATGAGCCAAGTTCACTCGGCGCTTGTAAAAATCCATCTGCACAAGCTGGCGCAGTAACGCGCACTTGCTTGCCGACCACGGCTAATTGCCCAGCCACAAACCATTGCACCACTTTCGGATACAGCTGATGCTCTTGCGCCAAAATCCGCTGCGCCAAACTGTCCGCCGTATCGTCCAACATCACCGGCACGGCGGCTTGCGCAATAATCGGGCCGCTATCGAGTTCCGCCGTGACAAAATGCACCGTGCAACCCGCCAACTTCACGCCTTCATCAATCGCGCGCTGATGCGTATTCACGCCGATAAAAGCCGGCAACAGCGATGGATGCACATTGATTAAGCGATTCACATAATGATTCACAAACTCAGCAGTCAAAATCCGCATAAAACCCGCCAGCACGACTAAATCCGGCGCAAAGCCATCGATCAACTCTGCCAAAGCCGCATCAAACGCTTCACGACCCGCAAATTGCTTGTGATCGAGCACCGCCGTGGCAATCTCGCGCTCAGCCGCCCACGTTAAACCCGCTGCATCAGGGCGATTAGAAATCACCGCCGCAATCTGTGCGCCAGCGGCTTTCTCATTCAAAAACGCGTTCACAATCGCCTGCATATTGCTGCCACGACCCGAAATCAAAATTACAATATTTTTCATTTTAAAAACAAAAGAGTGACGTATATGAATGCAGGCATTTTATAGTAATGCTTGCATTCATATACCTACTCAAAACCTTGATCATCCTAAACCTACAATAAAAAAAGCGAGACCGTACAGGCCTCGCCTCGAACCCTCTCGCGACGCGAAAGTGCCAAGCGCCGATCAGAGCGGGAAGCACGGAACACAGGAACCGGAGTGTACGGTTGTACATGAGGATTCCGAGTACCGCGCGACTCGCTATCAGCGGATGCTTCGCACTTTACGCAACTTGAGTTTGGTGCTCATCGCCTACGCGCGCGCGAACTGTACCGAGTTGATACACCGTTTCACCTTCCGCTTCGAGCAAGGCCGTTGCAGCAGCAGCGTCAGTAGCCGACATAATCACGACCATACCCACGCCACAGTTAAAGGTTTTGTACATTTCTTGCGGTGCAACATTGCCTTGCTCTTGCAACCATTGGAACAATTTTGGCATCGTCCAGCTGCTGGCATCGATTTGTGCAACCACATTGTCTGGTAATACGCGTGGCACGTTTTCTGTGATACCGCCGCCAGTAATGTGCGCCATGCCTTTGACGGTCATTTCAGCCATCAGTTTCAAAAGCGGTTTTACATAAATGCGCGTTGGTGCCATTACCACGTCGCCCAAGCTCTTGCCGCCATCAAATTCAGCCGCGTAATCGGCATCAGCCAGATGCAAAATCTTACGAATCAGCGAGTAACCATTTGAGTGCGCGCCGTTAGAAGCCAAGCCCAAAACCACGTCGCCAGCGGCAATTGTCGTGCCGTCGATGATTTTGCTTTTTTCAACAACGCCAACGGCAAAACCCGCCAAATCGTACTCGCCAACGGGATACATGCCCGGCATTTCAGCGGTTTCGCCGCCCGTTAAGGCGCAACCCGCTTGCTCGCAACCTGCGGCAATGCCTTTAATCACTTCAGTCGCACTATCCACATCCAATTTGCCGCAAGCGAAATAATCTAGGAAAAATAGTGGCTCAGCGCCTTGTACCAAAATATCGTTGACGCTCATGCCGACCAAATCGATACCGACTGTGTCGTGGCGATTCAATTCAAAAGCGAGTTTCAATTTAGTGCCGACACCATCAGTGCCCGATACCAAAACTGGCTCTTTAAATTTTTTGCTGATTTCAACCAGCGCGCCAAAGCCGCCAATGCCGCCAAGAACTTCAGGTCGCATCGTGCGTTTAGCAAACGGTTTAATGTTTTCAACGAGCTGGTCACCAGCGTCGATATCAACACCGGCATCGCGGTAACTCAGACTTTGTTTTGACATGGGATAAGGCCTCGTACTTAGGTGAACAGCGCGCAGAATGCAGTTTCAAACCGCAGCAAGCGCGACCCTCGCGGGCGCTTGCCACTGTCAAAACCCACTCTGAGTGCGTTAGAATAGGTAGTCATACAGCGAATGCCCGCATTTTATAGCAAAAATGGCACTTCGCCTGCCCCAATCGTCACCAAGATTGCGATTTATTCCGTAGTCAGTTATGTACAAAAGTTTTCCCGCTTGGCACACAGCCGCAAACCGTACACATCGTACGCTGAGCCAAAGCCAGAATGCGGGGGAAGTTTATCTTTGTAATTAGAAATCTAAGTACGAGTGCACACGTTTTATGGCAAGGCGTCGATGCCGCAGGCAGTACACGAAGTACGACAAGGCGAGACAACAATGCAAGAAAACTTTTGCCTAAGCACTTATTGTTTGACACAAGGCCGACCTGAATGAACCAGCTGGTACTGGATCTACTGCTACCACAACCCAAAAGCTTTGATGATTTTGTGCGCGGTGAAAATGCCGAATTGCTGTTTCAGCTCAGCCTGTGGGCCAGCGGCGATACATCGGTGCGGGCGCTGTATTTATGGGGCGAAGCAGGCGCAGGCAAAAGCTATCTACTGGCCGCAGCGCAAGAACGCTTGGCTGCGCAAGGTCAGGTCATTCTGATTAATGCTTTAAACGATATGCTGCCGCAAGAGCTTGCCTCTGACGCCGCGCTGATTGTCGACAATGTCGCCAGCCTCGATGCCGAGCAGCAAATTGTGCTGTTCGATCATTACAATACATTGCGCGAAGGTAGTGGGCGGATTTTGGTCAGCGGTCACTTGCCGCCGATGCTATTGCCACTGCGCGACGATTTAACAACGCGCTTGGGCTGGGGATTGATCTATCAATTGAAAACTTTGTCGGATTCTGACAAAGCGGCTGCGCTACAACGTTACGCTCGCCGCCTAGGGTTCGAACTCAACGAAGAACTCGTCGAATACCTAATGCGCCACGCCGAGCGCGACCTGCCCAATCTGTATCAACAAATTGCCAGCATCAACGCACTCTCTTTAAGCAAACAGCGCCCTGTGACGCTGTCTTTGCTGCGTGAAGCACTCAAAGCATGATGGGTATATTGACATAGCCATTATTTAATAATTACTAGATCAATATACCCACAAAAAAACCGTTTAGCAAAATCAAAGCACATTGCGCAATATCAGGCACACAAAATAAAGCCGACACGAAGTCGGCTTTAAAATTAACAGTATTGGATTCAATATTTACGGCAAAACACGCATCACCACATTCACTTGCCCCGTCAATGACCAGCAATCAGTTGCTGGTGTATAGATTGTTATACTATCGGCATCCCGTATCACCCCAGATCCAGAAGCGCCGTCATCTATTTGCCGATCCAACGCACAAACCAGACGTGGATCTGCTTGTGCACCACCCGGCAAATCAAGCCAGCTCCCAGCAACTGGGCGACCTGCGCCAACAAAACTTGGATTTCCCGCGCCAGTGCTATTCCAAATATTCCAGTCCTGCCCAAACATACTACGCCGCTCTGCACTCGTTAGAATATTGGTTCGATCAATCAAGGCAACCCAAAATGCAGTGGCCTCGTTACCATTTTCAATCAAACCGTTTCTTGCGCCAGGACAAATTGCCGTGCCAGCAAGAGGCTGGCCAGCTGCGCAACCATCGCCGGGATAACTGCCATATTTTTCGTAAAAAATATTAATCCCTGCGATGACTTTGTTGTGCTGTGCGGCCAAATTCTTCACCTTGGCACCATCGATCAAATCTTTACCTTTAAAAGCCATCCCCAAGATTAGACCGATGATGACCAACACAATCGCCAATTCAACCAAAGTAAAGCCGCGCTGTCGCATTATATTTTTTCCTCAATAATAAATGCCCCGGTCAAGGGGCATTCATTTGCGCTACAAGTTAAGGTAAAACGCGAACCCCCACAGTCACCTGCCCAGTTTGTGCCCAACAATCTGTCGCTGCGGTATAAACCAAGCCAGTACTACGCACAATTCCCGTAGTGTTCACTCCGTCGTCCATCAAACGGTCCAAAGCACAAACAAAGCGAACATCAGCAGCCGCCTGCGGCACTCCTGCCGCATTAGTTAATGACATAAAATTAGTTCCTGTAGCAACTAACGTCACGTCAGCAGATGGTGTAATTGCCCACGGTTGTCCAAATACACTTTGGATATCAGCGTTCGTGAGGATATTAGTATTTAACAAAAGGTTAATTGCTGATTGCGTTTCAAACGCATTTCCTAGTATCCCGTCGCGATTACCAGCTGGGCAAGTCGTACCGCCCCCAAGCGCGACTACAGCAGCTATACAACCATCCCCAGGATATGCACCATATTTCTCGTAATAAATATTAAATCCAGCCACAATCTTATTGTATTGCGCCTGCATATTTTTTACTTTAGCGCCGTCAATCAAGTCCTTACCCTTAAACGCCATCCCTAAAATCAAACCAATAATCACTAGCACAATCGCTAGCTCGACCAAGGTAAAACCACGCTGTTGCTTCATATTTTCATCCCTTGTAAAAATCTCATTTGAACTGCTGTCATGAAAACATAGGCAATAAATTCTACCGATGCCAATTCATCGTCAAAAAAAGACAAATGCTGTGCATTCTGCCGCTCAGCGGTAGCTCAGGTATAATCGACGTTTCGATATTTTGACCCTGCCGCCAACCATGCAAGAACAATACTCACCGATTGAAGTCGAAGCCGCCGCCCAACAGCACTGGGAAGACGCGCGCGCGTTTGAAGTGACTGAAGATGAGAGCCGTCCGAAGTATTACGCCTGCTCAATGCTGCCTTATCCATCGGGCAAATTGCATATGGGCCACGTGCGTAATTACACGATCAATGACATGTTGGCGCGCCATCTGCGGATGAAGGGTTTTAATGTGCTAATGCCTATGGGTTGGGATGCATTTGGTTTGCCAGCCGAAAATGCAGCGATTGCCTACAACAAATCGCCAGCCGAATGGACTTACGCCAATATCGCCGATATGAAATCGCAAATGAAACCGCTGGGTTTGTCATTTGACTGGTCGCGCGAAATCGCCACCTGCGATCCTGAATACTATAAGTGGAACCAATGGTTCTTCTTGAAAATGCTAGAAAAAGGCGTTGCCTACAAAAAAACCCAAGTTGTGAACTGGGATCCAGTTGATCAAACTGTGTTGGCGAATGAACAAGTCGTTGACGGGCGCGGCTGGCGCTCGGGCGCTTTGGTTGAAAAGCGCGAAATTCCTGGCTACTACTTTGGCATCACACAATACGCCGAAGAACTCCTCGGCGACATCGAGCAGCTGACCGGTTGGCCTGATATGGTGCGCGCAATGCAGCGCAATTGGATTGGTAAATCAGAAGGCGTGCGTTTTGCCTTCTCACACAACATCACGCACGACATCAAAGATGGCGGCGGCCTAGTGCAAGACGGCAAACTGTATGTTTTCACTACGCGCGCCGACACGATTATGGGCGTGACATTCTGTGCAGTGGCTGCTGAGCATCCACTTGCAACACGTGCAGCTCAATTAAATCCTGAATTACTACCCTTTATTGAAGAATGCAAACAAGGCGGCGTTTCCGAGGCCGAAATCGCTAGCCAAGAAAAACTCGGCAAAGCCACGGGTCTGTTCGTCACTCACCCGCTCACTGGCGAACAAGTTGAAGTCTGGATTGGCAATTACGTGCTGATGGGCTACGGCGACGGCGCAGTGATGGCCGTGCCAGCGCACGACGAGCGCGACTTTGGCTTCGCACAAAAATACAATCTCCCCATCAAACAAGTCATCGCCATTGAAGGCGTCACGTTCAGCACAGACGCATGGCTTGAAGCCTACGGCGACAAATCACGCGGCGTGACGATCAACTCCGGCAAATACGACGGTCTGAGCTTCAAAGCCGCCGTTGATGCAGTAGCCGCTGATTTGGCCGCTATCGAGGCTGGCGAGAAAAAAACCACCTGGCGTTTGCGCGACTGGGGTATTAGCCGCCAACGCTATTGGGGCACGCCGATTCCTATCATCCATTGCCCATGCTGCGGCGATGTGCCAGTACCTTACGATCAACTGCCTGTTGTATTGCCAACGGACTGCATTCCCGATGGTTCGGGCAATCCGCTGAAAAATCGCGCCGATTTCCTCAATGTTGACTGCCCGAAATGTGGCGCTGCTGCGCAACGCGAAACCGACACGATGGATACCTTCGTCGATTCAAGCTGGTATTTCATGCGCTATTGCGACCCGAAAAACACGGAAGCAATGGTCGCAGACGGCACGAAATACTGGATGAATTCTGGCATGGATCAGTACATCGGCGGCATTGAGCACGCGGTACTGCATTTGCTGTACGCCCGCTTCTGGACCAAGGCGATGCGCGATGAAGGTTTAATCAATTTCGACGAGCCATTCAAAAACTTATTTACGCAAGGCATGTTACTGCGTGATTGCTATTACCGTGATCCCGCAGCTGGCGAAAGTGCTCAAGCAAAACGACGCTGGTTCTACCCCAATGAAGTTGAAGTACAGCACGACGAAAAAGGCCGTCCGATTTCAGCGATTTACAAAGAAGATGGCCTGCCCGTTGTGATGGGCGGCATCGAAAAAATGTCGAAGTCAAAAAATAACGTCGTTGAACCGAAAGACATTATCGAGAAATTCGGTGCCGATACGGCGCGTTTGTTCACGATGTTTGCTGGCCCACCCGAGCAAAGCGCAGCATGGAGCGACTCTGGCGTTGAAGGTGCGTATCGTTACCTACGCCGTCTATGGGGGTATAGCGTTAAACACGCGGATGCAATTAAGTCAGCTAGCGATACCCTAAATGGCATTGAGTTGAACAAAGAAGACAAAGCACTGCGTTTTGAAATCCACAGCACGCTCAAGCAAATCAATAACGACTACGAACGTCTGCAATACAACACCATCGTGTCCGGCGTGATGAAAATGCTCAATGCACTCGATGCCTATAACGGTAGCAACGCAGCCGTGATGCGTGAATGCTTTGGGATTTTACTGCGCGCCATTTACCCTGCCGCGCCGCATATCGCGCACACCTTGTGGCTGCAACTAGGCTACGCCGGTGAAGTGGCGCACGCTGCCTGGCCAGAACCAGCGACGGATGCATTGACGCAAGACGAAATCAAGCTGATGGTGCAAGTGAACGGCAAAGTACGTGGTGAGATCTATGTTGCCAAAGACGCGAGCAAAGAAAGCATCGAAGCGGCGGCACTCGCCGATGAAAGCGTCAAAAAGCATGTTGAAGGCACACCGAAGAAGATTATCGTTGTTCCAGGAAAATTGGTGAGTATTGTCGTCTAAGCAATATGTAGCAATGATGCCAAGGCAATACCCTTGGCATCTTTTTTAATTTGATTGGAACCGCCATGCCATTACGTTTGAAAACCTTATTCCTTCTTGGGCTCTGCCTTAGCCTGATGGCGTGCGGCTTTCACTTGCGCGGGCAAGGGGCTAACTCACAACTGATATTCAAAACAGTCCAAGTTACCGGCGGTGGCGCTGCAGCACAAGAATTACGTAAAGCGCTGGTATTACAGCCAGGTGTGCAGCTAGTCGACAAAGCAGGCGAAGCGCAAATTAATATCATCCGCGAAGGCTCGGACAAACAAATTCTCAGCGTGAATAGCGCTGGCCAAGTGGTGCAATATCGCGTCTTCTACCGCGTTCATTTTAATGCCACCGCGCATGGTGAAACCCTACTGGAAGACTCAACTATTTCTTTAAGCCGCACCTTACAATGGGATGAAAACGTGTTGCTCGCCAATGAAAATGAAGAAGGCAAACTGATTAGCGAAATGCAGCGCGACTCTTCACAGCAAATCATTCGCCGCGTAAACGCAGCTGCACGGCAACGTGCAGCATCAGTTCCGGCAACTGCACCTTAATATGCGTACTGAAGATCTGGCTGCGAGCGTGCAACGTAAACTCGCACCACTCTACATTATTCATGGCGATGAAACTTTACTTAGCCTTGAAGCGGTACAAACGCTACGCGATACCGCGCGCCAGCAAGGCTATTCTGAGCGCGAAGTTTTAACGGTCGAGAATGCAGCGCATTTTCAGTGGAGTCAGCTCACCTCGCAAGGGCAGTCTCTGTCCTTATTCGCTGAGCTGCGCATTTTGGAATTACGTATTCCGAATGGCAAGCCGGGAACCGAAGGGGGTAAAGCGCTAGAAGCTTTTGCTGGTAAGCTCCCTAGCGATACACTCTCGATTATTACCTTGCCCAAGCTGGATAAAGCAGCGCTCAATAGCAAATGGATGACCGCACTCGCCAAAGCGGGTGAAGTGATTGAAGCGAAAACCATCGAACGCAGTGCCCTGCCGCAATGGATTAGCAAACGCCTTGCTACACAGCAGCAAAGCTTAAGCCCTGATGCGATGGAATGGTTGGTCGATCGAGTTGAAGGTAATTTACTCGCGGCATTACAAGAAATTCAAAAACTAGCACTGCTACACCCTGCAGGCAAACTCAGCTTAAATGACCTCGAAGCAGCCGTCGCCAATGTCGCTCGCTACGATGTGTTTCAATTGGGCGAAGCGCTACTGATCGGCGATGCCGAACGGCTCTGCCATATGCTGGCAGGCCTCAAGGCGGAAGGCGAATCAGCGGTGCTGGTGCTTTGGGCACTGACTGAAGAAACACGGAATCTATTTCGCTTTGCGCAAGGCCGCTCTCGCAATATCGCCAGCGCTCAGCTCATCAAAGATTTACGCCTGTGGGGCAATAAGCAACGCCTGATTGAACCTGCCGCCAGCCGCTTAAACCGCCGTCAAATTACGCAAGCACTTGCCAGTGCAGCGCGGATTGATGGCCTGATTAAAGGCATTGGTACGGGCGACGTTTGGAATGAACTGACCGCAATGGCACTCTCGCTGAGCACTCAATGCTAAGCCAAAAATTCTCCAGCATCGTTACCTCGCCTTGCCGTACGATTTGTAATGTCTACGGCTCGGTGCCTTGCTGGAAAGTTTTTGGACTGCTACTTACTCCACCCCCAACTCGACCTGCAAAGTGGCTATGAAAGAACAAATCCTCGTCAATATCACCCCGCAAGAAACCCGTGTTGCCACCATTGATGAGGGGGTTGTGCATGACATTCATATCGAACGCGCCGCCCACCGTGGTTTGGTCGGGAATATTTACTTGGGCATGGTGAAGCGAGTTTTACCAGGAATGCAAAGCGCTTTTATCGAGATTGGTCTTGAGCGCGCCGCCTTTTTGCATATTGCCGATGTGATTGAACAACGCCAAAACCCAAGCGAAGTCCAGCGCATTGAACGCCTGCTGCACGAAGGCCAAGCGGTAATGGTGCAAGTCATTAAAGACCCCATCGGCACCAAAGGCGCACGACTTTCAACGCAAATCAGTATCGCAGGTCGTTTTTTGGTGTTCTTACCGCAAGACAATCACATCGGCATTTCGCAGCGTATCGGCGACGATAGTGAGCGTGATCGTCTACGCCAACGCATGGAAGCTTTACTGCCAGAAACACACCTCGGCTATATCGTCCGCACCAGTGCCGATCATGCATCAGATGATGAATTGCGTGCCGATATTGAATACCTCAGTTTGATCTGGGCAGATATCAAAAAAAGCTCCATCACCCTACCCGCCAAATCGTTACTCTTTCAAGATTTATCACTGCAGTTACGCGCACTACGCGACATGGTCACCACCGAAACCGACAGCGTTTGGGTCGATAGCCGCGAAAACTTTGCCAAGATGACTGAATTTGCGGGGCGATTTGTATCGGACGTATTACCAAGAATTCAGCTGTATTCGGGTGAGCGTCCGCTGTTTGAATTGCACGGTGTTGAAGCAGAAATCGAACGTGCCATGAGTCGCCGCGTGAATCTGAAATTTGGTGGCTATCTCATCATCGACCAAACCGAAGCGATGACGACCGTCGATGTGAACACTGGCGGCTTTGTCGGTACGCGCTCTTTTGACGATACGATTTTCAAAACCAATCTCGAAGCGACGCAAGTCATCGCACGACAACTGCGCCTGCGCAATTTGGGCGGCATTATCATCGTCGATTTTATCGATATGGATAATGAAGAACACAAAACAGCTGTATTGAACGAACTTAAGAAAGCACTAGAAAAAGATCGCACCAAAATCACAGTATCAAATTTCACCAGCCTCGGTTTGGTCGAAATCACGCGCAAACGTACGCGCGAATCACTCGCCCATGTGCTGTGCGAGCCTTGCCCAACCTGCCAAGGACGCGGTGAAATCAAAACGGCACAAACAATTTGCTATGAAATTCTACGAGAAATTTTGCGGGAAGCGCGGCAATTTAATGCCAAAGAATATCGAATCTTAGCCGCCCAATCGGTCATCGATATGTTCCTCGACGAAGAATCTGCCAACTTGGCGCAGCTGGCCGATTTCATCAAAAAACCGATTTATCTACAGGTAGAAACGGCGTATACGCAGGAACAGTTTGATGTGGTACTGGTATAGAGTATTACCATCTAGCCATTATTTAATAATGGCTAGAGCAATATACCTATGAAAAATCATGTAAGTGATCACGCACATCGTGATCTGGTTTAAATCCAGCCACACAGCGCTGCAAAACTTCGATTACATATTTTGAATCATTGTTGACACAGGCAATGCTCAAGTCGGCAATCATTTGCTCCAACTCATCCAACGTTAAGCACTGCTCATTGGCCTTCATAATGCGCGGATGTTCAGTGCCACTGACATTGTCGCCAATCAGCAGCTCTTCATACAGCTTCTCACCCGGGCGTAAACCCGAATACACAATCGCAATATCACCATTCGGATTGGTGTCATCGCGTAAGGTGTAGCCACTGAGATGGATCATTCGGCGCGCGAGATCAACAATCCGTACTGGTTGACCCATATCCAGCACGAATACTTCGCCATTACCGCCCATCGCACCAGCCTGAATCACCAATTGCGACGCTTCTGGAATTGTCATGAAAAAACGATTGATTTCTGGGTGAGTCACTTTAACTGGGCCACCCTCAGCAATTTGCTTACGGAACAAAGGTACGACTGAACCACTTGACCCCAAAACATTACCGAACCTAACCATGCTAAAACGTGTTTTTACACTTGGGTCAAGCGCATACGCCTGCAAGGCCAACTCCGCCATGCGCTTGCTTGCACCCATAATATTGGTCGGACGTACGGCCTTATCGGTTGAAATTAATACAAAAAATTCAACGCCCGCATCAATCGCAGCAGCAGCAGCGGCGCGAGTACCAAAGGCATTATTTAAAATCCCTTCGGTAATATTGTATTCAACCAAAGGAACATGCTTATAAGCAGCCGCGTGATACACCGTTTGCACGCCATAGCGCTGCATAATTGCCGATAAGCGCAAACCATTTTGCACCGAGCCCAATACAGGATGCAGCTCAATACTCAGCGCATGTTCACGAATAAATTGGCTTAATTCTTGCTCAATTGAATAAAGCGCAAATTCGGATAATTCATACAAGACTAAATGCGTAGGTTGATTTTTAACAATTTGCCGACATAACTCAGAGCCAATCGAACCGCCAGCGCCCGTCACCATCACTGACTTGCCCTTAATATTTCGCGCCAATAGTTCTTGATTTGGCGGCACAGGCTCGCGGCCCAATAACTCGTCCACCCCCACTTCACGTGCATCGGCCAAACGTACTTCACCACTCACTAATTCCGCCATTCCCGGCAAAATCCGTACTTCAACCGCCAAAGGTTCTAGCTGATTCACAATATCAATTTGCCGCGAGCGTGGCGCAGAAGGAATGGCCAAAAGAACTTGATCTACTTTTTTTAATTCAATCCATTGCAACATTTGGCTGTTACTAATAACTTTCAATCCACCAATCTGTAAACCTTGCTGCTGAGCAGAATCATCTACATAGCCAACAGGTTCGTATTCTTGCCCCGTGCGAAGTGCCACCGCCAATTGCCGCCCTGCACTGCCAGCACCATAAATCAATACGGTTTTCCTGATTTTTGAAAGCGGTGCTAATTTACGCAAAATAGAGCGCGCACCAAAACGGCTAGCGATAATAATCGCCATTGCCAGTAACCAAAAAATAACTAAAGAACCGCGAGGAATCCCGCTAATTTGAAACAACTGAATCGCAGCAATAAATCCCAAAAGCGCTAAACTCACTGCAGTTGCAATCGTTAAAACAGCCTTGTCTTCGATATAGCGAATCACTGCACGATACAAGCCAAAACGGATAAAAATGGGCGTTGCAATAAATGATGGCAATAAAAAAACCCACCAGGAAAAGTGAACAGGATAGCTCCAATCATCTAAACGCAAAGCAATTGCAGCCCATAAAGCCAGCGGCAACAAAATAAAATCCAAAGCCAAAATGAGCAAGCTTTTTGTCGTACGTGGCAAAGCAATTGCTTTATCTAACATAATTTAACCTATCTCTCTATAGCAAATACTATTTTAACCTAAGCTAGATTAAAAATTACCACCCATGCAATTTAATGTGTAATCCCATCACGGCGAATAACTTTCAAAAAAGTCAAAAACATAATTTTTAAATCAAATAAAAAAGAACGTTTTTGCAAATATTCAACATCAAAACCAACTTTCACCGGAATCGGCAACTCATCACGGCCATTAATTTGCGCCCAACCCGTTAATCCAGGCAACAACTGCTCAACGCCCTGTTCAGTACGCAATGCAATTAAATCATTCTGATTAAATAAAGCTGGACGTGGCCCAACAAAGCTCATGTCACCTTTCAAAATACACCAAAGCTGCGGCAACTCATCCAAACTCGATTTACGCAAAAAATCACCCACTGGCGTTAAACAAGATTTAGGATCTGCCAGTAAATGCGTTGCGACGGCAGGCGTATCAGTTCGCATTGAACGAAACTTAGGCATTTTGAAAATGCAATTTCGAATTCCAACCCGATCAGACCAATATAGTGCGGGCCCTTTTGATGTGAGTTTTACCAACAAACCGACCAAAATAATGAGTGGTAAAAAAACGATAACTAAAATAAGAGACAATAAGAAATCAAAACAACGCTTCAACATAAACTAAACCCAATAAATATAAAATAACGAGAACGCCGGTTTACTTTGTGTGCCGCAAATAATGCTGCGCCGTTTTTAACAAAGCCTCATCCACACTGACTGGCGGCTCCCACCCCAATACATCACGCGCCTTGGAAATATTCACCTGCAAAGAGCCACACAAACGCTGCGCCATATCGGCTTTACCCAACAACTTAGCACCAAAATTCAAAGCCCACATCGGCACAGGAATCAAACGACTAGTTACATTCAATGCCTTAGCCATGCGCTGCAATAATTCAGTCGTCGACAAATCCTCACCATCGCCCGCCAGAAAAATCTGATTCGCAGCCGCAGGATGATGAGTACAAGTCCAAATCAAATCGACCAAATTATCCAACGCAACGAGACTGCGCTTATTCTGAATCGTACCTAAAGGCAAAGGAACACCTTTTTGCAACCATTTCATCATTGCCGCGAAATTAGCTTTAACTCCAGGCCCATAAACCAAAGGTGGACGAATAATGACCACCTCTATTCCCGTTTCCTTAGCCAGTTGAAGCAAACCCTGCTCCGCCTCGTACTTAGAAACGCCATAATGATCAAGCGGCGCAGCCATATCATAAGCATTAAACGGTAGGCCTAATTTCGTGGCTTCACCGTTGACTTTAATCGAGCTAATAAAAACAAAGCGATGAACACCAGCAGCAACAGCTTGCCGAGCTAGATTTAACGTACCTTCAACATTAACTTTGCGAAATTCAGCCAGAGGGTCAAGAGAAGCATCATTCATTACATGCACACGAGCAGCAGCATGAATAATCACATCAATATCAGCTAATGCCTCAGCCCAAACCGTACTACTATCAATATTGCCTACAAAAATAGTTTCACCATCGCCCTGCCTTGCAACCGCACGAAATGGAATATCATTTTGGCTTAAAAGAGAACATAAAGCATTACCGACAAAACCGTTTGCACCTGTGATTAAAAGCTTATTTTTCATGTTTACGCAGCATAAGAATAAAAACAATAAAACCCAAACGATCACGAATCCGTCGACGACAACTAGGCACGGAAAGTAGCAGTTTGAATTTATTTAAAAATGATGGATTTTTAACCCATTTAATAACTGATACCTCATTCGCATTAATTACGTTTGCAATCAACATAATTTGCTTTAAATACCAACCATCACTCAATTTATTAAACCTAGATTTTGCAGCAGTAAGGCCATTATTCACCCCAACAACATTAGTAGCATGCTGCCGATAGCGCATACTAGGCACAGGGTCAATAAACCAACTTAGCCCATTATGCCTAGCCCAAGCATAAATAAACCAATCATGCAGTGCAATACCATTCATAGCATCTATCTGCTGGATAATAACGCCTTTTAATTTCTCTGCAACCGCAGCCTGTATTACATACGTACAGCCTGGCCCCGCCGCCTCAAAATAGTGATCCCATTCCTGCTGCGGCTGAGCTTTATCAATAACCATTTCACGCCCATCAACCCAAAATGCAGTCACATTGCTTGAATAAATATTAGCGCCCTCTTTATCAAGAGTATTAATTGCACGAATCAGCTTGTCTTCAGCCCAGATATCATCTTGGTCAGCAAATGCAACATAATCAAATTCTTCAAATGATACATCCCTTAATAATCTAAAGAAATTTGCACCAGCACTGCCATACACGCCCCCTGTGTGCAACAGTTTAATGCTCTCGTTGCTGGAATAAGTTCTAACAAGATAATCCTCTGTTCCATCACTTGATTTATCTGTACTAATATACAGAGTTACTTCAACGACAGACTGAGATAAAATAGATTCAATTTGAGCATTAAGCCACTCAAGACCATTATATGCAGCAAGCAGCACCGCAGTTTTATATATCTTTACACTCAATTCATTTAATCCAGGTACATTTAAAATTAATGCGGTCTTATTTTAAGTAGATTTAAAACCTGCGAAACCATTCTTAGCACTTTAGGGTATTTACAAAAAACAATCATGATTCTATTCTTTAATGGAAGAACACTTAAAACATTATCCTCAGCCATGTAGTTATAAAAACCATACTGCCTAACAATAGAGAAACACAAAATATAATCACTAGATGATCGTATTCTATATGCAGATTGAATTAAAAATCCGGCAAGAAGCTTCAGTGTATAGGCCTTATATAAATTAAGTTCAACGATATTATTCACATCAATCACATCACTGCGAAGAACTTCCAAAAGCAGACCCAAATCAAACAAGCTTTGAGATGAAATCTTACGCGTCGTGCTATTTTCACGAACTAACACATGATAATAAACTTTGGACAAGAACAAAGTTTTTTTGGCAAACTTCGCCACTAACTTAGAAAAAACAGGGTCTTCATATTTTCTTAATTCAGGAAATCTAATCTGATTATCCTCAATAAATTGTCGTTTATAAATCTTATTGCAAGGTGATGAGAAAATATCCACATCAAGCATCGCATTGCAAAATATATCAGGGGAAAATAAATTTTCACAAGAAAAAACAGACATCGTCTTAACTAAATGACCACTCTCAGAAATGAAATCTAATCCAAAATTAAGAAAATCAGCATCATTTTCTTGAAATGCACGAAACACATCCGCGCACAAAGCTAAATCGATCCAATCATCACTATCAACAAACATGATGTAGTCACCGCTAGCCATCCTTAAGCCCGCATTCCTCGCCAGCCCCTGACCTTCATTTATCTTAGAAACAACCTGTATTCGAGAGTCAGACTTCGCATGCTCTTGAGCAATCATAAGCGAATTGTCAGTAGAACCATCATCAATCAACAACAACTCAAAATTATCAAATGATTGATTACGAATACTTAGAATACACTTATCTAAATATTGTTCAACATTATATATCGGCACTATAATGCTAAATACTGTATTCCCCAGTAATTTTATCGGCATCAATTCCTCTCCCAATAAAAATGATATGGCGCAAATGGAGCTAGTCCAACCCCACTTTCATCACTAAAATTCTTCAATCTGAACGTTGCAGCTACAATACCAAGCAACATCAGCAGGAAAAAATTTCGATAATTAAATCGAATCCCAAGAATTCGCATATAGCAGGTCACATACAAATGAATTAAGTACAAAACCAAAAGCTGAATTCGAACTCCAGCATAATTAAACTTTGCATACACAAAAGAAACAAAAACAAGTACAAGTAGAAAACATAATGGAGCCAATATTTGAGACCTTAATCTTCGATCACTAAAAAAAATTAACAACGAAAAAAAGGAAATTAGCAATGGAACCACGCCAGAAAATAAACCAACACCTTCGAGCTCCGAAACAGTACCTACTTTCACAGAAAGATACTCACTAAATACTATGGAAGAAACCAACAAAAAGCAAACAGAATACACTATATAAATATATCGCCGTTCAATCAGCATCAATAATATCAATCCCAGCAATAGACTTGAGATTTGAATTGTGCCAGCCAAAACCAACAACATAAAAAATAATTTACGCCGCCCAGAAATTAGGTAAGCAGCCCCTAAAGTTACAATTGAAAATGCCAAGCCATAGCGCAAGCCATTCATTGACATATCAAGAAAAAAATAAGGGATAATTATGCTAGAAAATAAAATAGGCTTACGGTCTATCTTTATAATTCCAATATACAATACAACAACAATGATAGTTGTGATCATCATCATCAACAACTTTGTATCCGCAGATATTTCAGTCAAAAAAAGAATAAGTAGCTCGAATCCTGGCTCAAAAATTAGTGAAAGACCTTGATTTGCCTTTATAAAATCAATAGACTGCTCGTAAACTGCAGAATCTACACCAACCAATCCTCTAAAAATACTCAGCAAAACAAATGGAATACTGGCAACAATAAAAAAAGAAAGCATCCTTTTTTTCTGAAGGCCAGCACCAATCATTAGAAAATAGAAAGCAAATGAAATTAAATAAGGTAGCACGTCAAACAACCCACTTTATGACAATCATGGGCACCGCCAAGGAGAGAGCAGTATCCGTAACTCCTCACTATTTAGCGCCTTGCATACATCATGTGTATTTTTAAATTCAACTCGGCATGTTTTAGCACTAACTGGAGTAAATCGAAAAAGCCTCAATCCTACTCTCTTAGTAATATCAAGCAGCTCTAAAAAAAAACCAGAAAACAATTTGATATATTTAAGATAATGATCATCTGCCTTAAAAATCGAGCGAAGAGATGTTAACGTAATTGAATTGTGATATCTATGAAAAATAAAGCATTTAGCATACAAGCGGTAAAAGTCCGGAGAACTGCCATTATAATTTGCACAATCAATTGCCTTTAGTAGAGAAAAAGACCAAACAGTCGGTACACTATAAAATTCAGGTATACGCTCATCCCACACTAAATCCTTAAATGCACCAATGTGAGCATTATCTCTTAGCGCCCCAACATGAGTACCGTTCGCACTTTGTCCAGCGGTACTAGCACCAGAGGCGCCGGGAATAATTGCAGGATAATCAATCGTTACACATTTGCTCGATTCAAGAGAAATAAGTGCCGAACTAAATATATCAGGGCTAACACCACCAAATAGTTCACCATACTTTGCTTGAATCCGCTTTGCTAAGCTATGAGAGATCATTCCAGCATATGCCCTAGGCATATTCAATACACCTGCTCCGAAATTATGCAGCGCTTCATCTAATGCCCCACGTGCATTAAGTGGCTTCACTTGACCTGTAAAAGCCGAAATATATAAAGCACCAGAATATGCATCACCTTTTCTTGCATGCATAAAATCTGGCCAGTAATACAATGCAGGATGAGAAAATTTAATTGAGTCTATTTCTTCTAACTTTGCATATTTCGCAATATCGATGACCGACGGATGAACAAGATCATCATCGCCGATAAAAACCAAAAATTCACCAGTAGCTGCACGGCATGCTAAGTTAAAGTTTTCAACAACATTTAGCTTTTTCATTGGACGAATCAAATTTAGCCGATTCAAACCATCGACCCCCACCAACTGACTTGATATCAAATCAATGTCAGATGTGTCCGAAACAATTACCTCAAGCTCATCAGAAGCGCCCAAAAGCGCTTTGATCGTAGGAATCACATAGTGAGCTCGATTGTGTGTAGGAATAATTACAGAAACAATAGGCATTGTAAAATCACTCAATTATATTTAAGCCCTAATTCTGCACGAACATAACTCAAAGTAAGTAACAGCTCTTTGATTTCTTCGATACGCAGTCTATTTGTATTATGAGAGGTATAATCGTCAATATCATTAGCCTCAGGCTGACCTTCTACAATAAATTTATCATAATTTAAATCTCTATTATCTGCTGGAATTCTATAATAGCGACCCATATCACTTGCTTTCGCCATTTCTTCACGAGAAACTAAAGATTCATAAAGTTTCTCGCCGTGCCGAGTACCAATAATATTAATTAAAGCATCGCTATTTAGTAACTCCTTAATAGCAATTGTCAAATCTCCAATTGTACTTGCTGGAGCTTTTTGAACAAAAATATCACCTTGTTCGCCGTGCTCAAATGCGTGCAATACTAAATCTACAGAATCTTCAAGAGACATTAAAAAACGAGTCATATTCGGATCTGTAACCGTCAATGGTAACCCAGCCTTTATTTTCTCAATAAATAGTGGAATTACGGAGCCACGAGATGCCATTACATTGCCATAACGTGTTGCACACATTACCGTACCACCAGCAGCTACGGTACGTGATTTAGCGACCAATACTTTTTCTGCCATTGCTTTTGAAATGCCCATGGCATTAATTGGATATACGGCCTTATCTGTACTCAATAAAATAACGCGTTTTACGCCAGCATCGATAGCTGCATTTAATACATTTTCTGTACCAATTACATTCGTTCTCACAGCCTCCATCGGGTAAAATTCACATGATGGGACTTGCTTTAATGCCGCAGCATGAAATACATAATCAACACCCCGCATGGACTGTCTAACGCTTGTATAATCCCGCGTATCACCGATATGAAATTTTACTTTAGGGTTAGCAATTGCAATCCTCATATCTTCTTGCTTTTTTTCATCCCGACTAAATACGATGATCTCACGTACATTCGTGTTTAAAAATCGATTCAATACAGTATTACCAAATGAACCCGTACCACCAGTAATCATTAATACTTTATCATCAAACATTTACGACTCCGAATAAGCTATTTCAATAAAAAGAAACAAATAATAAGAAACAATGATACAGGGCCAGTTGCTAGAGATGCTGCATAGACAGCGTATATTTTAACTTGGCGAAGCATTACAGAGCGCCCCCAAGATAAAATTGTCGAGCAAGAATGGTAAATCGCATAACTCGCACAAACAAAATCTAATCTATTAAACCATGAACCTATAAAAATGCAAAAGATCAACGTAACTGTAAGCAATACAGAAAGTCTCGCTTGAAAATTGAAATCTTGAATTGATGTTAGAAATACAAATGGAATAAACCCTAGCGCGCCAATAGCTAGTCCAGGCATTAAAATTGCTACATACTTGGACACTAGAGGAACAAAAGGAAAAGACCTAAGCCAAAAATGTAATATTTCATCACGAAAAAATAGCAAAAATAAAGAAATAGATAAAATAACTCCAAGCATAGCGAATACAAAATATTTAACTAAATGACGTATTTCTTCATTTTTTACTTGTGTCACCGCCGAAACTATTTTTGGTTGGAAATATTGTGCAATAGGCCCACCTAAAATTGCAAGCGGCGTCATACAAAACGTCATTGCAAAAAAATAAGCGGATACCTCAGCGGCAGACATATAGCGTGAAATAATTAGTTTATCCGCTTGTAATGCTAACGCTCCAGCAACGCCAAACATAAAAAGCGGTCGACCAGACACAGCCACCTTTTTTACTTCTGCGAGAGTAATTTTTTTACGCCTCCGACAGTCTTTAAAAGTATTAATTCCAATAAAAACACGATGTAATATTAAAACATGCAGAATACCCAAACTACAGTGCACAATTAAAAATCCATCAACTGATGGCGTGATATATTTCAACACCAACAAAGTGCAAATAGCTTTAATTAAAACAGAGATGGCTTGAATAGCACTTACTGATTTATATTTCTGTACTGCAATGAGCGCCGTTGTAATAACATTTTGTAAAACACTAGTGAGAAATAGCGTAAACGCAAGCAAAACACTTTCGACAGCAATTTCATTTAAATAACCAAAAAAACCATGCACAATAAAATATAAAATTGTAACAACAATATAAATTAGCGACAAAAAAGCAATAGAACTAAAATAGGTCTTTATTTTTTCTATGGGCTCAGACTCTATAGCTAACTCACGCCCAACAATAGTTGCCATTCCAAAATCCAACATTAATAGTAATGCTTGAATCGACAGAATAACAACCAATATACTAAACTGATCTACACCTAATAAGTGGCTATATAGGGGGAGAAAAATAATCCCCACGAGTACGCCGCCTGCTTTGCTAAAAAATAGCATTGCTAAGTCAACCAATCCTTTCCTTCTAAGTACTGACTGCATTTTTATTCCAATTAAATTTACGCAGCAGCCAAGACTATATCCGCAATATATTTTAAATCTGTATCATCAAGCCACCAACCGCAAGGCAATGCAATAATAGTTTCTTGTAATGCAGTTGAATTCGGTAAGTTGCTACTTGATATATGCGGATCAAAACAACTATAAGTGTTATTTAAATTGTGCAAAATCGATGCCGCAATACCTTCACTTTTCAATCGTGCAAGTAACTGATTACGTTGTGGAGTACTAATGAGATAGACCCAATATGCAGGCACACTTTGATCCAGCGGTTTTATCGATTTTATGCTGGCGTGCCCTTGAAATCGTTTCTCTAAATAGGCCGCATGGCGACGTGCCATAGCAACTCGCGTCTCAACATCTGATAATTGTATAAACCCTAGAGCGGCACATAAATTATTCATTGTATAAGCCCAACCTGCTTCAGCGACATCTTCTGCCGGATTTATTTCACCATCAGATCGCCTAAATTGACTTAAGTTAATTCCTAATCGGCGTAATCGACGAGCATCTGCTGCACTTTCAGCTGAGCGGCAAACTAATGCACCACCTTCAGTCGTGTTGATTTGCCGATTTGGATAAAATGAATAAACTGCAAAGTCCCCCCATGAGCCAACATTCTTTCCCGCATAAGTAGCCAAAAGCGCGTTATCACAATCTTCAATTAATGCAATACCATGCTCACGACAAATATTCGCAATTTCCGCTACTGGCCCAGGATAACCAGCAACATGATATAAAATTGCAGCTTTAGTTTTAGGAGTAATTAAAGCTAAAAATGCCTTTGGATCAATACATACGCTATCTGGAGATACATCAGCCCATACAGCAGTCGCCCCCATAGCAGCAATGGGCGAATTCGTCGCAAGGCAGGCAAACGGAGTAGTAATTACTTCATCGCCAGCCCTTACACCAGAAAGGTACAATGCCAGATGAATCCCGCTCGTCATATCTACCGTGGTTACAACATGCTCCGCATCAAGTAAGCGACCTAAGCCTGCTTCAAATTGAGAAACATACCCACCTCCAGCGATACGCCCACTCCGTAATACCTCGATAGCAATATCTTCCATTTGAGGCGAATTGAATACACTAAATAATGAGATTGATTTCACACTTAACCTCGTTTTAAGGCATCAACTATTTTTTCTCGATCGTCGTCTGTTACCCACCAACCGCATGGCACGTGAATCATACGCTGATAGTATTTTTCAAGCTGAGGAAGTTCACCTGCATAAGGTTTGAAAATACTGTGATAATGATTGGGGCGATGTAATTTGTTGGCGGCAACCCCAACCTCTGCAAGCCGCTTTTCAATATCAGCAAAATCATCAGAAAATACCGTATAGAGCCAATAGCTCGGTAGCGCTGTGGCATCAAATGTAGGAACGCTAAGCCCAGAGATGCTAGAGATATGTTCATCAAAAAAATGACCGTTAGCTTGATGTCGGCTAATTACATTATCAATAACGTCAAGTTGAGCGAGACCAATCGTCGCTGCAACATTATGCATATTGTATTTATAACCGACACTCGTTATATCAACTTCTGTACGTGGGATACCTTTTTCGAGCCCAAACCATCTAAATTTCTTCGCAGCCCTTAGTAAAGACTCATCTTTAAAAGTGAGCACACCACCATCGATTGTCGTCATATGCTTAATAGCTTGGAATGAGAAAATTGCAAAATCTCCCACACAACCAATGCCTTTATCATTATAACGAGCACCTAGTGCATGAGCACAATCCTCAATTAAAGGTATCCCATGACGCTGAGCAATCTCAGCAATTTCCGCTAAACGAACTGGAATACCTGCGTAATGAACAACAACAATCGCACGAGTTTTTTTCGTGATTTTTTGTGCAATATCTGCCGGATCCAAATTACCTGAGCTAATATCCACATCGGCAAATACAGGAATTGCACCTATCTGCAGAATGACCACATTTGTGGGCTCAGCGGTCATACTTGTCGTAATCACTTCATCACCAGCAGCGACGCCAGCTAACACCAATGCAGCATGCAATGCCGCTGTACCACTTGACATCGCAACTGCACGATCAAGTCCAAAATGCCGAGCGAATTGGCGCTCAAATTCATAGACTGGCTCACCTTCTGCCAACATACCACTATAAAGCACCTGCTCTAGCATTGGCATTAGTTTATTACTTTCTGGCAAACCTACTTTAATTAGTGGCAGCATGTTTTCCCTTAGATTCTATCTAGTAAACCAATCCAAATTTTTTCATTTATGGTATTCGCATTCAAACTAGAATCGAAAACCAACCACATCTGATTTGCTTCTCCATCAAGAGTAACAATCCCATACTCTCCATCAATTTTCTTGATTAAACAATCATCGCTCGATAATAAAAATTTAATTCTACGCGGCATCAAATTTCTAACGGCAGAAAGCACCACACCGACATCACCAGTCCAATCGACGAGTGTTCTAATAGAACCATTATCTACATAGCTAAATGAAGAAGCATCAACAACTACTTTACTGCCTGAAATTGAAAATGAAGGAATAACAGGTAGATCAAACTGCTCAAATTTCTGATTAAAACTTAATTCTTTATCAGAAAAATCTATTGTGCCTGAAAACGCTTTTCCTACCATTTCAAAACCATGCCCAACATATACAGCGGGAAATCGTGTCCATAATGTGCAAGCTGAAAAATCAATCTCTTTTGCTAATTTAATCGCTCGGTCTAGCAATAATTTTGCTATACCGCTGCCTCGACATTCACTTGCTACACACACAAGTCCAATAACCCCATAAACACCAATCTCAGAATGTACACATCGCTGCAGAACTAAGCCACCAATGACACGACCAGCTTTTTTGCATAGAATATAATAAATATTATCTGAACTATTCAAAAGAAAAGGAACGTGTTTTTTCAATGAAATCCCACGCTCTCTAGATTTAAAGAAAACATCCCAAACCAGTTCAGAAAACCCGACATTTGGCTGTGCTTCAATAAAAAATTCAATATCATCATTCATTAATAAAATCTTTTAAGAAAATCCTGCTGATCAAAGGTAATACCCGCTTGATCTTTTTTAGATAACTGAGGTTCAACATCTAAAGGCCATTGAATATCTAAATTTTTATCATTCCACAGCAAGCTACGTTCAAACTCCGGATGCCAATAATCAGTCGTTTTGTACAAAAATTCAGCGACTTCACTTACGACGACAAACCCATGTGCAAATCCTTCTGGAATCCACAACAGTCGCTTATTTTCTTCACTTAAGGTAACCCCCACCCATTTCCCAAACGTGGGCGAAGATTTACGAATATCTACCGCCACGTCAAATACTTCACCCCGTGTGCAACGCACCAATTTACCTTGTGGATGTTGAATTTGGTAATGCAAACCACGCAAAACACCCTTTACTGATTTCGAGTGATTATCTTGTGCAAACTCTACTTTTCTACCAATTGCTGCTTCGAATTTGGCTTGATTAAAACTTTCGTAAAAAAAACCACGCTCATCACCAAACACGGCAGGTTCAATAATTTTTACATCCGGAATTTCGGTATCAATAATATTCATTTTAATAAATGATCTCTTTAATCAAGCGCAATAGATATTGACCATAAGCATTTTTCTTCAATGGCTGAGCCAACTTCTCAACCTGCGCCGCATCAATCCAGCCTTGGCGATAAGCAATTTCTTCTGGGCAACACACTTTCAAGCCTTGACGGGCTTCGATAGTTTGGATGAATTGGCTGGCTTCCAGCATGGATTCATGGGTTCCTGTATCTAGCCATGCATAACCACGACCCATGGTTTGTACATCCAGCTGACCTTTTGCAAGGTACGCTCCGTTCACATCGGTAATTTCTAGCTCCCCACGTGGTGATGGCTTAATATTTTTCGCGATTTCGATCACGCTATTATCGTAAAAATACAGCCCCGTGACCGCGTAATTCGATTTCGGTTTAGCTGGTTTCTCTTCGATGGAAAGCGCTTTTCCGTTGGCATCAAAATCAACCACGCCGTAACGCTCAGGGTCATTCACGTGGTAAGCAAATACACTCGCACCACTATCTTTGGCAGACGCCGCTTGCAATAGCTCGGCAAACTCATGGCCGTAGAAAATATTATCGCCCAGCACCAAAGCCACGTCATCTTGACCAATAAAGCCTTCCCCAATGATAAACGCTTGCGCAAGACCATCTGGACTAGGTTGCACTGCATATTGCAATTTGATACCCCACAGACTACCGTCGCCGAGCAATTGCTCAAAGCGGGGCGTGTCTTGTGGGGTGGAAATAATCAAAATATCGCGTATACCTGCTAACAGCAATGCACTGAGCGGGTAGTAGATCATTGGTTTGTCATAGATAGGCAGCAGTTGTTTAGATACGGCGATCGTTGCTGGATACAAACGCGTACCGGAACCGCCTGCCAAAATAATACCTTTACGATTTGCCATGCTAATTCCTTGTGTCTTTTAGTCGATTCACGACGGTTTTAATAGCGTCATCACTTGCTGTACACCCATAGTCCAATCCGGCAAAACTAGGCCAAAAGTATCTTGCAGCTTTTGAGTATTGAGCCGTGAATTAGCAGGGCGTGGTGCAGGTACTGGATAGTCAGTTGCAGGGATGGCTTTGATCTCTTTGCGGCTAAGCTTTAGGGTATAGCCTTGCAGGATAGCAAGATCATTAACTAGCGACGCATACCCGTGCCAACTGGTTTCACCACTAGCGACTAAGTGATAAGTGCCAAAATCAAACTGGGCCTGATCTGCAGCATGGAGATATTGCGCAATAATTTGCGCCGTTACATCGGCAATTAAACTCGCCGAAGTCGGTGCGCCGATTTGATCGGCGACCACGCCCAAAGCATCGCGCTGCTGCATCAGACGCAACATCGTTTTTAAGAAATTAGCGCCATGCGCGCCGAACACCCAACTAGTGCGGAAAATCAAATGCTGGCAGCCGCTAGCGCGAATAGCTTCTTCACCCGCTAGCTTCGTTTTGCCATATACAGATTGTGGGTTGGTCGCGTCACTTTCAACGTAGCAACCCGATTTACAGCCATCAAACACATAATCAGTCGAATAATGCACTAGCAATACACCGAGCTTCGCAGCTTCCTCAGCAAAAACCTGAGGTGCGGTTGCATTGAGCAAAGTAGCGAGTTCAACTTCAGATTCGGCGCGATCCACTGCGGTATGCGCGGCCGGATTAACAATGATATCGGGGCGAATACGCTGTACCAATTCACGAATCGCCTCGGGACTGCTTAAATCACACTCATCACGCCCAATGGCAATCACTTCGCCGAGCACGGCAAGGCTACGCTGCAATTCAAAACCGACTTGGCCATTTTTACCGGTAAGCAATATCTTCGTCAAAGCCACGTTTAAGCTCCATACTGGGCTGATACCCACTCAAGATATGCGCCACTAGTCACATTGCTCACCCAATCTTGATTCACCAAATACCATTCCACTGTTTTGCGGATGCCTGATTCAAATGTTTCTGCTGGTTTCCAACCCAATTCACACTCTAATTTGCGCGCATCAATCGCGTAGCGACGGTCGTGACCGGGTCTATCGGTGACATAAGTGATTTGCTCAACATAAGCTTTACCGTCGGCCTTTGGCTGCAATTCATCCAACAAGCTGCAAATTGTATGTACGACATCCAAATTGGCTTTTTCATTCCAGCCACCGACGTTATACGTTTCGCCCACTTTGCCTGCTTCCAGCACACGACGAATCGCCGAGCAATGATCTTTGACGTACAACCAATCACGGATTTGCTGGCCATCGCCATAAATTGGTAAAGCCTTACCAGCTAGCGCATTCAAAATCACCAGCGGAATCAGTTTTTCTGGAAAATGGTAGGGGCCATAGTTGTTTGAACAATTAGTCGTCAATACTGGCAAGCCATAGGTGTGATGCCAAGCGCGCACTAAATGATCCGATGCGGCTTTGCTGGCGGAATATGGGCTATTCGGTTCAAACGCTTTTTCTTCCGCAAACGCCGGGTCATTCGCTGCCAACGTGCCGTACACTTCATCGGTAGAAACATGCAGAAAACGAAATGCAGATTTTTTCATCGCTGCTAAATCAGTCCAATAGCTGCGAACTGATTCAAGTAAATTAAACGTACCGACCACATTAGTTTGAATAAACTCACCCGGGCCAGTAATTGAGCGATCAACGTGCGATTCAGCGGCAAAATTAATCACTGCACGTGGCTGATGCTCAGCCAATAGTCGACTCAGCGCATCCCGATTACCAATATCAGCACGCACAAATATATGACGATGATCGCCATCCAAGCTTTTTAATGTATCAAGATTACCTGCGTAGGTTAACTTATCTACGTTAATCAACAGCTCATCACAACCAGCTAGCCAGTCTAAAACAAAATTACCACCAATAAATCCGGCTCCGCCTGTGACTAAAATTGTCATTATTTTTGACCTTTCCAATATTGTTTTAATTCATTCATACGCACGGCATTTTCAGCATTTTGCGAGGCCTTCTGGAGAGCTTCGCGGATAAACGCCAGCAAGATACCAAAAAAACCACCAGCAAATAGCCCTAACAACACAATTAATCCGCGCTTTGGTTTAAGTTTATTCTCTGGAGGGGTAGCGGCATCGAGCACCTGAATATTTGCACCTTCTTTTGCCTCGTCCAAACGCGCCATTTCTAATTGCTTAGCCATTAGCTCAAACAACATTTCCTGATATTTTACATCACGAAGTTTGCGGATAAATTCTAACCCTGCTTCAGGTACTTTTGCTTTACTGACCAACACATCTTCATCAGTAGAGCCTTTGTTAATTACAAATAACTGCGCTTGCAAACCGGCAATTTCGGCTTTAACCCGTTTGTATTCAGGATTGTCTTCAGTAACAACGGTACTCATCGAACTGAGCTGGACTTGTCTTGCCGCCATTTGCGCTCGGAGGGCTACCAAAGCCTCCATGGTTGCTTTACCTGACGCCTCTAATGTAAAGAATCCAGTTTTTTCCTGCTCTTTTTTTAAAGCAACTTCAGCATCAGCCAGATTTTTTTTGACTTTAGCAAGTTGAATTTCAAACAACTGACGACGTTGTGCTGCTTCGCCTACTGCTAAATGTCCAGATAACGAGCGCAATTCCACAACATAAGCATTGGCTAAATCAGCCGCCCGCTTTGGGTCTTTATCGTTCACTTTAATGCTAATCAAGCCATCTTTACCGGATGTAATAGCTGTACGTGCCTCTAGTGTTTTTAATGCTCCACTAAGCGTTTCCGAAGCGTAATATTTTTTTAAATCAAACTGTTTTACTAGAGGCTCTTGTACGGCACGACTCCCCATCATGCCGATATAGATATCATTTGGATTTTTAATCCCACCAGCACCGCCAGCCAAAGCACCTAGGCCACCGAGTGAAGCTAACATCGCCGATGCGCCCGATTGCTGCTGTGGTGGCAAAATTGTCGTTTCAGCCTCAAAAATTGGCGTTGCTAATAAAGCATAAGTTACCGCTGCCACGCCGAAAATCGCAGTAGTCTTAATAATCAAGGCTTTGTTTTTAACCAACACAATCAATAAATCAATCAAGCTAATTTCATCATCAGGTATTGGAGCCGACTCGGTTGTTAGGTTAGCAGTCGTCATGCTTAGTATCCCAATACATTGATCGCAGCAACACCTGTCGCGAAATTGCTTAGGATTTGAGTCCAATCCATTGCATCTTTCACCCAAGTAGTTTTATCTATCTTTTGTGGCACAATTAGCAAGTCGCCAGGTAAAGCATTTTGACTTAATGCCGTCTTACTTAACCATCCGCGATTATTCGAACCGATAATGCTGCCATCTGCACGCATTACATACACTTGATCTTCATTGGCATCTTCTTTATAACCACCTGCCATATTCAAATAATCCGCCAAGGTTTTTTTACTGCTATATAAAAAAGCAGCGTTTCGGTTATAAACCTGCCCGCTAACCGCTACAGTCGTTGCCTTACGTGGCACATAGAAGCGGTCACCATCTTCTAGAGTGGCATCAGGCAGATCCTCCTCTAAAGCATCAGGCAGCAAGCCAAGCACAATTCGACCTGAAGGCTGTGTTTTACGAATCCGATCTACCAAGCCCTTACCCAGCTCGGTCTGACCTTTTGCCTCAAGTGCGGCAGTTTGTCCCGTCGCATTTTGTAGTTTGGAAGCACTCATAGACGTCGTATTCGCCTCTAACTCATCGGCCATTTCATCCAACGATTTTCTTTGCTGCTCACGCACTGACAAACGAGTCAACTCAGCAGCAAAGAGCCAACCATCTTCGGTCAAGCCACCTGCGCGCTGTACTACATCTTGCAGTGTTTCATTTGACTTAATTTGGTATACCCCCGGAACAGCAACCTCACCTTCAACAGTGACATATTTAGGTAGAGAACCAATTGGAGAGCGCATGTCATTACGAGTAAAAATGGTAACGATATCATCAGCTTGCAATTGAATGTCATTGGCTGGATCTTTTTTCAACGCCTTAGCCAAATTAAAACTAATTAACTTGTTTTCAAAGGTTTTTGGATCCCGCCGCTGAATTGCAGCATAGTCCCAGTTAATTTCTTGTCCGCTTTGGCTACGAATCGTATTTGCTTGCGTCTCTTGAGCTGCGGTTTTAATTGCAGTATTAAATAAACCTTTACTCCGATCTTCCCAATATTTGGGGGTCAAAAGAAAGTCAACATCAGGAATCAAATCAGAAATACGCATTCCAGGCTTCCACTCTGCACGCAAAGCCAAACCTAAACTACTACGCAGATTTACCACACCCTCGTATTTCATCGCCAACGGCTGCCATTGTAAAATATCGCCATTAGTTAATTTAAACGTCGCCAACTCGCTTTGAGCGAGTACTTTTGCACTGCGCGCTTTGCGATGTTTAATTTGCTCTAATTGCACCTGCCCTTCTTTACTCAAGACCGATTCACCACCGACTAAGAGCAGTAAATCTTGTGCAGTTTCACCACCTTTCAATTCATAAATAGCAGGCTGTTTTACTGGTCCCAGCAAAGCGACCTGTGCACCCACTGGCGGGATAAAAATTACATCACCAGATTGCAGGCGCAGATCTTTTGACTTATCGCCCTTAAGCAATAAATCATATAAATCAAAAGTACCCACTGTTTGCCCCATACGGCGCAATTCCAGCCTACGCAAAGAGCCTTGCGCCCCAACGCCCCCCGCCTCCATAATTGCATTGAGCAAGGTACTGTTTGAGTTAACCATCAGCCGACCAGGCGTTTTAGCCATTCCTGTTAAATACACCGGAATTGTGCGTAATTGCCCCATCGAAATCGAAATTTTCAAATCTTTGTAGTAAACAGCAATGGCTTTACCGATAACATGGTCTAACTGGGCAAAGGGTGTCCCTGCCACTGGGATATTTCCAACGCTAGGGATAAAGACCGCACCATTTCGATCAACAACCAAACGACTCGACAAATCCACACTGCCCCATACTTTAAGCAGTAGTTCATCGCCGGGACCAACCGGATAGTCCGCACTGGCTTGCACATCACTACCTGGAGCAAAGTTGGCGGCATCATTACTCAATAGACTTTGACCATATACCGGCACTGATAAACCAAGTGAATCACAAACTAGGCGTTGGAATGGGGAAAAAAAAGCATCTGCAGGATTACAAGGATGAACGGTGTCTGCAGGTACATCACGCCGTTGCCGTAGTTTATTCGCTTCAGATAAGGGGTTGTACACCGGTGCAGTGACCGCATTTTTCCCTTGCATAGAATTGCTAGAGTCACTAAAGTCGCTCGAAGGAACTGTATTATAACCCTTACTTGCTCCTGCCGGATAGCGCAATTCTCCCGCAAAACAAGATAGAACCAGTAGCTGAAAAACAGCAAAGGTGCAGCTCAACTTTTTTAAATTCATAATTATATAAACTACTTTTAGGTATTTAAGAGAAGACTGATTTTTTCTCAGGTCGCTATTCCTGCGCTACGCTTTGCACACTAATCCACAGGATTACCAATAGAAAAATTAGAAGGTGGAAAATAAATCAGCGTAACCTTAAAAATGTATGAATTGATGCGAAATGAATCATCCAGCGCATCAAAATAAAATTTGCCAGATGATAGCAAAATTACAGCATTATTGCCAACAAGCCCACCGTCCACTTACTTGAAGATACTATCAACCTCACCACGTGACTCCGTTAAGCTGTGAAGATTGAATTTCCGCCCCAGTGGCTGACCACCGTCTCGTGTAAGTGCGACCCAAGAAATACTCGCTTTTTGACGCGAGGAACGGACCGAAAACAAATCAAATGGAATCGATAAATAAAACCCCTTAGTAAAGCCACCTTCGCCATATTGTTCCGCACTAACATTGGTTTTAGTGGCAAAAAAACCCGCCCGTATCCCACTATCAAACTCTTTAGAAACATCAATTGTTCCACCAATGTCTTTAGCAAGGTAGCGCCCCACGCTCAGCTTGGCCCAGACATTATCCACATAAGGTAATTTGGTGTATGCAGACAGATTTCCAGTCGTAACACTGTAATCCAGCAAGCCAAATTGGTTTTCCCAATCTCGCTGCCGCACCCAATTAAGATCAAAACCAAGCGCCCAATTAGTATTTAGTGGACGGTACATCACTTCACCACCAACACCAGCAAACATCATTTCCAGATAACCACCATACAATTGCGAGTACCACCCATCAGCAAGCTGGTCAAACCGAGTCAATTGCAAATTGTTTATGCGTACAGGTCTTTCATTCACATATTTTCGAATCAAGGTACGAACAGGTGGCAAGTAATTGCCATCTGGCGGCTGCTCGGTATAATTAAATTGATCATAATTATCAGCTAAATTCAGATAAAGCATGCCTGATAATAAATAATGCTGAGCAAACTTAGCTTCTACCACACCGTTTAAACCAACTTGATACATATAGAATGCTTCTGGCCCACCAATTGACTGAACCAATAAGGGATTGACGTAATAGTTAATCCAATTATCTTTTGCTGGCCGAACAATGTTTTCCAGCGGCATAACGGGCTCTATTGTAATAGGCTCAGCCACAACATTAGCCACACCCAATACAGGCTCTTGATGTTGTAAAGCCAATTGATTTCGATCAATTACGGTTTTTTCAAGCGGCATACCTTGCTTAGTTTCTATTAAATTAAATTGCTGGATACTCGCAGGCGCCGAATTAGCAAGAATGATAGCCGCTCGATCAATAGCCTCATTTGGATTGCGATATTTAGTTTGCTCTGCAACAACAGTTAAACTTTGTTCATCGGCATGAATTTCTGCATTTTCCCAGCCTGCACTGTGATTAAGCTGCTCAGCCATTTTTTCCCATGGCGCATCAACCAGATTTGTCGCAGGCGAAGGTTGATAAATCTCACTAGCAGGGTTTGACATAGGCCGTAGTGAATTCAAATTGTTTCGGAAAATAAGGCCAAACATCAGCGTATTGCCACGCTGATAACTCAATTGGGCATCGATAAAATCAGCGACTCTATATACAGCCCCTACATTAATCGGGCTACGCTGAGCAATTGTGCCCGCAAATTCATTTCGATAATCATTACCATCATATTCAAATTTCAACCGAAGTGAGGGCCAAGGAGTTTGATATTCCAGACCGCCAAAAATAGAGCTTTCCCCATGAAAAAAGCGCTTAAAATTAGTCTGCCCACCCGTACTACCGCCGTATCCCCCGACACGAGAGCAAAATGAATCCTTCACTCTACAGAAAGGATTTGTAATATTGCTGCCTTTCGCTAAATAGCCCCAACCCAAGCCCAATGAAAAATCAAGCGGACCAAACTGCTTATTGGCAACTACAAACTCACCATCAAACAACCCTGTCCCCGCCACATCGCGAAACCCCAAACTAAGCTCTGGCTGATAATAGTTTTCTTTGAGTAGGCGGAATTTAACATCAACACCTTTATCTTTATGCGTTTGATCTCCGCTAAAATCAGCCGCACCATACAAACGAGTTGTAGTATCGGTATAACGCACAGTGGTTTCCAACCAAGGCAACACTTGTAGCGAAATAGAGTAACGACGGTATGGATCGTTATCCATCAAATTTAGACTGAGCTCTCCTTCTTTTGCCATTCTGGCCGTAGGCATTTGCATCAATCCTACACCGCCAAAATCAGATTGAGATGGACCAATAGGGTCAGCCGTATTACCCGCGCAAGCACCGAATGAAATTAGCAATCCCATTAAAGGACTTAACTGCGGTACAGTATTACGTATATTATTTAATACAAAATTTGTATGCCGATTTGCTTTAATCATCTTTACCCTCTTCGCCTGCAGCTAGCAATTGGGCAATGTCATCATTAATATTTTCCATAGAATCAGGCAGTTGATTTGAACTGATCGGTATATAAATAAAACTACCCGGTAAAATATCCACTTCGCGATAATTCCAGTATGCATTGTCAATTCTTGAAATCTGACCATCAGGAGAAATAACATAGATAAAATTAAGCTCAGCCCAATCCTGATAACGATCTCGATCAACAAGCCCACTATGCAATACTTTTGCATTAAATCTTAAAGTTTGGCTTTGTGCAGTCAAACCAATTATTTCAATAGTCTTTGGACGGGATCGAAGTTGAATCTGATAGTCCCCAATCAACCGAGGATTGGCAGTAGGGCGCAGACGAATCCAGTCTGGATCTAAATTAATATTTATCCGACCAAACGGTTTAAATCTTTCTATATCACGCCGTAACTTAAGGACACCCTTATTTTTTTGATCTAATTGGCTCAACTGTTCTAAAATTTTATTTTTTAGCAGCAAAGCATCGTTCTGGCTATTTGCATTTCGAATATAAGTCGCAGGCCAATATGACAAGGGAGGGATTAATAGCTGATCTACAACAACTTCAAGCTTGGCGCCATCAGCATAAGAGATTGATTTTTCATTAACTTGCAATATGCCCGCATGCGCGCCTAATATGAGCAAGCTAGAAAAAATGACAAATATATATTTTGATTTGTAAACACTCAAACTTAGAAATTTTAAATTCACAATCACCGACTCGTATATAGATTTTTTTATTTAATCAGATAGCCATCATCACGCACAAAAATTTAAATCCACACCAAGCACTCAATTTAATACCGTTATTTCTACAGGGTACTCAGCAGGATTAGCATATTGCTTGCTATGTAGGATTTTTTCTGTTTTTGGATCAAACCAAAATTCATTATCAAACACCACACCTAAAGCAGAAATTTTATTACTTTCAATCAAACGATTTAATATACGTTCGGTATTAGCTATTTTTATTTTTTGACCGACTTCAAGCCTATAGCTGGATTTGACTTGATAATTACTAAGCACCTGCTTACCTAACTGCCAATCCATTTGGCGATTCCAACTAGTTTTACTGTTGATATTACCCAACCCCTTCGTCAACGGATCATTATCTAAATTACTAATATAACGGGGTCCAAATGGTACGCCTTCGATACTAACCAAACGTCCCTGTTGAGTCGTGACCATATTCCGATCAGCCGTTACCCACTTATACTGACCATTCTCAATCAAAGCTAGCACTGCGACTACCTGCGGATTACCACCCAAACGTAAATACACACTAGTAAAAGGTTGCTGCCGAATTTGTTGCTCACTCAAAATGACGTCGCTAGGACGGTCCAACAAGTGTCCCATCGTGTCAATATACCCCTTGCCAACGTTACTACAGCCCTGAAAAACAAGAACAAAAGGCAAAATTTTCAGATAAGGGGGCATAATCACAATGTCAAAACAATAAAAAAAAGGCCACCATACGGTGGCTCATGTACGACTTCTAACTGTAATTAACCGCCAGTTGAAGTAGTCGTACTTGTACTCGTCGTTGCATTATCATCATTGTTAGTAACCGAAACAATGCCGGCAACAGCAGCGATACCCACAACAGCCAGAATGCCCGTTGCGGCAGCTGTACTTACACCCAATGCAGATGACACACCACCAACAACGCCACCAGATGTCGTTGGCGCAGCTACAGCAGCTTCTTCACCAGCAGCAAATACATTGCCTGACAATAAAGCGGCACCTAGTAATACAGCAGTCAAATTTTTCATTTTTCAAGTCCTTTTTGATATTAAAACTTCAAATAGATACACCAGAACACTGGTTTTCATCACCTGTCCACCACAAAAACATGATGTTTTGTAAGTAATACGCAGGTTCTAATTCAAGAAACTGATTATAAGGAAAAGCAGATGAAAATCAATCACAATATTTTGAAACACTTACGATGAAACAACTCACTAATATAGTTGAGACTTTATTTTATACACTATTGAAGTCAAGAAACAAAAATTCACTTTCAGACATACGCTCTCATCTGCTTTGCCAACCTAGTGAACGCTATACCTAACGCTTGTAGTGACTACGCTTTTAATGGGAATCAAGTTATTTACAACTTAACTCCCACGCCAAGCTGCCGAAATTTTATTGAACAAAACCAAAGATTGACTATTTTCACGAGACTTAACAATCGCTTCAGCAATAAACGCCCACAGCACAGCAAAAAATAAGGCTGCAAATGCCGACAACAACACGATTAGTGCTCGTTTAGGGCCTGACTTTTCATCAGGTACTTCTGCAGCCGTCATTTTCAGCTCATCACGTTCTTGTTTTCTCAAGAGCTCAATCCGCCGATCAAGCCGCTCTACTAAAGCATCCCAATAGGCTTGCTGTTGCAAGGCGTCAACCGATGCAATCCATAGGCCCGTATTATTGACAGAGGCTTGTTTTTTCATACTGTCAACGACTAGGCGCTGCAAACTAGCCAATTGATCTTGCATTCGTACTAATTCGTTTTGCATCAAATCGGAAAGCCCACCTTGCAAAGTGGACTCCGCCTGAATCGCCGCTAGGCTAATGATGCCGTAACGATCAGCAGCCGATAGTGTTGCAATCGTAGCCGCCAGATCTGGCTGCTTAATTTCTGCATCAAACTTCGCTTTATTCTTCAATGCTAATTCACGCCGTGTTTCTAAATCATAACGCTGCTTAGAAATTTCCAACAAGCGCAAACCATACAGATTTTCTTGCAGCGCCAAGCCCATTCGATTAGCAAGCTGTGCCGCAAACTCAGGATTATTATCGGTTGCGCTCACATCCAAAAATCCATCTTTTGTATTTAGTGTGACTTTGACTGCTTTGGCCATTTCTTTGCGAGTCGCTTGGCGGCCTTGAGTACCAAAGTGCTCAGCCAGCTTCATTTCTTTCGCCACTTGCTCGATCACCTGATCGTTCGTTAATACCCAGTTGTACACTGGCGCATTTTTTGACGGCGCAATTTTGAGCGTAGCGGTATAGTCGTTAGGCAGGTTCACTGCAACAGCGGCTGCAATTAAAGCAGCAAGAATAGGCAAACCAATAATAATTTTTTTATGCTTGGCGAACACCAAGAGCAAATCCAGCAGCGATATTTCATCCTCTTCAACTGATTGATTACTTGGCAAGACAGATTGGTTTTCAGCAGTCATGGATTCAGTGTCTTTACATTAAATTTTTAAAGTATTCATCAAAACGTCGCATATTGTAGCGAAACTAGCATCGATTTAGCTAACTATGTAAGAAAAAAGCCAGCACTCAAGCTGGCTCTGGCGATGTTCCCCAACAAAATGCTTTAAAATTCAAACACCGCAACCGATTGCTGCAAGCGTGGCAGATTGTACTCAAATACTTTGGTGCTACTAAAATTGTCTTGAGCATTACGTTTTAGCAACGTGGCGCTCATGATCGGCTCTTCACCCACAATCACAATAAAACGCCCGCCAATCGCCAATTGCGTTTGCAATTGCGCAGGTACTTCGGCGAACGACGCTGTTGCGATAATCGCATCAAATGGCCCGTTTGCGTGAGCGGCCAAAGCATCACCCACCTCAACGCGCGCGTTTTTGATGCCGGCGGCTTTCAATTGCGCATTAGTGAACTCGGCTTGTGCCGCATCGCTTTCAATCGACACCACTTGCGCACAGAGACCTGCCGCCAATGCCACCAAATACGCAGCACCTGCGCCAACGACCAAGAGTTTATCCGTCGGTTTCAAATCAACTTCTTGCAAGAACCGTGCTTCGACTTTAGGTGCGAGCATCAAGTTCCCGTTACCGAGTGGCAACTCCACATCGACAAAGGCCAACTCTTTTTTGTCCTGTGGCACGAAGTCTTCGCGGCGGGTTTTTAGGACTCGATCAAGGATCACTGGATTTAACACATTCCACGGGCGAATCTGTTGTTCAACTAAAAGATAGCGTGCGTTTTCCCAATCCATGTTTGCTTTACCTCAAGACAAGCCGACTACGGCTATTGGTTATTCGAATTTATCTTGCAATTATCCCACAACTCTTTTAGTTTCACATTCATGAATCGCTAGGGGTTCTGATTAATCTTCATTTTCTTGCGCAAACCGCAGTTTTTCACAGTGCCGCGCAGCCAAAATGAAGTGCAATCGGATGAGATATACCCTTGAACCTGACACGGTTAATACCGGCGTAGGAAAGCGAGACGCGCCTTTGCGCCCGCCCCTCTCCTACGCTGCCCGCTTTTTTTAATAAATGCGCCAGCGAGCGCAACTGGCCATCACCACGCTCGGACGATGGCCAGTGCACTGGAGAAACTCATGAACGCCAAAGTAGAATTTTCTGCCGATTCGGCCGTCGTCGACGAAGCCGCCATCAAACCGCTACCTAATTCACGCAAAATCTATGTGCAAGGTTCACGCGCCGACATTCAAGTGCCGATGCGTGAAATCAGCCAAGCCGATACGCCATTGCAAATGAGCATTAGCGGCGCGGTTGAAAAAAACCCACCGATTTTCGTCTACGACTGTTCAGGCGCGTACACCGATCCGAAAGCCAAAATCGATGTACGCAAAGGTCTTGATGCCATCCGCGCCGCGTGGATTGCTGAGCGTGACGACACCGAAGTGCTCCAAGGCCTGACCAGTGAATTTGGCCGTATGCGCGAAGCCGATAAAAGCCTTGATGTATTGCGTTTTGAGCTAAAACGCCAGCCGCGCAAAGCCAAAGCCGGCCAAAACGTATCGCAAATGCATTACGCTCGCAAAGGCATCATCACGCCAGAAATGGAATACGTGGCGATTCGCGAAAATATGAATCGCGCGGCGTATCTAGAAAGCCTGCGCGTTAGCAGCCCAACGGGCGAAAAAATGCTGGCGATGATGAATCGTCAACATAAAGGCGAAAACTACGGCGCGATCATGCCTGACGTGATTACGCCTGAATTCGTACGCAGCGAAATCGCCTGCGGCCGTGCCATTATTCCGAACAATATTAATCATCCAGAATCTGAGCCGATGATTATTGGTCGTAATTTCTTGGTCAAAATCAACGGCAACATCGGTAATTCAGCGGTAACGTCGTCGATTACCGAAGAGGTCGACAAAATGACTTGGGGCATCCGTTGGGGTGCCGACACGATTATGGATTTGTCGACTGGCAAAAACATCCACGAAACCCGCGAATGGATTTTACGCAACTCACCAGTTCCAATTGGCACCGTGCCAATCTACCAAGCGCTCGAAAAAGTCAACGGCAAGGCCGAAGACCTAACTTGGGAATTATTCCGCGACACACTGATCGAGCAAGCTGAGCAAGGCGTCGATTACTTCACTATTCACGCTGGCGTCTTATTGCAATATGTGCCGATGACTGCGGGCCGCATGACCGGAATCGTGTCGCGCGGCGGCTCGATTATGGCCAAATGGTGTTTGGCGCATCACCAAGAAAACTTCTTGTACACGCACTTTGAAGACATCTGTCAAATCATGAAGGAATACGACGTCGCCTTCAGCTTGGGCGACGGTCTGCGCCCGGGTTCAATCTGGGATGCCAACGATGAAGCGCAATTGGGCGAACTCAAAACCCTCGGTGAACTGACGCAAATCGCGTGGAAACACGATGTGCAAGTGATGATCGAAGGCCCAGGCCATGTGCCGATGCAGCTCATCAAAGAAAATATGGATAAAGAATTGGAATGGTGCCATGAAGCGCCGTTCTACACGCTTGGCCCATTGACGACCGATATCGCACCGGGTTACGACCACATCACTTCGGCAATTGGCGCGGCGCAAATCGGCTGGTACGGCACGGCAATGCTGTGCTATGTGACGCCAAAAGAGCATTTGGGCTTGCCGAACAAAGCCGACGTGAAAGAAGGCATCATCACCTACAAACTCGCTGCGCACGCCGCCGACTTGGCCAAAGGTCATCCAGGCGCGCAAATTCGTGATAACGCCTTGTCGAAAGCACGCTTTGAATTCCGCTGGGAAGATCAGTTCAATCTAGGTCTCGATCCAGATCGCGCGCGTGATTTCCATGACGAAACGCTACCGAAAGACAGCGCCAAAGTTGCGCATTTCTGCTCAATGTGCGGCCCGCATTTCTGCTCAATGAAAATCACCCAAGACGTCCGTGAATTCGCCGCCAAGCAAGGCATTAGCGAAATCGACGCACTGAAGAAAGGCATGGAAACCAAATCCATCGAATTCATCAAAACAGGTGCAGAGGTATATCACAAGCAGTAATACTGGCTAATGGCTAGACAGATATACCCATAGAAAAAACGCAGCCCCAAGTGATTGGGTGCTGCGTTTTTTTATTACTCATAAGAAAACAGAAATCGAAACCTCACCAAACGTGTGACAGCACTAACGAAATTTCTTTTGTTTCACTCGAACCTTCAGCCGTGCTGATCGGCCACTCGCCCACCACGCGCAGGCTATTGCGCCCTGGTAAACGGAAATTAACTGCCGCACCCGCAGTCCAATTATTCATGCCATCGTTATCCGAACGCACGCCACGCGTCACCGCGCCGCCGTATTGATATTCCAAAGTCGCCGCCAGCCATGCTTCAGGGATAAAGCTATAGCTCGCCATCGCCTTCATGCTGTAACTATTGTCTTGTTGAAACGTCCCGGTTCGATAATCGGTATTATCCGAAAACCAATTCATACTGGCGACACCTTCAAGCACCCACTGCTGCTGCGTCCACCCGAGCTGGCACGACGGAATCACCATCCAGCGATTACTCGTCAAATTCACCGATTGATTTTTCACATACGACGCCGTAGGCACGGCGACTTGCACAGTGCAAGCACTACTCAAACCATTCCGGTCATATTCTTTGAGCGCATCCCGACTGAGCGCCGGCACACGGTAGACGCCAATTCCCAAGCCGATCATCACATCGCCAACCCCATCATCTTGTGCCGATGGACGGCGGCTATTTTCAAACGACTGCTCCACATTCACATACGGCAGCTGCACTGCGGCGTAGGCCAAACGGCCATCCAGCGCAAAATATTGCGCATGGCGAATGCTATAGCTTTGTTTATCGATAATTTCGACTTCGCGCGGGCCGCGCGGCGACTCGATATGCTGCTGGCGAAAGCGCAGCGACGTGCGGCTGGTATCGTCAGCAACCACACCAAACTGGCGAGGATCACTCGCACCAGCGGGCGCAATTAAAACCACCAAACTCAGCAGCAAACCCAAGCCAGTTCGCACCATTTTTAATCCATTCATCCGCATGCAAAATCCAATTAAACCAGCCAAAATCCATCAGGATCAGGACTTTACCTTATTTACATGACAAAACAAGCCAGAAACACAGATTCAAACGCTTGATTGAGCAAGGACAACAACACCGCACCGCAGCATAGAGCGTCGCGACGCAAGTCGGCCGCATCACGGCATTAAATAAAATCGCCGCATCTGCAAACCACATTACGCGGGTTTAGACCCACTTCAAGTGAAAAATAAACGCGCCATTTCCACCGCTAAGCCATTGAATACTTTATACTTCCGCCCCTTCGAACACCTGTTTTTGGATCGCCCCATGCTTTTGCCGCATCAACTCGAATTACTCGCTCCCGCTAAAACCGCCGAAATCGCCCGCGAAGCGATCCTGCACGGTGCTGATGCGGTGTATATCGGCGGGCCGAGCTTTGGCGCGCGGCATAATGCCAGCAATCCAATCGAAGACATCGCGAGCTTGGTGCAGTTCGCGCATCGCTATCATTCGCGCGTCTTCGTGACGCTCAATACCATTTTGCATGACAACGAGCTTGAACCCGCGCGCCAGCAGATTATTCAGCTCTACGAAGCAGGCGTCGATGCGCTCATCGTGCAAGACATGGGCGTATTGAAACTCGATATTCCGCCGATTCAGCTGCATGCCAGCACGCAATGCGATATTCGCAACCCCGAAAAAGCCAAATTTTTATCCGACGCCGGTTTCTCGCAAATCGTGCTGGCACGTGAATTGGGCTTGAAGCAAATTCGTGAAATCAGCGCCGCAGTCGATGACACGGCGACGATTGAATATTTTATCCACGGCGCGCTGTGCGTGGCGTTTTCAGGCCAATGCAATATCAGCCACGCGGCAACCAATCGCAGCGCCAATCGCGGCGATTGCTCGCAAGCTTGCCGTTTGCCGTACACGCTGACCGATCATAAAGGCCAAGTCGTTGCGTTCGACAAGCATTTGCTATCGATGAAAGACAACGATCAAACCGATAATCTGGCGCTGCTGGTCGATGCCGGCGTGCGCTCCTTCAAAATTGAAGGTCGCTATAAAGACGCGCAATACGTCAAAAATATCACCGCGCATTACCGCCGCCATCTGGATGAAATTCTCGAACAACGCCCCGACCTCGCACCCGCATCGAGTGGCCGTAGCGAGATTTTCTTTACGCCGAATGTCGATAAAACCTTCCATCGCGGCCACACCGATTATTTCGCGACGGAACGCAAAACCGACATCGGCGCGTTTGATTCGCCGAAATACGTCGGCCTGCCAGTGGGTACGATTACCCGCGTCACAGACAAATTCTTTGAAATTCAAATCATCGATCCAGCCGAACCGCTCTCAAACGGTGATGGTCTGAACTACATGAAAAAACGCGAAGTCGTCGGCGTACAAGCCAATACGGTCGAAACCATAGATAAAGCGGCTGGCGTATTCCGCGTTTTCCCGAATGAGGCGATGAGCGAGCTGGCTGGACTTAAGGCCGGTATTGGCATGAACCGTAATCGGGATCATGCTTGGGAGCAGATACTTAATAAAAAATCAGCTGAACGCAAAATTGGCGTTTGGTTGAATCTGGCAGAAACGAGCAATGGTTTAGCTTTGACCATCACCGATGCCGACGGCTGTACGGTGACGGTGGACGCGACTATGGCGCTAGAAATCTCTCAGAATGCGGACAAAGCATGGAGCGGCCTGATTGGTGGTTTGGGCAAACTCGGCAATACGATGTTTTACGCCGAAGACGTTTCGCTCAATCTCAGCCAGCCATGGCATGTTGCCGCCTCTACGATTAACGCACTGCGCCGCGAAGCGATTGAGCAGCTCGAAATCGCGCGCGTTGCCGCATGGCCAAAACAAGAACGCAAAACGCCGGTTGAACCGCCAGCAATCTATCCCGATGAAACGCTGTCTTTCTTAGGTAACGTCTACAACAAAAAAGCCCGTGAATTTTATACGCAGCACGGCGTGAAATTGATTGCTGCGGCGTACGAAGCACATGAAGAAGCGGGCGAAGTGCCGCTGATGATTACCAAGCATTGCCTGCGTTTTTCGTTTGAACTCTGCCCGAAACAGGCCAAAGGTGTGATCGGCGTGAAAGGCCAAATCAAGGCCGAACCGATGACTTTATCGAACGATAAAGAAAGCTACACGCTCAAATTCGATTGCAAACCGTGCGAAATGCACGTGATGGGCAAAATGAAACCGCACATTTTAAAATCCGCCCCGCCATCGATCATTCCGCTGCAAACGATTACCTTCCACAAAGCCAAACCTGAGCCGGAAGGCTATAGCCATTAAAAACTAAAAGAAAATAGTCCACGAAAAACACGAAAGGCACGAAAGAAAAACTAAACGACAATTCAATTTTTTGCTTTTGTTCGTGTTTTTCGTGCCTTTCGTGGACGACGGTTTTGACCCGGCTTAATTAATTCATCGATAGCTGCGTTTCGCGCCATGGTGGTAGCGGATATTCCTGCAGCAAGCAGCGTACGATTTCAATCGCGTCCGACTCACCAACCAAAGAAGCTGGCGAAACACCATTTAGTGCGATGTGCGGGCACGTCAACCATTGAACGACCGTGGGCAAATCACCCAACTTTTGCTCGGCCATATCCAATACGCTCAGCCACGGCAACAACACTTGCGGCTCAAATTGCACCACCGCCATTAAATCAGCCAGCAAATCAGGTTGGCTGGCAAGTTCGCGCTCCAGCAAATCTAAAAACTGTTTTACTCGCGTCAAATCCATTATTTATTCCATTAGGTATAGAGATATAGCCTTTAAACTTAAAGGCGTACATTAAAATACCTGCCTAATATCTCGCCATACTGGGCTCAACCTGATCCGCCCACGCCGCAACGCCGCCGTCTAGGTTAATCAGATGTTCAAAGCCTTGCCGTTCCAAAAATCCCGCCACTTGATAGCTGCGCACGCCGTGATGGCAAATCACCACGTAGGTCGCATCTGGGTCTAAACGCGTTTGTTCGCTCGGAATATGATTCATCGGAATGTTTTGGCTACCCGCAATCTGGCACAACGCGACTTCCCACGGCTCACGCACGTCGAGTAAAAGCGGCGCGGCGCGGCTGCTGTCTTGCAGCCAAGTATTCAAATCGCTTGGACTAATGTGCTGCATGCGCTTCCCTTTTAAAATAATTGACCTGCGAAATACATAGCCCGACTATGCCTCGCGGGCGTTCAACTTAATGCAGTTTGCATGCCAACGCAATCCCTATTCACCGCAACACACTGTTGCTCAGCAAGGCACAATCCCAAGGCCGCAAAAATGACTGAATTCAAGTAAGATTGCTCATACTTAACACCCAAGGCAATGTCTCATGACTTACTTTTATAGCGCTTTAGCCTTATTTATCGGCCTGATCGTGCCACTGCAAGCGGCGATTAATAATCAACTCAAAACCGTGATCGGGCAAAGCACTTTGCTGGCGGCGCTGGTGTCATTCTCTGTCGGCACGATTGCGCTGCTGTGCATCAGTATTGCAACGGGGCAAAAGCTCAGCGCGCTCGGCAACCTGCCCAAGGCCGAAGCGTGGATGCTGATAGGCGGCTTGCTCGGCGCGGTGTTTGTCTTCGGCACGACCTTAGTCGCCCCTAAACTCGGCGCGGCGACGATGCTGTCCTTGATTATTACAGGGCAAATTATTGCGTCGATGCTGTTTGATCGATTTGGCTGGTTTGCGATGCCACTGAAAGACATCAGCTGGCCGCGATTATTGGGTGCTGCTTTGGTGATTATCGGTGTGCTCTTAGTGAACTTTGGCAACGACTGGACTACGGGTAAACCCTAATAAAAACGCATCAACGTATTAGAATAAACCGATATAAACCAAGTATTTAGCAGCGAAATCAGCAACTAACTTTTGCAGAACAAACACCTAACTTTTCAGCATTGAAAGAATAATGTTTTTAGTCAATTAATTATTAAAAATGTGATCTAGCTGCTAGTCAATTCTCCCCCTCACTATTAGTATGCTCTTTGCTTACATGCGGAATTCGTCGTAGAGCAAACTCATAACAGCACCAGCCGGCCAAACCGATCTAGGTGCAATAAATAGGATGGAGACTTTGATGTCACAGATGAATCGTTGGATGCTGGCGGCTATTCCTGCTGCGATCTGCTCAATACAGGTCATGGCTGCAACTGCTTGGAATAGCGTAACTGTTTACAATGGCGGCGAAATCGTCACCTATGCTGGCAAAAATTACAAAGCCAAATGGTGGACGCAAAACAATATTCCGGGTGCAGAGCAATGGGGCCCGTGGGAGCTACAAAGCAGCGGCGTTGCAACGCCAGCCCCAACAGTAATACCAACAGTTGCACCGACAGCGGCGCCGACTACAGCGCCAACGGCTAAACCTGTCGTAACAGCGACACCAATGGCAACGCCAGCGACCACAACACCACCCGCCGCAGGTAGTTGCGTAAGCACATGGAATAGCGCTACCGCATATCAAGGCGGCCAACGTGTGGTTTACAACAACAATACTTATGAAGCCAAATGGTGGGTGCAAGGCACTGCACCTTCAGCCAGTGATCTTTGGGGTCCGTGGAAAGATGTTGGCGTTTGCAGCAGCGGCGGTGCTCAGCCCACCGCAGTACCAAGCACCGCGCCAACTGCAACACCAAAACCAACAGCCAGTCCAGTCGTTACCGTCGCACCAACAGCAACGGCAAAACCGACAGCAACACCAACAGTTGCACCGACTACAGCGCCAACAGCCACCCCAAGCGCAATCCCAACGGCCACACCAGCTGCTACGGCAACGCCAATCACAGCGGCCTACAAACCGCAAATCACTTATGTCGCCGCGCCTGCTGGTTACCCAAGCGATGCGCAATTCACGGCTGCCGAGCAAGCGCTGTATAGCCAAGCCGGATCTGACGCCAAAACCATCGACCGAATTCGTGATGCTTTGCAAGTGCGTGCCGATTCAATCGTTAATGCCGTTGCGCCAGGCGCAGCAGGCAATCCAGACAACGTGAAACGCGTTGAACGTGTACTCAGCCAAACGAAGTTTGATTACTTCTTCCCTGTGCGCAATGTGAAATACACCTACGACAATTTACTCAAAGGCGTGGCGAAATTCCCAGCGTATTGCGCGACCTACACTGATGGCCGTGATTCAGATTTGATTTGTAAAAAATTGCTCGCCACCTCGTTTGCGCACTTTGCACAAGAAACTGGCGCGAACTGGCCGTCACTGACACCCGCCGTAGCGCGTGGCTATGCCGAGCAAAACAATGCCGTGTTGGCCACACTCGATCAATCCACAGCGATCCCAACTTTCCGTCAAGGTCTGTGGTTCTTGCGTGAGCAAGGCATGCAAGAAGGTAATGGTGTCGGTGGCTACCAAGATTGCTTTAGCGGTGCTGGCAGCTCGATTTTCTCGATCTTCTATCCTTGCGGCAAAAATGCCCAAGGCCAGTACCTCAGCTATTTTGGTCGCGGCTCAAAACAATTGTCGTGGAACTACAATTACGGCCCATTTAGCAAATCGCTGTATGGTGACGTGAATGTCTTGCTCGACAAGCCTGAATTGGTGGCGGATACATCGCTTAATTTTGCTTCAGCGATTTGGTTTGCCGTGTATCCACAATCGCCAAAACCACCGATGACTTGGGTAGTAGATGGCACTTGGATTCCGAATCAAGTGGATACTGCTAATGGCATGAAACCAGGCTTTGGCGCGACAACTTACATCATTAACGGCGGTATCGAATGCGGTAAAGGTTCAGAAGCTTCGCAATCGCTGAACCGTATCGCGGCCTACAAAGAGTTCACCAAAGAGCTCGGCATCGATATCACGGGCGAGCAACTCACGTGCGGCAGCTCAAAAGGCTTTACCGATGGCTCGGCAGCGGCAACGAAAACCTACTTGGATAAAGGCTGGACTTACAACGCCAACAATCCAGGCGGCGTATCGTGGTCTTGCCAATTGGCGACGTATCAAACGCCATTTAGCCTTGCCAACCCGGGCGATTACAAAGCCTGCGTGGATTATTTCTTCCGTGGCCAAGTGAAATTCAATGGTCAGGTCGTAATCGACAACGCCAAGTAATCCCAAGCTATAAAAAAACGCCGTCCCTTCTAAAAAAGGAACGGCGTTTTTTGTAGCTAAAAAATTAAATGTAAATAGGTATAGCCATCTAGTCCTTATTTATAAATGGCTATATTCACATACCCACTAGATCAACAGTCTGCTCTGGCAAATACTGCGCGACTATGCTTTTCAGTTTGATTAAATCCAAAGGCTTGGCCAAAAAGCCATCCATGCCAGCAGCCAAGCATTCATTCTCACTGTGCTCAAACGCGTTCGCAGTCAGCGCAATAATCGGTAAAGCCCGTGTATGCTCTTGGCTACGCAAAATCCGCGTTGCGGCCAAACCATCCATTTGCGGCATTTGCCAATCCATCAGCACCAAATCAAAACGTTGCGCGTTGGCCGCCGCAATCGCCTCATGACCATTCGCAGTGAGCACTACTTCGCAGCCCAATTTGGCAAGAAAAGCCGATACCACGCGCTGATTAATCAGATTATCTTCGGCGACCAAAACCTTGCCTGCGTAGCGTGTTCCCGCTTCTTGTTGCACAAATGCAGATCGCACTTCGGCGCAGCCCAATAGCTCAGCCAAAGTGTGCAGCAAAACCCGCTCGGCCAGTGCTACTTTACACACAAAGGTATGCTCTGAATCTAATTGCAGCTCGTCCGGCATTTGCCAGCCCAGCAATAAAATCGGAATACGGCTATCCTCCGCCTCGCTAGAGCATCGATCTTCGCAAATCAATGCATCGATACTGGCGCGATCTTCTGGCCATTCAGCCAATACGGTCACGCCAGCGGCAATCAAACACGGTAAGACCATTCTGGCCACCCCGTCGCTTTGCCCCAACCACAAAACTTTTTTGCCACTTAATCCATACAAGGGCAAAACGCGCGGTTTAGTAAAATGCTGACGCGGTAAAGTCACAACAAATTTCGAGCCCTTCCCTAGCTCAGAGCGGACTTGGATATCGCCTTGCATCAATTCAAGCAAGGATTTGGAAATCGCCAAGCCAAGACCCGTACCGCTATAACGCCGCGTTGAGCCCGATTCAGCTTGGTAAAAGCGCTGGAATAATTGCGCCGAGCTGCCCTGATCAATCCCAATCCCGGTATCTTCGACTGAAATCCGAATCTGTTGGGCATCGCAAAGCGCAATCACCCGCACCCCGCCCACTTCGGTAAATTTAATCGCATTGGAAATTAAATTAATCAGCACTTGCTTCAAACGCAGTGCATCTCCGATATACCAAGCGGGCAAGTCAGCAGCAATGTCCAAGACCAAATCTAAACGCGCTTCCACAGCACGCGATGCCAATGCCGATGCGGCCTCTTCGATCACATGCGTTAATTCAAACGGCGCCTTCGTTAGCTCCAACTTACCCGCTTCAATTTTCGAAAAGTCGAGTAAATCATTCACCAGCAGCACCAGCGAATCACCTGATTTACGTACGTTGCTGACGTATTCGCTTTGTTCAAGATTGAGCGGCGTATTGCCGAGCAATTGCACAAACCCCAAAATACCATTCAATGGCGTACGGATTTCGTGGCTCATCGTCGCCAAAAAACTCGACTTGGCGTAGCTCGCAGCTTCAGCGGCATCGCGCGCAATCGACAGAGAATCGCTTTGCAATAAAAGTCTTTCATTCGCTTGGCGCAACTCTTCTTGCACTTGCTTAGCACGAATCAGCTGCGACACAATTGCGGCAAATAACTTCATTACTTCGCGTTGATACGGCATTAAGCTGCGACGGTGCAAGAAATTATCCGCCGCCATCCAACCTAGCAAAGTGTTATCCGCGTACAGCGCGACCAAAGAATTCCAACCGCGTCCGACGACGACTTTATTGTAATAAATCGCGGCGTCTTCTTTGACCATCACCTCGCCGGGCTTGGCCAGCGCATCGCGAAAAATCTGATGCGGTGGCGTGACAGTGCGGTACCACGATTCATTGGTTAAATCGCCGTTATTGTCGGTACCGTAAGTACCGCACATTTCATTGCTGCTTAAATCGGCAGTAAATAAACCCATCCGATCAATGCCTAAATCAGTAATCGCGGCCTGTACCGCATCGTGATACAGCGCATCTAAAGAAGTCGTCTGGGTTAAGCGCAGCGTGACTTGATGTAATTTTTGTAGCAGCTCGCGGTATTCTTCAGCGCGTTGCAGGCTTTGCTGCAAACGCCGCGTCATTTCATCGCGCTCTAAATCATGCCCATACAATAAAGCCGCAATCCGCTCTTGCAGCATGCCGGCTAGGGCTTCGCACTCAATCCGAAATGAAGCCGTATCGAGATACGCTTGTAAGCGCGCCACATCGCTTAGCTCCACATACAGCAAAGCTTGCGTACAGTCCTGATCGAGCAAGGGCAGAATTAATCGAAATAGAGGGACGACCTCTTCATCAGGTACGTCCCAGATTTCTTGCATTTGATAGCTAACTGGCCGCACTGAAACCGCAGGTTCGCGCATTTGCCAAGCCAGCTCTTCCACTGGCACGCCAAAGAAACCCGAGGGATGCTGCGCTTCAGCAAATGCCAGTGCGCGTTGTCCAACCACGGCTTCGGCATAAATCGCCACCGATGCCGCACTCTCGCTAGGCAGCACCAAATAGGCACGTTTTGCGCCCAGCGCATCGCGTACCGCAGCCACCAATGTCGCGGCAAATTCATCCCAAGTATCGGCCTCAAGCAAGGCGGGTAAACACAATACGGACTCTAATTGCATAGCAAACCTTTTTCATCATCACGCGGAGTATTCACTCAGCCATAAACACAAGCATCGGCTGCGTTATAATGCAGCACTATTTTTCTGACGTAAGTGCGCCATGACTCTACCTGCACCCCGAAGCAATCCGATTGCCACCGTTGAATCACTTGACCACGAAGGTCACGGCGTAGCGCGCCATGAAGGCAAAACCATTTTTATCGACGGTGCTTTGCCTTATGAAACGATTTCATTTAGCAGCTACCGCAAAAAGCCGACCTTTGAAAACGCGCAAGCTATCATAATCCATAATGAAAGCTTTATGCGGGTTAAACCTAAATGTCCGCACTTTGGCGTCTGTGGTGGGTGCTCGATGCAACACATGGAATTTGGTGCTCAGGTCGCGTCTAAACAACGCATTTTAGAAGACAATCTCAAGCGTATCGGCAAGGTTACGCCCGACACGATGATGCCAGCGATTTATGGCCAAGCCTGGGGCTATCGCTCACGCGGTCGTTTGTCAGCGCGCTATGTCGCTAAAAAAGAGCAAGTATTAGTCGGCTTTCACGAACGCCGCTCTGGCTTTATTGCCGATATGAGCGAATGCCATGTACTACCCAAATCAATGTCGGATCAATTGCTGCCGCTGCGTGAGCTGATTAGCGCGCTGTCGATTGTGAATGACATGCCACAAATCGAATTGGCTGTCGGCGAGAATGTCACCGTACTGGTGTTCCGCATTATGGTGGCAATTAACGACGCCGATTTCGCACTATTTAAAGCCTATGCCGACCAGTGGAAAGTACAAATTTGGCTACAACCGCAAGGCCCCGATAGCGCCTATCCGCTCTACCCGCTGGATGCACCTGCACTCACGTATTCAATGCCTGAATTCGGCATTGAAATGCCATTCAAACCGACCGAATTCACCCAGGTCAATTACGCCATTAATCGCGTGATGGTAGAGCGGGCGATGAAATTGCTTGATCCACAAGAAGGTGAACTCATCGCCGATATGTTCTGTGGTCTGGGTAATTTCACGCTGCCGATTGCGCGCAGCGGCGCGAAGGTGCTGGGTATGGAAGGCAGCCAACAACTGGTTGAGCGCGCGCTCGAAGGTGCAAAGCACAATCATCTGGACCATCTCACCAGCTATGAAATCGCTAATCTATTTGAAATGACCGAAGCATGGCTGGATAAACTCGGGCGATTCGACAAAATGCTGATCGATCCACCCCGCGATGGCGCGATGGCGCTGTGCAATTCAATCAGTATTGAACACGGCCCAAAACGCATCGTTTACGTGTCCTGTAGCCCCGCCACCTTGGCACGCGATGCGGACATCTTAGTTAATACCAAGGGGTATACGCTCAAAAGTGCCGGCGTGATTAATATGTTTCCACATACCGCCCATGTGGAAAGTATTGCGTGGTTTGAGAAGGCTTAAGTAATCTAATCGAAAGCAAAGACAAGTTAAGTTGAACTGTATTATGATGTGCGCCTATCTTATTTCTGGCTTAAATCTATCATGCATGCAGCACGCCCTCTACTTGTTCTTGCTACTTCGATTGTATTAAGTGCCTGCGGAGGGGGTGGCGGAGGCGGTGGAGATTCCGCACCAACAGGTACGGGTACCACAGCAGCAGCTACACCTACGCCAGCCCCGTATATTCCACCAGCGGCAGATGCCGTTTCTGCCGATGCGCCACTCTTAACTGCCGTCGCCATCCCGATGGTCGCTGGCTCCCTCATCATTAGCGAAATCTCAAGTGGCACCTATGCGGGTGACCACTGGATAGAAATCTATAATCCAAACTCCGTTGCAGTAGATATAAGTGGCGTTAAATTGCGCTCATCTAGCAATTCTGGCACAAGCGAATTCACCCTACCCAGTACCGTCATCGCCGCCAATGGCTATGTCGTAGTTGCCGCCAAATCAGCGACTAACTTAATTTCTACCCAACAAATCGCCTTTGTGGAAAATGGCACTCAACTACCTTACTGGGGCACCAGTGGTTTTGTTGAGCTATTTAACCCAGTCGGCAATGTCACCGTCGACTTCGTACGTTTTGGTAGTGATAGCACCCAACCCAAAACCCTAGCCGCATGGTCAGGCAGCAACGCTCCTGCACTACCAGCGACTTATGGCAGCAGCTTGGTCCGCCCTGTAGCCAACATCAGCAATGACAGCAACTCGGCGATTGATTTTCAAGTGGTCAGCTTTATCACGCCCGCAGGCCCTAACGACATCGCCGCAAACGCAGTTGATGCAGACAATGATGGCATTCCAGACTCTGCAGAAGTTCTCGGCGGCCGATTTGCTGGGCTGGATTTATACGCGATGGGTGCTAGAGCAGGGATAAAAGATATTTTTATCGAGCTTGATTACATGAGTAGCGTCGATGAAGGGGTTAAACCCCGCCCCGAGGCATTGAAAAAAGTGGTGGATGCATTTGCCCGCAAAAACATTGCCGTCCATTTTGACACTGGTAGCAATATCGCTGGTTACAATCTAGGCAATACCCAATCCGTTCTACCTTTCAATGCTTGCCTTGATTTAGGGACTCCTAAGGCCGGTTGTGCTGACGTTTATGTGCTCAAAGCGAAATACTTTGATCTACGCCGTCAGCCTATTTTTCATTATGCTGTTGCCGGTTATGAAGCAGGTTCGGGCGGTGCAGGGATTGCAGGGCGTGGTGAAATTGCCGGTAATGACTTTAATATCACCTTAGGTAATTCGAAACTCACTGCGGCCAACACAGCCGACAAAAATTTCCTAATTAACCAGCAAGCCTCCACTCTCATGCATGAGCTAGGCCACAACCTTGGTCTGCACCATGGCGGATTTGAAGCGAATAACTACAAACCAAATTACATTAGCATTATGAATTATCTCTATAACACGGGAATTCCACCGAATGTGACTGGGATGAATGCCGGACAGCGCTGGTATATAAACAATGGAATGAAAAATTTATACACCTGCTCAGCGGCCGTAGAAGCCAATATGTGTAGCGATAGCTTCATCATTGATTTCTCTGATGGCAGCTCGAGTGACTTGGATGAAACGAGCCTATTAGAAAGCAACTTGCTCGGCCGAGGCAGTAGTACGGGCGCATATATCGACTGGAATGGCGATAGGCTTTTAACTGGCATGTCAGTTTCAGTCAATATTGATGCACCGGATAATTTTAGCAAAACCGTGCTCAAAGATTACAATGACTGGCAAAATATAAACTTGGCCTTCTCACGCCAAGTCAACGGTGCACGTAGTCTGCGCGTTAATCACAGCACAGTGCAGTCGGATATTCATTTGCTCAATGATCGCCAAACTGTAGCTCAAGAATTCCCAACCAGGAAAACACAATGAAATACACATTGATCGCCGCAATCGGCCTCTCTATCGGCAGCGCATTTGCTGCAACGCCAGTAAAAATCAGTGGTACATGGCAACAGCAGCAAGTGATTGAGGCGATCAATACCGACGTTTCCGGCGACTGGAGCATCCGTCATGGCGAAGAAATACTCAGCGTGACGGCTGCACCAGCACCGTTTCGTACCGTTAAAACAGGGGATTGGCTTAATCTGGAAATACGCCATCATCCTGCTGGGATGATGCGTAAATTAACTTGGTCTACCGGTGCAGAAAGTACCCCGTATTTAATACTGGGGCAGAATATGGCGATAGTGGGCGAAGTGATTCCCGGCTGGCGCTGGGATCAAGATTTGTCTTTAGTCCATCAGCAAAAACGGATCAAACTCAAACCAGGTCAAGCTCGTACGATTCAAGGCTGGTGTGTTTTAGTTCGTGATCTGCGCCCCGCGCAAGCCGATCAGGAAGGCATCGCCAATGAAAGCGAAACCCGCGCCGATTGGTGGGCACAGCCCAAACCGTGCACAAAAAAATAAGCCCAATAAAAAAGGACGGATTTTAATCCGTCCTTTTTTTAAATCTGAATCCCCACCTGAACCCATTCAAGCCTAGCGATGGTATTTACCCATTGCTTCAGGCTGCTTGAGCACATCCAGAATCCGTAGCGAAATCTCACGCCCGCCTGGCACTTGCCAGTCTATCGTCTGGCCTACCGATAGGCCCAGCAAAGCACTGCCAACCGGCACCAAAATTGAAATCGCACCCGCAGCACCGCCATCTTCTGGATACACCAGAGTCAGCTCATATTCACTTAGCGTGGAGTCCTCCACAAAGCGCACTGTCGAATTCATCGTCACCAAACCCGGTGGAATTTGCGTTGGCTCCAGCACGGTGGCACGATCCAGTTCACGTTTCAAATCAGCCAAGCCGGGTAATTTCTGATGTTTTGGTTCGGCGATCATTTGCTCTAATCGTACTAAATCCAGACTAGATACAGTAATAGACGGTAAATGTGCCACGGCTGACCTCCCTTATTAAGTAAATGACAAAAACTCGGCACATCGTACCCAGTTCACTGATTCTCGCAAATCCAGCAGTGAATTCCTCGTAACTAATTCACTTGCCAAATGCATGAATGTGAGCAAGCCAATATTTACATCCAATCTCGCAATCGTATTTGCCAAGCCAAAGATTGATCGACTACCCTTTGTATAAAGGTACAAAAATAACAAGCAGTACAACCCACAAAACATCAAAATTAAGCACTAGGTATATCAGCCTAGAAACCGACAAACAAAGCATAGAGAGATATACCCATGAAAATCGCGCTTACCCTTCTCTGCGGCCTAACGCTATTCGCTCAGATTGCCAACGCCAGCGTGGCCGACCCCCATGATGCCACGACCGTATCGGCTAAAGATGCTTACGGCTGCGTGGGCGAGCAGGGCTATTCTTGGTGCGTTAAACTCAAACAATGTGTGCGACCAAGCAAAATCTTAATTGAAAATAATTTAGAGTTAACAGCTGAAAATTTTCACGAATTTTGTCAAACTCAACACAAAGAATAATTAGCATCACTTAACCCCTCACTTTGAGTTTTTGCATATGAAAAAAATCATCGGCATCGCCGCGCTCCTGCTGTCTTCTCTATGGCTCACTTCGCTCGCTCACGCGCACAGTGATGTACCGCTCAAAGCTGAATACGGCGGCACGATCAAAGAAGCTGCCGCTGGCCATCAGCTTGAAGTCACTTACAGCGCCACGGCGTTATCGCTATATATCAAAGATCACGACGGCAAAAAACTTAGTAGTGAAGGCGCCAGCGCCGAAATCATCGTACAGCAAAATAATACCAACACACCCGTCCAACTCAAGCCGAGCAAAGGCAATGCGCTGACTGCCAAGGGCGATTTTTCGCAACTCTCTGGCGCGATCGTGATTGTGAAATACACGATGAAAGGCGAAAAACTTGAACAAGCGCGCCTCACGCTGAAATAAACGCGTCATCTGCTCCGCCACCTGAACGCAGCGCCGCCTGCCCCTGCATGGATGACTGTCGTTGCCGTGTGCAAACACTGCACGCGGCAGCGCTGAAAGTGCACGTTTTCGGTTACAATCACCGTCTTTATTGAACCCCAGAATTCAGGCAGGAGAACATCGATGTCAATGGCAGATCGCGACGGCGTTATTTGGTATGACGGCAAAATGGTACCTTGGCGCGAAGCCACGACCCACGTGCTCACCCACACCTTGCATTACGGTATGGGCGTTTTTGAAGGCGTTCGCGCTTATGAAACCAGCACCGGTCCAGCTATTTTCCGCCTGCAAGACCACACCAACCGCCTGTTTAATTCAGCGAAAATTCTGAATATGACGCTGCCGTTTACGCGCGAAGAAATTAACGCTGCGCACATCGCAGTGATCAAAGAAAACGGTCTTAAATCAGGTTATATGCGCCCAATGGCGTTTTACGGCTCAGAAAAACTCGGCATCGCGCCACCGAAAAAAGACGTGCACATCATCGTCGCAGCTTGGCCTTGGGGCGCGTACTTGGGTGAAGACGGTTTGGCCAAAGGCATTCGCGTTAAAACTTCGAGCTTCTCGCGTCATCACGTCAATGTGACGATGTGCAAAGCCAAAGCCAACGGCAATTACATGAATTCGATCATGGCGCACGACGAAGCGGCGGCCGATGGTTACGACGAAGCGCTGCTCTTGGATGTGGATGGTTTTGTCGCTGAAGGTTCGGGCGAAAACATTTTCGTCATTCGCGCTGGCAAACTCTACACACCGGATTTGACGTCGTGCTTGGACGGGATTACCCGCAACACGATTTTCCAAATCGCCACTGAAATGGGCATCCAAGTCATCGAAAAACGCATCACGCGCGACGAAGTGTATATCTGTGATGAAGCCTTCTTTACCGGCACCGCCGCTGAAGTGACACCGATCCGCGAACTCGACAACCGCACCATCGGTTGCGGTAGCCGTGGCCCGATTACCACTGAAATCCAAAAACGTTATTTCGATATCGTTCAAGGCCGCGACGCTAACCACGCAGCTTGGTTAACCGCCTGCTAAGTCACGGCTGCTGCGCAATTATTTAAAAGTCAAAAACGGAGTCCACGAAAGACACGAAAAAACACGAACAAGCTTGTTTATCGTTAACTCGATGCGAAATAAGTTGAAGTGTTAGTATTTTTCGTGGCTTTCGTGTGTTTCGTGGACTCAAATTCGAACTTTCTGCGTAGCATCAGCGCCAACATCATTATTCGGAGTTGAATCATGAGCACCAAAGAAGCACAAAAAGCCATTGAAGTAGTCGCTAAAGACCTACCACTGCACTGTCCAATGCCAGATATGACAAGCTGGAATTCACATCCGCGCGTTTTCTTGGATGTGGCAAAAACCGGTTCAGTGCTCTGTCCATACTGTGGTACGACGTATACGCTCAAAGCCGGCGAAGTCGTTAAGGGTCATTGATATATACCCCTGTAGTATAAAGCGGCACTGAGTGCCGCTTTTGTCGTTTAAAGCGAAAGACGATTTATCCACGAAAAACATGCCCCGCAGGAAATACCCTTGGGGTGCGAAAAACACGAAAGTAAATTCAAACTGTCTTTTACATCACCGCAATTAAAAGCAGCGCAAATTTCGTGCCTTTCGTGTATTTCGTGGACTCAAAGCTTTTTAAGTAAAAGGTTGATCCAGTGAAACGAATTCTGATCGTCGCGCCCGCTTGGGTGGGTGATGCCATCATGGCGCAGCCTTTGTACGCGCGCATCAAAGCCAGACGCCCCGATGCGATGATTGATGTGCTCGCGCCTGCGTGGACGCGTCCGCTGCATGCGCGCATGGCCGAAATCAACGAGCTGATCGACGCGCCGTTTACGCACGGTGAATTGAAACTACGCGAACGCTGGAAGCTGGCGCGCGAGATCAAAGCACGCGGCTACGATCAAGTGATCGTACTACCCAATTCGCTCAAATCCGCGTTGGTGCCGCTGTTTGCCGGCATTCCCAAACGCACCGGTTGGCTCGGCGAAATGCGCTACGGTCTGCTGAACGACGCGCGCATTCTCGACCCAATTGCACTGCCGCAAATGGCGCAACGCTTTTATGCGCTGGGCGCGGATGCTGGCGTACCGCTAACAGAAGCGATGCCGTTTCCAGTTTTGACGATCAATCCAAACGAGCGCGCTACGACGGTTCATAAACTCGGTTTATCAATCGACACGCCGATTGTCGCCATTTGCCCCGGCGCAGAATACGGCCCCGCCAAGCGCTGGCCGGCCAAACACGTTGCTGCGCTGGCGAATGAATTGATCGACGAAGGCAAGCAAGTTTGGCTATTTGGCTCGATCAAAGACGTTGAAATTTGTGCTGAAATCCAAGTCCTCGCGCCGCAGGTGCTCAATTTGGCGAGCAAAACCAGCCTCGCCGAAGCGATTGATTTAATGTCGCTCGCCAGCAGCGTGGTCTGTAATGATTCGGGCTTGATGCACGTCGCAGCGGCGCTGCAACGTCCGCTGGTGGCCGTATTTGGCTCTAGCTCGCCAACGTTTACACCGCCGCTGGCGATCAAGGCCAAAATTGTTACGCTGGATTTAGAATGCAGCCCCTGTTTTGAGCGCGTGTGCCCGCTGGGGCATATGGACTGCCTGAATAAACTCGACCCAGAGCGCGTGTATACCGCACTGAATAAATTGAAATAGTGATCCACTCAATTCAAAACCGAGTCCACGAAAAGCACGAAAGCCACGAAAAAAACCAATAAGTGGCTTTCACTAATAACTCGAAAATATAAACTGTTATGTTCGTGTTTTTCGTGACTTTCGTGGACCGATGACTTTGAACTTTGAGGCGTCTGCCAAATACTAAATAAGGAAAGCACCATGGAATTTCTTGATCTTGCCCCGATTGCTGGCGTTAATGGCCGCGTTGCGTTGCCCGGCTCAAAAAGCATTTCAAATCGCACGCTATTGCTCGCGGCCTTGTGCAGCGGCAGCACCAAAGTCCTTGGTCTACTCGCATCGGACGACACACAGCGCATGCTCGAAGCCCTCGCTTCACTCGGCGTTAAAGTTGAACAAATCGGCGACAGTCGCGATTTTATCGTGCACGGTTGTGGCGGCGAATTTCCAGTGAAACAAGCTGAACTCTTTTTGGGCAATGCAGGCACAGCCTTCCGCCCATTGACCGCCGCACTGGCCTTCGCAGGCGGCGATTACACGTTGACAGGCGTTGCGCGCATGCACGAGCGCCCGATTGGCGACTTGGTGACCGGCTTGCAACAAGCGGGTTGCGAAATTGAATATTTGGGCAATGATGGCTTTCCGCCGCTACGCATTCGCCCGGGCAGCATCAAGAGCGACCGCATTTCTGTAAAGGGTAATGTCTCCAGCCAGTTTCTCACTGGGCTATTGATGGCAATACCCCTGACTAAACGCGATATGACGATTGATGTCGTTGGCGAATTAATTTCGAAACCCTACATCGAAATCACGCTGAATTTAATGGCGAAATTTGGCCTGAAAGTGGAGCGTAAAAGCTGGAACGAATTTTTCATTCCCGGCGGCCAAAGCTACACCAGCCCAGCCGAAATCCACGTTGAAGGCGACGCATCGAGCGCATCGTACTTCCTCGCTGCGGGCGCAATCGGTGGTGGCGTAGTGCGCGTAGAAGGCGTCGGCTCAGCCAGTATTCAGGGCGACAAACGCTTTGCCGATACACTGGCAGAAATGGGCGCGCAAATCACGTGGGGCGACAACTGGATTGAAGCAGCACCACCCGCCAGCGGCCAACTCACCGCGATTGACGTCGATCTGAACCACATCCCTGATGCCGCGATGACGATTGCGATTGCCGCGCTGTATGCCAAAGGCACTACGACGATTCGCAATATCGAAAGCTGGCGCGTCAAAGAAACCGACCGCCTCAGCGCGATGGCGACCGAGCTACGCAAAGTCGGCGCAACGGTTGAAGAAGGGCAAGATTGGATTTCAGTCACGCCGCCAGCAACACTCACCGCCAACGCCGAAATCGACACCTACGACGATCACCGCATGGCGATGTGCTTCTCACTCGTCGCGATCAAAGGCGTGCCAGTACGCATCAACGATCCAAAATGCACCGCCAAAACTTTTCCAACTTACTTTGAAGAATTGTCACGGATTGCGGTTTAAACGCCTAAATCAGAAATGCAAAAGCCGCACTATTGGTGCGGCTTTTTTTGATGAGTACATTAAGGTATTGCCCTACAAGCATTGATCTTAAAAGCCCGTGACCAAATACATCAATCCGTAGAGCGGATTAGCCAAAAAGCAAAGAAAATAATTTTTGGGATTAACAGATTTATGGCATTCAAACTATTACCCATCAGTGATGACTATCTACCGATGGTAAAAGAAATCTCAAGCTTACATATTTCTTCGTATAGACAAACCTGGGCAATTGATCCCGAGTCATCCGATTGCTTAATTTTCATCGGTCGTGATTATCTCGATCCGAGTGTTCCCAGTTACTTTGCGCTACTAACCAGAAATCAGAAAGAGCACTGGAGCTTTGAAATGCTGAGCATCCGATATTGTGGACAAAGGCATATAGAAGATTTTCTACTCCAAGATGAACCGAAGCCTGATTATGTAGTTGTTCTTAAGCCGAATGAAAGCTACCAATCGAATCCAGATATTATTAAAACCAAGATTCGCGACGCTGTGCGAGCGTTAGAGAAAAGACCAGGTTTAGAATTCTTATTTATCCCACGCTGGAACGGTTTTCGATGAGTCCTGTAGGGTATGCAAAACTTGATTTTCGTATGAGAACTGTACGTTAATTCATCAGGCAGGTGATCTGAACCGCATTCTGGTGCGTAAATCCCAGCGGGATTTACACACACACCCTACTTCGCCTCAAAATCCAACGCCACCGAATTAATGCAATAGCGCTCGCCGGTTGGTTCTGGGCCGTCAGGGAAGACGTGGCCTAAGTGCGCGTCGCATTGCGTGCAGCGCACTTCGATGCGCTCCATGCCGTGGCTACGGTCGACGATGCGGGTGATTCCTGATTCATCCGCTGCGAGGAAAAAGCTCGGCCAGCCGCAGCCAGCGTCAAATTGCGTGGCTGTTTCAAATAACAAAGCGCCACAGCAGATGCAGTGATACTGCCCTGCGGCGTGGTTTCGATAATATTGGCCACTAAACGGCCGCTCAGTGCCGTGCTGCCGCGCGACATAGTAAGACTCTGGCGTGAGCATCGCGCGCCACTCTTCATCGGTTTTAATCACTTTATCCATTTGCATCTCCTAGATTCGTCTACAGCCTACGCCGAAACTGCTAACATCAAATCTCATCGTCTATTTGAGCCAAAATTATGTTCTTCGTTCGTCGCAATGCCAGTGGTGAAATTATGGCGCTGTCTAAAGAAATGACCAGCGGATATTCCGAGCAACTCGATGCCAATCACCCCGAAGTGCTAAAATTTTTATCGCAATCGGATGAAGTATTTAATGATTTAGATACGAGTTTGATTCGCGTGATCGAAGATTTGGTCGATGTACTCATCGATAAAAATGTTTTGCGTCTGACCGATTTACCGCTGCCAGCACAAGAAAAACTACTTTCGCGCAAGAAAGTACGTAGCTCGCTGAAAAACTCACTCAATATCTTGGTGGATAACGATCAGGGCCTGATTTAGGCCCTGATCGTTATATCTAGTTCAGGCTAGCACGGTGGCTTTCTGTAATACGCTAGCTTATTTATTAGCGCTGGTACTAAATTGATAGCGGTCGTGCACCAATGGCTCATCCAGATTGGCATCGGTGAGCGTGAGGCCTTGCTTGCTGGCGCGCGCTTTAACTTCATCGCGGCACTTGGCATCGCTTGGCGCCGCTACCCCGTATAGAACCTTGCCACAGTCAGCCAGCAGCTCAGCAAACTGCGCGGGCGGAATATTCAAAAGTGGATTTTGATATTTTGGATCGCTTGATGCAGATTCAATCTGTGGCGAATTCGCTTGAGATGGGGTTTTCTCGCCACAGGCCACTAAAACCAAACTCAAAGCCAAGACCAAACCTCGGAATGCCATATTCATCGCCTCATCCTTTTTTTATATTTAATTTGAAGCGTTAATGTACCTGAATTTGGACTTGATTTGAATCAATTCAAAAGCTGGCAACGACTAGCATCAAAGACTGAATGAAGTAGATAGCGTAGGAGATGGATTTATTGCAGACAATAAAAAACGACTTAGCTCGCGCTTAAGTCGTTATTTATTCGAATTTGGCGTTCCCACGGGGAATCGAACCCCGGCCGCCGCCGTGAAAGGGCAGTGTTCTAACCGCTAAACTATGGGAACTTTGGTCTACTGAAGATGACTGATAAAATCAAAAATCTAAAGAGATGTACTACTTAAGTAAGAAGTGGTGCGCCCGGAGCGATTCGAACGCCCGACCCTCTGGTTCGTAGCCAGATACTCTATCCAACTGAGCTACGGGCGCACTGTACTTGCAAACTTTAAAACTTACCAACTCGACAGTTGGCGTCTCCACGGGGATTCGAACCCCGGTCGCCGCCGTGAAAGGGCAGTGTCCTAGGCCTCTAGACGATGGAGACTCTGTAAAACGCTTTATTTGTATGGTGCGCCCGGAGCGATTCGAACGCCCGACCCTCTGGTTCGTAGCCAGATACTCTATCCAACTGAGCTACGGGCGCATCTTACAAAAAAGTTCCTGGCGGAGACGGAGGGATTCGAACCCTCGATACAGATTACTCCGTATGTCGCCTTAGCAGGGCGGTGATTTCAGCCACTCATCCACATCTCCGTTCAGGGAGACCGAATAATATACACACTATTCAGCTCCGTCAACACTTTGACTGAAATATTTCAGACAAAGTGTTGATTTACTTAGGCTACGCGGTCAAGGCCAAATGCTTTATGCAACACACGAACAGCAAGCTCTAGATACTTCTCATCCAATACCACCGAAATCTTGATTTCAGAAGTTGAGATCATTTGGATATTGATACCTTCTTCGGCCAAAGTGCGGAACATCGTCGATGCCACGCCCACGTGCGAGCGCATGCCCACGCCAACGATAGACACTTTACAGATCTTGTCGTCGCCAGAGACCGATTTACCGCCGATTTGCGCTTGAACGCCTTCTAGCACCTTCACAGTGCGAGCCAACTCGCCTTTTGGTACGGTGAACGAGAAATCAGTGGTACCGTCTTGACCGACGTTTTGGATAATCATATCCACGTCGATATTAGCGTCTGCAATTGGGCCGAGGATTTGGTAAGCAATACCTGGCTTATCAGGTACACCAATCACATTAACACGGGCTTCGTCGCGATTAAATGCGATGCCGGAGATGACAGGTTTTTCCACGGTAGAGTCTTCCTCAAAAGTAATCAACGTGCCCTCGCCTTCTTCTTGGAAGGAAGACAGCACGCGTAATTTCACATTGTATTTACCTGCAAACTCGACGGAGCGAATTTGCAAAATTTTCGAGCCCAAGCTGGCCATTTCTAGCATTTCTTCAAACGTAATCGTTTTCAGCTTGCGCGCTTCAGGCACCACACGCGGATCGGTCGTATAAACACCATCCACGTCGGTATAAATTTGGCACTCATCCGCTTTTAAAGCGGCAGCCAATGCCACGCCAGACGTATCCGAGCCACCACGGCCCAAGGTCGTGATATTGCCGTTGGCATCCACACCTTGGAAACCCGCGACGACAACGACTTTGCCAGCACTCAAATCGGCACGCATACTTGCGTCATCGATATGCTGAATACGTGCTTTGGTGTGCGCACTATCGGTAAGGATTTTGACTTGGGCACCCGTATAAGAAACGGCTTCAATGCCGATTTCTTTCAGCGCCATCACCAACAAACCAATCGTAACTTGTTCGCCGGTAGAGACGATCACGTCGAGTTCACGCGGATCTGGATTAGCTTGGATTTCTTTAGCGAGGCCAATCAAACGATTGGTTTCACCCGACATAGCCGACAACACAACCACGAGGTCATGTCCTTGCGCTTTATGCTTGGCGACGCGGCGAGCTACATTTTTAATTCGGTCGGTACTACCCACCGATGTGCCACCGTATTTCTGGACGATCAATGCCATGATTCAACCTGCGGGCGGGATTAAAATAAACGGAGTAATTGTAAAGGAAGCCCCCCCGCTTGGGGAGTGCCAATTGAATTGATTTATGAAGATTTTATTTAGTAGCAGGAAGAAGGCCGCACAATGGGCGTAAAAACACATGAATTACAACAGTTTGCTAACAATTAATTCGAATCACCGCGAATTAGTGTGAAAAACCTCACGAAGAGATACTTAAACGTTATGCACCGGCACTCGGGCGGTCAGCGCGCACATGAGTTCATAGCTAATCGTACCCGCTGCAGCCGCAACTTCATCAATTGGCAAATGCTCGCCCCACAGTTCAACACGGCTACCGATGTCCAAATGAGGCCACGGCGTTAAATCAATGCACAGCATATCCATCGATACTCGCCCCAGCAAACGCGTGCGCTGCCCTGCAATCCAAACTGGCGTTCCGGTTGGTGCGTGGCGCGGATAACCATCGGCATAGCCGCAAGCCACAATGCCGATCCGCATATCTTGATCAGCAGTAAACGTCGCACCGTAGCCGACCGTATCACCAGCGCTCAGCGTTTGAACACCAATCACTTGCGAGCGCAAGCTCATTACCGCTTGTAAACCCAAACTCTGAGCCGTTTTAGCGGCAAAAGGCGATGAGCCGTACAAGGCAACGCCGGGGCGAACCCAATCGCCCTGCACTTCTGGGAAAGCAAAAATAGCGGCTGAATTGGCGGTACTAATAGGGAGATTCAAACCCGCTGTCGCAGCTTGAAACCGTTGCCACTGCGCGGAGATACCCAACTCAGGCTCATCCGCAGTCGCAAAATGCATCATTAATGTGATATCGGCGACATTCTGACATTGCTGCAAACGGGTGACCGATTGCGCGGCGCTTTCCGCCGGAAAGCCCAAGCGATTCATACCGGTATTGAGTTTTAGGAAAATAGAAATCGGCCGAACCAGCTGCGCCTGCTCTAGCCATTCAATATGCAGCACAGAATGCACTGCAATCGATAAATTATAAGTTGCGCAATCGCTTAACTCAGCAGCGCTAAATACGCCTTCGAGTAATAAAATTGGCTGAGTGATGCCATTACGGCGTAATTGAATGGCAGTTTCAATTTCCAGAATCGCAAAGCCGTCAGCATCGGGCAAAGCCGCCACGACGCGCTCAACGCCATGGCCGTAGCCATTGGCTTTAATCACCGCCAAAGCACGCGCTCTTGGGGCGCGTTGCTGAATCAATTGATAATTATGCGCTAAGGCAGCGGCATTAAATAAGGCTTCAATCGGACGAGACATTGCAGCTTCTGATTAGTAAGTAGTAAAGCAAAAGTTTTGGCCTAAGGCCACCCAGTCTTGCATCGTTGTCTCGCCTTGTCGTACTAGCAGTAGATGTACTGCCTGCGGCTTCGACGCCTTGTCATAAAACTTTTGCGCAAGTACTTAAGTTAGGCAAAAATTCTTTGCATGAGCACTGAAGGGAATCAGTCTTGTTTCTTCGGTTTACGGCAATGGCGGAAATACCAAATCCCGACGCAGACAATCACGATGGCGCTGAATAGCAAAATCAGCGATTGACCGCGACCCAACCACTTGAGCATCCATTCGTGGTTCGACGCGCCGTAATAACCCAAATAAACCCACACTGGCACACTAATCAACGCCGCTGTGCCATCCAGCAATAAGAAGCGCATATACGTTACGCGGCGGGACATGCCGGCGCTCAAATAAATCGGGGCGCGCAAACCGGGTAAAAATCGCGCGACAAAAAGCACTCGATTGCCATAACGCTCGAATTTATCCTGCACGGCAGCATAGCGTTCCGGGGTCATCATTCGGGCAAAGTAGCGATGTTCTAATAAGCGCTGGCCGTAATAGCGCCCCGCCAGAAACATACAGCTATCGCCAACCAGCACCCCAAGCATGCCGACAGCGACCATATTATGGACATTTGCATAGCCCAAACCGGAAATCACGCCACCGGCGACCAAAGAAACATCCTCAGGAATCGGGACGCCAAAACCACAGATCAATAGCACCAAGAAAACGGCAACATAACCATAATCGGTAAAAATCGGAATCAGAAACTGCAGAATATCCATTGCAGCACTCGGGCTTTTAAATTTTGACGCGAGAATAATACCACGCAAAACATTTTGCTTAAGCGCAGCAATCACGCTCAAGCCTGTAGTTTTGTCATATTTTGGTGATATATATTCAAAATAACGGTAATACAGACTCGAAGGCAGGCGCAATGGATCGTGGTTTCTTTAAAATCTTGGGGGCGCAGTTTTTTTCAGCGCTAGCCGACAACGCCTTATTCTTCGCCGCTTTAGCCCTACTCAAAGAGCATCAAGCCCCCGAATGGCATTTGTCGATGCTGCTGTGGTGCTTTACCGTCTCGTATGTCGTGATTGCGCCTTATGCTGGCTCGTTTGCCGACTCCATGCACAAAGGCCGCGCGATGATGCTGTGTAATGGCATCAAACTCATCGGCTGTCTGGGCATGTTATTTGGACTACCGCCCATTTTGGCATACGCGATTGTGGGTTTTGGCGCTGCCGCTTATTCCCCTGCCAAATACGGCATTATTACCGAGTATCTACCCCACAGTAAGCTGGTTGAAGCCAATGGCTGGCTCGAAGGCGCGACTGTTTTTGCCATTATATTTGGCACAATTATTGGCGGGTATTTGTCTGGAAGCACCATTAATCAATGGCTACAATCAAATACGTGGCTCAATCAATTAAGCCCAGCCCAGTTTGCGATTGCTGCGATTACACTGCTGTATCTGGTAGCTGCGTGGATCAATCACCAAATTCCACAATTAAATATCCGTCTGAAACCTTTACATCTAAGCCCCGCACATCAAGCCAAAGAATTTGCTTGGTGCCTCAAACGCTTGTGGCGTGATCCGCAAGGACAGACTTCGCTGGCCATCACGACTTTATTTTGGGGCGCTGGCGCAACGATGCGCTTGGTCGTGCTGAACTGGGCCATTTTATGGCTGGCGATTGATTTAGAAACCGCCACCCGCCTCATTGCGATTGTCGCCTTAGGGATTGCGATTGGCGCAATCATGGCCGGGCGCTGGATTCCACTCAAGCGTGCCTTCATCGTGATGCCCGCCGGAATCGGCATGGGCGTTTTAGTCATTTGTATGCTGTGGGTCAACCAAATCTCGCTCGCTGCGTTACTCATGCTAATGATTGGTGTGTTATCTGGATTTTTTGTGGTGCCACTGAATGCCATTTTGCAGCATCGCGGCCATCAGTTGATGGGCGCAGGCCATTCGATTGCAGTGCAGAACTTCAATGAAAATCTGGGTATTCTCGTCATGGTCGGGATTCATGCTTTAATGGTGAGATACCTTAGTACACCGTTACCAGCCAACAGTAGCGCCTTATTACAAGCACAATATGCTGCGTATGGCATACCGCCGATGCACGCGATTATTATCGGATTTGGCCTCTTGGTCCTTCTGAGCATGGCTAGCATTATGTTGCGCTACCATTGCAATTTAAAATTTAAAGTGCCGCCTGACGACACTCTCAATTAGCACCTCTACTGAGTGAATGAATGAATAAATTAGCCCTTGCCAGCCTCACGGTCGCCTGTCTAGTCGCTTTCTCAGGCTGTGAAAAAACCGCAGAGAGCAAAAAGCCCAGCGCAGAAAAACGCCCAATCAATGTGATTAGCACCCAAGTCAAAGCTGGTGCTTTGCCACATGAAATCAGTGCTGTCGGGCATGCTGAAGCCATCCAGACTGTTGAAGTGCGTCCACAAGTCAATGCACAGATTTCGCAAATTCATTTCAAGGAAGGCGATCAAGTCAAGGCAGGACAATTACTGTTTACGCTAGATGCTGATAAAGCCAAAACCCAAGCCAGCCGTAGCAAAGCACTCACCGAAAAAAGCAAAGCAGAATTAGCCGAGGCCGTTCGCAATCTGAAACGCAGCGAAGAACTCGCACAAGCTGGTTTTCTTTCCCCTTCCGCTGTCGACACGGCTCGCGCCAAAATGGGTAGCTTGCAGGCACAAGTGGCCGCAGCCCAAGCCGATGAAAGTGCCAATGCAGTGGAGTTGGCCTACACCCGCATCACCGCTCCAATTAGCGGTCGCACTGGCACAGTCAGCTTAAAACAAGGCAGTTTAGCCCAAGCCAATGCCACCACTCCGCTGGTAACCATCACCCAAACCGATCCAATTCACATTACGTTCAATGTGAATCAAGCCGATTTACCCGCCCTGCTCGCGGCAAAAAACCAAAACAAGGTTCCAGTCAAAACACAATTGCCGAATGGCGAAACTCGCACTGGGGAATTGGTTTTTCTGGACAATGCCGTCGATAAAGCCAGCGGTACTCTGCTTGCTAAAGCCCAATTTTCGAATCAAGATCAACAACTTTGGCCAGGTCTGAGCAGCACCGTGCACATTCAATTAGCCGAACAAAAAGGCTTAGTCGTGCCGCTGCAAGCGATTCAAACGGGGCCTGAACAGCGCTTTGTGTATGTCATCGATGAAAATAAACAAGCCAAAGTCCACCCCGTTACCGTGATTCGTAGCCAAAATGATTTGGCATTGATTGAAGGCGTTGCAATCGGCAGCAAAATCGTTAAAGAAGGCGGGCAAAATCTGCGTCCCGGCGATAAAGTGAGCGAAGCAAGCCGTAGCAATATGAAAGCCAGCGAGAACGCTAGCGCCGCGCAAGGATCAAAATAATGGGCCACGGAATTTCTTGGTGGGCGATTCATCGCCCCGTGGCAACCCTATTGCTATGGATCGCCGTCATGGTCGCCGGTACCGTGGCTTGGTTTAATTTACCCATTGCCGCACTGCCCACTTACGATACCCCCACGATTAGCGTTTCAGCTAATTTGAGCGGCGCGTCGCCAGAAACGATGGCCAATGCCGTCGCGACGCCACTCGAAAAGCAATTTTCGACGATCCCAGGCTTGGCGACGATGACGTCGACCAGCAAATTGGGCAGCACCAATATCACACTGGAATTTTCGCCCAGCCGCGATATTGAATCGGCCGCAGTGGATGTGCAAGCGGCGCTATACCGAGCCAATCGTAGCCTGCCATCAGACATGAAAAGCCCGCCCAGCTATCGCAAAGTGAACCCATCGGACGCACCAATTTTGATGCTCAGCATCAATTCGCCCTCGCTGTCACTGTCCGAGCTGAATGATTATTCCGACAATCTCATCGGCCCTGCGCTTTCGACAATTGATGGTGTGGCACAAGTAACCATTTACGGACAAAAACGATTTGCTGTCCGTGTTGCAGTCGATCCTAATTTACTCGCTGCACGAGATTTATCACTGCCTGAATTGGCCGCCGCGCTCAAAACAGCGAATGCCAATTCGCCGGTTGGCCAGCTCGAAGGCGAACGCCAAACATTAATGCTACAAGCCAATGAGCAGCTTAGAAACGCCGCTGAATTTAGCCAACTAATTGTCGCCACTCGCAATGGCCTGCCCGTGCGCCTGTCTGATGTGGCGACCGTAGAAGACAGCGTTGAGAACATCAAATCAGGCAGTTGGATTGATGGCCAGCGCTCGATTATTTTGGCGATTTTGCGCCAGCCGGGTGCGAATACCGTTGCCACTGTGGATGCAGTGAATGCAATGCTGCCACGCTTGATTGCACAAATGCCCGACTCGGTTGAAGTTAAAAAACTGAACGACCGGTCAACGTCAATCCGCGAATCAATTCACGACGTCACGCTCACACTGATCTTGACGATGGGTTTGGTCGTTCTATCAGTGCTGCTGTTCTTACGCCGCGCCGCCGCGACGCTCATCCCCTCGGTATCGCTCCCTATCTCAATGCTGGCAACGTTTGCATTGATGTACTGGCTGGGGTATAGCCTCGACAATATCTCATTGATGGGCCTAACCGTGGCGCTAGGTTTGGTCGTTGACGATGCGATTGTGGTGCTAGAAAACATCGTTCGGCATATCGAAGAAGGCATGTCGCCGATGGAAGCCGCTATTAAAGGCTCGGGCGAAGTGGCGTTTACTGTCGTTTCAATTTCAATTTCGCTGATCGCCGTGTTTATCCCGATTTTCTTTATGCCTGGCACCATCGGCTTGTTATTCCACGAATTTGCCGTCGTCGTGTCTTTGGCCGTTTTAGTATCGATGGCCGTGTCACTGACCTTAATTCCGCTGTTTGCATCGCGCTTTTTAAAGGCCGAATCGGAAAATGAACACGAACATCAGCCAGCATGGAGTCGCTGGTTTGAACGTAGCTTTAACCGCCTGCTCAGCGCCTATCAACGCAGTTTGGCCGTGGCACTGAGGCATCAACGCTGGATGCTAGGGCTCACTTTAGCGACTTTTATCGCAACGGCCCTGCTGTATATCAACGCGCCAAAAGGCTTTTTCCCGCAAGAGGATATTGGCCAAATTCAGGCCACAGTGGAGGCGGCACCCGATATTAGTTATCCCGCGCTTTTACTCTTGCAGCAAAAAGTCGCTCAAGCCGTTCAAGACGACCCCAATGTGGCGACCGTGGCATCGAGCTTAGGCAGTAGCGGCAGTGCCGGACGACTATTTATTACGCTCAAACCCCGCAGAGATCGCGCCAATATGGCGAAAACGCTAGATAGCCTGCGTAAAGCCACCGGCAAAATTACTGGCGTGAGTGTGTTTTATCGCCCAACACAAAATCTGCAAATTGGCGGGCGTAGCGGTAAAAGTAGCTACCAATACACGCTGCAAGCGGTCAATTCCAACGATTTGGAAGCGTGGGCCGACAAGCTCAAAGCCGCGCTGGCCGCGCAGCCGATTTTCCGCGATGTGACGTCCGATTCTGAGCAGAAAACGCTGCAAGCCAAAATCAATATCAATCGCGACCGCGCCAGCGAATTAGGTATTGATATGCAAAATCTGCGCGATACGCTGTATGCCGCGTATGGCGAGCGCGAAGTGGCGACGATTTACGCGCCGCAAGACAGCTATTCGGTGCTGATGCAGCTCAATGACAGTGCGCGCAGCGATGAAAATGCGCTGACTTTACTCAAGGTGCGTAGCAAGTCCGGCATCCTCGTGCCGCTGATCAGTTTTGCCAGCATCGAGCGCACCGCTGTCACGACGGCGATCAACCACCAAGGCCAATTGCCAGCGATTACGATCTCGTTCAACTTGGCCGAGGGTGCATCACTATCGGATGCGGCGCGTGAAATCAAAGCGGCAGAAAATTCGATCAATTTGCCAGGCTCGATTTTTGGCGCGTTTGCTGGCGATGCGGCGCTGTATCAACAAACGCAAACCAGCCAACTGTGGCTGATTTTGATCGCTGTTGCAGTAATTTATGTGGTGCTGGGCGTGTTATATGAAAGCTGGATTCATCCGATCACGATTCTGGCGGGGATTCCATCTGCGGCAATTGGCGCGCTCATCGCGCTGCAAATTACGGGGCTGGAGCTAACGTTTATTGCGATGATCGGGATTTTGCTGCTGGTCGGTATCGTAAAGAAAAACGCGATTATGATGATCGACTTCGCACTGGAGGCGCAGCGCAATCAGCAATTATCGCCACTCGATGCGATTCGAGAATCCAGTGCCAAGCGTTTTCGGCCGATTATGATGACCACACTCGCAGCCTTAATGGGCGCACTACCGTTAGCGCTGGGTTTGGGCGCGGGTGCTGAATTGCGCCAACCACTCGGCGTGAGTATCGTTGGCGGTTTACTCTTTTCACAGCTAATCACTTTATACATCACGCCTGTGCTGTACCTCACGCTAGAAAAACTCAGTAGCAAGGGTATATTAACGCAAGATAACAAGTAAAAAGCCTAGGTGGCAATACCCATTAGCTATCGGCGTTTGGCTTGCAGCAGCCAAGCCAACGTCAACTGCCTAGCAAACCACCCGATTACGCCCCTGGTCTTTCGCCAAATAGAGCGCTTTATCCGCAGCAATCAGTAAATTCATCTGAGCGCTGCGATGATCTGGGCTGGAAGTGGCGACCCCAATACTCACCGTTACGTACGGCACCACCATGCTGTGCAGATGCGGAATTTGTAGCGCTTCAAGACTCGCGCGAATCCGCTCGGCGATTTGCAAGGCCAGCTCCTGATCGGCATTCTCAAGCACGCAGCAAAACTCCTCACCGCCATAACGCGCAGCCATATCGGTAACCGAGCGCAAAGACGATTGAATCACCCCCGCCACACGCTGCAAACACACATCGCCAGCAATATGCCCGTATAAATCATTGTAAGGCTTGAATGAATCGACATCGATCAGCAACACCGACAGAGGCTGATCTAAGCGCTGCGCTTTGTCTTGCACGCTCTCGAGATGCTCGAATAAGCGCCGCCGATTAGCCAAACCCGTTAACGCATCGGTTTGCGATAAAACGCGCAACAAATCTTTGGTGCGCTTAAGCTCCAAGTGATTGTGTACGCGGGCGCGTACAATCGACGCATTAAATGGCTTGATAATATAATCCACCGCACCGGCTTCTAGGCCGCGTGTTTCCTCAACGGGTGTCGATAAGGACGTAATAAAAATAATCGGAATATCCCGCGTTTCGGCTTTGGCTTTTAAAATCTCACACAGCTGAAAACCATCCATATCGGGCATCATAATATCGAGCAAAATCAGCTCAGGAATATGCAGCGCGATTTGCGCCAAGGCTTGCTCGGCACTGAGCGCAAAATGCACATCATGCTCATCACCCAGCACTTCGCCCAGCGTTTCGATATTATTCATTTGGTCGTCGACGACCAAAACATAGCGATCAGCCATGCTCAGCTCCTTCGGCAACAACCGGAATACGTTGGTTTAGCGCCCTCAAGGCCGTGGGATAATCCAGCGCATCCAAAGCCGCCACCACATCATTGAGCTGATTTTTATGCGTCTCTGGTAAATCCTGCAGTAGCAGTGTTAACAATTTTTTTGCACGTAAACTATTACTTTGCAATGCGGCTTGCAAATTCAAAATCGCAGGCCAGCTAGCCAAAGGTAATAGACCTTCGGCGTGTGCCAAAACGGGCACAGGGCTTTCCATCTTCACCAAGGGCAGAATAAATTTCTGGGCGCGATGCCAAGCGCCTTCTAATTCAGAAAAATCAGGTAATACTTCGGTCGCTTCTTTTTGCGCAGCGAACAGTGCTTGCTCTAAATCGCTGGCCGCCGTGTAAAAATCCATCAAGCCTAAAGTCCCAGAAACCCCGCGCATCGCATGCACTTGTGCGATGTATTCATTCAGTTTCTCCCGCCGTTTGCTTTGCGCCAATTCGTTAAAAAAGTTTTGATTTTCAGTAAAAAAATGATTGAGCCAACGCTGATAACGCTGCAAATTGCCATTCAGGCGATCCAATGCCTCGTCCACTGCAACGCCCCAATCGGCTAACTTCGCAATCCAGGTTTTTTCAGCACTGGATGGCAAGTTAGGTTTAGTTTGTCGCCCCTGCAATGCGCTCAATACCGGCATCACAGGCAAATCAATCGATCGCGCCAATTGATAACGAATCGCATGAGCCAAAGCCGTATGCAAACCGCGTACGGAAACGGGTTTGGTTAAATAATCATTCATTCCTGCAGCAATCCCTTCCTGCCTTTCTTTTTCTGTCGCGTTCGCGGTTAAAGCAATGATATAAACCTCAGCGTCTTGAACTCGGAACTGCTCAGTTCCACCCGCGCGAATCAATCTCGTGGCAGCCATGCCATCCATAATCGGCATACGCCAATCCATGAGTACCACATCAAACGGCTCTCGCGCTAATGCCGCGATGGCTTCCAAGCCATTTTCAACGATATGTAGCGATAAATGCATCTCTTCAAGCAGTGCGCCCACAATTAACTGATTGGTTTGAATGTCTTCCGCATAGAGCACGCGGATTTGATGCGTTAAATTTTGCATCGGGAGCTCATTTTTACTGATGTCAACGGGTACTTCAGCGACAGGCAATGGAATTTCTACACGGAAATGGCTCCCCTCACCGGGCGCGCTGGTTACCCCCAAAGAGCCCTGCATCAATTCAATCAAACCACGACAAATTGATAAACCCAAACCCGTACCGCCGTATTTTCGCGTTGTCGAGGTATCGGCTTGCTCAAATTTTTGAAATAGCCGCCCCAGAGTTAGATCATCCATACCAATACCGGTATCGCTAATTAAAATTTTGACTTGCTCATTATCCCGATAAGCCGTAATCGTCACACAGCCTTGCTCGGTAAACTTGATCGCATTACCAATTAAATTAAATAGAATTTGTCGAATTCGGGTTGGATCACCCAAACAGCCCGTTGGGGAAAAATGATTTAATTTCAGCACAAAAGAAATGCCTTTTTCCTCGGCGCGTACAGCAAAAAAATCAACGACTTGATGCAGTAGTTTGAGTAAATCAAATGGAATAGACTCAATCGATAATTTACCAGCCTCAATTTTCGACGCATCTAAAATATCATTAATAATATCGAGTAGTAATTCGGCATTTTCCAAACCCATGCGTACTTGCGAGCGAGTGGCTGGACGCAATTCTTTTTGTCCACTGGCAAGGCGCAACATGCCAATCACCCCCGATAAAGGGGTGCGAATTTCGTGGCTAATTAAAGCCAGAAAATCACTTTTAGCTTGGTTAATCGCAATGAGCGTATTTTTTTCGGCTAAATGTTCAGCTTGCTGGCGAATACTATCATCGAGAATATTCTGCTTTTGCTGTTCGGCTTTAAGTAATTTAAGCCGCATTTCCATCCGTGAAATTTTACGCATCGTGCTGCTTTCAATTTGCGTGAAAGTGCGCTCTTTGGCGAGTTGAATCGATAGCTCGGTATGCCGCTCATACAAAGACAGCGCCAATTCAAACTGCCCTAATTGCTCATAGACTGCCGATTGAATTTTGCAGGCTTTCATTTCCTGATGCTGCGAACCACCTTGACGCGCCAAATCTAATGCATGCTGCGACTCAATCAATGCCGATTGCATCTTGCCTTGCAATAAGGCGACTTCTGCCAAACCCAACTGCGCCATCGCAATCGACCAAGAATGATGATTTCGTTGCGATAGCGTTAAGGTTTGCACAAAACATTGTTTCGCTTCTGGATACTGGCCCAGCCCAATATAAGCAAAGCCAGAATGCATAATGGCCTCGCTCATCACACCAGCATCATTAGTGCGCGAATATAAAGCGCGGCAAGCAGCGAGATGCTCTAAAGCCAATTCATTTTTGCCCAAAAGCTGGTAATCACTGCCCAGCCATAAATTCAACATCATTAATAACTGCGGATCATCTAATTCCTGCACGTATTCATAAGCAATCTGATGATGACGCAATGATTCATCGACCATGCCAAAATACAAATACACTCCACCGATCCCGACATAGGCTTTGATGTAATGCACAATCGAGTGCTGATCCAGCGCTAACTCTAAACAATGCCCCCAAGTGCTTAAAGCCGCATTCAAATCGCCCAAGGTATAGCAGGCCTTACCTAAGCACTCATGAATATCCAGCAATAAGTTAACCAGATTTAATTGACTAGCCGCCGTTTGAGCCAGCTCTAAAGTGTGCCGTGCGGCAATAAAATCGCCGGTTTTCTCAAATGCTTCCCCCAGCAAAAACAAAGCCTGCGCCAAAATTACTTCATTATTTTCATCTCGAGCTTGCGCCACCAAACGCTCAGCCAATTGCAAAGCCTGATGAAAATTATGCCGACGATAATGGGCCTGCTGAGCCAGCAAGCTCTCTAAACTTTCAGACACTATCGAGTTCCTTTTTCAGCAATACATCCACTTGCTTGAGCATCGCTACGCTAGCTAATTGCAATTTCACTTTCGCCGTCACTTTTTCAATGCCATAACGCGCCCACGGTTGTCGCTCAATGGCATTGGCGAGTCGGGTAGAAAAATCCATCAAAATAGATTGCGCTTCAGCGGGATAAATCACATAGCGATTAGGCGGAATAAAAACCCATAAATCATTTAAGGTGCAATAGTCATTTAATAATGCGGCGATTCTTTGTTCAATGACCGGTTCAACATGGGTACTCATCGTCAGCTCAATCACCCGGTCGGTCACCTCTGAACATTCACAGCGTAGCCGAAACTGCCGCAAATGCTGCAAAGAAACTCCGGGCATAACCCAACCAGCCAAACGCTCAAATTTCAAATGCGTACGAACTAGCATTGCACGTGCTTTTTCCAGTCGATTCAAATTCAGCTTATAGCCTTTCGCTCCGAGTTCACGTGCCAAATGCTGAATCGCTTGATGCTCATAAATTCGCAGTACCAATAATGCAGAGCGCTGATCGCCTCTTTCTTTGTGTGCCAAATACAATAAATAATTTAGATTTTCTTCCAGATCACCAATATTAGTAGACTTTAAAATTTCATGAGCACGCTCTAATAATAAAAATGCCTCACCGATTCTATTATTTTTTTCCAGAAATTCACCGTAGGCAACCACAGTAATACAATACGCCCAAGCTAATTTATAACTCCCTGCAATCGCCAATCCACTTTCGTAAAAAACAACGGCTAATTCTGTTTGATTTAGCTTCCAATAACATTCTGCGTACCCATTGCAAATCTGAACGAGCCAAGTCATATCACCATGTGCCAATGCATGCGGCTCAACCCGTGATAACAGGGCGATTGCGGCATCATACTTCTGGGCATTGAGTAAACTATCCATCAAAAAAATACCGCTTTTTGCAATCAATTTTTTATTATTAATTGATTCTGCTAATTTAAGCCCATTTTTCATCAATAAGTCAGCAGTGCTATACTGCCCAACTTGATAGTAAACCAAAGACACATTGAGATAGGCTTCTACGCCATATTCTAACTGAGTTAATTCCAGCGCCAATTCAATCGTTTTTACCCACATTTCTACTGCAGGAATAAATTTAGTATTCCGCTCTAAAGCCACTCCCAACCATAACATCGAAAATGCTCGGTGCTCTAAATCCTCGGCATGCTCAACTAATTTAACACCTTTACTTAAAGCGCTGAGTGCCTTTTCATTTTCACCAAACGCCAATAAAATCCGCCCATACAGCACATATGAAAACCCCAGCAATGGGTGATGCTGCTGCTTGCAAACCTCCAGCAACTCTTTGCATAAAACACGGCTATCACTGCCGGCCTGCCAATATGCAGCTTCAGCATGCTCAAACTGTTTCATAATCCAATCCGAGCTATCGTCTACTTTAGATAAATCGCTCAATTTCTTCTATTCCCTCTTCGATTGGCATGAGCAAATGCAGAGCCGCTTCGGTAGAAATCAGCTGCACCTTAAACAAAGGCTGCGTCAAACCATGCCAAGCCCATGGGAAGCCCTGAATAATTGCAATCAATTGCTCAAGCATACTTTCTTGTGCAACAGAGGTAGGCTCCGGAATAATTAAATAAGCTAAGTCAGATAATTTGGTCCATGTTGATTCACCGAGACAAAACTCACGCAGCAAGGCACTTATTTTTTGTAAAAAAAGACCTTTAATAACCGCGACATTGAGAAATTGTAAATGAATAATCTGAGTATCAATCGGTGCATTCATACAACGATGCTGAAACTGCAGATAACGTGAACTCGATTCACCCGGAGAAATCAAATCCAGCATATGCTCAAAATCTTGCCGAGTTTTAATGATTTTTTTTCTCGAACGATCAAGGCGCGTTAAATTCAGCCCCCTTCCTTTCAAATTTCTTAAAATATTATTCGAAAGAATCGCTTCGGAAAGTGCCTTGTATTTTTTAATCTCAAGCAAAGCGAGCTTAAATTCGCCTGTGACTTTATAAGCTTTTACCAATAACAAAGCGCTTTGATGCTGCAAATAACCATAATCAAAATAATTAACGCCTTCTTCGGCGGCAAGCAGGCATTCAATAGCTTCGACATAGCGCTGCTGATTGATTAAAAAACTACCATAATTAACCAACGTCAGCGCTTTAGCCCACAAAGCATGATTAAACTCGGCAAGCGCCAGCATCGATTCGAAGTACAGTTCAGCCAAATCATTTTTTCCGAGCGCCGCGTAAGAAATAGCAATACTTTTCCCCGCCTCTACGACCCAAGTCATATCCCCATATTGCAAAGCACTCGCTTCTATCTGATGCAACAAATACAGCGCATTTTCGTATTCGCCAATGTCATTCAAATTATTAGCCAGAAAAATTCCGCTTTTAGTAATTTGCTTATGATCATTCAACAAAATAGCTAATCGATAGCCAATAATTAATATTTCTCTTGCTGCATCATTCTGGCCTGCAAAATAATAAATCTGACTAATATTGACATACGCTTCGATGGCGATGCTAATTTGTGAAAATTCCAAAGCCAATTCAACCGAATGCGTGAAATCTTCCACCGCAACAACATGCCGTTTTAAATTAAGATTACATAAGCCACGCCATAAATAAGCTTCAGCCTTTAATTCAAGTGCTGATGACTCACGTATTTTTTTTAATGCCTGAGAAATAGAATAAAATGCCGCATGGTATTGCCCTTTGCCCCATAACATTTTGCTATGTATTAAATACATTCTAGCCATCATCGCAGTAGAGATTTTCAATTGCTTACAACGAGCCAACAGCAGACCGCTAGCCAAATGAGCTTGGTCAATATTGAGCAAAAACAGCTGCTCTAAGCGCTGAAATAAGGCCGGTAATTGCTCGCTACTGGCAGATGAAAAATCCTGCAAGCCTCTCTCCTTAACGATGCTGAATATAAGTAGATTAGTTGCTGGCAAGTCAAATTGCGAGAAATGTCACCGACGATCCGAGCCAGTCGGTGATGAGGATGCGGAGCAAAGAAGTGAGAAAACGTAGACCAATGGGTATTTAACTGTAGCGCTTTGCAATCGATGCTTAGATTGAAATACCCTATGAATATAGTGCAAGTGTCGCCGTCAATATTTCTGGCCGAATTGGTTTGGTCAAAAAGCAATCCATACCCGCAGCCATACACGCATCACGATCTCGATCCAGTGCATTGGCGGTGAGTGCAATAATCGGTAAGCGCGATAGACCCAGCTGCGATTCGATACTTCTGATTTTTTGGGTGGCAATCAGGCCATCCATGATGGGCATTTGCATATCCATCAAAATGACATCAAAACTATGCTGCTGATACATTGCCAAAGCAATTTCGCCATTTTCAGCAGCCAGCACTTGATGACCTAATTTCTCAAGCAAACGGAGTGCCACTAAACGATTGATTGAATTATCTTCAGCAAGCAGAATTTTTAGTGTTTTAGCCTCCAGAGGTTCTTTTATTTCTTCTGGATCAAAAATATAAGAATTATTGAGCGTAAGTTCAAAAGAAAAAATACTCCCCCCAGTCGGGTTAGCAGCAACAGAAATAGAACTACCCAAAGCATGAGCCAAGTGCTGCGAAATCGTTAATCCTAATCCTGTACCACCATATTGCCGAGTTGACGAACCATCAACCTGAATAAAAGCATCAAAAACATGGGGCATTTTCTCACTACGAATCCCAATACCAGAGTCAATTACGGCGAAATGAATACGCCAACCGACTCCATCTTGTTGCGTAGAAACTTTCAGCGTAACGCCGCCCTGCTGCGTAAACTTAATGGCATTACCCAATAAATTAACCAAAATTTGCCGAAAACGTAATGGATCACTTTCAACGGGACCAGGCACTTGCCCTTCCCACAGCAGATTCAGAAACAAACCTTTACTTTGCGCGCTAACTTGAAACATTCGGACAATGCCGTCTAATACCGATTTTAAATCAAATGCTTTAATATCTAATTGTAAATAACCTGCTTCAATTTTAGAAACATCCAATACATCATTAATCAGCGACAAAAGTAAATCAGAGGATGAACGAATGATTTCAACTTCTTCATGCTGCTGAACCGTTAACTCGCTCTGCGCCAATAAATTAGCCATCCCAACGATGCCATTCATTGGTGTACGAATTTCGTGGCTCACATTAGCAATAAATTCAGTTTTGGCCTGACTTGCTGCTTCGGCGGCATTACGTGCCGCTAATAATTGCTCGGCTAAATTAGCCTGTTTTTGCTCTAAAAGAATGCTATCGACTAAAGTCTCATTAAATAATTTGGCGCTAGTTAAAATAACAAGCAGATAAATCACACTTAATAAGCCCAAAAATAAATCAACACGCGTCTGGCTGATGCAGGCGACCAATAAAATAGGCAATAGCATTGCAATCGCGAAAATACGCATCGCCGATAACATTGAACCCAAGATTGGCACGGCACCCGCGACCATGCCAGCCAAAATAAATGCAGTGAGTAATTTTAGGGATTCAGAGGAAGACAGCATCAGCAAAAAGCCGCCCAGCCCCCAGATCAGGCCGGAGAGGCCAACGCCAAAATTGACGCGCTGACGCCAAACAGCCGCGCTTTGATTCTGAGCTTGCCGATAACTGTATGCACAAGCTAAACGATACAGCGCAACACCACAGGCCAGCAGCCACCAACTCAGTAGCGGCCACCATTCATGCGCGCCGCTGTGTACGACCACCAAAATGCACGCCGTCAGCAGGCAAATATACTGCCCCGCCGCAGAGTTGCGGTAGATCAGCTCAGTGGTTCGGCTTAGGACGACAGGATCGGTGGCATTCATAGGGCGTCGCAGATTGGAGAAGTAAAATGCTTAGCCTGCTTCAGCATTATTGATCGCTCGGCAGAATCGCCACTTCGTCTTTATTATCAGCAAGAATATTCAACGTCACGCGGCGGTTTTTTGCTCGACCTTGGGCGGCATCATTGGTGTCCATTGGGCGAAACTGGCCAAAGCCAATCGCCGCCATGCGCTGCGGCGCGACGCCAGCTTGCTCAAACAAGCGCACCACACTGGCCGCTCGCGCCGCAGACAACTCCCAATTACTCGGAAATTGCCCAGCGCGGATCGGTTGATTATCGGTATGGCCTTCAACCTGAATCAGGTTATCGCTATTTTTCACTAAGTTGGCGACTGCCAATAGCGCTTCTTCTGAGCTGACTTGTAAATCGGCACGACCCGTATCAAATAAAATAGAGTCGCTAATTTCAACCGCGATCCCACGTTTCGATTGAGTGACCTTCACTTTACCTTGGTCGATCAGATTACCCAGCGATTGACGCAACTCTCCCGCCATACCGCGCATTTTCTGTGCTTGTTCTTCTAATTTCGGATTGTTCGGCAAGGCGCTTGGGACTGGAATATCAATAATTTTAGGCGGAGCGCCTTTGATCACTTGATTATCCAACTGGACTTTCGGTGCTGAAGTTTGTGGTTGCTGAAAGGCATCGACCAGTGCATTCGATAGCACTTTGTACTTACCTTCATTCACCGAAGAAATCGCGTACATCACGACAAAGAACGCAAACAACAAGGTAATAAAGTCGGCATAAGACACCAGCCAGCGCTCGTGATTTTCATGCTCTTCAGGTCGTTGTTTGCGTGCCATATCTGCGCTTTATTTCAACTGCATATTTAGCTGTGAGCTGAGTGTCGTTGCTGCAGCAACCCCAAGCTGGCGTGCGATGCGATCAGAGAAACTCGGTTGCGGCGTGAAATCGACAATATTGTCGACTTTAACAATATCACGTGCCACGCTATCGACTGAACCAAAAGCATCGACCAAACCCAGCTTCATTCCTGCTTCGCCCGACCACACCAAACCAGAGAATAAATCTGGATTATCGGCTAACTTTTTACCGCGACCTGTTTTAACCACATTGATAAATTGTTGATGAATTTCGTTCAACATTCCCATCGCACGATCTTTTTGCTCTGGGCTTTGTGGTGAAAATGGATCTAAAAAGCCTTTATTCGTACCTGCGGTAAGCAAACGGCGCTCAACGCCGACTTTTTCCATCACGCCAGTAAAACCAAAACCATCCATCAACACGCCAATCGAACCGACAATTGAAGCTTTATCCGAGAAAATCTTATTGCCCGTCACCGCCGCGTAATAGCAGCCCGAAGCGCAAATATCTTCGATAACGACATAGAACGGCGTTTGTGGATGTAGCTTTTTCAAACGTTGGATTTCATCGTGCATCATGCCCGCTTGCACCGGACTACCACCGGGACTATTGGCACGCAAAATCACGGCTTTGGTATTTTTATCTTCAAACGCCGCCTTCAAACCATCCACGACCAAGGCGCTATTGGTTTCGCCACCTGCTGCAATCGTGCCTTGCAAATCAACGACCGCGGTATGCGCTTGATTAGCCAGTTTGTCGCCATCACGATTACCAATCCAACCCATCACCAAGGCCAGAATAATAATGAGATAGCTAAACGTCAGTAGCTTAAAGAAAATCCCCCAGCGTCGTGCGCGGCGCTGCTCTTTCAGTGAGGCGGTCAAAACATCTTGCAAGACACTGCGTTCAAAAGCTTCATTCATTCTTCATTTCCTCTATCAGCCAAATGGCTTCATCGTGCTCTGAAATAGTTAAAGCCTGCAATCGGCGTCCAGTACAGGGGCCACCTAAACATAGACCATTGCGGGGATTGTAATAAGCGCCGTGTGTGGAACAAATCAAAAACTCACGGCTTAAATCAAACACATCGCCTAGATTGTAATCCAGCTCAATCGGTACATGCGCGCATTCATTGATATAGGCATACACGTGTCCACCATAACGAATCACAATCGCATTGCGTTCCCGCCCGTGATATTCAAGCTTAAAACGATAAGCCAAACTGCGCTCTTGCACTGCCTCGCTAGTACAAATAAGCCGTTCAACCATGCACTAAAACCCATTCAGTCAATTCAGTAAAATCATCAAAATGGGCCAATGGATTAAGCGGTAATAAGTCTTTCAAGGGATGTGCACCATAACTCATTGCTAAACTAGGCGTACCCGCATTAATCGCTAACTGTAAATCATGCGTCGTATCGCCAATCATCACGGCACGGCTTTGCGACACATCGGCCGACTCTAAAATATATTCCAGCATCGCTGGATGCGGTTTAGAAAATGCCTCATCCGCAGTGCGAGTTACTTCAAAAAGCGCAGCTAAACCTGTTGCAGCTAACACACGGTCTAAGCCCGCACGCGATTTGCCTGTTGCGACTGCCAGACGAAAGCCCGCATTACGCAAACGCGGCAAACATTCCTCAACGCCGGCATACAATTGCAATTCGTGATCTTTAGCCAAAAAATGTCCGCGATAAGCATCGACGACTTGGCGAATGTGCTCAGCACTTAAATCAGGCGCTAAGTATTGCATTGCTTCGTTCAGGCCATAACCAATCACAAAACGTGCGGCAGTATCACTCGGTTCAGGCAAACCCACATCGGCAAACGCACGCTGAATTGAGCGCGCAATCATGCCTGTGCTATCCATCAGCGTGCCATCCCAATCAAACACCAATAAATCAAACTGACGGCTCATGATTGCCCCTTGGCATTCAGCTTATCAATATACGATTGCAATTCAGGCGGCAAAGGCGCTTCCAACTCCATCCGCTCACCCGTCAAAGGATGATCCACACACAAACGCCATGCATGTAAGAACATGCGCTTCAAGCCTTCACGTGCGAAAGCTTTATTCACCGACGCTTCACCATATTTATCATCCCCCAAAATAGGGTGACCACTTTCTGACAAATGCACGCGTATTTGATGCGTGCGACCCGTTTTCAATTCGCACTCGACCAAGCTCGCCTTACCAGGCCAGACTTGTTTTAAATTCACCGTCGTATGCGAAGTCAAACCATCGCTATGCACTTTGACGCGACGTTCGCCATCGGGCAATTCGTATTTCAACAACTTGAATTTGATGTGTGAACGTGGATTTGGCCACACACCTTGCACCAAAGCTAAGTAACGCTTATCAATTCGGTGATTATCCCGCAAGACTTCGTGCAGTTTAACCAAAGCACTGCGCTTTTTTGCAACCAAAAGTAAACCGGATGTATCGCGATCTAAGCGATGCACCAATTCTAAAAATTTAGCTTGCGGGCGTTGTGCGCGCAGCAATTCAATCACGCCAAAGCTAATTCCTGAGCCGCCGTGCACCGCCATACCCGATGGTTTATTCAATACAATCAAAGCGTCATCTTCAAATACCACTGGGATTTGAACTGCTTCAGCTGCATTGCTCACAGTGGCTGGTACTGGTGCTTTTTCGGCGACGCGCACGGGCGGAATCCGCAATACATCGCCCGCCACGATGCGGTAAGTGACATCGACGCGGCCTTTATTTACTCGAATTTCACCGGAACGAACAATGCGATAAACGTGGCTTTTTGGCACACCTTTAAGCATTTTCATTAAAAAATTATCGAGCCGCTGACCGGCATCTTCCGCTTCGACCGTTACGAAAGTGACAGACGCTTTGCTAGTCTCGGACATATTGACTTATACTCTGTGACGCGCTGCAATTTGCAGCAAGTTGTAGCCGCTTTAAGTCTCAAACTAAAACGACTTAAAGACTGGGGCAGCAACGCAATTTAGGTATTGATGAAAAAATACTGCTAAATTGCCCGTGGTGAGGCTTTGTTAAAAAGCGCACCACCGATCTGAATACGCATTCCGCTCTTAGTCCGCTAGCTCAGCCTCACAAGCTGACGAATTCTTTCCCGCCGTAGATAAAACATTTTTATCTACCGACCTCTAAATTATTGGGGCTGTTGCGCGGGGCTCGTCATGCCAGAGAGGTTACGCCGGAACAAGAACCGGAGAACGGTTATAACGCTCACCGTCGTTCAAGTGTTTATGCAAAAAGTTTCCAACGCGGCGTAGCGAATGCAGACCGTACTTCTATGTACGGCAGCCGCTACAACGATGCTGGAGAACCTTGACCAGACAAACTTGAACAAGCAGCGATGGTAATTGATTTATCACATTAGTGCACTGACCGGATTGATTCACCCTGAGTTGTCTAACACAAAGAAACTTGGGGTATAGCTAGACAGACCTTGTATTGATTATTGTGGAGAACGATACCCAGTTCCTAAGCCGCTACACTTAGCCATTTAATTTATCTCCCACAAATTCACAGAATTTGCGCCTGATAAAATGGCGATTGTCACGCCGAACTGACGTCTTCATCACCCTGTTTTCGCCATCAATCCGAGCGGTGCGCGCCGGAGCCCTACATGAAGCGCATGCTATTTAATGCAACACAAGCTGAAGAGCTACGTGTTGCCATCGTCGACGGTCAAAAACTCATCGACCTCGACATCGAAACCGTTGGCAAAGAACAACGTAAATCCAATATTTACAAAGGCGTCATTACCCGCATCGAGCCTTCGCTTGAAGCGTGTTTCGTCGACTACGGCTGCGACCGTCACGGTTTCTTGCCATTTAAAGAAATTGCTCGCTCGTACATGGGCGACGGCGAAGGCGGCCGTGGCCGCGTTGCTGGCAATCTATCTGAAGGCCAAGAAGTTATCGTTCAAGTCGAAAAAGACGAACGTGGCAACAAAGGCGCAGCCCTCACCACTTACATCAGCCTAGCCGGTCGTTATTTGGTCTTGATGCCAAACAACCCACGTGGCGGCGGTGTTTCTCGCCGTATCGAAGGCGAAGAACGCAATGAATTGCGCGCCGCGATGGACCAACTTGATACGCCAGTCGGCACCAGCCTGATCGCCCGTACTGCAGCCATTGGCCGCAACGCCGAAGAATTGCAATGGGATTTGTCTTACCTCTTGCAACTATGGCGCGCTATTGAAGATGCTGCAGCTGGCGAAAAAGACGCCGACGGCAAAGCCAAAGGCAAAACTGGCGCATTCTTGATCTATCAAGAATCCAGCCTTGTGATCCGCGCAATCCGTGATTACTTCCAGCCGGACATCGGTGAATTGCTCATCGATAAGCACGATATTTACGAGCAAGCTCAGCAGTTTATGGCACACGTGATGCCCGGCAGCGCGCATAAAGTAAAATTCTATCAAGACGACGTTCCGCTGTTTTCACGCTTCCAAATCGAACACCAAATCGAAACCGCTTACTCACGTGAAGTGAGCTTGCCATCGGGCGGCGCAATCGTACTGGATCGCACCGAAGCTTTGTGGTCGATTGACGTGAACTCGGCCAAAGCGACACGCGGCGGCGATATCGAAGAAACTGCAGTACGTACCAACCTTGAAGCGGCCGATGAAATCGCCCGTCAAATGCGTTTGCGCGACGTCGGTGGTTTGATCGTCATCGATTTTATCGATATGGAAAATCCGAAAAACCAACGCGAAGTTGAAAACCGCGTTCGTGAAGCGTTGCATCACGACCGAGCTCGCGTACAAACCGGCAAAATCAGCCGTTTCGGCCTGCTTGAACTTTCACGTCAACGCTTGCAACCTTCGCTTGAAGAAACCAGCCACATGGCATGCCCACGCTGCCACGGCACCGGTTTCATTCGCGGTATCGAATCTTCTGCATTGCACATCTTGCGCATCATCCAAGAAGAGGCAATGAAAGAAAACACCGGCGCAATCCACGCGCAAGTGCCAGTCGATGTTGCGACATTCTTGCTCAATGAAAAACGCGCGGAATTATTTGCCGTTGAAGATCGCCTCAAAGTTGGCGTAATTTTGATTCCAAATACGCATTTGGAAACCCCAAACTACAGCATCACACGCTTGCGTCATGATGATGTGAATCAGCTGGAAGAAATCGTACCGTCGTATCGCATGGTGGAACAACCAACAGACGAAGGTTACCAACCAGCAAAAGCCAAAGAAGAACAAGCCAAACGCCAAGAAGCTGCAGTGAAAGGCATTACGCCATCACAACCTGCACCAGCGACTTCAGAACGCGTCGCTCGCGCACCAGTTAGCGCAGCCGCAAGCCCATCACTATGGCAGAAAATTGTGTCTTGGTTTAGCCCTGCGCCAGCAGAAGTCAAAGTTGAAGAAACTAAACCTGCCGCACGCCCACCACAACGTGGCCGTAACGATCAGCGCCGTGGTCGCAACGAAGCACGTCCTGAAGGTGGTCGCGAACAAAGTCGTGAACGTAGTGATCGCAATGGTCGTGGCAGTAAACCACGTATCGAAGAAGATCTACAAAAACAGCAAGCACCGCGCCCAGAAAAAGCGGAACGTCCAGAACGCGCCGAGCGTCCAGAGCGTCAACCGCGCCCAGAACGCGCACCACGCACTGAACGTGCACCGCGCAATGAGCAACGCAGCGAAACACTAAAAGCGGATCTGGCTGCAGTGACTACAGCGCCGGAACTCCTGACAGCAGCGCAGCAAGCCGATGGCAATAGCGAAACTCGTAGCCGTCGTCGTCGCGGTCGTCGTGATCGTCGTGACCGCAATGATGTAGAGAGCACTGTAACGATAGAAAACAGCGTTGCAACAGAAGTCGTTGCTAGCACAGTAGTAGAAGTCAGCAGCCCAGCACCAAGTGTAGTCGTTGCTGAAGTGGCGCAAGTTGTTGCCACCGTTGCCGAGCCCGTTGTTGCGACTGTAATACCGGCAGTGGCACCTGCTGTAGTAGCCGAAGCAGTTGTTAGCGAAGCTCCGGCAGCTATCGCGGTTGAAGTTGCCGTTGTAACTCCAGCACCGGCAGTTGTAACGCCGGTGATTACTGAGGCACCTACAGCAGTGGCCGAAGCAGCACCAAGCATTGCAGTTGCAGCACCAAAGCCAGTTGCGCTTGAAATTGCATCGCCAGAAAGCGTCGGCTTGCAACAAGTGGCAACTCGCCAGTCAGCCAATGATGTCGCAGCTACGCAAGCAGACGGCAATGACTCGACTCGCCGCCGTCGCAGCACTCAAGCAAAACCAACGGCCAGCATCGAAGCCGTTGCCTTGCAAATGGTTGAAACCGTGAGTACTACAACGGTCGTAGCTGAAGTTGAAATTGCACCTGCTAAAGCGACTCGCCGACGCAAAGATCTTTCCGCAAATGCCACTGCGGAAAATACGAGCGCTGAGCCACTCGCCCAGATCGAAACGCATCAGCCTTAATGTGCTGCTTTTTATGATGTAAGCAGTGCAGCATTTTCAAAAACCGCATTCAGCAATGAATGCGGTTTTTTTATGCTTTGCAACTGGCATACTGATATAGCGTGTTCTAGTATGACTAAGGCTTGGCCGATAAAAAATAGACTGGGAGCAACACGAATGAAACTCGAAGAAGTCTTTGAACAAACACATAAACTACCCACCATCCCCAAAGTAGTTCAAGAACTCATTGATAGCTTTAGTAACGAAGATATCGACATCGATACCATCGCAAAAAAAATCGCACAAGATCAAGTCATTACGGCCAAAGTGCTCCGCTTAGCCAACTCAGCCCACTTTGGCGCTAGCCGCCAAATTGGTTCGGTTCAAGAAGCCGTCGTTGTACTGGGTTTTAATACCGTACGTACTTTAGTCGTGGCGTCTGGGATTACCGGTGCTTTCGTTGCCACACCCGGCTTTGATCGCAAAGCATTTTGGAAGCAAAGTCTTGCCGTAGCGACAATCAATAAATGGCTGGCTAAGCAAGCCAAAGTCAATGGTGAAGTCGCCTTCACTTGCGGCATGGTGCACAATATTGGCGAAATGCTGATTCACATCGTTTCACCCGAAATTGCGATTAAAATCGATAAATTCGTAGAAAGTGGCGGTGATCGTGTCGCCCTCGAAGATAATAATATCGGCTTTGATTATGTGATGGTGGGTGAAGAATTAGCGCGGCGCTGGAACTTCCCAAGCGAAATTCAACAAGCCATCAAATTTCAAAATAACCCGACCGCACAAACACCGAACGACAAACTAACCGCCCTGCTCTTTCTCTCAAAACTGATTGCAACACTGCAAGCGGATAAAGCCACAATCGAAGAGATTTCTGAAAAAATGCCAGAAAACATTCTTGAAATCATCGGCATTAGTAAAGAAAGCCTCAACACAAAACTGAATGAGCTTTCAGAGCTATCAAGCGGAATGGAAGAAATAATTGGCTAATTAATTTCTTCACTGAAATTCAGTCAAACGCTTGATCTGAAATAGGGAAAGACCTGATTATCTTGTGTACAAAAGCTTACTAGGATCAAGGGCGGCATGGGTTGTATGTCGTATATAATACGCTCCCATTTCTGCCCTTTTTCGTTTCCAAGCTGGAGAGACACAATAAAATGACTACAAAAAAACTAGGTCTAATCGCGAGCGTGATTTTTGCTGGGCTCCTGTTCAATACGAATGCCAATGCGGCAAAAGTGTATCAAGTAGCCACCGATGCAGCCTACGCACCGTTTGAATCACTCAATAACAAAAAAGAAGTAGTCGGCTTTAGTGTGGATATTCTCGAAGCGATTGCCAAAAAAAGCGGCATGAAAGTCAAATTCATCAATACGCCATGGGAAGGCATTTTCCTCACACTGGCCACTGGTGATCGCGATATGGTGATCTCTTCAGTCACCATCACGCCAGAACGCAAGCAATCAATGGATTTCTCTGATCCTTACTTTGAAGCCAAGCAACTCATCGCCGTCAGTAAAAATAGCAAAGTCAGCAAATTTGCGGATCTAAAAACACTGAGAGTCGGCGTGCAAACGGGTACAACTGGCGATGAAGTCGTGCAAAAATTGCAAGGCAAAACCAGCCCAAATATCAAACGCTTTGAATCTACTCCACTCGCACTCAAAGAACTGGAAAACGGCGGTGTTGATGCCGTAGTGGCTGACAATGGTGTGGTCGTGAACTTCGCGTCCAACAACCCAAATTCCAAATTAAAAATCATCGATGATGCGACTTTTGCCAAAGAGTATTACGGCATTGCCGTCAAGAAAGGCAATAAAGCAGTCCTCGAACAAATCAATAAAGGCCTCGCTGCAATTAAAGCCGATGGCACTTACGATAAAATCTATAACAAACATTTCGGTAAATAAGCCAAGCAACTGCCAACGCACTGGATTGATCAATTTTTAATTGATCAATCCAGTATGAATGCCCGATAGAAGCGCACCGCTAGCGGACGCGCTTCTTTTTACTTGAGCTTTGAAATAGGTATCCGCATGGATTTCATCACATTCTGGACGCAAATCCAGCACGCAGTGCCATTGCTCGACAATTTCCAGCTGCAAATTGTCTGGGAATACCGCGAACTATTTATCGACGGCGCCAAAATGACGCTGGGCATTACTTTAATCGCCGTCGTCCTGGGGACTTTAATTGGCTTATTTGCCGGAATCGCCCGTCTTGCCGAAGTAAAGCACGGCATCTGGAAATACCCCGTTAAATTATTTTTACGTTGGCCAGCCACCGCCTACGTCACATTTTTCCGTGGCACCCCACTATTTGTGCAAATCTTGCTCACCCATTTTGCCGTGATGCCTTTGCTGGTGCATCCAGACAATGGACTCTTGCTCAGCGGTGAAATGGCCGCCACCTTACGCCAAGACTATGGCGCATTTTTATCTGGTCTAGTCGCGCTCACGCTCAATGCCGGTGCTTACATTACCGAGATTTTCCGTGCGGGGATTCAGTCGATTGCTAAAGGCCAGTTTGAAGCTTCACGCTCACTCGGTATGAGCTACGGCCAGACCATGCGCCACGTGATTATTCCACAAGCTTTTCGCCGGATGCTGCCACCACTCGGTAACGAAGCGATTATGCTGGTCAAAGACAGCTCGCTGGTTTCGGCTATCGGCTTGGCCGAACTGGCCTATGCCGCACGTACGGTCGCCGGAGCGTATTCGCGCTACTGGGAGCCCTATCTGACCATTTCATTTATCTATCTGATTATGACTTTAGTGCTCGCTGCTGGTGTCAATCATCTAGAAAAACGCTACCAACAAAGCGGCGGCGTTTAACAAAAAAAACCACCGATAGTTCGGTGGTTTTTTTACATTAATAGTCATTTCAAAAAGATGCTTAGATCGATTGTCTAATCTGAGCCCGACCAATCGGGTAATACTCAAATCCCTCTTTGGCAACCCGCTGCGGTTCAAATAAATTGCGCCCATCAAAGATAATTGGCGTCCGCAGCAGTGCTTTAATGGCATCGAAATCTGGGCTGCGAAACGCCTTCCATTCGGTCACAATCACCAAGGCATCCGCATTGCTGAGCACTTCTTTCGGGCTATCACCATAGGTTAGCCCTTCCCAGCCGGGCATCACACGCTGCGCCTCATGAATGGCCACCGGATCATGTGCCGCCACGGTTGCACCCTGTTGCAGCAAATATTCGATCAACACTCTGCTCGGCGCATCGCGCATATCATCCGTATTGGGCTTAAACGCCAATCCCCAGAGCGCAAAATGTTTGCCGCTTAAATTCGTGCCAAAACGCTGCACAATTTTATTCACCAGTACCGATTTTTGCGCTTGATTCGCTTGCTCAACCGCATCAATGACGCGCAAATTGATGCCTACCTCTTGAGCGCTACGCTGCAAAGCCTGCACGTCTTTTGGGAAACACGAACCACCATAACCCACGCCAGGATATAAAAAATCATAACCAATCCGTGGGTCTGAACCGATTCCTTTACGCACCAACTCAATATCTGCGCCCATCAATTCAGACAAATTGGCCAGCTCATTCATAAATGAGATCCGCGTCGCCAGCATCGCATTCGCCGCGTATTTGGTCAGCTCTGCCGAGCGCACATCCATAAATAAAATTCGGTCATGGTTACGCACCAATGGCGCATATAGCGAATTCATTAAATCTTTTGCCGTATCGTCCTCAGTGCCGATAACGATGCGATCTGGACGCATAAAGTCTTCGATCGCCGCGCCCTCTTTTAAAAACTCAGGATTAGAAACCAAAGCAAAACTAATCGCCGCGCCGCGCTGTGCTAATTCATGCCGAATTGCGGCCTGTACTTTATCGCCCGTTCCTACTGGAACCGTTGATTTATCAACAATCACTTTATAGCCATTCATATGGCGGCCAATATTGCGCGCCGCAGCCAATACATAAGTTAAATCAGCCGAACCATCTTCATCAGCAGGTGTTCCGACAGCAATAAATTGAATCGTGCCATGCGCCACGGCTTCGGCGACATCGGTGGTAAAGCGCAAGCGACCCGCTGCGGCATTACGCTTGAGCATTTCTTCTAGGCCTGGCTCGAAAATTGGTATGCCGCCGTCTTGCAGCAACTGAATTTTGACGGCATCCACATCCAGACACAGCACATCATTGCCATATTCCGCCAAACAGGTTCCCGTTACCAAGCCAACATAACCCGAACCAATGACCGTCACTTTCATTTAAATAATCCAATTAAGTAGATAAGCAAAAGTTTTGGCCTAAGGCCACCCAGTCTTGCATCGTTGTCTCGCCTTGCCGTACTAAATGTACAGCCCGTGGCTTCGACGCCTTGCCATAAAAATTTTGCACGAGTACTTAGATAAATTCGAAATTTGATATAACTTGCAAAGCAAAACGGTAATCGGTAGATCAAACCAGAGCATAAAAACATGTATATGGCTGTAGGCTTTATTTTAAGCTGGCTACAAGCCCATACCATAACATACAGCATCGTGATGCTACAAAAACCTTAACGCAGATTGTTTACAATGATATGACACAGCATTAATCAGGCGTGCAATACCAACGCCAGTACACGGCGATCCTCTGCAGTGAGCACATTAAAAGTGCGGCACAATGCGCCCGTGTCCATCGCATCAAGACCAATGCGTCGAGCAGATAAAGCAGCATAAAGTTGCGGATGCGGAAATTGAATTTTGCTACCTGTGCCTAGCAATACCAGCTCAGGCTCAAACTCCAGCAAAGCGACAAAATCATCGGCTTGCAAATCAGCAAACGACGTCGGCCGCCATGAATGCACGGCATTGGGCAGCACCAACAAACTCCCCTCAAAGCGCTCGTCATTAACCTTCACACCGCTGTCGTCGTAACCAGTAAATTGATTCACGTTTTTGGCTTTGGATTGATGTAACTTCATTTGCGGTAAACCTTTATAAATTTTCAGAGTAAGTAACAGTACGCAAGTTTTCACGCAAAAACGCAAAGTCGTCGAGTATACAAATCGCCGAACATGCAGCAAGGCCGCATGGGTGCTTTTATCTGACGACTTATTTCGCCTGATTCTACCAAAGCCCATTCATTACAAACGGCAAAAATAGTCTTCATCTGTGCATTTAACGCACAAGGATGCCCATTTCACGCATTCTTCCCTTAGAATACGGGGTTTCCCCTGAAAAACCTTTGCGCAGGCCACACCCATGGAAGCCATCCTCAAATCCAATAAATTATTGAACGTCTGTTACGAAATTCGCGGGCCGATTCCGGAGCGAGCGCGGCAGATGGAAGAAGAAGGCCATCGCATTATTAAACTGAACATTGGCAATTTAGCCAATTTTGGTTTTGATGCGCCCGAAGAAGTCGTCCAAGATGTGATCCGCAATTTAGCCAATTCCGCCGGTTATGTGGATTCCAAAGGCCTGTTTCAAGCGCGCAAAGCGATCATGCATTACACGCAGCAAAAACACATCAGCGACGTGACTGTCGATGATATTTACATCGGCAATGGCGCGTCCGAATTGATCGTCATGAGCATGCAAGGCTTGCTCAATGACGGCGATGAAGTCTTGGTGCCGATGCCTGATTATCCGCTGTGGACTGCGGCGGTGAGTCTCTCGGGCGGCACGCCCAAACATTATTTATGCGATGAAGCCGATGGCTGGTTGCCGTCGATTAGCGATATGCGCGCCAAAATCACCGCCAAAACCAAAGCGATTGTCGTCATCAACCCTAATAACCCGACTGGCGCGCTGTATCCGAACTCGGTATTGCTCGACATCATTGCGCTAGCGCGTGAGTTTGGCCTGATTGTTTGCGCCGACGAAATTTACGACAAAGTGCTCTACGACGGCGTGAAACACACCTCGATTGCATCGCTCGCCGATGACGTGCTGTTTTTGACTTTTAACGGCCTCTCCAAAAACTATCGCGCCTGCGGCTATCGCTCGGGCTGGATGATAGTGTCGGGCGAGAAAAAACTCGCTAAAGATTACATCGAAGGTTTGAACACGCTGGCCACGATGCGCCTATGCGCCAATGTGCCATCGATGTACGCGATTCAAACCGCGCTCGGTGGCTATCAAAGCATTGACGATTTGGTGTGCGAAGGCGGACGACTCGCCAAGCAACGCGATTTAGCCTATGAAATGCTCTGTGCGATGCCCGGTGTTTCGGTAATCAAACCCAAGGCCGCGCTGTATATGTTCCCGAAGCTTGATCCGGCGATTTACCCGATCAGCGACGATCAGCAATTTATGCTCGAACTACTCAACGAAGAAAAAGTACTGCTGGTACAAGGCACCGGATTTAACTGGAAAGAACACGACCATTTCCGCGTTGTGTTCCTGCCGAATCTGGACGATCTGGCCGATGCACTGAACCGCCTAGCGCGCTTTTTAACGCACTGGCGCAAACGCCATAGCACGGGCGAATTTGCCACTAAATAAATCGTTGGGTGGGTTAGCCGAAGGCGTAACCCAGCATTATTCAATCAGAAAATCATCAATAATAATCAATCATTTGTCGGGTTACGCTTCGCTAACCCGACCTACGAGGAAGCAAAAATGAAAGCAATCAATGTCGGCCTTTGCGGCGTGGGAACTGTTGGTGGCGGTACTGCCACCGTATTAAAGCGTAACTTTGATGAAATCACGCGCCGTGCTGGCCGCCCTATCGTCATTACGATGGCAGCGAACCGCGACCTCGTTCGCGCGCGCGAACTCGTCGGTGAAGGCGTTACGCTGACCGACAACGCAATGGACATCGTCAACAATCCTGATATCGACATCGTCGTTGAATTGATCGGCGGCACGACGATTGCCAAAGATTTGGTGTTGGCCGCGATCGCCAATGGCAAGCATGTCGTGACTGCAAACAAAAAACTGATCGCTGAATACGGCAATGAAATTTTTGCCAAAGCCCAAGAACGCGGCGTGATGGTCGCATTTGAAGCCGCAGTTGCTGGCGGTATTCCAGTCATCAAAGCGCTGCGCGAAGGCCTGACCGCCAACAAAATCGAATGGGTGGCTGGCATTATCAACGGCACATCGAACTTTATCCTGACCGAAATGCGCGACAAAGGCTCGGCATTTGCTGACGTATTAGCTGAAGCGCAACGCCTCGGCTACGCCGAAGCCGATCCAACATTTGATATCGAAGGCCACGACGCGGCACACAAATTGACGATCATGAGCGCGATTGCCTTCGGTATTCCAGTTCAATTTGATAAAGCGTACTTAGAAGGCATCAGCAAACTGGATGCCGCCGATATTAAATACGCCGCCGAACTCGGCTACCGCATCAAACTACTCGGCATGACCCGTCGCCGCCCAAACGGCATTGAATTACGCGTTTCACCGACGCTCATTCCAGCTAACCGTTTGATCGCCAATGTCGATGGCGTGATGAATGCCGTGCTGGTGAAAGGCGACGCGGTTGGCGCAACAATGTATTACGGCCCAGGCGCTGGCGCTGAGCCAACTGCTTCATCGGTGATTGCCGATTTGGTCGACATCACTCGCCTACACACCGCCGACCCAGAACACCGCGTGCCGCATTTGGCCTTCCAGCCTTCTGCGATTGCGAATCTACCGATTCTGCCGATTGATGAAGTGGAAACCTGCTATTACCTGCGCTTGTCAGCGAAAGACTTGCCGGGCGTATTGGCCGATGTAACCGGCATCTTGGCCGAAGGCCAGATTTCAGTTGATGCGATGCTGCAAAAACCAGCCGCTGCCGCAGGTGAAACCGCAGAAATCATTATCGTCACGCACATCGCGATTGAGAAAAACATCAACGTCGCCATCGCCAAAATCGAAGCTTTGGCCAGTACCGCAGGTAAAGTAGTGAAGTTGCGTTTGGAACATTTGAACGGTTAATTGCATCGTAGTTTCGCGTTCTCATTTACAGCGCAATGGTGGGTTACGGAATAAAAACCGCCTAACCCACCCTACGCCAGCCTTGGATGCCCGATGATTCTTGAAATTGCACATTTAGACGTCATTCCAAATCAAGCTGCTGAATTTGAATTAGCTTTTTCGACGGCACAGCAGATTATTTCGACGATACCGGGCTATATCTCGCATGAGTTACAGCGGTGCTTAGAACGACCCAACCATTATGTTTTATTGGTGCGCTGGCAGACTTTAGAAGATCACACCAAAGGGTTTCGTGGCTCAGCGCAGTATCAAGATTGGAAACGTTTATTGCATCATTTTTATGATCCATTTCCGACGGTAGAGCATTACGAATGTGTGTAGGGTGGGCTTTAGCCCACCATAAAAATCAATGGTATATCAACCTAAGCATTATAAACATTAACCTACAAGCAGATACCCATGAACTATATCTCAACTCGTGGTGGCGTTCAGCCACAAGCCTTTAGCGATATTTTGCTCGGTGGCCTGATGGCCGATGGCGGATTGTCGATTCCGCAGCAATACCCGCAATTCACGCAAGCTGATTTAGAAAGCATGGCGTCGCTTAACTACCGCGATTTGGCTTTCGCAGTGATTAGCCGTTTTGTTGATGATATTCCTGCCGATGATCTCAAAGGGCTAATTGACAAAACCTATACGCCTGAAGTGTATTGCAATGGCCGCTCGAAAAACCAAGCCAGCCACATCACGCCGCTGATTAAACTCGATAGCAATTTATACATTCAAGAACTTTCCAACGGCCCAACGCTGGCGTTCAAAGATATGGCGATGCAATTGCTCGGCAATTTGTTTGAATACGTGCTGGACAAAAAAGGCGAACAAATCAACATCTTGGGCGCAACATCGGGCGATACTGGCTCGGCGGCCGAATACGCGATGCGCGGCAAAAAGGGCGTGAATGTATTTATGTTGTCGCCTTTCGGCAAAATGAGCCCGTTCCAACGCGCACAAATGTTTAGCCTGCAAGACGAAAACATTTTCAACTTGTCAGTCCATGGTTTCTTCGACGCCTGCCAAGACATCGTTAAAGACGTGAATAAAGACGCAGAATTCAAAGCCCAATACAAAATCGGCGCGGTGAATTCGATCAACTGGGGCCGCATCGTCGCCCAAGTGGTGTATTACTTCAAAGGCTATTTCGCGATGGTTTTGGCGAGCGGCAAAAAAGTCGGCGATAAAGTCGATTTTTGCGTACCGTCGGGCAACTTCGGCAATATCTGCGCCGGCCATATCGCCCGCCAAATGGGTTTGCCCATCGGCCAATTGGTCGTTGCCACCAATGAAAATGACGTGCTCGATGAATTCTTCAAAACCGGTGGCTACCACCCGCGTGGCTTGGATCGCACCTATGAAACCACCAGCCCATCGATGGACATTACCAAAGCATCGAACTTAGAACGCTTTGTGTTTGACCTGATCGGCCGCGATGCCGAGCGCTTGGCGGCATTGTGGACATCAGTTGAAACTGGCGGTGGTTTCGAGTTGAGCGCGGAAGAGTTCGCCTTGATGCGCGATATCTACGGCTTTAAATCCGAAGCCAGCAATCACGCGGATCGAATCGCGAATATCCGTGAAGTGTTTGAGAAATACGGCGTGCAAATCGACCCACACACGGCCGATGGTTTCAAAGCCGCCAAAGCCCACCGCGATCCAGCCGTGCCGATGGTGATTATGGAAACCGCGCTGCCGGCGAAATTTGAAGACACCATGCTCGAAGCACTCAAACAAACGCCATTCCGCCCGAAAGGCTTGGCAGGCCTAGAAGCCTTGCCACAGCGCTTTGATGCGATTGAGGCCGATGCTGAGCTAATCAAACAGTATTTGGTAGAACGGATTAAGTAATCATCAATGTGAAATTGAGTATTTAAAAACCAAAAGCATTGTCCACGAAAGGCACGAAAAATACGAACAAGGAAAAAAATCAAACTACGTGGTGATTTTTGAATTTTTCCGTGCCTTTCGTGTTTTTCGTGGACTCGGCTTTGAATTTTACTCACAGCATAAAGAATCTCTATAAATACACAAAAGCCCGCAGAGCAATCTGCGGGCTTTGTAATGTATATAGCTGCAAGTATTTATTTACGCAGCACGCGGACCAATACCTCGTTGCCTTTACCTTGGTACTCAAGGCTATCAAAAGACATCATCCGCGCCATTGAAATCCCTCGGCCATGCGGATCGAAGGCGCGTTCGGGAGAAAACTCCAAAAAAGGTTGCCAATCAAAACCTTGGCCTTGGTCCGTAATATGAATCTGAATTTCATCTTCACTACTGGCAAATTTAACCGCCACTTTTCGATCCGCATATTGCGGATTAACTAAGCGCTCTTCGACTTCTTCTTGCCAGCGGCCCATTTGCAATAGGCGCGATTTATCCGCATAGCTAATCGCCAAATTGCCGTGCTCAATTGCATTCACCAGCAACTCAGATAAACCCATCGCAACGCGCTGCGGATCTGGACAGGCACGGGATAACATCAAGGTGAGCTGCCGCGCTTCATCCAAAGTGCGGAAATGGAACTCGCCATTCACCAACAAGCGATAAGAATCAGCGTGCTGAGCAATCTGATCTTCTAACTGCTGACGATCTTTATGAAAGCCCACCGCTGCAGCAACAATCGCCAGCAGCATTTCACGCTGAAACGGCTTAATTAGATAGTAATATGCGCCAGCCGCCAAGCCTTCGCGCACGTTTTCAGCCGCGCCAACGGCAGTTTGCATAATGACGGGGATATGCTGGAAATCGGGGTGTTGCTTGAGTTTGGCCAGCACTTGCATGCCGTCCATGCGCGGCATCATCCGATCGAGCAAAATCGTCGCAAAGCCCTGCTCATCGTGCTGCAAGATTTCCCAAGCCGCTTCGCCATCATCAGCGGTCACCGTTTCATAGCCCGCGTCGGCCAAATGCTCGGACAAAATTTCTAAATTAAACGGCTCGTCGTCCACAATTAAGACGCGATTAAATGCTTTTACGTGCATATTGACTCCTACGCTTGGCTCACTGCGGCCTGCGTTACTCCAGAAAGTTCAGCATAGAGCGCAGAAAATTCCAGTGCTAATTTATGCTTTGCGTCTAAAGCGATGAGCGGTGCGGCTTGATCGTGCGATTCTCTTACTTTGACTGAACTGGATAAGCGTGACTGCAATACCGGCAGGCCTTGCGCTTCGAGTTCTTGTACCAAACGCTGCGGCAAGCTCGCGCGCGGCTGGTATTGGTTCACGACAATACCTTCGATTTTAAGTTGGCCATTATGATCTTGGCGAATTTCATCCACCCGTGCAATCAAGCCCAAGAGCGCGTCGCGCGAGAAGGTATCGCAATCAAATGGAATCAAACAGCCGGTTGCCGCAATCAGCGCCGACAAGGTAAAGAAATTAAGCGCGGGTGGTGTATCAATATACACCTCATCAAATTGCCCAGTCAGCTCAGCTAGCGTTTCGCGCAGTTTGTAAATTTTATAACGTGATTCGAGTTTAACTTGCTGCTCGGCAATGCCAGGATGCGACGGCATAATAAACAGATTGGGAAATGGCGTGGCGTGGATGAATTCAGCTGGGCCTTTGGCATACAAAGAGTAATTGAGCACTTGATCAAAGAATTCATTCAAGCTCGGCGTAATGCCATGCGCGGCAGTACCCAACACATAATGGCTGCTATTGCCTTGCGGGTCGAGATCGACAATCAGCACGCGTTTACCTTGCGCGGCGGCCACTGCAGCGAGATTCACGGTAATCGTTGATTTGCCAACGCCACCTTTTTGATTAAATACCACGCGTCGTAACATGCTCAAGCCTTGTAGAAAATGCTGCAAACACTATACCACCGCCTAGATTGCGGCTGATGTAATCCATCTTGCTCGCGCTGGAATCTGCGTCATTTATGACGATTTGTTCAAGTAATCGCCAATTCATTCCAATACAAAATCAGTTCCAAGCTCAGCAAAACGCACAATCTCAATCTTACATTACATCAAATGACTTGAAGCGCCGTCCTCTGCCCCCATTTGTTCAGTAATCATGCAAAAGTTTTATGGCAAGGCATACAAGTAGACAGTACATATCAGTACGGCAAAGACAACGATGCAAGACTGAGTGGCCTGAGGCCAAAACTTTTGCCTAAATATTTGATTTTTGTTCAACCCCATTAAGGACTCAATCCGCAATGTCTAAAGAAACATTAGGCTTTCAAGCCGAAGTCAAACAACTCTTGCAATTGATGATTCACTCTTTGTATTCCAACAAAGAAATTTTCCTGCGCGAATTGGTTTCCAATGCATCAGATGCCTGCGATAAATTGCGCTTTGAAGCGGTGAATAACGACGGCCTATTTGGCAACGATCCAGAACTCAAAATCCACGTTGATTTTGATGAGCAAGCGAAAACCATCACCGTATCAGACAGCGGTATCGGCATGAGCCGCGATGAAGTCATCAAAAACATCGGTACGATTGCACGCTCAGGCACTAAAGAATTCTTTAGCCAACTTTCTGGCGACAAGCAAAAAGACGCGCATTTAATCGGTCAATTCGGTGTGGGTTTTTACTCGGCGTTTATCATTGCCGATAAAGTGACATTAACGACTCGTCGCGCTGGCGAAGAAAGCGCCACGCAATGGGAATCGGCTGGTGATGGCGAATTCACGCTCGAAACCGTTGAAAAGCCAACGCGCGGCACCACAATCGTGCTACACCTAAAAGACGGCGAAGAAGAATTCCTCAACGACTACCGCCTGCGCAGCATTATCCGCAAATATTCCGACCACATCACTTTGCCGATCTTGATGCCAGCCCAAGCGGGCTACAACGATGATGGCTCGATCAAACCTGCCGAAGGCTTTGAAACCGTCAACCAAGCCAATGCCCTGTGGACACGCAGCAAATCAGACATCACGCCTGAGCAGTACACCGAATTTTATAAACACGTTGCCCACGATTACGAAGACCCACTCGCTTGGAGCCACGCCAAAGTCGAAGGTCGCCAAGAATACACCGAGCTGCTTTATGTTCCGAAACGCGCGCCGTTTGATCTGTACGACCGCGAGCGCCGTCATGGCGTGAAGCTCTACGTTCGCCGCGTATTCATCTTGGAAGACAGCGAAAAATTGCTGCCGCAATACCTGCGCTTTGTACGCGGCGTAATCGACTCAGCTAATTTACCACTGAACGTATCGCGTGAAATCTTGCAACACAGCAAAGACATCGAGCAAATCAAATCGGGCTGCGTGAAAAAAGTCCTCGGCTTGCTAGAAAGCATGGCCAATTCGGATGAAGCGGAAGAGCAAGCTAAATACACCACCTTCTGGGGCGAATTTGGTAAAGTTCTGAAAGAAGGCGTTGGTGAAGACTTTGCGAATAAAGAGCGTATCGCTGCGCTATGCCGTTTCGCGTCAACGCACAACGAAAGTGCCGAGCAAACCGTATCGCTAAAAGATTACCTTGGCCGCATGAAAGAAGGCCAAGACCAAATCTACTTCATCACTGCCGACAGCTACGCCGCTGCGAAAAACAGCCCGCACTTGGAAGTGTTCCGCAAAAAAGGCATCGAAGTATTGTTGCTATCTGATCGCGTGGATGAATGGGCATTTAGCGGCTTGACCGAATTTGAAGGCAAAAAACTGCAATCGGTTGCCAAAGGCGAATTGAACTTAGAGCAATTCACCGACGAAGCCGAAAAGCAAGAGCAAGAAGCTGCGGCAACAGAACTCAAAGACATCATCGAGCAAATGAAAACCGTGCTCGGCGACTCAGTCAAAGATATCCGCGTTACGCACCGCCTGACTGACAGCCCAGCATGCTTGGTCGTTGAAAACCAAGATATGAGCGCGAACTTAGAGCGTTTGCTCAAATCTGCCGGTCAAGACGTCAAAGCCAGCAAACCGATTTTGGAAGTGAATCCAACACATCCATTGGTGGGCAAGCTGAAAGCTGAGGCTGCCAGCGACAAGTTCGGCGACTGGACTCACTTAATCTTCGATCAAGCCCTGCTAGCCGAAGGCGGCCAACTTGAAGACCCAGCCTCATTCGTGAAGCGTTTGAATGGTTTGATGCTGGCGATGTAGAGCAGATGTATATGCTCATAGCACTGATTTAATAAGTGCTGTAGCTCTATACCCTAAACCGGCTTTGGCCGGTTTATTTTTGGCAAAAAAATAAGAGTGCCAAGCACAGTGAAATATCAAAGCATGCAAAGAATCAAAAATATATAAGCATTTTTTCGATATTCTGATCGATAAACCACTTCAAAGTGTACTACCGAACAGAGCCTATTATTTTCCTTATTTAATATTGATGTAAAGAAATAGGGTCACAGTTCTAGAGTGAGATTTAGCACACAAGGTATTGAATTAAAGCTACTAATTAACCTTAATATCGGTTAATATTCGCACAATAAAACACTTTCAAAATTAGTAATTAATTATATAGGAACTAAACCATGAACATGAAACACCTAGCAATCGCGATTGCTATCGGCTCAAGCGCCGTAGCCAGCCAAGCCGCTGTGACTAAGGTCACATTAAGCAACGGTGCTGACTTTAGCGCAACTCAGAAAATTAACAAAAATTCTGGCGATGAATGGATTTATAACTCAGTTATTTTTAAAGTAACTGACAACTCGCCAATTAACTTTAGTTTTTTTACTGAACAAAAGACAAATAATGTTGGCAAAGGTACATTTGACTTTTTATCTGTAAAATTACTTGAAGGCAACAAAGTAATTGGAACCCAATTCTTTGATAAAGATAACGGCAGTTTTCTATTCAACAATACATTCTTAGCTAATAAGAACTATAAGTTTCAATTCAATGGTTTTAGCAGCAACTATATTGGCAACGTAAACTACACCGTAGCTGCTGTACCAGAGCCAGAAACTTATGCTTTGATGGGCTTGGGCTTGGTAGGCTTGCTTGCTACTCGCCGTCGTAAGATCAAAGCTGCTTAATTTTTTAATATGAGCACTTTAAAAAATACGCACTGAATGTGCGTATTTTTTTTGAAGCAAAATTTAAGACTCCCAAAATAAAAGCCCACTCAATTTAGAGTGGGCCTTTTATTGGGCTAGCAATAATTATTTCGCTGACCAAAATCCACGCGTATCAATCACAACGCAGCGCTGCAATTTCTCTGGGCGAATACGGCTAAAGTGTTTGTGATCAACCAACAACACAATAATATCGGCTTGATCGATTGCAGTTTGTGTATCAACCAATTCGACCTTACCTTGCAATTTCTTCGGCAAGGTTTCTACGTGCGGCTCCACCGCCAAAATACGGCCAACACCTTTTGCTGCCAATTCGGCCACAATGCCGACTGACGGGCTTTCACGTAGGTCGTCAATATTGGCTTTAAATGCCAGGCCTAAGCAAGCAATCACTGGCGCTTTAAACTTGCTCGCCGCTTCTACCGCTTGAGCCACAACATAATGCGGTTTAAAGTCATTCACTTCACGCGCAGTGCGAATAATCCGCGCCTCTTCCGGCGCTGAATCCACAATAAACCACGGGTCAACAGCGATGCAATGCCCGCCAACACCAGGGCCTGGTTGCAAAATATTTACACGCGGATGGCGATTGGCTAGTTTGATCAATTCCCAAGGATTAATCGCCAATTTATCGCAAATAATCGATAGTTCATTTGCAAACGCAATATTGACATCGCGGAATGAATTTTCAGTCAACTTCGCCATTTCTGCGGTGCGGCAATCCGTCAGCAAACACTCACCTTTGACAAAAATATTGTATAAATCAGCCGCCATTTCTGCTGCACGCTGAGTCATACCACCCACAATACGATCATTTTCAACCAGTTCGCGCAGTACATGCCCTGGTAAAACGCGCTCTGGGCAATACGCCACTTGCACATCGGCCTCTTCACCGGCTTGTTGCGGAAAGCTTAAATCTGGGCGCGCTTCGGCCAACCAACCTGCAAGTTTTTCTGTTGCGCCGACGGGTGAAGTCGATTCTAAAATGACCAAATTGCCTTTCTTCAAATATGGCGCAATGGCTTTACCGGCGGCTTCGATGTAGCTCAAGTCTGGCTTATTGCCTTCGGTAAAAGGCGTAGGTACCGCAATCATAAATGCATCGGCTTCTGATGGTGTCGTTTGCGCCACCAACAAGCCTTCATTCACCACGTGATGTACCAGGCCATCTAAATCAGGCTCAACAATATGAATTTGCCCACGATTGATGGTATCAACCGCATGTTGGTTCACATCAACACCAATGACTTTAACGCCACGACTGGCAATCACCGTTGCCGTCGGCAAGCCGATATAACCTAAACCTATCATTGAAACAGTTTGATACTTAGCCATGCTTAAAACTCCCAGTTGCAAGAATATCGTTAATTCGTTGTGCTGCTAAACCATCACCATATGGATTGTGCGCGCGCGACATTTGTTCATACGCGGCAGGATTGTCGAGTAACTCAGTCGCCTCTTTCACAATCAGCGCTTGATTCGTCCCCACCAATTTCACCGTGCCTGCATCGACCGCCTCTGGCCGCTCGGTGGTATCGCGCATCACCAATACCGGCTTACCAAGAGATGGCGCTTCTTCTTGCACCCCGCCGCTATCGGTCAAAATCAAGTTAGCGCGCGTCATCAGATACACAAACGGCAAATAGTCTTGCGGCTCAATCAAATGCACATTCGGTAAGCCCGATAAAATACGGCGCACTGGCTCTTGCACATTCGGGTTCAAATGCATCGGGTAAAGAATCTCGACATCTGGGCGCTGTGCCAACTCGGCCAAGGCAGCGCAAATATTCTCAAAACCTTGACCAAAATTCTCGCGGCGATGACCTGTTACCAAAATTAAGCGTTTGGTCGCGTCCAAGAATGGGAACTGAGCGGCCAACTCTGCATTGAGGACTACATCGCTCTTAATCCGCGCTGCCACATCCAGCAACGCATCAATGACGGTATTACCAGTCACATGCACATTGGCGGCAGGCACCGCTTCGCGCAGAAGATTGTTCTGTGATGTTTCTGTAGGTGAAAAATGTACCGCGCTAATTGCACCCGCAATTTTGCGATTCATTTCTTCTGGCCAAGGCGAATAAATATTGCCCGTACGTAAACCTGCCTCAACATGGCCAACGGGTATACGCTGGTAGAAAGCAGCCAGACTGGCTGCCATCGTGGTACTGGTATCGCCATGCACTAACACGATATCGGGTTGCCATTCGGCAAACACACCACGCATACCGAGCAAAACTCGGCTAGTAATATCAGTCAGATCTTGCCCTTGCTGCATTAAGTCCAAATCAAAATCAGGCTTAATCGCAAACAGCGCCAACACTTGATCCAGCATTTGCCGATGCTGCGCGGTAACACACACCTTGGCATCAAAACGCGCATCCGCCTGCAGCGCAGCCACCACAGGCGCCATCTTGATCGCCTCGGGGCGAGTGCCAAATACCACTAGAACTTTCATCATGATTTACCCATCGCTTTTGCAAAAACGGCTTTGCCCAATAAGACAAAGAAATACATATCTTCAATAAAGTAACGCTTAAACATCCGGCGCGGCTCTTGCAAAAAGCGGTAAAACCACTCAAACCCCGTTTTTTGCATCCAAACTGGCGCACGATGGGTTTTACCCACCATCACATCAAACGTACCGCCAACGCCCATCGCAAACGGTACTTTCATTTGCGACTGATATTTACCCAAAAATTGCTCTTTCTTGGGCGAGCTAATCGCGACAAAGAGCAAATCTGTTTTACTAAGGGTAATGGCGTCAACAACAGACTGCTCCTCGCTTGCGGACCAATACCCATTGCGATAGCCCGCAATCTGTAAATTCGGGTACTGAGCGGTAAATTTATCCACCACGCCTTTCACGACTTCCTCTTTGGCGCCTAAAAAATAAACCCGCCAGCCTTGCTCAGCCGAATAGCGCATTAGCTCAACAAACAAATCCACGCCAGCAACGCGTTCTTTTAAAGGAATACCCAATAATTTAGAAGCCCACACCACCGGCATACCATCTGCATTAATTAATGCACAATCATTAATAATTTGACGTAATTCAGGATCTTTATCAGCCTTAACGACTTTGTCGGCATTAATGACCACGTGTTGATTGGGTTTGCCTGATTTTATCAGATCACCAATTTTCTCAAGCGTTTCTTTCATCGATAAGTTATCTACATCACAACCTAAAATATTAACTCTTCTATTTATTAATGACATCGACTACCCCAGTTTTTTTAACCACAATTGTATACATATCAACATCAACACTAAATGATTCACTTTGACGTCGATAAAGATTCTGTGGCCATACATTAGAATCACAAGATAAATCTAATAAGAAAGCCATCACGGTATTTTTGCTTGCAAGACTTGACTTCCAAATCGAGTGCCATGGAATTAGCTGATCTTTTGCTGCCCCTTGATAGTACTCAGTAACCACTTCTGAATTAAACTCATAAGAATTATCATCTAACTTATAAATACATGTATTGCCGGAGCGCCACATACTTGGCTGTACCAAAAATACATTCCCAGGCAGATGTAAATTCCACTCCCACTGCAGTGGCGTAGACGATGCCATTTGATCAACAATCAATAATTTATTTGGCTTGAGATACGTAACAGATCGAATTACTTGACTGGCCGGTGATAAATAATTCGATGAAATATCCATCGTAGCGCTTTCAAATTTCTCTCCTGATTTCTCAGAAATTAGAGCTGTTTTAGATAACTTAGAAGTTGATTGCCCTATACCACCAGAAAACGTAGGTAAATTATGAGAACGTGACTGCTGATAATAATCCTTCCACATTGGCGATCCGTACCAATCGTAGCGACCCGAATTAACCGCAATTGGTAGGCTGCCTTGGTGAACAACAAAAGAACCTATATCAGCATGACCATGTCCAACCAAGCCAGCATTACCTGTTCGCATAAAAATTGAGAATGAATCAATAACAGAAGCATTCTCATGCCACACTAAAATACCAGAATCCTTGAAATAGGCTCGATTATTGGGTGGCGTTACAATAGATTTCCGCTGCATAGGCGTTGAAGTTAAAACACTGAGTGAGGATCTCTGTGCATCAGTAAGATAGTTCCGATACCAAGCAGCATCTGCAGTATCTACATTATCCATTACCTGTGCAGCATACTGAGGCAAGACTGCATTTTCATGACCATCACCGAATAATGAAGTCGGCGCAGTTGGACGTAATGCATTTGAAAAATATGAGGTCGTTGCACGATACCATGTGTGATTGAATGGATTAAGTCGAGATGATTTATTAATCAAACTGAGCCACTGATTACTATTTTCAATAGTCCATTGAAGATAAGCACCACCACTGACGTAGCCGCCATCATTAAGCCAAAATGGATTTCCAGCATAAACAAATGAACGTAAATTCTCTTCAATATAAGCACGCGCCCAAGTAGAAGAATCTGAGATAAGAATACTTGCGACCAAAGCGGCTGCTTTAGCATTATATTGAGTTGCATTATTCAACGCAGTATTTGCTGTATATCTATCTGCATCGACGCCCGAAGTACTGGCAATCGCTTCAATACACGCTACCCAATCTGTAGAGTTACTTTGCGCGTAGCCAATAAAATCATAGGCATACGCAACAGACCACAATAATGTACGAGCCGAGCGATCATCACGGATAAATGGAGCAACCCAAGAACAATTATCTACCAATTCATTAACTTGCTTAAGCAACTGGGATTTGACAGACAAATCCTGATTAAAATAGTAAATCGTTGAACCATAAATAAGTTTCGTAGACCAAATACGAATAGACTCATAGTTATCCAAAGCGACTTTTCCAGAGCTAGCGCCTGCAACCTCCATTACATTTCCAAACCCAATTGAAGGGCTCATACGCTCATACGCTGAAATCAACGCATTAATTTTACTATTTCTTACTTTTAAAGCAGAGGCATCTAATTGCGCATCCTTAATTAAATTACCACTCATCACGTACGGCCGTGACAAATTCGGTTTCAATAGGTTTGTGATTGAAAAATCTTCCAATACAGGATTATTCGCTGTAATCGTAAAACATTGTGGAATCGAATACGCAACGCTCCCCCTAACATTCCAACAATACTCAGCAGGAGCAAGAGGCTGCTTAGAAAGCCAATATGAGGTATTGACCGAAGCCGCATGAAATATCTTGCCATTCTTATATATGGATAAAAAAACTTGCCCAGAAGGCGTCCATGATATTCGCGGTGGATTTTGTACTACGTCTGGTAGTGTATTTGATTCAATCTTAGCTGCGGCATCACTCTTGCAAGCAGAAAGAATTAAAATTAATGCTGTAAAGGCAAAAAAATAGATACGTCTAAGCATATAGCTCCTTGAGTACCGAACACATTTTTTGAAATGAAAATAAATCCTTTGCACGCTGATAACCACAAGCGGCAATAGCATCACTCTGCGCTGGATTTTCTATTGCAGATAATAATGCGAGGCTCAAATCGATATGTGATTTTGGCGGAATTAATACTCCAGCCTTACCACTTTCTAACACCCATTCAATACCACCTACTTGGCTTGCAATTACGAGCCGGTGTGCAGCCATCGCTTCCAAAATCACAAAAGGTAGCGCTTCAATATGCGAAGGTAAAATCAATAAGCCAGCTTCGTCCAAGCAGCGTAATTTTTCATCATGATTAACCCAGCCCAAAACGCTCACATTTTTCTCTAAGCCAAGATCAGCAATTTGCTGCTTAACCCAAGAAAAATCACCATCCCCACCTAAATTCAGCACAATATCTGCATGCTGTTTAAAGACAATTGCTGTAGCGGACAATAATTCAATCAAACCTTTTTCACGACTTAAACGTCCTAAAAATAACCACTGCTTATAATTAGAATTAAGCTTTGGGTTTGTTTGAATTTCCACGGCATTTGGCAAAACCACACAATTGGCCTCCAGTGCAACACTTGCAACCCATTCAAGCCAATCAGGGCTTAAAACTAAAACAAATTTGGCCTTTGCTAAGGACTTTTTAAACTGCCGGCCTCCAAAACGGTTCTGATTTTTTGCATAATACTTAGGAAATGAACCCCCGTGTAAATGCAAAATATAAGGACAAGAAAAGCATTGAGCAAGAAAAATGATGACCCATTTTCGCCACCAGCTTACTCCCGTAGCAACATGAATATGCAATACATTAACTCGGCCAGAGATTAATGCAAATAAAACTTGCACATAACACTGCAACGCCCTAATTAATTTAAATGGCAAAGCGGCATCAATATGGCTAGCAATATAACGAATATTTAACTGCTCAAATACACCTGCCGCTGCGGCTGATTTAGCCCATGTCGCCATCCCCCCCTGAGCTTTAGGATCAGGTCCCACCATTAGATTGTATTTATCACTCATGATAAAGATTCAACAGCCAGAACATAACGACGCTTTCCATTATTTTGAACTAAAAACTCCCCTTCACATATTTCATAATGTAGGAATTGCATATCATTCTTGATTTGTTTAATCAAAGGCGCTTTATCTAAAGTTTGAGCACCATTATCATAAATAATCCGAACCGCATCCTTCGTAAATAAAATCTGATACGCTTTAATATCTGTATACGCAAACAATTGTGTAAAGTACGCAGCAGGAAAACGCTTTTGCTGCATATCGATAAGTAAATCATTGGATCGGCCATGAATTTGAGTGATTCGCGGCCATGAACGCCCACACGCACAAGGCGTATGATCAATTTCGGCTAAATCACCCGTTTCATATCGAATAAAAAACGACGCGATATTTGCCATATCAGTGGCAATTAAGCGACCATCAGGCAGGGTTTCTGCAAAACATCGCTCTGCAATAATATGTAAACCTTGATGTTGCTCGCATTCAAACGCCGATAAACCAGCATCATTGCAGCCATACTGATTAAATACTGAAACACCTAAAATACGTTCAATGTCTGCACGCGCCGTCGCAGATAAATTTTCAGCTGTCGAAATGACAGCAGTCAAAGTATGACCATTTAAAGCCATAGGATGGCGTTCAATATACAAAGCCAAAAGATGCAATGCATTTGCATAGCCATACACAAATTTAATTTTTTGCCGCGCTAGCAACACACAATGCTGCTGCAATAAAGCATCGTCCATGCCCATCGTAGATAAAGGCTGTACATTCATTAAGCTATAAAATAATTGATGCTTCCAACTCGATGAAAATAATGCGCCACCCGCCAACATCGCCACTCGATCACCCAGTCGATAACCAGCAGCAGACCAAGCTAGTAAAATACCAGCCCAAAGATAAGACTGGGCTTGTTCCGATGTTTTGTATTGAAATGGCGCCCCAGTTGATCCGCTTGTTTTTTTATTAAAAATTTTGCCTGTATAGCTACGATTCAAATAAGCAGCAGGTTTTTGGCGAATGGCATCTTTAGCAACGATTGGCCAATCCCCTAATTCATTACCTGTATTATTGGTATATGCAATAGCCCGACTTGCAGCTAACACGAGGTGCTTTTTTAGAATTGTTGAATGCCGATTTTTCATTAAATCAATAGTATCAAATTGCAACTTCGACAGTTCAAGAAATAAAGGTAAAGTCGCAGTGCCACGCAGTAGATCAACTAATTTAAATCGAATTTCTGCTAAGCAAGTCATAGTTTTACTTCATCTAATGGATATTTGTTATAAACATCTGGAGTAACATTACTTCTCGTCACTTCAGCAGGATTGCCTACAACCAATGAATACGGCGGAACATTTTCAGTCACAAATGCCCCCGCAGCAATTTTGGATCCTTTTCCAATACGACATTACCCAACGATAACGGCATGCGGACCAATCCAAACTTCATCTTCAATAATAGGGGCAGAAATCAGCGTGCGGCCATCACTAGATACAATGTGGCGTGCCCCCAAAGTTACTCCATGAAATAAAGTCACATTACTACCAATTTGCGCATGAGGATTAATAACAAGCCCCCAGCCATGAGTAATACACAATCCTTCACCAGCCCTAACTCTAGATGGAAAATCTATTGCGGCTGACCAGCAAAAAAATTGATGGCATAGCTTTAAAATAAATGTAAAAACGTACATGCTCTTTCTTGATGAGCAATAATGCAACAGTCGCATTGTTACAATCGGTCGAAAATTTCTAATAAATAGTAGACACACACAAAAGTTCAATAAAGAATAACGCCCTTTCAATCGAAAAACATCCCCACGAAACATATCTCACCTATTTCAAAGCATTACTGTTTATTCTTAAATTAGGGTCATTAACTTTAGTGAGTAGGCCAGAAACCAGCCCAAAAACTCTAAAATGCCAATGAAAAAATGAAAAACACGCATCCTTTAAATTTAATTTCTTCAACAAAAGAAAAACAAATAAAGAAATCCATAAAAATAAAGCTAACTTTAGGAAAATAATATCAATAAAACCTAAACTGGCCACAAACACCAATACTAACAATCCCAAAGGTTCTTTATTTATTTTCATGGCCTCAAGTGCATATCCACGCTTTAAACCCGATTTAATCAGCATGCCCGAAGATTTGGCGTAACCATTTTTCCAATGACGGCGCAATAAACCCCAAGTACTTTCATCATGCCCTGTGTGCGACACGCCCAAAACAGGCAAGCGTTTCAATTTCCAGCCTGCTCTACGCAGCCGCATCCCCAGCTCCGCCTCTTCATAAGCTGGTAAAAATCGATGTGCAAAATACTGAACTTGTTCAATCGCTGATTTGCGATATAGGCCACCGCCATTAAGCCACTTAACAGCGCCTGCGGTTGCCGAAGGTTTTTTCTTTACGCGATGACGATCAAACATATTATTAACGCGAGTATCTTGCAATATGCCACCAACACCAGCCAATTCAGGTTCTGACTCTAGAACCTGTAATGCTTGTCTGAGAAATCCATGTTGCATGGTCATATCACCATCCAACATGTATATAAATTGACCAGTAGCATATTGATAAGCTAATTGCGCTGCAGCACCCGCACCACGATCAGCCCGGTTAATAAATTGAACAATTTTAATCGGGTACTGCTTAGCAATTTCTACCGTTCGGTCCGTTGAAAGACTGTCCGCAAGAATAATCTCACAATCAATACCCTCTGCTTCTCGTAATACTGATTGAATACAAGCATTAATCTCATCCTCTTCATTTAATGCTTTAATGAGTACGGATAAATATGGCTGAAAATCTTTCATTTTATAAAAACCTAGAAAACTGTTGAACTCCAGACCGAGCGCGTTCACGCATGATAGGTACCGACAAGCTCAATTTTTCCCGCATGATTGCATCATTTTTTTCTAACAGTTGCAATGAAGAAACTAATGAATCAAAACTAACATCTGGTGTATCTAATACATAAGTACTATCACCAAACAAATCATTATTGATTCCTTTTGCTTTAACGCTATAGGCAATCGATATCGTTGGTACTAGAGTTGAAAACGCAGCAATTGTAGCGTGAGTTCTCGCTCCAATAAAATAATGACATTTTGAAATCAAATACTTCAACTGCGCAGCATTTAAATTATTACTCGGCATACTCACATGCACTTTTTCTTTTCCAACCATTGCTAAAATACTTTGCATATAAACTTCATCATTATTATATGCACTACCATCTAGCGGCATTACATGCGGAATTAACATCACAGAATAGCCCGCATTAACTGCATAGCGAATAAAATTAGCAACCTCAAGCTTTAAAACCTCTGAAGATTCACCTTTTTCTCGATACCTTTGAATTAATGGACTGACATTCAAACCAAGAACAGGGCGATCTGATTCAGGCATAAATGGCGTAATATCAAAAGCTTCAGGAACCATGGCAAATGCTGAGTCAGCAACCTGTATTAAATTACTGGCAACACCTTTTGAACGTAAATATTCATAGCTATTGGTCTCGCGTACTGAAACCATAGATAAACGGTTCAAATGTTTAACAATTTGTGGTAATGCACGTGGTTCTTTATCAAAAGGTCCGACAGAGGCCGCCCATAATGCGGCGGGCTTATTATTACGCAAAGCAAACTCAGCAATATTGATAAAATGAAATAGAGAAACTAAGCCATAATCTAATGAGTAATTATCACCGCCGATAGAAATTAAAGCATCCGCAGATTTTATATCCTTAGCGAGAGTACTTTCAATTCCTGTTTTTGGCCAGGGGAAACCTTTCAAGAAGTCAATTCGCTTAGCAAAACGGCCATGCCATTTTAATGCACTCGCAACAGGAATTGCCTTAACGAAACGAATACCATCTTGCTCGGCTGTTAACCATTGCTTTTTGTCCCTTTGAATATTGAACGATGGAACAAGGAATTCAGCAGTTGGAAATCGCTCCCTAAGTAACATTACATTGGATCGAACCAATGCCTCGCAACCCCGATTACCAAAATTGTCTTGTCCAGTTAAATAAAATTTCATTGTATATTTTCCAATTTTACCAAATAAAAAAACGATTCATTCTTTTAGGCAACGCTTTGCAAATCCATTCTTTTTCTTTCAAAGAGAATGGGCGAATCATTGCAGAAAAAATAAAATACAAAGCCATCGCATTGAGTCCTGCAAGCCATAAACCAAGCGGCCCAGAGAGCCACAATGGAATTGGATATGAAATCAAGACTGCAAGCATCGCCGATGCAATAAGCAAAAAGAAATTTTTGGCATCAATGTTCAAATGAACGCCTGACTTTCTTAAAAATAAGATGCAGATCGCACACCAAAAAAACTCACTAATAAATGCACCACTCGCTACACCATAAACACCAAAATAAGGAATCATTAAAAGTCCACACACCACACCGAGTGACGCCATAATGGTTGCGACAATACTAATTCGCGGGGAGCCTGTTGATAAATTAATCAGGCCCAATACTTGGTGAATACATTGCAACATCAACACAAAAATCATGATTAAAAATAGATAACCTAAACCAACAAATTTACCATGGCTAAGAAAATGCAAAATCGGTTCTGCCACATAAAATGACATTGCAGCAATTGGTAGTAAAGAAAATATATTAATTTTCAGGATAAAGTTAAACATTTCATCCAAAACAGATGGATCTTTTTTTTCCTGATAACGGGCAATAAAAATAGGCCGAACAACTCCCAACAATAAAAACCCTGGCAAATAGTTCCGCAACATATCACTAATAGACTGTGCAAACCCATAATGTGCGGACTGTACTGCTCCAAAAAACTTTAGCACTAATAACTTTAAAATATTATTACCATAAGTTTGTCCAATCACTTGCACTGTGTAAAATTGAAAGCAAATGCTCAGTACTTCACGCATCGGGTTATTTATTGCATTCTGTCGAGAGTCAGTTTGCATATTTTTAAAATTAATATGCAGTACGCAGTATGCATACATGGAGGCAGCAATAGTCGCGAGCAAGTCAACTAGAAAAACGTCAAACAAGCTAACATTTTTTGCATTAAAAAAGGCAAAAAAACCATACAGCGACATGCGAACAATAGATCTAATTAGAAAAATAACTTGTGAGCGTCCTTGCCACATCATTGCAGGAAACAACTCAGAAAAATACCGCATCATAATTTCAAAAACTAATAAGACGGCCAACAACCAAGCGCTAGCACTCAGTTGAGTCATTTCGAAAAACTCTGCAAGCGGCTTAAAGCATAGATAAAAAACAAAAGAAAATAAAACTGCGATAAGAAATCGCAAAGCAAGCGCGATTCGAGTTGATTTTTTCAGTAGATCATATTGTTTGCTTGCAGCAAACTCAGTAACATATTTCTGAGCAAACGTTGACAGACCAAAACCTGAAATTAGGTATAGAATTTCTACAGTTGCAAAAAAGGAGACATATAAACCAAAATCTGCCGGCACTAAGATTTTAACTAGCAGCGATAACGCGATAAATGTGGATACCGCAGAAAATCCTTTACCAAAAATAAATGAGCGGACACCCTTGCTTGCCGCTTTAGATCCATATGAATTAGCCATGCCTTACCTTGTATTGATTGCTTGCTACCAAAATATATGCACCGATGAACATGAAAAACACTTGAGAAATCGGCAGTTCCGTTAAATCGCGATTGTAAATCATTAAAGGAACAGGGAAGAAAATCGCAGCTGAGGCTACTTTTAACCACGCACGATCAAAATCAGCGACCGTCTTCAACTTAGAAGTCCGGTTAGCGACAAACGCTAAGCTAATAAAGAAACAAGATAGAAATAATGTTCCGACAATACCCGTTTCCCAAAGTAGTACCGCTGCAGAATTGCGACCAGGGCGATAGCGAGGATAATAACGTGCCGCAACCTGGCCCACCATTGATTTCCCTGTTTTTGTGCTGCCTATACCATGCCCAATAATTGTCTTACCATAATCAATTTGATTCGACTGCTGCCACCAAAATACCAATGCTGCAATACGTCCAATTTCACCCGTTTCATAGTTTATTGAATAGGGATCAACAGTCAATTCGATAGTCCGATCAATATAAGCCCCCATGTCTTTTTGCGATGAGTTTTCACCATACTGTTTAAAATAAACAAATAAACCGGCCCATAATACACACAAAATAACGGCTGAAGCTATGATGAACTTAACAGGACTTCTGAGTACACGCTCCCAGAAAATAAATAATGCCATTAATGGCAATAGTACAAATGCCACCTTGACCTCAGCAAAGGCAATTGCAAATAACAATGCAAAGCTACAACAAATCAGACGCCTCAAACTGAGTTGCTTATTTATATACAATAGCAAGCAAGCAAAAAAACCGACCATCAGGAAATAAGCCATCATGCCACTGGCACCACCACCATTTGGGTCTCCTCCAAATGTGCCAACGACTGAATCCCATTTGGGGCCGACTGTCCGCCGTGGCACAACAATAAGAACTTGATAAAGAATAAATGGTAATTGCACTATCATAAAAATAGGCACTAACTTTAATATTTTATTCATATGACTGGTGTCTTTTTGCGTCAAAACCAGAAAGAAGAAAAATGAATAATACCAAAGATAGTCTTTTGAACCTAAAAACAACTGCCAACCACTTTGCCAAGAATATATCGATGAAATAACTGCCAACATTAAAAACAAAACTAACAATATGGAAGTAAAGTTAATTTCACCTTTCGTATTTATCGAGAATCGGTCGGTCAAAACGCGTAAATAAAGCATTAAACAAATTAATGCGATCAGCCAGCTGGCTTGTTCGATACGTAAAAAATACAGTGCCTGCCCCAGAATAACAAATGCGATAAAAATCACGCTATTCATCAACATGACAGGCGGCATTGATAACACCCCCCCCATCAAACCAAGACCGATAATCGCTGCAGCAGCATACATCCCCTGTACTGCCACTAGATAACCAGAAAGCATCGCAAACAACAGAACAAGGGGAAAAATAAAAAATTCTTTTGAGAGGACATTACTCATCGACAAGATACCGATTGCATTCTTTGCACACTAAAGACCTCACTATAAGTTTCGCGGCACTATTAATTTAAACCCACCTACCATCACATGTTATACATTTAAGGAAGTGCAGTCGTTTAGTTTGAATTAGGAATTTGCAAGCGAGTGTGGCTTCAATAAAATTGCCAGCTGCTACATTCAAGAGTCATCGGTAACAGCCTTAATCACTACGGAGCAATTAATATTTTTTGAAAAATAGCGGGTTGCATTTTTTATAACATAAAAAAATTTAAGTCCCTGCTTCTTCACCAAAAATTATATCTAAGTGCTTGGGCTTAATATTTTTCCTTAGTTCAACAATGAAATCTTCTTGAATCTTATATTCACGTTCTGAATTAAGCCCTAATGTAGAAACTCGGAACAATAAACCATCAGGAATAACTCCTTTCATACCCATTTTAATCTGCTCAATTTTATGAGTTCGGTTAGAGAGTACTTTTTTGTCACCAATTACCATCCAATAAGATACAGGCTCGATTCGGTTATTGTTTTTTGCAATGAGCTGATTCAGTTTAAAAACTGATCCATCTAGCTTGAAACTCCGCTGACCAGTTTCAAATACAGAAAAACCTTGCGCAGGGTAACAAACTTCAGGCCGATGAATATTGTTACCATCACTCTGATTACGACCATATGCAATAGACAACATCACCTGCCGTCCACTGCTATCAATATATGTGCGAGATAATGTTTCTGTATATGTTTTATCAATCGTTGCTTGTAATTCAGCGGGAGTTTCTACCACAGGAATATTCTTATCTATTTTCCAACTGCCAAACTCCTGCGGAACCATTTCTTCCAGAGTTATTTTTCTACTATCTGCTAAAAATTCTGACGGTGTTAAAAAATAAGCTGCTGCAGCAGAGCACAGCATAAGCATCAGGATGAGCACTTGATTGATTAATCTCATAGATTAGTCACCTTATTTTTTAAAAATATACCTAGAAATAAATCAAGGAAAAACATGCCGATCAAAGCAATCGCAAACAAAGCCATGCCTGCAAAATCATGAATAAAGCCTTGCCCTGCTGCATCGCCAAAATGATAAGTGACTAAAATTAATGTCATCACACGGATAATATTGGCGGCAAAGGCAATGGGGATAATCGCTAAAATCAGTAAGGTATTGCGTATCTTGCTGCTGTGGTCGGTAATGTAAACATACAATGAGCCCACAGCTAATAGGCTAAACATTGAATGCATACCCGAGCAGGCATCGGCAACCAGTAATTGATATTGCCCTACGGTAATTAATACGCCGCTCCGCGCTACCGGATAACCTGCGGCATACAGTAATACTTCAGCAATATGCGATACTTGGCCTTTTAATGCGCCGGTTAAAGCATCAACAATTGAACCTGGTAGCGGAATCAAAAATAGCATAAAAACAATTGCAAACCATGCAATTGAGATCGCTCGCCAACCTTTGCTAATCAGTAATAAGCCACAAACCAAAGGGATAAACGCGCCAATTTCAAACATCAAAATCGCTTGTGATCGACCTAATATATAAAACAGTAATGCTGCAATGACGAGCGCAAAGCCCATAATTGGATTTGACTTTGTATCAATTGCTGCGATTTGATTTTTTACTTGCCAAAATAACCAAACAACAATCGCCAAAATAATTGGCCCATGTGCTTGATCATCACTTTGCCATATGCCTTTTGATAAGCTAATTATGGTTGGGACCGCTAGCGCAAGAAAGCCAATCAATATTAGAATATTCTGTTTAAAAAAAACGGCCAAATCAAATTGGCCATTTTTAATTGCAGTATTTGTATTTTCCATCATCACTCTTCCTGCGATAGGACACAACCAAGCAAAGTTGCATTGGCTGATTGTAATTGTGATTTTGCGGATTCCAGCCCTTTGATCGGCGTGTTATTCCGGCTTGCCACCAAAATAGTACCTTTAACGCGAGATGCGACCAATTGCGCATCCGCTGCATTTTGCAATCCAGTCGTGCTGTAAATCACCACATCATAGGCCTGCGCTAAGTCCGCAACGATTTGGCTAAATGAATCACGCGAAAGTAATTCTTGCGGATTTGGTGCATTAGTGCCGGCCGTTAATAAAGACAAATCTCTAAATTCAGCAATTCGCTGTACCGCTTCTAATCCACTACGCCCAGCCAAAATATCACTGAGCCCTTTACGATTTTCTACAGCAAATAATTCATGCTGCACTGAATTACGTAAATTGGCATCTACCAGCAAAGTACGCTCGCCCAATTGAGAAAAAACAATCGCCAAATTAGCGGCTAATAAATCACTGGTTTTATCGGCATCATACGAGGCCAATGCCACAGATTTATTACCACCCTCTACCCAGCGTAATAAAATCTGGCTACGTAAGCTGCGCAAAGCTTCAACGCGAGAATCAAACGGGGAGTATGCAGCCACAAGCTTTTCACTTACTGCGCTCTGACCTGATACAAGGTAGGGGTATTCAAACTGCTGCGCCAATACATCTTGGATATCATCTTCGGTAATAAAGCCCAGCTTAATCGCCGCCTCACCAAAACGCATTCCGCTTTCTTTTTGCAAATGCAATACTTTTTCGGCTTGCTGCGTTGTGAGTTTGCCATTATCAAGCAGCTGCTGGCCAATATTGCCTTTTGCCATTTGTGGTGCTAACTGGCCTATGATTGCATTCATGCTGCTGCTCCTGCTTTACGGCCAAATCTGCGCTTCGTCTGAGGGGGTAACAAATCAGCCAAGACGGCTAAACCCAGCATATTTTCAATATCGCCTTTAGAACGAACTCGGCGATCAATTAATTCGGCCAGCATCGCAAAACCAATGGCGAGTAAGCTACCAACAAATATTGCTAAAATTAAATTCAATAATGTTTTCGGGCTTGAATGTTTAATCGGTTCTGGCGCAGATTTAATAATTGAAATATTGCTTTGATCTGAGCGGCTTTCTAGCATGGTTTGGCTAAAACGTTGTAGTGCCTGATCGTAGCTGCGCTGTGCGTTATCCACATTGCGTTGCAATACATCGATGGCGGCGCGTTGCGATTTCAAATCAAGAACTTTTTCTTTTTGTGCTTGTAAAGCAGCGTTCAAAGCCGCTTGGCGTGAAGCTGAATTACCTGCCGCGCTATTTAAGCCGCCAGCATATTGATTCATAATTTCATTGAGTTGATTGCGCGTTGCATTGAGTTCAGCCATTGCTTGCTGATTATGTGGATGATTCGGGCCATTTTTTTCTGATAGCTCTTTATATTTCGCTTCTTGAACCGCGAGCTGACCTTTTAATTGTTGAATTAAAGGATTATTCAATACATCAGGCGCAACAGAGCCCCCACGAGCACGAGATTGCGCATCAAAGGTTTGCGATTGCGCGCCTAGCACTTGGCTGGATAATTCATTAAGGCGCTGGTTTTCAACATCCAATCGTTCATCCGAACCCACAATGCCGTGCGTTTGTTGATATTCAGAAAGTTTGTTTTGGGCTTTTTCTAAATTACTTTGTAATGATTTCAATTGCTCTTGAAAAAAAACATTATTTTGTTGCGCTGCGGCAGTTTTAATATCAATTGTGGTACGGATATAAGCTTGAGCAAAACTATTTGCTAATGCGGCAGCAAATTTTGGATCTGCAGCGGTATATTCCAAGTTAATGACATTACTTTCACGGCTTGGTTTTACGTTTAGACCTTTTAGTAAAGACTCAGCAAACCAATTACGAATGTCGCCCCTGCCTTTTGTTGCCTCTTGAAATTGAGCTTGTGCTTCTGGTAATTGAGCCAAACCTAAAGTGTCCACTACTTTAAGCGCCGTATTTTGGCTGCTAATCATGTCAACCTGAGTGGCCATATAGCTTGGCGCCATATACCCAACAATTGGCTGACCTGTTACTGGATCCGCCGCTTTCACATCTAAGGCTAAAGTCGCCTCTGCTGTGTATTGCTTAGGCAGTAATAAACTCACAATCAAAGTCGTTAGCATTACAGTAAAGAAAACGGAAATTGCTATCCATTTTCGGGCGCGCAGAATATTTAAAAATTGTTCAAATGTCATCGAGTTTACTCAGTCGTAAAAGTAGTTTTAAAACAGACTTTCCTGCACGAAGACAGTGTCATTTTCTTGCACCAAATCGGTGAGCTGAACCGAAATTTTTTCTACCTGACCTTCTGGCATCACGCGGTGAATTTGAATATTGCGATGCGATGCACGCGGGTTAAAGCCGCCAGCCACAGCGAGCGCTTGCATAACGGTCATTTTTGGCTCAAGACGAAATGCCCCAGGTCGATTCACTTCACCATAAACATACAATTGCTGGGCTCTAGGCACATAGATGGTGTCGCCATTTAAAATCTGAACGTGGCGTTTTTCTGGATTCGCTAATTGCGTGAGTTTACTCAGGCGATATTCAATTCGCTCTTCGCCACGCAAAATCACTACCGTATCACCGCCAGCACCGCTAATCCCACCGGCAATGGATAGCAAGTCAATCAAATTGGTTGCACTATCTAGTGCATAGCGCCCCGGCTTATTAACCTCACCCAAAACAGCCACTCGCTGACTGCGATATTGCACAATCAGCACATTAACATTGGGCTTTTTAATAAAATTACCTTGAATTAATTTCTTGGCAATTAAAGCTTCGGCTTCGGTGTAATCCAAACCTTGTAGCTTCACTTCACCAATCAATGGAAACGCCAAAGTGCCTTCATTGTTCAGCTGCACTTCGGTAGTTAAATCAGGGTGATCGTAAACCTGAATTTTGACGACATCGCCAGCGCCTAGAACGTATTCATTTTTTGGCGCAGACCACGCCATGCTACTTAATACGCTCAAGACGACGAACCACAGCATGGCGGCCAATGATTTAGGCATTATTTCAATCCTTTTAACCCAGCCTTCACGCTGTCATCCGTTGCGGATGCCGCATCGGCACTCGGTACAGCGGCGGGCGCAGAAGCAAATTTCTGTAAATATTCAACTTTAGCAACATCACGAATCGCTTTTAATTTGGCTTTAGCATTGTTTTGCGCTTCGCTCGTACCGAGGAATCGCTTAATCATTGGCTCAGCATCAGCAGGTGCAACCGGTGCGGCATGACTGGCTTTTAGCTGCAACAAAATCAGTTTCTCGCCTTCTGGCATCGACAAAATATCGCCCTGATTCATTGCGGCAAATTTTGGCAGCATCGCCATAGGCAACTGCTCTGCTGAGCGTGTAACTTCATTCATATCAAACTTAACGCCAGCCGCGTCCAGAATCGATTTCACTTGTGCAGCGGATGTCGCATCGTTGAGCTGAGCCGTAATTGCTGCGTTATAACTGGCGGTAGGCAGCACAAACATGACAAATTCATAGGTTTTACGATCTGCAAAAAGCCCCGGATTTTGTGCATAAAATGCGTCAATCGCTGCTTTGCTGGCTTCGGCGGGCTTACCAATAACGCGCTCGGCGGCCGATTGGGCGAGAATTTGGCGCTTGGCAGCTTCAATGGCTTGCACCACATTCGGCTCACGATCTAGCTTAAGTTCCGTCGCTTTTTGCACTAGTAATTCTTGATCAATGAGTTGATCCAGCAATTGCTGCTTTTGCTCTGCCGTTGCATTGGGCGCTTGAGCCAATACAAAATTGAGTTGATGTACGGTGATTTCAGCATCATTCACTTTGGCCAACACTTGGCTCGGTGATTTTTTTTCATCTTTATCATTACATGCAGTTAAAACAAACACGGCAGACAAAGCTAATACGATAGGGCTAAATTTATTCATTTTTGAATACCTAAAAAACGTTCAAAAAAATATTAAAATGCGTTTTTATCTCTAAACATACTGGTCGCAGTCAACCAGATAATTTTTATATCCAGCCAAACCGACCAATTGCGTAAATAATCTAAATCGTAAGCGATACGACCCTGCATTTTATCGAGAGTATCTGTTTCACCGCGGAATCCGTTCACTTGCGCCCAACCGGTAATTCCAGGCTTAACCATATGGCGGATCATATAGCCTTTAATCAGCTTACGATATTCTTCATTATGCGCATTGGCATGTGGCCGTGGGCCGACAATACTCATTTTTCCTTGCAGCACATTAATAAACTGCGGTAATTCATCCAGTGAGGTTTTGCGGATAAAACCACCAATCGACGTTAAGCGCACATCGTTTTTAGTCGCTTGAGTGACTTTCGCACCATCTTCCATCACCGTCATCGAGCGAAATTTATACACCAATACACTTTGGCCATCTTCGCCATAGCGTCTTTGTTTAAAAAATACAGGGCCAGCAGAGCTTGATTTAACGGCGATTGCAACTGCCAATAATATTGGCCAAATGAGTAATAAAATCAGTATCGACAAAACCACATCGCTAATCCGTTTAACGACACCGTTTAAGCCTAAAAATGGGCTTTCACAAATCGCAATCACGGGTAAGCCAGCTACATTATCAAATCGGGCATTGATTAAATCAAAAACAAATAAATCAGGCACAAAATAAATGGATGCGGTACTGTCTTTGAGATGATCTAGCAAAGCCATAACGCGCGGCTGTGCGGTCATCGGCAAAGTGATATAAATTTGCTGTACGTTGTTTTTGTTCACAAATTCAGGAAATATTTTCAAATCGCCAATAATATCTTCAGGATTAATATCGCCAAGGCGTGAGGTATCTCTGTCTTCAAAAAAACCAAGGAAGTTCATTTTTAAGAAGGAATTTTCTTGAATGTTTTTAGCCAGTAACTGCCCCGGTTTATTGGCACCAATAATGATTACTTTTTTAATATCCTGCTTATCTGGATGCAGAACAAACAATCTAAATAATAAATGCGTACACACCAAAGCGAGCGGCGCAATAATTGCCCAAGCAAAAAAATACTCGGGATAAATATAGGTATGAAAACCAGAAATTCTGCCGATCAAAAACAGCGCCAGCAAAACAGAAATCCACTCTAAAACGAAACGACCTAATCCCAGCAAGGGCCTTGAATATCCAGGTACAAAGAGAAAAACGCCATCGAGTAAAACAGCAGTGAGCAAAAATGCCAATACCGCAAAGATAAACCCATATCCATCCACTGTTACTTCAAAAGGGATGGCTAAAGCATAGAGTGTCGCAACAACGATAAATGGATCTAAAAATAATTTGAAAAATCCAATCACCGGCGAAGCATTGCTAAACTCGCGAAATCGATCCCCCAGCAAGCTTGGCAATTGCAAAGCTTGGTTATTTTCCAAAATAGGCTTGGGATTAAAGTTAGCAGCAACATCTTGATGCAAGGCGAATATCCTATAAAATTTTAGTAGTTATACTTCAGCGACAAACCAATTTGCTCATCATCATAATCAAACTGATTTATTTTTTCTTTTCTACTTTCTAGCCGCACATACGACCTAATCATCGTGCTGCGTAAAATCTGGTAATCATAAGACAGCAAAAAAGTATCGTATGCTGAATCTTGGGTCACAAAACCAATGGCAGTCACTGTTTCGACTTCTCGGTAATTGTATTTAAGCGAAAATTTTGACTTCTCAGTCGCTGCCCAACTTGCGGCAATATAAGCTGTTCTTTCTAAATCTCGGCCAACAAAATTACTGCCGAATGAATTAAAACTTTGCCCAGCACCAGTGCTCAGCGTGGTTTTATCAGTCACACGCCATGATAGATCCATCGCGCCGATGGGCTTACTATTTTTGCTTCCATCATATTGAGATTTCCACCGGCTATAACCAGTAGAAACATTGGCATCGAATTTTGTGGTAATCGGCCAATTTAAATTCAAGGTGGTATTTTGCTCGGTATAACCACGCAAGTCGGCAGGAATAATTAAACTTTCTTCGTAATTGTGTTCTGACCATTGATGATTCAGTGTCAGTGCAAAACCACGATCAGACTGGTAGCGCAGTCCTGCACCGAGCAAGCGATTATTCGCATTTTGATAAACTCGTACATCGTGGTCTTCTTGCTCGTAGGCCGCATTGGCCTGCAATGCCCAGTTACTCAATAACTGCCAGTTTGCATTCCAATTAAATTGATCTTTTTTAACGGTATCAATGACCGAAGTACGTACATCATCAAACGATGCCAACTCTGAACTGGTTGCGGCCGACAAATTTCCGCGCCACTGATTGCCAACGACCCAATCCCAGCCCACACCAAGATCCCATTCGGGGCCGTTTAGATCAGTAAAATTAAAATAATGAATCTGTGAAACTCGTGCGCTTGCATACAGGTTTTGTCGACTAATTGGCAGATCGACACGCCCGCCTAGCCCTGCTGTGATGCTGGAGTCACCTTTTTGCTGATGCTCACGTGTTGTATTGTTCTCTTGCTGATCCGACAAACGAAATACGTTTGAGTCGTAAACATAAGCCATATCGGCATACAGCTTAATCGTGTCTTCGCTATCGTAAGCCGCGTGAGCGTTGCTCATTGCCAATACACTGAGCAGCAGCGTTTTTTTTTTCCACATCAGTTTTTCATTCCAGTTACAGAGCTTTACACGCCAGTTGCTAGCAACAACCTTACCAGAAACTTATTTCAGTTTCGTTTCAAGTGTATTTTAACACTACAACTGATTTTCTTGCTGCAAGATCATTAAATCAGAATTTAATAATACTGGAATATCGAATTTATATTTTTTACCACTTAGAAAAATTCAAATTCAATTTCTGATGAATGGTTTTAAAGTAGTGTTTGATTTTAGGCTATGATCTAGCTCACAAATAAAAACTACAATTTTAAATGTAAATTAATCGTTTCAAACTGAAACATTAAGTAACAATACATTTAACGGTTTGTAATTCATCTTTTTTCAAATCATTCACATGGTTTTATTACTTGCTACAAGCACACTTATCACTCGACGAAATATAAAATTGTATGAAATTTAATTCCCTTATTTTTTTATGCCTTACGAGCTTGCAAGCACAGGCGGAGATCATCCAACATCATGCGGTGATGGACGACTCATTTGTGGCTGTGCGTGCAGGGCAGCAGCGCAATGGCACTTTAGCCATTGAGCAAATTTTTAGTCATACCACGACGTCCGCTCAGGATGCGCTAGCTAGAGCAGCGCTTACATTCAATGACGGCTCGCCGTTGAGCGGTACTCGGCAGCGTGGTGCAATCGCCACCTTCAGCGCATCAGCCGAGCGCAGCGAACCATCATCTATACCGGGTATATCCCTGCCAGTTATATTACCTAATATCGGTGGATCAATACCCCCTATCACTCCCGCTGTACCAGAACCTGAAACCTATGCATTGATGGCTTTGGGATTGGGCGCTTTATATTTCAGAAAGCGCGCAAAAAAATAATTTCATTGTTAAGGCTCCTCAATCCCAAGCGGTACAGCAAGTACGACTCGGGAATCTACGATGCAAGCAAATTTTTTACTTTTTTAGGTTTGGATTGAAATAAGGGACAGGCTTGCCTGTCCCTATTTTTTGGCTATGCAGCTAAATGAATTAGCGCCGCGCCATGCAGATTTCATACCGACCTTGCACGCGTTTTGCGAACCATTCGGTTGTGAGCTTACGAGTGATCTTTGGGCTTTTTAAGTCAATCTGCGGCAAGGCCGCGCGCGGAAAGGTTTGGCCATTCTTTTCAATCAGTGCATAGGTCTTCTTATACAGCTCGCTTTGGCCAAAACTGGCAAGCTTTTCTAGCTTTAAATCACGCAAAATTGCCTCTTGGCTCATGCCTAATTTCCCAGCCAAACTGTACACCGCCGTTTGCGTACCACTCACACCTGTGGGCGCGCCATTGCTATAGCGCAGCAAATCGCCATCTTGCACCAGCGCCTGCCCTGTCAATTTAGAAACCAGTTGTTGATACGCGGTATTGCGGCTGGCATAACGGCCAGCATTATAATCAGCAAAGCGATACACCATATCGGTATAGGGCGCTGGGTATTGCAGCAGAATGGCTAGACCGAAATACGTCCCGCCACGGCGCGTAAATACTTCGTTTCGCACACTGCCTTTCATCGCATACGGATAAGGCCACGCCTTCACATGCCCTTGCGCGAACTCAACGCTCACCTGCATCGGGCCACCGGTACGAATTGGGTTTTTCATATTCAGCGGCAGATTGAGCTTTACTGCTTCATCGGCCAAATCCTCAAACAGAGCATTCATTTCGCGCTCGGTGCGTAGCGTGTCAATGCGCTGTTTATAGCTGCGCCCTGTTGGTGAGGTCTTAAGTAGCGCCGTTTGTACCGCAATCAATGGAATATGATATTTCGCCGCACGCTCACCAATCGCACTCCAGACAATTTTCGGCAAACCCGGCACACCCGGATCTCCTTGCCAGCTGGATTCTTGCTCTATCGTTGCCGCTGCAGCGCAAAAATATTCAGCGGTATACGGCAATTTCAGCGCGGTAAACGCATCCAAAATATCGGCATTCCAGCCCGCACGATCTGGCATCTTTGCGGGCAATAATCGATTTAATAAAGTGCGCGCCTCATTTGTTGACAGCACAGGTTTAGGGGACGCGACAGCAGACGGTGTCGCTGTAGGTTCAATGATGATTGCGGGAATGGGGCTCGGACTTGGCGTGGCTTGTGTTACTGACGGTGTCGCTGTGCTCATCGGCGTAGCGACTGGCGGAATGCTGCTTGGCGTTGGATTTGGCGTGGCACAGCCCACCAAAAATCCGCTGAAACTCAAAACTGCCAGACTACGTAAATACATGACCCAAACCTATTTTATTTCTCTCAATCGCGTAGCTTAAAAAATACACCCGATAACAGCAAGCAAAAATACAAACAGTTACTTCGGCAGCGAATTCGGCGGCTTTACAGTCTATTTTGATTCTCAAATCTCAATAAAATCAGTCTCTTCCAGAACTTTAAGCAAATCCGACCCAATCAGGCTGCGCTGCGCTATACATACTTTTAGCACTAGGGATGTAGTGTATTTATTTTCACTACATAAATTTGATATAAATCAAATCGCCGTGCTGATTACGGTTTAGCATTGCCATATTGATGATTTCTCATCACTTAATTGAATACGCGAAGATTGCGGAGGCTCTATGAGCAAGGTTTTAGTTGTTGGCAGCATCAATATGGATTTAGTCGCTCAGGTCGATCAATTTCCCCGGCTCGGAGAAACACTCTTTGGCCAGTCGTTCGCAACGCATCATGGTGGAAAAGGCGCGAATCAAGCCGTCGCTGCGGCCCGTTTAGGTGCCGAAGTCACGATGATAGGCCGCGTCGGCGACGATGCTTTTGGGCAAGAATTAAAAACATCGCTCGCGGCTGAGGGCATCAATACTGAATGGATTAGTAGCAGCGCCAACACCGCCAGCGGCATTGCGATGATTACGCTCGCAGGCAGCGATAACGCGATTATCGTTGTGCCCGGTGCGAATGCAGATTTAACACCCGCCGATGTGATCGCCGCCGAAAGCGCTTTTTTGGCTGCCGATGTCGTGATTGCTCAACTTGAATCGCCACTGGCAACGATAGAAATGGCGGCGCAATTGGCGCAGCGCCACGGCAAGCCGTTTATTTTAAATCCAGCACCCGCAATGCCGCTGTCTGCTGAACTTCTCAAACAAATCACGCTACTCACGCCAAATGAATTTGAACTCAGCATCGCGCTGGGTACACCAGAAAATGCATGGCAAGCCGCGCTACAACACTATCCCGGCCAAATTCTAATGACCGCAGGTCAAGACGGCGCGTGGTACACCAACGCAGCGGGTGAATTGCAGCAACAAGAAAGTTTTGCAGTACACGCCGTTGATACGACAGGCGCAGGCGACACCTTTAATGGCGCTTTGGCGGCGTTTTGGCATTTAGGTTTAAGCGAGGCTAGCCGTTTGGCCTGTGCAGCGGGGGCTTTGTCGGTCACTCGTGCTGGCGCACAAGGTGGGATGCCAACCTTGGCGGAGCTGAATGCCTTTTTAGACGGCGTTCAAGGCAAAACCGGAGACGAAAAATGAAAAAGCTCGGACACCTAAATCGCGACATCAGCCGCGTCCTTGCCAGCATGGGGCACACCGATTGCATCGTTATTGCCGATTGCGGCTTACCGATTCCGCCGAATGTCGAATGTATTGATTTATCGCTTGGTCGTGGCACACCATCGTATTTTGCGGTGCTCAACAGCATCTTGGCCGATTTCCAAGTCGAGCGCGCGGTGCTGGCCAGCGAATGCCAAAGCCAAAATCCAGCAGTGGCTGCGCAAGCACAAACCTTGTCAGGCGTTACCGTTGAATTTGTGCCACACAGCGAATTCAAGCAGCTGACTCAGCAAGCACGCGCCATTATCCGCACCGGCGAAGCCAGCCCTTACGCCAATATCGCGCTGTATTCCGGCGTGATTTTTTAGGGGACGGCGATGTTGATCAAAATGAGCGGCATTAGTAAAGCCTTTGGCCCCGTTAAGGTGTTGGAAGGCGTTGAGTTTTCAGTTGATCGCGGCGAAGTGCATGCGCTAATGGGCGAAAATGGCGCGGGTAAATCGACCTTAATGAAAATCCTCTGTGGGGTGTATCAGGCTGACAGCGGCAGCATTGCTGTTGATGGCAACGATACCCTAATACGCAGTACGGTCGATGCAGAAAAACACGGCATTGCGATTATTCACCAAGAACTCAACCTGATCCCGCAATTGTCGGTGATGGAAAACATGTTCTTGGGCCGTGAACCTCAACGCTTTGGCATTATCAATACAATCAAAATGCGCACGCAATGCCTGGAATATCTGCAACTTCTCGGCATTGAAAATCTCGACCCTGACGTTGAAGCCGGCACGCTATCGATTGGTCAGCAGCAAATGGTGGAAATCGCCAAGGCACTATCGCTCAATGCACAAACGCTGATTATGGACGAACCCACTGCGGCGCTGTCTGAGCGCGAAACCGAAAAGCTGTTTGAGATTATCTCTGACTTGAAATCGCGCGGCGTCGCGATTGTGTATGTGTCGCACCGCATGGAAGAGATTTTCAAAATTTGCGACAAAATCTCAGTGCTGCGCGACGGACAATTTGTTGGCGAGCGCGAAATCGCCAAAACCAATTTTGATGAAATCGTACGGATGATGGTGGGCCGCGAAATCGGCGATCGGTTCCCGACACGTACAGCCGCTCTCGGAGAAATTCGCCTCAAAGTGACGGGTTTGGCGGACGCCAGCATCAGCAATATCAACTTTGAAGTACGCGCCGGTGAAGTGCTGGGTATTGCCGGGCTGATGGGCGCCGGGCGCAGTGAAATCCTCAAAACCATTTTTGGCATCAATCACAAAGTAGCTGGTCAGATTGAACTCGATGGTGTCGCGCTGCATGTGAAGCAGCCCAGCGATGCGATTAAGGCTGGGATCGGTTTTGTCACTGAAGATCGAAAAAGCCAAGGCTTAGTTCTGGGTTTATCAGTGCGAGAAAACGCCACGCTGGCGAACCTTTCTGCGTATTCCCACGGCGGCATGATTAATCAAAAGCAGCAAATGGCAGTCGTGCAGCGCGAGATTGATCGGATGCATATCCGTACTCGCGACGCTGAGCTGGAAGTGAAATCGCTCTCCGGCGGTAATCAACAAAAAGTCGTGTTTGCCAAATGGCTAGGAATTGCACCGAAAGTGCTGTTTTTAGATGAGCCGACTCGCGGCGTCGATGTGGGCGGCAAAGCTGAAATCTATCAAATTATTAACGAGCTAGCGCAATCGGGCGTCGCGATTGTCATGGTGTCCTCTGAATTGCCCGAAGTGTTGGCAATGAGTGACCGTATCCTCGTTATGCATCAAGGCCGTCAGGCGGGGATTTTTGCCCAAGCCAGCGCCGAAACCATCATGACCGCAGCAACTGGAGGTTTGAAATGAACGTACAACACAAGGCCACATTACAAAAACTCGGCCCTTTTTTGGCGCTCTTAGTTTTGGCGACCGGCCTCGCCATTACCAGTCCTGACTTTTTAACGATGGGCAATTTACTGAATGTGTTCCGCCAAGTCTCCATCAACGCGCTGATTGCGTTTGGTATGACTTTGGTGATTTTACTCGGTGGCATTGATTTGTCGGTCGGCTCGATTTTAGCGCTGTCATCGGTACTCACCGCGCTGATGCTCAGCCACGGCATTGACCCGATTGTTGCTACCAGCGTTGGCGTTTTAGCTGGCGCTGGAATGGGAATGCTCAATGGCTTGGTGATTAGTAAGGGCAAGGTCGCACCGTTTATTGCGACACTGGGCATGATGACGATTTTGCGCGGCTTAGCCTTAGTATTTTCCGAAGGCCGCCCGATTACTGGCTTAAATAGCGATTTTTTCGCCATGCTCGGCGGTGGCTATGTGGCCGGAATCATCCCCGTTCCCGTCATTATTATGCTGGTGATGTTTGGCGTGTTCTGGTTCGTGCTGAAAAAAACCGTATTTGGTCGCCATGTGTATGCAGTCGGTGGCAATGAAGAAGCCTCTCGGCTTTCTGGCATCAATACCGACAGCATCAAAATCTGGGTGTACACGCTATCGGGCGCAATGGCTGCCACCGCCGGGATGATTTTGACCTCACGTTTGAATTCAGCACAACCGACTGCCGGTACCGGCTATGAACTTGATGCGATTGCAGCAGTTGTACTCGGTGGTACGAGCTTGACGGGTGGCCGAGGCTGGATTTTCGGTACCTTGGTCGGCGCGCTCTTGATCGGGATTTTAAACAACGGCCTGAACCTGCTCGGCGTATCGTCGTTTTACCAACAAGTCATCAAAGGCGTCGTCATCTTGCTGGCCGTGCTGCTGGATCGGGCGAATAAAAAATAATGGGCATGTTCAGATTTAGTGTTGATGAAAAAGTCACCTCACTTAAGATGAACACGTCAATTTTCTACTCACCATGGTCGCGCTCATGCCGCGCGGCACTTACTTTTCTTGAACGGCCAAGAAAAGTAAGCAAAAGAAAGCCGCCCTAGTATCTGCGTCCGGCTACGCCGGATTCCCTCGCTGCGGACAATCGGCAAGGCGGCGGGCTTTAACAAAACAGAGCCCGCCGAAAGCCCCTTGCCGCTTGTTCCTCGCTCGGCGCGATACAAGGGATTTCATGCAGCTCAACCATTGCGGCACGGCATCAACACCAAACCTAAAAATGGCAAAAATAATAGATGTATTTATCTGTAGCTCTTTATTTGTAGTAGATAGACGTCAATACCCAGTAGTTTCTCTTTATGTCTTTATTTGATTGGAGTCAAACATGAAACGCATTCTTTCACCTCTTTTGGTCGGCCTCTTAGCAACTGGCCTCATCGCCTGCTCAAAACAAGGCCCTGATACCCAAGCCGCCAGTGAACCGGCCGCCGCCGCAGCGGGCGCACCGCTGAGTATTGGTTTGGCGATTTCAACACAAAACAATCCTTTCTTTGTCGCATTGCGTGATGGCGCCGATGCTGAAGCGAAAGCACAAGGCGTGACCTTAATTACGGTCGATGCGCAGGATGATTCAGCAAAGCAAATCTCGAATATCGAAGATTTGATCCAGAAAAAAGTCCAAGTAATTTTGATTAATCCAGCCGATTCGGATGCGGTGGCTGGTGTCGTGAAAGAAGCGCTGAAAGCGGGGATTAAAGTTGTCTCACTGGATCGCAGCGTAAACGGCGCCGAAGTCAACGCGCACATTGCGTCGGACAATATCGCGGGTGGCAAAATGGCCGGTGAATTTTTGCTGGAAAAAATCGGCGGCAAAGGCAATATCGTAGAACTAGAAGGGATTCCAGGTTCATCGGCGGCACGTGAACGCGGCCAAGGCTTCCACTCTGTCATTGATGGCAAAGCGGATGTGAAATTGTCGGCTAAACAAGCGGCTGATTTTGACCGTGCGAAAGGCCTCTCTGTGATGGAAAACATCTTGCAAGGTAACAAAGACATCAAAGGCGTGTTTGCGCATAACGATGAAATGGCACTGGGCGCGTTCAAAGCCATTGAAGCTGCGGGTCTGAAAAACGTCGTTGTCGTCGGTTTTGATGCAACGCCAGATGCAGTAAAAGCAGTTAAAGCCGGTCAATTGGCGGCGACAGTGCAACAAAAACCAGAGTTAATCGGTAAAATGGGCGTCGATGCTGCGATTAAACTTAGCAAAGGCGAAGCAGTGGATAAATTTATCCCTGTACCGCTGGATCTCGTGAAGCAGTAATGAATAGGGAGTGGGGAGTGGTATTTAAGTACTTTTATCAAATGGTATTGCCATGCAAGCATTATTTATAAATGCCTATAAGCATATACCCAATAGATAATCCGCCCCACTCACTCCCTACTCTCAACGCCCAGATTCTATGACCAACTACCAACGCCTCACTATCGTCGATATCGCCAAGCTGGCCGGAGTTTCAAAAACCACCGCCAGCATGGTGCTCAATGGCCGCGCCGCGCAATATCGCATTGCCGCCAGTACAGTGGCGCGTGTGCAGCAAGTGGCGGCGGAACATCACTTTCAACCATCGGCATCGGCGCGATCATTGCGCTCGCGGCGCAGCGGTACATTGGGTTTGGTTGTACCTGAACTGAGCAATTTGGCACATGCTTTGCTGGCGCAATCGCTGGAAGCTTTATGCCGCGATGCGGGGTTTCAGCTATTTGTCGTGTGCAGCAACGATCAAACCGACACGGAAATTAAAGCCGTTGAGCAATTATTAGCGCGGCAAGTCGATGGCTTAATGCTGGTGCCCTGCTCCAATAATGCCAAGCTCTACACCAAATGGAGCAAGCGCTTGCCCTTGGTACTGGTCGATCGCCGCGTCATTGATAGCCCTTTGCCTTTTGTCGTGAGTAATGCAACCGAGCAAGTGTTTACGCTGATCGCACAGACTTTAGCGCAAGGCGTGACTGAAATCGCCTATTTTGGCGGGCAAATGGACTTGTCACCGAGCGTAGATCGACTCGCAGGTTTCCAGCGGGCATGGCAAGAACGAGGCTTGACCGCCAAACCACAGCTGATTTTCCACCGCGATTATCATCAGCAAAGTGGGTACGCGATGATGGCCGAATGTTTTACGCAACTCGGTCGCTATCCTGAAGCGGTCTTTGCCGCCTCGATTTCACTGCTCGAAGGCGTGCTGGCGTTTATGAATGAGCACGATCAATTCAAAACTGCGCCGCAATATTTGCTGAGCTTTGACGATCATCGTCTACTCGATTGCATGCCTCGCCCGATTAATACCGTCGTGCAAGACAGCGCACAATTGGCTGCGCAAAGTTTGGCGCGCATCATCGCGCTGCTGGCGGGCGAAGCGATTGAGTCGGCGTGGGTGCCTGCGCACATAAACTGGCGCGACAGCTATTGCTGATGGAAAAATACCTGTATAGTGTAGGGCTGTTCGTGAACCGCCTTTCCTTGTATTGGCCGTTACACGTAGGTAAATAAGTTGCTCAGCGCCTTATTTACAGCAAATTAGCCTATGTCCGGCATCTGATCGTTCGCAAGTTCGGCTATTCCCGCATAGATCACACTCCCGCTGCTTTGCGGGAGACTGCCGACAGCGCCCTTAATGGGATTCGCAGCGGCAGGCTCCGTATTCAATTGCTTATGTGCAAGAACTGGAAAAGTAAATGTCAAAAGAAGACGTTGTAGAAATGGAAGGTGTAGTGGCCGAGGTTTACCCGGATACTCGCTTTCGTGTCACCCTCACTAACGGCATCGAAATCACTGCCTATGCTTCTGGCAAGATCCGTAAAAACCACATCCGCATTATCGCGGGTGACCGCGTAACGGTTGAAATGTCACCGTACGATTTGACCAAAGGCCGCGTGAGCTTCCGTCATAAAGACGACCGCCCTGCGCCAGCACGGAACAATCAATTCCGTCGTCGTTAATACCCAAGGGTATATTGTCCTAGCCCTTATTAAATAAGATCTAGCGAGCAATACATCAATAACGAGCCTTTAGGGCTCGTTTTTTTATGACTATCAATTGCAAACTCAAATCAACAACAAACCAATTTATCCACGAAAAACATGCCCCGCAGGAAATACCCTTGGGGTGCGAAATGCACGAAAAATGCCGAACACCGCAGACTTCTTCCCTACATCCATTCAGCGATAGCCTTGCTCGTGTTTTTTCGTGGACAACGTTTTTGACTTTTGAATAGGCTGCATAAACTCAGCGGAAGATGAGTAAGCAACTCGTTACCATAAAAAAAGCCCGATTACTCCAAGGAGAATCGGGCGATTTTTTGGCTACGGCGTTTTTAAGTCGCTAAACCACGAGAATCAAGATATTCCTCATAGCCACCCAAAAAGTGATGGAAAGTACCATCGCCATTCAGTTCCAGAATTTGCGTCGCCAATGACGATACAAACACGCGGTCATGCGATACGAAAATCAGCGTGCCTTTGTACAAGTCCAAAGCCATGTTGAGCGATTCGATCGATTCCATATCCATGTGATTGGTTGGCTCGTCCATCAGCAATACATTCGGCGTTTGCAGAATCAACTTGCCATACAACATGCGGCCTTTTTCACCACCAGACAATACTTTCACTGATTTTTTCACATCGTCGCCGCTAAATAGCAAACGACCGAGAATCCCGCGAATCACTTGTTCTTCAACGCCAACCTCAGCCCACTGGCGCATCCAATCGAACAAAGTCATGTCTTCAGCGAAATCTTCTTCGTGATCCTGCGCAAAATAACCAACATCGGCTTTTTCAGCCCATTTCACTGTACCTGCGTCGGGTTTGAGTACGCCAACCAGCAGCTTCATCAGCGTTGATTTACCCACGCCGTTACCACCAATCACCGCGAGACGATTACCGGCTTCAAAAATCAGGTTCAGGCTTTGGATCAGCGGCTTGTCGAATGATTTGGACAAATTAGTCAATTCGAACGCTTGGCGATGCAGCTTTTGTTTGTCATCCACATCAAAACGAATGTATGGATTTTGACGGCTGGAAGGCTTCACTTCGACCATGCCATCTTTAATCTTATCAGCCAATTTCAAACGACTAGTCGCTTGACGGCTTTTCGATTTATTCGCCGCAAAGCGCTGCGCAAACGCTTGCAACTCAGCAACACGCTCTTTAGCTTTGCTGTTATCGGTCAAAGTGCGTTCGCGCGCTTGTGTAGACGCCAGCATGTAATCGTCGTACGTGCCCGGATAAATACGGATTTCGCCGTAATCGACGTCGGCAATATGCGTGCAGACTTGATTCAAAAAGTGACGGTCATGGGAAATGATAATCATCGTTGAATCGCGCTGATTCAGCGTGTCTTCCAACCATTGAATCGTATGAATATCCAAGTTATTGGTCGGCTCATCGAGCAGCAATACATCGGGATTAGAGAACAAAGCTTGCGCCAGCAATACGCGCAATTTCCAACCCGGTGCCACATCCGACATCGGGCCGTTGTGCAATTCAATCGGAATCCCTGCGCCCATCAGCAAAGCGCCAGCGCGGGCTTCGGCGGTGTAGCCGTCATATTCCGCTACTTTGCCTTCCAGCTCCGCCGCGTGCATATAATCGTCTTCGGTCGCTTCAAGGTTGGCGTAGATCGCATCGCGCTCATGAATCGCAGCCCACAATTCGCCATGGCCTTGCATCACTACGTCGATCACGCGTAAATCTTCAAATGCGAATTGATCTTGCTTTAATTTACCCAAGCGAATACCCGGATCAAGCGCCACGTTACCTGCAGTCGGCTCTAAATCGCCACCAAGGATTTTCATAAAGGTCGATTTGCCGCAGCCATTGGCGCCGATCAAACCGTAGCGATTACCGTCGCCAAATTTCACAGATACTTTTTCAAACAGCGGCTTAGCGCCAAACTGCATGGTGATGCCATTCGAACTAATCATTGTCTTTTTACGCTTTCTCGCCAGCACTGATGCCAGCAAGGTGTAAGATGTTGGGGTGCGCCTAAAGCCCGATTTCGAACAATAGACATCAAAACGCGCTATTTTAACACAATGCCAAAGACTAAAAACGCCACTGAGGCGATCGGCGCTGAAGTCGATCAGCAAATGCGGCTGCCTTCACAAAAAATGCAACGAATACAATCATTTAATGACAATTGCTTGCTCGAATATGGGGCAAGCGTTTATCTTTACTAGACAAAATATTTAAATAGCACTCGACGTAGCTAGGAAAACCATCAATATGTTTGATTTCACCAGCCTCATTAGCGCCTTACTAGGTAAAAGCAAGAACGAAGGTGTCTACGATTTAAAATCGGCCACCGTCATGATGCAAGAACTCCCAGAAAGCGACATCCTGCAAGCGCAAGTTGAAATCATCAAAGCCCTGCAACAAATCAACAGTAACCCTCGCACCAGTATCAAAGAACGCTTTAAAACTATCCCTTATCTCGATGAAAAAGCCCGCAGTCTGCAAGATCATTTAGTCGCGATTTATCAAGGCAAAACGCTGGACGATGGCGCGACACCCAAACAAGTGCTGCCGACTTTATTGGCATTTTGGAATGAAATGGGCGATGGTTATCGCCTATGTATTAAGCAAGCCAGCCAAAATACACCACGCGGCCTCGATAAAGAATTGCAACTGTTTACGCTACGCGGCTTGATGTATTTTTCTGAGCAAGCGCGCTGGGCTTATCTGCGTTACATGGAAATGGATAGCCGCACTTGGCGCAATCTAAATCGTTTGTATTTATTTGCCGAACAAAAAGGCTTTGCAACCCAACCTTTGCAGCCCTACCCCAACGCAGAAATCACCGACATTCGCCGCGAATTTATGCAGCTCTTGATGTTAGCGCTGGCGGTACCGGAAAAACTTCAACCCGCGCAAATCGAATTGGTCACGCAATGGCTCAAACGCTGGGCCAGTCGTGTTGATCTAGAAAGCCAAATCAAACCGAATCGCCAACTGTTCGCAATCAATATTGCGGGCTCAACGCCACCTAAGCGCCTACGCCGCGATATGGTCGGTGAAAATTGGCGCTATTGGTTTACCGAAACGCTGACCTTGCATATCAAAGAAACCATAGAAAAGCTGCAACAAGGTGAAGACCCTGTCGATCTAGGCTTACCAGCAGAATCAAATCAAGCGGCAAATATTGATTTAATGCAGCACTTAATTAATCTTTGGTCACGCGATACGCCAGCACCCGTGCGCAAAGCTGAGCGCCATGCAACGCAAAAATCAATCAAGGTCACGCGCGGCTTGGATGATGTGATTGGCCATTTGCGCGGCGAAGCACCGACAGACACCCAATCGCGCTGGAGTATCGACAACGAAAGCACCACCGGCATTGGTGTAAATTACCAAACCAGCCGCGATGATGAATTACAAGTTGGCGAAATCGTTGGGCTGGATGGCGTGGGCATGAATCCGGTTTCGGTTGGCATCGTGCGCCGTATTACCAAAAAGCGCGACGGCCAAGTCAATGTCGGCATTGAAACCATTTCACAAACGCCGATCATTGTTGAGCTAACGCCGCTACTGGGCAATCGAAGCTTCTTTGGCGTGTACTCACCGGAAAACACCTCGATCAATCAAAATCGCTTCTTGGTCGTGCCGCAGGCATTTTTTGCCGACAATCGAGAGTTCCGTTTAGCCGCACAAGGTAAGAGCTATCGCATCCGCCTCTCCCCTGCAATTGAACATACAGCAAACGCCTCACTGGCTAACTTTGCCGTTTTAGAAAAATTATAAAAAATTTATTAAAAAACGAGACAGGCGCGCAAATGCTTGCTATTATGCGCACCAGTTCAAGAAATGGAAGCGTGGCTGAGTGGTTTAAGGCAGCGGTCTTGAAAACCGTCGTGGATGTGAGTCCACCCAGAGTTCGAATCTCTGCGCTTCCGCCAAAAATTCGAATAAAAACAAAGCCCTAGAGAAATCTAGGGCTTTGTTTTTTTGTGCTTCTGAAAATATTCTGTTCCGCAAAAGTAAGTCAGTTCCGCAAAAGCTATTTTTCACCTAACAAACGGTGCCAAGTCATGATGAATTTTCTTTTAAGAATATGGAAAGATCCAGTCTGGAGTAAGGTCATAGCCACCTGCATCGTTGCCGGTGCGATTTGGCTTTGGAGTACCCTTAATACCTCTTCTTTTATAAATACGCTCTTCTTTCTAAATACAACCTATCCAACCCCATTGTGGCTCCTAATTCTTCTAGGCGTATGTACTGTCGTATTAATTTTTCGACTAATAAGCAAAAAAAAGAAAGTTACTATAGTTCCTACCCCTCTTGTTTCTAACACTTCTGATATTTTTGCCATCTTAGACCATTGGTGGCCTAAAGCTGAAGGCCAAAATCCATCAGATGTAGCTGTAGTTTTTAGTGATCTTGAAAAAGAACTTAACCTTAAAACAGGAAGCGTTCAAATTTCAATTGAAGCTGTAGCTATAGCCAACTGCTACAAAAAGAGGTTTATTGGTAACAATAATGCAACATTTGAGTATGACTTCGACAAAGCTTTTTCCTCAAATGTAATCACATATTAATCATCAATAATCTACTAAACAGACACGCATGACTGAATTTGAATGTCTTTATTCGTAAGCAAGCGGGGAAGTATTACAAACACGTTCCCCTCTACTCCCTTGCTTTTAAGGCAATGCCAATCTAGTTGTATACAACTGCTTAATCATGGGTGGCTATTTAAAATAATGACAAATTAGCGGGTCGGCTCAACCAGCTTACCCACTCTATTTCGCACGTAAGCACTAGTCATATTTTGCGTGGTATGGGCGAGCAAATCTTGCGCGGCGCTCATACCGGAATCCATTTCTTTTTCTGTTCCAGCTTTAGCGCGAAGGTCGCGAAATTGCCAAGTTTGGCCACTCAATTCACGCGCACGATCAAATTTATGGCGTAGCATTGATTCAGTAAGCGGCTTGCCATCGTCATCAATTAATAGCTTTAAACTACGCGCTTTATAAGCCTTTTTGCGCTCCATGATTCGTGCAATCACTTCTGCCAACTGCCCGATTACTGAAATACGAAGTTTGGCACCCGTTTTATTTTGCTTGACCCACAACACACCATCTTTCACGTCCGTTTCGGACATCTTTAGAACATCAGCTGGGCGCTGGCCAGTCAGCCATGCCAAATCCATTGCATCACGCAACACCACATCCGCTTGCTGATGAACTGCTTCATAAGCGGCGTCATCAACATACACATCACGGGCGCGTTCACGATAGCCTGCAATTCCTTGGCATGGATTCGGCTTATTGGTATAGCCCCATGAGCGTGCATAATTCCAGATATGCGAGAACAATGCTTTTTCACGATTGGCACGCACTCGGCCATCCCCTGCCGAATCTTCTTTGCCAGCCTTTTTTAATCGTTCTTTCGTCTCGGCAACACGCCAATCAAGGAACTGCCGAATATTAAGCGGCTCAATTTGATCCAGTGGCGCAGGTGGATCATCAAAAAATGCCAGTAATTTTTCGAGCTGCGTTAAATTGTCTTTTTGAGTTCTCGGCGCTTTTTCTGGCAGAACATCGCGAATATAGCGTTCAGCCGCATGCCGAAATGTAATCACTATGACTTCGGTGCGCTCAGCCTGCTCCAGCTCCGCCCATTTCAGAACAGCCGTCACATAGTCATTGCCCAGCGGAACTTCACGGCGCGGCTTTCCGCCTGCATCGTAGTAATACCAAACCTTTTCACCCCGATGACGCGCGCGCATTCGGGGAGGCAGGTTTTTATTTCTTGTTGGCACTCTGCCCATCGCCTCTATCTCGCCCCAGCAGAAATAACGCGCGGTGACCACGCCGCTGTTGTCGAGACCCCTGCTCCGTGTTTCGAGCCTTCAATAGCGGCACGAGTGACAACCGGCACGCCTCTGAAATTCAACCAATAAGGAATGCCAACGCTACGCAGCCATTCACTTTGCAATACTTCACGCGCTTTTCCACGCTGGCCAGTTTTGATACCTGTTAGCTGTATCAATTCTTCACGAGTTAAAAATAAACCGCTCATGCCATCACCCTTTTTGAAATCGTGTTCATATTTTCAATACACATATCGTTCTAGGCACGCCAATGTATAAATAATTGGCGGTACTTATAGCTTTGTGGCTTGTAGTAACAAAAGCACTTCGGTGCGATTGCTACTTTGGCTGTTGTTACGCATAAACTTCGGAAAAAAAGACAGCCCTGATGTACCTTGGCTATCCTTGTCTGTTGTCAGACCACCAAGCACAATCAACTCGCCATCCTCCGCTGTCACAGTTGTAGATAAGGCTCGCTTGGTCAGTGTGGGCGAGTTGTTCACGCCTGTTTCTGTCTTGGCAAAATCGCTAATTTGCTGATCGACTGTCATTTCGACCATCGCGCCACGTACAACAGGGCTAAGTGAAAGAATCACACCGGAAGACCGATATTCAATGGATTGAACTGCACCGCCACCACCTTGCGGATATGTCACAGCGCCTAAAACTGGAACGTCCTGTCCAACAGTAAGTCGAGCTTGCGCGCCTGATTTAACCCGAATTCGTGGCGTCGAAACGACCTTAAAGCGCGAATCCCCCGCCAGCGCCGACAATGCCAGGTCAAAGTTAGCCGCTTTAAAAGTGATCGAATTATTCAACGCAGCAGAATCACCACCGACTGATACTCCGAGCTTTCCACCTAGTAAATTTAGCGCCATGGAAAAAGCGGTACCTTCAGTATTGCCAGTTGTCACTTCGTAAACCACGGCTTTGACCGCAACTTCACCGCTCGCCGTATCGACCATCGGCAATAGTTTTTTTAGCTTGGCTATTTCATCCGCCGATCCTTGAAAAATCAGCGTATCGCTGTCTTGGTCTATCATTGCTGCCGCTGACGTAGGTGGCACAGGCATAGAGCCGCTCTCAATCTTTGCACCAGCAGGGGCGCGAACTGCTCTAGACGTTGTAAAGCCACCGGAAATAAACAGGGGTGTCAGAATATCCGCTAAATATGAGAGTGAACGGTACTGCGGGTGGTATACGAAAAACTCTTTGTTCACCGCTTCTTTTTCCGCCGCTGGTTTAATTTTTACGAAATCCACTCCGTTACGTGATTCGATTACGAAACCTAAGGTATCCATAAAATTGCGTAAAAATGTCCGAAGGTCGCCTTTGCTGGCATCAAATCGGAATGAAACTAAGCGATCATCCCTCAGCACGGCGGGGTCAATCACATACGGTTGTTTGAGGGCTTCGGCATATACCAAGCTGATGACTTGCGACACACTGATTTGCTGAAAGTCGAACTTAGGCGACTTTGGCAAACCCAGCATGGCCAAATCTGGAATAGCGCCTTCTGGCAATTTAGCTGCTTGCGCCATCGTGCAGACAGTCATCAGAAGGACTAATAAACTTTTTCGCGTACGCGAAAATCTCATACTCATTTTGATTGCCCCACTGGCACGCCTGCCGCTTTATCCATCGAGCCTGACCAGCGTGTAACGGCTTCGCCATCAATATGACCAACAATAGCCACTCCTTCGCCATTGAACATTGAAGGCGATTCCACTCTTATGCGGCCAGCCTGATCCGCAACAACAACCCAGCTAACATCATCAGCTTGCAACGTACCAACTACGCGCCATGAGCCTGAGAAATTCTGTCTATCTTGCTGCGGTAGAGTTTGCGTTGACGCCGACGCCACAGCCGAAGTTTTAGCCGGCGCACCTGGCACAGCTTTTGCCGCATTATTCGGATGAAAAAATCGCCATGCTCCCCAACCGCCGATACTCATCATCACCACTACGCCAACTGCATATAGCCACAGTGTTCGATTGGCCAACAGGTTTTGCCGCTTGTCGATGGCTTTTTCCGAGCCTTGGCCACCGGTGTAACTCTGATATAAGGGAAAAATCGCCGGATCATATTTCTTCTGCCGGTCGTCAATGCGTGTTTTGGCATTGAGCTTCCAACCTTCATAAATCTCAACACGGTAACGTTTGGTGAAACCCAACGACTTGTGTTTATGCATCCGAAACGTGAACTCGACTACGTTCTTGACCGAGCGATGCAAGCCCGTAATGTCTTGCGTCATCAACACCACGTCGCAGGCCACCGCCGTTTCAAGATGAACGTAGTGGCGATGCATACGGAAAAACTGCATGTGCTCATGACTGAGCTTGCCGTTATCCGTACCCCAAAAACGCCAGGCTTCATCAATTGCGACCAGATCACCGCCCAGAACCACAGATTCCAATTCTGGCTTTTCTTCATCAGGGAAAAATTGCGTCTGCAAAATACGTTCGTTTTCGATATGAATAATCCGACCCAGCTTGTCAATTTCAGCATCACGCTGATTCACTAGGTATTCATGAATCCTGTCTTCGTTAATCCCCGCCACATTGGTAACAACACGCCGACCATGCTGAACTGCGTCCAGAATGACCGATGAAACCACCTCAAATGATTTGCCAGAGCCTTGCAATCCTACGTATGCATTGATCGCCATCGTATTACCCGATTACCGGAATGCGGCGAATGATAAAACGCGTGGCATAAGCAGAAATCACCGTTGATAACCCCGTCGAAACGCTAAATAAATCGAGGAAATACCAGACAGATGTAGGAATAGCCGAGAACGCATTGGATAGCGTCGAAGCCTGTGTAGCGCCTGGATAAAGCTGGCTTTCCACCATCACATTGACGAATTCTTTCACAATGAAGAACAGTGCAAAAAAAGTCACAAATTTGACAATGACCGAGCGCAGCATGAAACCCAACATCGTGCGCAACGCTGACATTAAAATACCGAACAGAGCAGCAGGCATAACGACCTCAGGCAGAAAGAAGAATAAACAGGCCAACCAGAAGCCAAACTACAAGCATGACGGCGGCTAATTCCGAACGAAACTGTTCGGCAATCGTGCACTGAGCATCCATAACAATCGAACGGCCAAACAAATCAAAAGTAGGTTTAGGGCATTGCGATACATGCGATGGAGCCTGATAACTTCGTAACTCAGGAAAAAGCGAGGTCAATGGACTTAGAATCGTAGCCGCATCAGGGGTATCTTCTAATGTCGGATCAGGCACACCTGGATCTTCGCCAAGGTCTGGACGACCAGAGGGATTTGTTCCCGGATTCGTGCCCGGATTAGGATTTGGTATTGGATTACTGTTCGAATTTGCCGTAGGTGAAATTGGCACTCCATTAGGATCTGTCGCCGGATTCCGAGCTGGGCGCAACATATCGCCAAGTGTAGGCATAGCGTTTGGGTTGGCCGCTTGCCATGTAGCTACATCCGCAGCTGTAATCGGCTGGGTAACGCTATATGGAAGCCCTTTATAATTTGGGTCTTGAGCTGCACGCAGCCACGCTTCATTCGTAATCTCAGCCAATTGGCTAGCCGGAACGGGAATGGCTTTTTGGGCATCCGTTAAAGTAGGATAAGCATCCGTTAAATTGGTAAACGTTTGAGGGATTGGTGCATTTGCCCCTACAGTCCAATCAAATAATTGTTTCGTTTCAGTGGTAATCACTGGCATGCCGACAACTTCAACCCCCGATGCATTTTTAACCGGCGGCGGTGTAGTTGAAACTGTATAAGTTCCAAATAAATCTTGGCCTCCTCCAGAGCGAGGCAAGAAAAAAGCACCATTAAACGTTTTAACCACTCTTTGGCCAGAATATCCGTCATAGCCCCCACCATCGCTAATTCGCTTTGTATCAGCCTTCATAAAACGGGATATTTCAGCCAGAGAATATGCAATAACAACGAAATTACCATTGCTCAGCATGAAAGGTGCATCGACCCAATATTCTGCTGGTGCGGGAGGGTATGAAAGGCAGTCTCCACCATATGAACAACTGCCGCGATAAACTAGCAATCCAGATGCCACAGCCATCGCGCCAAAGCTTTCACTGGAGCCTGAACTTACTGGTGGTATATATGCAGGTTTAATTGGTGTACTTTCAGTCTGAATAACGACAGATGAGCCCGACTGATTAATACTTACTTTTTGCAACTGGTCATTCGTAAAATAATAAGCGCCTACCGCCATAACTCCAAGGCCCGCGGCAATAGTCAACCATACTGGTGCACCGGCAATCGCCAATGCTCCACCGACCACTGTGGATGCAATATTGACGGCTGTCATTTGCTTGCTGATTCCTGCCATTGTTGCGGCATAAACTGGCTCATTTGCGGCTCTTGCTAACCACACAGCATCATTCGCAGCAACTCCTTCAGCAGCAGCGATGCGATTAGCGACAATTCCAGCCACTGCTCGATTGACTACGTAATTCTCAACCGGCGCTAATACCGCATTGGCCAAAACTTGTTGCGCCAACATCGAAATCAAGCATAAGCACAGCAATGTACGTTTCCACAGTTTCATAACCCTTACACCTTCAAATTACTAATTGGAAATCCCTTTAACCACCGACCAACCGCAGGCAATACCCCAAACGAAGATAATCAAATACCAGAGCTCATTAATCGTCATGGCTATCGCCTAAATTTGCAGGCGAAATAAAGCGGGATACTTTCGAAAAAGAAAGTGTGCAAATAACGTACAAAGAAAAATACAAAAACGAAAGGGGCTTCCCAGCGTGGGTACTCCAAATAAACATGCTGGTTTTCAATGGAAAAATCTTCATACAGAAAAATCGAAATGACAGCGCCTAAAGCAAAAATTAATAAGGCGATCAGCGTAATTACTGCAATAAAAAAGTCCATTTATACCTCCAAGCCCAAAGGGGGAGACGTAAGCCTCCCCTGAAACCACCAGAACGATTAGCCGCCTTTAATCATGCGTAACACGGTTTTGGCACCCTTAATGGCGATATACACACCAGCCAGAAGGCCTGAAATTGCCAGCAATGCAGTAATGGTCGTGCTGAAATCCACCGCAGAAGTTAACGATGACAAATCAGGGGCAGTACTTGCAGCATTTGCCGCAGGAGCCATGACAGCACCTAGGCCAACCAGTACGGCAACGGCAGTAGATTTGGATTTAGCGATTACGTTTTTAAACATTTTTATCTTCCTTCAAAAAATACGGGAAAGCGCCCGCTCGCATACGTTTCAGCCTCGGCGAATCATGCCGAGCACCAATCCGATTCCATGAGAAACGAAATACAGACCTACCACTGTTGAAAATGCCAACGCCCAAATACCGGACGCATAGCCATAATCAAAAGGCGCTGTAGCCGCTTCAAAATTGTTTTGCTGTGATGGGTCGATGACATACGCCTGCACCACTTTCGTGGTTTGCCCTGCAGGGCAAGGAGTACGGGCTGGTGTGCCTGATGTGCAGACGACCACATTCACAATTTGTCCAATTGCCATGCTTTAACCATCCAGTCTGATTGCTTGAGCTGTACCTCGACTGATACCGCCTTGCTCAAACCGTGGAATAAAAATCTGATTTTCTTTAAAGGCAAAAACATCTAGTTCGCAGTGGCTCGGCGTTCCGCCGATCTGGCCGACCGTACAGTTATTGACACGAGTCCAAGGCTCGCTGTGCTCGCTGGCAGGAGAAAACTCCACAGTCCATTCATGAATCCGCGAGCGCACGAAATCACCGTCAATTCGATCAACAACACCTGTAATTTTTGATGTGCTGGCTTCGCCGTATTTATTGAGTAAATTGGTATCGCGCACGAGACCCAGCGGTAAATCACACAACTTCAAACCTGTGCCGCCAAGCACACGGACGTATTCAGCCCAATCTCCCTGATCGGCGGCGGCAGAAGCCCGTTCGAGAATGTCAGAATCAAAGGACTCTTCTTGGCGAGCGACGCGACGCAGTTCACGCCATAGCGTTACAGGTGCGACGCCAATTGGCTGAAACTGGCGAATACCCCAGATTGACGCCCACGCCTGCACACGTTCAGCAGCAGTAATGGCCTCAAAACCATCGTGGGTAACACCAATGCTTTCCCCGTCTGTTTGTTTGCCGTCGATGTTTTTTGAAATGTATTTAGCGATGTAGCCCGCGGCGCTACCGCGTTTCCAATCAATTTGAATAAACTTGATGCGGCGCTGCCATTTGATTTTTCCGCTGACGGAGTTGATCAATTCTTGCTGATCTTCTTGCGTGAAATAGCTGCGGAACAGCTCAAGCATGGCTTTGACTTGTTCTGCTTCAACGAATAAAAGAAGATGCCAGTGTGGGCAACCATCGTGATGCGGTTCGGCAATCCGAAAACCGTATGCGTTAATACCGCGCCGATGAAGTGCTGCACGTAAACGGGCATAGACTTGGGATAAATAAGCTTGCCCGTCCAATGGTGTCGCACCATTGAAATTTGGATTTGATATGGTTTTCTTTTTACCTAGTCGCTTGAACGCATGAAAACGGCTAGGGCATGTTGCAGTAATAAAAACACCAACGTGGCCGAGATCACGTGCAATACGTTCTTGTCCTGCAATACGCGTCATTAATTCGGAACGGCGAATGGCAGGATTTGAAACGCTGGTATCCGCTAGGTCTTGCAGCGAAAATGTATCGCCAGCTTCATTGGTCGCCTGCAAATTTTGCAGCAGTGTTTTGTTACGCTTCCGTTGAGCGCGGAAACGATAAACACTTTCTTCACTGGCATAAGCACCCGCTTGGATATTGACTAAACCCAAGCGAATTGCTTCGGTCTCCAATCTACGAGCGGTGCTGCGGCGTATCACACGACGCCAGTAATATTCATCCGTTAAACGCCGAAGCAATGTTTCCTCAGTCACACCTGCCTTGCCTGTCTCTGGCAAATCAGACAAAGCAACGTCATACTGCCTGGCAAATTCAAGCGCCCGAGACAGCAGTACCTTTGAATCATTGGTTAAAGGGGGGTACTTAAGTTGAGAAATAATCGCATCAGCAACTTTTTTCGCCTGATTCCGAATCTCTTCATCATTGGCCGCGAGGTTAAATTTCCCAGCAACTGATTCAATATGGTCGCGATATTCTCGAACCAAAATATTCCCAGCGGCAGCGGCTCGGGTATCACTACCTTCGGTTTTAAAAACAATGTCGTTATGCTTCCGACGAATAACGCGAGCAAATGCTGGTGGTACTTTTGCCAGGCACTTGTCTACAAACCATTTATCTTGCTGGTAATAGCGTTGACGGTATTCGACGGAAGAACGAAGTTCCACATTAAGCCCCTTGCTTCACACGGTATGGAACAAGCGGATCAGGCAGGCCAACGACTTTAGCAATGGCCTTGAGACGTACCTGATCATCTGTGTTCAATTCAATAAAATCCGGCGTGATTGAGCCGATCAGTGTTGAAACAAAAGCGCGGTCTGCCAGCAAGCGTGAAGATGGATGAGGCGCAGTAACAAACTCGATATACACCTCAGCGGCCATTTCGAGCGATTCCAGCAAGCGCGGGATTGGCATCGAGTTCATGGTTTATTCCTCGACGGCTGAATAGACGTTCACGGTCGGGCGACGGGTTACTTTTTCGCCTGTTTCTTTGTCAAGATATTGAAAACTCTTGGCGCGATAACCGCCGCAAGTTACAAGTGCTTCAATGGTCTCGCCTGCTTGTCCCAAGCGTTTTTTCGAGCGAATTTCTACAGAATTTGGCGGCGTATATTGATCGACAGCAGGGAGAGTCACTTCGGTATATGTAAAATCATCTGCACGGCGTACGGAGTGGATTCGGCCAAAAAGCAAAGCTTGATTTGGTTTGAGTGATAACTTTTGATTTTCTTGAGGTGTGCTCATTTTTGATTCCTTTACTGGTATGGGACGACATTAGAAAATTTAATTTGTAAAGTTCATCACTTCGATTTGCCGTCCGTCCTCGCTAGCTGCGGGCGGGCGGCAACTCAAAGCTGCTGAACAGTGAACAACTTGCTACTTAATTCAAAAATCACACGTTCGTTAATTTTGATAACAACAACCGGTTCGGTAACGTTCGGTGCTGGTTTCTTAACGTGGATAGGTACAAGTAAAATGCGTGTTTTTCTCAAAAATGACTCAGATGAGGTTCTTTGCAAATGGCAATACATAGACCATAATCACCTGAAGCACTCTGCACGGACAAAAAAGACATAACGAGTACCATTGGTACTCATAATTAACCAATGGTACTTATCATGTCAAGCGAAAATATTAGTGCGCGCTTTAAAACTGTGATCGACGCAACCACAAATGAAGCAAGGAAATTTAAGGAGCTTGAGGAATATTCAAATATTCAGTCAGTTAGCTGGAGAAAGGCTTACTCAGGTGGGCAGCGGCCAACAGCAGAAATGCTAGAAATTCTGAGCAGGCGTAACCCTGAATTTGCATTCTGGCTTGTCAGTGGTATTGATGACTCCGTGACCGGACATGTCAGCCCAACGAAAAATTTGCAGAATGCAACAACGACACTTTTAACTGCAAAATATCTAAAAAAAAGAATTGAAATTAATGAACTCGTGCATCAACACAATAATAAGAACGCGATCGACCACAAAGGAAATAATAAGGAATTAGTGGACAATGCGATTGATGAAACCATTGAAAAAATAATTCAATGCATTTTCAAGGAATACCCAGAGGCTGTAGGTACGATAGAAGGGAAAATGGATATTTTTGAAACAATAAATATTGACGAAAACAATATAGACTTAGTTAAAAATGAGTTAGAGACAACTTTGATTGAGTCAAACAAAAACATCGCAACAATCCTTGAAAAAAGAATTGAAACAATAAAAAATAAATAAAATGACTCTATATGCCAGCAAAGCAATACGCTTAACGGAAGACTACAACAAAGAAATACACGAAAACTTAGACCCATATCTCGAAGTTATTTTTAGTTATATATGGATACACGCAGAAAATGGAGCTTCACAATGCGAAATTCCATTGAAATTTCATGTCCTGCTCTCTTTAGAAAGTAGAGAGATTGAGTTAATTAAAAAAGAGCTTCAGCGCCTTGGCTACAAAGCCGAAAACGACCAAAACTCTTTAAAAGTCACATGGATTGAAGACAATAAGTGAGCTTACCTAGATCAGCCTATGCCATACCAAATAAAAATCACAATTCAGTTACTAAGAAAATTTTTCTTGAATAATTTTTTCTTTGCTTCTTTTGCATTAATACAGTCGGCATTAGCTGCATATTTAGCTGGATCATTGCTACATTTCTCAACAGTCTTGCTCAACTCTTCTTTATTTTCTGACTTCATCCAATAATTAACATCACGGCTAGAACTTTCTGCGAAACATAGAGTAGTCCCTACCAACGTGATAAAAACAAAAATGTATCTCACTGCCTTCCCCTTGTTTTTTAACGAATGAAACAACAAAGAAACGCTAACACAAAATGCAGGCGCAGTAAGTTTACAAAAATAAAGCAGGCAAAACTGTATGTTATTACTTACACAAACCACTATAAATTTAACAGGGAAAAACCATTAGGGCGCAGCCCCAAACCCTGCTCTAGCTTGCGAGGCGGCGAAGTCAGGGATAAAAAAAAGCCCCTAACTCCACCTGAAGCTTAGGAGCGCTACGTGAGCATCAAGAGGCTTTCGCGGCATAAAACGTGGCAAAAAAGCCACATTTATTCCACGCACCCTTGACCCTCACTACACTGAATATGTTCAATTTAGATTAACAAAATAATTGTAAGCAATATTCTGCTATTTATGATTGGCTTACTGTTTTTAAATCGAAAAGTATAAGTGGGCAGCATGGTATGCGTGATGACTTGATGATCGAAGCAATAGCATGGGAGTTGGATGCGAAAGTAAGTGCGCGCTCTGCGCATGCTTACAAATCAGTAGGCCACAAATTGGCCTACTTTTGTCCTGTCGAGGAGTGCCTTGCCTCAGTATCGCTAGGAGAAAAGAGCAACATCTACTTTCTGGCTCCAGATCGACATGTACCAGGTTGCCCAAATGATTCGAAGCGTACAGGTCAAGCTTCTGTTCCCGGAAGACCAGCAGCCCGACCAATGCAAGTTGTTGAAGAGCCGATCCCAAGCCACCTTGGACCACCCGCTGGTTTTAAGAAAAAACTTAGACTACCCTCTCGTGAAGAGCTGCTTCAGCTTGCGAGAGCAACTAGCGTTACGCCTGTATCTCATTTTGGCACTCTGAGGGAGGTGATCAAGGCGTGGAAGAAAATGCGGTCGTCGGATCGAGCGAAATTTCCTCTGACGATCAGTGGTCATCAAATGAACTATGAATCCGCCTTTCAATTTATTGGAGAGGCTGACCGAAATATTGAGCGGCTAAATTTTCAGGAACGAATTATATTTGGTCAAGCATATGTGGAAGAATGGGGTCATTGCTTTGCAGTGTTCTCGCTTTACAAGTTCACAGTTGAAGGCCGCAAGTTGTCCCTTCGTTATACTGTGAATAAAAAAGATAATCCGGAGGATTTACGTTCCTTAGTTGGACGTAATGTAACCATTTTTCTGCATGGGCCCGTGCCATACCTATCCCCGAAAGGGGATGTACTTATGTTGAAAACTGACCCCAATGACAAATATGCTGGAATCATCATTGTGGGACAATAAAATAAAAAATTAGCCAACAGCACCGAAACCCACTGTTTTTACAAGTATGGTATTTTAAATGGAATTAATAAGCATGAGAAGTAGCAGGCATTTGTAATTAATGGGGTTTTATACAATCCATAATTGAGTGGAGGGTAAACCTTCTTACTAGCAGAAGTCAAAAAAGCCCTGATTTTTCAGGGCCTTTTACTTATTTAAATAGTGAGTGAAGCTTCGTAGAGTAAAACGTGGCAAAAATCTGACGAATTTATTGCGCGTCCCTTAGTACCAATAACATATATGTGTATTTCATTACACTAATGCACTGCTTGCAGCAAAATAACTCGATGTTAATGAACGCATTGTAATGCTGAAGCCTGAAATACTTTTATTATAAACTCTCAAAATAACAAAGTAATTCTTCGTAAGCAGGAGTGACATCTTCTCTTGATAATGGGTATGTTGTTGCAGGACTAAGTAGCGCAGCCATAACCATAACAGGAGGAAAAAATTGGAATTTATCAATTTCATTCATTAAATCATTTATATTTATTGTTGTGTTATCTATATTTTCAAGTAATTTCTGTAGTTGATGTCTTTGTCTTAGTATGTCGGCTTCTCTGATTTCGAAGTTGTCTTCAAATAGAGTTGTATTCAAGTAATCTTTGACTAACTTTACAATGAAACTACCACATGTTAATCCGGTTCCGCACTCATTTATTCGGGCTAAGCCATTATTTCCAAAGAAATATCCTTCCGAGTTATAACCATAAGCGCAAGGAGTAGCCAAACTAAAATTGGCCTCCAAATATTTTATTAAGTATTCTGCATCATCAAGGGCGATTGAAGTATCTGCAATATACACATTGCGGTTATTCATGCAAAACTGCCCCAAATCGCGCCTTAAAAGCTCAATAGAATAAATATTTTTGTGCGCTATTCGTAAATCATTTTCTTCATTGAGCCACATAAGTGCTATGTGCTGACAGTCGTTTCCTATGCTGACAAGCAATTCGTATGCCTCAAAATCTCTGTCATGAATGCGCGAAATTTTATTTTTCATTGGGAGTCTTATGTATCTATTTGAATCATATAACTTGATCTTGCTCGCCTTCAACTAAAGCAAGTTTGCTGAGTGCACTTGATAATTTATCAGATGATTTGTAGCTATTGAGTAATCTAGTTAGAGTACCTAAAGCCTTTGGATTTAATTCATTTTTGTCAATACTGGATAGCATTCTTCCTAGCATTACAAATTGGCCGTTCTTAATTAATTTTTCAGTTATATATATAATTCTTTTATGGTCTGATCTTTTGTCGGACTTGAATAATTTCTCAAAGCCTGGGCTATCTTCAATCAGAAGTATTGATTGTGCATGTTCTAGTATAGCTAATCGATGCTCCAACGCCGCAATTGTGGCGCTAATTAATCTCTTGTTGTTGCTAATTTCATGGTGAACTTCTTCAATGGCTTTAGTAGTACTGCTTTCTCGCCACCTTAGAGATAAAAGTTGTTGAGTGGAAGAAGAAAGATCCGATTTTACCGATAAGGCAACCAGATCCGTTTTCACCCATTTGTATTCATTGCTGTACTGATTCAGCTTTTCTAAAGAAGGTTTCTGCAATGATATGAAGTATTTCATTTTTTTCACCAATATCGATTAAAGATTTAAACTCTTTAAGAATTCCTTTGGCATTAACTTTCAGTTCGTAGATGTCTTGAGTGTGAAAATAAGTTATGTAACATTCATTAACTCCATTTATACCACCATTTATTCTATAACCTATGGCCTCGTTAATGGCAGAGTCACAAAATGGTGACAAATCAACTGGGGATATTTTTTGAAAAGATGTGCACAGGTACTTGCTACCATCGATGATAGCTGTGTATCTTGCATCGGCGATTATTTTTTTATTTGACGTAATTAAAGCTAATATTTTTTCATAAATTTTAGCTTGATTTAATTTTTTAGATTGAATTATCAAAGGTTCAGGGGCTTCCCCATCAGGCTTTAACTTTATTTCAATATTAAAATCAATGGAGTCATCATTTTTGGCTAGAAAAATCTCATGAAAGATCTTCCCATCATCAATGCTTTCATTGAAAATTGGGCCTAGAAAGAAAATATCGCACTCATTATCGTCCGATGGAGCCATATCAACAGCGCGTAAATCGCTGACTAACTGATCCCAAAATTGATCGTTTGATTTTATTTTAAAATCGATCTCGGTCTTGACTATTTTTAAATCCATTTTTACACCAATATAGTGACTATTAATTCTTTGATACTTCAGCTAGCTTCAATGAGTAAGTATTCACATTGTCGCTATAGTAGACCCCAAGCATTTGTCTAGCCGACCTCAATTGTATCATACATCGTTTGGTTGGTCGGTTTTACGACATCCATCTATTGGTAAAGTACAACAAAATCAAAGTATTAGGCTAGAGTGAGTATCAATCAACACTGATAATCTTAGTGGATTAAAAGTCTACTGCCCGATGGATATCCGGTCACATCGTGTTTTACACACTACCCCAGATTCTGTAGGTTTTCTGTTAAATTTTATTGTTGCGGAGTGTTTTTTCTGCGGAAGCGTGAATGACCGCATTAATAAGTTGTTCTCCGAGTTGTGGGCGCTCTGCAAGTAATGGATACCGCTTACAAAGAAGCTGATTAGACAGCGCATTCCCATTCTGCCAAATGCTGCTGTCCAGTTCATTATCCGGGGCTCCCAAAAAGAAGAAGGCGAAGCGGGCATAGCTTCCAGTTGGTTCTCGCGCTATTCATTGTTCTAGCTCTTGCTTGGCCAAAGCTTGGGAAAAAAGCCAAGTTAGACATTCCTGATGGATGCCTTCGTATTTGAACGCAAAAGCCAGTTGCCCACTAAAACTCTCCAGAGAGCGGTATGATTCTGGGTAAACTTTAAAACGTATGTCCCTGTCACTCGATGTGGAGCGGTTACGCCCGATTTCACTCTGTCCGGCCAGCGGGTACACTGCTTAGATATTGTAGGTGAGCGATAACCATTGATACCCGATCTCAGCCATAAAATCGATTTCCACCATTAAAAAAATCCACCACCCTTATTCCATGCGCCCTTGACCCTCACTACACTTATATAGTGACCCGCCCGAACGTTCCGCAAAGCGGAATTGCATTCAAGTATTTCAAGCCCTGTAGCTGGTAAGATTTTTTGTGTTTGCGGAACAAGTATTTATCAAATAAATTTCCAAAAAATCAAAATAAAAACGGGACAAGCGCAGAAAGACTTGCTATTATGCCGACCTGTTCAAAGAACGGAAGCGTGGCTGAGTGGTTTAAGGCAGCGGTCTTGAAAACCGTCGTGGATGTGAGTCCACCCAGAGTTCGAATCTCTGCGCTTCCGCCAAGATTAAGTAAAAAAGCCCTGATGCGTCAGGGCTTTTTTGCGTTCTGCGGCACCACACAGCGATCCCGACAAAACCAGTTTAGAAGCTAGAACCGCGCATAACAGAGTACAATTGCTCCCCTGATGCTCAATACCCCACTCCACATACTTGAACACACTTTTGGTTACCACGCTTTTCGTGGTCAACAAGGAGATGTGGTCGACCATATTTGCGCTGGCGGCGACGCGCTGGTTTTAATGCCAACGGGTGGCGGTAAATCGCTGTGTTATCAAATCCCTGCGCTAGTACGAAACGGCTGCGGCGTCGTTGTTTCGCCGCTGATTGCACTAATGCAAGATCAAGTTGAAGCGCTACAAGAACTCGGCGTGGCTGCTGCATTCCTTAATTCAACGCTAGACGCGAACGAAGCGCGCGAAGTGGAACGGGCTTTTGTCGCTGGCGAATTGAAATTACTCTACGTTGCGCCCGAACGGCTAACGACGATTCGCTTTCAATCGCTACTGCGCCAATCACCGATTGCGCTGTTTGCGATTGATGAAGCGCATTGCGTATCGCAATGGGGTCATGACTTCCGCCCTGAGTACCTTGCGCTGTCAGTGCTCGCCGATGATTTTCCAGATGTACCGCGCATTGCGCTAACGGCCACTGCGGATCACGCCACGCGGCAAGAAATGATTACGCGGCTGCGGCTGGAACGCGCGCAGCAATACGTTTCCAGCTTTGATCGCCCCAATCTGCGTTACAGCATTGTCGAAAAGAAAACCGCCCGCGATCAATTACTGACCTTTATCCGCCGCGAACACGAGCGAGATTCTGGCATTGTGTATTGCCTCTCGCGTAAAAAAGTTGAAGACACCGCCGCTTGGTTGCGGGAAAAAGAAATCCGCGCCCTGCCCTATCATGCCGGGCTAGACGCAGGCGTGCGTGCCAAAAACCAGCAAGTGTTTCTGCGCGAAGAAGGCGTGGTGATGGTCGCGACGATTGCGTTTGGCATGGGAATTAATAAACCTGATGTGCGCTTTGTCGCACATTTGGACATGCCCAAAAGCATAGAAAATTACTACCAAGAAACTGGCCGCGCTGGACGTGATGGTCTGCCAGCAAATACCTGGCTGGCGTATGGCCTCAACGACGTGATGCTGCTGGCGCAAATGATAGAGCAAGGCGGCAGTAGCGATGAGCAAAAACGTGTTGAGCGACAAAAGCTCGACGCTATGCTCGGCTTGGTTGAAGGCACCGCTTGCCGTCGACAAACTTTGCTCGCCTACTTTGGCGAAACCACCACAGCTTGCGGCAATTGCGATAATTGCCTGCATCCGCCCAAACTGGTTGAAATGAGCGCCGCCGCGCAAAAAGCCTTATCTTGCGTGTATCGCACTGGGAACCGATTTGGCGTTGGGCAGCTAGTCGATGTGCTGCGCGGAAAAACCACGCCCAAAGTGAAAGAGCATCTACACGATAAAATCACGACGTTTGGCATTGGCAAAGACGTAGATGAAGCCAGCTGGCGCGCGATTTTCCGCCAACTCTTGGTGCGCGGCGCATTGCAGTTATCACCGGATGGCCATGGCGGCCTGCAACTGACCGACGCGGCTCGGCCTTATTTAAAAGGCGAAACACCGCTGTATTTGCGTGAACGCACCGAAAAATTCAATTACAAAGACAAAGACAACGACTTTGCCAATCCGCAAGAACTGGCCTTGTGGCAAGCGCTACGCCGTTTGCGCAAGCAGCTGGCCGACGATCAAGACGTACCCGCCTACCATGTGTTTGGCGATGCTACGCTGAAAGAAATGATCCGCCACCATCCACGCGATCATTATGAATTATCGAAAATCTCTGGCGTGGGTGATCGCAAGCTGGATAAATATGGTGATGCATTTTTGGCGGTTTTAAACGGCGCCTAATCGCCACCAGCACTTAAAACCCTTACACTCAGATTAATCCCGCCTTTTTTCTGAGTGAACCATGAGCACGCTACTGCTTTCGCTATTTGAATACAAAGCTTGGGCTAATCACGAGCTGTTTCAGGCGCTACAAGCTTTGGATCCTGATTCGCAGCATGAGCAGCTGCATGCGACGCTTAGGATCCTGAATCATATTTACGTCGTCGACCGTATTTTCGCTGCGCAGCTGCAAGGCATTCCCCACGATTATTCCAATACAAACACAAAGGCCACGCCCACATTGGCGGCGCTTTATCACGACGTGCAAGCTTGCGATAACTGGTATCTAGAATATATTGCGGCACTAAATACAGAGCAATTGAGTGAAATGCTGAAATTTACTTTTGTCGATGGCGACTTAGGCCGCATGTCGCGCGAAGAAATTTTGGCGCATATCATCACGCATGGTGGCTACCATCGCGGCGCAGTCGGGCGGATTATGGCGCAAATTTCAATTGCGCCACCACGCGATATTTATTCTCGGTTTTTGCATTTTAGTGAACCCAAACGCCGCAATCGAGTTTAAAACTAAGCACTGAAAAATGCTTTTCTCTCGGCTCAATATTCGCCTCAGCCCACTCTAGATAAAAGCCATGTATTGCTGCTTGGGTATCAAATTTGCTGCATTATCAAATCAAGTAGACATCAGAGAATGATGGCCTATGTATAATTACATAGGCATTTTGGCATGGACGCGTCACACTCAGTGAACGCTATGCAATTTAAGAAGGAGCTCGTATGCCCCGTTTAATGCAATCCCTATTTATCTCAGCAGCGCTCATCACATCACCATTGCTGCTCCTTAGCACTGCAGTGCAAGCAGCAAATACCACAGCAAGCACTGCCGCTGCGACGTTTAGCCAGCAAGAAATCGAGCAATTAGTCGCGCCGATTGCACTCTATCCCGATGCTTTATTGGCGCAAGTGCTAATGGCCTCAACTTATCCGCTGGAAGTGGTGCAAGCAGCGCGCTGGCGCAAAGATAATCCGAAACTGAAAGATAAAGCGCTCGAAGATGCATTGCAAAAGCAAACCTGGGATCCTGCGGTGAAATCGCTCACGGTTTTCCCTGATGTGTTGCAGATGATGAACGACAAAATCGATTGGACGCAAAAACTCGGTGATGCCTTTTTAGCGCAGCAAAAAGACGTCATGGAAGCCAGCCAACGTTTGCGCGCCAAAGCCGATGCAGAGGGCAATCTAAAAACCAGTAAAGAACAAAAAGTCAGCACCGAAGCCGCAAGTAGCGGCTCAACAACGATTTACAAAATTGAGCCTCAAACTGAAACTATCTATGTACCTGTTTACAACCCAACCGTAGTTTACGGTACATGGCCATACCCCTACTACACACCTTATTACTGGTATCCACCAGCTTATCCTTATGGCGGTGCGGCCTTTGGTTTTACGACTGGGATTATTTTTGGCGCTGCGCTCTGGGGCAATAGCAACTGGGGCGGCAACGACGTCAATATTGATATTGACCGCTACAACAACTTTAATCGTGTAGAGCATTACGACCGTGGTAATGGCAACAAATGGAATCACAATCCCGAACATCGCCGTGGCGTTGAATATCGCGATAACAAAACACGTGACCAATACCGACCAAGTGCAGGTACACGCGATCAGCAGCGCGATGACTTCCGTGGCAAAGCCGATGCATCACGTGGCGATTTGAAAAATGTGGATCGTAGCTCAGTACAAAACCAGCTCAAAGACGCAGATCGCAGCGAAATCAGTAATCGCGCCAAAGATCAAAGCGGGCAACGTGATCGTGCCAACACGTCAGACCGAGCCGCAGATCGAAGCGGTCAAGCCGATCATGGCAGCCGCGATATGAATCGTCCCTCTAAACCGACATACGATAACAATCGTTCAGCAGCATCACGGGATAACGCGTTTAGCGGCGCTGATCGCGGGCAAGTTAATCGAGCCGCGAGTACCCGCGGAGCCAGTTCACAGCGCAGTATGTCGCGCCCTACCCGCTCTGGCGGCGGCCGTCGATAAGGAGTCATGCGATGAAACTTAAATATTTAGCCATTTTAGCCTTTTCACTTCATCAATCAGTGATGGCTGCGCAGCAATTTGCCAGCCCAGAAGCCGCTGGTGAAGCGCTATTGCAAGCGGCAGAACACAAAGACAGCAAAGCGCTACAACAGCTATTTGGCAAAAACAGCCTTGATCTGATTCGTTCTGGCGATCCAGTGGCCGATGCCAATAGCTACAGCGCATTTGCAAATCAATACCGCGAAGCGCATCAATGGACTGCCGTTTCTGAACAACGCAAAATATTAGAAATTGGCAGCGAGCAAAACCCGTTCGCGATTCCTTTGGTGCGTAAAAACAAGCAATGGGAATTTGATCTTCAAGCTGGGCGCGCAGAGCTGCTGACTCGACGGATTGGGCTGAATGAACTGAGCACCATCGAAGCCATCAAGAGCTATGCCGCTGCGCAGCGTGAATATTATTTGATGCAGCCCGAAGGCAATGCATTGCTACATTACGCCGATCGATTTGCCAGCTCACCAGATCGCCGCGATGGCCTGTATTGGCCTGCTAACTCAGGTAAAGAAAGCCCACTCGGCCCCTTCTTTGCCAGTGCAGCCAAAGAAGGCTACGCCAAAGCCAATTCGCCCTATCATGGCTATCACTTTAAGATCCTGAAACAGCAAGGCCCCGCAGCTGCAGGTGGCGCGTATCAATACGTAGAAAACGGCAAAATGTTCGGTGGGTTTGCCATTGTCGCGTGGCCGGCAAACTATGGCAATTCAGGCGTGATGAGCTTTATTAGCAATCAGGATGGCACAATTTATCAACGTAATCTGGGCAAAGACAGCGCTAAAATGGCGCAAAAAATGACTAGCTTTAACCCTGATAAATCCTGGAAAATCATCGACTAAAACGATTAAAAGCACCACTCGATATAAAAAATCCCTCAATTCAATTGAGGGATTTTTTATGTCTCAGATCTAAACATCGAAGCCCAAATTCACTATGCAATCACCTTGGGGGCTTGTGCCAATCGGGTCTCAAGTTTATCAATTTTCCGCCACAACCATTCTTCATCATCCCAATGCGTCGCCGCTGCGTGCTTGATATCGTCAAACAGGCTGAAATACGCCAAACGTGTTTGCAAACCATCGTCTTGCGGCGCTTTGGCCAAATAAGTTTGTAGTAATTTGAAATCGGGGCGGACATCTGGCAGATGGAATAAATCCAAATCCCGATGCGCAAAACGTGCATGGCAAGGGTCAATTACACCACACAGCCGCTGCGAATCTGGATCCACCAAAAAATTAGCCGCATGACAATCATCGTGAATCAATGTCGGCAAAGTATCAGCCGAAACGGGTAGCAAATCGAACTGTCCCGCCAATCCAATAATCCGCTCACGCAAATTCAAACCTAAGCGTTGTGCTGCCAAACTGCTTTGCAACCACATCACTCGATTCGCCAAGAAAACACGATAACTACTGGCAAAATCGGCGTATTCAGCGCCATCCAAATCACTAAATCCCGTTGGCCGCGTCACCGAATGCCAGTTCAGCAATAAATCGGTACATTCATCCGCAAAACGATCAATCGACACGGGAGATTCCAACGCATGGCTGGCCGGAATACCGGGCACATAAGTCATCAACAAAGCCTCACCCATTTCACCAGGGGTATGCACTGCAATCACTTCAGCGACAATGACCCCATGGCTATACTGCCGCAAAACGTCAAGGCCGTCAGCCTCTTGCTGCGCCTGTCCAGGTAGGCGATAGCATTTGAGCACAGCACGCAATCGGCCGATGCGAACGAGAAACACATCGGCGTAAAAACCGGTTATTTTTTCGATTTCATTGGGTGCGCCCCCCAAATACTGCTGACACAAGCGAACCACTGGCCCTTGATCGACGATAAACATAGCCCCACCCCTGAACACATCTCATATGTGGTGGAGCATGCACCAGTCAAACGCCTCAAGTTTTGCGTTGGCGCAAACAATCGAGGGGTTTAATCTATTCGGTCAGTGCAGTTGAATCGCTTGCTAAAGCGTATTGGTTTGGAAAAACTGAACCACTTCGGTCAAATTGAGCGAAATGTATTCTTTTGTGTGGGGCATTTCAAAATGCAGTTTAAACGCCGCCTCATCATCGAAACGCTCCCAAAGCAAAAAACGAGTCGCTATCGTTTGGTCTTGATGTAATGTAAAAATTGAACAACCCTTTTCAGTAAGGGTTTTTTCACAAAGAGTAGTGAGTGCTTGCTTTGCCACAGTAATTTGGCTGGCATCTTTTACACGCAATTCGGCCGTGATGTAGTACCCATTAGTGAACACTTTGAGTTGCTTCCTTTAAGAGAAATTAGCTTATTTAGAAGATGAATCATCAATCCTTCAACAACATCAACGGCGTCGTCATCGCCAAAACGCGCAGGCGTCGCCATACCGTGAGTGCGGCCAGTAGCATGCCTGCCAACATAGCATACAGCGGCAACGCCCAGTTCACGCTCATTGGTAGATTGAGTAAGTACGTCGCCAACCACCAACCCGTTGCACTGGCGCAAACGCCGGCAATCAGCCCAGCAATCGCACCAATCAACAGACTTTCTAGCCACCAGACCGACGCCAATCGGCTTGATGTTGCGCCCAGTGCGCGCATAATCGCAGCTTCGCGCCGCCGTTCAGCCTCCATCGTATCGAGCGCAGCAACCAACACCGTCAAACCCGCCAACACGCACAGCACCAGCACCAAACGCAGCGCCGAGCTGGCCAGCGTAATCACACGTTGCACCTCGGCCAGCACTTGGCCAACGTCGATGACGGTGATATTCGGCATTGCCTTCACCCAGCTCGCGATAAACTGCGGCGCATTGCTCAGCTCACGCGGCAAATAAAAACTACTAATCCAACTGGTCGGCTGTTCGCGCATCAATGCCTCGCTGCCAGTAACAAAGAAATTAACTCTGAACGATTCCCACGCCACTTTACGCAAGTTCATCACAGGTGCTGAGAGGGGTATACCCGCCACATCAAAGGTGAGCTTATCCCCGATGGTAATACCCAAGGTCTTCGCTAAACCTTCTTCGACTGACCAGCCTGGCACATCACTACGCAGCGGCACGCCAGCGACAATATGCCCTTGCCCCGATACATCGCCTTGCCCTGACGCACCACCAGCGATGTCATTGGAGATGCTCAGATTAAACTCCCGCTCAGCCAAACGCTGTGCGCGCGGCTCGGTGTAGCTTTCGGGATTCACCGCTACACCATTTTTGGCCTGCCAGCGCCCACGTATCATCGGCGACAAAGTAGGTACAGCCAGTTCATGCTGCACAAATTGCGCCGCTACATCCTCCCGCTGCTCGGGCTGAATATTCACCGCAAAATGATTCGGCGCATTGGCCGGAATTTGCCGCTGCCACGCGCTGAGTAAATCGTGTTGCACGACGGTGAGTAGCGCAATGCCCATCAAGCCCAATGCCAGCGCACCCAATTGCGCGACGACCAAGCCGCGTTGGCGCAGCAAAGCACGTAAAGCGATTTTCGCCGTTGCCCCCGGCAAAATCCGCTGCAAGCCATGCAAAATCAGCAGACCCACGCCGCCTGACAATAACAGCGCAGCCAGCACACCCGCCCCCACCATCGCTGCCAATTTCAAATCTTGTGCGATGGCGTACAGCAAGCCCAACATTAAGCCGCCCGTTACCGCCCATTGAACGCCGACTTTGGCGTTTGGCTCAATCTCGCGCCGCAACACGCGCAGCGGCGGCGTATCGGCCAGCGCCATTAAAATCGGTCCCGCACTCCCCAGCAGCAAGACCAAACCCAAGGCCGCAGCCAGCAACCACGACCATACCGAGCCAGCTGGCAAAGCTTGCGGCAAGCTAGATTTCAGCGCGGCGATCAAAATGGTTTCAGCCAACCAAGCCAGTGCGCCGCCGAGCAGCGCCGCTAAAGCCGCCACCAGCACCAGTTGCGCCAATAAAATCGACCGCACTTGCATTCGCGTCGCGCCAAAAGTACGCAACAAAGCCACCGTATCAAAATGCCGCAACGCAAAACGCCGCGCAGCCAACACCATCGCCACCGCCGCTAAACAACCCGCCAGCAATGCCGCCATTTGCAAAAATCGGCTGGCGCGATCTAACGCGTCTTTAAGCTCGGGGCGTGCATCGCGAACGTTTTCCAGTTGCTGACCGCGCGCCAGCGTTACTTGGCTTTGCCACACCGCTAATTTCGCGTCATCCCCTGCCAGCATCAGCCGATATTTCACGCGGCTACCAAAACCCAATAAACCGCTCGCCGCCAAATCAGCTTGATTCATTAACAGCCGCGGTTGCAGGCTAGAGAAATCAAACGCCGCATCCGGCTCGCGCTGCAAAATACCTGCAACCCGTAATTGCAGCTGGCCTAGATTAATACTGCTCCCCACGGCAATACCCAGCATGGCTTGCAAACGCGTATCAATAAACACTTGCCCTGCAGGCGGCGCACTCACTCGCTTCCCGCCTTGCAGCAGCAAATCACCGCGCAGCGGATAGCGATCACTGACTGCTTTCACTGAGGCCAACGTGGTCTGCTCACCAAATGACGCCATCGACGGGAATGTCGCCGTTGTTGCCTGCTGCAAACCTTGCACGCTGGCCAATGTGCTCAGCGCCGGATCAATCGCGTGGTCCGATATCAGCACCCGATCCGCCGCGAGCAGTTGATTCGCCTGCCCCAGCAACAGCCCCTGCACCCGCTCGCTGATCGAACCAACACTGGCCAGCGCTGCAATCGCTATTGTCAGTGCCAACAGCAAAGTCCGAAACTCACCCGCCCCCAAGCTGCGGCGAAATAAGGTCAAAGTGATTTTTAATGGATTCCACATCAGGGAGGCCTTTGTCAGCAGATATTTTAGAGTCAAAAACTTGGATCACGAAAGGCACGAAAATACGGCAAAAAACACGAAATAAAACCTAAGTAACATCAAACCTATCGCTCGTTACTTTCCTCTCTTTTTCGTGCTTTTTGCATTTCTTTCGTGCCTTTCGTGATCCCCTCGCCTTAAACGTCGTAAGACACCATCGCACCAGCGGCGAGGCGCAGGCGAGAATGGCAGCGGGCGGCGAGGGTTTCGTCGTGCGTGACCAACACCAGCGTCGTGCCTGCTTCGCGGTTTAGATCGAATAGCAAGTCAGCGATGATTTCGCCCGTTGCCGAATCAAGACTGCCCGTTGGCTCATCGGCAAACAAAATCTTCGGCCCTGGCGCAAACGCTCGCGCTAAAGCAACGCGCTGCTGCTCGCCGCCCGACAATTGCCGTGGCGTGTGTTTAATCCGCGCCGCCAAACCGACTCGCTCTAGCCAATGCGCAGCCAGCTCTGCTGAATCAGTGCGCCCAGCTAATTCGAGCGGCAGCATAACGTTTTCTAGCGCGCTTAAATCGGGCAATAATTGAAAGGATTGAAAAACGAATCCCGCCAAAGCACCACGCAAACGTGCGCGACCATCTTCATTCAGTCCACTGAGCGCAGTGTCTGCCAACAACACATCACCACTACTGGCCACATCCAAACCCGCCAACAGCGCCAGCAAGGTGGATTTACCCGAGCCAGAGCTACCCACCACCGCCAAGCTTGCGTTCGTGGCGACACTAAAACTTAAATCGTGCAGAATGGTGAGCGGCCCGGTGCTCGTTGGCACTGTTTTTGTCAGTTGCTGAACCTGAATAATGGCGGGCGTTTGAATCGAAGGTGTTTGAATAGGGGAATTCATGAAATCGATTATCCAGTGGCAAGGTTGGTTAAGGCTGGCTTTAATCAGCCTGCTCAGCGGCATGGTTCACGCCGTCAATCCGCCGACGATTTTAGTCTTTGGCGACAGCCTTTCCGCCGGTTACGGCATCAAGGCCGAGCAAGCTTGGCCGGTACTGCTTGAAGCTGAACTCAAACGTCGTGGCAAAAATTTTAGCGTGATCAATGCCAGTTTGTCCGGCGAAACCAGCGCAGGTGGCCGTTCGCGTTTTGCGGCGATTAGCAAAAAATATCCAGCGCAGCTGGTGATTGTCGCCTTGGGTGCAAATGACGGTCTGCGCGGCCTACCCACTCAAGAGTTACAAAATAATCTGGCAAAAATCATCAGCACCGCTCAAGCGGCGGGGAGTAAAGTGCATTTAGTCGGCATGCAAATGCCGCCCAATTATGGCCTGCCCTACACCAAAGCGTTTGCCGCAACGTATCCAGCGCTGGCCAAGCAATACAAAACCAGCCTCACGCCATTTTTGCTTGCGCCGATCATTCAAAACAATGCGCTCTTTCAAGCCGATCAACTGCACCCCATCGCCAGCGCTCAGCCTTTGATTATGCAGGTGATATTGCAAGATTTATTAACGCAGCAAAAAGCATTGTTTAAGTAGGTATATAAATATAAGTCTTATTAATAAAAGCCTATATCCACATACCCAATAAAATTAGGCCATGTTCAGATTTGGTGTTGATGCTGTGCCACGCTCGTTGAGCTGGGGCTTTAAACCCCCGTCCAAGCACACCGAGCACGAAGAAAGACAAACAGCTTTATCGTTTGGCTTTCGCCACGCGAGGGAACCGCGGAGCGGGGTGCGCCCGGGGCGGCTTCTTTGCTTACTTTCTTGGCCGTTCAAGAAAGTAAGTCCCCGTCGCGGATTGCGACTGTAAAACACGTGCCGCAGGCACTTAAAACCATCAACACGTAATCTGAACATGGCCTAAAATTGATAAATCTTCATTAATTTGATTAAGAACTTTTCTTCCCCTTCTCGCTGGTATTACGCAGCGAAAAGAGGAGGAACTTACATTTGAAATTTACTGCCCAACGAGCGTTGGCTCAATCAGCTTCACCACTTGCTTCACGCCCGACACCGATGCGGCAATATTGGCGATTTGATTGCCAATTTCTGGGCTGGCCACGCCCAGTAAATACACGACGCCACGTTCAGTCACTACTTGCACATGCACGCTCGCGCCGTCTTTGACTTCCAGCAAGACCGCGCTTTTCACTCGCGTGGTGAGCTGAGAATCATTCATCCGATCTATCGCACTCGACTTAGGCCCAACGACGGTTTCGTTATGCACCTTGCGTGTCTGCGGGAAGCTTTTAGCGATTTCAGTGGCTTTTTGCTGCGCCTCGGCGCTTGGCAGCTCACCCGTCAGCAATACCGCACCATTAAAGGTATCGACATTAACGTGCGCGAGTTCTTTCCATTGATCGATAATTTTGGCGCTGATATTAGCGGCTAAATCAGTATCGCTTTTAATCAGCATGGTTTTGCGCGGATCAGAGCCGATCCATGCGCCAACCGCTACACCACCCACGACGACCAAAGGCACGCACGCCGATAAACCCATGCTGAGCAGCAAGGCTGAAATCACCACCGCGCGCTTCATTAATCGCCCCCAAGCAGCATAAAGTCCACTGCATCGCATAGCGCATGAATCGACGTGATATGCACTTCTTGGATACGCGCAGTACGTGGGTGCGGCACGCATAAATGCACGTCGTCGCCAGTCAGCAAATCAGCGATTTGTCCGCCATCACGGCCGGTCAATGCAATCACCGTCATATGCCTATCGTGCGCGGCGTGAATCGCTGAGATCACATTGGCTGAATTACCCGATGTAGAAATCGCCACCAAAATATCACCAGCACGGCCCAGTGCATGAACTTGCTTGGAGAAAATCAAATCAAAATCGTAATCGTTGGCAATCGCAGTGAGCGCCGATGAATCGGTCGTCAACGCAATCGCCGGCAAACCTGGGCGTTCACGCTCAAAGCGGCCGACCATTTCGGCGGCAAAATGCTGTGCATCGGCGGCCGAACCGCCATTGCCACACGCCAAAATTTTGCCGTCGGCAATCAAGGATTGCACGACTTTTTCTGCGGCAATCACAATCGCTGGCGACAAAGCGCCCATAGCCAACTGCTTAGCTTCGATACTTTCTACAAAATGTTGCTGCACGCGTTGTATCAAATCCATGGGTTTTCCTTTTTTACTAGCGTGCGCATAGCGCACTAATTCTGACTACTGTGAGTCGATAAACATTTAGCCCTAAGCTGTCAAACCCAGCGAGGGCTATTTTAGATTGCTTGTATTAGCTTGATATGGGGCTAATTAGCTTGGATACAATCCTTGAGCCACTGCAAGTTTTCCCCATCAATACAAATTGCATCAAATCGACACGGCGGCACCGGCGAAATGGTTTGCAAATACATTTGCGCGGTGCGAATGAGTTTTTCTTGTTTCGCGCGATGAATGCTATTCACTGCGCCACCAAAACGTGAATTGCTACGTGAGCGAACTTCAATAAACACCAGCGTTTTACCGTCTTTGCAAATCAAATCGATTTCGCCAAAACGGCAATGCCAATTGCGCGTAATCAGTTTTAAGCCCTGCGTGAGCAGAAAATCAGCAGCGCGCTGCTCGGCCGCCACACCGAGCTGATTCATTATTTATCCAAGCTCATTGTGCGCATCATCATGTCCCGCTTCACGACGTGATCGCTGCCTATGGTTAATACGCCTGTTACACCGTTGATCGGCTGTTCATCTTTCGGGGCTTTTATCAACTGCGCGGCCACACGCCAAGCATCGACACCAAAAGCAAATAGTCGCTCCAAATCATTCGATGTCGCGCGAGTGCGATTATACAAATCATAACCATCGGTGTCTGGCATACCTACCCAGGGCATATCGACGAAACGTATACCCGTCAAGTCAACCAGAGCAGTACGTCCTAAGCGGCCCGCGTCAATTTGGCTAGTGCCATAAACGGGAAAATCATTGCCTAAGTAAGGACGAACTAAGCGCGCCGCTTTGCCATCCATCGCCAGAAAAATTGCATCGGCATTTTCTTGTTTGAGCTGTTCACGCAATTGCGCCGCATCACGACGTGCATCGGCCACCGTAATCACGACCACATCGCTTTGATTTATTTTTTTCCACTCCTGCACAAAACCCTGCGCCATTCTTTGGCTCAGCGCATCGTTCACTTGCAAGATAAGGGGACGTGAATGTTGATTTTTCTGCATCAACTGAGCCGCTTGTGCGGCCTCCGCGTCCACCGACAAACTAAAGCTGTATAAATTAGCTTGCTGCAAGGTCGTCTCATCAAAACTATTTAAGGCCAACACCGGCACGGTCAGTTCCGTACTATCAGATAAATAATTAATCGCTGATTTGGTCAAAGGGCCAATCACCACCTGCGCGCCGTCTTGAACCGCTTGCTGATACACCGCAACGATGTTTTCTTCTTTATCATCCGTTGGATACACACGCACCAAAGGAATTCCCGCTCCGCCATGCACGCGCTCACCCGCCAACACGCCAGCGCGTATCGTATCGCTCGCCGCTTTAAACGACTTTACTTTCGAAGGTAAAATCAGCGCCATCAAACCACTAGTCGGTGCTACCTCGGCGACGGCACTGGCATCTTCTGCCTGCGCGGTAGTGGTCGTAACGCCTAACGCCCCGTATAGTACGGCGCTTAAGATCGCTACTAAGCGAAACCACGATACAGCCGCCCAAAACTGGGCAAGGAGAAATTTGGCGTGCATAACCCTGATATCCATGTCAGTAAGTCTTCATTATATGTGGTTGCCACGCCAATCGGAAATTGGGGTGACATGACCGCTCGCGCCATCGCCGTGCTTAACGCCGCCGATGTGATCGCCGCCGAAGATACTCGTGTGACGGGTCAGTTGCTCAAGCAATACGGCATTACAACACCAATGATCTCGGTGCGCGAACACAATGAACGTGCGATGGCTGAAAAACTGATTGCGCGCCTTGCTGCTGGTGAAACTGTAGCCCAAGTTTCCGATGCTGGCACGCCAGCCGTTTCTGATCCGGGCGCAGTTTTGGCCGCTGCGGTTCATGCCGCAGGCTTTAAGGTCATTCCAATTCCTGGCGCTTCAGCTTTAACTACGGCGCTGTCGGCCAGTGGTTTTACTTGCGCGCATAGCCTGTTCTACGGCTTTTTACCACCGAAAACCAAACAACGCTGTGACGAATTAACAGCGCTAAAAGATTCACCCTATATCACTGTGTTTTACGAAGCACCGCATCGCATTGCCGATTGTGTTGCTGATATGGCCGAGGTCTTTGGTGCTGAGCGTGAAGCCGTGCTGTGCCGCGAACTCACGAAAACCTTCGAAACCATCCGCCGTGGCCCTTTGGCTGAGCTGGCCGAATGGATTAAAAATGATCCAAATCAGCAAAAAGGTGAATCGGTCGTTGTCGTCAACGCAGCACCGCGCGCTGAGAAAGACGAAGCCCATGCCCACGATCAAGTTTTAGTGCCATTGGTCGCTGAATTGCCTGTCAAGCAAGCGGTTGCGCTGGCGCAAGCGATCACAGGAGCGCCGCGTAATGCGCTGTATGAGCGCGCGCTGGAACTCAAAAAAGCCACTCAAGCATAAAAATTTAACGAAATGCTTGTCAAACTGTAATGCAGTCGCTATTATGGCGGCTCTTTACCAGACACCTGCCCGGGTGGCGGAATTGGTAGACGCAGCGGACTCAAAATCCGCCGCCGCAAGGTGTGCCGGTTCGAGTCCGGCCCCGGGCACCAGAATAAATCTTCGGATTTTCTGACGAAAACCCACTTCAGTGATGAAGTGGGTTTTTTGTTGCCTGATAGAAAATCAAGCCCCCATTTTTAAAGACAATAAAGTCTGTTGATGTTTCACATCAGCAAGCATAAAAATGTGCACGCCATACGATGGAGGCGATGTTCAGATTTGGTGTTGATGCTGTGCCGCGCTCGTTGAGCTTGGGCTTAAAACCCCCGTCCAAGCACACCGAGCACGAAGAAAGACAAACAAGACTTATCGTTTGGCTTTCGCCACGCGAGGGCATCGGGGACCGATGTGCGCCCGGGGCGGCTTCTTTGCTTACTTTCTTGACCGTTCAAGAAAGTGAGTCCCCGTCGCGGATTGCGACTCCAAAACACCGTGCCGCAGGCACTTAAAACCATCAACACGGAATCTGAATATCACCACGATGGAATGGGTATATCAACCTAGACCTTTATTAATAAGGGCAACAAACAAATACCCATGATTAATTAATATGAAAGCAGAGTCTTGTAAAGTCGGTCTTCAAACCAAGGCGTCGGCTACACGCCATGGCTCGAAGGGGAAAGCCGACAAATCGGGTACACACCACAGCGCCCCGACCTACAAAGCTACACTTTCACATTAACCGACTACTAACTAGATTTTGCCGCCTTCGCCCGCGCCGCATGCAGTTTTTTGTAGCTGTCGATGACGCGCTGGTGGCGATCTAGGCCTTCCAGTTTAATGCTGGTTGGCGTTAAACCGTAAAAGCGCACGCTGCCGTCGATTGAGCCGATGACTGCGTCGATGCGCTCGTTACCAAACATGCGGCGGAAGTTGTGCTCGAAGTCGGCAAATTCCAGCTCATCGTCCATTTCCACTTCAAGCACCACATTCAGCGCTTGATAAAACAAGACGCGGTCTAGCGTGTTGTCGTTGTATTGCAAGAACGCGCCAATGAGCTCGTGGGCTTCGCGGTATTGATGCAGCGCGAGATTAATTTGCAGTTTGAGTTCGAGCACGGTGAGCTGGCCCCAGACGGTATTCTCGTCAAAATCAATGCCGATCAAATCGGAAATATCCGAATAATCGCCCAGCTCGTTGTCGTCGAGTCGCTCCAGCAGCGAGGCGAGGCGCACGTCGCTTAGGCTGTGCAGGTTCAAAATATCTGCACGGAATAGCAGCGCTTTGTTGGTGTTATCCCAAACCAAATCATCGATCGGATAGATTTCTGAATAGCCCGGCACCAAAATGCGGCAGGCCGTCGCGCCCAAGTCTTCGTACACCGCCATATAGGCTTCTTTGCCGATGTCGACCAGAATGCCGAATAAGGCGGCAGCTTCTTTGACATTCGCGTTGTCGCCCTGACTTGAGAAATCCCACTCCACAAACTCGTACTGTGCTTTGGCGCTGAAAAAGCGCCACGACACCACGCCGCTGGAATCAATGAAATGCTCGACAAAGTTATTCGGCTCAGTGAGGGCTTGGCTTTCCAAGGTCGGGCGCGGCAAGTCGTTCATGCCTTCAAAACTGCGGCCTTGCAGCAACTCGGTCAGGCTGCGCTCGATGGCGACTTCCAAGCTCGGATGCGCGCCGAACGACGCAAATACGCCGCCAGTGCGCGGGTTCATCAGCGTCACGCACGCTACCGGATATTGGCCACCGAGCGATGCGTCTTTGACCAAAATCGGAAAGCCTTGTTCTTCGAGACCTTTAATCCCCGCTACAATGCTTGGGTATTTCGCCAACACGTCTTGTGGCACATCGGGCAGCGTGATTTCACCTTCCAGAATTTCGCGCTTCACGGCGCGCTCGAAAATTTCCGACAAGCATTGCACTTGCGCTTCAGCCAACGTATTACCCGCGCTCATGCCATTGCTAACGAAGAGGTTTTCGATCAGATTGCTGGGAAAATACACCGTTTCGCCATCGGATTGGCGAACAAACGGCAAGGAACAAATGCCGCGCTGGGTATTGCCCGAATTGGTATCAAACAGATGCGTACCCAAGAGTTCGTCATCGGGGTTGAAAATAGGCAGGCAATAGTCGTCGAGGATTTCGCTCGGTAATTCACCGTTCGGCCCTGGCTGAAACCAGTGCTCGCTCGGGTGATGCACAAACTCGGCGTTGGCAATGTCTTCACCAAAGTAATGCCCGGCGTAGAAGAAATTGCAACTAATCCGCTCGATAAACTCGCCCAAGGCCGACGCCAAGGCGCTTTCTTTGCTCGCGCCTTTGCCGTTGGTGAAACACATCGGCGAATGCGCGTCGCGAATATGCAGCGACCACACGTTTGGCACAATATTGCGCCACGAAGCGATTTCAATTTTCATGCCCAAATCGGCCAACAGCGCCGACATATTGGCGATAGTTTGCTCCAGCGGCAAATCCTTGCCGACGATATACGTGGCGGCATCTGCATCTGGATTTAAGGTAAGCAAAGCTTGCGCATCAGCATCGAGATTCTCGACTTCTTCAATGACAAACTCAGGGCCGGCTTGCACGACTTTTTTCACCGTGCAGCGTTCAATCGAGCGCAAAATTCCGAGTCTATCTTTGGCAGAAATATCGGCGGGTAACTCGACTTGAATCTTAAAAATCTGCTGATAGCGGTTTTCAGGGTCAACAATATTGTTCTGCGACAGGCGGATATGCTCGGTCGAAATCCCGCGCGTTTCACAGTACAACTTCACAAAATACGCCGCACACAAAGCCGATGAAGCCAGAAAATAATCGAACGGCCCCGGCGCTGAGCCATCGCCTTTGTAGCGAATCGGCTGATCGGCGATCACCGTGAAATCATCGAACTTGGCTTCTAGGCGAAGCTTGTCGAGAAAGTTAACCTTAATTTCCATGGGGAATTCCTTCAAATAGCGCTGATAGTGATTTGCTCGCTATTATCCGGTTTTTTGTCGCCCTAGTCCTGTGCTTCTGAGTCATGCCGCTGACCGCCTTCTCACTACTGCTAATTACGTTGGCAGAGCCCGCTGCAATTATGCAGTGGGATTGCCCCACACGTTCCCTGCACAATGAATTCAGTTACTGCAAACCGCCTTTCACAACCCGCATTGCCACAAGCAACATTCTTTCTGACAAAATTGAGCGAAAGTTACACTTTGCAGCCTTTTGCTGACTATTTTCCGGCAGAATAGACCACATCCTGAAGTTTGCCGAGTGAGCCATGAAAAAAATCCGCAAAATCCTGATCGCTAACCGCTCTGAAATCGCCATCCGTGTGATGCGCGCCGCCTCTGAAATGGGTATTGCTACCGTCGCGATTTATGCACGCGAAGACCGTTTTGCGCTGCATCGTTTTAAAGCCGATGAAAGCTACATGGTCGGCGAAGGCCAAACCCCGATTGCGGCTTATTTAGATATTGAAAGTATTTTGCGGATTGCCAAAACGGCGGGCGTCGATGCGATTCACCCAGGTTATGGCTTTCTATCAGAAAACCCAGATTTTGCCGAAGCCTGTGCCCGCGAAGGCATACTCTTTATTGGTCCAAGCCCAACGGTGATGCGCACCTTGGGCAATAAAGTCGCCGCACGTAATGCCGCAGTGGCTGCTGGTGTGCCAGTCATGCCAGCGACCTTGCCTTTGCCACGCGATATGGCGCAATGCTTGGCGATGGCAAGCGACGTTGGCTATCCGCTGATGCTCAAAGCAAGCTGGGGCGGTGGTGGCCGTGGCATGCGCGTCATTGAAACAGCGGATGATTTACCCGGCAGCATCGTCACCGCACGCAGCGAAGCGCTGGCGGCGTTTGGTAATGATGAAGTGTATTTAGAGAAATTAGTCCGCCGCGCGCGCCACGTTGAAGTGCAATTGCTCGGCGATACGCATGGCAATCTGGTGCATTTATTTGAGCGCGACTGCACGATTCAGCGCCGCAATCAAAAAGTCGTCGAGCGCGCACCTGCTCCCTACCTCACCGACGAAACCCGTGAAGAACTCTGCAACGCCGCATTGCGTCTTGGCAATGCAGTGGGGTATAGCCATGCAGGCACCGTAGAGTTTTTGATGGACGCCGATACTGGCAAGTTTTATTTTATTGAAGTTAATCCGCGTATTCAGGTTGAACACACCGTTACCGAGCAAGTCACCGGCATCGACATTGTTAAAGCGCAAATTCGCGTCACCGCTGGCGCTAGCCTCGCCGATCCGTCAACCGGTGTTCCGCCACAGTCCGAATTACGTCTGTCTGGCCATGCGATTCAATGCCGCGTGACCACCGAAGATCCAGAGAATAACTTTGTACCGGATTATGGCCGCCTGACGGCGTATCGCAGCCCAGCCGGTTTTGGTATTCGCCTTGATGCGGGTACCGCGTATCCGGGCGCCGTGATTACGCCTTACTACGATTCGCTACTGGTGAAAGTCACCGCTTGGGCATCCACGCCGCTGGAAGCCTCGCAGCGCATGGAACGCGCACTGCGGGAATTCCGCATTCGTGGCTTGTCGACCAATTTGCTCTTCCTTGAAAACGTCATCAGTCACCCGCAATTTTTGTCCGGCGAAGCAATCACCCGCTTTATTGATCTGACGCCTGAGCTGTTTAAATTCACACATCGCCGCGATCGCGCTTCGCGCCTGCTGCGTTTTATTGGCAATGTGGTGGTCAACGGCAATCCTGAAATGCAAGGTCGTACCCGCCCTGCACTACCGCTGTCGGAACCTATTCTGCCAAAAATCATCCTCGATACGCATATTCCGCAAGGCACGCGCAGCATTTTGCTCGAGCGCGGCGCGCAAGGTTTTGCTGATTGGATGAAAGCGCAACCGCAAGTCTTGCTGACCGACACGACGATGCGCGACGCGCATCAATCGCTGTTTGCAACGCGGATGCGTACGCACGATATGGTCAAAATCGCGCCGCATTATGCGCGCCTGCTACCGAATTTATTGTCGATGGAATGCTGGGGCGGCGCGACGTTTGACGTGGCGATGCGCTTTTTGAAAGAAGATCCGTTCGAGCGCTTGCGCGACTTACGCGCCGCAGTGCCGAACATCCCATTCCAAATGCTGCTGCGCGCGTCCAACGCCGTCGGTTACACCAATTACCCCGATAATGTCGTTCGCTACTTTGTGCAGCAAGCGGCGATCAATGGCGTGGATATTTTCCGTGTGTTTGACTCGCTCAACTGGGTCGAAAACATGCGCGTCGCGATGGATGCGGTCATCGAAGCCGGTGGCGTCTGCGAAGGCACCATCTGCTACACCGGCGATTTATTTGATGTGAGCCGTAGCAAATACAATTTGGCCTATTACGTCAAAATGGCCAAAGAACTCGAAAAAGCCGGCGCGCACGTCTTAGGCATTAAAGACATGGCCGGCATTTGCCGCCCACGCGCCGCAGCGGCCTTGGTCAAAGCGCTCAAAGAAGAAACCGGTTTGCCGATTCATTTCCACACGCACGACACCAGCGGCATCTCGGCCGCCAGTGTGCTTGCCGCGATTGAAGCGGGTGTGGATGCGGTTGACGGCGCACTCGATGCAATGAGCGGCCTCACCTCGCAGCCGAATTTGGGCGCGATTGTTGCCGCGCTGGAAGGGACTGAACGCGCGCCACACGTCGATCTAAAACACATGAAATCGCTATCAACCTACTGGGAAGGCGTGCGCCGCTATTACTCGCCTTTCGAAGCCGATATGCGCGCAGGTACGTCGGATGTGTATCAACACGAAATGCCCGGCGGCCAGTACACCAATCTGCGCGAGCAAGCGATTGCGACGGGTTTGGCTTCGCGCTGGCCAGAAGTCTCGCGTGCGTATGCCGATGTGAACCGTGCGTTTGGCGATATTGTCAAAGTGACACCGACGTCCAAAGTCGTTGGCGATATGGCGCTGTGGCTGGTCTTGAATGATTTAACAATGAGCGACGTTGAAGCGGCGGAGCGTGATTTTGATTTCCCCGAATCAGTGATTTCACTGTTTAAAGGTGAACTTGGCCTGCCGCCTGATGGCTTCCCGCTCGCACTACAACGCAAAATTCTTAAAGGTGCGAAACCGCTCACCGAGCGCCCAGGTGCGAATTTGCCACCAGCCGATTTGGAAGCGACTCGCGCTGAAGCCGAAAAAGCTACTGGCCGCAAGATTAGCGATGCCGATCTGGCTTCCTACCTGATGTATCCCAAAGTCTTCCGTGATTTTGCCGAGCATCTAAGCCACTTTGGTAATGTATCTAAATTGCCAACACCCGTATTCTTCTATGGTCTGAGCGAACACGAAGAAGCCACTGCCGAACTAGAGCCTGGCAAGGGCTTGATTATGACCTTGCAAGGTCAAAATGACGTGCCTAACGAGGGCGAAGTGAAGCTGTTTTTCGAGCTCAACGGCCAACCTCGCACCGTTAATATCGCCAAAACAGCCAGCACAGCCGCCGGAGTAACGGCGCGCGCCAGCCATCAGCGCGCAGAAACTGGCAACCCCGCCCACATCGGCGCGCCAATGCCGGGCATGGTGGTGAATATTGCGGTCAAAGTCGGCCAGCACCTCGAAAAAGGCGACACGCTACTCGCCATCGAAGCGATGAAAATGGAAACCGCAATCCGCGTTGAATACGCCGCCAAAGTCAAAGAAGTTCTAGTCAAACGCGGCAGCGCAGTGAAAGCACATGATTTGCTGATTGTGCTGGAAGCAATGTAAGCGGCCCGCCATTGGTTTAAAGCCGATCAATACAGCTTCTCGACAATAAAAAAGACCTAGAGCCTAGGTCTTTTTTTAATCTATGTCTCCTAACTATGAACCATAGAGCGCTTTTGAATGATAAATCTGCTCCAGCAATTTTAAGCAATAAACCCAAAGCATCGCATGAGCGCTGCAGCAAATCGCTATCTCTTACTTTTTACGACCCATAAGTAAATATTGAGAGCTCCGATAACTAGCGCCACGGGCACGCCAATTTCAATCAGCGATGTCTCCCCGTTCCAGCTCATGATCTGCCCCAGAAAAGTGACCGCCATCACCGCAACAACGACCGTAACAAGAGAACATTTGAGATCTTCAAAAGTATGGATTTCCAATCGAGATGCCATTTTGAAATCTGAATCGATGAAAAGCTCATAAAGTCCAAGGGCAAGAATAAGCATCACGGTGCCAAGAAGGAATAAGTCAAAGATCTCAATGAAATCGAGCATCAAGCCCTTAGCACCAGCAGACGATACATCGCCAGGGCTCAGCGTCCGCAAGATAACCACCACAGTATCAACAAGAGCATAACCATACAAAGCGATAGCCGAGAGAAGTGACCCCATTACAGCGGCAAGTACCAAATAGCGACTTGCATTTAATAACTGCCTCATGATCTTGAAACCTCCTGCCCATCAGCGACGGCGCGCACGCACGTACACTCAATAAGGGCGCTAAATTTGTTCATCATCAATTTCTCTCTGTGATCGAAAACAACAAGATATCACTCCGCCAAGCTGGCAGTCCATGCAAGCAGTATTAAAAATACATGCAATTAAATTTAAGCAGCCAACATAAGCAACGTTGCCATCTGTAAACATAGAAACGGTTAATTTCAACCTGTACTTCTTCGACGGCCTTGCATCGTTTCTAAATCCATAGGTGAATTCTACAAAGTACCTCAGAGAATTTGAACAAAAAAAGGTCTTAGCATTTCTGCTAAGTCCTTAATTTTACTGGTGGGCCTTCACGGACTTGAACCGTTGATCAAAGGATTATGAGTACCCTACTAGCCACATTTATCGACATTGACCAAAATATAAAAACCAACAAAAAACCATATAAAACAAGGCATAAATCCATCTTTGCCTACACACCATAAAAATAATACCTTCGTGTAAATTGATTGATATTGACGTATAGTGCCTACACAGCGCCTACACGGAGCTAAAATCAATGGCACGAATCAAACTAACCACTGGCCGCATTCAAGACTTTCAATTGGAAGAAGGTAAGCAGCAAAGCTACCTTTACGACACCGAATCACGCGGCTTGGCCGTGCGAGCGACACGCGGTAGTAAGTCGTTTATTTTTGAGCGTCGAGTGAACGGCAAAACAATGCGCGTCACACTCGGTGCCGTAAATGACATTACGATTGAAGATGCACGAAGCAAAGCAGATGCGCTGATTGCTCAGGTGGCCGAAAAAGTTGACCCGCGTATTGAGAAAGCACAAGCGGATGCCGCCGCCGCACTGCAAGCCGAGAAAGACAGAATCGAACTTGCCAAGCTCAAGGCAGAGCAAGCCGAACAAAACCAGCTCACCGAATTACAAAAAACCACCTTGGGCGACGTTTGGCCCGTCTACATTGCCGCCCGTAAACACCGCTGGAGCGATTTGTCATTGCGTGACCATCTACGCGCCGTGCAATTGGCTGGAGAGCCGCACCGACGCACCAAAGGCGAAACCGTGGCCGCGCCGTTGGTGTCACTACTAGATTGCCGTTTGATTGATTTGAACGCCGACAAAATCAAAGCGTGGCTTGATACAGAGACCGTAACCCGCCCTTCTAGTGCCGCCCGTTGCTTTCGCTTGCTGCGTGGTTGTTTGAATTGGTGCGGTGAAGATGGTAGCCCCTATATTGGCCTTGCGCCTGTCGATGCACACAGCGCCAAGCGAGTGCGTGAAGCAGTGCCGAGCAATGGCACTAAGAGCGACTGCCTACAAAAAGAAATGCTCCCTGCGTGGTTTGCTGCGGTCAAAATGCAGAGTAACGTCGTTGTGTCGGCTTACCTGCAAACCTTGCTACTCACTGGCGCAAGAACGAGCCGAATGTACGCTTTGCCCTTCACGAAGCTATTGCGATAAACCCAGCGACGTTATGCGATGCCTTGAGTATGACGCTGATAACTAAAAAACCAGTTTCATTGGTTAACTTAATGACACGCCAAGTTACCAAGACATAAACCCTATAGGGTTTGTTGATGCTGATAGCAGCTTGCAAGCAGAGTGCTAGCAGGTCGGACAGCAGATGCAAAAGTATCGAACCCTATCCTGTGTAGGGTTTGGATTATCTGATGTAGGAGAAAAGAACGATGACGACTAATAGCGAACGAATCAAACGCTATCGCCAGCGCATGAAGCAAAAAGGTTTTGTGAATATTGGCGCGATGGTATCGAGTGAGCTTTATGCTTTGCTGGCTAATGAGAGACAGCCGAACGAATGCACAGGCCGAGTTTTAGAGCGATTGATACTGGGTGCAAGCTATAAACGACCAAAGCACAAGCGGGTTACTTGAAATAGTAGACGCAATACATGCGCGAGATTAACTACTTAATAAAACTTATGGTTGAGCGAGCCACTGGAAACGGTGGCTTTTTTCGTGGATGTTAGCTTTTGTTATGGTTTGAAGCTAAAAAACCTAGCAAGACCTAACATTTGCCGAACTTTGCTTGTTTTTCGTGAAGGAGGGAGTTGCCTTAATCATTTAGCCGCACCTTCTCATGCACTTAGACACTGCTTCCAGTGGCAGCACCCGACCCTGAGCGGAAGTTGTATCTGTAGGTTGGCGCAGAGCTGGCGAAGCCCAACAATCGCGGTAAACATTGGGCTGCATTTCATTAACCTATGTGCTAGCCATGAAAAAGCCCCGAAGTGCGGGGCTTTGGTCGAAACGTTTGCAATTGCTCAGCTTACTTCGCTGCAGTCACCATCATTGCAAAGGCTTGCGTGTAAGTTGCTTTGACTTGATCGCCTTTTTTGATCAATTTCAATTGCTCTGGATCATTCACTTTCAAATTCACCGTATGCTCAACACCTTGCACGCGCACTTTGCTGTTTTTCTTGTCGACGGACAGTACATTACCCACCAAAGTCAATTTTTCGCCAAATGCACCACCGGCTTTTGCAGATTTTGCTTTTACGCCATCCGTTTCAATGACGCGGCTGCGGACTTGTGAATCATTTTTGAGTAATTCAACGGTCACTACCTGCAAGTATTCTGCACTGACTTTATCGCCGACTTTGAACTTATCAAAGTTCTTCACTTTCTCGCCAGCCACAAAACTAAAGGTTTTGCCTTCAGCATTTTTCAATGTGATGGTGCGTGTTGCCGCATCAATTGCAGAGATAGTACCTGCTGCTTTGATTGAGTCAGCCAAAACCACCGCACCAGGTGCAGTTGCCACCAGCGCATCTTCAGTCGGAGCGGCTAAAACAGGAAAAGACAAAGCTACCAATAAGGCTGTGCCACAAATTAGACTTTTTTTCATATGCTTGTTCCAATAAATTAAATGGTGGAATGGATAAATACAATGCAATCTTATACCAGTTTGACGAATTAATTACGACACAGTCAAGTCGTGTGTGCAAATCTTGATTTGTGCACGCGGATTGAACTTGATGCTTATTACATCGCATTTCGGTTCGCAAATCCTTTTGGGATTTTCACACTCTACGATATAGATGGATTTGCTTATAGTACCGTAGGTTAGGCTAAGCCTGCGCAGCCCAACATTCGAGGAACAATTAACCCAATCTTTCGTGATTGGTTTAACTGATAGCTCTGCATAAGCATTAGGGTATAAGAATAAAAGCCCTATTAATAAATAGCTACAAAAACATACCCCAATAAATATACATTCATTTTTCTAAATATCAGGGTGGTAATGGAACAAATCCACGGTAAGCGTTGGGCTGTGCAGGCTTAGCCCAAGTTACGTCATCTATCTAACTCTCCCCGTCCTCACAAAACCCTCACATCCCGCTCGCAAATCACTCACAAGCACTGGCTTAAGCTGGCCTCATTGCAATCGGTGAGCGCGGATGATGCGGGATTTACGGTGGTGGAATTATGTGGCGCCAGCCATTTTTGGTAGCTTTTTATTCTGGATTTATCCGCAAACCAATTGGGATCATGCGCTGATTGCGCCTTATTTTGATCCCCAATTGCATTTCTATTGGCGCGACCAACTCTTCCTCAATACCGTGATGCACGACGGCCTGAAAATTGCGCTGCAATTGATCGGCGTGGCGACATTTTTCTATTGGCTGTATGCCAAGAAAATCGGCTCAACTGAGCAAAGACGCTGGCTTTGGCTCTGGCTAGGCATCGTGTTCAGCGCGCTATCCGTGTCGATACTGAAACGTTTCAGCATTCATGCTTGCCCGTGGGATTTGACGCGCTATGGCGGCTTTGCCGCTGAATTAGCTTTGTTTGCCGACTTACCGAGCGGAACGCAGCCGGGGCGCTGTTTTCCGGGCGGTCATGCATCGGGTGGGTATGCGTTGCTAGCCTTGTATTTTGCATTCATAGGGAGCAATACCCGCCTTGCCTATTTGAGTTTGGCGCTGGGGCTGTTCGTCGGAAGCTTAATGGGGTGGACGCAAATGATGCGTGGTGCGCATTTTATGTCGCACAATTTGTGGACGCTGTGGGTGGTTTGGCTGGTCTTGCTGGCGTGGTATTGGGTTTGGCCGCCCGTGGCGGATGCAAAGTGTGCATCGCCCGTGATGACTGGCAAGCTGGCGGTGCAACATGCGCTTTAAACTCAGCCTGCCCCGCATTCAGCCATTACGTAGTGAGCACCTCACCAGCATCGCCGCACTGTTTTTTGTGTTCGCCTGCAATGGCGTTTTTTGGCAGCATTTATACGCCGTGCAGCAGCCCAGTCATTTTGCTGGCTGGCTGTTTATGGTCATCGGTGCGCTGTTTTTATGGCTAACGCTCAATCTCTTGCTCACGCTGTTGGCGCTGCCCTATGTGCTGAAACCCGTGCTCAGCTTCCTGTTAATCATTACGCCGATTGTCGTGTACTTTATGGTGCAATTTGGCGTGATGATTAACGTCGATATGCTGCGCAATGCGGCGCAAACCAATAGCAGCGAAACGCTGGATTTACTCACGCCCAAATTAGCCTTGTACTGGCTGGTTTTAGGTGGGCTGCCACTCTATTTCTTATGGCGAACGCCCTTGGTATTTCGCCCATTTCAACGCGAAGCACTGATCAAAATCGGCATTGTGTTCGCAAGCGCGATCTTGCTTGGCTGCATTAGTGTTGGCTTTTATAAAGAATTCGCATCAGTCTTTCGCAATCACCGCGAGCTGCGCTTTTTAATCACGCCGATGAATTACATCCAAGCCACATCGAGCTACCTCAAGCAAAACGTCAAACTCAAAGCCGTACCCGTTGCAGCAATTGGTTTGGATGCGCAGCGCAACACCGTGCCGCACGCACGCCCTACGCTCACCGTCATCGTCGTTGGCGAAACCGCGCGCGCGGCAAATTTTTCACTCAATGGCTACGCCAAAGACACCAATCCACGGCTGAAACAAACCGCCGGTTTGATCAATCTGCCGCAGATGCGCTCTTGCGGCACCGATACTGCGGTTTCCGTGCCGTGTATGTTTTCGATGTTTGAGCACAGTAATTACAGCGCCGATCAAGCCAAAAGCCATCAAGGTTTGCTCGATGTGGTGCAACGCGCGGGCTTTGACGTGTTGTGGCGCGATAATCAATCGGGCTGCAAAGGCGCGTGCGACCGCATTCCGAATGAAAATACCCGTGCGTTCGCCGAGGCGAAACTCTACCAAGACGGAGAATGCCTCGACGAAGCTTTACTGCAAGGTTTGCAAGAAAAAATCGATACAATCCAGCGCGATACGGTCATCGTCCTTCATATGATGGGTAGTCACGGCCCGGCATATTACAAGCGCTATCCGGCCGCGTTTGCAAAATTCCAACCGACTTGCGACACCGCGCAGCTTGATCAATGCACACAAACGCAAATTACCAATAGCTACGACAATAGCCTGCTGTACACCGATTTTGTGCTATCGAATTTGATTGATTTGCTACGCAAAAATAGCGATAAAGTCGATACGGCGATGACGTATTTATCCGATCACGGCGAGTCGCTGGGCGAGCGCGGGCTGTATCTGCACGGCGCACCGTATTTGCTCGCGCCAGATGAGCAAACGCATATCCCAGCAATGCTGTGGCTCTCGCCCGAATACGCGCAGCAAGCGCAAATCAATCTGGCCTGTTTGCAGCAACGCGCAGGGCAAAATTATTCGCACGACAATCTATTTCATTCCACGCTAGGGCTACTGAATATCAAAACTGCGCTCTATCAACAAGAGCTGGATTGGTATGCACCGTGTAGAAATAAATAGCAAAGTATTGCCATGTAGGCATTAATAAATAATGGCTATATGGCAATACCTATATATTTAGGCTTTGTTAAAATTTGATGTTGATGCTGTGCAGCGATGCTTGGGCTGGGGCTTAAAGTCCCTTGTATCAAGCCGAGCGAGGAACAAGCGGCTCGGGGTTTTTGCGATCAATGTTTGAGCGAGGCCGAAGCTTTTGGTTTTGAGGCCGAACGAGTTTTGAGCGCAACCGAGCCGATTGTCCACAGCGAGGGAATCCGGCGAAGCCGGACGCAGATACTAGGGCGGCCTTCTTTTGCTTACTTTTCTTGGCCGTTCAAGAAAAGTCAGTGCCGCGCGGCATGAGCGCGACCATGCTGATTAGAAAATCGACGCTTTCATTTAGATGAGGCTCTTTTTTATTAGCACAAAATCTGAACATACCCTCTACTTAATCCCCTGTTCCACCGCCCAAATTGCCGCTTCCAGCCGTGAACGGAAGCTCAGTTTACGTAATAAGCTTTTCACGTGAACTTTGACCGTGCCCTCCGCAATACCTAGTTCTCGACCGACCAATTTGTTGGATAGGCCTTGCGTGAGGCAAACGAGGATTTCGCGTTCGCGCTCGGTGAGTGATGCTAACATCGCATTGCGCTCGCTGCCGTCGTCTTCGCGCAGCGCCAACGCCAGCGCACGGCCGAGGCGTTCGGGGATGGCCATTTGCCCATCAAGCGCGTCGGCCAGACTGGCGACAATTTCTTCAGGCTCCATGTCTTTGAGCAAATAACCGTCGGCACCGGCGCGAACTGCGGCGACCAAATCCGCCGATTGATCCGATACCGTCAGCATCACCACACGCGAATCGACATCCAGCTCTTTAATCGCGCGCAGCGTGGCGATGCCGTCCATGCCTTTCATATTCAGATCCAAAATCACCAAATCGGGGTTGTGCTCCTGCACCAGCAGCAAGCCTTCTGCGCCACTGGCGGCTTCGGCGACGACGATAAAACGCGCGTCTAAACCGAGTAATTGCACTACGCCTTTGCGAAACAAAGGGTGATCGTCGATCACGATGACATTAAATTGCTCACTCATTACTCAAACCTCTCGGAGTCAATGTCGAAAATGGTGTTGTTGGAATAAACCGCAGTTGCACCACCGTGCCTGTCGGCTCGCGGTGCAGCAATTGCAATTCACCCTGCAAATTGGCGGCACGATCGCGCATGATACTTAAACCATAATGTTGCTTTTTGTCGGGATAATCGGTGATTCCGCAACCATCGTCGCTTATTTTCACCAAAACATGCACGCCATCCCAAGCTAAGTTCACCCACGCATTTTGCGCACCGGCGTGGCGCTCGATATTAACCAAGGCTTCACGAACGATTTGCAAAATATGAATTTCCTCGTGCGCCGCTAATTCAACGCCCATCAAATGGTTTTCCAACATCACTTGATGGTCGGCGCGCTCGGCAAATTCGTGCACGGTTTGCTCCAGTGCGGCGGCCAAACCGCGCTCGTTCATTTGCAGGCGGAAAGTATTGAGTAATTCACGCAATTGCCGATACGCGCCATTCAGACCTTCACGCAACTCGGACAAAGCGGCATTCGCTGTATCGCTACGCTGCGCTTCTGGAAATTGATTTTGTAGGCGCACGACTTGGATTTTTAAATAAGATAACGATTGCGCCAAAGAATCATGTAGCTCACGCGCAATGACGGTGCGTTCGTCGTGTAAAGCCAGCCGATGTTGTTCTTGTTTACGTTTGGCATTGGCCAAAGCCGTGCCAATTTGCCGTGCGATGGCTTCAAGTAATTGCTGTTGCCAATCGAGTAAAGATTGCTGCGCTTTGAGCTGAATCGGCATGATGCCGTACACGCGCAGCCCGTCGCTGAGCTTAAATACGGGCGAATCGGATGGCGCAGGCGCGAATTGCGCGGCATCACCACAATTGGCGCAGTCATTTCTTTCGCACGGCTCGCTCGGTAAATTCGGCAGCACTGCCAAGCGAAACGCCAGCGGCGCTTGCTCGGTTTCGGTAATGCAAATCATCGCGTGCTCGAGTTCAATCACCGAAGCGACATCGGCCAACACTTGGTCAAACGTCGCTTGATCGGGTTCTTGATCAGAAAGTCGCTGTTTGGTGCGGTAGAGTAATTCAAGGCTGCGCTGATTTTGCGCTAAAGCGTGCGTTTTCTCGCTGACACGGGCTTCCAGCACCTCGATACCCAGTGCCAGCTCGGCGACCATATGATTAAACGCCTGCCCCAGTTGAGTAATTTCACCCGCGCCGCCCTCGGGTGCACGAACGTGAAAATCGCCTTGCTTCACTTTTTCGGCCACATGCGCCATCGCCATCAATGGCCGCGTCACGCGGCGCGTGAGCCACAGCAAAGTCAGCACAAAAACAACGATCATCGTTGCAATCGCGATCCATTGGATTTCGCCCAACCATTGCAAACGCGTTTCATGCTTGGCTTCTATGGCTTCGACATACTGGTCAATCAACTCAGCAAATTGAATCGCTTTGGGCAGCAAACTACCGTCTGGCGCGGCATTGAGCGGCACAAATAAATTTTTCATTTCAGTGCGCCAAGCCGTTTCCATACGATGGTAGGCGACTCGCACCGGATCATTCACATCATCAGGCAAATTATTGAGCAAGGCGGAACCATACAACTTCTGCTCAAACTCACTGATCACCTGATCCAACAGCGGCTGGCTGCTCGGTACTGAGGACGGAGGCGATAAACGCGTGGCAACAATCAAAAAAGTTTGTTTACGCAAAGATCCTGCGATATTGATCGCCGTGCCTTCGCCACTGGAATGCACCACCATGCCCCAGCTTAAAAAGAGTGCCAAAAAAGCAGGCAAAACCATCAACAGTAGCGCTTGAGTAATAAAACGCAAAATCGATGCCTGTTTAACGTAATTCACCACACGCAAAGCCCTACCTCCAAATTTCCACCGCTCGCATTGAACTTGGCACATTTGCGGCGGCAAAGCACCCAGCTCGTCGCAAACCCACACGGTTTAGCCGCAAAGTGAAGCAAAACACCTGATTTCTCTCAGGCAATTTTGAGTACACCACGCCCAAAGCATTTTAAGCAAACGCGGCGATCTAGCCAGCTACCACCAAGGGGGTAAAGCCATTCAGCCGCTTACACCCCCACCCCCCTAAAGAGGCATTGTTGCATTCAGTAACGCAGCCTAATCTTCCTCAATCACTTCTTCAACGTACAGGATTGAACACTGCTGTGGATCCATCCCGCCGCAATTTACTATTCGGGCGCAAACCACAAACCCCGAACGCACCGCCCCCACCATGGGCCGTGCCGCAATTTTTGGATCGCTGCACGCGATGCGGCGACTGTGTCAGCGCCTGTCCGACGCAGATTATCAAAGTCGGTGCAGGCGGTTTTCCCAATGTCGATTTTTCTGCTGGCGAATGCACATTTTGCGGCGACTGCGCCAGCGCCTGTACCCCGCAAGCCTTGCTACACAGTGAAGCTGCGCCGTGGAGTCTACGCGCCAACATCTCAGAGAGTTGCCTCGCAGAACAAGGCATCGAATGCCGAATTTGTGGCGAAGCCTGTGATGAGCGCGCAATCCGCTTTGAACTGGCCATCGGCAAAGTCGCTCACCCCCATATTAAAACTGAACAATGCACTGGCTGCGGTGCCTGCCTTGCGCCGTGCCCGAGCCAGAGCATTCGCATCTTAGAGTTGACGGAGTTGTCCGCATGAATATTTTTAGCTTGGTGATTCGCCCTGTCCCCGCCTATCTGGACGAAGTTCGCGCCGCTGTTTTAGCCGTACCCGGCGTAGAGCTGCATATCGAACATGAAGGCAAACTCATCGTCACCATTGAAGACGTTGCTGGGCTACGCGGCTCGGATTTACTCAAACAAATTCAAGATATCCCCCGCGTTGCGTCTGCCACGCTGGCCTATGAATACTGCGACGACGAAATGATGCCGCCGCAAACCACATCCAAACATTCCGAAGGACAACACTCATGAGCTTAGATCGTCGTGAATTTATTAAGATTTCTGCCGTCGCAGCCGCCGCAGCCAGCGCAGGAATTCCAATCGCAAATGCCGCGCCCAAAGCCATGCCCGCTATTGCTGGTGAGGGTGGCAGCGCCATTCGTTGGGACAAAGCACCATGCCGCTTCTGTGGCACCGGCTGTGCAGTGTTGGTCGGCACGCAAAATGGCCGTGTGGTTGCCACGCAGGGCGATCCTGATGGCGAAGTCAATAAAGGCCTCAATTGCGTCAAAGGCTACTTCCTATCCAAAATCATGTACGGCGAAGATAGGCTGACCAAGCCACTGCTGCGCAAAAAGAATGGCGTTTACGATAAGAATGGTGAATTCACTCCCATCAGTTGGGATGAAGCATTCGATATCATGGAAAAGAAATGGAAAGAGGCACTCAAAGCCAGCGGCCCTGAATCGGTAGCGATGTTTGGCTCAGGCCAATGGACCGTGTGGGAAGGCTACGCCGCCTCCAAACTGATGAAAGCGGGATTTCGCAGCAATAATCTCGACCCAAACGCGCGCCACTGTATGGCCAGCGCGGTAACGGGATTTATGCGTACTTTCGGTATGGATGAGCCTATGGGCTGTTACGACGATATCGAAGCGGCCGATGCCTTTGTGCTCTGGGGCTCAAATATGGCCGAGATGCACCCGATTTTATGGAGTCGCGTAACGGATCGCCGCCTTTCTAACCCTAAAGTCAAAGTCGCCGTGCTCTCAACCTATGAGCACCGCTCGTTCGAGCTGGCCGATAATGGCTATGGCTTGGTGTTCACGCCGCAAACTGATTTGGCGATGATGAACTTCATTTGCCATCACATTATTTCGACCGGCCGCGTGAATCAGAAATTCGTTAAAGATCACTGTAATTTCAAAATTGGCGAAACTGACATCGGTTTTGGCCTGCGTCCAAACAATCCACTCGAGGTCAAAGCCAAATCCAATGGTTATCCAGGCGCCGATGGCAAACCTAAGGGTGATGCCAATGCAATGAAACCGGGCTCTTACGAGCATTTTTCCAAGTTCGTCTCTGATTACACCGTCGATAAAGTCAGCAAATTGTGCGGGATTCCTGAAGACCGCCTGATCGCGCTGGCCGAGCTGTACGCAGATCCAAAAATCAAAGTCATGTCGTTCTGGACGATGGGCTTTAATCAGCACACGCGCGGCACGTGGGCGAATAATATGATTTACAACGTGCATCTGCTGACCGGCAAAATCGCAGAGCCAGGCAATAGCCCGTTCTCACTAACCGGCCAGCCATCCGCTTGCGGTACGGCGCGTGAAGTCGGCACTTTTGCCCACCGCCTGCCTGCAGACATGCTCGTTGCTAATCCTGAGCATCGCAAACACGCCGAAGAAATCTGGCGTCTGCCCGAGGGCACCATCCCCGCCAAAATCGGCCTGCATGCTGTCGCTATGGCGCGCGCCATCAAAGACGGCAAAGTGAAAGTCTATTGGCAAATGGCCAATAATAATATGCAAGCCGGCCCCAATATCAACGAAGAGCTCTACCCCGGCTGGCGTCGTCCCGACACCTTTATCATCGTGTCTGATCCTTATCCAACCGTTTCTGGGCTGGCCGCCGATTTGGTGTTGCCAACCGCAATGTGGGTCGAGAAAGAAGGCGCATTTGGTAATGCCGAACGCCGCACGCAATTTTGGCGACAACAAGTCAACGCGCCCGGCGAAGCGCAATCGGATTTATGGCAAATCATGCAATTTGCCAAACGCTTTAAAGTCGAAGACGTGTGGCCTGCCGATTTGATCGCCAAAAAAGCCGGCATGAACGGCAGAAGCTTATTTGACGTGCTGTTTATGAATGGCAATGTGAATCGCTTTAAAAATACCGATTTGCAAAAAGGTTTTGAAAACTTCGAAGCCAAGCTCGCAGGCTTTTATATTCAAAAAGGGCTGTTTGAAGAATACGCCTTATTTGGCCGCGGCCACGGCCATGACCTTGCACCATTCGATATGTATCACCAAGCGCGCGGCCTGCGCTGGCCTGTGGTCAATGGCCTAGAAACACGCTGGCGCTACCGCGAAGGCTCTGATCCTTATGTCAAAAAAGGCGAAGGTGTGCGCTTTTACGGCAATAAAGACGGTCGCGCCAATATCATCGCCTTGCCTTACCAGGCGCCGCCCGAAATGCCCGATGCTGTCTTCGATATGTGGCTGTGTACTGGCCGCGTGCTGGAACATTGGCATACCGGCACGATGACGCGCCGCGTGCCGGAATTGCACAAAGCCGTTCCCGAAGCGATGGTGTTTATGAATCCGAACGACGCGAAAAAACGCGGTTTGCAGCGCGGTATGCTGGTGAAAGTGGCATCACGTCGCGGCGAAATCACCGCCCGGCTTGAAACTCGTGGGCGTAATAAACCCCCTGTGGGCTTGATTTTCATCCCGTTTTTTGACGAAGGTCGTCTGGTGAACAAACTCACGCTCGATGCGACTTGCCCGATTTCTAAGCAAACCGACTACAAAAAATGCGCGGTAAAAGTCGTCAAAGCTTAATCGCATATCGCTTGGGCAAGCCAGCAGCTTGCCTTAAGCAAAGGGTATATAGATAAAAGCATTAATTAGTGATGCATAGCGAGCAATACCCAACATGCATCATGACTAAGGAGATGAAAATGAAGCAGTTAATCAGTTTATGGATTTTATTCTGTATCGCCATTGCCCCATTCGCCCAAGCAGAAGGACTTAGATCCCTGCGCGGCAGCGAAGTGATGAACGGCGATGTGCCATCAGAAAATTTCCGTTGGGAAAAAGACCGCCGACCTTTGCCACGGCATTTTGTGCAGCAACCGCCGATTATTCCGCATACCACTAAAGGCTATTTAATTACTAAAGAATTTAATAAATGCCTAGACTGCCATAGCTGGGATCGCACTGCCGACACGGGCGCGACCAAAGTCTCAATCACGCATTTCAAAACACGCGGCGGCACTGAGCTGACTAATATTTCACCACGCCGCTATTTCTGCCAGCAATGCCATGTACCACAAACCGATGCGAAACCCTTGGTAGGCAATACGTTTCAGCCTGCCGCCGGCCTCGTTAAACAGGGGAATACAAAATGAGCGAAACGCCAAGTAAACCCAGCCTAAAACAGCGGCTCTGTGCGCGGTGGCAAAAAGTGAAGGGGATCCGAATTGGCTATATCGGGATCATCGTCGCGTTTATTGTCGGGATTATCTTTTGGGGCGGTTTTAATACGGCGCTAGAAATGACCAATACCGAAGAGTTTTGCCTGTCGTGCCACGAAATGAAGAGCAATGTTTATCCGGAATACCAAGAAACCGTGCATTACACCAATCGCTCTGGCGTTCGCGCCACTTGCCCGGATTGCCATGTACCGCATGAATGGGGGCCGAAAATGATACGCAAGCTCGAAGCTTCGAAAGAAGTTTGGGGCAAGCTCACCGGCTACATTGATACCCGAGAAAAATTCCTCGATAAACGACTTGAGCTGGCAGAGCACGAGTGGGCAAGGATGAAAGCCAACGATTCCAAAGCCTGCCGCAATTGCCACAATTATGAATATTTCGATTATATGGAGCAAAACACCCGCTCGGCCAATGCCCACCAAAAAGGCTTGTCTGAAGGGATGACCTGTATCGATTGCCATAAAGGCATTGCCCACCATCTACCGGCCGTCAATCAGCACGTTGGCCCCGATGGTAAAGGTGTGAAACCTGAAGTGATGCACCCAGTGCAACCTAAAGCCAAAGGCGAAAACGGCAGCAAAGCCAGCGACGAGGACATGGCAGGAATCGAATAAAACCACTAATTGATATGCGCACACGGGCTTCTACGGAAGCCCGTTTTTATTCAAGCCGCCCTTGCCAGCCAGCAGCGCACGCGCAATACTCTGGCGCATTATTACCTTGGACTTCGCCGTGTTTGCCGCCGCCTTTGCCGCCCTAATTGAAACTGATCCTAGCCAAAAAATCGCCAAATTGGCGCGAATTGACCTTGAGCAATTCGATGCGCTCGATCCCACGCCCATTATCCCAATCGAAAATCCCGGCCGCCCTGCCAAGCCAGAACTCGTTGCGCCCAAAGATTTGCCGCGCCGCAGAAATCTAGGCGAAGCAGAAAACCGCGCCGCGCTCTTGCACGCGTTTGCGCATATTGAATTTAATGCGATCAATCTAGCCATCGACGCGCTGTATCGCTTTCGTGAAATGCCAGCACAGTATTACGCCGACTGGCTCAAAGTGGCGCGTGAGGAAGCCTATCATTTCAGCCTGCTGCGCGAGCATCTGAATACTTTGGGTTTTGATTACGGCGATTTCCCCGCACACAACAGTCTGTGGGAAATGGCGGTCAAAACCGATGCCGATGTGATGGCACGCATGGCGCTGGTGCCACGGATTTTAGAAGCGCGTGGTCTGGATGCCGTGCCGCCAATTCGGCAAAAACTGTTTAACGTCGGCGATCTACGTGCTTGCGAGATTCTCGACATTATTCTGGCGGACGAGATCGGCCATGTTCGCATTGGCAATGACTGGTATCACTGGTGCTGCACAGAGCGCAGCCTCGACCCAATTCAAACTTTCGTCGCGCTACTGCGCGATTATGAAGCGCCAGTATTTCGCGGTACGCTGAATCATATTGCGCGGCAAGAAGCAGGATTTACGGCAGAGGAAATGGAATTACTGGAATCGTTGAAACAATAAAAAGGGTATATAGCTAGAGCTTTTATTTAATAAAGCCCACATTTATACACCCGAAGATAATTCCTAATTAGTGAGCCATCTCAGCAAGCAAAAGATTGGAATTTATAGAAGTTAGCTTGAAACAAGCAGAATCAACCTAAATCTGCTTTCGACCCACTGCGGAGGTAATTTGTAGATTAGGCTAAGCTTGCGCAGCCCAACGTTCACCGTGGTTTCGCTTTTTCCTCACACCAAACAGAATCTCTTTTGATTGTTATGGGTATCTTTGTTGAGGCATTTATAAATATAGACTTCACTCGTATACCTATAGCTAATGCGCCAAACCATCTTGGGCTTTTTCTCGCACGTTGGGCTGCGCAGGCTTAGCCCAACCTACGTAGCTGGCAGCTCTCGGCCCAGACTGTGTAAAAACGCGGAGGCAGGCAATGCCCATTTCACCCGTGCTATCATTTTTTGTAGTTTCACTGCCAATTCGTTCGCAAACTTAGCCGCAATTAGTAACAAATAAAAGCCTTTCAGGCTCTCATTGCCACCATCAGGTTTTGTATTCCTATGATTTTCATCACCCGCTTCATGTTGTACGCCAGTATATGTAAACTCATCTCTGCTCGGGCATGCTCTAGGCCTTTGGTGAAGAAATGTGTCGTACCCATCCATTCCTTTAAAGTGCCAAACGGATGCTCGACCGTCGATTTCCTAATCCGCATGGCATCAGGCATTTGGTCTAGCCGAGTTTGCATTGCATCTAAAATATTTTCATGTTCCCAACGAGTAACACGTCGTTCCTTGCCTGGAGTGCATTGCGCTTTCAAATGACAATCCTGACATTTAGAACTCTAGTATTTATGTAGCGTCTGTCCTTTCTCAATGCTAATGCAACGTTGCGTAAGTTGCTCACCAGCAGGACACTGATATTCATTAGTCTGCGCGTCATAAATGAAGTCTGACTTATCAAACCGGCCTTCTGCATTCGCGCCGGAGGTCTTGCACTTAGGAACGATGGCGCTAATCTGGGCTTCATCGCAAGCCTGAATTTCTTCGCTTTTAAAATAACCACGGTCTGCAATCGCGGTGAGCTTCTCAACCGCCATTGCCGTTTTGGCTTGTTGCGCCATCTTGCTAAGTTGCGAACGGTCAGAGCCTTGGTTGTTCACATCGTGCGCAACAATCAAATGGTTTTTGGTATCCACAGCTGTTTGCACGTTATAATCCACGATGCCATTCCCCCGCGATTTCATGGAACGAGCATCGGGGTCGGTCAATGATATTTGCTTATCTGGTGTTTGGTTCAGCTCCACTTCAATCGTTTTCAATTCCGCCATCTTGGCTTTTAAAACCGTGATTTTATTTTGCAAGCGTTCGGCATTCACCGCTGCAGTGGCGTGCTCTTGACGGTCAGCAGAATCAAGCGCGGTCAAATAGCGCTGAATGCTATTTTCAATTTCTTCCATGCGGCGTTGTAATTTTGCGCTGGTGAAGTTGCGGTCTCGATTGTTGACCGCTTTGAATTTACTTCCATCGACCGCGACGATGGCTTCGGTGAATAAACCAAGCTGCTGGCAGAGTAATACGAACTGGCGGCAGACTTTGATGATGGCCTTGCCATTGTCTTTGCGGAAGTTGGCGATGGTTTTGAAATCGGGGGTTAATTTGCCACTGAGCCACATTAGCTCGACGTTGCGCTGGGCTTCACGCTCTAAGCGACGACTCGATTGAATGCGGTTCAAATCGCCGTAAATGTAAATCTTGAGCATCACGTTGGGGTGATACGCAGGGCGTCCCGTAATGGCTGGCGCGACACCTTCGAAACCAAGTTGAGCCAGATTGAGCTCATCGACAAAAACATCAACCACGCGCACTGGGTTCGCCTCGGAAATATAGTCATCAAGGCATTCTGGGAGCAAGGTAGTCTGCGTTCGGCTCTCGCCTTCGATAAAGCGTTTCAAAATAAAAACCTCGTCCCGTGGTCATGGCAAAATCATACTACAAGGCACGTTTTTACACAGTCTGGGCCGACTGCGGCCTGTCGCACAGTCTAACCGACTCAATTCATCCAAGCACCACCCCTAGAATGATGGTGGCTAAATTGGTATCTTTTAGAACCTCACAAAACCAGACTACTTATCAAAACTTAACTTTTGCTGATTTGTGTTCGTGTTGTATTCGAGGGGAGTCAGTTGTCTATTTTGCTGTAGAAACAGAGGTTTGATGTATTGGGGAGTTAATTGCCCAATTTGTATAAGAAACAGGTGGTTGATTGATGCCCACCGCCTACATAGCGCCTACACGGGGTAGTTCAAATATTTTGAACGCAAAAAAAAGGACTTAGCATGTCTGCTAAGTCCTTGATTTTACTGGTGGGCCTTCACGGACTTGAACCGTGGACCAAAGGATTATGAGTCCTCTGCTCTAACCAACTGAGCTAAAGGCCCGTAAGGGTTGCTATTCTACTGTTCGCTGGCGTTATTTTCAATGAAACTCTTCAATCTTTCTGAGCGAGTTGGATGACGCAGCTTACGTAGTGCCTTAGCTTCGATCTGACGGATCCGCTCACGCGTTACATCAAATTGCTTACCGACTTCTTCAAGCGTGTGATCGGTGCTCATATCGATACCAAAACGCATGCGCAGCACTTTGGCTTCGCGTGGTGTCAGGGTATCCAGCACTTCTTTGGTCGCTTCACGTAGACCGGCATAGACCGCAGCATCGGCTGGCGCCATATTATTGGCGTCTTCAATGAAGTCACCGAGGTGCGAATCATCATCGTCACCAATTGGTGTTTCCATTGAAATCGGTTCTTTGGCGATTTTAAGGATTTTCCGGATTTTGTCTTCCGGCATTTCCATGCGTTCTGCCAATTCTTCTGGTGTTGCTTCCGTGCCGGTTTCTTGCAGAATCTGGCGTTGGATACGGTTCATTTTGTTGATCGTTTCGATCATATGTACCGGAATCCGAATCGTACGCGCTTGGTCGGCAATCGAGCGCGTAATCGCCTGACGGATCCACCATGTCGCATAAGTCGAGAATTTATAACCACGACGATATTCGAATTTATCCACTGCTTTCATCAAACCGATATTGCCTTCCTGAATCAAATCGAGGAATTGCAAACCACGGTTGGTGTATTTTTTCGCAATCGAAATCACCAGACGCAAGTTGGCTTCGATCATTTCGCGCTTGGCACGCTTAGACTTGGCTTCACCGGTCGACATATGGCGACTGATTTCTTTCAACTCACGAATACTCAAGCGCGAAGATTCTTGCAACTCGTTGAGTTTTTGCTGCTGCTCCATGATCGCGTGTTTATAGCGGAACATGATGCCCGAGTAATTTTTTTCGCTGGCGATTTCTTCAGGCACCCACGTCAAGTCGGTTTCGCGACCTGGGAAGGTTTTAATGAAGTAATCACGCGGCATACCGACACGACGCGTACACAAGTCCATAATTTGGCGCTCGTGGGTGCGAATATCGTCCACCATGCCACGCAATACGTCGCAAAGCGATTCAACTTGACGGGCAGAGAAACGAATTTTCTGAAACTCCATCGCAATCGATTGTTGCAACAGAATATAGGTCGGCGACGAAGTACCATGATCGATCAAGGCTTCGAGCATCCGGCCATACAGGTCGTTAATGACTTCGAAGTGTTCACGCGCTTGGGTTTTCAGTAGCTCAAGATTGGCGCTGGCCGCTGCTGCGCCACCGTCGTCTTCAACTTCTTCTTCCTCAGCAGTTTCTTCGAGCACGGCATCAGGATCTGGCAAGTCGAGTGCGACTTCTTCTTCCGCTTCCACCGCATTCGGATCGATAAAGCCGTCGATCACATCATCGATACGAATCTCATCATTCAAACCACGCTCAACCAAATCGATGATTTGGGCAATCGTGGTTGGGCAGGCAGAGATCGCAGTGATCATGTGCTTGAGGCCATCTTCGATGCGCTTGGCGATTTCAATTTCGCCTTCACGCGTCAACAGCTCAACCGTACCCATTTCACGCATATACATACGGACAGGGTCGGTGGTGCGGCCAAAATCAGCGTCAACCGATGACAGCGCAGCCTCAGCTTCTTCGGCGGCGTCTTCGTCTGCCACACGGGCAGGCGCATCCGACATCAACAGATCTTCAGCATCGGGAGCTTCGTCGTAGACTTGGATCCCCATATTGGAGATCATGCTAATGATGCCCTCGATTTGCTCAGCATCCAGCATGTCTTCTGGAAGATGGTCGTTAATCTCGGCGTACGTGAGATAGCCACGCTCTTTACCGAGGACGATGAGTGTCTTGAACTTGGCTTTGCGCTCTTCAGGGTCGAGTTTTACCTCGCCTTGTTTGCCGTTAGACTCAAGATTTTCTTTATTTAGTTTTTGATCTGCTGCCATGACTCTGCTTGTGTGTCTAGCAAAACCGAGAATTATACCAGACATCGAAGGGTTTTGTCCCCGATGCCGGAAGTGAAGCGCCCATACAGCCGTTTTACTTAATTATCGACACAATAAAAGCGCCGATAATTAAGCCGTTTGACTTAACTAGTGACACAACAAAAGCGCCAATAATAGAGTCGTTGTACTTAGCTGATGACGCATAAAAATGCGCCAATATATAGCCGCTTTACTTAGCTAGTGGCGCAATAAAAGCGCCAGATATTCTTGCGACTCCTCGTCCGTCAAACCACGACTTGCAGAGAGGGTATCCAACTCTTCTTTCCGACTCAGTGTAGACCCTAGCGAAAAATTTTGCGTAGCGGCTGACAATGAATTGGCGATTTCAACCTTCAAATCTTCTTCATCAAACTTTTCAAACAAGGCACGCTGCTCGCTAAATGCCCGACTCAAACGAGAATAATTGGGCAACTCACGACAACGCTCCAACAATTCAGCGCCTTGCAAATCAGGCGCTTGGCGCGCAATCGCAAAGACTGCACGCGCCAAACCATGCAAACCCTCTGTCGGCCACATCAACTCCACAGGCTCTTGCCCCAGCAAAATCGATGGGCGAAACAACACCAACTCCAACGCTCGTGACACCGGATCATACTGACCTGCAGATTTTAACCTTGGGCGCTGCTCTTCTGCTTTCCAACTTTTACTCTTACCGCGCTGATATCCGCCACTACGATTAAATGGCTCTCGCCGCGCTGGTTTGGCTTGCCATTGCTGTGGCGCTTGCCAATCTTGCATTTCCGGTTCTGTACCCCATTCTGCTTGTACTTCAAGCACTTTTGGCTGGGCAGTCACAGCCTGCAAAGAGGCAAACTCAGCGCTAGACAATTGGCACATTTCTGCCAAGCGTTTGCCGATCATGAGTTTTAATATGGGGGCTTGTGTCAATTCATCAAGATAGGGGCGCGCAATATGTACTAAACGCGCTCGCCCTTCCTCCATCGTCAAGTCGACCTGCCCCGCGAGTTCTTTCAATAAATATTGCGATAGCGGCAACGCGGATTCGGTAATCAACAATTCAAACTGCTCACGGCCAAACGCCTGCACATAAGAATCTGGATCATGCTCAGCCGGTAAAAATAAGAATTTCAGCTCTTTGCCATCTTTAACTTCAGGCAAGCTATTTTCGAGCGCTCGCCACGCGGCTTTGATACCGGCTTTATCGCCGTCAAAGCCAAATACCACTTCATCGGCCAGCTTGAGTAGTTTACGTACATGCTCCGGCGTACACGCGGTACCCAAGGACGCCACCGCGTAATCAACGCCATGCTGATGCAGCATGACGACGTCCATATAGCCTTCAGCCACCAACACACGATTGTGATCGCGAATCGCGGTGCGCGCCTGCGGCAAACCGTACAGTTCACGCCCCTTGGTAAAAACTGGTGTTTCTGGCGAATTTAAATATTTGGGCTCACCCTTGCCCATCACGCGGCCACCAAAACCAATCACTTGCCCGCGCTGATTGATAATCGGAAACATCACCCGCTCGCGAAAGCGATCATAGCGACGTTTCGATTCTTCTTTATCAATCACCAAGCCCGCTTCGGCTAAAATGGTATTCCAATCATAATCGGGGTATACCGCTTTAAGCGGTTGCCAATCATCACCGCCAGGCGCATACCCCAAGCCAAACTTAGCAGCCGTTTTACCCTCTACGCCACGACGTTTAAAATACTCAATCGCAGCTGGCGCAGTTTTAAGTTGAGCACGATAAAAATCAAACGCCACCTTTAATACATCGTAAATGCCTGGCGCTTTTTTTTGCTCTTCGGTGATCGGCTTATCGGACACAGGAACTTGCATCCCCACCGACTCGGCCAATTGCCGCACCGCCTCAGGAAAACTCAAGGCCTGATGCTCCATGACAAATGTCAGTGCCGAACCATGTACGCCGCAACCAAAACAATGATAAAACTGCTTGGTTTGGCTTACTGTAAACGATGGAGATTTTTCTTTATGAAACGGACAGCAGGCCATGTAATTCTGGCCTGCTTTTTTAAGCGGCAGATAGCGCTCCACCACGTCGACAATGTCAACGCGGTTGAGTAAATCCTGAATAAAATCATCGGGAATCAGCGCCATTTAATCCAAACACACAATCAAATGATTATAACGGCCAGCACGGTTCCGCAATTAAGCCATCCGCGCTTTAACCAATTTGCTCACTTCAGCCATATCCGCACGACCCGCCAATTGCGGCTTGATCTCGGCCATGATTTTGCCCATAGACGCAGCAGTCGCGCCATGCGTAGCAATGGCGGCATCGAGAATGGCGCTAATTTCTTCTGCGGTCAGTTGCTGTGGCATGTATTCGATCAATACCGTCACTTCGAACTTTTCTTTGTCGGCCAAATCTTGGCGATTAGCCGCTTCAAATTGCGTGATACTGTCTTTACGCTGCTTGAGCATTTTATCGATGATGGTCGTGATCGCCGCATCATCCAATTCAATCCGCTCATCCACTTCGCGCTGCTTCATTGCGGCCAACAACAAACGAATCGTACCTAGGCGATCAACTTGCTTTTCTTTCATTGCTGTTTTCATATCAGCAGTAATACGGGCTTTTAATGTCATCACGCGTCCTAAGTGGGTCAGCAAAAGTTTCCTTGCACCGTTGTCTTGTCGACTCGATGTACGGCCTGCGGCTTCGACAGATTGCCATAAAACTTTTACGCAGATAATTATTTAGAAAAAACAAAAGGCCGCCATAGGCGACCTTGAGTACAAACAACAACGAGCAGAACTCTTAGTAGAGTTTAGCTGGCAATTGTTGGCTACGCAGACGCTTGTGTTGACGCTTAACAGCGGCAGCAAGCTTGCGTTTACGTTCTGCAGTTGGCTTCTCGTAGAATTCGCGTGCACGAAGGTCAGTGAGGAGGCCAGTCTTTTCAACAGAACGTTTGAAGCGGCGCATCGCTACTTCGAACGGCTCGTTTTCTTTAACGCGTACGGAAGGCATTAGTCGAATCCTAGTAAACTTAAAACCCTAGCCTCATCCGAGATAAACCTCGTTAAAGACCAAAGATTGGGAAAGGGTGTAATTATCCAAGAAAAATGGCGCGATGTCAAAAGGAATACTCATCTAATACTTCCGTGTTGCATCCATGCCCGTTAACATAGCAACATTATTGAACAAAAACGAGCGCCACCATGTTGGTATTGGGCATTGAATCTTCCTGTGACGAAACCGGCGTAGCGCTCTACGACACCGAGTCGGGCCTGCTCGCGCACCAGCTGCACAGCCAAATCGCCATGCATAGCGAGTATGGCGGCGTGGTGCCGGAACTGGCTTCACGCGATCATATCCGCCGCGTTCTGCCGCTAACGACTGCTTGCTTAGCCACTGCGCAGCGGCAACTGAGTGATATTGATGCGATTGCGTACACAGCTGGCCCTGGCCTCGCGGGTGCATTGCTCGTTGGCGCTTCGGTTGCCAATGCAATGGCGTTTGCACTAGGCAAGCCCACCATTGCCGTTCATCACCTCGAAGGACATTTGCTGTCGCCTTGTCTTGCTGAACCCGCGCCAGAATTTCCTTTTGTCGCGCTGCTCGTATCAGGCGGCCATACGCAATTGATGGCCGTACACGGCGTTGGGCGCTATGAATTACTCGGTGAAACTGTCGACGATGCCGCGGGCGAAGCATTTGATAAATCGGCAAAACTGATCGGCCTTGGGTACCCTGGCGGCCCAGCGCTCTCTAAACTGGCTGATACAGGCGACGTGAATCGCTTCACATTACCGCGCCCGATGCTACACACACCGAACTTAGATATGAGTTTTTCGGGTCTCAAAACTGCGGTACTGAATTTAGTCACCCAGCAATCACCACTCGACGACACCACCCGCGCCGATATTTGCGCGGCATTTCAAGCGGCGATTGTAGAAGTACTGCTGAAAAAATCACTCAAAGCACTCAAGCAAACCGGCATGAAGCGCCTAGTGATTGCCGGCGGCGTTGGCGCGAATCGGCAACTGCGCGCGGCGCTGGACGATGCGGCGCAAAAACGTGGCTTTGCAGTATTTTATCCGCCACTAGAACTGTGTACCGATAACGGCGCGATGATTGCCTATGCGGGCGCGCAGCGTTTAATCGAACAGAAAACCGCCGGATCATTTGCAGTGAAACCGCGCTGGGATTTAGCTAGCCTTGCCAGCACCTAATAGGTATATAAATGCAGCGCTTACTACATAAAGCCTAGCCAGCAATACCAATAGTAAAACCCGCCAAGGCGGGTTTTACTTTTTAGGCTTAATAATCTAAACAAGCTAAGCCACCACAAATTCCTGCTCGATATGCGGCGACCAAGTAAGGCGCAGTACATCGCCCAAATGAATCGATCCAACCCCTTCAGGTGTGCCGGTATAAATCACATCGCCAGCTTGCAAAGTAAACTTGCTCGAAATCCACGCAATCAAGGTGGCGACATCAAACACCATCAAGCGCGTATCGGCCGATTGGCGCAGTTCATTATTAATATGCAGCGTAAATTGCTGCTGCATCGGGTCAATGCCTTGCGCAGCAACAAAGTCAGTCAATACCGCCGCGCCATCAAAGCCTTTGGCCAAAGTCCACGGTGCGCCGTTTTTCTTTGCGACGGCCTGCACATCACGCGCGGTTAAATCCAAACCCAAACCATATCCAGCAATGTGATTGAGCGCATTTTCTTTGGCGATATTTTTACCGCCCTCACCAATCACCACGACCAACTCTAATTCGTGATGCACATCATTCGACCAAGCTGGCAACACCAGCGGCGCACCGGGCTGCACGACAGCTGAATTAGGCTTAATAAAGACCACCGGCTCATCAGCAATCACCGAGCCCATTTCTTTGGCATGAGCAACAAAATTGCGCGCCACGCAGAAGATATTATTAATACGAATTTTTTGTTCGCCAACGCGCAATTCAGCCATACATTCCCCCCCACTTAAATCAACAACACGAAAGACACGAAAAAAAAAGTCAAACGACACAAACATAAGAAAACATTTTACCTTCGTGTTTTTAGTTCTTTTTTCGTGCCTTTCGTGATCCAAGATTTTGACCGTGCTAAGCCAGCCACTGCGAAATGCTAAACAACAAAATCACCGCCAACCACAAAATCGCCGCGCGCCACACCAAGGCCACCGCGCTTGCTAGGTAATCAGGATTCGCCGATTCGCCGACCCCCAGCTCAGGGCGGAACTTCACCGTGTGATCTTGATGCAGCGCCTCACCCAAACGCACGCCCAAAGCGCCAGCGGCAGAGGCTAGCAAAATACCGTAATCTTGATCCATCCATTGCTGCGCTTGCGAGCGCCAGCAATACACGGCGTCTTCAAAATTCCCCACCACCGCAAATGCAATCGCCGCCAAACGTACCGGAATAAAATCCAGCACTTCCATCACGCCACCGGCAAAGCGGCCAAACATATCACCGTGCCCGCCCCATTTTTGCTGCAATAAACACGCGGCACGATAGGCGACTGCGCCTGCTGGACCAGCAATCCACGCCAAAGCAACAAACCAGAAAATCGTGCCAAACACATAACGATAAGAATCAATCACGCCTTGTTCGATGGTCAAACGCGCCACTTCGTCTTCATTGAGTTCCGAAGTCGATTGCCCCGTCCAATCAGCCAGCATCACGCGCGCGCCGTCCAAATCATCGGCCTGTAGCGATTTAGAAATTTTGGTAAATGCATGGCTAAACTGGCGAAAGCCCATTGTGAAATACAAAATCACCACATTCCAAGCCATCGCCAGCAAAAAATTATGCTGCAACAAGAACCAATACCCGCCCGCAGTAATTGCCACCAACGGCAGCACAGCAAGCAGCCAGGCATATACCCCATTTCGATACTCACCGGCATTCAAATTGCGCCCCATACCATTGGCGGTACGAATAAAGCCAAGATACAAAGGGTTGCGGCTACTAATGGGGCGAAGCTGCTCCAAAAGCAAAGCTAAAATCAGCGATAAAATACTCATAAACTTTAATCCTAATTGCGCTTAAGGTTGCGCCCAAACTAAAAAAATCAGCCTGCGACCACACATTCATTCGCTTTCAAAGATAACATAGAGGCCGCGTGTGCAGAAACAATAACAACAGCACTTGAAAAACGATGCCACAGTGCCATATCGTCAGTACGCCAACCCAACCGGAGATTCACATGGAACATCAATTACCTACCCTGCCTTATGCACAAGACGCACTAGCGCCTTTTATGTCTGCCGAAACTTTGTCGTTCCACTACGGCAAACATCACCAAACTTATATTACCAATCTCAATAACCTGATTAAAGGCACTGAGAACGAAAGCAAGTCGCTTGAAGAGATCGTAAAAACTGCCCCAGCAGGCGGCTTATATAATAATGCAGCGCAAACTTGGAACCACACTTTCTTCTGGTTTGGCTTTGCACCGAATGCTGCTGGCGAAGATCGCGCACCAGCTGGCGCATTGGCGGATGCCATCGCTGCGAAATGGGGCTCGTTCGACGACTTCAAGAAAGCCTTCAATGCTTCTGCCGCAGGTAACTTCGGCTCAGGTTGGACTTGGTTGGTAAAAAAAGCCGATGGTTCACTCGACATCGTTAACACGGGCGCAGCTGGCACACCACTCACAACAGCAGACACCGCATTGCTGACCTGTGACGTTTGGGAACACGCTTATTACATCGATTACCGCAACAGCCGCCCTAACTACTTGGAAGGCTTCTGGAAATTGGTAGATTGGAATGTGGTTGCAGCACGCCTTGCGGCTTAAGCAACACACTAAAAGCAGACCATTTGTCAGCTTTTGTGCACATTTGTAAAAAAAGACGACGTGATGTCGTCTTTTTTTTTAATTTTATTGATCTGCACCAAAAAAACCCTCAAAGCAGTGCAAGAGAAAATTAAACTGGCATTTATCCTTGTAATTCAATGGTATTAGCGTTTTTACCTAGCGCACCATATTGCAACGCAATAATTAGCCAAATCTAATACACAGGCATTAAAGTTTCTTCATGCATTCGACACGCTTACACAGCAATTAATCTGTTGAATTGCTTGTGTTTTTCATCACACCCCCCTGTTGACAAGGTAAATGTAGTCTGCGAAATTAGCGCTACGAAACGTAACAGCAGCGAATTCAAACAGGATCTGCGGCAAGAATTACGTTAGACGACTGGTATTATTTAAATCAACCTCCAGCGTCGAAAGTGATTGAAGAAATGAGCAACGCGGTTTAGCTAGGGGTTACACATACCACCCCACTCGTTTTGAAGCTCACTTAAATTAGAGAGTAAATTTCAATGCCATCACGGTGATGATGTTGAAGTTCTTACTAGACAAATTAATGGATGAGAGGAAATATTCAAATGAACTTCCGTTTAGCCGCAATCCCAGCAGCAATCGCATTCGCATCAGTTAGCGCATTTGCCGCTACAGCATGGACAAGCACAACCGTTTACGTTGGTGGCGAAATCGTTACCTACGCAGGCAAAGATTACAAAGCAAAATGGTGGACACAAGGTAACGTACCAGGCGCAGAACAATGGGGCCCTTGGGAACTCCAAACTGCGACTGCAACCACAACGCCAGTAGCAACAATCGCACCAACAGTAGCGCCAACAACTGCACCTACAGTAGCACCAACACCAGTAGCAACAACACCAGCGGGCAGCTGTGTTAACCCATGGAACAGCGCAACAGCCTACAATGGCGGCGCAGTTGTTTCATACCAAGGCCGCAACTATAAAGCAGGCTGGTGGACACAAGGTAACGAGCCATCAACTAACACTGGCTCTGGCAAACCTTGGACTGATATCGGCGCATGTGACGGCACAACAGCAACTGCAACGCCAACAGCAAAACCAACAGTGGCGCCAACTGTAGCTCCTACAGCACAACCAACAGTTGCACCGACTGTAGCGCCTACAGCACAACCAACAGTTGCGCCGACTGTAGCTCCTACAGTACAACCAACAGTTGCGCCGACTGTAGCTCCTACAGTACAACCAACAGTTGCACCGACTGTAGCACCTACAGCACAACCAACAGTTGCGCCGACTGTAGCGCCTACAGTACAACCAACAGTTGCGCCGACTGTAGCTCCTACAGTACAACCAACAGTTGCACCGACTGTAGCACCTACAGCACAACCAACAGTGGCACCAACTACACCGCCAAGCACTGGTGCGAAACAAGTTGGTACTTACTTTGCTGAATGGTCTATCTACGGCCGTAAGTTCTACCTGAAAAACATGCAAGACAGCGGTCAAGCTGCAAAATTGACGTTCTTGAACTACTCATTTGCTAACGTTTATAACCGTGGCGGCAAATACGTTTGTGACGCAACTGTAAACAAAGCAGAAACCGGCACTCAAGACGGTGGCGATGCATGGGCTGTATACCAAAAAGGCTTCAGCGGTGCTGAGTCAGTGGACGGCGTAGCAGATGCATACGGCTGGCCTACATGGGATGATCCACGTAACGGCAAGTCTGGCCCATTGAAAGGCAACTTGAACCAACTGAAAAAACTCAAAGCTAAAAATCCAAACTTGAAAGCAGTTATTTCATTGGGTGGCTGGACTTGGTCTAAGTGGTTCTCTGCAGCTGCTGCAACACCAGAATTGCGTCAAGCTCTGGTTGCTTCGTGTATCGATGTGTGGATCAAAGGTAATATTCCGTTTGATTCAGGCTCAAACGCAGGTGGTCCAGGCGTAGCTGAAGGCGTGTTTGACGGTATCGATATCGATTGGGAATACCCAGCAGTTCAAGGTATCGGCACCAACACTGTTTCTCCAGCCGACAAGCAAAACAACACTCTATTGATGGCAGAATTCCGCAAACAATTGGATGAGTTGAGCAAAACAACTGGCAAGAAATACCTGTTGACTGTTGCAATCGGTGCTGGCGATGAGAAAATCGCTGCGACTGAACCAGCTGAGTACAGCAAGTACCTCGACTGGATCAACATCATGTCGTACGACTACAACGGCGGTTGGGATGCAGCTGGTCCTACAGACTTCCAATCTAACTTGTACCAAGATCCAGCAAGCCCACGCACTGTTGATCCAAAAACAGGCAAAGTTAGCAAATACTATACTGATGCAGCGGTTAAAGACTTGATCGCTCGCGGTGTACCAGCTGCTAAATTGCACATGGGTGTACCATTCTACGGTCGCGGTTGGACTGGTGTGACTAATGCGAACAACGGTCTATACCAAAAAGCCACTGGCGCAGCGAAAGGTACTTACGAAGCAGGCATTGAAGACTACAAAGTACTGAAAGATGCACCAGGTACTGAGTACATCCACCCAGTAACTAAGCAAACTTACCGCTTCGATGGCTCAACTTTCTGGTCTTATGACACTCCACGTGACATCAAACTGAAAGCTGACTACGCAAAATCAATGGGCATGGGCGGTATCTTCAGCTGGGAAGCTGACGGCGACACCAACGATGGCGCTTTGGTTGAAGCAATGACGCACATCAACAAATAATAAATAGCAATTGCAAGACTTCAAACCCCACCCTTGCGGTGGGGTTTTTTATTAAAAAAAATGGCAAAAATTACACGAAACAAACAAAAACACCTACACATGCCAAACAGATAAAAACCAGCGCAAAGCAAGTAAATACAAGCTTTTAGCTCGCGCACAAAGTAAGAAAAACGCTTGCCGAAGCTGCTTTTAGGCATTAGCATGTCAGCTTAGTGGGTTGATGTACCACCCCATCTCGAACTACAAAATTCCAACCGAGATTGAAGATGAAAACTCGATTTTCCTTACGCAATCACAGCGGTTTTACGCTGCTTGAATTATTAGTTGTTCTACTGATTATCGCCCTCTTGGCCGGCTACGTCGGGCCCAAGCTCTTTGGCGAAGTCGGTAAGGCCAAAACCAAAACCGCAGCCAGCCAAATGAAGTCCATCGCTGGTGCACTAGACCAATATCGCCTCGATACTGGGCGCTACCCAAGCAATGAACTCGGCTTGAATGCGCTGACTAAAAAACCGCCAGAAGAAAACAAATGGTCTGGCCCTTACCTGATGAAAGACGTTCCGAACGATCCTTGGGACAAACCCTATATCTATCGTATTCCTGGCGAAAATGGCCATGAATACGATTTACTTAGCTATGGCTTAGATGGCAAACCAGGTGGTAGCGGTGAAGATACCGATATCAACTTCTGGTAAGCGCAGTAATTCATGCGTTACCAAGTCAAAGCCCTTGCCGCAGGCAATCTGCGCGAACTCGAAATGGATGCCGCCAACGTCGATGATCTGCGCGCGCGACTTTTAGAGCAGGGCTTACAACTGGTGAGCTTTAAAGCCGAACGAAAACTAGGGCTTTCGTTTGGTAAAAGTGAATTTCAAGTTTCACTGTTTACGCAAGAATTGATTGCTCTTTTGGAAGCCGGTTTGACCCTCGTCGAAGCGATGGAAACGCTGAAAGAAAAAAGCGGTCACGACGAAAACCGCACCGTACTAACCACGATGATTGAAGGTTTGTACCAAGGTTTACCGCTGTCCAAAGTGCTGTCGCAAATGCCGAACTTATTTCCGCCACTCTATATTGCCAGCGTTGGCTCGGCGGAAAAAACCGGCCATTTGGCTGATGCATTAAAGCGCTATCACCACTACGAAACTCGCCTTACTGCAGTGAAAAAGAAAATTATTTCGTCGCTGGTTTATCCGCTGGTGGTGATTGGGATTGGCGGCAGCATTATGTTGTTCTTGCTGTTTTATGTGATTCCCAAATTTAGTCAGATTTACGCCTCGATGAAAAACCTGCCCTTCGCTGCGCAAATGATGCTGTGGTGGGGTGATTTGGTTCACCAGCATGGTAAAGCCATGTTTATCGTGATGATTGCTAGCATCGTCGGCATCATCATGGCATTTCGCACCAAAGCGGTTCAATCGATGTTGATGGAGTTATTCTGGAAACTGCCTCGACTGGAAGAATACAGGCGGCTGTTTTCTTTAACACGCTTTTATCGCACTGTTGGTTTATTGCTATCAGGCGGTCTCAATTTAGTCGCGGCACTGGAACTGGCCGCACAGCTTTTACCCGTGACGATGCGCCTCGCATTATCGCAAGCCATTGTAGATATCAAATCAGGGCAGCAGCTTTCCAACACGCTACCGAAATACAATCTGACGACGCCTGTTTCAGAACGCCTGCTACGCGTTGGTGAGCAAAGCGGCGAGTTAGCCACGATGATCGAGCGCGCAGCACAGTTTTGCGATGAAGAACTCGATCGTGCGATTGAAATGTTTACCCGCCTCTTTGAACCCATTCTCATGTTGCTGATTGGTGTACTCATTGGCGGTATCGTATTTTTGCTTTATATGCCGATTTTTGAGTTGGCCGGGAATATGCAATGATTACGCTCGACCTCATCCAGCATTTGCGTAGCACGGGCGGCAATCAACCTTTGCCGGTGCTTCTGCAACAATCTCTAGGCCTCAATGATACGGAGTATTGCCTTGAAGTCAGCGGCTACCTTGGCCTACCGGCAATTACCCGCCTAGAACTCATCGCACTTAAACCCCGCTACGACCTGCTGGCCTTTGGCGACGCTGTTGCGCATCAATGCTTATTGGCTGAAGTGCCACAGCATGGTTATGTACTGATTCTGTCCGACCCGTTCAGCCCCGTGGTTCGCAACTGGGCGCAGCAGCGCATCACCGTTGCTTTCCGCGTTGCCTTTGCACTATTCGACGATTTAAAGCAGTACTTCGACGAATATGAAACCTCGCATCGTGCGATGGAGCAAATGGCGGTCGGTGAAAACCAAGAAATCAGCAAGGACGGCATTACCGAGATTTCACTGACCACTTTGGCGCAAGATGCCAAGCCGGTCGTGAAATTGGTGAACTCAACGCTGTACGATGCACTCAAAGCCAAAGCCTCCGACATCCACATGGAAACTACGCCGCAAGGCATGACGATCAAGTATCGGATTGATGGCGTATTGCTGCATGCTGGTGGCGCCAATGGCGCTGAAATGGCTGAGCAAATCGTATCGCGGATCAAGGTTTTAGCCGAATTAGATATTTCCGAACATCGCGTACCGCAAGACGGCCGTTTTAAAGCCAAAGTAAATAATCGCGACGTCGATTTCCGTGTTTCCATCATGCCGTCGATTCATGGCGAAGATGCTGTATTGCGGATTTTGGATAAACAAGGTGGCGGCGATGCATTTAAATCGCTGCGCCTAGAAACGCTAGGCCATGAAGAACAAACCATGGCAGCGATTCGCTCGCTATCGCACGAACCGTACGGCCTACTCTTAGTGACTGGCCCTACCGGTTCAGGTAAATCGACGACGCTCTACGCCACGCTATCTGAAATTAATAATGGTGAAGAAAAAATCATCACCATTGAAGATCCGGTCGAGTATCAACTCCCTGGCGTATTACAAATTCCGGTGAATGATAAAAAAGGCCTGACCTTTGCCCGTGGTTTGCGCTCGATCTTGCGGCATGACCCCGACAAAATTCTGGTTGGTGAGATTCGCGACGGTGAAACGGCGAATATCGCGGTGCAAGCGGCGCTAACGGGTCACTTGGTACTCACCTCAGTGCATGCGAATAATGCTTTCTCGGTCATTGATCGCTTTATTCATATGGGTGTCGAGCCGAATAGTTTTGTCGACGCACTGATTGGTGTCGTCGCGCAGCGATTGATTCGTAAAGTGTGCTCGCATTGCGTTGGTGATGATAATCCAAGCGTCGAGCTGCTCGCTGCCTCCGGTCTCACTCGAAGCCAAGTCAGTCAATGGACTTTCCGCAAAGGTGCGGGCTGCCCTGCCTGCCGCAACACCGGCTATTTAGGTCGTAAAGCAATTGCCGAAGTGTTACGCCTCGACGACGACCTCAAGCAAGCGATTGCCAAACATGCACCCGCTGTTGAACTAAAAAAAATCGCGCTCAGTAACGGCTTTATCTCTATGCGACAAATCGCCCTTAACGCCGTAGCACGCGGCGAAACAACATTACAGGAAATCAACCGTGTCACCTTTGTTGATTAATCACTGTGCTTGGTTTGGCAAACAACGAATTCGCCTTTCGAGCGTGAATTTCGGTGGTGAAGTGCTGAGCCGCCGCCGCGCATCGGTCGATCCATCGCCCGACGTATTGGTTCCGCGTTTACAAGAAATGTTTAATCAAGTGCCACGCGGGCGCTTAAAACAAGATCGAGTCGATCTGGTGTTTGGTTCGCCTTGGGTGCGCTATGTTTGCTTGCCATGGCAAAGCAGCTTGAGCAAAGACAGCGATTGGGAGAGCTACGCGCGGCTTTTACTATCACAACAATACGGTGTGAGCACTGACTCGTGGCGAATTCGTATTTCTGCAGGCAGTTTTGGTCAGCCTCGGATTGCTGCCGCTTTTGAAGAAGGACTCTATCAAACCTTCGCCGAATTATGCCGCGCCAGCAAACTGAAATTAGGCAAAGTAGAGCCACTGTTTACGACCGCAGTGAATCAGCATCGCCGCAAAATGAAAGATCCAGAACACGCTTTAGTGATTATGGAAATGAGCCACGCGATTATTGGCTTTTATCGCGAAAACGCGTGGCAAGGCATTATGACTTTGCCAGTACAACTCGATAATGATAATCAGACGCTTTCTTTAGCGGCGCTGGTGCGTGAAGCGGCAGTGCTCAGCGGGCAGTTTTTACCCGAGCATATTTATCTCACCTCATCAGATCTCACACTTAAGAGTGTTAAATCGGCTGATTTTGACTTTGAATGGCTGGGCGCAGTGCACCCGCAATTTCTCGCAGTGGACAATCACGAATGAAAGCACTGCAACTCGATTTCAACCAAAAACCATCGGTCACACCTTGGCTAGGTTTGCTGCTGACTGCACTGGGCATCGTCGCCGTCTTGTGGGTGATGACGCAAATGGATATGGCCAAAGAACAAAAAAACCAGCTTGAATTGCGCGAAGATGAGCTCTCATTACGTCTCAAGCAGCGCGAAAGTAAAATCACCGCCGAACGCAACGCCTCTCCTGTGTCTGCCAAAGTAGAAAAAATTCGTCGCGATCAAATGCTGAGTAATGACATTGCATTTGATATTCTGGAACGCGTTTGGGAGCAGCAGATTGCGTTTACACGGCTAGAAATTGCGACTGTTGAACGCGACATTAAAATGGATCTTGAAGCTAAAACGCTTAACGACGTTTTATTACTGGTGGATCGCTTAGTCTCACAAGAGGACGTTAAACAAGTCTCTCTAGCGCGCAACAGCATCAAAATTGGCGACCCACAACTGCCTGCCGTTGCCGCCATGGAAATCTTCTGGCGCGCGCCCAATGGCAGCAAAGCTTCTGCAATTGCCAGCGCACCGATGGCCATTAAAGCCAGCGAGATTGCTAGCCATCCTGTCGCAAAAGCAAAAGGAGCCAACCGATGACTAAAGCTCAAGTCATTTGGTATCTGCGCCTTATTCCGCGCTACTCAGGCATATTGGGTATTGCTGGCCTCGCCTTGCTGGGCTTTGCGCTAATGCTCTATACCCAAGACTTTAAACCCTATCAGCAAGACCTAACAGAACGTGAAGCCGTGCTGGAACGCAAGAGCCAGCAGTTGCGCGTGCCTGCACTAATGACTGTGGATAGCGATGCGCTACCGAAACTCAATCGCCACGATACATTTACTTTTTTTCTGCGTCGTCTGAACGAACTCGCCGCTAAAAATAAAGTGGTCATTACTCAAGTTGATTACAAAACCCAGCCTGAAGCCGACGGCAAATTGCAGCGCTACAGCATGCAATTTCCAGCTAATGCTAATTATCTTGAGCTGCGTCGGTTTTTGCTGGAGCTACAAGCCTCGCCCGGCGTGCGAATTGAAAGCCTTAATTTACAAAGACAACAAATTTCTGATGACAAACTCGCCATCCAGATTCAGCTTTCATATTTGACGGAGGTGCATTGATGCTCTCTCGTCCTTTGCAATTATTGCTTGGCTGTACCTTAGCAGTAGCAGCCTATTTTTACTGGCAGGATCAACAAGCTGCTGAGCCCGAACTGGATAGCCTAGCCAAACCGGCGTCAAAAGCAATTCAAAAGACGGCCAGTGAAGCGGCGAGTAAAACCCAATCGATAACAGCGAGTGCAGGCAGCCATACTAGCCCAGCAAGCGCAGCCTCAGTCGTATTGGGAATTGGCATTGCGGATTTATTCCCTAAGCAATCTTGGGTTCCGACGCCGCCACCACCGACTAAACCACCGCCACCGACACCAACACCGGTGCCAGTGGCGCCTCCTTTGCCTTTCCAAGTCACTGCGACATGGAAAGAGAAAAATGCGCTCTATGTTGTCATCGAAGGACAAGGGCAATCGCTTGTTCTTTGCACGAAGTGCGAGACTTTGGGCCGAATTCAACCTGGCGATAGTTTAATGGGCGTCTACCGCCTCGACAAACTATCGCCCGATATGTTGACGTTTACTTATTTACCATTAAATCAGCAGCAATCGCTGTCGACGGGAGGAACGCCGTGAAACGAGCGTTAATGACCTCAATGATATCGCTGGCCTTCTTAGCGGGTTGTGCCGCTGATGTGGCGCGGTATAAAGCTGAATCCTACCAAGATGAAGGCAATCCAGAAGCTGCACTCAGAACTCTGCAAGCGCAGCTGGCGAACAGCCCAAGTGATCTTAAGCTACGCTCGGCCTACCAAAACAATTTGCTGCGCTTTGTCGGGCAATTGCAAAGTGAAGGCGATCAAGCACGCAATCGTGGCGATACGGCGACCGCGGTGAGCCGCTATCAGCAAATTCTCAGCTGGGACGCCAATAACTTCCGCGCCCAAGAAGGAATTCGCTTAGTTGAGATTGGTATTCGCCATACTTCGATGCTCAAGTATGCAACGGAAATCAAAGATACTCGCCCAGATGAAGCACTCACTTTAGTGACACAAATCCTGGCTGATAATCCGCGCAATACTCAAGCACAGGTGCTCAGAAACGACATCGAAAATCGCAAAGCACGCGAAGTGAATCTGCGCCCAGCATTAGCGCAAGCACTGAAAAGCCCGATTTCGCTGCAGTTCCGCGATCAAAGCATGATGAGTGTGTTCGATATTATTTCGCGTATCGGCAAAGTGAATTTTATTTTCGATAAAGATGTACCACCGAATCTAAAAACCACGATTTATGCGCGCGATACCACCGTCGAAGATGTCATCAATCTGATTTTGGCGACCAATCAGCTAGATAAAAAAATCCTGAATGACAATACCATTCTGATTTATCCAAAACGTCCAGATAAAGACCGCGATTATAAAGACATGGTCATGCGGACTTTCTATTTATCCAATGCCGACCCGAAACAAGTGCTGTCGATGATCAAGCAAATGGTCAAAACGCGCGATGTCTATATCGATGAGCGCCTCAGTATGCTGGTGATGCGTGATACCCCCGATGCAATCGCAGTGGCTGAACGCCTAATTGCAGCGCAGGATATTCCACAATCCGAAGTCTTGATGGAGGTTGAAGTCCTTGAAGTGACCAATAACGACGTCTTGGATCTGGGTATTCTGTATCCAAGTACCGTCTCAGCAACGGTGTATGGCAATGCAATCGGCGCAGTACCTGTCGTCACGACCAATACCGTCGGTAACATCACCACATCAACGACCACCAATGAAACCAAAGTGGCAGGTTCGGTTACGCTCGATCAGATTGGCAATATCAATAAGAGCGATGTTTTGGTGAATCTGGGCGTACCGACGATCACGGCCAATTTCTTGCAGCAAAAAGGCCGCACTAACGTGCTGGCGAACCCGAAAATTCGGGTAAAAAATCGTGATAAAGCCAAAATCCTGATCGGAGATCGCGTGCCAGTAGTGACCAACACGATTTCGAACGGTGTTACCAGCGAAAACGTGAACTACCAAGACGTTGGTTTAAGCTTGAATGTTGAGCCGACCTTGACAGTGGATAATGAAATTAGCGTTAAAGTGAGTATGGAAGTTTCGAATATTGTTCGTTCGATCCCAACTAAAAATGGCTCATTGCTGTATCAAATCGGAACTCGTCGTGCCGAAACGAATATGACAGTACGCGATGGCGAAACCCAAGTTCTGGCAGGTCTGTTATCTCGTACAGAGTCGGACGCAGGGCAAGGTATTCCATTCCTCAGCTCGGTGCCGGTGCTTGATCGTATTTTTGGTACGAAAAAGTCCGAAAACAACAAAACCGAAATCATTTTGCTGATTACACCGCGCGTCGTTCGGTCGTTGCCGATCCCTTCGTCGCACATTACCAACTTTGAGAGTGGCACCGAAGGTTTCATGAGTACGGATCCTTTACGCCTTAGAAACTCATCAACGGTAATTATTAACAACCAAGGTGGCTCACCAGCGCCTTACGTACCTCCTGCACCACCGCCGCAACCAGAACCACAGCAAGCGGCACCGGCACCTGCGCCAGCTCCAGCAGCGCCGCAACAGCCTGCAGAAGCCACGCCGCTACCACGCAGTGGAGGCACGGGACGTCGTTAATATGCAAAAAATGCAGGGGTTTACGCTGATCGAATTGATGGTGACTTTAACCATCCTTGCCGTCCTTGCGACAGTGGCCTTGCCGCTGTCGCAAGTGGCTGCAACACGCAATCGCGAAGATGAATTACGCCGTGGCTTATGGCAAATTCGCAGCGGCATCGATCAGTACAAAGCCGCAGTGGACGCTAATCGCGTGAATAAATCGCTCGATGAATCGGGCTACCCACCGACACTCGATACACTCGTCGAAGGCGCCAAAGATCTCAAAGATCCGGCAGGCAAGAAAATCTATTTTCTGCGCCGTCTACCGCGAGATCCATTTTGCGATTGTCCGAGCAAAACCAATGCTCAAACCTGGGGTTTACGCAGCTACGCCAGCCCACCTGAAGCCCCCGCCGAAGGCCGTGACGTGTATGATATCTATTCAACTGCTGGCCAAACTGGCCTGAATGGAGTCCCCTACCGTGAATGGTAAGCAACATCGTGGTTTTACCCTTATTGAACTTTTAGTCGTTCTGGCGATTATGGCCAGCCTCTTAACACTGGTCGTACCCCGCTACTTCCAGCAAACAGATCGAGCACAAGAAACCGTACTCAAGCACAACCTAGTCGCCGTTCGCGACGGGATTGATAAATTTTTTGCCGACACCGGCCGCTATCCAGCCAATTTGGATGAACTGGTGAGTAAAAAATATTTGCGCGAGCTACCGCTTGATCCGATTACCAGCCGACGCGATTCTTGGATCATCATCCCGCCCGAAAGCGGTAGCGGTGTCTATGACCTAAAAAGCGGCGCAGAAGGCAACAGCAAAGATGGCACGCCGTTTAGCAGCTGGTAAAGCCAGCCACAGCGCCCAGCAAGGCTTTGCCTACGTCTGGGCGTTGATGTTGGTGCTGATTATGGGGATTTATCTCGCACAGGTCGGCGATGCGTGGCAAAACCGCATCCAGCGCAATAAAGAAGAAGAACTGCTACGAGTGGGCAATGAAATTCGCCTCGCCATCAAGCAATATTCCGAACAAGGCACCGCAGGCAGCGCGCAATACCCAAAAAATATCAAAGATTTGGTGCAAGACCCCCGCGTCCCCTTCCCACGCCACTATCTGCGTAAAGCCTACAAGGACCCGATGACGGGCGATGATTGGTCGTATATTGGCGGCCCTGGCGGCGGGTTTATGGGCGTGCAAAGTAAATCGACGGCCAAGCCGCTCAAAACCGATAACTTCGAGACCGAATACACCAGCTTCAAAGAAGCCAAATCCTACCAAGACTGGCGCTTCGCGCATTGGCCAAACCAAGGCGGCCTCGGTAGAAAATAATAAGGGTATATACACGCAGCCATTATTTGAAAATAGCTGTACGCATATACCCTATCAATCAAGCGTAATAGCGCTGTGAAAACTCAAGCATACGTTCAATTGGCAAACGCGCGGCATCCATATCGGCTGGCGTCAGGTAATCAATCACCGTGCCCTTGCCTGCTTGCGCATTTTTCACCGCATTAATCGTATTCATTTTCATATACGGACAAGAATTGCATTGGCAACCTGCGTAAATCGGCGCTTGTTCAATATTCAGATCTGGGCGCGCCAAACGCATATTGTACAAAATGCCATCTTCCGTCGCGACGAAGATCACGCCATCTGGCTCTTTGTCGTAAGACTTAATCCAGTTCAGCATTCCCGACGTTGAACCCACGTAATCAGCCAGTTTAAGCACCGGTAGTGGGCTTTCTGGGTGCGCAATCAGGTATTTAGCAGTGGTGCAGGCGGCGAAGGCTTCATCGAGCGCCGCTTGGTTAAACTTGTCATGCACTTCGCACACCGCCGACCACAGCGGCATTTCGTAGCCATGCTGATAGTTCAAATAGCCGCCCATATTGTAATCGGGCGAGAAAATGACCTTTTTGCCTTCGGCGTACAGGTGCGCGATGATATCGTCCACATTGCGGCTGGTCACAATCCAATCGCTCAAGGCTTTATGTTCGGCCGAGCTATTGATGTAAGACACATGCACGTGATCGGGATACGATTCGCGCCACGCTTTGAGCGCCGTCACGTCAGTCTGTGTTACCAGCGAACAGGTCGAGCCCGCGTCAGGCAAAATCACTGTCGCATTCGGATTTAAAATCTTCGCGGTTTCGGCCATAAAACGCACACCTGCAAACACAATAATGTCGGCATCGGCATCGCGGGCAAACAAGGATAATTCCAAACTATCTCCGACCTTATCCGCCATTTGCTGGATTTCGGGGGCAGTATAATAATGAGCAAGCGTGACAACGCGGGGCATGGGACGATCCTCAATCTGGCAAATCAATAAAGGCGATGCGGCAAGCACATCGAAATCAATCCCCGAATATTATCACGCCAACAGCCCTCCCCTCAGCATCAAATACCACTAAAACGACCATTGATCCCGATTTCAAACTAAAAATATTTCACATAGACTTGACACCACCCTCGCCCTTGTCCATAATTCGCCTCCTCTGCAAATCACATCGAAATGCAAAGCACGGATGCGGGATTAGCTCAGTTGGTAGAGCGATACCTTGCCAAGGTATAGGTCGAGAGTTCGAGTCTCTTATCCCGCTCCA
>NZ_KK211081.1:372027-567200 GCF_000620145.1 Deefgea rivuli DSM 18356
TGCGGGATTAGCTCAGTTGGTAGAGCGATACCTTGCCAAGGTATAGGTCGAGAGTTCGAGTCTCTTATCCCGCTCCAAATATTGAATCATGAAGCCATTTTTCATGAATCAGCAAGGCCCCTGGCGGGGTAGCAAAATGGTTATGCCGCGGCCTGCAAAGCCGTTTACGCCGGTTCGATTCCGACCCCCGCCTCCATATCAAAAGTTCGCAAGTTCGGACTTTTAAAAAAATGCTGCAGCAGCAATGCCCAGCGCTCGGATGGTGAAATTGGTAGACACAAGGGACTTAAAATCCCTCGCCGCAAGGTGTGCGGGTTCAAGTCCCGCTCCGAGCACCAAACCCAAGTTCAGCTTAACACTGAACCTACAAACCCCAGTCAAGCAATTGCTTCTGGGGTTTTTTGTTTGTATTGCATTTTAAAATCAAACTCTTAGGGTATTGATCTGTAGGCATTACATGATGGTTGCCACAATGAAATACCCATCAGCAACATTGAAAAACACGCGCTTGCATCACAAGGACAGAACCATGAGCACGATACAAACAGCCCGCGTTTTGTCCATCATCCCGCCGATGACGCAGCTCAACACACCCTACCCATCAACGGCCTACTTGACTGGCTTTTTACGCTCGCAAAATATTGAGGCGCAGCAAGCGGATCTGGCGCTGGCTTTGATGCTGAAACTGTTTTCCAAAGACGGCTTGCTCGACGTTCGCAAAAAAGTCGACAAAATCCCGCCGAAAAAACGCACGCCGCAAGTGGCGCTGTTTGATGCGACGTTTGATCGCTACTTGACGACGATCACGCCGACGATTGCCTTCTTGCAAGGCCGCGATTCAACCATCGGCCATCGCATTTGCAGCCGCAATTTTCTGCCCGAGGGCGAGCGCTTTGCGCCGCTGGATGCATATGTCGATGACGATGGTGGCGATCCACTGGCATGGGCGTTTGGCGCGCTCGGCATGCAAGACCGCGCGCGGCATTTGGGCACGCTGTATTTGAACGACATCGCCGATGTATTGCGCGATGCGGTCGATTCGCGCTTTGAATTTGTGCGCTACGCCGAATCCTTGGCAATGTCGCAACCGACGTTTGATCCACTCGCCCGCGCACTCGCTGCACCGACGACCTTGGTCGATGATTATCTGGCCGAACTCACGCTCGCCTCGGTCACACAGCACCAGCCTAATATCGTGTTGCTGTCTGTGCCTTTCCCCGGCGCGGTATATGCCGCTTTCCGAATTGCACAAACGATCAGAAAGCAATACCCCGATATGGTCATCGCGCTCGGTGGCGGTTTTGCCAATACCGAACTGCGCGAGCTCAAAGAGCCGCGTGTATTTGATTTCTTTGATTACGTGATGCTCGATGCAGGTGAACGCCCGCTGCTTGCGCTGCTCGACCACCTCAAAGGCAAGCGCTCGCAACAACGTTTGGTGCGCACTTTCATACGTGTCGACGGCGCGGTGAAGTACATTAATTTCGTCGAACCTGAAGTGCCGTTTGGCGAAGTCGGCACGCCGACGTGGGATGGCTTGCCGCTGGATCGCTACTTATCCTTGCTCGATATGCTGAACCCAATGCACCGACTCTGGTCGGATGGGCGCTGGAACAAGCTCACCGTCGCGCACGGCTGTTATTGGAAAAAATGTAGTTTCTGCGATATTACGCTCGATTATATTTCGCGCTATGAAACCACCACCGCCGAAGTCTTGGTCGACCGTATCGAAGCGATTATTGCCGAGACGGGGCAAACGGGTTTTCACTTTGTCGACGAAGCCGCGCCGCCAAAAGCACTGAAAGCGCTAGCCGAAGAACTCATTCGCCGCAATATCTCGATTTCTTGGTGGGGCAATATCCGCTTTGAAAAAACCTTCAGCCCTGATTTATGCCGATTACTCGCCGAGAGCGGCTGCATCGCGATTTCGGGCGGACTGGAAGTCGCTTCCGATCGCTTACTCACACTCATGAAAAAAGGCGTTTCGGTCGAGCAAGTCGCCAAAGTGACGCAAAGCTTTACCGAAGCCGGCGTACTGGTTCACGCCTATTTGATGTACGGCTTCCCGACGCAAACGGTGCAAGACACCGTCGATGCGCTCGAATATGTGCGGCAATTGTTTGATAACGGCTGCATTCAATCGGGCTTTTTCCACCGTTTTGCCTGCACCGTGCATTCGCCCGTTGGGCAAAACCCTGAGGAATTCGGCGTAACGCTCGAAAAACTGCCCGAAATCGGCTTTGCGACCAACGACGTTGGCTTTATTGACCCGACCGGCGTCGATCACGACGAACTCGGCCAAGCGCTGAATAAAGCGCTGTACAACTATATGCACGGCATTGGTCTGGACGACGATGTGCGCGTGTGGTTTAGCGGTAAAGTGCCGCGAACTACGATTGCGAAGCACAAACTGGCGAAGGCTTTACAGCAATATTGATTGACCATAAAGCGGCGCCATCGACAACAAGGCCGAGCGCCGCTCTTGCACCACACCCAACCCAAGACCCACAGCAAAATCTCACCTCAAAATCCCTACTCTACAAAAAATCCAAAAAAGGATGAAATCTCTCTTAAGCAGGATTTTTTCCTTTTCATTCCAAGCAATACTCAATGTGAATATCAGGCAAATCCAAGTGAGTCGCCACGACAATACCCATTTGGAATATTAATATGTGCTGATTTTGCCGACAGCAACAACTTTCATTGGCGAAGCCGCAGCAAGGCTTCTAAACTTGATTTCGATTGGGTGCTCCAGCACCCCAACGTTCGATGTTACCGACCAGCAAGAGGGAGAATAAGAATGACTCAGCCATCAGGCAGCCACCTACAACTGAAATGGTCTTGCACGACCAATGCGCATAACGGCGATAATTTTTTGGCCGAATTGAGCTTAACGAATTTATCGGATCAGCCACTCCCTGCTCAAGGTTGGGCACTGTATTTCAATACCTGCCGCAAAATCAAACCTGAAACCGTCGGCGGCAATGTCGATGTCACTCATGTGAATGGCGACTTTTGGCGATTAGCACCGAAAGCCAATTTTGGCGTCGTTGCGCCGGGCGAAACCCGCACTTTTGCTTATGAAGGCTTGTTCTGGGTGATTGCAGAAACCGACGCACCATTGGGTTTTTACATCGTTTACAACGACGGCCAAGCCGATGCGCATTTTGAAACGATTGGCGATCCTGAAATCGCACCGTTTATCAGCGAAGCACAGCGCAATCGCAATGCCAACGATCAAGTGCCACTGAGCAGCCCAGCACTCACTTTCGAGCACAATAAAGACCTGACCTTATTGCCTGCCGAGCAAGTTGGCAAAATCACGCCAACGCCGATTTCTAGCGAGTGGTTGAACGGTCAATTTGTCATCAACAAAGACACGCTCATCGTTCACTCCAGCGATTTGGCCGCCGAAGCTGCCTTTTTGCGTGCCGCTGTGCATGATTTAAGCCACGTGTATTTGCAACGCGCTGCGACTCGCCCTGCTGGCCGCCAAGCGATTATTTTGCAAATTGGCCAAGTCGCAGTCAGCGACACACTCGCACCGAACGAAGCCTACTCACTCAATATCAGCGTCAATGAAATCGTCATTACTGGCGCCAGCGCGCACGGCGTATTTAATGCGCTGCAAAGCTTGCGCCAATTGATGCCTGTTGCCGCCTTCCTGAACCCACAAAGCACCTTGGCCGTGCCTTGCGGCAAAGTGATCGACGCGCCGCGCTTTGCGTATCGCGGTATGCATTTGGATGTGGGCCGCAACTTTAGCAGCAAAGAAAGCGTGCTACGTCTACTAGACTGCATGGCGCTCTACAAACTCAATCAATTTCATTTCCACGTGACTGATGATGAAGGCTGGCGTTTAGAAATCCCTAGCCTGCCAGAATTGACTGAAATCGGTAGCAAACGCGGCTTTACGCAAACTGAAACCGACAATCTGGTACCGTGCTTTGGCTCGGGCGGCGACGTCAGCAATCCCGCTGGAACGGGTTTTTACAGCAAAGCTGACTTTATCGAAATCCTGAAATTCGCCACTGCGCGTCATATCGAAGTCGTGCCAGAAATCGACGTACCGGGCCATGCTCGCGCCGCGATCAAAGCGATGAATGTTCGCTACACGCGTTTGATGGCACAAGGTCGCGAGGCTGAAGCCAAGCAATATTTGCTCTGCGATTTTGATGATGCCTCACTCTACGAATCTGTTCAGTTGTGGCACGACAATGTGATCTGCATTGGCCAAGAGTCTTGCTACAACTTTATTGAAACCGTGCTGCACGACGTTAAAGCGATGTTCGATGAAGCCGGCGCACCGTTCACCACGATGCACACCGGTGGCGATGAAGTGCCGCACGGGGCATGGGAAAAATCACCCGTCTGCCAAGCCTTTATGCAAGCACAAGGCATGACGACGATTCTTGAATTGCAAAACTACTTCCTCGCCCGCTACCGCGACTTATTGAAAAAATACGGCTTGGTGTTTGGCGGCTGGGAAGAAATCGCACTGGTCAAAAAAGAAGTCAACGGCGCGCACACGCACGGCCCGAACCCAGAATTCGTCAACGCCAACTTCCGCCCTTATGTGTGGAATAACGTCTGGGGCTGGGGTCAAGAAGACTTCGCTTATCAACTGGCCAACGCTGGCTACAAAACCGTGTTGTCAAATGTAACGAATCTGTACTTTGATTTAGCCTACGCCAAAGATCCAGCCGAGCCAGGCTACTACTGGGGCGGCTTTATCGAAACGCGCGGCGCGTATGAATTCTGCCCGCTCGATATCTTCACGACAGCGACGGTTAACTTGATGGGTCATCCACTCGATCAAGACAATATCGCCAGTAAAGTGCGTTTAACTGCGGAGGGCACCAAAAACATTATCGGTATCCAAGGCCAATTGTGGGCAGAAAATATCCGCGACCAAGGCCGCCTCGAATACCTCGCGATGCCACGGATTATTGCACTGGCCGAACGTGCTTGGGCCGTTGATCCAAAATGGACGTTTATCGCCGATGTAGCCACTCGCCAAGCGAAAATGGACAGCGATTGGAATGAGTTTGCCAACCGCCTCGGCCAACGCGAATTAGCACGCTTGGATGGCTTCTTGGATGGCTACGGCTACCGCATCCCACTACCAGGCGCGAAAGTCGAAGGCGGCAAGTTGCTCGCCAACGTTTCAGCACCGGGCTTGGCGATTCGTTACACCGTCGACGGCAGCGAACCAACGGCCAATTCAGCGCTCTACACTGGCGCGCTGGATTACCAAGCGATACGCCAACACGCCAATTTTGGCGGCGTGAAATTGGCGACGTTTAGCAGCAGCAATCGCAAGAGCGTGACCATCACCGTGAACTAAAACGAATCAACAGCAAAAAGCCCCGCATACTCTGCGGGGCTTTTTTATATTTGGGTATATTGCTGTAGGTCTTACTAAATAAGATCTACATCTAAATACTTATGCAGAAAAATACAATTCAATCTCAACGTTCTCTGCCGAATACTGGATTTGCGCCAGCAATACCGCATCGACAAAATTCGCAAAACGACGCAATACAATCGAATTGGCCAAAGCGGGTCCCATTTCTGAGCGGAACTCAGTCACGTACTGCAAAGCGCCCACATGATCGCTTTCCAATTCATCTTCGTGATCGCTGATAATTCCTTTTACTTTTTTGCGAATATCCTTCACTTCCTTAAATAAATCGCTCGAAATTTCGCACAATTCAGCAAACTGAATCGCCACATCAATTTTGCTACCAGGAACAAAAAAGCGTGACAGCGTTTTCGATGATTTCAGCAGCAATTCCAGCTCCAGATCATCAACAGTTAAATCCATTGGAAAATACTCACCCACCGCTTTCAGCGCCTGGCGAATACCATCACTGGATTTCAAAGCCTCTGGCAAACGATTACTGGCGCGTGCGCCCACTTTATAACGAACAGTATTACTCATCTAAATCCCCTATCTTGAAATTGCATTCCCGTGCAGAAATTGTATGGCAAAGCGTAGAAACCGCAGGCAGTACAGGATGAGTACGACTTGGGACACTACGCTGCAAGAAAACTTTTGCTTGTCTGTGCCGCAAGTGTATCCCAACAGTGTGACGCCGCTTTTAATAAGCATCAAGCAAGAACGACAATCCAACACACTACCCGACGCAGCCCGAACTCCGCAACGCAAAAACGCCGTAAAAATGAAAAAAATTTGCCACAAAGGCTAGACAAGGCCGAGCAGTCTAGTTAGAATGCGCTTCCTCACTGATTTGTGAGCTGAACTTTTAACCAAGAACAGCTCATTTCAGTATGTAGTGCGCGATTGGTGGAATTGGTAGACACGCAGCGTTGAGGTCGCTGTGCCTTTACGGGCGTGCGAGTTCGAGTCTCGTGTTGCGCACCACAAGTATTTTGCAGGAAACAGAGAATAGCCCCTAAAGCCACGTATTTACTAGGTTTTAGGGGCTTTTTTTATTTCTGCTACACCACAACAAACCCCACAAAATACATAAAACCCACACCGCACTGTCCCCGTTTTGTCTCTTTCAGTGTCACTACTCTGTCACTGCTTGCTATACTTCGAAAAAATCCCATCCTCATGGAGCGCGAACTATGGCAACGATAACAAAACGTGAATCTGGCAAGTGGCAAGCCAAAATCCGCATCAACGGCAATACCAGATCCGCCACATTTCGCACCAAGGGCGAAGCTACCAGCTGGGCCAGCTCACTTGAAACCGAAATTTCCGCAGTGCGATCGGGCAGCACACCCAATCGAACAGTCGGCGAAATGCTAGAAAAATACATTATAGAAGAATTGCCGAAGAAGCGCGGCGAACGCCAAGACACGCTACGTATGCGCCGAATCCAGCGCGACGAACTACTAGCAGACGTTTCACTGCGAGTCATCGCCCCATCCGATATCGCCGAATGGCGCGATCGACGCCTTGCGAAAGTCTCATCGGCCAGCGTATTGCGCGAGCTATCCACTTTAAGCCACGCATTTACGATCGCGATGAAGGAATGGGGATGGATCAGGCTCAATCCATGCCATGCGATCAACAAACCTGACTCATCACCGCCACGCACCCGTAGATACGCACAGGACGAGATTGACCGGCTATTACTAGCCTGTGGCTACGACCACAACGAAAAACCGATCACAATGCAATCCCGTGTCGGCTCAGCTCTATTATTTGCATTTGAAACAGGCATGCGCGCGGGCGAAATCGTCGGCATCAAACCAGAACACATCGATCTTACCCGCCGCATCGTACACTTACCGAAAACCAAAAACGGCCACCCCCGTGATGTGCCGTTATCAAAAGAAGCAATCCGCCTATTGCAGCAACTTGATGGCATTGCCCCACCTAAAGCGGCTGTTTTCTCAATCTCATCCGGATCACTGGATGCGCTCTTTCGCAAAGCTCGCGACCGAGCAATGATTGAAGGCGTGCGTTTTCACGACAGTCGCGCCGAAGGATTAACCCGCCTAGCAAAAAAACTATCCCCGATGGAATTAGCAAAAGTCAGCGGCCACCGTGATTTACGCATCTTACTCAACACCTATTACCGAGAAGACCCCGCCTCACTCGTCGATAAATTAGGTTAAAAATAAGCCCGCATCTGCGGGCTTTCATTTTTATAGATCATCAAACCCCTGAGACTGACAGGGTGCAATTCGCAAAAAAACCAACACCCCTCCGACTAAAACCCCCTCATTTTCATGGACATATGTGTTTTTGATTACTTGTGATTCACGCTCTAAAATGGCAACATCCATGAGTCATTCTTTCCTTTGGCTTTCGAATGGCACGAGTAAAGGCGGTTGCAGCCGCTTTTACTCACCCCTATAAACATAAAACTTCTTAATGTTAGCTTGCGAAGTGACAAAGTGTCACTATACTGAAAAGTTTATCCGCGCCAAAATCGGCAGGATGAATGACCTATACCGATCCCAATTTCGCCTGCCTTGGGCGCTTTACGAAGCACTACAAACGCAAGCCACAGAAAACGGCATCAGCCTCAACGCTGAGCTTGTCCAGCGCCTGCAAGCAAGCCTGTCGCCACAACCTAATATTGATGACATCAGACAAGAGCTAAGCCGCCAGAGCCAGCAAATTGATCTATTAAGGGAATCAATCAACAGACTCCTGATAAGCATCGAGAAATCCTAACAAACCAAACAATTCAAACGGGCATCGATAAACAACAGCTTCATTCGACGCCACCCAAAAAAACATCACATTACAAAAAAGTGACAACACCTTAAGCCCAGATTTACGGAGGATCAAGCATTTCCAACCTAGGGTAATCACCTACAAGTACCCAAAGGCAAAAAAATTGATTGATCCAACCCACTGCTAAATACCCTTACAGCAACAAAAATCCTAAAACTTAACCCCACACCCAAGCAAGCTTATAAAAATTGAACCGGCGAAAAAAGGCTCCAAAAAAGCCGAACTCACTCAGAGTTTTGACTCACCCACCACGCCTGCCAGCCGATCACTTCATTGCGCCACTGTTGGCAGGTTTCGTAATTGCGGGCGATGACGCCGAGGGCGTCAGCTTTTCCAACTGGCTCGGGTGATTCATCAGGTGCGCTGGCGGCGGTGCCAGGGCTTGCAGCAATGTCGTGGATCCGCACCCACTCAGAATCCAGCCGCTGATCACACACACCACCAGCCGTTGATACAGCCGCATTTTCAGATTGCGCATACTTCACCACCTCTTTCGTTACTGTTTTGTAAATCACCCGCGTACGCTCGATGGCACTGGCATTAGCTACCGCAGCCACCATCGCCGAGGCTTGCTTTTGCTCAGTTTTGACCGCAGCCTTTTTCACAACCTTTAGCTCTACCGCATCCTTGCTATTGCTGGCGCTCACCCACCCAACACGCAGCCCAAGCGCAAAAACAGCGAGCAATGCCAGCACGCAAGCCAACAAGCGATATTCTTCAGGAATTAACTTGAACATACGTTCGATACCTTTTTAAGCAGCGCAGTGCACGCCAAATGAATCACGGTTTTGCATCCTGATTCACTCGATTTACCCCCAACGCCTGTGGATTATTTTCCGATGAGCACCGCTTTAGCGCGTGCCCAAATAGCTTGGCGATCGGTAAGGCCATTGGTGCCGCCGTTGATACGCCGCGTGAGCCCAACAAAATCACCTTTGTCGGCGTAACGATTCAGATCATTGCTCGCCCAAAACCACCCTGCCGAACGTGCCGCCAGTTCGGGCGTTTCGAGTTTGGATGGGTTAGCCAATAGATCGACCCCGAGCGCTTTGCTGCAAGCGGCGTAATTGCTGCGACCTGTGATCTGGATTAGTCCGCGCCCTTTGTAGAGCCGACCATCACCATCGGCAGCGGGCGTATTGCCCAGCGCCTTGGCTTTGCTGCCCGTATCATAAGCAGCGCCACTGGCCAGCTCTTTAACGTACAAAAGCTGCCCTGATTCATGCCCAACTTGCGCCAGAAACGCAGCCGCTCGAGCAGGCGTATCAATCGCAAACTCAATCAGCGCGGCATTGAGGTGCGGCAGAAATAGCGCCGCGCGCCGCCCTGCCCCTGGGTACATAGCGCGAAGCTGATGTTCAGTGATTTGCATCAGCCACCCCCGTTAATTTTATTGACCTGCTTTTTCAGCCACAACTCAAGGAACTGCGCGCCAACAATCCCCAAACCCGAACCAATCGCCATCAATGCCAGCGGTTGAATATTGGGGACTTGAATCAGCGCAGCGCCTGCGACAGCTGTTGTGGCGCTACCCAAAATTGCCCGACCCAAACACAGCCGGACGGTTAGTTTTTCGCTCGAAACTAGCAATTTACCCACTCCAATAAATGCGCCAAGACACAGCAGCCAGATAAAATTCTTTTCGTATTCCTGCATTTACGTTTCCTTTGGGCGTAAAAAAACCGGACTCAATCCGGCGTAACAAACAACATGAATCATTCACAGCACCTAATCAGCGCATTAAGCACCCCCATCCATTTCAAAGTAAATCAAATCACTATCGGCCATCATGGATAGCCGATGCAGCTCTGTCGCTTCCCACGCATAAGCATTACCCACATGTGTAGCAACAGCAGCGCCGATGGATTTGAGTTCGTCTTGCGTGACTGTTCGAAAAACCCCGTCATCAAACTTCCAGCCCGCCGTCCAGACGCCCAGTGTGACCCCGGATGTGATTGCGGCATTCAGCTTGGACTGGGCTTCGCGCTCGGTGTTGACCGGATGGCCATTCCAAATCGTGCCACCGACTTCCTTTTGCCAGCGGCGATCCGCAATTTCGGTAGCAATTGCAGCGCGTGATTTGGGTTGCGGTACGAACTCCCCGTCTTGATAGATGCAGCCAACATGATCGAACCCATCAATCCCAAAAATTGCAGTATTGCCGCGTGCGGCTTCCCCTGCGATCACCACAGCAGGATCACCGATGGGGAAATGCCCCGCATTGACCACGACGCCCGCCGCATTGACGACGATGTATTGTTTGCTTAACTTCATAGCTACCTCGAAAAGACCATCACGCAAACGGATTGCACGGACGGCGAATTGCCACTCCACGACGGGGCAAAGTTGTACGACCCAGGGTTTTCAATCGCGTACTCGACAAACGAAACCGCCTGCCCTTGAATGGTTCCTTTTGAGAACTTAATCACAAGCGACTCGGCATAGCTCACGCCATACCACACTGAGTTCACGCCGGAATATCCCCTAGATATGCCGCGTGCAACGATGTGATCTGCTGTGATCGTGCCTGCGGTAATCGCGCCAGCGGCAATTGAAGTCGCTTGAACATTCCCGCGAATAATCAATTGACCGCTCGCTTGATCCCACTGCAAGTAAGCGCCCGTGCTTGAGTTCCCGAGTAGCATTCCTTCGGGACCTAAGTAATAGCCGCCAGCCGCCCACGCATAACCCGAATACGCGCCACCCATAATCGCGCCAGCAACAATCCTGCCCCCAGTCAGTAACAATGTACCGTTAGCAGCGTTGTATTCCAGTGACTTACCGGCATAGTAGTTGCCCAGCAAAAAACCACTTGGACCAAGGTACATATTCTGCGCGCCACTGACAGGCCAACTCCAACCAGCACGCGCACCACCCAAAATCGCCCCAGCAGTCATGTGCAAGTTGCCAGAAACGTACAGCTCTCCGGTGCTTGTCGTGATCGCCGCTAAATTGGCGACCGCGATGTGCTGCGCTTGAACTGCCCCCGCGTAGATGTGCTGCGCTTTAACCGCGAGCGCAGCCAGTTTTTCAGCGGTGATCGCCGCTGCTTCGAGGTGCTGCGTCTTCACTGCGCCATCAACGATCAGCTCAGCAGACGACATCTTGGTGATTGAGACAGCGCCTATGCGCACATACCCAGCCGTCAATTTGTTGCGGATGCGGATCTGAATCGCGCCGTACGTCACATTTTCAGGCATTGTATAAACGCCAGTCAGCACGTTCATGCCATTGACGATCTGGCTGGCGCCCTCGGGATCAATCGCTACACCATTAAAGCCCAGCCAAATTAGCCCAGGAATATGAAGCACCGGATTGACCGCCCCAACGACCCCCACACCTTCTGCAATCAGCTTGATTCTGTACTTGGCGCCGGCCTCAACTGGCATCAGCGAACTAGAGCAGTCCGTGCCAATGCCAGGGCGAAGAATAGCGCGGCGTACCGAGCCCAGTGCGCCAGGGGTCACTACCGTTTCAATCTCTTGGTTCGCAGGAAAGCCCCACCAAGCCAAGTCTTGAAACGTCGTGTTCGGGATCAAATTGCTGGAATTGCTGATCAATACTTGATCGGCACTCAGCAAAAATGCCGATGTAGCGCCATCATTGAACGCCTTCATGCCTGCAATCTTGCCTGCCGCATTGAGCGTCACCTGCCACGTCGACGCCAACTTGCCCGTTGCGGCATTGCCGACCGACAGCGCACTGCTTGCCGTCGAACTCACCCCATCGACCACCGCAGCCAAGCTCGTCACGCTGCTGGCTTCGGCCTTGTTTTGCGTCGCGTCGACAATCGCTTGATTGACGGTGGTGATGCTGGCGGTCAGCTCTGCTTTGCTCGCCGCATTGTTAAGCGCGGCGACATCGGTTTGGCCGGTGCGCCACTCGGTGGGTTGAGTCGCGCCTGCGGGAACGATTTCAAGCTGCGGGCGGGTGAAGAAATGCCAGCTATCGGCTTGGCCGCTGGTAGTGATGTGTTTACCAATCCTCACCATGGCTAAAACGGCCGTAGGAGGAGCAAGCAACAAACACTTCATCCGCTTATAGCCCGTTAGCGCTTTACCCCCGCCAGCTTCTTCGGCGTTCAGATCTTCGGCGTAGCCGACCGCCACGCCCTGCGCATCAAAAAATGCCAGCGTGATCCAGCCTCGGGCGCGATGAGCACCAGAATAGACGGAAAAAACGTAGGTTTTACCCGCCTCAACCGCCACAGATTGCTCGGTGTAATGGTAGTCACCAGCACCTACACCGATTTGCCGAATTGATAGCGTATTGGCGGTGAGTGCGGGCGTGACCGTCCATTCCGGTTGAGCGTTGATCGCGACACTGATGTTCGGCAAATTGCCTGCAAAGCCCCAAGCATTGGGCATACCGCTGCTGACGGCTAAAAAGTCCGCATTCAGCAATAGATTGCCCGAAGTGCCTGCCGCACCTTTTGCAGCGAGCGTGTTGACGCTTTGCGTACTGGCCTTGCCACTCATATCAATCGCGATGACATCCAACTGCTGATTCATCGCTTCGACACTGCGGCCGCCCGCGTTATCTAGCCGTGCCTTTAGCCCAGCCACGCTTTCTACAGTTGCTCGACCATCCGCCGTGGCTTGCGCTGCGGTCGCCGCCGTCGCTGCGGCGGTGATGGCGTTTTTGACATCGCCGCCCACATTAAGCCGCGCCGAAATGGCGTTAGTTTGGATCACTTGCGCCGCATCCGCCGCCACTCGAGCCTGTGCTTCAGCGTCAATCGCCGCCGCCGAGTTGTTGCCCGACACCAAAATAATATTGTCGATACGCGTCGACATCGCCACGTCGGCATCTGCTAGTGCGGTGAGGCTGTTGTTAACTGTGGCCTGATTCTGCGCCACAGCCGCCGACAAGTTCGTGACCGTGCTGGCTTCGGCTTTGTTTTGCGTCGCGTCGACAATCGCTTGATTGACGGTGGTGATGCTGGCGGTCAGCTCTGCTTTGCTCGCGGCATTGTTAAGCGCGGCGACATCGGTTTGGCCGGTGCGCCACTCTGTCGGCTGAGTCGCGCCAGCGGGAACGATTTCAAGCTGCGGACGGGTGAAGAAATGCCAGCTATCGGCTTGGCCAGCGGCGGTGACGTGTTTACCAATCCTCACAATGGCTGAAACTGCCGTGGGCGGAGCAAGCAACAAACACTTCATCCGCTTATAGCCCGTTAGCGCTTTACCCCCGCCTGCTTCTTCGGCGTTCAGATCTTCGGCGTAGCCGACTTGGGAACCTGCGGCATCAACAAATGAGAGTGTTTGCCAACCTCGACTACGGTGCGCCCCAGAGTAAACTGAAAGTGCGTAGGTTTTACCCGCCTCAACCGCCACCGTTTGCTGTGCGTAATGGAAGTCGCCTGCACCTGCGCCGATTTGCCGAATTGATAGCGTATTGGCCGTGAGTGCTGGTGCGACAGTCCAATCAGAGTCGACATTCACCCCGACGCTGATATTCGGCAAATTGCCCGCGAAGCTCCAAGCATTCGGCGCACCATTGCTGACGGCTAAAAAGTCAGCATTCAGCAATAGATTGCCCGAAGTGCCTGCCGCAACTTTGGCCGCAAGCGTGTTGACGCTTTGCGTGCTGGCTTTGTCGTTTTCTACGGCCACGATGCGCGAGTTGTAACCCAACGCCGTCGCCACATCATTCGCGACCGAATCTTCGAGCTGTGAGCGCGCCACTTTGCCGACCAAACTAGCCACCGCTACCGAATCGGTGTACTTCGTGCCGTCCCAGCGATAGATCGCTTTATCCGCGATAACAAAAATCACATCAGCAACTTTTGTTATTGGCTTCGTCGCGACCACCTTGGGCGCGGCAATGTCCGCCGCAAGCCACTCGCTTTTAATTTCAGCGGTGTACTTCGTGCCGTCCCAGCGATACATTGCCCCAGCAAAAACCACGAAGTCAGACGACTTCACTGCGGGCAAGGCTCCCACCACTTTAGGCAGTGACGTACCCTCTAGCGCAGCAAATGCAGTGTTCGCGTTGTCGACCGAATCTTGAATCTCTGCCGCTAATGCGCCTTTTTTAATCGATCCTAATTCGAGTAAGGCCGCATCTAAATTGGTGATGGTGACCACGTAGCTACTGCTGTAATTCAAACCAACATCGCCGAATACGTCATAGGCGGCAGCGCGTAAGTAATAGGTATTGCCGACCGTCACTGGCACTTTATTGACGGCATTGACTAACACCGGATCATCCAGCCGCCCCTTATACGCCAGCGTTTCAGCACTTGGGGTAAAGGTAGGGGTCGGGCTCAGGTGGATCATCACCCCATCCACATCGGTCTCGGCAGGCGGGAGGCAACGGAATGCAATCGCTAAAAAGTTAGACCAGACCTCAAGGCCATTCAATGCCGCAGGCACGGCATTGGTTTCGGTTTTTTCTGCCCAATTGACTGAAATCAGCCCCAACCCAGAGACGGCTTTGATGCGAATCGTCACGGTGCGGTTGATGCTGTCTGCGGTGTTCATCGCGAGCGTGTAAACATAACTCTCAGCAGCAATCACATCACTACGCCGCGTAATGCCGCCGGTTGAAATCTCAATGGCGTATTTGACGGCATCGGCGCTTTTTGCCCAGGTAAAAATAAACTCACCCAAGGGGCCAAACTCACACACCAGCCCCGTCACATCCGGCAAAGATCCGCTAGGGGCAACGCCGCTGGCTTCGACCGTGATTGCATTACCAACGCGACCCAGTGCCGAAACCCCCGCCACAGATACAAAATACGGCGCGTTGGGAATTACGGGCAGCAGCGCCGATAAGTCGCGGGTGGACATACTTTGCCACGTGGCTTCAGATTGCTTGCGCCAGCGCACCAAATAATCAACGACTAGCCCTGGCACAGCAGGCCAAACCGCTTTCAAGCGGCATTGCACTTCGCCTGCCCATGAATATTGATTATCTGTCGTTACCACCAAGCTCGCGGGTGCGGCCAAAATCGCAAATGGATCGGGCAGATTGGTTGCAGGGGGTGGTGGCAATGCCGACAATGGCGCATCGGTATAGAGCCCCGCATCGTATTCATGCGCAGTAATTTCAACGTCACCCGATGGCAAAGGCTTCACCGTTAAGACGCGAAATTGTTTATTCACCCAGCCTGTCGTCTCATACGAAACACTGATGACATCGGTCGGCAATAGTCTTTGCGCTTGGGAGAGCGCAGTAAAGCTCAAGCTCAGCGCATTGCGTGACGCACGTAGATCTCGCACCGCCAAATAGCGCGCACGGCGCTCATCGTAAGCCAGTGAGTAATCACGCTGCGATTCCAGCAAAGTGCCACCGTCTTCTGCGCGCCAAGTGGCATTAGGCAGTGTGACGGTCGATTCTTCAAAATTGCGCGCGGGATCGATGAAGCGACCGACGAGCTGATTGAGTTTGTCGCGCCGATCTGCGGCCTTGATTTGCACTTTGCCGACGAGAATATCGCTATCGAGCGACATCACCGGCACATCGGCTTTATCGAGTACGAGCGAATACACATCATCGATGTACAGCAGCGAGCCGCGCATGTGTTCCATCAGCTCTTGCACATTGTCCAAGCACGCTTTTGACGTATCAATCATGCCGCTAATCGCATAGCGTGGCACAGGGGCAGCGTGCCCCATATCAATCAACTGGTCACAATAATTGGCCTCGGCAATGATCGCGCTATCGTTCACGCCGCCGACCGTCAAGCCACGACCATAACGCGGGCTGAGCAAGTAATCACGCAGTGCCAATGCTGGATTTTTTGATGCGGTCGTTGTGCCGTTGCGTGGGTCGTAAACCAGCTTGCCGGTCATATCGACCGTGATGATTGGCACTGCGCGCCACACATCAGGATTCCACTCTAAGCGCACGTAGCTATAGGCCACACCGGATAATTTATGCGCGGCAGTCCACTTTGCGGGCAAGGCCGCAATCAAGCTAGCGCAGGCGGCTTGATCGTCGGCACCATCAAAATACTCCCACACGACTAAATCCTGCGCGGTTTCCTGCTCGATGTAGCGATCAACTTCAACGGGGTAAGGTGGCCCGTTCACCGGCGTACGGATTTCAATCACCGTGCCCGATTTCACCTGCGCTTTGGTTTTTTTCTTAAACTTAGGATCGGTATAAGCGGTGCCATCTAAATACAACATCGTTGCCGCGCCACACTGGCCTTCGGCATGGGCAATCACGATGTGCAAAAACTTTTTATCTGCGGAAACTTCCTGCAAGCAATAAAAACCGCCCATGCGTACTGCGCCATAAACCACTGGCAAATTGCCGACGTTGGAAGTGGTATTGAATTTCAGATTCATTGCCGCGCGCGCGGCTTCGGCCTGATCGCGGGCGACCGCATCGGCTTTTTTCTTGGCGCGCTTGGCCGTGTGCCGACCAAAGATTGTGGTGGCGAATAGCCCTGCGAGCTGAGGGCCGCCGATACCGATGGCTGCAAGAATAGGCATAATTAACTCTCAAATCGGTTTAAACGAACGGCGCGAACAAACGGCACATCGCTCAAAGAATACAAAACCACGCCTGTTTCAGGATGGGCTGTCAGCAGCCTTGAGCCCACCAGAAGCGCTGCACCGATACCGAATGGCGGCTGACCTGTAAAGCCGATGTCACCGACTTGCATTTGTGTGACTGGTACTTCAACAAAGCCAATCGTGCCCAGGTATTCAATCAAGCCATCCAAACCGTCGTCGCCCAAAAAACGACGCATCGCGGCTGCGGATTTGAAGTGCTGCTGATGATCGGCGTACAGCGTGTTGCCCGTGGCCGCGTCCAAACCGCGAAACGCCAAAGCCATGCAGACGGTATTCGGGCGCTCATAGGGCTGACCGAGCACACTGGCCGCAAAATCACAGAGTTGTTGTGTAAATTCCATTACGTGCCACCCCATTGCAGTTCTTTATTCAGCTGCGATACAAATTCAAAACCCATATCACCAGGGAAGTGAACCTGCTGCGCTTCGTGATTCGTTAGCCGGCCGCGCACGCGCTCGAAATCGACAAAGTGATTCGATGCACGCACTTGGATCGTGCATTTGCCTGTATCGGGATCGTCTTCCGTCAGTGGCCCATCGCAGCGACCATCAAACAAAGTGAATGGCGTTTGCATCGTGCCAGCAGCATCAAAGTACGCCCGCCAGAGCGTCAGGCGACGCCCGAGAAAGCTGTATTGCAGCGTGGCGGAAATCAAAGCCTGATCGACACCGGATAGCGTGACGGTCAGCGTGTTGATGTTCATTCCGTCGCCATCACCATCATGCTGAAAGTCGAGAAAATGCCCCGAGGCCATATAGGTATTGATGCCGAGCGTCACATTGGTGATGTCGTCGGTTAAGCGCACCGTATTGCCATCGAGCGCGATATCTAATAAATGCACGTAGCGCTGCTGAGCGGCGCTCATTTCGTTGAGTGTGCCTGCGGGTAAATTTCGCATTAAGGTGTCTCGATGAGTTTCACAGAAATATCGTGAAAGAATGGCGCGGCAATCGGCATATTCTGGGCATTTTCAGCCAGCGCGCAGCGCACCAAAACGCCTTTCAGTGTCGCCACTGTTGATGCGGGCACCACCGCGATCAAGTCAAATGCCAGCGTCAAGGTTGCTATTCCAGAGGCATTGCTCACCGCATCTGCGGCTAAAACATAAGTTTTATTGTGATTGGCAAAGCGGATCAAATCACCGGCATTGAGCACGGTCTTATTGATCGGCAAACCACCCAGCAGCACCGTTTGCTGCCGAGCGGCCGCCGTTGCATTCACACTGGCAGTACTGGGCGCATTTGGATTTGAACTATCACCCCACAGTGCGGGTAAAAAATCAAACCTGCCAAAAGTACCATTCTGTGCCTGAATGAATCCCCACAAAGGCGCGGCCTGAGCCCGCGTTAGCTTTAACCAACTCACATCAAAGGTGAGTAAAGTAGTGCCAGCCTTGCGGGTTTGACTTTTGCCGGATTGAGTCTTGCTGTCATAGTTACTACTTTGACTGCCTGGCGAGATTGCGCTGGGCGCTAATACCGGAAATTGCGGCATGTTCGCCCCTTAAAATTGTGGTGTTTGGCGGCTGCGTAGCATGGCGCTACGCATTGCACTAGTGACCATCGTGTCGAAGTTTTTTGCCATTTCAGCCATGCCAGCTTCGATTCGAGCAACAGCCTCGGCATCCGCACCTCGAGCGTCAATCGTCGGTGAAAAATGCAGGGTAACTTCGCCGCTCGAAGCGCTATTGCCGCCACCATTTTTTGCCATTGCGCGGATGGGATTAGCCAAATGCGCAGGCAAGACCATTTCTTCTTGATGCAATTGAGTAATGGGGTTGACGCCACTTGGCACATCAAAGCCCTTTGCAGCAGCAAAAGAAGGCTTAAATACTGAAGAAGTGCCGCCAAATGCGCTTACGTTTGATGAACCGACGCCCAAGAAACCACCAATCGTGCCCAATAGCCCACCTACATTACCCAGCAAGCCACCACCACTGGATGTGCCGCCCAGCAGATCTGACATCGGTTTAATAATGGATTGGCGAATTTGATAGCGAATCAAATCGCTCACCATTGAATCAATCATGCCCTTGAAATTGGTTTTGCCGCCGGTTGTGAAATTCACCATCGCGTCTTCCATATTTTGGAATACACCGGTGTACATACCTTTGAGATCATCAGCCTCTTTCTTGCGCTGCTCAGCGAAGTCTTTGGCTGCTTTGTCGGCAGCTTCTAGCCCTTCAACACCTTTGCGTGCATCGATTGCGGCTTTTTGCTGCACGGCTTTTTCGCGATAAAATGCGAGCTCACGCTCATTTTCATCATTGAGTCGTGCCTGAATTGATACCCCCGCCTCGCCGACCTTCTGCGCTTCGAGCTCAGCAATCCTTGCCTCGGTTTTCGCCAGCGCGACTTCTTCAATCGCGCTTTGCTCCATGCCGTAAAAGCGCAATTTGAGCTGCCAAACCTCGCTATCCTGCCCAAGCTGCGCCAACTCTTTGGCACGGTTCTCAGCGAGCTTTTCTTGATCGTCGCGATAAGCTTTGGCGGCTTGATTCACATCGAGCTGCTGGGCGATCTCTTTGGCGACTGCCATTTGCGCTTGCAGGCCAGCGCGGGTTTTATCGTCTTTGGCTAGGGCGTAGGCTTTGGCGAGGCGAATGCCTTCTTTTTCGCCTTCATTGAGTTTTTCCTGCCCCGCGCCCTCTTGCCGTGCGGTTTCTAACTTGGCTTGCAAGCTGGCAATGGCGGTATCCGTTGGCGCATGAATAGCGCCAGCAACGCCTTTGGATTTTTTCTCCTTAGGCATTTCAGACTCTAACTTGGCGATTTTGTTATTAAATGCCTTGTCCAGTTTTGCTAAATATTCAGGAGTCGCACCGCCATCTTTAGCGTCTTGCAGTAAGACACGATAATCGCCTCGCGCTTTTTCAATTGCCGCACTCAACGCCTCTTTCTTGCTCACGTTATCCGCAATAAAGGCATCAGCTACCGTATTAGTCTTTTTAAGGCCGATCACCTGCCCTGTCGTTTGATCGATAGATCCAGTAGCAACCCCTTGTGTCCGCTCGACTGGATTTGCGGTATTGAATTCCGCAAAGATTTTATCGGCGGCCTCAAGGTCTTTTTTGCCTTTAAATAACTGCGCTTTATAATCTTCAAGCCCGTCATTCAGAATCTTTTTGCGCATCTCAAACACACGCTGACTTGGCGCATCTTGTGGCTTTAAATTGCGCAAATCGTTTTCTATGCCATTGATCTTGCCCTGAATCTTGTCATTTGAATCGGCGATGACATTGCGCGCATCAGCGGCTTTTGCGCGATTGCCGCCCGCCAAAGCTTCTTTAATATCCCTGGCCGCCTCACGGCTTGCCGCCGCCGCGTTTCCCGCCTTAGAGGCAACTAAATCCCAGTTTTGCCACAGCACGACCAAAGCACCAACGGCAATCCCAATGGGGCCACCAATTAATGCCAAAGCACGCCCTGCTACCGTAGTCGCCCCTGCCATCGCAGTGGCCGCACCTGCCGCAGCACCTTGTGCTGCACTCAAACCTGCCGTCGCGGTCGCCGCCGTGCCGGTAGCCGCAGTCTTGGCGACCAAAGCAGCATCTAAGCGAGCTTGTGCAGCAGTAAGCGCATTGGTCGTTAATGTTGCATCAGCTTGGGCGGTGGCTAAGGCCGCTTCTGCGCGCGCCAAACCTGTTGTCGCAGCAGCTAATTCCAACGACAGCCCCGCCAGCGCTGCCGTACGCTGCGCGCGACCAATTTCATTGATTTGCGCTCGTAAGCGCACTTGTTCGAGCTGAATTTCACCTTGAATCGTGCGAACCGTAGACGCGTAGCGCTCTGCATCAGCAGCCAAGACCACCACGGTGGTTTGCTGCTCGCCCAGCGCAACGGCGCGTTGTGACGCAACTTGCAGCTCAGCGGCCTGCACTGCCGCTCCAGCACGATTCATATCTTGCACGGCCAGCGCTGCCATACGTTCAGCGCGAACCACTGCACCTGCGGTTAATTCAGCCTCGGCGGCTAATGCTGCACGCTTGGCTTGAATGTCGATGACAGTTGCGCCAGTACTTGCCGCTAGCGCCCCAACGTATTTCACCCCAACAATACCGGCGGCCACCACAGCAGCTTGCGCCATAACGCCAAGGTGATTAGAAACAAACACAATGCCTTGCGCCAATGCCGCAGACGCACCTTGCGCCTCATTGAGGTGATGTAATTGCATTGCGGCGTTATCGGACAGCATTTGCGTGGCACGCAGCACCGTTGGCCCCATCTGCGCAAACTGAGCATCGACGGTTGATAAGCCTTTCAACATGGCTGGAAACACAATATCGGCAGTGAGCTTGCCGTTATCGGCCATGTTTTTGAGTTCGCCGCGCGCGCGACCCAAGCCCGCTGCCAATGCATCCAGTAGAAACGGGGCTTGCTCGTTGATCGAATTGAATTCTTCGCCGCGCAACACGCCAGACTGCATGGCTTGCGAAAACTGAACCAGCGCGGCCTTACTACCCTCGGTTGACGCACCGGCAACGACCAGCCCTTTGCTGACTTTTTGGGTAAAATCAATCACCCGAGATTGTGCAACGCCCAAATCCTTGGTGGCACGTGCCATTTGCACATATAAATCGGCATTGGCTTGATACGACGTTTGTGAGGATTGCGATTGAGCAAATAAGATTTGCTGCACCGCGACTAAATTTGCACTCCCATTGGTGACTAATTTCAGACGGCTATCAAGATTGGTCAGTGCGTCATTGGTCGCAATAATGCCGCCAAGACCATTGGTAAATAAACTGGCAGCAAAGAAACCGACCATTTGCGATTTAATATCAGCGAGCTGATTTGAAATCGACTCTAGGCCCTTGCGGGTTTTACTAAAGCCTAACTGCGTATCAGCGCCCGCTTTTTGCGCAGAATGCCCTATACTTTCAAGCGCACGGCTGGCTTTGCCTGCCTCCGCAACTAATACACGGCCATCACCCGTAATGCGGATCTGAACTTCGTTATTCGCCATAAAGAGTATTCCATGCTGAAAGTAGTTGGTTTGTTATTGAGCAACGCGGTCACGCTGATCGGCATTGCAATCTGGCTGTATATCGTTTGGGCTTTATTCGCCACTGGATCTGGCGCGGCATGGATCATGCTGTTGAGCGTTCCGCTGGCTTTCGGATATGGCCTACGGCAAAGCCTGAAGAAGAAATAATCCGTACTAAGACTTCGCATTGATGACTGCCAGCGCGGCATATTCCATCGTTTGCAGATCAACCCAGCACTGCGGCCGATCTGCATCGCTAATGCCATACATCACCAGCACTTGCGCCACACCACCGTAATCCAAGCCCACCACCCCACCCATCGGCGCAACTCGCCACTGAGTTTGGCAACGTGAAAACAGCCCGATAACGGGCTGCAATTCTGGCCATACGGCATCGTCATCGATGGGGAGTTCGGCGACTGGCAGTTCGATCCCGAACAAACTCAAATCGGTTTCAAACGCATTTTCTTTGCTGGGCGACCCAGCGACGATCCGCTGCGCCGCCGCGATTAGTTTTTTTCGCGCAAATTCCCGACTTCGGTCAGGTAGCGGGCAAACAGCAACTGGCTCATGCCCGGCACGCTCAGCACGTAGCGCAGATTGTTTGCGCTGTAGGCCAGCGGCTCGCCTGATTCATCGGCAACACCTTGCCAATCGGCAATCACATTGGCCAAAAAGTCGTTGACCGATTCAGTGGCATCGGGCGAAGTACGCTGCGCCAACTGCTCGGCAGGCAAGCGCTTAAACGCCACTTTGAATTTGAGTTCGGTTTCTACATCGGGGGTGCTTTGTTCGAGCACGGTAATTTCGCGCCAAAAAATGGCGAGCGCAGCGAGTTTCAACATGGGATTACCTATCTAGAACAGGGCGACAGCGCCGCCCTTGGGTTTATTTAAACGTCAGCTTGATTTCGTCGTTACCCGCATTCGGCGTGATCGCCAAACCCATTTTGAGCATGGTGTAGCCGTCGGAATCTTGATACGAAGGGTTATTCACCGAGACTTTTGGGGCATCAATCGCAACGATATTGCCCGCTACCGTGCCGTGCTGAATCGCCAGCACACCAGAAGTGGCAGCCATCGCAATAGCAAACCAGTCCTTAGCGGTAACGGTTGGCATTTCCATTGTGATCTCACCCACCACGGCACGATTGGTGATTTCAACTGACTTGGCATTGACACCAATCAGCTCGCGATAAACCACTTCGTTACCGCAATCGGCCGACATTGACTCGACCTTGCCCGCAAAGCCATGCAGCGTGACGGCAGTACTGGCGGCAGAGACCACTACTGGCGTTTGCACTGCTGCATACGTTGGTACGAGCATCGCAGCATCAGTCACAGGCGAATAAATACCAGTGAAGCTAAGTTTGAGCTTGGCAATGTCTTTCGCTGTCAGATCAAGCGACCAGGTGCCGCGACAACCTGTGGCTTTATGCAGCAAGCCATCTTGGTTGTAATACAGCGTGGCCGACTCAAAAGCACCTGAAACTGGGGTGTACTCCACCTTAATCGATGCTGTGATCACAGCCGCCATGCCGCAGGCACGCAGCAATACGTCGATATTCGGCACAGTGCCCGCCGCGCCTGAGCCAGTCATTTCGACCGTGCAATCGATCTTGACCCGCGCACCGCCTGGCAATTTATCCGAGCTACCCAGATGGGCACGGATCAGATTCCGATCAACCAAATCATTATCGAGCGGCGTGATTGACAGATCATTGACCTGAATCGCCTGCGCACCGGTCGGCACAGCATCAACGCCATACGTTGCTTCAATCTTGGCGACCAGGAGTTTTTTACGGGTTAAGGGCATTTTCTACCTCGACTGTACTGATTTTGGTTAATTTGCCCGTCTCAGGGTCGCGGGTATAGCTACCACCCTCTTGGGGTGTGACCTCAGAAACAGCAGGCGTTAAAAAACCCGCATCGGCGGGCTGAGTGGTTTGATCGGACGAGGCCTGATCGGCTGGTTTCTTGCTCATGCGCTAAGGCTCCAAAGGGGTTGAATTACGGTATTGCAGGGTGAAGTGCTGCCACAGCCGCACCAGCGGCAACTCGGGGTCGGGCTCGTTTTTAAATCCGTTGGCGGTGATATCAACGATTAAGCCACCCCACGATGTATCGGGCAGTAGCGCGGTGTGAATCACAGAGCGGCGACCTTCCAACTCAGCAAACGGCGCATCACCCGCCACAATCGACACCACGCTAAATTGCAATTGCCAGTCTTGAGGACCAATCACCCGTGTTTCAATCGGCGACACCTCCTCAATCAGCACATTACTGGCGGGCAGCTCGTCTTCTTCAAACGGCCTAAGCCGCATCACATACAACCCAGGCAATGCGGCCAATTTGGTGTACATGGCTTGCACGATGAGTTCGAGATGGGTCATTTGGTGAGCTTCGTGATGGATTTATTAATATTGGTTTCGATGGCGGCAAAAGCTGAGGCTTGCGCCGCTTGATAAGCAGGGCGAATAAACGGCCTAGCACTCATTTTTTTAGTGCCTCCCTCGAGGTATTTGGCGTAAAACGCATTGACGACAGCAGCAGACCCGCGCATCGATTTATGCTTAAAACGGCGCCCCGTCAGCGCTACGCGACGCGGCTTATTCAGCCGAAATACATTGCGAATCACCCCTGCTCTGGCCTCTGGCACTTCGGCATCGATTTGATAGCGCTTGGGTACCCGCCATGCGTTGATGTTCTTGCTTAGAAATTGTGTTTCACCACGCGGAACACGGCGATCAATCTCTTTGCGATAGACCTGCGCCCCCTGATATAGCGCCGCCAGCACATGCCGCCGCTTGCCGACATCAGCCAGATCAGCCAGCATTTGCTTGACCTGCTTGGAATCGGTACTGAGATTGGCACTCATGCGTTGGCCTCACAAATCAACTCAGTGAAGGCCGTCGCGCCAATCGGCAAGGCTGATTTAATTTCTAAAATCATGCCGCGCGTCACGACGCGCATCGCGGACGTAATGCCTGGGCGAGTACGAATCACCACCCGCCAACCGGCACGCGCATCGGCCAAATAAGATTCGGTGCGCTCAAAGCCACGCAAGGAATGCACTTCTGCCCAGACAACAGCGACACCGACCCAGACTTCGGTCGATTCGCCATAGCTGTTTTTCTGGCTGGTGCGCTGCTGGATGTTGATTTTGTCTTTCATCTTGGCGGGATTCATACGCGCACCACGCAATAGGCATCGAGCAGCCCATCTACAAATGAATCGGGCAACTCACCCACTTTGAGATCAGTGATTGCGTTGCGATTTTCAAAAGCAGTCGATACGCGCAACATCACCCAAGCCACAATATCCTCGGGCACTGGGCTCATTCCCGCCGTACAAATAACCTGCACCGCGTTGGGCTTGCCACTTTTAACCGTGGGCCAGCCAGTGGTAGGTGCAAAAATTTGCGGCGAGAGTGGATAAGGAAAGAAATCGACCCCAAGCAACGTTTGCAACGCGCCATTTATATCTAGGTATTGCACCGCAGACACTGATTGAACTGGACTCAGCGGCAATACACCATCACCAAACTTGCAAGCATCGACGCGAAAAGTACGCTGGGCGATGATTTGCCCAGTTAAATGCTCTGCACGGCGGCGTGCTGCGGGAATCAAGATATTAATTAGCGCATCTTCATCGGTGTGATCGACCTTGAGATACGATTTCATATCGGCAAGACTCACCGGCTCAGAGGCCGGAAGCGTGAGCTGGGTAATCATGGCAATCCAATGTGATAGGCGTAAAAAAACCCGCCGAGGCGGGTTACTTAGTTGAAGATAATTACGGTTTGCTTGATTTTACTGGCTTTGCCGAAGCTTCTTTTGTCGCCTGCGCCTCAACTGACTGATCAGCCACCAACACCGCCTGCGAACCATCTGGCAAGCCCCCCTCAGGATCAAGCAAAACCCCATCACCAGACCGATCTGCCACCAATGACGACTCATTCACCAAAAGCTCTGACGCTACTTCCATCAGATCAGGCAGCTTCGCCCAACCATTTTCAAGCGCCACCGCCGCACCCTTCTCATCAATACCAACTGGATCATCACCCTTCTGATATTCAATGACTTCAATTCCATCTGGCGACCATTTAAAAGCAGTCAGCACCACAATTAACACAATGATTGCATCCATCTCACACCTCATTCATCGCCCAGCCGAAGCTGGGCAGATATCAATTAAACAGAAACCTTCAGCAACTTGATGGCATTAGAATCCATCACGCCGCCGCCGACGCGTTTGGTGGTATAGAAGCTCACATACGGCTTATTAGTGTACGGATCACGCAATACACGCGTGCCACGCACATCAGCGATGGTGTAACCACGCTTGAAATCACCAAAGGCGATCGGCAAAGAGTTTGCCGCTACAATTGGCATGTCATCGTTTTCAACAATCGCCTTGGACAACAAAGTTGAAGGCTCACCAGCGTCAAGACCTGGACGCCAAATGTATTGACCATCGACGTCTTTCAACTTACGCAAAATGGAAATCGTCAATGGATTCATCATCCAGCTGGCGTTGGCGCGATAACCTGATTTCAAGGCATATACCAAATCAAGCAAAGCATCGGCATTGATCGTGGCCGCCGCACCAGAAACAACGTACTGCAACGTACCCAAGGCACGAGTTGCATCACTAGTTACTGCATTGGCATACGCCAAAATACCCTTGGCCTTACTAACACCATCACCCGATGTGAATGCCGCATTCTCTTTTTCGCCGAAGGTGATGGACAACTCACTCGCCAGCCATGCTTCGGCATCAAAAAACACATCATCCAGCATCTTTTGCGTAGCGGCCGGATTCGCGTAGAGCTCACCAAAGAACGGTGCCACCTGACCCAGTTTTGGAGCGGCAGTCTCAGGGCGAGCAGCGGTTTCACCTACCCAACCAGCAACAGCACCACCCGAATTGACTAGCTTTTTGTAATCTTCGGTACCCACCGTAATTACATTGGCAATTTGACGCATCGGCACCAAATTACGCTCAAGCTGGATAATGCTGCGGTCGATTTCTTCAGGCACCGCATAACCACCATCAGTATCAGTACCTAAATTTAATGCCTTAGCCTGCAAGTCCATCAAACCATCGTCATCGCCCTTGCGCATCATGCGATTAAATGCTTTTTTGTGCTCTTGCGCTTGTGCATCACCACCCAAACCATCACGTGCACTGCGCTTACTGAGTTCATCAATTGCAGATTTGACACCATCAAGATCAGTTAATGCCTTGTCGATGTTAGCCAGTTTGGCCTCAAAATCACCAGTTGGCTTGTTTTGCTCAACAGCCTTTAAGCGCTGCTCATTAGTTGATTTAAATTCATTAAATGCCTGACCCAACTCAGCGATCACGCGTGGCAAGTCAGCAGGATTTGCACCAGCAGGTGCATTTTTTGTTTCAAAACGGTTCATTCTCAGGCTCCACGTAAAATATTAATCAACGACTGAACTGCATTTGCCTCAGCAGCAGCCGCCGCTTGAAGCCCTTTCACACCAGTAACCCGAGCCGCCTCATTGGCCGGAAAGGTCACCACCGATACTTCGTAAAGATCAATTTGCTTGAGCGTTCGCACGCCCGTTACACGATCATAACTATCATCACGACTCACATAACCAATCGACAGACCACCAATCGCGCCCATTTTCATCAGCTCGTAAGCCTCTGCGCCGCGAGCAGTTTTTAAGGCCAACTTACCCTCGACATACAGACCCACATCGTCTTCACGCATCGCGGTATAAACACCGATAGGCTCACCTTGGCGGTGCTGCCACAACATCGCAGGAAGTCGCTTTTCACCCCGCCACTTCTCCAAAGAGGCAGTAAATGCACCCTTTTGCACAATGTCGTTCCAGCTATCGACCAACGCAAAGACCGAGCCGTAACCACTAAACACGCCATCATCACTAATGGCCTTAATCTCAAACGAGAACCCCTTTTCCTCAAGTGCCATTGGCGACCCCCTTTTGCTGCCCAGATTGTGCGATTGGTAAATAATTTGCAGGCACGAAATAGCCGTCGCCCTCTTCGTACGAATCGAGGTCTTCCATTTCGCGAATATCATTTGGAGACAAGGCAGCAACTGAAAATAGCTTGCCGTAGAATTCACCACGCGCTTTCATATCGCCACGTAGTAGGCTGTTAAACATAAACGCCATGTAATAGAGAGGGCGATCTTTATCACTCAGCAAATCACGCGCCGCAGACTGCTCCCAGCGCCGCGCCCAAGGCAACAACGTATCGGTTACATATTCTTGCGACTGATGCTCGATATTGCTGAACGTAGCCCGATCTAATTGCCCAATCTTATGCAGAGGCATACGAAACAGCCGTGCAATTTCTTCCACCTGAAAACGCCGCGTTTCAAGAAACTGCAAATCGGTCAACTTCAAACCAAGCGATTCCCAACTTAAGTTTTCTTCAAGAATTAACGGCTTGGCAGCATTTTCTAAACCATCTGCGTTTTCTTCCCAACTCTCTCGCAAACGTTTGTAGGCCGGATCGCTCAATTTATTCGGCGTTTTCAGAACACCTGGGCCAGTAACACGGCCGCCAAACATCCGAGCACCATGCTCTTCAGCGGCCATTGCCAATCCGAACGAGTCACGCGCATATTCAAGCGGCGTAACACCCATCCAGCCATTCAAGGTAAACCCGCGCAAGTGCAAGATGTCAGGCTGCTGATATGTTTTGCGTGCCCCATTGCTGGCCGTATAGACATAACTCAAGGTCAAATCCAAGCCTTGCTTTACCTCCACTCGATCAGGATGTAGTGGCAACAACTCGATCACCCGTCCTCCGTAACCACGCACAATCAGCGCATAACCATTACCACGCAGCAACATAAACGCAGTCAGCAATTGCACGAACTCGAATGGCGTTTGCCAGCCATTGGGCTTGGCAACCAATACGGCATACAAGGAATGATCGACAGCACGTTCTTTACCACGCGATTTACGTCGATATAAATGCAAATTAAGCTTGGCTAAATCCTCACTAATATTGCGAACACAGGCATAACACGCACTTACTCGCAATACCGTTTTTGAGTTAACTGAAAGACCGACTTTAGAAAGTCCGCCACCGTAAACATCACGAACCATCGCCTCATTGAGCAACGCTACGGAATTTTTAGCGCCCCAAGGCCATTTAAAGTTGAATTTCATCACACCGTCCTAATGCCTTGAGACTCATAAATACTTAACTCTTCACCAAACAAGGCGCGATTCATCGCCATGATCGTGGCGACGATGCCGTCGATTCGATCACGCGATTTCTTTTTGTTGGGGCGATAGTTGTCATTGGTATCGCACAGCAGCACGACATTACCGGCATTCCAGCGCAACACCGGATGCCCACCGTGCGCCAAGCGCCCTGAAAGCACCAGGCCTTCGAGATGCTTGGTGGGCGCAGTGAGCATTTGGAAGTTTTGCGGCAGTTTGACCATGTTGATACTGTCGTCCATCAGTTCAGTGGCGATCTTGGCGGCGTTCCATTCGTCGTACGCGACCTCTTGCAAATCAAAGTCGCGGGCGTCTTGCAGGATTTGTTGCCGGATATATTCTTGATCGACCACATTGCCTGGCGTGGCGATGAGATAGCCTTGCTTATGCCAAGCGCGATACGGCACGCGATCTTTGACTTCGCGGCGATCCATATTGTCTTCAGGGACAAAGAAACGTGGCAGCACATACCAATTTGGATCGTTACCTGTGGGCGGAAATACCAGCACCCACGCGGTTAAATCGGTGGTACTGGCCAGATCCAACCCCCCAAAACACGCACGCCCGTGCAGTGCTGTCTCATCAAATACCGCCGCGCCTTGGTCCCAATCGTCAAGATTGAGCCAAGCCTCGACTTGTTGCGTCCAAACATTGAGTCGTTTGGTAAGGAAATTGAATAAAGCGGCAGGTACTTGGGCAGCCTTCCGAGCGGCGTCGCGCAGTTCATCGACAAACACTGAGATTCCGAGATTTGGATTAGCTTTTCCCCAATGCTGCTCATCGCGCCAATCATCTTCTGCATCAAGGGTGTAGATAACACCACCAAACGAATCGTCATCGGTCGTACCCTCCAAAATATCGATTAAGTATTTGCGCTGCTCGAGGCAGATTGAGCCCTCTTGATTGAAACCCGCCGTGGTAATCGCGCACATCAAACTATTGCGCCGCGCACCGCGTGCGGTATCGAGCACGTCCCAAAGCTCACGACTTGGGTGGGCGTGTAGTTCATCGATGATCGCGCCATGCACGTTCAAGCCGTCGGCAGTTTTAGCGTCGGCACCGAGTGGGACGTATTTGTTCGACGTTCCCGCAATAAACAGTTTGTTGTTTTGACTGGTGATCAACTGGCGCAGGCCAGGTGATTGCCGAACCATCATTTCTGATTCGGCGTGGGTAATCTTGGCTTGTTCGAGTTTGGTGGCAGCGGTGTAGACCTCGGCACCAGGCTCTTTGTCGGCAGCAAACAGGTATAAACCGATGCCGGATAGCTTGGTCGATTTGCCGTTTTTACGGGCAACTTCTTCGTACCAGGTACGAAAGCGGCGTGTGCCATCAATTCGGCGCCAGCCAAACGTGACGGCAATCCAAAATTGCTGCCACGGTTGCAGATCAATCGTTTGGCCTGCCCATTGCCCCTTACTTTGTCGGCAATGCTTTTGAATAAAATCAATAACGTGCTGGGCGTGGGCGATGTTGAACACCAAGCTTTTATCGCCAGCCTCACGCAGATCACGAAAGTGACGCTCAACAGCCAGCTGCGTGTAGCGACAGGTGTTGATTTTGCCGTCGAGCACATCGAGGCCGTATTGGTCCCAGAGTTGTTGCTGATAGCCAGCGGGTATTAATCCACCCGATCCCCGATGAAGCCCAGAATCTCGGCCAGCTCGGGGCTGATGATCTTGCCCTTGCTGATCGCTTTGTTCTTGGCGCATGAGTAGACTGTCATCCCGTTTTTCTTGAGTAGCTCGCGAATTTGTTTGGCGATTTTTGCCCTGTTGTAACTGGCACTAATTTCGTAGGTGCGACCTGTTTCCGCGCTGGCGGCAAAATGCCGACCACCGTGATCAGAAATCCATTCTTTGCAATCTTGCCAATCGGCAATCGCGGCACACAGCAGGCCAAGTGAAATACCAGCCGTAGAAAAATCAAAGCCGCTGGGTTCAAGCAGTGGCAAGAGCTCTTTCCATATTTGTTTTTCTTTCGGGCGCATCGTCCACGGTGGGGGCGATGGCATTAAGCCTGCAGAGGCCTGATCCAGTTGACCAATCAGCTCAAAGGGGTTGAACAAATCGTTTTGATTCGCCAAGCGATCAATGGCGCGAACTTGCGCCACGGATAAAACCGTCAGGCCCGTTTGATCGAGGTCTTTCAGCACTTCGACGCGAGCGCGGCGTTCGGCCATCGATTCGTCGGACTCGAGCGAGCCCTTGTTACGATCTTCTTCGTATCGGTCACCTTCGGCATAAACTGCGTCGGCATGTTCGCGCCAGCCGTCAATCTTGTCGGCCAACATCGCGATCGACATCAGCGCCGAGGTGTAATCGATCTTCGCTTGGTCGAGCGCATCAATCAAATACGACCAAACTTGACGCGATCTGCGAGTTTTTAAAAACTTGGGCGGACGGTATCCATGCTTGGAGCCGCCAGCTTTGCGGGTTTCAAGCCCCATAGCGAACTCCAAAGCAGCAAAACATCAAATCAAATGAAAAATGAAGCGATCTCACAATGGAAGGCGATTCAGACCCCCCCCTATGAAAATCAAGGAATAATTTGTTAATGGCTAAGCTACCGGTTCTGAATGGTGAGGGCATAGACTTTTTACCCCCCCCCCACCCCACAACCTGCGGCAACCTGTAAGAATCCACGCCAAGCCGTCAGAATCAGCAGCCACCCGAACGCTCGAGTCGCTGCTTGTGCATGCTGTGGCAGGTCGTGCAAAGCGACTGCCAATTGCCGTCCGTATCCCAAAACAACTCTTGGTCGCCCTTATGCGGCACGATGTGATCGACCACATTCGCAGGCGTCAATCGTCCAGCCGCTTTGCACATCACGCACAAAGGATTGCGCCGCAAATAGGTTGCACGCGCCTTAGCCCAAACATGGTTATAACCACGTTCACTAGCCGACCCACGTCGATCATCAAACTCCTTGCGAGCCTGCTTCTTATGCACCTCGCACTTGCCCTGTCCGCCACTCACTAACGACTTGCAACCTACATGCGAACAGGGCTTCTTTGCTGCAACTGGCATTACTCACTCCAAACAGCAGGCATAAAAAAAGCCAGCCCCAAACGGGAACTGGCAAAGCATCGACCACTCACAGCAGACGCACTGGACAGCCAACGACAATCAATCAAGCGGGGGCAAGAATTGGGATTGTTGTCGCGACTGTCCACTACATCCGCCAGCGCCAGAAACACAAAAACCCCGCGCAAAGGCAGGGCTTAGAAACGACAAAACCCCACCTTTCGGGCGGGGTTTCTTTCGCTAGACGTAGTAATCAACTCATAGCGGTTTGAAGGTTAAAGTGTCGGAGCTAAGCCGTCAATACTTTTTTTAAATTATTTACCACCACCACATTTCCAGCCCCCAAGCACGCAGCCATCGCCGCACGCCCCACCACCAACAAAGGCACCTCATCAATCCCAACCTGCAAAGCTTCCATCACCAAAACATGCGCCCGATGCAAGCGCGTGTAATACGTATCACGATGGCAACCACAAGCCAGTGCATGCTGCCCCGCCGTACCAGGCATCATGTAACACTGCCAAACCGCCTGATGCAATTCAAACGGCAAATATGCCACAATCTTTTGCAACTCATGCATGTCATCCTCACACACATCATGCGGCAACCCTGCAAACTTCCCACCACCTGCTGCCTGACCTAACCGAGCCAACTGGCTCTGCACATAACCCAAGCCACAATCATCACGTCGCCCAGCCCAATCCGCCCAATCCTTCAACTGCTTATCAATAAATTCGATCATTCTGCCCCCGCGTGCTGACCACCTGAATAGGGACCTCTAGCCGCCGTCCGTCGCTGCATACACAGCAATCAGCAGGGCTTTATTTTGAACCGCTATTTTACCGCACAACCGCCTTGCCATTCACCTTCTGATTCAACATTTCTGCCAATCCACCCAACGCCGCCTTAGCCGCAGCCACATCACCCCGCGCATACACCTTCTCCGGTGGCCGCTCAGGAATCGGCGGGCAATTGCCCTCCAACCGCCGCGCCAAACACTCAATCCAGCGCACCTTACCCACCCCGCGAAAACTCGCCGAACGAATTGAACTCAAGCCAAAATCATACGCCGCCCAATACACCGCAGGGCTCGACCAATCCGCCACCAACGCATCCGGTGCATGCGCCTTACGCTGCGCCTCGACAAACGCCGCCTTGTAATCCGCCTCTGGCCTGCACATCGCCGCCAATTCGCCCAACGATGGCGGCATAGAATCCGCCTTCAAGCTCGAACGCAAACGATCCAACGCCGCCCGCATCCAAATCCACTTCACACCCTGCGCATACAAAAACGCCGCCGCCTCATCCTGCCAAGCAATCATCGCCGACTCATCCGCAAACAAAGCCGACCAACGCGCCCCATACATCGCCGCCAAACGCTGCCGCAACATCACAATCGGTAAATACCCATCCGCCCCAGCAGGGCGAGTCCACGCATTTTTTACTGCCATCACACACCTCCTCTCAATGCATCACCGGCGGCGGCAAACCAGCCCGCGCAAATACCCGTTGCTTAAACGACCAAGCGTGCTCATCTTTCCCTTGCTCAAGCCCATACTCAGCGCCAGCCGAAACAATGCCAGACCATGATTCCATCCAAGACAACACAGGCAAAGGCTTGCCTTGGCTATCTCGCCCACCACCCTCGAGCCGTCGCGTTTCAACCACCTTAGCCAAATACATCACCGTTTTTGCCACGGATCCAGCACCACGCCTTGCCTCAAAAACCTCAGCAGGCAACACGCCATCAGCAAACCAACGGTAAAAGACCTTCGCCGCCTCATCACTGCCAACCGCTTTTTGCTCGAACCCTAGCTCAAGCATGATCGGAACCCAATCACTCGCTTTTTTAATCTTGCCAAACCCATCCTTCATCATCGGCGAGTTATCCACAGCAACACTATTTACAGTTTGAGATGATGATTCTATTGAATAAGAAGGTTTTCTCAGATCACCGAACTCTGATGTATGGGGTACTTCGTTGCTTTTGGCTATGGGGTTAATCTGTGGCACATCTTCCGCAAACCCTTGATCTGATTGGCTTTCGCTCTGTTGCTCTTGGTCTGTTGTTAATCTGTTGTTAATCTGGGGTACTTCTACAGAACGTGACTCTGATGTATCAGCCAAAATAAGCGAAAAAATAAGCTGCCGATCAGCAGGAACCACCCGCAACAACCCCGCCCGCTCGAGCAACTTCACAGCATGCCGCAACGCCTCAAGCTTCGGCGAACCCGACTCATTCGCCGCCCGACCTTGGCACGGCTCAATATACAAATCCTCACGCAAGGCCTGATAGCTGATCTTAGGCCGCGCACCCACCGTCCCAGTTCTAAAATCCATCCGCCGCCGCAATGCGACATAAAGACGGTGCGGCATATGCGGCAAACCCATCAGCGCCTGCCACTCATCATCATTAATAAAAAATCGACTCATGCACCCACCCGCCCCAATCGCAGAGCCTCAAGCTCTGCCAGCTTATCTTTACCCGCCGTATGCGCAGCATCCTTAGACAAATAGCCGCTCGACGTCGAATACACCTCATCACGCCCACCTTTGAGCAGCGAATACGCCCACAGTGTTTTGTCATTACTCACATACGATTCCACCTTCAAACGCATACGACTCATATCCCCACCCCACACTCCGAAAATCACGCCACCACAACGCCGCTACGGCTCTCATGGCGCAACAAATCCTGCACTTCATCATCGCCATACACACGATCCAACAACGCCAGGTAATGCAGCACCTTGGCATGTACCGTCTGCGCGGTATTGAGCAAACCTGCACGCTCGCGCACATCCACCCGCCCATCATTGCCCACGGCCTGCTGCGCCCTGGTCGACAACTCACCAAATGCCGTACTGATATGCATCAGCGCCACCAGCAAATCCTCATCGTCCTCAATTGCGCCCAGCTCGGGCAATTGCACGAACACGCCATTCAACTGCCGCGCCATCGCCGCAATCGTATTGCGCCCACCTGTCAATTCCATCACCGACAACGCATCATCCACACCCAACACCGCGCGATTATGTCCCGTCAGCTTATGTCGCAAGGTTTGCGGATAGCCCGTTACTTTCTGGCTCAAATCTTCTTGCGAATACGCCCACAACCGACAATCCGCCCGCGCTGCATCAACTACACTCGCTTTCACATCCATTTCACACACCTCACTAGCTTGTTGTGCGCTGACTCCGCGCGCTATTTAAATCAAAATGCCTTTGTGGCATCGACTACAAATAAAAAAAGCCAGCCCACAAGAGGCCGGCAAAAATCAGCCCCTATTCAGTAAGGGCCGATGAGGAAACAGGGCAACGAGCCAAATGCAAAGAAACCAACTTAGTCCCAATTGAATAACTCAATCGCTCGCCACGATCACCGCGAGCAAGTTGATCAACCATCGACTTAGAACACTGAATTTGCTCGGCCAACTCAGCACGACCAAGGCCAGAACTAAGCAAATTAGCGACGATTTCTTGCCAATTTGGACTCATAAAAATAACACCAATGAATTAATTGACGCATTTATAACTCATTTGTGTTTGTTTTGTAAACTCCAATGTGGCAACGACTTCTAATACAATCGAGATTATGAACACACTTGCAGATCGCCTCCGCCACCGCCGAAAAGAACTCAAGCTCTCACAAGAGGATCTTGGGAAGAAAATCGGCGTCAGCCAATCATCAATTGGGAATATCGAATCTGGCCGCAATCGAAGCGCCACATTCCTACCCCAGCTTGCGGACGCGCTCGGCATTAGCGCCCTATGGCTAGCCGAAGGTAAGGGTCCAATGATCAGCAACAACCCTCTTGGCGGACAAAGCAACGCGTCACTTAGCATCGATAATGATGAAGCAACAAGAATTTTGGCCGCAAACCAAGCCCTCAAAGCAGGCGAAATTAGCCTAGAAGAATACGCAGAGCATACCAACTCAATCGCGCTACCCTTTTACGAGATTAAAGCCAGCTGCGGCACCGGCGAACTCACTTTTGAAGTGATTTCACACCAATACTTCACTGACAAGAATGAGTTAAATAGACTGGGACTTAAACCTGAACACACTTTTTGGTGCCGCGCCGCTGGCGACAGCATGGAGCCCACCGTCAAAGATGGCGACCGCCTCCTCGTCGAGCAGCTCGACGGCCACAGCCTAACCGACATCCTCAATAACCGAATTTATCTATTCAGCTGGAATGGAGAGCTATTTTGCAAACGCCTGATCCGGCAAATGGATGGCAGCCTACTGGTAAAAAGTGACAATAGCGAAAACCACCGCGACACACTGATCACCACCGAGCAAATCGGGCAAATGAAGCTCATCGGACGCGTCCGCCAAGCCCACACCCCACCCACGATGCTATAAGGGCACAAGCAAGCAACAACCCGCCTCGGCGGGTTTTCTTTTGCTTGCAACGAGCGTAAATTTCACCCTACCAACTTTGGAGCAGCCTATGTTTAAGACAATCACCCTGATGTCATTAGTTCTATTAGCAAACAGCGCAAATGCAATTCAATTCACTGATTGCATTAATATCAAACCAGACAAAAAAAGACTTGAATGTTTTGACAAGGTGGCCGCCGCCGCCACGGCAATCAACACTACACCAACAACACAAACAACAGCAGCAGCTACCCTTAAATCAGACAAGAAAAAAACCTTAACTGAATCAGAAAAGATCATCTCAGCCAAAATTCTTCACAAAGAATACAAAACTCAAAAGTACAAAAGCGGCATTTATTTCGACATAGAGCTCACTGCGGTAAGCCTAGAAAAACCAGCTAGAGCCATCAAAGGAATTATGTTATTTCAAGACCTATTTGGCGAAACCCAACACAAACTATTGTGGACGCTCAACTCGCCGCCAGCACCCAATGAATCAACATACGAATACGCAACAGGCTTTGATTTCAATGAGTTCAAAAGCGAGCACATATGGATGAAAGACACTGATAAAAATGATATGAAAGCCATTTACAAAGTACAAAGCATTATTTATGAAGATGGTACTCAGAAAGACTTTTAACCCCGCAACCCGCCTCGGCGGGCTTTCTTTTGCGCGCCAAAACCTCCCCAGATCATCTAAACCCTTAAATTGCTATAATTTAAATCAACCCCAAACACAGTACAAAATCCATGAGCACCCTTGCCGATCGAATCAATACCGCTATGAAACACAGCAAAATCAACAATACACACCTCGCTAAAGCAGCAAAAGTCACTCGCAGCGCGATCACCCAATGGTGCAATGGCAACACAAAAAATCTAGATGCCGCAACCTGCATTAGAGCAGCACAAACCCTTGGAGTATCAGCCATCTGGCTAGCTGATGGCAGCGGCTCGATGCTAAACCAAGAAACAACCGCCACCACATCATCGCTAGCTGATCGACTGAGATCAGCTCGGAGCATTAAAAATTTCACACAACTTGAAATTGCCACACAATCAGGACTATCTCAAAACCACATTTCTCAATTAGAAAATGGCACAAGGAAAAGCACCACCAAACTGGCACAGTTAGCACTAATTCTAGACGTAGACCCCCACTGGCTAGCAACTGGCGAAAACGACCCGTCCTCCAAGAAAAAGCCAGAAGAATCTACCCACACCGAGAACACCATTCATCTACTTGAAAGACTATCTACCCTTTTCGAAAAAGGCCTTCTAACTAAGTCAGAATTCGAACAAATCAAAACTAAGCTGATTTTTTAACACCCCAGCCAAAACTGAAGCCACCGTCTATCCCTATTGTGTTTTTTTAATCACAAAAAACCACAAAAAAACACACGGCCAACCAAAATAAACTCAAATGAGTTTGACAAATAAAAACTCATATGTGATATTTGCCTCACAACACAAGTGAGGTGAAACCATGCAACTCTATCAACTGACCCAGCTAGCCACTCAGCAAGGCTATTTACGCGCCCTGCACGAACTAGAAGCGATGCAACACAGCATCGACTTGCAAGAGCGCCTTATCGACCAAATCAACCAGCTCGACAATATCCAAGCAGCACCGGCGCTCCGCAATCACACCTACGGCACACCAGGCATCGAAATTCAAATCGAGCACATCGAGCAGATTAAAACCATCAATGCATTGATCGAATCGCACGGCTGGTCAAAGTGCGACCTTCACCCTTCTATTGAGCCGCACGCCCACTATCAAGTCTGGATGGCGCGAGACACAAAGATCAGCACCAACCTTGATGACTCAGCACAAGAACACCGCCTACACGGCTTTGCGATCGAATACCTCGCCAAAGAGGTGCAGTAATGATCGCCGCCCACAAAATCCCCAACATCAATTTGCGCCCCAAAGGCGCGCAGCTGGTACGCGATGTTTCCAACGATTACACGCTACTCAATTACCTAACCCGCCACGGCTGGCGCGTCACCGAAATCGACGATCGCGCTGGCTGGTACTGGGCCACACGCAAATGCAAAAGCTTAAAGAATTAATCGTGATGGCCGCAATTGCGGCGCTCTGGACTGCCGCCGGAATCGGCTGGCTTTTAATCAAACACTAAGGCAATCAACATGAACACACTGATTGAGCAAGTTCGCAGCACACTCGCTGCCGCCCGCGAGCCGATGGATCGCAAAGCCATTTACAACCACTGCGATCTGGCTGAAACCTTCGACCAAATTAGCCGCTCACTCAACACCCTACTCAACAACGGCGATATCGAAAAAATCGCCCCACTACGCAATGGCGATCTCTGCCGCTGGCAAATGACCGACAGCGCTAAAGCAGCCCACAACACCAAGCAGCTCGAAGACGCCGCAGCCGCAGAAAGCTATACGCCCGAGCAAATCCAACAGCTGCAATCCGCACTCAATGCCGCCAACAAAGCGCTTGGTTTACGCGACCAAGAAATCGCCAAACTCAACACTCGCCTTACCGATCTAGCCGACGAAAACGACGATCTGCAAGAAAAACTAGACGACCTACAAGGCATTGGAAACAACAATACCTCTACGGTGCATATCGCTGTAAATCATGCAGATATAGCGCTAGCCGATCATACCGTCAAAGTTTTGCTACACATCAGCCGCCAAGCCAACGGCCAGCACCAAGCGTCCATCATCGAACAAAAGGCGGCCTAAACATGAATCGCCGACTACGCCGCTCATTCACGCGCCAGCTCAAAATGGTCAAAACCCACACCGAAGCAATGGCACGTCTCTTAGCTGGAAAAGACTGGCAAGAGCCGCCCTACAGCTGGATCCAAATCAAAGCCGAAATCAACCGCTACCACCATTTGCAAATCGAATACTGGCACCGTAAAAACCGCCGCGAAGAATTCCTCAACACGGAGTACCCCATCTAAATGTCAGATCCAAACGACCTCGCCAGCGATATCGAGCAAGCCAACCGCGATACCGCAATCGAAAAAACCCGCAGCGCTGCTCGCATGCGCTTTGCCACTGAATGCCGCCATTGTGGCGACGATCTTGAGCCGCATCGCCAGGTATACGGCAGCTGCTTTGAATGCCAAACCCGCATCGAAAAACAGCAAAAGCAAGGCATCCGATGCGCGAACTGAAATTTTATTGCCGCAGCTGCCGCACGATTTTTGGCCGTGGCGCAGTGCTACCCAAGCACTGCAGCAATTGCCAATCCATCGACATCATAGGCCGAGCCGATTAATGCCACGCAAACCATGCAACACACAGACCCAAGCGCGCAAACAGCGCAACAGCCGCGCCAGCTGGCGCTTTGACCAACAAAAACGCGATCACCAAGCCAAGGCCAACAACCCTGCCGCCCACACGATCACCCCGTCACACAAATCGGAGGCCGTATGAATCAGTCAAATCAAACCGCGCTAATCGACACCCACGCCCTACTGCTCACCCTACAAGGCTTGGCCGAAGCGCTAAAAAACCCACCGCGCACCCTCAAGCCCGATGACCGCCTATGGGATGCCGACACCGTCGCCGACTATCTGAGCGTCACCCGCCGCCACGTCATCGAGCGCTACGCCTGCCTACCCGACTTCCCCGCTGCAATGCTGCTACCCACCAGCAGCGAAAGCAAAGCCCAGCGCCGCTGGAAACCCACCGACATCCGCCGCTGGGCAGAACGCCGCCAAGAGTCAAAAAGATCACTCAACTAATCGGGTATCCGTATTTCGTGGTTGTTAGCCAAAAAAGTATAAATACCATTGGGTGATATCAAGATGAAAATCAAACATGTTGTTTCTGTTTCTGGGGGCAAAGATTCGACGGCTACTTTGCTTGTTGCTCTCCAGCGCGTATCTCGCGAAAACCTATGTGCGATTTTCTGCGACACAGGAAACGAGCATGAGGCCGTCTATGAATATCTTGATTATCTTGAGCTGGCTTTAGATATAAAAATTGATCGACTTAAGTCTGATTTTAGCGATGAAATTCGTCGCAAACGGATGTTTATTGCGCGTGATCAACGAGTAAAACGTGACAAAAAAGGCCGCAAACTTCGTTGGACTAACAAGGCTAAACGCCGTGCTTTGGAAGTCCTCAACCCAACTGGCAACCCGTACTTGGACCTTTGCTTATGGAAGGGGCGCTTCCCAGGTCGCAAGACTCAGTTTTGCACTGAAGAATTAAAGCGTAACCCTGCTGTTGAATATCAATTAAATTTATTAGACCAAGGTTATCAAGTGGTTAGTTGGCAAGGCGTGCGCCGTGACGAAAGCTTTGCACGTCGGAACGCAAAAAAATCTGAGCGAATCACTCTTAAATTAAGAACATTTAGGCCGCTTGTTGATTGGACTGCTGAACAGGTTTTTTCATTTTGCGCCCAGCACAAAATAGAACCAAATCCGCTTTACAAGCAGGGTATGGGTCGAGTTGGTTGCATGCCGTGCATCAACGCCTCAAAAGCTGAGTTTTCACAAATTGCGAAACGCTTTCCACAGCATATTGCACGAATTTCAGAATGGGAGAATTTAGTGGCCTCAGCATCAAAACGACAGGCCGCAACTTTTGTACCTGCGCCAGGCATTGCGACTAAAGATGCAGGGCAGCATGGCATTTATAGCGTTGTCGAGTGGGCAAAAACCACTCGTGGCGGTCGGCAATATGACCTGCTGGGCGATCTGACAGAGTTAGCGACCTGCGCTTCTTCTTACGGATTATGTGAATGATGTTAATACCACTTGAAATCTATCAACCACAGAATACGGATACCCAACTAATCCAAAGGAAAAATCATGGCTAATATCACTCACACCGCAGACGCAAGACTACTTCACGCCGCACTTGCTTTTGCCGCCAAGCAAGATCCACGCTATTACCTCAACGGCATCCACTTGCGCGCCACAGTCAACGGCGACGGCTGCATTATCGAGGCCAGCAACGGCCACATGGCCGTCGTGCTGCACGACAAAAGCGGCAGCGCCAACGACACATCCATCATCGTGCGCCGCGACATCATCAAAGCCCTACCCCAAAACGGCACCGTCACGTTTTACGATGACGACAGCCTGAGCTTTGAGCCAAGCCAGCGCGGCAAACTCAAAATGAGCTTTTCAGAAATCACGCTCGAAGGCAAATTCCCCGACCTACAGCGCGTATTACCCCGCCCAGAAAACCTCAAAGCAGGCATGCCAGGTACAGACTGGCAGCGCCAATTCATCATCGAGGCCTTGCAGTTTTTCCCACGCCTGCATGGCGGCTACGACTCTGTACGCGTATTTCACAGCAATAACGGCGAAACACCACCAGACAGCCACTACCAACCCGCCGCGATTTTCACCAACGACGAAGAAGACGCCTTTGTGATTGTCATGCCACTGCGCGGCAAACCAACCCTCGATACCCCACGCTGGTTCTGGGGCGAACAGGCCGAACCGCAAGAGGCCGCCCAATGCTAAGCAAAAAAGCCCTTCACATTCTGCAACACTCCCTTGGCCTAGATGAATACGGCCAAGGCCGACAATACCGCAACCACTATGTCGCAGGCGAAGGCCATCACTCATGGCCTGAACTCCTAGCACTTGAAGCCAGCGGCCACATAACCCGCCGCAAAATTAATCCGGCCTTAATCGGAGGAGAAAGCGAGTTTTGCTTTTGCGTTACCGACAAAGGCATTGATACCGTCGCACAAGAAAGCCCTGCCCCACCTGCAATCCCCAAGAGCAAAAAAACTTACGATGATTATTGCAGCATCAGCGAGTGCTACGACAATTTTGCGCACTTCTTGGGATTTGATAAGCCAGAGGTCGAGGCCGAATACACCACCGATACGCGCAACTATTTCCGTAAATTATGGCGCTACCGCATGAAATCATCACGAGGCTGCGGCGAATGGAAACCCACCAAGAAAGAAGCCAAAGCCAGCTACAAAGCCGACATGCTGCAACGCAAGGAAAAAGCTCAGCAATATGAAGGAGCCCCAGCATGATCCGCGAACAATTCCGCCTTCCAATCGATCAAGAATTAATCGTTGATCTATTCGCCGGTGGCGGTGGCATGAGCACGGCAATCGAGCAAGCACTAGGCCGCGCCCCAGACATTGCGATCAACCACAACGAGCAAGCGCTCAGCATGCACCAGGCGAACCACCCACAAACAGCGCATTACATTGCCGATGTATTCGAGGTTTGCCCACACGAAGCCACGAACGGCGTGGCCGTCGGCTATTTGCACATGTCGCCAGATTGTACACATCACAGCCAAGCTGCAGGCGGACAACCACGCAGCAAGAAAATTCGCGGACTAGCTTGGGTCGGCACTCGATGGGCTGGGCAAGTGAAGCCGCGCGTGATTAGCCTTGAAAACGTAAAGCAAATTTTGAAATGGGGGCCATTAGTTGCCAAGCGCGACAAAACAACAGGCCGCGTGATTAAGCTAGATGGCTCAGTCGCAGCAAAAGGCGAGCGCGTACCCGTTGATAATCAGCACCTAATTCCTGATCGCAAGCACGAAGGCCAAACATGGCGCAAATTTGTACGCACGCTGGAATCAATGGGTTACGTGGTCGATTGGAAAATCATCAACGCCGCTGACTTTGGCGCGCCAACCACTCGCGAACGCCTCTATATGATTGCCCGTCGCGACGGCAAGGCGATTGAATGGGCTAAACCGACGCACTTTAAAAACCCAGCAAAAGGTCAAAAGAAATGGCGCGCAGCGGCGGAGTGCATCAATTGGAATCTGCCTTGCCCGTCGATTTTTAAACGCAGCAAACCGCTGGCCGACGCCACCATGCGCCGAATAGCTAAAGGCATGCAGAAGTTTGTCATTGATGCGGCTGAGCCATTCATTGTACCGATTGCGAACTGGTCAAACGACACGCTACATGCGACTACGGAGCCATTGCGCACAGTGACTGCATGGCCGAAGGGTGGCAGTTTTGCCCTTGCAGCTCCGATACTCATTCAAGCCGGACACGGCGAAGGCAAGCCCGGTGCACGGCGCTGGAGTCATGGCTCAAACGATATTCAAGGTCCACTTGGCACCGTTGTTGCCAGCGGCGGCGGTCACGCCCTAGCAACCGCCTACATGATGCAAGCCAACGGCGGATTTAATACAACACCAGGCCATGACGCGCGCAAACCGACCAGCACGATAACGAACACGGGCAGTCAACAGCAGCTCGTTACCGCCAATTTAGTGACGCTCCGTAAAAACTGTGACAGCGAAGATATTGCCGAGCCACTCGGAACAATTACCGCGAATGGCACGCATCACGCCTTGGTTGAGTACACGCTAGCACCAGAAGATACCGAGCGCGCATTACGTTGCGCTGCGTTTCTGATTAGCTATTACGGCACAGACAATATGCGATCGCTCGACGAACCCGCCGCGACGATCACAACCCGCGATCGCTTAGCGCTGGTCACGGTTTGGATCGAAGGCGATCCTTGGGTAATTGTCGATATCGGCCTGCGCATGCTGTCGCCAGCCGAGCTGTACGCCTGCCAAGGTTTCCCACTCAACTACATCATTGATCGCGGCCACGATGGACGAATTTTCACCAAATCCGACCAAGTGAAAATGTGCGGCAATAGCGTACCGCCACCACCCGCCACTGCGTTTATCCGTGCGAACTTGCCTGAGCTGGCAGCTTGGAGCACTAAAGAGCGCAAAGAACTAGAGAGAATTGCAGCATAAAAATAATTGATAACTCTAGAGTTATTGCCTTTTGATTTAATTGGGGTTATAGTAACCCCATCAACACATAAAGGAGCGCGATGACAAGTCAGGAAATAATCAAAATGTTAACCACCGACGGCTGGTATTTAGTCGCAACGAAAGGGAGCCATCAGCAGTACAAGCACCCAACGAAAGCAGGGCGAGTCACAGTACCCCACCCGAAAAAAGACTTACCAATCGGCACAGTAAAAAGCATTAAGAAACAAGCCGGCCTCGTATGAGGCTGGTTTTTCCAGACACAGAAAACGCGTAAGGAGTTACACCATGTTTTATCCAATTGCTATTGAACCAGGCGACGAGCAACACGCTTTCGGCGTGATCGTGCCTGATTTGCCAGGCTGCTATTCAGCCAGCGACACCCTAGATGACGCAATCAATCAAGCCAAAGAAGCGATTGCCTTACATCTGGAAGGCCTAGCCGAAGACGGCGAACTTATTCCAGTACCCAGCCCCGTTAGCAAACACGTTAGCAATCCTGAGTTCGCTGGTTTTATTTGGGGCGTTGTTGAGATGGACATTTCTCGTTATCTAGGCAAGGCCGAAAAAGTAAACGTCACCCTGCCAGGGCTTTTAATTCAACGGATTGATGAAAGAACCAAAAATCGCAGCGGCTGGCTAGCTGAGGCTGCGCTAGAGAAACTAGCTCATGCGCACTAAACACACACTCAAAACAAAACACACAAAGCCCGCTCATCGCGGGCTTTATCTTTTGAGCAAAGCTGGGTAATCTACCCACCAAGTACGGTGTCAAACAGAGACTCGAACTGAACTTGGAACACCAGATAAAACCCAATTGTCCCGTTTTGTTTTAACCCAGTCCCCTGAGTGTCCCGCAAATCAACACAGCCCTTTATCTAAGCCACTTTGCGTTGCACGTGTTGCGCACCACAAAAACATTAACCCCGACAAGCTCAGCTTTGCGGGGTTTTTTGTTGCCTAAAAAATCGTGCAGACCAATCACAATACCGCGTAAAAGACGACTGCTAAAAAAACTGCTAAACCGTAAAACTGTTGAAATAAACAGGGCTGCTCGCGCAGGATACAACCCTGTAATTCATTCAATCACGCTAAGCGATTTAGCTTTCTCCATAAAAGTAGACCGCATTACGGCCATTTTTCTTGGCGAGATACATAACGTGGTCGGCATGCTGCATCAATTGATCTTCGTCAGTGGCATGATCTGGGTAGAGCGCGCCGCCGATACTGGATGAGATATTGATTGCATGACCCTCGATCTCAAATACATTTTCCAGTGCAACACGAATTTTTTCCGCGACGCGCCGTGCATTTTCGGCAGACTGTATTGCGGGCAAAATCACCACAAACTCATCCCCGCCGATTCGCGCAACGGTATCCGACTCCCTCACGCATTCCAGCATACGACTGGCGACTTGCTGCAATAATTTATCACCGATGGCATGACCTAGATTGTCATTCACCGGTTTAAATTGATCCAGATCGACATACAGCAAGGCCAGCCGAGCTTGGCTGCGCTGCGCGGTCACCAGCGCTAAAGACAGGCGATCCACAAATAAGAGTCGATTCGGTAAATTGGTTAGTAAGTCATGGTGCGCTAAATAACTCACCTGCTCTTCGGCCATTTTTTGGACCGTAATATCCGAGAACACCGCAATCCGGCGCAGCACGCCCGCATCGTCACCATGAATGGTATCAATACTCATCGCGACAGGATAAAGACTGCCATCCTTGCGTTGATTCCATAGTTCGCCACGCCAAGCTCCCGTTTCCCCTAGGGTTTGCCACATTTCTTCGTAGAAAGCGGCAGTTTGTCGATCCGAGCGTAAGAGCTTTGGATCTCTTCCAGTCACTTCATGGGAAAGAAAGCCGGTAATGGCTTCAAAAGCGGGATTCACCGCCAGAATATGGTTTTGTGTGTCGACCACCATAATCGCTTCGCTACTGGTGACATAAACCGAATTGGCAAGCAGTAGCTGCTCTTCAGAGCGTTCATGCTGCATGGCAATACTGATCACATTGGCGGCTTGATGCTGCTCTTCTAAATCAGGCAGAACTTGGGCTGCCTGTAGCCGGAAAGACACCAGCATGCCCTCAAGCGTGGATTCGCCCGAGACAATAGGCTCAGACCAGCACAGCTCGAATCCAGCCGTTTGCGCTTGCTCATTCAAACCGCGTAGATAGGCAATGTTCAAGATGGCTGGATGAATGGGTGCACTTGGCGATGCGATGGACTGTTCATCTAATGCAGACTGCTCCACACAAATAGGCGACTCAAAGCAGGATAAATCGATGTGACTGCTGGCAATCGCATGAGCCGCATCGCCCTCAATGCTAAATACCACGTAGGCCAATTCATCACTTTCGGCACCTAAATTGACCAGCATAATATCGAGCACATGGCGTAGTTTTTCACCACGCGCCAGCATTTCCATTACGGTGGCACGCGTGGTGTTCTGCACCTGCTTACGCTTTCTATCGTCAATATCGGTATGTGTACCGATCATACGCAGTGGCTGACCGTCATCGCTCCGGCTAACCAACATGCCACGGGCCAGAATCCATTTCCAGCGCCCGCTGCTAGTTTGGGTGCGAAATTCATAAGTATAAATCGGCGTGTTGCCAGCTAAATACTCATCAAATGCAACTTTGCGTTGCACCAAATCTTGTGGGTGCTGTAGCGCAACCCAGAAATCAATCGTCGTTTGCCGCGCTTCTTCACCCGCATAGCCAAGAATCTCCATTTCCTGCTTGGATAGGAATAATTCTCCTGTTTGCAAATTCCAATCCCATACGCCGTCACCAGCACCTTCAAGTGCAAATTTCCAACGCTCTTCACTATCACGCAAAGCTTGTTCGCTGATTTTCCGTGATGAAATATCTTCAACAATCGACCAAATATATTGCTCACCATTTTTGCCATGCAATAACAAACCATTCAGGCTAATCGGCACAAGTGAACCATCTTTGCGTAAATACTCTTTTTCATACGGCCCATATCGACCGTGCGCTTTGAGCGCTTTCGATTGCTCAGCCTCCAGTGCTTCATACTTTCTGGGCGTTAAAACCCAGTAATCTAAACTTTGCAACTCTTCTGCGGAATAACCGCTAATCCGTTGAAATGCAGCATTGAAATCAATATAGCGGCCTTGCATATCGGTGAGCGCAATACCTAGTGGGGATAATTCATACAGGCCAGTCAGCTTTTCGGTACTTTCAGATAGTTCTGCGACTTTTTCCTCCACCAAAGCTTCAACACGCGCGGTGTAACCGGTGCCTAAAATCAAAAACGAGCCCAGCAAACCAGTGACCAAAACGCCCGCCGCCAACACCAAGGCACTTTGCCAGCCGCGATGTTTGGCTAAGTAAATCGGGCTAGGCGCTGTTTCAAATAAAAACTCCCGTTGCCCGAAAATCAACTTTTGCTGCCAAGCCGCTGCTGGAGCCGCCTTGGGAAAGTTGCTGTAAACCTCTTGAGCCGTTCCCACATCAGTTAAGCGTATCCAAAGTAGCTCTTTGTCTTTGGGTAACAACTTTTCCAAAAATTCATCGGCACGAATGACAGTCAGCACCACACCATCGCCAGACCGACTATTTTGAACCGCATGCAATAATAAAAAGCCATACAGATTGGGGGATTGCAATAAATGCAGGGGCGGCGTTGCAGTGCTACGGCCGGTGCGGATAGCCTTCTGTACAGTATCCGAGCGCTCACGAGTCGAAACGATGTCAAAACCAAATGCAATCTGATTGCCCTGACGGGGCTCAACGTAGGTAATCGGGAAATAGAATGGCCGCTCGCCAGCCGCTTGCAGCGTATTGGCGATATTGCGATCACGAATTTTAAAATCAGGCCATTGTGCCTGTTGCGCCGTTTCAAATTGCTGTCGATTTACCGATTCGATCCGTGGTGCCCATTCAATGGCTTTGATCATTGGAAAGCGCTTCAGTGCTTGCTGTGTAAAGCGCTGAAACTCGTCCGCTGTCACATGATCGTCACCCGCAAACAGACCCTTGGTCTGCTCCAATAATGACTCCTGCTCATCAAAACGCGCCTGAATCGTATCGGCGACTCTTTGGGATTGCAGGCGAAATTCGACTAGCGATTCTTTTTGCTCCCAATGGCTCACATTCACATACAAAATCACCAGCATAGAAAATACAAAGATCATCGGGATTGCAACGGTACTCAAGCGTTTGCGCCACAATGCCCTTGGCTCGCCGGCCACCACCATGGTGAGAGGCAACAGCACCAGCACACCCAGCGTATCGCCGCCCCACCAGATCAGCCAGCTCAGCATAAAACTGCTGCTCGGCAAAAAACCAAGCAGCATCAAGCTGCTCACCGACAACGTTGCGCTAATGAGGCAGATTACGGGAGACAATATTTGAAAGCTTAATACATCCCGTAAATTATCGAACGCGGCTGGATAGCCAATCACCTTGCGTAATAACACGCCGCCCACGATAGCTTGCAGCAGCGAAGCACAGGCAATTAAAAAAGCCACGCCGCAGCCGAGTAAACTTAATTGCTGACTATTGTCATAGCCAATCCAAAGATTGAGTAAAAATGAGCCCAACAAAATACCGGGAGCAGTGCGTTTTCCGGCAATAAACGCGGCGGCGAGTGCAATACCTGCCGGAGGGAAAATCGCAGAAGCGTAGCCTGGCGGAATCGCCAATAACAGACTCAATTTGCCGCAAATAATATAGGCAGCACTTAATACCAGCGTACTCAGCAGCAAATTGCGCCGAATCACACTGGACCATTCTTGGAAGTTTAAAATCATCATTCTATTTTTCAATTGATTTGCTTATCATGGATAACGCACTCAAGGCGTTTACAATTCAAATTGGCACGGTAAATTCACTAAATGACAGGCTGCATGTCCAATGCCAATATCGCGGCCGAATTCATCAATATTATCCATTTTCCATCTCAAGTAAGATAGGAAACTAGAAATCATTGCGCTGACTTGCACACAGCTGCCAAGCTTTGGCCTTGGATATTTAGGCAACTCGACTATGCTAAGTTCATCGTGAAATGGATAGATCGCTATGAATGCAATGGCAGCAGATAATCGCAATCGAAAACTGATGGCGCTGGCACCGGACAGAGCCTCCCCACAACTCATCGAAGTTCAATTACTGCAAAAAATTAAAATCGCGATTTCAGCGGGCTTCTGGCAACCCAACGAATTACTCCCTGCAGTGCAAACGTTGGCGGATATTTTTAATATTTCAGCGCACGCCGTACAGCAAGTCTATGCGTTACTGGTGAATGACAGTTGGATCGAATTCACCGCCGATGCCAATTACCAAATCACACCCAAAATTGACCAACCCGTTTCTAAACTCAGTAGCCTTTCCGATCTACTTCGAGCACGAGGCTTTAAACCCGGCTCGGTCTGGCTCAAACGCGAAGTTGCTGAACCCGATTTAATCGAACAATGGCGGCTTAATTTGCAGGTCGGTCAAACAGTGAGCCGCCTATCCCGCCTACGCACCGCCAATGAACAAGTAATTGGCTATGAGTGCAGCAGTCTGCCCAGCCATTTTCTGCCCGACCCGCTGTCAATTGGCAACTCGCTCTATGCCTACATGGCCGAGCATCAGCTCATTATTACCAAAGCCATTGAAGAAATTGACGCCTATCGCTGCGATGCCGATATGGCATTGCAGTGCGGTTTTCAAGAAGGCCAGGCTCTGCTGCGGCTCACCCGAGTGGGCTATCTGCAAAACGGCCATGCACTCGAACTCACCTACTCCTATTTCCGTAGCGATTATTATCGTTATGTCGTCGAGTTTAATGACTGATGGATACAACAGCCCCACTCCAATCGCCCTTTGAGACTTGCAGTTTTGCCTTGCTAGATCAGCTCTCTGTGGCGGCCTGGGTCAAAGACATCCAGCTCAATTACGTCTGGCGTAGCCAAGCTTGGCAAACGATTCTTGAATCGGTCACAACATCCGAAACCAGCGGCCAAGATGCCGATTATTTGCCACGCTGGATCGTAGAACATATTCAGTTTGAAGAATTTCGCCTGATCGCTCGATTACAAACAGCGACCTCGGAACTAGAGCTGCAAGACCGGCATGGCCAAACTCGAATTTTTCGTATTCATCGTTCGTGTTTATTTGATGATCAAGGCGAACTCACGGGGCTGGCGGGCTTCGCCATCGAGGTTTCTGCGGAAAATACATTACGCAAAGAATTACAAACCCTCGTTAGCCGCCAAGCCAACTGGTTCCGAGCGCTACAAGATCATGCCTTAATTACCATGCTGGATCGGCAAGGCCGCTTTACTTATGTCAGCGAGCAATTTGCCCGTCTGACCGGCAATACCGCCAAAGCGATGCTTGGTCGCCGCCGCATTGAGTTTGGCCTACTGCCTTTCGGCATGGAAACTAGCGATTACCTGACGCTGGCAGAACAAGGTAATCCGGTCACTTTTGAATTCACCGGCACGCGCAGCGATGGCAGCTCGTTTTGGGCGAGATCACTGCTGATTGCATTGCAATCTCCCCAATCTACCGAACAAATCTTTTTCGAACTCGCCACCGATCTCACCTCGGAAAAACAAAGCGCCGTCGCCCTCGGTGACGTCAATAACAGCCTGATTCGCTTGATCAACGAAAACACCGAATTAATTGCCAAATTAGAAGTCGCCGCGCACACCGACCCACTCACCGGTTTATTAAACCGCCGCGCGCTATACGAACGCGCAGATCAAGAAATTGATCGTGCCAAACGCAGCCAAAAACCGCTGTCTGTCATCATGATGGATATCGATCATTTCAAAAAAATCAATGATACATATGGCCATGAAGTAGGCGACCAAGCTTTACTTAAACTCGCCATCCAATGCCTAAAAACCCTCAGATCAACTGATTTAATGGCCAGAGCAGGCGGAGAAGAATTTGTGATTCTATTACCCGATACCGATTTAGCCAAAGCGCAAGAAGTCGCAGAGCGATTAAGGGTCGTGATTGAAAACACTCAGATTCAGCCCCCCGCCCAAGCCGCATTTCACTACACCATCAGCCAAGGTGTAGCTCAAACTTTGGCAAACGAAACGCTCAACCAAGTCATGGTGCGTGCCGACAGCGCAATGTATACCGCCAAAAAATCGGGAAGAAATCAGGTTTGCATCGCCAATAGTGATACGCAATAAAAACAAACGCCGCGCCGCGCGAGCTACAGTTCCAATGCTTAACTACGCCTATATTTCATCTGCAAGCCAAACTGGCATTCCCATTTAACGTGTTCTTGGTAAAATCAGCTTTCGCCCACGTCAAAAGATCATAGCCATGAGCCGTTTCTGGAGCCCTGTTGTTCACGCCCTTACGCCGTATACGCCGGGCGAGCAACCGAAGATCACCAATCTGATCAAACTGAACACCAATGAAAATCCGTATGGCCCGTCGCCCAAAGCGATTATGGCGATGCGTGAGGCGGTGAACGATCATTTGCGGCTCTATCCCGATCCGAATGGCGACGCGCTCAAAGATGCAGTGGCGCATTACCACCACGCGGACGGCATCACGCGCGCCAATGTGTTTGTTGGCAATAGCTCAGACGAAGTGCTGGCGCATACTTTCCAAGCGCTGCTCAAACACGATGCGCCGCTGCTGTTTCCCGACATCAGCTACAGCTTTTATCCGGTGTATTGCGGCCTGTATGGCATTGAATATCGTACCGTGCCACTGAATGCCGACTTTGAAATCGACACCAGCGACTACACCGGCGGCGGCGCGATTATTTTCCCAAATCCCAATGCGCCGACCGGAATTTTGCTGCCATTGGCGCAAATTGAAGCGCTGCTGCAAGCGCATCCTGAGCAAGTCGTCGTTGTGGATGAAGCTTATGTGGACTTTGGTGGCGAGAGCGCCATCAAACTGGTGACGCGTTACGACAATCTATTGGTGGTGCAAACCTTATCTAAATCGCGCTCGCTCGCCGGCATGCGCGTCGGTTTTGCCGTTGGCCATGTGGATTTAATTGCGGGTTTAGAACGCGTGAAAAATAGTTTCAATTCCTATCCACTGGATCGCGTCGCGCTGGCGGGCGCGGTTTCTGCCATTGAAGACACAGGGTATTTCAACCGAACCTGCGCAGCCATTAATACTAGCCGCGATACCCTAACCACTCAATTGCAGCAATTGGGCTTTGACGTGTTGCCATCGCATGCTAATTTTGTTTTTGCGCGTCATCCAGAACGCGATGCTGCAGAACTCGCGCAAGCATTGCGCGAACGCGCCATCTTGGTTCGCCATTTCAAGCTGCCACGGATTGAACAATTTTTGCGGATTTCAATTGGCACTGATGCAGAATGTGCAGCGCTGGTGGCGGCGTTGACGGAAATTTTGCAGTAAAGCATTAGCATGATGCGAAGCCCTGCATTCGCAGGGTTTTGTAGACGTAGTTCCCAGTCACCTAGCTCAAACCCACGAAGGCCAAACCGATGAATAAGAATCGCTTGGAAGCATTCAGCGATGGCGTCATCGCCATTATTATCACCATCATGGTGCTGGAACTTAAAGTGCCACACGGCGCTGAATTTAGCGCTTTGCGCCCTTTAATTCCGGTGTTCTTAAGCTATTTGCTCAGCTTTACCTATGTCGGTATCTATTGGAACAATCATCACCACATGCTGCAAGCCACGCCGCACGTGACCGGGCGCGTCTTATGGGCGAATTTGCACTTTTTGTTTTGGTTATCGCTATTTCCATTTGCCACTGCTTGGGCGGGTGAAAATCATTTTGCAGCGCCGACAATGGCCGTGTACGGCGTCGTACTGCTAATGGCCTCATTTGCGTATTGGCTGCTGCAATACGCGATTATCAGCACCGATTGTGCCAGCTCGAAGTTGCTGACTGCGATTGGTCACGATAGAAAAGGCAAAATCTCACCGCTTTTATACGCAATCGGGATCGCGCTGTCTTTTTACGCACCGTGGATATCCGGCGCCTTGTACGTCATTGTCGCACTAATGTGGCTGGTGCCGGATCGCCGGATTGAAACGGCGTTGGCGGAGAAATAAAGACAGAAATCAACTGGGATCGAATAATTACTTACCCAACATTGACGATCAATCCAATGTAAAATAGGTAGATACACTTACAGGCCGAACAAAGAATGGATTTACTCAACGAACTCAAACAAAACGCCGAAGCCCTACAGCAAGATAATGCGGCCGAGCGTGAAAAAGATGCGCAAAATTTGGCGCTGATCCAAGAGCAAATGGGGCAAATCTTTGAATACTTCCGTAGCCTAGCTGAGCAGCTTCAAGTTCTAAAACCTCAAAGCCCACACGCTTACCTTATTTTTGGCCTCGGTGAGTTTAGCCACGTGGCCATGAAAGATTGCATCACCCGCGCGCGCAGTTTTCAAGTTGAAGACATTAATTATTATGAATACATTGAGTTTTCAATTAACTGGCTGGCGCGCGCGCCACTGCAAGCGAGCTATACCTCGCTGAATGAAGTGAAATACCTCAAAGATCGGCTCTGGAATTTTGGCTGCAAAATTGAAGAAAAATTCGTTAAAAATGCCGATGGCAAATTACTCAAAACCAACATTACCATCCTGCCCGAATTCCCAACTCGGCTCCGTTTCGAAAACGACTACAAAGCCGGAACAATCCGGCTCAATATCCGCAATCTCAATAAATTTGAAGATGACTGGCAAGTTTTAACGCCTGAACAATGCAGCACAGGATTGTACGAAGACCTTGCTAAAGCGCTACTCAGCAAACCCAACGAACTCACTGCGAGATTTCCACTGCGCTAAACATAAGTGACGCAAGTACTACACGAACCCACAATTTTGGTTTGCCATTTCAAAGCACCACGAATTGAGCAATTCTTGTGGATTTCGATTGGTATCGATGCAAAATACGCGGCGCTAGTCACAGCGTTGACATAAATTTTGCAAAAAAATATTAGTAAGATGCGAAGCCCAACATTCGCTGGGTTTCGCAAATGCAGTTCCAGCTCAGTAGCCCCAAGCAGCGACAAACAAATCCAAGCCGATGAATAAGAATCGCGTGGAAGCATTTAGCGATGGCATCATCGCCATTATTACTTATGGGAACATGATGAAATGAAATTTCATTTAAAAATTAGGTATAGAGCTAAAGCTATTCATTTATAAAGGCTACAACTCTATACCTAAGCATAATCTCTTTGGCTGGCCGCAAAAAATACTCAATCTTTAACGACGATATCTTCAGCTTGCAATTTGATTGATCCGTTGCGCGAGTCTAGTTTGACATTACCTGTGCAACGTATACTCGATGTTAATTTGTCAGCCAAACATTGATCACCTTGCATATTAATATCAAGATTCTTGCTTAGCTCAATGGTTGCCACCGCTTTACCATCTTGCTGAATCGTAACGGTTTGCGCCCAACTACTGGCACACATCAAAGACAATAAAAAACAACTCACCTTTTTCATTGCTATCCCCTGCATCATTAAAAATCAAAATAATACAAGACAAGTCAGTCTAAATATTGATTGGTGTTAGAAACAGAGCAATTTTAGAGATAAAGCAACAGCTGGAATTTAAACACTCAAGGTGTAAAAAATCAGCCTCTAGGCAGACGTACTCGCTACTTCACCTTCAGCGGCAGCCCCGCCACCATCAACACAACTTCCTCAGCCTGCGCCGTAGCGAATTGCATAAAGTTGCCGTGCAGGTCGACAAAATGGCGGCCCATTTGCGTTTCGGCGTGTAGGCTCCAGCCGATTTCATTGCCGACGGCAATCACCGTTTGCGGTGTCGCGGCAACAAAATCCGCCCAGCGGGTTTTCGCTTCAATCAAGGTAGCGTCTCTATCGTATTCACAATCGGTAAATAGATTAGTCAGCCACAAGGTAATGCAGTCGAGCACGATCACGTCGCCCGCAAAACCATGCGCCGCCAGATCGGTTTCTTGCTCTAAATTCACCCAACGCGAATCGCGCTCAACTTGATGACGGCGGATGCGCTCGGCAAAGTCATCATCCCAAACGCGCGACGTCGCCAAATACGCCGGGCGATCCGACAGCGCCAAAGCGCGCTGTTCGGCGTAGCGGCTTTTGCCGCTTTTTTGTGCGCCGGTTACTACAATGAGTTTCATATATACCTACCCTATCTACTTAATTGTAGGCATTTTCATACCATGCTCAGCGTAATATACCCCCATCAAGATCAATAGCGCCCCTGCGCCGCCGATGGCGGTAATTCGCTCGCCCAAGATCAGTACGGCGGTCAGCATCGTAATCAGCGGGATCAAATAAATGTAATTGCTGGCTTTCACTGCGCCAATAATCCCGAGCGCTTTATTCCACGCGACAAAGCACAGAGCCGATGCAATCACGCCCAAGAACAGCATATTGCCGCCTTGCAAGGGATCAAGCCACAGCGCGAAATCGACGCGATAACCCATCCACCCTGCGGCGGGCAGCAAAGTGACAATCCCATAGAAAAACACTTGCCGCGTCAAAAACAGATAGCCATAACGCTGCCCAGCGCGCTTGAGCAGCAAGCAATACACCGCCCACGCCGCCCCCGCCGACAATGCCAAAATATCACCGAGCGGGTTGAGTTTTAAAATCACGCTGCCATTAAACATCACTAAAGCCACGCCCAATAGCGCGACGAGCGAGCCGACAATCAAACGCGGGCTGAGCTTTTCATCGTGCGTGGTGAAATGCGCGAAAAACGCGGTGAGCAGTGGCGCGGACGAAACCAGCAAGCCGACGCTGGATGCTTGCGTGTATTGCAACGCGATGTTTTCTGTCAGGAAATACAGCGTGACGCCAAACAGCCCCAAGCCGCAGAAGAATAATTCTTCGCGCCATTGCGGTTTTTTGATGACGGGATGCAAGAGAAACAAGAGGCCATACGCAAGAACAAATCGGTCGAGTGCGATTTCGACCGGACTACGCCACTCCAGCAAAATCTTGGTCGAAACAAAGGTCACACCCCACACCACCACACAAAACAGCACCATTAAATGGCCTTTTAAAACCGGCTTCATTGCCACTCCTAATGGTTAAAAATCTGAGTTCACGAAAGGCATTAAAACAAGCAGAGGTATATTCTCAGGCTGCTTAGTGAATGAGTTCTATCAGGCAATACCCTGATTAAATCAAGAATACTGATTTGCAGTTTTATATCGCGGCATCCCCTCCCCGGGGGCGGAAGAGGGTTAAGATGAGGGTGATACTACGAAGTACAATTTAAGCTCAACACACCCCCATCCCAGCCTTCCCCCGTCAAGGGGGGAGGCGCTACAGCAGCTCTAATCCAGCGGATGTGATCTACGCAATTGCCTATCTTTTAAACGTATTAACACCAAATCTGAAATTTCATAATATTCGGCAATGTTCAGATTACGTGTTGGTACACAAGGCTTTGCACTTGTTTCCCCCTTTGCCAAAGGGGGAAGCTACAGCATCGTGTAACCAATCATTGTGATATAACAAAGTGCCAATGTGCCTTCATCCACAGTAATTTCACAACAAGCTTAGGTATGTCTATGTAAACCTTAATAATTAAGGCCTATATGGCAATACCAACACACTCAACCTAGATGCCTTTATATTTTTTCGTGCCTTTCGTGTTTTTCGTGGACTAGCGTTTTTATCGGTTCAACAAATACTTCCGCACCGCTGAATTGTGTTGATCCAGCGTTTCTGAAAATGCTGAGCTACCATCGCCCTTGGCAACAAAATACACCGCGCGAGTAGACGCGGGTTGGGTGGCGGCAGTCAGTGCGGCTTCGCCGACCATCGCGATAGGCGTTGGTGGCAGACCCGCTCGCGTGTACGTGTTGTAAGGCGTATCAGTGCGTAAATGTGCTTTGGTGATATCGCCTTTAAAGGCCTCACCGACACCATAAATGACCGTCGGATCGGTTTGTAAACGCATTCCTTGCCGCAGTCGATTAGTGAATACCCCTGCGATCAAAGGCCGATCTGCCGCTTTGCCGGTTTCTTTTTCGACAATCGACGCCAAAATCAGCGCTTCATACGCTGATTTGAGCGGCAAATCGGGCTTGCGGCTTGCCCAAGCATCATCGAGCTTTTCTTGCATCAAGCGATGCGCGCGCGCCAACAGTTTAAGGTCGGAGCTACCTTTATCAATGCGGTAACTGTCGGGGAAAAATAGCCCTTCAGGCGATAAGGCACTAATGCCTAATGCAGCGAGAATTTCTTCATCGCTCATTTTCGCGGTGTCGTGCTTCAAATACGGATGCGTATTGAGCGCTTGGCGCAACTGCCGCCAATTCCAGCCCTCAATAATGCTAAACATCTGCAAATCAACTTCACCCTTGCCGAGTTTTTTCAGCAACATCCACGGTGAAATCGGCGCTTTCAGCGAATAACTACCCGCTTTCAATTCCGCATCTTTGCCAGAAATCCGCGCCAGCAGCACAAACAAAGACGCCGAATCCACCGCACCTTGTCGCACCAATTGCTGCGCGACGGCGTTCACGCCGCCCGGCTCAATCAACACTGAATGCGATGGCGGATTGGCTTGCTCGGTGACCGACCACGCGTAAAACCACGCACCACCCGCAATCGTGGCGGTAAACAGACCAAACAACAATAAACCGAATAATCGCCCCCAGATTGAGGTTGGTTTGTTCGGCGCTTTCTTCGAAGTGGATTTCGATTTTGCTACGGGTGCGGCCACTGCGTTTTACCTCCTTAATATGGATTCACTACGGCAATATTTTGGCGCTCTACAAGTCAGGCGCTTCATCAATAGCATCAGCGCTCGCATCTGGCTCCGCAGCATCTTTCGCGCGGGATTTTTCGCGCTGCACTTCATAAAATTTCTGCACATTCGCCAATTCGCGTGAGCGGAACATTGGCGGTAGGCTTTTCCAAATCATTTTTCCGTATTGCTTTTCAACTAATCTAGTGTCCGCAATCATCAAAATACCAATGTCCGTTTCATCACGAATCAAGCGCCCCGCGCCCTGCTTGAGCGTAATCGTCGCATTGGGCAATTGATAATCCATAAACGGGCTGCGCCCGGCTTTGGTGATTTGCTCCATCCGGGCCGACAGCACTGGATCATCGGGCGGCGAAAATGGCAGCTTGTCGATGACGACGAGCGACAACTGCTCGCCGCGCACGTCGATGCCTTCCCAAAAAGTTTGGCTGGCGACCAAAATTGCATTCGGTTGCTTACGAAATTGATCGAGCAATTCCGTGCGCGAACCCGTGCCTTGCAAATACACCGGCCATTCTAGCCCTGCTTCTTTGAGCTTTTCTAATAGCAATTCATGCGCTTCACGCATGGCGCGTAAGCTAGTGAATAACAAGAAGGCATGGCCTTGCGTGGTCAGCAATAAAGGCCACGTTTTTTCAACCACAGCACGGGTATATTCTGGCGTATTAGGCTGCGGCATGCCTTGCGGCACATACAGTACCGCTTGCTGCTTGTAATCGAATGGGCTATCCCAAGTTGCAGTTTCGGCTTTCCATAAACCCAACTCGTGCTGAAAATGCGTAAAGTGATTGTTCACCGCCAAAGTAGCGGAAGCAAAAATCCATGCGCGCGGATTCATATTCACTTGTTTTTGAAATAGGTCGGCGATATTGAGCGGCGTGATATGCAACAAAAAGCCATGCTGCGTCACGTCGATCCAATGCACGCTTTCTGCTGAATCCGATTTCTGCCATTTTTCGAGCAGTTCGAGCATTTCAGCGGCGCGTTGATGGCATTTTTCTAGGCTCTCGCCGCGTTCGGCTTGCTTGGCGAGGAGTTCAGCTAAATGCTGCAAGTCGCCCGTCATCACATTGAGTTGCGTAAAAAAGGCCGGATATTTCTCAAGCAACTCATGCTGTGGCAAGCGCAACGCGTCTTTAAACACCAAACGCAGATCTTTCGCCGATTTTTCTAGCGCTTCGGCGGCGTTCGGCAGCAAGACGAAATCTTTTGCGACAACCAACGCTTCAGCGCGTGCGTCACGCGCCAGTTCGACGACTTGCCCGCTACTGAGCGTATCGCCAAAAAACAGGCTGGCGACTTCGGGGAGTTGATGCGCTTCATCAAAAATCACCGTATTGCACGCGGGTAGCAGCTCGCCTGCGCCTTCATCTTTGAGCCACACATCGGCAAAAAACAAATGATGATTCACAACGACGACATCGGCTTCTTGCGCGTCTTTCCGCGCTTTTAATACAAAGCAATCTTTATGATTCGGGCAATCTTGGCCAAGGCAATTATCGCGCGTGCTGGTGACATGCGCCCAAATTGGCGCGTCTTCGGGCACGCCCGGACAGGCGGCTTTATCGCCAGATAAAGTCGTATTGGCGTAGCGTTTAATTTTTTGCAGATCGGCGACGTCTTCACGGCGCATAAAGCGGCCTTCATGCTCAGCGCGCGCCAGATGGTAATGGCAAACGTAATTCGAGCGCCCTTTCAGTAGCGCAATGACGACTGGCACTTTGAGCACATCGCGCACGCTAGGCACGTCGCGATTAAACAATTGATCTTGCAGCGTTTTGGTGCCGGTCGACACAATCACTTTGCCGCCCGACAACAGCGCTGGCACCAAATACGCAAAAGTTTTGCCCGTGCCGGTGCCCGCCTCGGCAATCAATTGCCCGCAAGACTCTATGGTGCGCTCAACCGCCTGCGCCATTTCCAGCTGCGGCTGGCGCAATTTATAGCCAGGAAACGCGTCGCCAAACGGGCCTTTATCGGCAAAAACTTCTTCAAGTGTCATGGAAAGCTCAATACTTCGGATGAAGGATTGTACCGTATCAACAGCTTGGCTAGCGGCATCGCGCTGAACTTATCGATGGAGCTTCATAAATACTCAGCACGCCGCAAAAATAGCGAGCGCCCGTCAGCGCAGTGAAGCTGGAGCGCAGGAACCGGAGTGTACATTTGTACATGAGGATTCCGAGCACCACCTGAGCTGCGCTTACGGGATTGTGCAGCATCCTCTCTCTTCGATAGAAAAATCCAAAAAAAAGCCCCGCAACGAGGCGGGGCCAATCAATACAGGGAGAGATGAAAAACACAATACACAACTGAACCACCAACGGCAGCACAGCTAAAATGAATAATCAATTCATTTACCCTCTGTGAGAGGCCGGGTAATTCAAAAAGTTCATCTCATTTTAAAAATATTTCAAATTATTCTTCTGCAAAAAACAAAGTCTGCCCCGATTGCCCTTGGCTGGCTTGACCCAACCAATACGCAATCGCAGGCAAAATTGCTTCCGTAGTTGGCAAGCTGTCTTTTAACTCGCCCGGATGCGTCGCCAAACGGAATGGCGATTGAATTGGGCCAGGAACGAGCAGATTAATCCGCAGGTTTGACAACTTATCCCATTCGGAAGCAGCAATTTCAACCCAGTTTTTTTGCGCTGATTTGGTCACACTAAAACCGCCCCAGTAGGCATTGGGTTCAAACGCATGGGTTTCACCGAGCACTAAAACCGCCGCATCAGGCGATTTTTCCAATAATGGAAACAGCGCACGCGTAATGGCAAATGGCGCAGCCACATTCACGCGGAACATATCCACCCATTCATCGAGCTTTTGATTCGACAATGGCGATAAATGATTAAAGCCATTGGCGCAATGCAAAATACCGTCCAAACGACCAAATTCTTTTTGGATTAACACGCCGAGTTGATTCAGCTCAGCTTCACCGATTTTGGCCAAATCCATAGGAATCGCCGCCGGTTGCGCGCCGCCAGCGGCTTCGATTGCATCGTAAGTACGGCTGAGTTTTTTCTCATTGCGGCCGAGTAAAATAACCGTTGCACCAAGCTTAGCCAATTCCAACGCCGCCGCCGCACCAATACCCTGCCCTGCGCCCGTCACCAAAATCACGCGATCTTTAAATGCGTCTGCGCTCGGTACTGCTGTTTTCCATTCATTCATTTTTATGTCCTTATCCCACTACGTCTCAGCCGATGATGCCGAACACGAAAAAAAATCAAAACCATTTGTCCACGAAAGGCACGAAAAAACACGAAAGAAAAACAATGGTTTTGTAGAGCTGGCGTCAGCCGCCAAACTATCGCTTTAAAGCGGCCCTACAAACATCTTCTAAAAAAGCTAGATCGAGAAACAAGGATATCAATGCTCATCATTGCATTGAAAAAATATTTCGTGCCTTTCGTGTTTTTCGTGGACAACATTATTCTTTTGCTAAATATTTCAGCGCCAAGCGCGCGGCATTCACGCCGCTGCGTACTGCGCCTTCTAATGTCGCCGGATATTCGCCGCGATCTTTTCCGGCCAAGCCCGCAGTAAAATCACCAGCCAAAAACAGCCCCGCCATTGCGGTTTGATTACTCGGCCGAACTAAATCGGGCGTGCAAGCAAAGGTCGCGCGCTTTTCGGTAATCACTTGCTGGCGCAATACTAAATCGGGCAAGCCCAATTGTTGATGCAATTCAGCCTGCACTGCCAGCGCCAGCTCGTCATGGCTCAAACCGCTGTGCAAACCTTGTGCTGAAATCACCACGGCAATCAAACCATGCTGCTCGTGCGTGACGCCGCGATCAAACACCCATTGCGAGTAGGCATCGGCTAAACCCAGCATCGGCGTCGACAATTGAACGTCTGCCGCGTACTGCAAATACACTGTGACAATCGGCTGATACGGCCATGTTGCTAGTTGTCCAGCCAATGCCGCCAGTTCAGGGAACGGTTGCAACAAACTTGCCGCTTGATGCGGCGGCACCGCGCAAATGACGGCAGAGAATGATTCTTGCTCATTGCCATCAACGCACCAACCATGGGTATTGCTATCTAGCCTTTTAACACGATGACCCAGCTGAATATACCCATTTTTATTCTGCACAAAGCGCGCCGCTGGATCAGGAAATAGCGCGCTAAAATCGACTTTCGGCAACATCAAATCCGAAGCTGCACGCCGCCCGCCCAAACTATCACGCAGCACATTCAACAGCACTTGCGCGCTGGCCAATTCCAGCGGCGTATTGAGTGCCGCCAAGGTCAGCGGAGACCAAAATTTGGCAATCAAACTAGCCGGTTGCCGCTGCTGCGCCAACCATTGAACTACGGTCATATCCTGCCGTAAGCGCCAGCGCCGCCATTTACTGACTTCAATTGTGCGAATCAGCGCCCAACGCTCAGCCCACGACAAGCCTTTGGCGCGGATTAAACCGACGGCCAAATGCAAAGGCGCAGGTAACGCGGGGCAAGCCAGCAAGAAATCAGGCTCAACCTGCAAGCGCATCGGCTGGCGCAAAAATGCCGCCTCCAAATCCACGCCGCAGTGCTGCATCAACCGCAGCAATTCCGAATATGCGCCAATCACCAAATGCTGGCCATTATCGAGCGGCGAATCGTTGGCGGTGCTACGGTTCGCCCGATCAACGCGCCGCGCCCGACCACCGAGCACTTTACCCGCCTCAAATACCGTCACCGAAACGCCAGCCGCGGCCAATTCTACGCTTGCTGCCATCCCCGCATAGCCGCCACCGATAATGGCTACTTTACGCATTTAAAAATACGCTCAAGCAAACCACCACGTTTTCCACGCGAGCCACAGCTTGCGAATTGGAGTTAATGAGGTGCGTTGGTTCAGCACTTTCTGTGCGCCATCCAAGCGAATTTCAGCCAAGGTGGCGCGGTAAATCGCGGCCATCACGAGGCCAGTGCGTTGATTTTTCTTATCACATTCCGGCAGTAAAGCCAGCGCTTGATCGTAATACTGCTCAGCGCGGTCGATCTGGAAATTCATCAAGGCTTTGAATTCTGCGGTTTCACGATAGTTTTGAATATCGGCAGCAGGCACATTAAAGCGTTGCAATTCATCGACCGGCAGGTAAATCCGGCCACGGCGCGCATCTTCGCCGACATCGCGAATGATATTGGTCAGCTGAAAGGCAATCCCCAAATCGTGCGCGTATTTCAGTGTTTTTCGGTCGGTATAGCCGAAAATCGTCGCCGCCAATTGGCCGACAACGCTGGCAACGCGGTAACAATACAGATGCAAATCTTTAAACGTGTTGTAGCGCGCCTGATCCAGATCCATCTCCATACCGTCGATGATTTCTAGGAATAGCTCACGCGATAAATCGTAGGCTTTTACGGCAGGCAACAGAGATTGCGTTACCGGATGCTGCGGTGCGCCTGCGTACATTTGATCGACTTCACTCCGCCACCACGCCAAGGTCGTGCGCGCCACGCCTTCATCGCTGATTTCATCAACGACGTCATCCACTTCACGGCAAAACGCATACAGCGCAGTGATCGCGGTGCGTTTTTCTGGGCTTAAAAATCGAAAACTATAATAAAAGCTCGAACCACTTTTGGCGGCTTTGTCTTCGCAATATTGATCTGGAGTCACAAACGTCTCGGCTTTTGAATAAATGTTAAGTAATAAGGCAAAAATTCCCGCCCATCGTTGCTCCGCCTTGCCGTACCCTGTGTACTGTCTGCGGCGGTGCGCCTTGCGCGAAAATTTTTGCTCAGTTACCTAAGGCTGAGCCGGCTGCAATGGAATACGCACTTCGCGACTCACACCGGACGGACCAGGAAAAGGTAAAAATAGGCTACGAATCAAATACGGCACGGCTGCATCTAGCTCGTCATTTTGACTGCGATTGCGCGCGCGGCCTTCGTAGAGCTTGGCAAATTCGCCTTTATCGAGATTGCGTTTATCCAAAATATCGATAAACACTTCTCGAGTAAAAATCGTTTCACTCACCATTTGCGAACCGACAATACCGGTTTCAGGGTAATAGCGCGGGATAAACACCACGCTGCCACCGCTAATCACGCGCTGATAGCTGACCGAATAACCAACCGTACCCCAAATCGGCTGTTGATAAGATTTGTTTTTGCCGTCATCAATTTGATAATCCAGCCGCACCAGCCAATCGGCTTTTTGTGGATCTTTTTGCCAGATCAAGCCTTGCTGCATTAAATGCCCTGCTAGCTCGGACTCAAACTGGCTGTAAGCCAAGCTCTGCGCTTGCGAGGCATTGCTCTCAATGACAAAGGCTTTGGGCTTGGCCATTGCCGCCTGCACTGCCGCAGCCGTGCCCGAAGCCACCGGCGCGGATTTCAGTGGTGGCAATTGATGTCGCACTGACACCGTCGCGACAAACGACGGTGCGGCGCAGCCCGCCAAAAACACCGCCAGCAGCAGTCCCATTAGTAGCCCGGTCCAGCGGCGCAACATTAGGCTATCTTGCCAGGAATACGCGGCGTATTCACGACCACATCGCCGCATTGCGCACGGTGACGCAGCGCATGATCGATCAGCACCAGCGCCAACATCGCCTCAGCAATCGGCGTAGCACGAATGCCAACACAAGGATCGTGGCGGCCCGTTGTCGCCATCATCACAGAATTGCCATCTTTATCAATCGAGCGGCGCTCTTGCGCGATACTCGAGGTGGGTTTAACCGCCAAGTTCACGGTAATATCCTGCCCCGTCGATATACCCCCCAAAATCCCACCGGCGTGATTGCTGGCAAAACCTTTAGGCGTGAGTTCATCGCAATGCACAGAGCCACGCTGCGCGATGCTGTCAAAGCCAGCGCCAATCTCAACGCCTTTCACCGCATTGATATTCATCATCGCGTAGGCGATTTCGGCATCCAGACGGTCATAGACTGGCTCGCCCCAACCGACGGGTACATTTTCAGCAACGACTGAAATTTGCGCGCCGACTGAATCGCGCTCTTTACGAATCGCGTCCATATAGTCTTCTAGCTGCGGCACGATTTCTAGATTTGGCGCAAAAAACGCATTCTCGCCCACGTGATCCCAGCTTTGGAATGGAATATCAATTTCGCCCAACTTGCTCATATAGCCACGAATCACGATGCCGAATTTTTCGCTGAGCCATTTTTTCGCAATCGCACCCGCCGCAACGCGCACTGCAGTTTCACGTGCGGATGAGCGGCCACCGCCACGCGGATCGCGAATGCCGTATTTATGCCAGTAGGTGTAATCGGCGTGACCAGGGCGGAAGGTTTCAACGATTTTGCCGTAATCTTGGCTGCGCTGATCTTGGTTGCGAATCAATAGCGCAATCGGCGTGCCGGTGGTTTTGCCTTCATAAATACCCGACAAGATTTCGACCGAATCGGGCTCTTTGCGCTGCGTCACATGGCGGCTGGTGCCGGGTTTGCGTCTATCTAACTCAAGCTGAATGTCTTCAACCGAAATTTCCAATCCCGGAGGGCAACCGTCGACAATACAACCAATCCCCGCACCATGACTCTCGCCAAACGACGTAACTGTAAATAATAATCCCAAGGAATTGCCTGACATCGTCTGCCCCTATGCTTTGAATATTTTCTGATTACTCTAATTTTACCACGGTCAAGGACTTCGCCGCTGCTCGCAGTGCGTTTACAGCAGGCATTAAAAAGCCCATAAAAACATGGGCTTATTTGAAAAATACTTATACAACAATTCGAAGTAGATTTTTAAAACGGAATATCGTCTTCAAAATCGTCAAAATTACGTGCAGGTTTTGCTGCGGCCTGCTGAGGCGCTGCTTGGGCTGGCGCTTGGCGTGGAGCTTGTTGCTGCTGAGCTGGCGCGCTGTATTCTTGGTTAAAATCGTCGCCGCCGCCTTGTTGATTGTAGCCACCACCCGCATTGCCACCATCACCGCGACCGCCGAGCATTTTCATTTCGTCGGCGATAATTTCAGTCGTGTAACGATCCGCACCCGTTTGTTTATCTTGCCATTTGCGGGTTTGCAAACGGCCTTCGATATACACGCTGCTGCCTTTTTTCAGGTATTGACCGGCGATTTCAGCCAAACGGCCATACATGCTGATGTTGTGCCATTCAGTTTTTTCTTGTTTTGCGCCCGATTGTTTGTCTTTCCAGCTTTCAGTGGTCGCAATCGAGAAATTACATACCGCGTTGCCATTCGGCATAAAACGCGTTTCTGGGTCTTTGCCCAAATTACCAATCAATAACACTTTATTCAATGAGGCCATCGTACGCTCCAGTTTTAAATCAATTTATAGGAGCGGGCTTGCCCGCGAAGGCTATCTACGCAGCGCCACATTCGCGGGCAAGCCCGCTCCTACGTTCAGGTTCAGTTATTCAATTTGTTTCTGCAATCAACGCGTCAACTGCGGCTTCGTCCCAGCCCGCTTGTAGCACTTTCAATAGCGCGACGCGCTCGTCGATCAAAACAACGGCTTCTTTTACGCCGTCAATGGCGCCTAGTTTAGCAGACAGCAGGCCTGCATCGCCCGACCAATCCTCACCAATGTGGAACATTTTGGTTTTGACTGGCAGCGGCGGCTGCATACCCCAAGACACCGCCACCCAGATCGCCATCAAACCTGCGCACAACGCAAACACCGGCACGGGGCTTTGAAAGTGTTGATACAAATAGCCCGCCAGCGCCGAACCGATAAACATACTCGCCGCTTGGCAGGTGTTGTACACGCCCATCGCCGTGCCTTTGGCTTCGGTCGGTGCGATTTTCGAAATCAACGACGGTTGCGTCGCTTCCAAAATATTAAACGCAATAAAATACACGCCCAGCCACACGACAATCCACGTCAGGCTTGGCATCCACAGTGTCATGCCCAATTGCGCGATGAACATCAGCACAATCGCAAACAAGAACACTTCTTTCAGATGATTTTTTTTCTCGCCATAAATAATCGCCGGCACCATCAACACAAAGCCGACCAGTACCACCGGCAAATACACCCACCAATGGTGCGCCACATCAATGCCACCGACTTGATTGAGCAACAGCGGCATCACCGTAAACATCGCCATTTGCGCCGCGTGCAGCGCGAATACGCCGTAATTCAGTCGCAGCAGTTGCGAGTTTTTCAACACTTGCGGCAAGCGGCTGGTATTGGCCTCGGCATCTGAATGAAAGCGTGAAATCGTTGGATTCGGAATGATTTTCCACACGCCAATCAGCGCAAATACACCCAGCATACCCGTTAGCAGAAAAATCCCCGGCAAGCCTATCCATTCTGCCAATTTGGGCGCGGCGACCAAGGAAATCGCAAACGTCGACGCAATCGCGCCGCCGATCATCGCCATCGCCTTGGTGCGATGCTCTTCGCGCGTCAAATCGGCCAATAGCGCCGTTACCGCCGCCGAAATCGCACCAGCGCCTTGCACCGCGCGGCCCAAAATCAGCCACACAATATGATCGGCCATCGCGCACATCAGCGAGCCCACGACAAACAAAGCCAGTCCGATATAAATTACTTTTTTGCGGCCAACTCGATCAGACCACATGCCAAACGGCAATTGCAGCAAAGCCTGCGTCAGGCCATAAGCGCCGAAAGCCAAACCCACCATTGTATGATTTTCACCGCCTGGCAATCGCCCAGCGTAAACAGCAAACACTGGCAAAATCAGGAACATGCCCAACATACGGAGCGCATACAGCCCCGCTAAGCTCGTGGCAGCGCGTAATTCAAGAGCAGACATGCGGGAGGCAACAGACATCAGGCGACACATTCAAAAAGGATGGGCGATTTTAACAGCTCAGGCCACTAGATGGCAGCGTTTGCTTTTGGGCAATACCTGAATAGATTGAGGAGTGCAGCACTAAAACCAGAATAAACAAGGGTATATACATGCAGAACTTATTTAATAAAGCCTGCATGAATATACTCACAATCCTAGCGAATTAAGCTTCACTCACCGCAGGATGCGCGAGCTTCGCCGCAGCGGCGACATCAGCAAACGTTGCATCCGTTTCAGCCAAGCGCGTGAACTTTGCCGCAAACCATGGCGCGTCGTACCAGCCGACATTCAGGCTGTGTTTTACATCATCCCATAAGGAGAAAAACCAGCGCCGCGCGGCGTAACCTTCCGCCAGCGGGCATTGCTCGATATACGTTTCGAGCAAGCGCCATTGCGGATAGGCATCGGCCAAATGGAAAATATCTTGCTCACGATGGCGAAACGCGACATCACACGGATCAATCGCCGCTGTCGGCAAGCCGGTCTCTGCGTCATACAGGAAATTACACGCATGTGGATCGTCATGGCACAGCGATGATGGGCCTGTAATCGGCGCTAAAAATCGCTCGCGCTCTGCCCACAGTTGGGCATACGCAGCACGCAGCTCGGGTGAAAATGGCGAATGGCTTGAGAACAGAAAATCGACTAAAGGCTGAGTCCACGATTCAAAGGCCGCTAAAAACTCAGCGCTAAACTCGCCATTGATATGCTCAAAACCGCGCGTATCGCTAACCGCGTGCCAAGCCAGCATTTGCTCAACAATGATTTGCGCGGTTTGCTGCGGACTCGGTAACGGCGCAGGCAATTCCCAAGCTGGAACGCCGCTGAGTTTGGGCATCAATAAAGTATCTAAATCGCCGTTTTCACTGGCAACAAGGCCATGAAATAAAATCTCTGGCATTGGCAACAGGCTATGCACTCGCAGGCGATTGAGCGCTATTACTTCGCTGGCTAAGCGCCCCGCTTGCCGCGAAAACTTCACTACATAGTCGCCCTGCTCTCCTGTGATAAATACCACGTGGCCGTAAAAGCTCGGCACTTCGCCGCTAAAACGCATGTTTTCTAAGCCAGCTTGAGCTGCCAAGGCCAGCGCGGGCGCTGCGTAGATTGAAGATTCCATCGTAGAGAGTCTCAACATGTTGGGTTTAGGGTATATTACTCGATTGCCTTGTGCGCCTGTCATTCTCAATTCTGAATTCAGCCTGACTTTGTCAGCATCGCTTTAAGGAGCATCAAAGCTTGAAAATTCAGAACCGAAATCAACTGGGCTACGCCGCTTTAACGAGAGTAAATATGTACCGTGCAACCGAACAAACCGACATCCCGATGATCCGCATTCGCGGAGCCCGTACGCATAATTTAAAAAACGTGAATCTTGACTTGCCGCGCGGCAAGTTGATTGTGATTACCGGCCTTTCCGGCTCGGGTAAATCCTCCTTGGCGTTTGATACTTTGTACGCCGAAGGTCAGCGGCGCTATGTGGAATCGCTGTCGGCCTATGCACGGCAGTTTTTGCAATTGATGGAAAAGCCGGATGTTGATTTGATCGAAGGCCTGTCGCCAGCGATCTCCATCGAGCAAAAAGCCACCAGTCATAATCCGCGCTCCACCGTGGGCACCGTTACCGAAATTCACGATTACTTGCGGCTACTCTTTGCGCGTGTTGGCACGCCATTTTGCCCTGAGCATAATCAGGCGCTAGAAAGCCAAACCGTCAGCCAAATGGTCGATCACGTGTTGGCGCTGCCTGAAGACAGCAAGTTGATGATTTTAGCGCCGGTGATTATGGGCAAAAAAGGCGAAAACGCCGATTTGCTCGATGATTTGCGCGCACAAGGTTTTGTCCGAGTACGCATCGACGGCGAAGTGTTCGAGTTGGATGAAACGCCGAAACTGGATAAAAACAAAAAGCACACCATTGATGTCGTTATCGACCGCCTGAAAGTCCACGCCGACATCCAGCAGCGTTTGGCCGAAAGCTTTGAAACCGCACTGCGCCACGCCGAAGGCCGCGCAATTGCAGTGGAAATGGATACGGGTAAAGAGCATTGGTTCTCGGCTAAATTTGCCTGTCCGGTGTGTAGTTACAGCCTGCCCGAGTTAGAGCCGCGCCTGTTCTCGTTTAATAATCCGATGGGCGCTTGCCCGTCGTGTGATGGCCTTGGTCACCGTACGTTTTTTGATCCAAAGCGCGTCGTGGCGCATCCTGATTTGAGCCTCGCTGCAGGCGCAGTCAAAGGCTGGGATAAGCGTAATCAGTTCTATTTCCAAATGCTGATGAGCATTGCCGAGCATTATGGTTTTGACATTAATACTGCGTGGAATGAGCTGACTGCTGAGGTGCAAGGCGCCATTTTGCAAGGCTCAGGCTTTGACGAAATTGCGTTTATGTATACCAATGAACGCGGTAATAAGTTCGAGCGCGTGCATTCGTTTGAAGGGATTATCCCGAATTTAGAGCGCCGCTATAAAGAGACTGACTCAATGGCGGTGCGCGAAGAACTCGCCAAATATCAGAACAATCAAGTCTGCCCAAGCTGTAATGGCGCTCGTTTACGCATCGAAGCACGTAACGTTAAAGTTGGGGGTATTACGCTGCATGCCATTGGACAAATGGCTTTGCGAGATACACTGCACTTTTTCCAAGATTTGAAGTTGGAAGGCTCCAAAGCACAAATTGCAGAAAAAATTGTGAAAGAAGTCGGCGAACGTTTGGGCTTTTTGGTGAATGTTGGTCTGGATTATCTGTGCCTTGAGCGCAGCGCCGATACGCTATCGGGCGGTGAAGCACAGCGGATTCGACTCGCTAGCCAAATTGGTTCAGGGCTAACTGGCGTCATGTATGTGCTGGATGAGCCGTCGATTGGCCTGCATCAGCGCGACAATGACCGCTTGATCGGCACGCTGATTCATTTGCGCGATTTAGACAATACAGTGATTGTCGTCGAACACGACGAAGATGCAATGCGCGCTGCTGATTGGCTGATTGATATGGGCCCGGGCGCTGGCGTGCATGGCGGCGAAGTGATTGCTTATGGTTTGCCGGAAGATGTATTTAATAATCCAAACTCGATTACCGGCCAGTTTATGACGGGTAAACGCAAAATTCATATGCCAGAAAAGCGCCGCGTGCCAACGGAAGACCGTTGGCTGCAAATCAAAGGCGCGAGCGGCAATAACTTGAAAGACGTTACGCTCGATCTGCCGCTGGGCATGATGGTGTGTATTACTGGCGTGTCCGGCTCGGGCAAATCGACGCTGATTAACGATACGCTGTACGCGATTGCCGCTAGAGAACTGAACGGTGCGGGGATTGAAGCATCGCCGTACAAAGAAGTGATTGGCCTGCAACATCTGGATAAAGTCATTAACGTCGACCAATCGCCGATTGGCCGCACGCCACGCTCCAATCCTGCCACTTACACCGGTCTGTTCACACCGATTCGCGAGCTGTTTTCAGGCGTGCCGATGGCGCGTGAACGCGGCTATGGGCCGGGACGTTTCTCGTTCAACGTCAAAGGCGGCCGCTGCGAAGCATGTCAGGGCGATGGCGTATTGAAAGTGGAAATGCACTTCTTGCCCGATGTCTACGTACCGTGCGACGTGTGCCACAGCAAGCGCTACAACCGCGAAACGCTGGAAGTGCTCTACAAAGGCAAAAACATTACCGAAGTGCTGGAAATGACAGTGGAAAATGCGCTGGAATTTTTCAGTGCGGTACCGACCGTCGCGCGCAAATTGCAAACGCTGATGGACGTTGGTTTGGGCTATATCCGCCTCGGCCAAAGCGCAACCACGCTGTCAGGCGGCGAGGCGCAGCGCGTGAAATTGGCGCTCGAACTCTCCAAACGTGACACCGGCCGCACCCTGTATATCTTGGATGAGCCAACCACCGGCCTGCATTTCCACGACATTGACTTACTGCTGACTGTCGTGCAACGTTTGGCGGGGCATGGCAATTCGGTGGTGGTAATTGAGCACAATCTGGACGTGATTAAAACCGCCGATTGGGTGATTGATTTAGGCCCAGAAGGCGGCGCAGGCGGCGGGCAAATTATCGCCACTGGCACACCGGAAGATATTGCGAAAAACCCAGCCAGCCATACAGGGTATTACCTTGCGCGTAGCTTGGGTATTAATGTAGAAGCCAATACCCAAGCATAAACACTTGCAGTACATAATAAAAACGGCCAGTGAAGACACTGGCCGTTTTTTATTCCATTTCAAACTCAGCAATTAACGCGCTTTCATTTCGCCCGCTTTGACGATTTTCAAGCAATTCGTACCGCCGCCCATACCCACCACATCACCAAACGTAAATGCAATCAAATCACCCGCTTGCACAATGCCACGCTTGAGCATTTCGACTTCGGCACGCAGTAGCAAAGATTCGCGGTCGGTATTATCGTGTGACAGCATCACTGGCTCTACATCGCGGAACAGCGCCAAGCGGTTATAGGTTTCGGCTTCCGGTGTTAAGGCATAAATCGGCACTCCAGAAATCACGCGTGACATCCACAGCGCCGACGAGCCAGATTGCGTCAACGCGGCAATCACTTTGACATTCAAATGGTTGGACGCAAACAGCGCCGCCATCGAAATCGTTTGATCGATGCGCGAATATTCGCCATCGAGCAAAGCGGCGTTGCAAACCGCATAATCTTGCGATTTTTCTGCTTCGACGCAGACGCGTGCCATCGATTCCACCGTTTCAACCGGATATTGCCCCGACGCCGTTTCTGCCGACAGCATCACTGCATCGGTGCCATCGAGCACCGCATTGGCGACGTCGGACACTTCGGCACGCGTAGGCACGGGACTAGAAATCATCGATTCCATCATTTGCGTCGCGGTAATCGTCAGCTTATTCATCCGACGCGCCGCTTTAATCATGCGTTTTTGTAGCCCTGGCACCGCCGCATCGCCCACTTCCACCGCCAAATCACCGCGCGCGACCATAATCCCATCCGAGGCAGTCAAGATGTCTTCTAGATTGGCAATCGCTTCAGTGCGCTCAATTTTAGCGATCAGCAAAGCTTTGCTGCCAGCGGCTTTAAGTAAAGTGCGCGCCATATACATATCCGCACTGCTTTTTGGAAACGACACGGCAACGTAATCGGCATGCAATTTAGCCGCCACTTTGATGTCTTCCATGTCTTTGCCAGTAAGCGCTGGCGCAGTCAGCCCGCCACCTTGGCGATTAATACCTTTGTTATTTGATAGCGTGCCGCCAACCAAAACGGTGGTATAGACCTTCGCGCCTTCGACCCTATCCACCTGCAATTTCACCTTGCCATCGTCCAGCAGCAAAATCACGCCAGCATCGACATCATTGGGTAGTTCTTTGTAATCTAAACCGACGGTATCTTGATTACCTAAAGCACATTCGGCATCGAGGGTAAATTTAGCGCCGTTTTTGAGTTCAATCTTATTTTTTTCAAACTTCCCAATGCGAATTTTTGGGCCTTGCAAATCCACCATAATCGCAATCGGGCGATTCATCTTTTTAGCGATTTCGCGCACCAAGGCGGCCCTATCCAGATGATCTTGCGCGGTGCCGTGCGAAAAATTCAATCGCACCATATTCACGCCAGCCAGTATTAATTTTTCTAGCGTAGCCACATCATTGGAAGAAGGGCCTAAGGTGGCGACGATTTTTGTACTTCGTGACATGAATTTCTCCTGAGCAATGCAAGGATGCAGCGTACAGCCTAGGTTAATTTACGCGGGATTGCGTTGATTAATGTCATTTTGCTGCAAGGTTGGTCGGCGAGCCATGCGGTGAATCAGCGCCTAGCCGAAGCGACGCCCTTCCGGTACAATCGCCGCCTTGTGTCCTCGTAGTACAACGGATAGTACAAGTGCCTCCTAAGCGCTAGATACAGGTTCGATTCCTGTCGGGGACGCTCTTATGCTTACAACCTCAGTATTCAAAGGGGTTCAAGGCATTTAGGGAACAATTACATTGCGTCGTTAGTCAAAGTGCTACATTCGAGCGCTACAACATGACGTATCAAGTCGCCTACCACTTGCAACGGCGCGAGAACTTTTTTTATTTTCGCCAAGTCATCCCCAAGAACCTCAGACGAACCTCGCAGCGAAGAGAGTTTTACTTCTCGCTCAAGGTCGGCTGCGTCAAAAAAGCTAAATCAATTGCATTGCGCTTGTCCATCTTGGCTGACTATGGCATTCGCAGGATTGAAGCAATGAGCACGTCAGAACACTCAACAGAGATTGAAAACCTTAACAAACAGCTTCAAAAACAACTCAACTTCCAAAACATCGAGAGCGAGGTGCTGCTTGAGCTAAAGTCGTTAGAGGTCGCAGAAACAAAACAAGACAAACTGCTTGCCGACGTTGCATTTAAGAAAAAAACACTGTGTCTTGAGGAGCAGCTTGCTGAGGCTCATGCTCAAATAGATGATGTTCGGATTGAAAGCGCCAAAGAAATCAAAACAATCAAAGATACGGCGGCAACCCTAACAGAGGCAACGACAAGAGGATTGATCGCACCAAAAGGCCAGTTGCTGAGCGTGGTCATTGAGAAATACTGCAAAGAAAAAGTAACTAAAGAAGAATGGCAACCAAAAGCTGAAAAGGAGAGCCGCGTACTCTTTGCGCTTTTGCTGGAAATTGTAGGTGATATACCAATTACCGACATCACCAGAGACATGGCAAAGAGCTTCCGTGATAAGCAGATGAAGCTGCCAAAGGGTCGAAGTGTGAGTAAAAAATACAGCCACCTGACTATTGATGAATTGATTGCCCTAGACCTACCCGAAGCAAGCTGCATTTCAAAAAGCACTATCAACGGCAGAATGGGTGATGTGAGCGGAATGTTCAAAGACGCAATGCGAGAAAAAGAAAACGAAGAACTAACTCGCAACGTATTTGAAGGCCTTCAACTCAATAGTAAAAAAACAATCATAGTGAGGAAGCCTTTCAATACCAAAGACCTTACAACTCTGTTTGGCTCTGGTGGGTACAAACTACGCGCATTCGACAAAGCCTTTAAATATTGGCTCGTACCAATGGCGCTGTTCACAGGAGCGCGGCTTAACGAGCTAGCCCAGCTTCACACAAACGATATTATTCAAGTGAACGCTCTTAACTATGAATCCGGCGCTACTGAGCAGATATGGTGCTTTAGAATCGACGATGCAATGTTCGACAACGAAGGCAACGAAGTAGCCTCCGCATCTATCCCGCTACATTGCGAAAAGCGGTTAAAAAACGATGCAGCAAGACGCCAGATACCTATCCATCCATTCTTACTTAATATGGGATTTTTGAGCTTTGTTGCAAAGATCAAAGCAAATGGCCACGTTCGCCTCTTCCCCGAAATACGCCCCACCGAACTCAACCATCACGCTGACGCGCCTTCGAAATGGTTCGGACGCTACAGAGAAGCGTGTGGTCTTACTGAGGAAGGAAAAGTCTTTCATTCCTTTCGACATACGTTCAGCACCGAAATGCAGAGTGCTGGTGTACCCGCATGGCAAGTCGGTATCGTTCTGGGTCACGCTGACGCACTACTAGCAGCGAAGACCTATGGGATAACCGCTGAGCCACTGTGTCTCAAGAAGCAAACAGTCGAGCGCCTACCAATCCCCCAAGAAGTTCTAGCCTTGATTCCCAAATACGACGAAATTACCACCATAAAAGCACTAAGGCCGCGTAAGCGTAAGTGCTAGCAGAAATAGTGATTTAGGCTCAGGATCGCTTGGCGAGGGTCTCCTGAGCCGCCAATTTAGATTAGTACAGCACTTCGACTACCAAGCTCTCAATCTTGCCGATGGTCACAACATTAGGCAGATTGGATAGCTGCTTCACATACTCCCCTTGCCGCAACTCTGAAATGCTGATGTAGTCTTTGGTGGCGTCATCGAAAACAATCTCTAGCTCTACTTTATTCATCACGCTTAACTCTGGTTGGTCTGTCTGAATCATCATTATAGTCATCAGATTTTCAAACTTATGACTGCGCGTAATCGCCCTACACGCGACTTAATAAGAACTTCGTAAGTAAGAATTTTTGCATTAAAAACGCCGTGTACAGCGGTTATGAGGCTTGGATGAGTAGTTTCTGGCTTATAAAGGTAAAACTATGGCGAAGCGTTTCCGATGTCGGCTTTTCCCCATTATCGAACCATGCGCGTTTGTGCAAAAAGAGAATTCGTCTTTGTTCGCTGCCGTTTCAAAGGTTTGTTGTCAAAAGTTCAAAAAAATTACTCAGGGTGGGGCATAGAGATACGCTGTTTTTTCTAGGACTTCGTCTCTTCTCAACCAAATTAACTCTTCTTTTCTCAACGGAATCTAAACTTATTTAATACCAAAACCGAGCAGCGCGAGGTAGGTGATTGATTAAATTATTCAACATCTTCATCAACAAGAATTCATCAAAGAGATTGCGAAGCAAGCGAAGTGATGAATTCAAACATTGGTATGTTGGGTAGGCCGCCTCGCTGCGCTCGCGTTACTCACTGGATGGCTTCAAAGAAGGCGAAATGGTGGTTAAGGTGTTGGGGTTTAAGTCCTTACATCGGGTTGGTAAAGGCGTATTTCCCCCAACCCCAAGCAAAGACTTGAAGTTGTTGGGCGCTCAGTTCCAACCCGACATCATCGGTATAGGCAACCATCCTTACTTTAGTCGCAGCTTGTGTTGGGTTGCAATGACAAGCAAGGTTCGGCGCTCATCACAACTCTCACTGGCACGGCCTGCGACAGTCTCTTTCGAGTCCAATCCCGCCGTTTGGGTATACCAGATTCTTCTACCCATGTGTCACTTCGTGACGCCCTTCATGCCCGAACGTTTGGATGCCGATAAAGCATGAATGGCTATTATAGTCAGCGCAGTTTCAAATCAGCGCCTCGAAATGCCGTTCACGCTCTGCCGCCGTTTCGTGGTGCATAAAGTGCAAGGTGTGTACAGATGGTAGCTTGATCTTCTTCGGTTCTCTAAAGATCAACATTTGCGCGATAAGCCACTCTATATCCTCTCGACGGTAATAACGCCTACCGCCCTTCATCGCCACTTCAATCTGCCGAACGCCCCTGCGCGTCATAGAGTCCGAGCGCGTGACATCGTTCAACAAATCGTAGGCGCTCATAAAAATTGAATGCGCTCTTAAGCCAGTGTCGATCAAAAAAACAGCATCGGCAGTGTTTAGGATTGGCGATGGAATGGGTTTAGCAGTTGCCATTATTTAGCCCCCTCAAGTGCGGCAAGCGCGCCGTTGACGTCTTGCGCTAATTGATGAGCTTCGGACAAATTAAGTTTGGCGGTAAAGGGGCGATTACCTACCCTTCCAACGACAGATATATGCGGCATGGGCTGGGTTTGTGGGAAGAATTCGATACTCAATCCTGTTGATGGTGTTGGCTCGGTGATACCTGCTGCTTTCATAGCCTCAATGACCCGCTGACTTGGCAACTCACCCCCAGCAACTTTACGGAGTGCATCTATCGGCTTCATTTCTTGATTTACAAAAAGAACAAGCCGCATCCATCTTTGCCAAGTTAAGTCGTTCTCGTTTGCCTGTTGCTCTAAGGTCGACCATTCTTCCGCTGTCAGGCGAAAAGCTGTTGCCTTGCCATTTGTGCGGATAGTTCGTGCTGGGTTTGCCATGTGCTGTACCTGATTTATATGCCCAGAATACTAACTCACCACCCACAAGTTTACAAGTAAATGTAAACAAAATTTACAACAAAAAACCCTCTTTCGAGGGTTTGGCTAGGCACTAGCTTCCTTAGCCCTGTTTGCTGCGATAATTCTCTGGACTGTGCCAGCGCTCACCTTATGCCTATCCGCAACTTTGCGAATACTAGAGACTGGCAGGTCAGCAAGGATAGCGGCGGCCTTCTCTGCATCGATTGTTGTCGGGCGGCCTAGTGTCTTGCCCTCTGCTTTGGCGCGTTGCAAACCAGCTTGAGTACGTTCCACCAGTAAGTCACGCTCAAATTGAGCTACCGCCGCCAAAACGGTTACGGTCATCTTTCCCGCCGCACTGGTTAAGTCCATGCCGCCCAGCGCCAAACAATGCACCTTAACGCCCATTGCTTCCAGCTTAGTGATTGTTGCCAGCACGTCCGAAGTATCACGGCCTAAGCGGTCGAGTTTCGATACTACAAGGGTATCGCCCTCTTCCAGCTTGCCGATTAACTCCGAGAAGGCTGGGCGCTGCATGGCGCAAGTTTTGCCGCTGATGGTTTCGACAAAAGCACGGCTTGAGGTAACTTTAAAGCCAGCTTCCTTGATTTGGAGTTCTTGATTGTCGTTGGTCTGGTCGATGGTGGAAACACGGCAATAAGAGAATGTGCGGCTCATGATATGCAAACCAATGTATCTAAAAGGTGTATTTTATATGGTCGATGTATTTTATGTCAAACCCTAGTTTACAGGCACGACAAACCCCAGCAAAACCGTAGTCGAAAAATCGTATCGAAAACGGTCGTTTTAGATACAGAGTCACAATCAGAAAATTTGAAGATATACGTAAACCTGCTAGGATATGCTCTGGCTGCCTAGCCGAACCTACTGTCGGGTTAAAGAGGCGTTCTTATTAATCAAAGTACCTGCTCCACCTTCATTCATTTGTCGGTGCGTAATCGACAGACACCGCCACTTTATGTTTGGAGGTATCAAATGCCATCAATTGAAGTTAAAGCTTCATCAATTACATCAGCGAAACACGCTTTACTAGACCAATGCCCTGAGATTAAGTCCTCACACTTGAGTGAAGCACTTGCAGCGGCGCTGGGCTTCCGTACCAATGCCGCACTTTTATCTGCACTTCCAAACCTAGACGCCGATCCGCCCATTGAGTTTCTACAGCACCAGCTTTTTTCTCAACGCCTTAAAGAGCTAGGCTATCAGTTAAGTGAAAAAAAGGCTTTCGCAGTTTTCTCTAACATTGGTGCAATAGCAACCAATGATGATCGAGCACAATACATCGAATACAAAAGCAAAAGAGATAAGGCCTGGAGAAACCTATTAGTCTGCGCCATCAATGCCGGTATAACTCAAAAACTATTTTCATTAAGGCCAAATGATTGCAGATGGGAAGATCATAAGCACAAAGGCGCTTTATTTGATTTCCTACTTCCAAATGGTCTGCCTGCTCGTGGATATGTGCAAGATGCTGGCTTCTCGGAACTAGCCATTCACGTGGCCGTAAATCCAATTGACAATTGGGTTCGCGCATTCAATGCGGGCTTTTCCGCTGGAGATGCCTTTGCTACAAGCTGGCTGGAACGGGAAAGAGGAGCGTGGCTTCAATCTGCGACAACGACGCTAAGTTGCAGAAATAATTTACTTCAACCTTTAGCGGAAATTATCGTAGAACCGAGAGGCTACGGTGATCGTGGACGTGTGATTAATTAGAAAAAGCCGCCATTAAGGCGGCTTCTACATTTTAGATGAAGCACGAGAAGCAATTAATCAATTTTAAGCACATAGCTTCGGATGCTTACCTTACTTCCGCCCAAACTTGACGTTGATGACATTTCCGCCGTCAACGGAGGTAACTCTTGATGCTAATTTCCACTTTGGGCTGTGTCTCCAGTGAAACCCAAAATCTGCGCTAATACCCGCCCCGCAATTAGTCGTGAGACAGCCTTTAATCACCGCCCCACCAAGAGTAGTTGCATCAGGTGAAATTTTTATATTAGTCCCTCCAATTTCGAGAGCGACTTCTACTACGGTCAAAGGGAACGAAATCAAACTATTGCGGAGAAATATATCGGTTTTATACCTACTGCAAGCCTCTTCGACCGTATTGATTTCTATGAAACGGATATGCAACATATCACCATTGCTGTAGTGAACTTCCAGCTCTTTTCCTTGAGGAGGGGATCGTAAATCGCTAGGTGCGCCAATATTTTCCCAAGAGTTGGCTTGCATAACGATGCGTTCCTCATCAAGTATGCTGAGAAGCTCAATACTTAATCGTAAATAACCATCCGAATCTCGCTCCAACGCAACAACGTCATGCCCATCAATAACGATTATCTTTGGCGTTTCATAGTAAAAATTTCCACCCACAACAGCAAGCATGTCACGCCTTAGCCAATCAAGGCGACCTCGAACGAGAGTAGCATTGTCTACGTCTTGCTTCATTGAGTGCAATTGTTCGACTGTGTAGCTTCCACCGTCTGCTTTTCGATGATGCTCTGGACATAGAGCAATCATTCCTTTTACCTCATTGTGGGCTTGAATATGGACTGGAGGATCAAAATGATGATATTCCAAATAAGGATTGCCGCACCCCTTCACAGGACAGCCAAAACCAACCTCTTGCCTAAGTTCCCGCTTGATTGCATCAGGAATGCTTTTTCGTTTTGTATCCACCGATATCAACTCCACATGCACGAGATCAAAAAAATATTTTAAGTACCCTAAGTGTAACCGCCATAAAACTTATAAGTAGTGTAATTATGAGGCACGTTTATATTGCCATCATCGTGGTTATTGTCACAACAAAGTAACTACAGATAGCATTAAAATTTCGACGCACTTGACTGATACATTTGCAGACCCGACTATCGGCCTTTTAACCAAGCTTTGCGTAACTTCGCAACTATAGTGTCGACTCCTGTCGGGGACACCAAAAATACAAATAACAAAAGCCCCAGCAACGGGGCTTTTGTTATTTGTTTATCATCTATCTGTTGCTATAAGAAAATATATCAAGTGCACTACTAGTAAGTAAATTACATATAAAAAATAAATAATTATTTAAATCTCTATTTCCGCAATAATTTGATAACCTCACAAAAAATATTTTAATAATTACTTCGATCAGCGATTATTAGACATAAAAATTTACCGTCTCACCTTCCTGCCATTATGATATGGGGCGCTTCCCAGGCCTTTAATATGAGTTAGCACAGATTCAAAGGTTCTTTCCCCCTTAATTAAAACTGTTTTCCAATCAAAGTAAGGTGCGGATAAGCCACTAGCATCCCATACTCGACATAAGTAATTACGAAAATCCACAGTTCTAGCATATCGATGTCTTATATCAAAAGACTCCATTTCTAAACTACACTTACCTTGAACTCCAGAATCAAATATTGGAGTATCAAAAACCATCGCGTCTAAATATGCAAACGTAGGGCACCAACGAAGCAAGTGGTACGCACCAACAGTAGTAACACGAAATGCGTCCGTCAAATCTCCAACTAATTCGGAGCCTGAAGACTCTTCAAATGTGACTCGCTGTGTCGTTTCAATTAATTTTTTATTTGTCAATCTGCGAAGGGCACTTTCTGATTGCTCAACAGTAAACCCATGAGATTGCATTTCTTCTTTAATAATTAAGGCACTCACAAATCCTTCAACATTACGGTGTGAGGCATCATAATTAAGGTAACCCAAAACTAGAGAGCATAAGAAATGCTCTCTAATATCAGGATATCGAACATCAAATAAATTCATTGCAAGTGATGAATTTGGATCATAGTTTGAATAATCACCTAAGAGCGCTGCTTTTGAAAATTCGTGAACAGGAATTATGTACTCACCAACTCGACTGTAAATCTCAATAATTTTATCGCTATCAACATTTGGGCTACCTGTAAATTTAGTAACAAAGTCGAGCATCGATCTCACATTACCACCTGTAATATTTGATAAAAACTCAGCAACTGCTGGATTTTTTCTTAATGAATGCAACAAGGCTTTTAAAAATATAGCAATACTTTCCAAATTCAAGCTTACACTTGAAATTGACTCAATTGGAAGACGTCCTTCCGCAATATTTAGAGCAAAAATAAGTCTTTTCTCTAGTACTTGCTCTGGTCGGGGTGGCATAATATAAAAGACCTTATTAGGATATGCAGACAACGCACCTGTTCTTTTTGACTGATGAAATGTATTAGGTCTCACAGATAAAAAAACAATAGCAGCCCAGTGCTGCGCAACTCCTTGAGAGACAATAAATGCTTTTTGTTGCGTTTCAAGTTCACGCTGATCAACGTTATCGAAAATAATAATAAGCTGTTTATTTGTTGTTTTCTGAATCTGTTTAATAGATACACGCAAATGATCTTCTTTAGATTCTAGTTTTTTGGATAAAAATTCGAGTAGCTTCTCTTGAAACAATGAGGGATTGCTATCGGCAATTCTCCCATACACACCATTTTCAAACCGTTTAATCTCATCACGATAAGCCGAATTAATAAAATTATAAGCCTGTATATCTATTTCATATTTTTCATACAACTGCTTACTAACTTCATTACTAACGTACTCTTCTAAATTATCATCTAAAAATGCATTCACCCCAAGGTCAAGATAGACATATATAGATTTTTTAAACTCTTCCTCAGCCTGAACTAGCATCAAATTTTTAATAAATGATGTTTTTCCAACACCCACATCACCGAGTAAAATTATTGGCCGCCGAGATAACCCTTCAGCTAAAATTTCAGAAGAAACACCAGCCTTACCTTTAGATTTAATAGGAACAACGGCAGGAGCTTCCTCACTAGGATGAAACAATGCTGCATAGCGCGTTTTTAGCAAATTTTTGCTAACCAAAGCATCTTGAGCAAGAGGCCCACTATCACAATAACATTCACGATAAAATCGCTCTTCTAATTCTTTTGTTCTAGCAATATCTTCTAATAGCAACTCAGCCACCATGCGAAGACTATTTTGTGAGTTGCTCTGATATCGAAAAGATGGATGATTGGATAATTTAGATGATATTTTCTCAGGAATCCCTGCAACCCCATTTGCATCAAGATATGTTAAAAGCTTATTTGATACCGCTCCTAAAGGAGAGATCATATTATGAATTAAAGCGAAATTTTCAATTAATTGTTGAAAACCATCAATAACTAATGCCCTACCATCGAAAGGTGAATTGCCATCAGTTCTAGCGCCTACAAATAAAATAAGTTGTGGACCATTGCAAATTGCAGCATAACGAACACCCCGTTTTGCACAGTATCCTTGTACCTGCTCAATAGCCTCTTTAGCAGCAGCGCTTAAACCAATTAATTGCTTTAAAGGCACAAGCAAGCTTTTACTTTTACGCTGCGGGATTTCAAAGAAGACGGCATCCCGCTTAGCCTCTAAAATTATGGAAACGGGGCTTCCAAGTTCGTAATCACTTCGCTCACCACTTAGGTACTTTTCCAACGGAATAGTATGGCGATCCCAGCCTAAACAATCAGTGAGTAATACATCAATATAATGAAATCTAGTTTCTGCCTCATTTTTACAGCCTAGCTCAGTATATTGCTCAATGAGAGCATTAATGTTTTTACTTGCAGTTACAAAATCAATCATTATTTCTTCTTATTGAATGTAAGGAAGCTAAAGCCAAACACAAGTATAATCTGATACCGCTTTAAAAAATTTCAGAGTCACTAAATTTAATTTCGCCCAAGGCGGCTATTGAACTCGTCAGATAATTTTTGTTCAAGTTGCCCTTCTTTACGCAATTCGGCTTGATTATGCCGATCACGTAGCGCCTCAAAGGCTTTAACCTTCTTTTCGCATTCCTGCCAATCATTTTTGCGCCGTTCATATTCCTGCGCTAGTCGATCGACTTCAAAGACTTGCTGATCGGCAACACCATCGAGCTTGGCCAAAAACAATTGGTAATCACGCCATTGCCCAATCGACATACCGGTTTGCGCGCTATTGGCGAGGCGGGCGCGGTATTCATTGCGAAAGCCATCAACTTGCTCTAATTTGCTGCGCGCCAATAACCATGCCGCTTGTGCGGCTTGCATTAAACGCGAAGCGTCTTCGCGCCGATCAACGGATAATTGCAGTAAAAATGCAAAGCGAAACTTGGCCACGAAGATCAAACCCCAAACAATTGGGCGAGCTTCATTCTAGCGCCCTCGTAACTTTCCTGCTCATGAATGGCTTGCTGCAAAAAAGCTTCGAACGCCGGATAGCGCCGAATCGCATCGTCGAGCACCGGATCTGAGCCGGGGACATACGCGCCGACGCTAATCAAATCACGGCTGCGCTGATAACGCGCGTAAAGGTATTTAAATTTACGAACCAGATCAAATTCTGGCGGGCTAATGATGTCGTGCATCACACGTGAAATCGACGCTTCAATATCAATCGCCGGATAATGGCCTGACTCGGCCAATTGCCGCGATAAGACAAAGTGACCATCTAAAATAGCGCGTGCATTGTCGGCAATCGGATCTTGCTGATCGTCACCTTCAGATAAAACGGTATAAAACGCAGTGATTGACCCGCCGCCTTCGCGGCCATTGCCAGCGCGCTCGACCAGTTGCGGCAAACGCGCAAACACCGACGGTGGATAACCTTTGGTTGCTGGCGGCTCGCCAATCGCCAACGCGATTTCGCGTTGCGCCATTGCATAGCGCGTTAGCGAATCCATAATCAGCAGTACATTTTGCCCTTGATCGCGGAAATACTCAGCAATGCTGGTTGCGTACGCTGCGCCGTAAAGTCGCAGCAAAGGCGGCGTATCCGCAGGCGCGGCAACAACCACACTGCGAGCGCGGCCTTCGTCTCCGAGAATATTTTCAATAAAGTCTTTCACCTCGCGGCCACGTTCACCAATCAAACCAACAACGACGACATCGGCCTTGGTATAGCGCGCCATCATGCCGAGCAAAACCGATTTACCCACACCAGAACCAGCAAACAAACCCAAACGCTGGCCGCGCCCGACGGTGAGCATGGCGTTAATTGCACGCACGCCAACATCCATCACATCTTTGACGGGTTCCCTATCCATCGGATTATACGGGCGAGCAAATAAGGGTTGATAGGCATCAAATTCTAGCGGCCCTTTACCATCAAGGGGGCGGCCAAGACCATCCAAAATACGATTCAGTAAGCCCCAGCCGACCGGCACTTGTCGACCATGGTCTTCCATACGGCGCTGTGCAGTGCGCGGTTGGCCGTATTCGGGAACCCACGCAGCAAAGTCTTCGTGCGGCACGACAGCAGCACCAGGCTCGACGCCATACACTTCGGCAATCGGCATCAGAAACAAGCGCGCTTCCTGAAAACCGACGACAACCGCCTCAACCGGATGCCCGCTCGGCGTCATCACATTACACGACGCGCCAATGGGCAAGCGCAGACCAACGGCTTCGAGCACCATGCCAGACACACGCGTTAATCGCCCACGCGGCAGCCACGGGCGCACGGCACCAACAGCCAAGGCGCAATCTTTGAGGTAGGACTGGATGAGATTAATCGATTGCGTCATTGTCTGCCGCAAAGGGCGCGCTCATAGGCGTATCTGTTGCTACAGTGGCAGATGACTGCGCCTCCATCGAAGCTATATCTGGGTATTTACCCCAAGCTAAGTCTGGATGATGGCTACGCTTCAATACCTTTAGAATATTTTCCCAGCGCGACGCCAGCGTATAACTAAGCTGTGTGGCTGGTGTTTCGATTTTGCAACTGCCACTCGCCATATTCGGGTCGGGCAATAAACGCCACACATCCGAAGGCAGTTCAATATGCAGTGCCGATTGCAGTAATTCCAAATCATCCGGCGACAAATACAAGCGCGATGGATGCACGGGCGTTGGCATCACCGCCAAAGCCTCGCGAATTGGCGCGAGTAATTGTCTTGGTTGGCTTTGTAGTTCATCGCAAATCATTTGCCGCGCCACCAACAAGCCCAAATCAAGCACGGATTCGGCCAATTGACTTTCTGCTGCTTGCAAAGTATCGGTCACACTGGCGAGCAAAGCCTGCAATTGCAGCACTTCGGCCTCAGCAGCCAAACGCCCCGCTTCCAAACCGGCTTGAAAACCCTCATCGTGGGCTTGCTGCTGAATGGCTTCGATTTCTTCAGCTGTTGGGTAAGGCATTGCAGGTTCGTCGGGCAAACCGATTTCAGTCTCAACCAGCTGAGTTTCTTCTTGGTGAACGTGCTCAACGGCTGGCGCTAGTTCAGCACCAGCGTTGAGCTGTTCTATTTCTGGAATTGCTGGAGAATGCGCCGCAGCGGGCGTATCGAGTAATGAGTTAAATTGCCAGCGCTGAAATTCAGATAGCTCTTCGCGTGGAATCACGCGTCGATGAGGTCCAGACATGATATTCCTTAATCAACTAGACCCTCGCCACCGCCACCGCCAAGGACAATTTGCCCTTCATCAGCCAGACGACGTACGATTTTGAGAATTTCTTTTTGCTCACCTTCAACCTCAGACAGTTTGACTGGCCCTTTGGCTTCCAAATCTTCACGCAACATTTCCGCCGCACGTTGCGACATATTTTTGAAGATTTTCTCGCGTAGTGCTTGGCTGGTGCCTTTCAACGCAATAATCAAGGAATCAGACTGAATTTCACGCATCAACAATTGGATACCACGGTCATCAATATCCAAGACATTGTCGAAGGTAAACATTTTATCTTGGATTTTTTGTGCCAACTCAGGATCGTATTCACGAATATTGGCAACTGCCGAAGTTTCGACGGCGCTACCCATAAAGTTGAGCATATCGGCGGCCATTTGCACGCCACCCATTGCGCTTTTCTTGAGCTTATCCGAGCCAGATAACAATTGGGTAAGTACATCGTTGAGTTCTTTCAGTGCCGCAGGCTGCACACCTTCCAGCGTAGCAATCCGTAGCAACACATCATTACGCAAACGCTCAACAAAATGCCCCATGATTTCGGACGATTGATCGGGCTCTAAATGCACCATAATCGTCGCGATAATTTGCGGATGTTCATTTTTAATCAGCTCGGCAACCGCAATTGAATCCATCCATTTCAGTGATTCAATGCCGTTATTATCATTGCCTTGCAAAATACGGTCGAGCAAGTTGGCCGCTTTATCAGTACCCAACGCTTTAGTGAGAACGGAGCGGATATATTCGTCGGCGGCGCCCAGATTAGCGCGATTTTGCGTAGACGCGATAAAGTCACCCAGCACTTTATCCATCTCTTCACGTTTGACGTTGTTCATATTGGCCATTGCGAAGCCTAATTTTTGTACCTCTTTCGGGCCCAAAAACTTGAACACTTCAACCGCGCAATCTTCACCCAAGGACATCAGGAGCAAAGCACCGCGATTGACGCCTTCTTCATTCATACTGGCAGCCATCTAGATGCCCTCCGCTCAGGAAATTTTATTCGGATTGCCCTTGTCATCAGCTGCACTGGCCATCCATTCGCGCAGAATTGTGGCCACCATGCGCGGATCATTTTTCGCCAACTCTTTGGCTTGTTGCAATAGGTCAGCAAAGGCAGACATTTTGCTTTGATCTTCTTCGCTTTCGGTTTTGACTCCCGAATCAGGCGAGAAATGATCTCCAGCCGCCATTTCGCCCAAATCCAGCTCCATCGTACGCGCTTCTTCGCGCGAGCGAGTGATGTCTTTCATCAATGGTCGCACAATAAAGAACAGCAAATAAAAGACCGCGACTAAAATCACAAAAGCCTTGAGTACATCAGGCCCATTGCTTTGCAGATAAGTTAAAGCGCGGTCTTGCAGCGGTTTTTCTTCTAATGGCATTGACTCGGCAAAGGCGGCATTCACAACATTGACCGAATCGCCACGCTCTTTATTAAAGCCAATCGCTTCGCGTACCAGATTATTAATCTGCGTCATTTCAGCAGGAGAAAACGGCACATAGGACAATTTGCCGTCTTTATCTTTGCCCGCCTTGTAGTTCAGCACCACCGCAGCCGACAAACGTTTAACGGTACCAACGGATTGCCGCACATGCTGAATGGTTTTATCAACTTCAAAATTGGTCGTGCCTTCCTTGCGCATATTGCTCGCACCGGTACTTGCAACGGCACTCGCCTCACTCGCCACAGGTGCCGTAATCGGCGCTGCAGCAGCGCCAGGCGGTTGATTCGATAATGCACCTGGCACGCCCATTGCAGCATCTTCTGCAGAACGGCCAGATTGTTCTAAAGATTGCTGGCTACGAATCGCGGCGGCATTGGGCGGGGAATTAGGCTTGAAGGTTTCAGATGTTTGCTCAACTTCAGAAAAGTCTAATTGTGCAGTGACTTCGGCCCGAACATTGCCTTTACCCACAATCGGAGCAAGGATGGTTTCTAGTCGCTCAACAAAACCACGTTCTACCAAATTAACATACTGCAACTGACGTTGATCTAGCGAGCCTTTATTCATCAAGTCCGCCGAACGCGACAGCAAATTACCGTCCTGATCAACGACAGTGACATTACTCACTGGCAAGCCCGGAATACTGGATGACACTAAATGAATAATACCGGCAATTTGGCCGCCATCTAAGCTACGCCCTGGATGCAGGGTTAATACAATCGAAGCGGAAGGTTTTTGTTGGTCACGCAGGAAAACAGTTTGCTTTGGCGTCGCTAAATGCACGCGCGCTTTTTCAACAGAGGAGATACTTTCAATTGAACGAACCAATTCACCTTCGATTGCACGCTGATAATTGACTTGCTCAGCAAATTGCGAAACGCCAAATTTTTGATTATCGATCAGCTCAAAGCCGGTATTAGCGGCTTTTGGCAAACCTTGCGCAGCAAGCTTCAAACGAATGTCATAGATTCTGTCTGCAGGAACAGAAATCGTTCCAGCGTCCAGTTTAAAGGGAATTTTTAGCTGCTCTAAAGACTGAACGACTGCGCCGCCGTCTTTATCTGGCAGATTGGTAAACAGAATGCGATAAGCGGGTTCACGTGACCAAAGCAAAGAGCCGACAACGCCGGCAACAATGACCGCCACCATGACCATAGCGATCATTTTGCGGGCAGCAGGCATCTCGTTGAAGCGCTGACGCAGCCCACCGATATTTCCTGCTCTAACTAGGGTGTTATCTGTCGCGACGCCCGCTTCTGCCATACTCTACCGGTTTTCAAGGTCTCAGGTTTTACACCTGCATATTCATCACTTCTTGATAGGCAGTAACAAGCTTATTGCGCACTTGAACCATCGTTTGAAAACTCAAACTGGCTTTTTGCAATGAAACCATCACATCTTGTAAATTCGCCTCAGAATCACCCGACTGAAAAGCCGTTTGTTTGGCTTGAGCATCTTGTGAGACTTGGTTCACCTGATCGATGGACTGTTTAAGTAACTCTGCAAAATCGGGCGCACCCGACACTTCTGCCGGATTGCTGACTGGCTGACCCGAAGCCAGCGCAGACATCGACCTTAATTCGCCGAGAACCTGATCAATTCCTTGCACGCTCATAACTACCTATCCTTCTGGGCAAAATTGTAGGGGTGCGTGGCGGCTGCGGCAAGCAAATCCTGCACCATGTGGCATCAAATTGGTAAATTACCGTCTTGCTCGCGATATTGAGCCAATTTATAGCGCAAAGTCCGCTCGCTCATCCCGAGTTTTTCTGCTGCGGCCTTGCGTACACCTTGAGTTGACTTCAACGCCTCCAAGATCATGCTTTTTTCCATGTCTTTAATATTGGCAGTCACAGGCAACGACTCAACGACATTGTCTTGCTGCAATACAACGGCAGAATTTGCCGCTTCAACTGGCAAATATAAATGCTCAGCGGCAATTTCATCCCCTGGCGCCAGTATCAAAGCACGCTGAATCACGTTATCTAGCTCACGAATATTACCCAACCAAGCATATGATTTAAGCGCTTGCTCAGCATCAGCGGTAAATACAGGTAAACGCCGCTGATAGGCTACTGCATAACGAGAAAGCATGGATCGTGCCAAAGGCAAAATATCTTCTTGCCGCTCGCGCAGCGCTGGAATTTTTAATGGGAAGACATTCAAACGATAAAACAGATCTTCACGGAAGCGCCCTTCTTTCACTTCCAGCGCCAAATCACGATTGCTAGTCGCCAAGATACGAATATTCAAAGCAATCGGTTTTACACCACCAACGCGCTCTAACTCGCGCTCTTGCAGTACTCGCAATAACTTAGCCTGCAATGACAAAGGCATTTCGGTAATTTCATCCAGCAACAAAGTACCACCTTGCGCCTGCTCAAACTTGCCTAAGTGTTGCGCGGCCGCCCCAGTAAAAGCCCCTTTTTCATGCCCAAACAAGGTCGACTCAAGGAGTTGCTCAGGAATTGCAGCGCAATTAATCGCTACAAAGGGTTTCGCCGCCCGCGGGCTGTGGCGATGGATATAACGAGCCATCACTTCTTTACCCACGCCCGACTCGCCAGTCAGCATAATCGATGCATCGACCATTGCGGCGCGCCTAGCCACATCCATCAATTGCCGCATCGCGGGCGCTTCAGCTAATACCTCATCCAAGCCCATATCCGGCAACAGGTATTTCTCAACCTGAGCCAAGAGCAAATCAGGCTCAAAGGGTTTGGGCAAATAATGGCACGCTCCAGCATGCAGCGCCGACACTGCTTTATCAATCACACCATACGCCGTCATCAACATCACTGGCAGCCATGGATAAGCCGCTTTAACCTCTCGCAACAGGGTATCGCCATCCATCGGTTGCATTTGTACGTCGGAGATCACCATACCCACACGATGAGTTTGCAATAATAGTAATGCACTTGAACCATCTTCAGCCGCAATCACCTGATAGCCGCCCAGCTCAAGGGTATCCACCAAGGCTTCGCGTAGCGCATCATCGTCTTCAACAATTAAAATCGGTAAAGCCATGTCTTCCTTTAAATCCTCAACGCTCGACCGCCATTAGCAGCCAGCCAAACTAACACTTTTTGCGCCATATCTTTTAACGCCACTACTTCATTCGCTCCGCCCAAAGCAATGGCTTCTTTTGGCATGCCAAATACAACACAACTGGCCTCATCTTGGGCAAAATTATAAGCGCCCGCTTGACGCATTTCGAGCATACCCGCCGCGCCATCTTTACCCATACCGGTCAAAATAACGCCTACAGCATTACGACCCGCAATATTGGCGGCAGAACGAAATAGCACATCCACTGAGGGACGATGCCGATTCACTGGCTGCGCTTGCGATAATTCGCAAACATAATTTGCGCCAGAAACCCCTAGCAATAAATGTGAATGACCCGGTGCGATATACGCATGACCCGGCAAAATTCGTTCACCCTGCTCCGCCTCTTTCACCGTAATTCGACACAAAGAGTTGAGCCGATTCGCAAATGACTTCGTAAACATTTCCGGCATATGCTGAGCAATCAAGATCGCCGGTGCATCAGGCGGCATTGGCAATAGGAAATCTTTTAAAGCTTCAGTTCCGCCCGTCGATGCGCCCACAATAATGAGTTTTTCCGACTTCATCAGCGGGCGAACCGCTTTGGGCAGTACCGCATCAGCGGTATAACTGACAGGTATCGGCTCGGTACTGAGTGCCCTCACTCTTGCTTTAGCAGCCATACGAATTTTCTCGCGAATTTCTTCTGCATAATTTTGAATGCCTTGCACAATATCGAGTTTGGGCTTGGCAATAATATCCACCGCCCCCAACTCTAAGGCGCGCATAGCGGCTTCCGAGCCATGCTCAGTGAGTGACGAAATCATCAACACGGGCGTTGGCTTTAAGCGCATCAAGCGTGACAAAAAATCCAGCCCATCCATTCTGGGCATTTCCACATCGAGGGTAATCACATCCGGATTGAGCTCGCGGATTTTTTCCCGCGCCACAATCGGATCCGATGCAACAGCGACGCACTCCATATCCGGTGCAGTATCAATCACTTCTTTTAACAAACTACGCATCAGCGCAGAGTCATCAACGACAATCACTCTTATTTTGGGCACTCATTTAACTCCTCGGCAGCCAGTTTACGAAAACAACTCCACATCGCCACCGTCTTTCAGATGCGTCAGGCGTGCGCCGTAATTCTTTTCCCGTTCCACAATCGTATTGTTATGAACGGCTTTGAGTTTTCGAATTAAAACACGTCCCGTTTGCGGGAAAAAATACACTTTGCGGGGAAAAATATCGAGTAAATCTTCTGCCACAATCGGAATTTGCTCTAGCGATAAAAAGCGTTTCACAAACTCTGCATTTTGTAAGCCTACATTAGAAACCGTAAATCCGCGTAAAACATTACCACCGCCAAACACTTTGGCTTCTAAACGCGATTTTTTAGCGCCCAATTTCAACAGCTGGTTGATTAAAACTTCCATCGCGTGTGTCCCATAACGGGTCGATAAGCCATTCACACTTGCCCTATCTTCAGCGGATTCTGGCAACATAAAATGATTCATTCCGCCAATCCCACTCACCGGATCTCGTATGCAAGCGGCAACGCAAGAACCCAACACAGTGACCAAAAGCATTTCACGCGGCGTGACATAATATTCACCGGGCAAAATTTTCACAGCTGCAGTCTCAAAATTTCGATCGTAATACAAGGTTGGGGCGAGGATTTCATCCGTTTCTCTGAACGACATTAGCCCACTCCCCATTCGCGAATGGCTCGCTCGGTCAATCGATAGGTCGTTTTACCGCAGGAGGTAAAATACTCCGAGATGAAATGAAGGTTTTCTGAATGCCCAACATAGAGTTGCCCATCGGGTTTCAATAAGCGCCCCATTTTTTGCAGAATGATTTTTTGCGTTGCTTGATCAAAATAAATCATCACATTGCGACAAAAAATAGCATCAAATTGCCCTTGTAGCGGCCATGTTGAATCGAGCAAATTGATTTGCTGAAACTGTAATAAAGCCCTTAATCCAGGTTTGACCCGCGCTTTACCCCCATTCATTGCTGTGCCTTTCAGGAAAAAACCGCGCTTACGTGCCAATGTCATCTGCTCAAGTTTGTCTACCGTATAAACACCTTGAGCTGCCGTTGCCAAAACTTGGGTATCTAAATCCGAAGCCAAAATCTCTACCGCTGGCTGAGCCGTTTGATAAGCTTCCATCGCCGTCATCGCCAATGAATAAGGCTCTTCGCCGGTGGACGCTGCCGCGCACCAAATCCGAAACGGCCGCGCACGGCTGGTTTGCATTTGCTGCGCCAAGATTTCAAAGTGATAGGCTTCTCGAAAAAACGACGTCAAATTGGTTGTTAAGGCATTGATAAATGGCTGCCATTCAGCAGAGTCGGGATCCTGCTCCAGAAGATGCAAATATTGTGCAAATGAACGTAGCTTCAGCACCCGCAAACGTCGTGCCAAACGGCTATAAACCATTTGCTGCTTGCTGTCATTGAGACGAATACCAGCGCATTCATAAATCAGCTGCGCGACTTTATTAAAATCAGCACGGCAATAACTGAACTCATGCTCGTGGCTGATCGTCTGATTTAGATCCATGCTTAATACCTAGGGTATATGGCCACAGCCATTTTTAAATAACGCATACAGTTAAATACCCATCAAAAACAAAAGGGACTGCATCGCCCCTTTCATTGTTGAACTGCTACAGCTTGCTGAATTTAAAACTCTTCCCAATCCCCGTCGCTTGAAGCCAACTGCGGGACTGAACGGCTTGCCGATTTAAGCACCGGCTTAGCCGTAACTCGTGCGACCACGGGCGCTTGACGCGTCGGTGTGGCGCGCGCCGACACGGCACGAACAGGTGGATCAGTCGCCAGCTTAAAAATGCCAACGGTCTGATTGAGATTTCGAGCTTGTTCTTCCAGACTTTCCGCCGCTGCAGCGGCCTCTTCAACCAAAGCAGCATTTTGCTGCGTGTTTTCATCCATCTGTGTAACGGCCTGATTAACCTGTTCAATTCCTGCGCTTTGTTCGCTCGAAGCCGCAGAAATTTCACTCATAATGTCTGTCACACGGCGCACAGCGCCAACCACATCTTGCATCGTATGGCCCGCCTGATCGACCAATTTTGATCCCGCCTCCACTTTAACAACCGAATCGCCAATCAGCGTTTTAATTTCTTTCGCCGCACCAGCCGAGCGCTGCGCCAGATTACGAACCTCTGATGCCACCACAGCAAAACCACGCCCTTGCTCACCAGCACGCGCAGCTTCAACTGCGGCATTCAGTGCCAAAATATTGGTCTGAAACGCAATCCCATCGATGACGGAAATAATATCGACAATTTTTTTCGCCGAATCGTTAATCTCGGACATCGTCAACACGACTTTATTCACGACTTCGCCGCCCTTCAGCGCAATGTCGGAAGCGCCAATGGCCAACTGATTCGCCTGCCGTGCATTTTCGGCATTCTGCTTCACCGTACTAGTGAGCTCCTCCATACTGGACGCCGTTTCTTCAAGGCTCGCCGCTTGCTGCTCAGTACGACTGGATAAATTGCTATTCCCTTTCGAGATTTCACTGGTACCCATTAATATTTCTTGAGAAGCCTGTTGAATCTGCAACACAATATCGGCCATTGAATCCACTAAGTCATTCACACCAGAGCATAAAACCTCCAACATGCCTGTTTTGCCTTCCAATGGAATATGCTGGCGTAAATCACCATTCACCGCAGCACTCACTACAGCCTGCGTTTGCTCGACCGCTTTTTGCAACGCAATCGAATCATTCACTTGCTTGGTGATATCGCTAGCATATTTAACAACTTTAAATGGCTTGCCATTTAAATCCATAATCGGGTTATAACTCGCCTGAATCCAGATTTCCTTTCCTGTTTTATCAATTCTTTTATATTGCCCCGCATCGTACTCACCGCGAGCTAGCTTTTCCCAAAAGATCCGATAGTCATGGCTTTGTCGATCGACTGTATCCACAAATAAGCTATGATGTTTTCCCTTTATTTCACTCAAGCTATAACCTAATACAGCAAGAAAATTCTCATTCGCGTTAATAATCGTACCATCTAAATTAAACTCAATCACGGCCTGTGATTTGCTAATTGCCGCCAATTGCCCTTGAAAATCAGCTGTTGCCAATTTACTCTCGGTCACATCAGAAGCATATTTAACCACTTTAAAAGGATGGCCATTCATATCCAAAATTGGATTATAACTAGCCTGAATCCATATTTCTTTTCCACCTTTACCAATCCGCTTATATTGTCCAGCATCATATTCGCCACGACCTAACTTTTCCCAAAAGCTGCGATATTCAACACTTTGTCGATAGACAGGATCAACAAACATGCTGTGATGCTGGCCCTTTATTTCCGACAATGAATAGCCCAGCGCAGCAAGAAAATTATCATTTGCCGTGATCACAGTGCCATCTAAATTAAACTCGATCACACCTTGTGATTTACTAATCGCAGCTAATTGACCATTGTGATCCGCACTCAGCATTTTTTCAGCACTAATATCAGCCGCATACTTTACAACCTTAAATGGCTTACCATTTTGATCAAAAATAGGGTTGTAACTACCTTGTATCCAAATTTCCTTACCCGAGCGGCCAATCCGTTTATATTGCCCTGCATCAAATTCACCACGGCCTAATTTATCCCAGAACTGACGATATTCATATGATTGGCGATACTCCAAATCAACGAACAAACTATGGTGCTTGCCAATAATTTCATTTAATTCATAACCAACCACCCTTAGAAAATTATCATTCGCATCAAGAACATGGCCATTGAGATCAAACTCAATCACGCCCTGTGACTTGCTAATTGCTGCCACTTTCCCCTTTAAATCAGCTAGCTCTGCGACATCAATGGTAGCCATATTCACAGGAGGTAGTGAACTGCGTTGATCATTCCCCAGTAATTTATTAATAAAAAGCATTGTTCATTACTCCAGTAGTTTTAGGCCTATTGATGCAAATCGATTTTATCTTCACACTGACAAAAATAAATTAAAAAATCACGCTTAATCTATAAGTGATTTAACATTAAGCAACTGCCTCAATTAACTCCATATCCGTACTCGTCATCAACTTTTCAATATCAACAAGAATAATCATTCTTTCATTCATGACACCCAATCCAAGGATATAAGTCGTATCAAAAGCAGCACCAAATTCAGGTGCATCTCTGAGCTGGTCCATCGCTAAAGTCATTACATCCGAAACACTATCGACCACTACGCCAATGGTTCTATGGGCGATATTTAAAATAATAACCACGGTAAATTCATCATAAGTCACATTGCCGATATTAAATTTCACCCTTAAATCTACAATCGGCACGATATTTCCACGTAAATTAATAACACCTTTAATAAATTTAGGTGCATTTGCAATACTGGTTACCGCATCATAACCACGAATTTCCTGAACTTTTAAGATATCGATTCCATACTCTTCGCGACCCAGAGCAAAAACCAATAACTCACGATTTACCTCATTTTCTCGAATTAATGCGTCCATGATTTTCCTTATGCAGCAAGCGTAGCGAGCTCTTTCGCTGCGAGATGTTCATTAGTAGATGCGTGCTGCGCCATTTTGACTAGAGAAGCCACATCCAAAATAAATGCTACGTGTCCATCCCCCATAATTGTGGCACCAGCAACCCCTGCAACCCGACGATAATTAGTTTCTAGGTTCTTAACCACAACCTGATGCTGGCCTAATAAATCATCGACGAACAAAGCGATTTTTTGCCCTTCTGCTTCCAAGATAATTACAATTCCATCAGAGAAATGATTAATTTTTTTCGGCAAATTAAATACTTCATATAATGCGACCAAAGGTACGTATTCACCCCTCACATTAATGACTGAGCCACGCCCTGCCATTGTTTTAATTTCATTCCCCTTGGGCTGCAGTGATTCGATAATAAAAGTGAGTGGAATAATATAAAATTCATCCGATGCAGAGATTGACATGCCGTCTAAGATTGCCAGTGTTAATGGCAAACGGATGCTGATGGTTGAGCCAACTCCAGTCATGGATTGAATTTCAACCCGCCCGCCCATCGCCTGAATGTTTTTTCGTACTACATCCATCCCCACACCACGCCCAGATACATCGGTGACTTCGGCTGCGGTTGAAAATCCGGCCTCAAAAATGAGCAGCCATACCTCGTTGTCCGTCATGCTATCGCTGACATTCAGCCCACGCTCACGCGCTTTAGCTAGGATTTTTTCGCGATTCAAACCTGCGCCATCATCGCTCACTTCAATCACGATATTGCCGCCTTGATGAAAGGCTTTCAGCGTGAGATTGCCCTGCGCGGGTTTACCTCTGGCGACACGAAGCTCAGGCGTTTCTAGTCCGTGATCCAGGCTATTACGCACTAAATGCGTGAGCGGGTCAGATAGTTTTTCAATAAACCCTTTATCCAGCTCGGTGTTTTCACCGATCATCCTTAACTCAACTTGCTTGTTCAGTTTGCTGGCCAGATCACGCACCAAGCGAGGATAGCGATTAAATACAAACGAAATCGGCATCATCCGGATCGACATGACCGACTCTTGCAGCTCTCGCGTATTGCGCTCAAGCTGGGCAACACCAGAAAGCAATTTTTCATGTAAAACGGGATCGAGTAGCAAAGCGTTTTGCGCCAACATCGATTGAGTAATCACCAGTTCGCCAACAAGATTAAGCAACTGATCGACTTTCTCCACACTCACGCGAATTGAAGAATCCGTTTTTTCGCCAGTGGCGGCTTTATCTGCGACGACTCGATCAGTGCTCCGGCGATTCAACTCGGTACTGCTACTGAACTCTGGCTGCGGAGTGACCGCACAGATCGGTAAAGACGCCGCAGGAACAAAAAATCCAAAGCCATCCCCCTCAATCAACACTGCCTGATGCTCAACGTCTAGCTGTGGCTCGAAAAAACCATAGCCAATATCCTCAGATACCGCTACTACAGCGGCATCATCCAGTAATCCTGCCGTAGCAAATAAACCATACGCAGAACCAGGCAAATCGCCCTGCAAAATAGTAATTCGCGCCGGATCAATTAAAAATGACACCGAGTCCAAAATACTGGCGCTCGATTGGGTTGAATCAACACGAAAGCGCCACGGGCGCACCAGATCGCCGTGTTCATAATCAATAATTTCACCGAAAGTTGTTAATTCTCGCAGCAAGCCGCGAATATCAAAATCATCACCTGCTGCAATTTCAATTGAAATTCGCTCAAGGTGCTTAGCTTGCGATGATTCACTAGAACATTGCGTTAACTCTTGCATCACTTGCGAAATCGTCGCAGGATCAACAGCATCTTGACCGCGATGAGCTGCCAGCATCGCTCGCAGCACATCCCCCGTATGCAAAAAAACATCCACCATCGCTGGGTGCAACTGAGTTTCATGCTTACGAATGCGATCCAGCAGATTTTCCAAGATGTGCGTGACTTCAGTCAGATCGCTAAAACCAAACGTTGCCGCCCCCCCTTTGATCGAATGAGCGGCCCGAAAAATCGCATTCAATTCTTCTGCATCCGGATTAGCAACATCAAGCTTTAGCAATAAATCTTCAAGAGCAGCCAAATGCTCGGATGCCTCATCAAAAAATACTGCGATAAACTGGCTCATATCAATCGTCATTGCCAACTCCTTAGCGCAGTGAATTAACCAATGACTTTACGAACAACTTCTAACAATTTTTGCGGGTCAAACGGCTTAACCAGCCAGCCTGTTGCCCCTACGGCGCGCCCCTGCTGTTTCATCGTGTCGCTCGATTCGGTGGTCAGCATCAGAATCGGCGTGCTCACATACTGCGGCAGAGCGCGTACGGTACGAATTAAAGTCAGCCCATCCATGCCTGGCATGTTTTGATCCGTCAAAATCAGATCGACTTGCTGAGTCTTCGCTTGCGCCACACCAGCATTGCCATCTGCCGCTTCAACGACGTCATAACCGGCGCTTTTTAAAGTAAACGCAACCATTTGCCGAATTGACGTAGAGTCATCCACCGTGAGTACTTTTTTAGCCATATTGGCCCCCTTGAGTTTCACCAAAATATGCCTACGGCATTGTGTGGTGCGCTGCTTATGAATACGCAGCAATGTATGACGAGGAGAATCAGGACAGAATTTACTATAGACAAATTTACAAATTGGCCTAAATAATATTACTAACAATGAAAAAATAATTGCAAATAAAGGCAAGCAAGGAGAAGGGGATTCTGCATAGCGCCAGCATGCTTAGCCCATGGCTGGCGTAGTTTTAGAGCCGACAAATGACTAATTTCACGAAGAGAACATTGCTATTCTTTGGATAGAAAAACACACTAAGAAAAAACTAGGCTTATGCTAAGATGGGCAAAAAAATTGAAGGGGGTCTTATTAAAATACAGGTATTTAAATGGCGTCTTTTAAATACAAGACCGGCATGAATATACCCAGCAATAAAAATTGCAAAGTATTGCATGCGATGCAAACGATCAAATAAGAAAAAGAGGGTATAGGGGAGTAAACTTGATCAACAACGCTTGACTGTAAATAGAGTTAGGCTCAATGAAATCAAACAAAAATCAGCACAAAACTCAAATCAAACGGCTTGTGGTGCGTAATAAACTTCAACTTCATTACCAATGCCAATGTAATTGACACGCAAAGCTAAAGCTTTAACTAATGCAATGCCCCGCCCAAACGAGTACAGGGGGTGAGGAGCGTCCAGACTAGATTTCGACCAATTAAAACCTGGGCCACTGTCTTTAACACGAATCCGTAAGACCTCCTGACCGTGCAGCATAACGCCCATCAAATCAATCTCGATCCGGCCTTCTTGCAATTCAAGTAGCCGCTTGGAACGCTCAAGCAAATAATATTCCATACCGTCTGGATTTAATTTTATATCGGAATCCATTCCCAGTAAGCCGTGATCTACGGCATTCAAAAACAACTCAGTCAGAATCAAGAACACATCCGACTGTGAACTTGCTAAAGATTTAATCTCTTTCACAAAGGTCATCATGAAAGGGATCGTATTCACGTATCTTAATTCATCAGCAGTGAGCACCAGACTATAACGCCACGTACTTTCATTACCAGTCGCAAAATCCGCCGTTAATAACTGGCTGATATCCTGAGTTGCTGGATTAGCAACACGAATATCTCGCTGACTATTACCACCAAAACCAGCCAGCACCAGCGAAACATCATCATGATGCTTTTCTTGCTGCAAGAATTCGGCAAATTCATGCTGAAAGCAGTCAATAGGCTTGAGTGTTAAATTACTTTGCAGTACATCAAGCAAGCGCGTCACACCAAACTCTTCGCCCTGTGCATTTCTGGCCTCAACCAAACCGTCAGAATACGCTACTACAAAACCTGCACCATTCGAATAAAACCGCTCTGGTGCAAAATCCATGGAGTGCGAAGGAACAATCCCCAGGGGCAGATTTTTTGAACGACACTCAAACACCACCTCGCCTTGGTCATTGAGCAAATACACCATCGGCATGCCGCCATTCCAGACTTCGATACAACCAGTCGTCTCATCAATTGAAATAAGGGTGACACAAACGAAACGGCCAACTGGCAGCACTTGGCGAACTTTGTCGTTCATTTCCAGCAAAATATCGCTGATCGCATAACCTTTTTCAGTCATGCTGTAAAACGGCTGAGTCAGTGGCAACACATTCAATGCTGCGGTCAAACCATGCCCAATCCCATCGGCCAACATCACATGCAATGCTTGACCCGGCGTACGAGCAGATGCAATCAAGTCCCCAGACAGACTTTCTGCCGGAGACAATAAATACTGTAGTTGAGGATCAGATAAGCGCTCAGAATTGACGAGTTGCTCCATCAAATGACGCACAACTCGTTTCTCTTCCTCAGCATTCTCGTAATAATCCGCCAGTCGCTCGGATTGTTCGCGTACTTTCCGATTCAGTTCGAGCGTCCGCCCGAATGCTTTTAGCTTGGCTTCTAGAACCCGGAAATTAACCGGTTTGTTGATGTAATCATCAGCACCGCGTTCAATGGCATCGGCTAAGGCGTTTTCCTCGCCAACCCCCGTCACAAAGACAATCGGTACCCAGCGCTCTCCCGATTCTTCTTTAATCAAGATAGCCGCTTCTGGCCCTGTCATGATCGGCATCATGACATCCATTAATACTAAATCAGGCTGTTCTAAACGACATTGCTCTACCGCATCACGGCCATTCCTCGCCAAAACTGCGCGATGCCCCAAAGCTTCGACAAAGCGCGAAATTAGCAACAGAATGGCTTCTGTATCGTCAACAACCAAAATTTTCATTACAAAACTACCTAATCGTGAAAATTTTACCGAAGCAGGCGATTTCCAAAACCTGTTTTACCGTGTCACGGCAATTAACTAATGCCAGACTCTTACTTGCAGCAGAAATTTTCTCTTTCAGCAATAACAACATCCCTAGCGCAGAGCTATCCAAATAATTCACATTTTGGAAATCGACTAAAACTTCCTTGATCTCCGGATTCGCAATCAGCGTCTCGCACACCTGACGAAACTCTCTGTGCGCACTAAAATCAAACTGCCCCGACAAAATGACGCGGCCAACATTACCCTCAATCTGCACGGTAGGTGTCATACGTAATTAACCCTATTATCTTTTAGTAAATTGATCTCGGTACGACCGAAAAACTAGCACTTTGCCAAATCTAACGATCACTCTCACACCTTAGTTGCCGCTGTCGCCAGTGGCAAGCAAATCTTAAAGGAACTCCCCAAATCTAGCTTAGATTCAACACTTATATCCCCGCCGTATGAAGAAACCAAATTTCGTACGATAGCCAACCCTAAACCAGTCCCATCCTTACGCGTCGTAAAAAAAGGTTCAAACAGCCGCGATCGCACGTCCTCTGCCATGCCACATCCCAAATCTTTAATTTCAATCGACAGGAATGAATCATCTTTTAGCACTTCACATAAAACTTTTTGTCCTGGATGAGAAGCCAGTAACGCATTCTCAAAGATATTTGCCAAGCAGCCAGAAAACTCGCGCGCATTCACTTTCCCCCAGATAGGCTCGCTTGGTTCAACAATTGTTAAACATACATTTTTTTGTTCAAATTGTGGCAAAACATGCTGCACAGCATCCTGAATGACACAACGAATATCTAACAACTCGGTTAACTGCTGCTGACCACGGACAAACCTCAACATATTTTGGATGAGCACCTCTAAATGCCGCAAACGATCGAGTGATTTTTGTGCAAATCGAACACGATCATCCTCGGCCAAATTAGGCCGAACCAAGTGCCCGTTGTAAAGCAAGGCAGTCGATAATGGGGTTCTCAATTGATGCGCTAAACCCGCCGCCATCTCCCCCATGGCGGCCAAACGTTCATGCCGAGCGAGCGCGCTACGCATCTCATGTGCCAAACTAACATCATGCAGTAATACCAGACGTACCTGCTCTTCAGGAACATCAACCTCTTCCAGTAAAAAATACGATATTTCATCAGCATATCGATATTCGGAAACACCAGGCTCGTCACTGAGCTGCATGTGCTCCGCAACGATGTGTGGCCAGTTAAAGCCAACATCATCACGACGTAATAATTTTTTCGCGGCAGTATTTTGTGCTAAAACTCGCCCCAAAGAATCCAGCTCAAGCACTCCAGCAGGCAGACAATCTAATAACAAACGCAAACGACGGGAAAGTGCTGATTTTTCATCAAATTCACGGCGTAAATTCCCATTAGCAACCTCAAGCTGCTCAGTTAGCGTACTCACTTGCCCCTGCAAGTCAGCATATGCCAGCGACAATTGCTCCGAAGCCGCAGTAAACAAGGCAAACGCTTCTTCCAGATTTCGTGGATCAATCACTTCATCCTGCGTACTCATAAAGAACTGTCCTTGTTGCATTCATAAATATGGATTATAAAGATTTCACATTGCACCAATTCAAAGATGCGCCAGCTTATCGAGCTAGAACCTTAAAAAACAATCACTTTGCAAAAAAAAATGTTTTTAGCGCTATATATTTGTAATCCAAGGCCGATAATGCAGTATTCAATTCACCCTTAGCCGCTTGGAGTAGAGTCGTGTCAGACCTTCTAAAAAATATCGACGCCCGTACCAAATTGGCAGGGACCAACAAATTAGAGATTTTGCTCTTTACCCTAGGACTTGATCAAAGATCAGGCCGCAGAGAGACGTTCGGAATTAACGTATTTAAAGTTCGTGAAGTGATGCGAACTCCCGAAATTACGCAAGCCCCCGATATGCCTTCATCTGTCGAAGGGATGGTGAGCTTGCGCGGGGTCTTAGTTCCCGTAATTGATCTTGCCAAATACGCCGGCATTGTCACAGAAAGTAAGCCCGAAATTATGGTTGTTTCTGAATATAACGGCCACACTCAAGGTTTTTTAGTTGAGGCTGTAGACACAATTTTGCGCCTTGATTGGTCTGTTATGCGGGTACCGCCCGATATGCTAACCATGCAAATGGGTGGTTTAGTTACGGCGGTCACAGAACTCGAAAGCGGCAAGCTAGTCATGATGCTCGATGTTGAGAAAGTCCTAGCTGAAACAACCCAAAAGAGCAGCACCATTGATACAGCGGCAGTGGTTAGTGATGCGAGCATCAGCCACAAAACCGTATTTTTTGCCGATGATTCGCTAGTCGCACGTAGCCAAATTGAGCAAACATTAGACGCAATGAATGTACATCACATGCATGCGATTAACGGTAAGCGAGCCTGGGATGAACTGCTAAAACTTGCAAAATCAGCAGAACTCCAAGGCAAAATGGTCAAAGATTTGGTGCATTTGGTCTTGACCGATGTTGAGATGCCTGAAATGGATGGCTATATGCTAACCAAGCAAATCAAAAGCGATCCTCGATTTGTAGGTATTCCGGTGCTGATGCACTCATCACTTTCTGGACTTTCAAACCAAAAATTAGGTCAGTCCGTCGGTGTTGATGGTTACGTTGCAAAATTCGAGCCGCACAAGCTTTCAGAAAGTATTATGAATTTTTTGCGTCGCGAATAAATTCTGCGAGACAAGTACAAAAAGAGGTTACTCATGAGCAAGCCACCACAAGCTAATTTACTTGATACTGTCGATGCACGCACCAAGCTGGCGGGCTCCAACAAAATGGAAATTTTGCTATTTTCATTAGGAACTCGAGAAATTTTTGGCATCAATGTGTTTAAAGTTCGTGAGGTTTCACAAACACCAAAAATTACTAAAACGCCTAATATGCCGCACGGCGTAGAAGGTGTTTTATCTCTACGCGGGAATATTATTCCCGTTATTTCACTCGCCCGCTTTATTGCAACCCACGAAGAACCCGCTAGCGATGCAACTAGCACCATGATTGTGACGGAGTTTTCAAAACACACGCAAGCCTTCCTAGTGCACGATGTAGATCGGATTATCCGCGTTGACTGGGACAAAGTTCGCGCACCTGAAACCATGCTCGCCGGCAATCAAGCCTTGATTACTGCAATTACTGAATTACCAGATGGCAAACTCGTGTCTATCTTAGATGTAGAGCAAATTTTGGCAACCGTGATTGGTGAACCAATCATTCCCGACCTACCCCCAACGACGATCCATCCAGACACCTTTATGTTTTTTGTTGACGACTCTATGGTGGCAAGGAAAGAGATTATTAGCGTTCTCGACAAGATTGGCATCAAATACCATCAAGCTAATAATGGCAAAGAAGCGTGGGATAAACTGCAAAACTTAGCAAATCGTGCAGCTCATGATGGCGAAAACTTGCGAGACAAACTAAAATTAATATTAGTAGATGCTGAAATGCCGGAAATGGATGGCTATGTACTAACAAAACACATTAAGTCAGATCACCGATTTAAAGGCATACCAGTCGTTATGCATTCGTCATTATCATCGAATGCCAATCGCGCCATGGGTGCAAGTGTTGGTGTTGATGCCTATGTTGCAAAATTTGACGCATTGATATTAGCAGACACGCTGTCCCCTATGTTGAGTAGCCAAAGCTAGCTCGACTTATCGTAATACATTTTATTTTGCGCGTTTATCAATTGTGATAAAGCAACTGGAGTTAAGTTATGGCAGATCAGAACATGCGTTTTCTCGTGGTGGATGATTTTTCCACTATGCGTCGCATCGTCCGGAATCTTCTAAAAGAGCTTGGTTTCACCAATGTGGATGAAGCAGAAGATGGGCAAGTCGCGCTGCACAAATTAAAAAACGGCCAATTTGAGTTCGTCGTAACCGATTGGAATATGCCTAATATGACGGGCATTGAACTATTGAGAGCGATTCGAGCAGATGCCCAATTAAAGCACCTTCCAGTTTTAATGGTTACAGCTGAGGCTAAAAAGGAAAACATCATCGAAGCAGCAACTGCAGGCGCTAGTGGTTATGTGGTGAAGCCTTTTACAGCCGCCACACTCGATGAGAAGCTAAAGAAAATTTTCGCTAATATGGCCAAGTAATTTTCAGCGAATCAACATATAAAAAGCAGGAGGCACTGTGAGCGATAATGCATTAAATAACGGGGATTCACCCGACCTTGAAGCGCTGTTTGATAGCATAGTTCAATCTAATTCTACTGATGTAGAAATACTAGAATCCGCTGCCCAGCCGCCTTCAGAACAACGTTCTGCGATGGATGAGCCTGCAAAATCAATGTTCTCACACATCGGGCAGATCACAAGAAAGCTGCACGATACCCTGCGCGAACTTGGCCTAGATAAATCTCTTGAATCTGCTGCGGCGTCTATTCCCGACGCCCGCGACCGACTATCTTACGTCGCAACCATGACTGAGCAAGCTGCAGAGCGCACATTAAATGCTCTCGACGTGGCAAAACCATTGCAAGACAGCATCACTGATAATTCAAAACGCTTATCAATCCAATGGGATAAATTTTATAAACACGAACTCAGTGTTGACGACTTCAAAAAACTGGTTGAACAAACACATTCTCATTTGAAAACCACTGCACAGCAATCTGAGCAAGTTAGTACTCAAATGCTTGAAATTATGATGGCCCAAGACTTTCAAGATTTGACAGGACAAGTCATTAAGCGGGTATTAAGCATGGCAAAAGATATGGAAAGTCATTTGCTTGATTTTCTATTGATGTTTAGTCCTCAAGGTGCGGTGAAAGTTGATGATGCCAGCCTATTGAATGGGCCTGTTGTGAGTACAGAAGGTCGAACTGATATTGTTACTAACCAAGAGCAAGTTGATGACTTGCTGGAAAGCCTCGGATTCTGAGCTCTTCCTGCATAAAAGGGGTACACCATGAGTGTTTTCGGCGGAATGGAAGACCTGCTGCAGGACTTCTTAACAGAATCTTCAGAGCTTCTATCTGAAGTTGATAATAAACTTGTTGAGCTAGAAAAACGCCCCGATGACAAGGCGCTTTTAAATGATATTTTCCGTGGCTTTCACACAATTAAAGGCGGGGCAGGCTTTTTAAATGTTGATGCGATGGTGAGTTTATGCCATAGAACTGAAAACCTATTCGACAAACTTCGCAATGCAGAACTCAAGCTTGATCCAGAAATTATGGATGAAATCCTTGCTGCGACTGGCGTAGTGCGCGAAATGTTTGGTGAAATGTCACAAGGCCGCCAACCTGCAGCGGCAGACCCTGCGCTACTTCAAGCATTAGATGATGTACTCGAAGGAAGAAAAGCAAATACAGCCCCTCCTTCAGCTGTAACAGCTACAGCAAAAACAGATTCAATACCCGCAGTAACAGTTGCAGAAACAACATCATCCAATACAGAGCCGAATTGGCCTAACTTATATAACGCATTACTGGATGATGCTGAAGTCGTTACTACTCCATCTTTAATACCAACTCCTATCACAGTGGCCGAAGAAATCCAGCAAGAATCAGATGATGTCATCATTGCAGGCAGCGCTTTTTTAGAGCCAATGCAAAGTCTTAAACCTGCCCCCGCAGTAGCAAGCAATGTTCGTGCTCAAGCAAACACTCAGCAACTAGCGACTCAAGAAACCACCATCCGAATTGATACAGTTCGCCTAGATCAAGTACTTAACTTATCTGGCGAAATTGGACTAACGAAGAATCGCCTCACCACCCTCCGCGCAGATATTATGTCTGGAAAAATGGATGGTGTTACGCTCAAAGCACTAGACGAAGCTATTGGACAGCTAGATTTACTCGTTGGCGACCTGCAAAATGCAGTCATGAAGACTCGGATGCAGCCAATCGGACGCTTGTTCCAAAAATATCCGCGATTAGCACGAGATTTAGCTCGCCAAATGGGCAAAGATGTTGAGCTTGTAATTACCGGTGAAGAAACCGAGCTAGACAAAACAATGCTGGAGGACTTAAACGATCCATTAGTCCATTTGGTTCGTAATGCAGTCGATCATGGTGTTGAAACCACAGAAGAGCGCATTGCCAGTGGCAAGCCAGCGAAAGCAGTGGTTGAGTTAACTGCAACCCAAGTCGGCGATCATATTCGTATTGAAATTGTCGATGATGGCCGCGGCATGCGGCCTGATGTCATTCGACGCAAAGCAATTGAGAAAGGGCTGATTGATATTGAAACAGCCAATAGCTTGGATGATAAGCAAAGCTTGCAGCTTATTTTCCTGCCTGGCTTTTCTACCAAAGATCAGATCTCCAGCGTCTCAGGCCGCGGGGTCGGGATGGATGTCGTTAAAACGAATATCCAGAAACTCAATGGCAGAGTTGATATCCAGTCTGCTGTAGGTGAAGGTTCCCGTTTCACAATTTCATTGCCGCTGACCTTGGCAATCCTGCCTGTTCTGGTTGTTAAAGTCTGTGACCAACCATTTGCTGTTCCGCTTGCAATGGTTCGGGAAATTATTACGATTCGCCAAGAACAGGTTCAAGAGGTCTCTGGGCGCGCAACCATTGTTGTTCGGGATGAAATCCTATCCGTCCGCTCCTTAGCTCACCTCATCGGCTGGAATGAAGTTCAGCTGCCTCAATTTGGCGTCTTGATGCAATCTGCAGAGCATTCATTTATCCTCGCTGTGGATAGCTTTATTGGCCGCGACGATGTGGTGATTAAACCACTACAGAATATTCGCCCGAAAGGCGTGGCAGGCGCAACATTATCCGGCGATGGCTCGATTGTACTCGTGCTCGACATGGAAGACTTGTTGGCCTCGGACACTGCAGATGCTGCGGCGATTAAGACATCCCGCTTTATCGAGCAATTTACTTGATAAGTTATTTGAAAAGATTAACGACAAACACTAACTTGGAGCATGGCTATACGCCTGTTACCCGAATATGACGCAAGAACATGCTTTTATTGGCCGCCAGCCCATTCTTAACCGGCAGCAGCAAATTATTGGTTACGAATTATTATTTCGTCTCAACAAAGAATCAGTATCTGCTGAATTCTCTAGTGATATGCAAGCCGGTACAAATGTCTTAGTTAATACAATATCTAACATGGGAACCGATTGGCTAGTCGGCAGCAAATTGGCATTTATTAATGTTGCCGAATCTATGCTCGAAAGTAATTTTCTTGAGCTTTTACAACCACAGCGCGTTGTTTTGGAAATTGTTGAAACGACACAGCCCAGTGCAGAACTATTAAATCGCCTACGCGATCTTCGTGCGCAAGGGTTTGGTATAGCCCTTGATGACTTTATTTTAACCCCACAAACAGCCCCAATGATTGAGTTTGCGAATTATATCAAACTCGATATTCAACAACTTGGCATGGCGCAAGTACCTGCTTTATCGAAGGAATTACGCCGGCACCCTATTTTGCAAGTTGCAGAAAAAGTAGAAACCAAAGATGAATTTAAGCAATGCCTAGACATTGGCATGGACTGCTTTCAAGGCTATTATTTTGCTCACCCTGAAACACTATCAGCAAAAGTTATTAACCCTGGGTATGCCAACATTTTGCAGCTCTTGAATATGCTACGCAATAACGCAGAAATTCGGGATATTGAAAATGCACTAAAACGCGATGTCGCTCTCTCATTCAAATTACTGCGCTACATCAACTCTGCTGGCTTTGGCCTGTCTTGTGAGATTCAATCCTTCCGGCATGCAGTAACGATTCTGGGCTATCAAAAACTCTATCGTTGGTTAACACTATTATTAGTCACAGCAGGCGCCGAAACAGGTAGCCCACCTGCACTTTTAAAAACAGCAGTCACGCGCGGGCGCTTAGTTGAACTATTAGGTGCTCACCTGCTTGATGGGCAAGATAAAGATAATCTTTTCATTGTTGGGATGTTCTCTTTACTTGACGTACTGCTTGATATGCCAATGGACAAAATATTAGAAACACTGATTTTACCGGAATCGGTCAGTGATGCACTTATGGAACATAGTGGCATCTATGGCCCATTTTTAGAGCTTGCAGAGGCTTGCGAAGACCCTGAAATGGCAGAAGTGCCACGACTGTGTGAACAGCTGCAAATTACCCCAGATATGCTAAATCGCTCACATGTACAAGCCCTAAACTGGGTTGAAGAGCTAGGCGTTTAATCTTGGTCTATTCCTGAGGCTTAGCTAACTCCCTGCTTAAAATAAAAAAACCGCCCAATCTTTCGATTGGGCGGATCAAGTTCAAGCGGTCAAACACTAACAAATTAAAAGTCCGAACGTACGCCAACAGAGAATAAGTCCATGCTTTGGCCATTATTCAATGTGTAGCCTGACTCTGTCGTAAAGCTAGAATTTTTGTCATTATTCAGTTTTGTATAAGTTGCATAAACTTTCGACTGCTTCGACAAATTATAAGATGCCGCAACAGAAACCTGGTCACCACCAGACTCTGAAAGAGTGTCAACATCATTTGCTTTTACATAAGTTAGCAAGAAGTTCATTTTTTGAAACTTGTACGAGCCTGCAATTGCGTAACTATCTTGATCACGAGATGTTTTCCCATCATCACGAGTTACATTTTCATATGTAAGACCCAAGCCAAAATCCATATACTTAGCATTTGCACCAATCATATAACCACTAACCGATGCATCACCCATTGGCTTAGTTGTAATTTTTGATGATTTGTAATCGGCCGTTTGATCCATTGCATTGGAATAAACAGCACCGACGTTAAACATATCATTTTTCCAAGAACCACCGATCTGGAAAGTAGATGCGTCGTATTGAGCTGTTTTCTCACCAATCGTGTACGATGTGCTGGCATTAAAACCACTGAAGTTTGGTGTTTCATAAAAAATCACCTGTCCATCACGACCACCGAGGCGGCGCAACAATTGGCCATTACCTAGATAACCAGAAGAATCATTCATCTCATTTTCGATTGTAGGTGAAATGTTTTTCAACATCGTTTTGTATGCATTATCCATTTTACCAAAACGAGTAAAACCAAAATCACCTTTGTAACCAATATAAGTATCACGCGAGCCCCAAACGTTGCTAGAAACCTTGTCATAAGGATCGCCAACGTGGAAACGGTTTTCCAGAACCCATACCAAATCGCCACCAAAATCCAACTTGTCTTTACCTGAAAAACGGATACGTGAGCTTTGATCTGCTAGTTGTGTTCTGCTAGTGCCATCGCTTTTTGAACCTGCTTTAACGCCAACTTGATCTGGGCTGACGTATTCCATAGCAGTACGAACACTCCCGCTAATTGTCACTTCGGCAACAGCCAAAGAACTAGTCAATGCGGTAGCAAGAGATAATGCAATAATTTTGTTCATTTGATTCAAGCTCTTTATTAAAAAGATGATTAAAAAATTGGTTATATCGAAATTGGGCTGTTGACTAGCAAAAAAACACTCATCTGATTCCAAATTTTCATGAACAAATGATAATCTTTTTACGTTACAAAAAAATGACATTTATGATAAAAGATCATAATCTGATTAAAAAAATTTAATACCTAAGCCAATAGTTATAAAAGAAAACAATAAAAAAAGGCAGCCTAAGCTGCCTTTTTTTATTTCTAATTAGCGATTAAATCACTAGATTAGAAGCCTGTCCAAGTACCAACTAAGATACGAGTAGCGTTGTCTTTGCTACCTGCTTTACCATCATCATTTTGCCAAGCAGCTGCGTTTGCACCCCAGTTCTTGCCAACCATGTTGTGACGGATTTGCAAGAATGCGCCAGTGTTTTTAGACAAAGAGTAATCCCATTGGAAGCCAATAGTTTCAAAGTCGTTGTCGTTCTGATTTTGGCCATCTTTCTCAGCAGTTTGCAACATGTAGCCAAGGCTCAGTGCATTTTTACCGAAGCCATAAGTACCGCTCAACAGGTAACCCATTTGATCCGCTTCAACACCAGTAGGAGTTTCTGCGTTGATGTTACGTACAGCTGCACGCAAAGCTACATCAGCGATAGAACCACGAGCACCGATAACCCAGTTAGCGTAGCTCGCGCCTTTTTCGTCTTTCATGCCGTTTGCTTTACCGGCAGTTTGACCACCAGCCCAATCGCGGCCGTTTGGAATTGGAGAACCGTCTTCAACTGCGAAGTAACCCATATCCAAGTTTACAGGACCGATAGCGCCTTGCAATGTTACTTCGTATGCAGTAGCAGCATTGTTATTGCCGTTACCGAAATCGTAAGCAGCAGTCAGGTTAAAACCACCAAACGATGGAGAAGCGTAGCTAATACCTGAGCCAAAGCCAGTATTAGGAACTTCACCCATAGTGCCTGAGAAGCCTTTAGAGCCATATGGCCAGTCTTGGATCAGGTAAGTGTTAGACCATTGGTTACCAAACTTCAAAGTACCCCAGTCGCCACCGTAAGCAATCCAAGCTTCGCGGATGCCCATTGCATCAAAACGATCTGGAGTTGCTACTTTCTGAGCAAGACGCCAAGACAAAGTGCTGCCATTGTCTAGTTTGTCTTTGCCATCGATATTCACAACGATTGCGATTTCTTGCAACAATTTACCAGTAGTACCAGTAGCAGTACCATCGCTATTGTTAGTACGGTAAAACAAATCCATCTCAGCAGAGCCGTTGATAGATACTTCAGCGAAAGCTGGAGCAGATACAGCAGCAGCAACAGCTACAGCCAATAGAACGCGCTTGAACATTTATTATTCTCCAAAAGATACGAGAGTTAAGTTAAAACCACCGTAACAGCAGGCTGCAATCTGAACATTGCCGCCACTGCTTTACAGACTCGAGAATACCCATGTTTGGAGTGCAAGGCAAAACCAAGCGGCTTTCGGCCTACAAACTGTATCGCGCAAACAACAAAAACGGCGCATTGCTGCGCCGCTTTTATGCAAAACTCATTTAACTACATCAACTTAGCGCTTTAGAAGCCAGTCCAAGTACCAACCAGTACACGTAAGGAATTATCTTTCCCACTACCTGCTGAACCATCGAGTTGATAAGCACCATGCATCACACTGGCTTTGTTGGCATTATCTAGCATGTGGTAACGCGCTTGAATAAAGCCGCTAGTGTTTTTAGACAAGGTGTAGTTGTACTGAGCATTCAGCACATCCATGCCATCATCAGCGGTCACGCCATCAGTTTTACTATCAGTAACACGTTGGTAACCCAGATTCATATTGTGCTTACCCGTCGTATAGCCTGCACGCACTAAGTATTGATCCACCGTAGTTTTACCTGTGCCTGCATGGATAGCACTGTTCACTTCGCCATTCCATTCATTGCGCTTTGCACTTGCAGCGACGTCAAAACCATTTTCAAAGCGATACATAGCACCTACGTTATAAGCGCGAACCTTGTTATCTTTCGCGTAATTACCACCACTACCCCAACCACCGCTATTACCAAATACATAGGCTTCAGATGATGCAGAACCATCGTTTTTCGCCTCGTGGAAGCCAGCATCTACACGCAAACCACCTTGCGTATAATTTGCGGTAAGCTCGTATGCATGTGCATCGCGATCACCAGAACCCAGGTCGTATTGCCCTTGGAAGCTAAAGCCACCAAAGTTAGGCGAGAAATAGCTAACCGCTTTACTGTACTGAACAGTGTGCGCACCAAAATCAGCCCAAAGGTTACCTTGGCCTTGCGCGCCATATGGCCAATCCATCGCTAAGTATTGATTAGAGAATTGATTACCAAAACGCATCTCACCCCAGCCGCCTTCGTAACCGATCCAAGCTTCACGCTGACCAAATGAATCATAGCGATAGTCTGTCGCTACTTTTTGCGCTAGACGCCATTTTAAAGTGTCGCCACTATCGAGCTTATCTTTACCGTCGATATTTACAACGATTGCAATTTCTTGCCCCATAGCACCGCCAGAACTGCCGCCATTGCCATCAGCCTGGTTCGTACGATAAAACAAATCCATTTCAGCTGAACCCGAAATAGAAATTTCAGCCATTGCTGGCACAGCAAATGCGGTCGACAACAGACTACCAATCAGTAAACGCTTGAACATATTTAACACTCCTCGTTGAACAGATGAACCACCTAAGACAGAAGGCATGTGACGCATTATCCAGACCTTACTCGGCTTACTCTGTGCAAAAAAGACGCTTTCGAGGGTGTAAAATTACCTCCACAGCATAGCCAGATGCTGCATGTCATACCTTAGCGTTTTATTTGGACCCTTATTGCCGCGCCACAGCAGCATTCATTGATCGATGAATATTGCCGCTCGAAGAGATAGCGAAAAAAAATGCCGGTCAGCTAGGCCGACCGGCATTCATTGCGCTTGATTTAAATAATTTAAATCAGGCTAGATTTACTTACTCGCCATAACGCGAACCATTTCAAGCACTTTGCTTGAATAGCCCCATTCGTTATCGTACCAAGACACCAACTTAACAAAAGTGCCATCCAAAGCAATACTTGCATCAGCATCGAACACAGAAGTGCATGATTCACCACGGAAGTCAGTCGAAACCACTTTCTCGGTGGTGTAGCCTAGAACGCCTTTCATTGCGCCTTCAGAAGCTGCTTTCAATGCTGCGCAGATTTGCTCGAAAGTCGCTTCTTTATTCAACTCAACCGTCAAGTCAACGACTGAAACGTCAGAAGTTGGCACGCGGAACGCCATACCAGTGAGTTTGCCTTTGATTTCTGGAATCACCACACCAACGGCTTTTGCTGCGCCAGTTGATGATGGAATGATGTTTTCCAAAATACCGCGGCCACCGCGCCAGTCTTTGTTCGATGGGCCATCCACGGTTTTTTGCGTTGCTGTTGCTGCGTGCACGGTCGTCATCAAACCACGTTTGATACCAAAGTTGTCGTTAATGACTTTAGCCAATGGTGCCAAGCAATTCGTCGTGCACGAAGCATTAGAAATGATCGCTTGACCAGCATAAGTGTCGTTATTCACGCCATAGACAAACATAGGAGTGTCGTCTTTGCTCGGAGCCGACATAATGACTTTTTTCGCGCCAGCAGCCAAATGTGCTTCGCAAGTTTCTTTAGTCAAAAACAGGCCAGTCGCTTCAACGACAACATCAGCACCGATGTCACCCCATTTCAATTCAGCTGGATTTTTAACCGCAGTCAGGCGAATTGTTTTGCCATTCACGACCAAATGACCGTCAACAACCGCTACATCACCTTTGAATTTACCGTGCACTGAATCATGTTTCAGCATGTAGGCAAGGTAATCAGGCTCTAACAAATCATTGATACCCACAATTTCGATATCATCAGAAAAATTATAAACAGCAGCGCGGAAGACCATGCGGCCAATGCGGCCAAAACCATTGATACCAACTTTAATAGTCATGAATCAATCTCCAAAAGAGGTGTAAAAACAAGTATGTACCCGTGTAACAGCTAGCCACAAGGTAATAAAAGCCAAAAGCCGTAGCAGACCTACAGCAAGACAAAACAACAGAGCAAGACAATATGTGCCTAGCAATTTAATTAATAACGGAGCGCTTAAGCATGCACCATTTAGCGCACCCTTGCCTTTGCGCCACGACAAACTCGGCGCAAAAATCAGAGTCAAAGACCAGCTTATCGATCACGACAAAATGGCACCCCACTCTGAATGGCATGCAAAAACTAACCCGCCGCAAACGCGACGGGTATCAATCAAATTAAGGACGCAGTGCAGCTGCTTCGCGCGCCAAAGCAGTAATCCCTGCCCAATCGCCCTTCGCAACCATTTCTTTCGGCGCCAACCAAGAACCACCGACGCAGCCGACGTTAGGCAACGCCAATAACTTAGGTGCCGATTCCAAGCTCACACCGCCAGTTGGGCAGAACAGAATTTGTGGCAATGGGCCGCCCAACGCTTTCAGCATGGCCAAGCTACCTGCTTGTTCCGCAGGGAACAATTTCATCGCATCAAAGCCTTCTTCAAGCGCAGCGATGGCTTCTGACGGTGTCATCACGCCCGGCAAGAGTTCAATACCGCAAGCGCGTGCCGCAGCAGCGAGTTTTGGCGTTAAACCTGGCGTTACCGCAAATACCGCACCCGCGTCTTTCGCTTGCTGGAATTGCTCCGGACGAACCACTGTACCCACACCCACAATCGCGCCTGGCACGTTATCAGCGATGGCTTTCACCGCTGCGAGTGCGGCTTCAGTGCGCAAAGTCACTTCCAATACACGAATACCACCGTCAACCAAAGCTTGCGCCAAAGGCACAGCGTGTTCCACATTTTCGATGACCAAGACTGGCATCACCGAGCAGGAGCGCATAATGTCGCGAATTTGCATGTTCTAACTCTTCCGTTTTGCGTTATAAAAATAAGCCACCCAAGCAAAAATCAAATGGCTCAATAAAAAACCACCACCTAGGGTATATCAATACAGCACTCAGTAATAAAGCCCTGCATCAACATACCCGCACTTTAAAATTAATGTGCCAAGCCCATGCTAATTGCGCCTTCTTCCGCGCCTGTCGCATTTTGGCGGAATGTAGCAAATAACTCACGCCCCATACCATGTCCGTTTTTAGCCATATCCGCAGTAACCACTTCACGCGATGCCCATTCTGCAGCATCCACTTGCGCAACCAACTCGCCGGTTTCTGCGTTCAGTAAAATCATATCGCCAGAGCGAACTTTACCCAAAGCACCGCCACACACCACTTCAGGCGTGATATGAATCGCCGCAGGTACTTTGCCAGAAGCGCCGGACATCCGGCCATCGGTCACCAGTGCGACTTTAAAACCGCGATCTTGTAATACGCCCAGCGGTGGTGTGAGTTTGTGTAGCTCGGGCATGCCGTTGGCACGTGGGCCTTGGAAACGCACGACAGCAATAAAGTCGCGCTCGAGTTCGCCGCGTTTAAAGGCGGCAATCACGTCTTCTTGATCGTCAAACACAATCGCTGGCGCATTCACAATGCGGAATTCCGGCGCAACCGCCGAAGTTTTAATCACCGCGCGGCCAAGATTACCTTGCAGCAATTTAGTGCCGCCATCAGCTTGGAATGGCTTGGCTACGGTGCTCAATACGCTGGCATCTCCAGCAACCGTTGGCGCATCACGCCACACCGCAACGCCATTTTCAAGGAAAGGCTCTTGCGCATAATGACGCAGACCAAAACCAGCGGCGGTCCACACATCATCGTGCAACAAACCGGCATCCAGCAATTCACGAATCACATAACCCATGCCACCCGCCGCGTGGAAGTGATTCACGTCCGCCGCGCCGTTTGGATAAACTTTAGCCAGTAAAGGAATAATTGCCGACAAATCACTGAAATCAGACCAATCAATCACCACACCCGCAGCGCGTGCAATCGCGATCAAGTGAATCGTGTGATTCGTCGAGCCACCTGTAGCGAGCAAACCGATAATGCCATTGATAATCGCTTTCTCATCAATCACTTTACCAACAGGAATAAATTCATTACCCAGCGCCGTAATTTGCGCCGCACGTTTGGTTGCCGCAATCGTCAACGCATCACGCAGTTCAGTACCCGGATTGGTAAACGCAGCGCCCGGCAAGTGCAGACCCATGATTTCCATCAACATTTGATTGGAATTGGCTGTACCAAAGAAAGTACATGTCCCCGCGCCATGGTAAGAGCCTTCTTCAGACGCTAGCAGCGCATCGCGACCGACTTTACCTTCGGCAAACAATTGGCGCGTTACATTTTTTTCTTTATTCGAAATACCGGTCGTCATCGGGCCAGCAGGTACAAAAATCGTCGGTAAGTGGCCGAACTGCAAAGCACCGATCAATAAGCCCGGAACGATTTTGTCACACACGCCCAAACAGAGCATCGCATCAAACATATTGTGCGACAAAGCCACAGCCGTCGACATCGCGATCACATCGCGGCTAAACAAAGACAATTCCATGCCAGCTTGACCTTGCGTCACGCCATCACACATCGCTGGTACACCGCCGGCAAATTGCGCCGTCGCGCCAACTTCATGTGCAGCACGTTTGATCAGCGCAGGGAAGGCTTCGAAGGGTTGATGCGCAGACAGCATTTCATTGTACGAAGACACAATCGCAATATTGGCGGTCTTCATTTCGCGCAGCATGATTTTATCAGTCGTCGGCATCGCAGCCCAAGCATGTGCTTGGTTGGTACAGGCAAGACCTTTACGCACAGGCTCTTTACTAGCGGCTTCTTCTAAGCGCGCCAAATAACGGCCGCGAGATTCTTTACTGCGTTCAATAACACGTTGCGTTACTTCAGCCAGACGAGGATGCAATGTCATACGAAACTCCGAATAGACTGGGCGACTCAGCACCCAGCAGAAATGCATAGAAATTAGGCGTAGTTTTACTACAATCGGCGCTACAGAGCAACCCAAAAGAGTAAGTCGGCCCCTTGCGTTGCAATGCAACATTGGCGTTTACTACCATGGGCTTGCTGCTCTTCACGGCAAAAAAACAGCGGGTACAATTAACAAATTATAAATTCGTTTGCACCGTCATTTGGGCATGTAGTAAGATTACAAAGCTTACTTGTCTGCCCGCACAATTTGGGTGCACATCAACCCTCACAGGAAGGATTTTCGGCAATGACTCCGATCGACGCTTTCGACATGGTATTTTTTGGCGGCACGGGTGACTTGGCCTTGCGCAAGCTACTGCCAGCACTTTACCACCAACATCAAGATGGCAACCTTCCAGTGGATGGTCGCATCATCTGTTTAGGACGCAGCCCTTCAGACACTGCCAGCTACGTTGCCAAAGCGCAAAGCAAAGCGAAAGAGTTCTTAGGCAACCATTATAACGAAGCCGATTGGGCTGTGTTCGCCCAACGCATCGAATACTTTAAAGTTGATGCCAATACAACGAGCGACTTTGTCATTTTGGCTGAAGCGCTCAACGTTTACCCAAATCGTAGCCGCGTATTCTACCTGTCAACCGCACCGGATTTCTTCGCGCCGATTGCAAAAAATCTAGCTGAAGTAGGCCTGAACAAAGGCAAAGCACGCGTTGTACTCGAAAAACCGCTCGGCCACGATCTAGAATCTTCGAATAAAATCAACGATGAAGTCGGCGAATACTTCGAAGAACAACAAATTTACCGCATCGATCACTACCTCGGTAAAGAACCAGTTCTGAATTTGATTGCATTGCGTTTTGCCAACACTTTGCTCGAACCTCTGTGGCGCCGCGAATGGATTCGCGACGTGCAAATCACCGTGACTGAGCAAGTCGGCGTTGAAACCCGTGCTGATTTCTACGATAAAACTGGCGCATTGCGCGATATGGTGCAAAACCATCTCTTGCAACTCTTGACCATCGTCGCGATGGAGCCACCCGCTTCAATCGATGCCGATGCAGTTCGCGACGAAAAACTCAAAGTGCTGCGTGCCTTAAAACCGCTCACGCCAGAAACCGTGCATAACAAAGTCGTGCGTGGTCAATACCGTGCTGGCGCGGTCGGCGGCAAAGCCGTTGCCGGTTATCAAGATGAACCTGGCGTGCCAGCAGGCTCGAAAGCGGAAACGTTTGTTGCACTGAAAGCAGAAATTGAAACTTGGCGTTGGGCTGGCGTACCATTCTTCTTGCGCACAGGCAAACGTCTGCAAGAACGTCTGGCTGAAATCGTGATTAATTTCCGCGAAGCGCCAACGTCGATTTTCGGCAAAAACACGCAACCGAATCGCTTAGTGATTCAATTGCAACCGGCTGAATCAGTACGCCTTTATATGCTAGCGAAAGAGCCAGGCCGTGAGCGTTTGCGCGAAGTGTATTTGGATCTGGATTTCAAAGAAGCATTTAGCACTCGCAGCCCAGAAGCCTACGAGCGCTTGTTGATGGACGTAATCAAAGGCGATTTGTCGCTATTTGTGCGTCGTGACGAGCAACGTGCAGCTTGGCGTTGGGTTGAACCGATCATCGAAAGCTGGGAAAACAGCTCAGAAGGTCCAAAAACTTACACCGCAGGCACTTGGGGCCCAGCGGCTTCTTCAGCACTGTTGTCACGTGATGGACTGTGCTGGCACGAAGAATCTTAAAAGGCGGACACGAAGACTCTATAAAAGCATTTCTCGTCCTCGCGGAGCTTTCCTAGCAGTTGCGTAAATCAGACAACTACGGGAAACTCCGCATTGTGCCGCCCCTTTTGAATTGAATTCCTGGAGACACCCGAATGACCCTGCAATGGCATGAGTTTAGCAGCAAAGATGAACTCGACCTCAAGCTCGCGCAAGACATTGCTCAGCAACTTCAACAAGCAATCCTCGATCGCGGTTCAGCCAGTCTTGCAGTGTCCGGCGGACGCACTCCAGCAGGCATGTTTAAAGCACTTCGCACTAGTCCAATTGACTGGAGCAAAGTGATTATTACGTTGGTAGACGAGCGCTGGGTGCCTAACGATCACGCAGATAGCAATGAGCGCCTGACGCGCGAAAATCTCCTCCAAGATGGTGCAGCAGCAGCGACGTTTATTTCTATGGTCAATGATGCAGCAACACCACACGCAGGACTGGAGGGTATTGAAGCGCAGCTTAGCAGCATCAAAGCCCCTATTGATATACTGATCCTAGGTATGGGTGATGACGGTCACACTGCCTCGCTTTTCCCTAATGCCGTTGAATTAGAAGCCGCTTGTGCGTCAACTCAATGGGTTGCCGCTGTGACGCCGCCTGTAGCGCCGCATCAACGTATTACTTTAACGTTGCCAACCATCGCAGCAGCACGCAATTTATTGGTGCACATTACTGGCGAAGGCAAAAAAGAATTACTGAATACCGCAATGCAAGAGCAAAAATCGCTCACTGAATGCTACCCAATTCGCCGAGTACTTGATCAAGCGGCGAGCCCAGTACAGGTTTATTGGACAGCCTAAGTGATTCACTCTTATTTACATTTTTTATCAACGCCATTGCAGCTTTGCTGCTTGGCGTTATTGCGTTTGATTGACGGCGCTGACTGTTTGATTAAAGGCCCCAAATAATGCTCGAACGAATCAAAGCTGTACTCGATACATTATCAAAATCAGAACGCAAGGTTGCCGACCTTGTGCTGGCTCAACCGAACTTAGTCGCCAACGCACCGATTGCACAAATCGCCGAATTGTCCGACGTTTCACAACCCACCGTGATCCGCTTCTGCCGCTCGCTCAATTGCTCAGGTCTGCAAGATTTCAAACTTCGCCTCACGCGCAGCTTGGTGTCTGGCGTGCCGTACGTGCATTCTATGGTTTCGGCCGACGATTCAGCACACGACCTCGCAAAAAAATTATTCGACAATAATATTTCGCATTTACTGCGCTGTCGCAATGAACTCGATACGGATGTGCTAGAAAAAGCCATCAAAATATTGTCGAACACCGGCAAAATCGAAGTCTGGGGCCAAGGCCAATCCGGTGCGGTAGCGATTGATGCACAAAATAAATTCTTCCGCCTTGGCGTACCGACGGTTGCCTATACCGATCCGCATATGCACGGTATGAGCGCGTCGATGCTCAAACCGGGCGATGCCATCATTGCGGTTTCCAACTCAGGTCGTACGCTCGATATGCTGCGCTCAGTCGAAATCGCCCGTGATTCTGGCGCTGATGTCATCGGCATTACGCACTCCAAATCACCGATGGCCAAACGCTGCAATATTTGCCTGTTTGCCGATACGATGGAAGATCCTGATTTATACACGCCGATGATTACACGCATTGTTCACTTGGTAATTATTGACGTGCTCGCCGTTGGCGTGGCGCTTAAACGCGGACCGGAGCTGATCGATCAGCTCGAAAAAATGAAACGCAATATGAAAGAAAAACGAGTCCGCGGACATGACCACTAAGAAATCACGCACCATGAAAAACCCAGTTTGCGATCAACAAGGAACGATTCCGATGTCTAACCTCACTGCTTCTCCTGCATGGAAAGCACTTGAAGAGCATTTCAAAGAAATTTCCCCGCAACACATGCGGGATCTTTTTGCTAATGACCCACACCGCTTCGAACGGTTTTCTCTTGAGTCGGGCGGCTTGTTCTTTGACTACTCAAAGAATCGGATCAACGAAACCACCATGACGCTGCTGATGGATTTAGCCCGCCAATCAGGCCTGTCTGAGCGCATCGAGAAAATGTTTGCCGGTGAAAAAATCAACACCACCGAAAACCGCGCCGTACTGCATACCGCGCTGCGTAATCTGGATCGCAATCCGATCATGGTCGATGGCGAAGACGTCATGCCTAAAGTCAATGCAGTTAAAGATCAAATCGGTGATTTTTCCGATAAAGTCCGCTCTGGCGAATGGCAAGGTTACACCGGCAAGCCAATTACCGATGTGGTAAATATTGGGATTGGCGGTTCGGATTTGGGCCCATTGATGGTGTGCCAAGGCCTGAAAGAATATGGTCATGCACGCCTCACGATGCATTTTGTATCGACTGTCGATGGCGACCAAATCGTTTCTACCCTCAAGCAACTCAATCCAGAAACCACGCTATTTATCGTTGCATCCAAAACCTTCACCACGCAAGAAACCATTACCAATGCCCGCACTGCGCGCAAATGGTTCTTATCCACTGCTAGCGATGAAAAGCACATCGCCAAACATTTTGTTGCTGTATCAACCAATAGCAAAGCCGTGGCTGAGTTTGGTATCGACATCAATAATATGTTTGAGTTTTGGGATTGGGTTGGCGGACGTTACAGCCTGTGGTCAGCGATTGGGTTGCCGATTGCAATTTACTTAGGCAAGCACAATTACCAAGATTTGCTGCACGGTGCGTACACGATGGATCAGCACTTCCGTGGCAAACCGCTAGAGCAAAATTTACCCGTCATTATGGGCATGCTCGGCATTTGGTACGCCAATTTCTTTGAAGCCAGCACGCATTTGGTGTCACCATACAATCAATGCCTATCACGCTTCCCTGCTTATTTGCAGCAGCTCGATATGGAGTCGAATGGTAAATCAGTCGATCTAGATGGCAAGCGCGTTGATTACGCCACCGGCCCTGTCGTTTGGGGTGATGCAGGTATTAATGGCCAGCACGCGTATTATCAAATGCTGCATCAAGGTACCCAGCTACTTCCTATCGATTTCATCGCGACAATCGAGCATCCGGATATTCCAGAACCGCACAGCACGATTTTGATGGCGAACGTATTTGCGCAAACCGAAGCCTTTATGCGCGGTAAGAACGAAGCGGAAGTTCGCGCGGAACTCGATAAAGCCGGCATCGTTGGCGAAGCGCAAGACAAGCTGACTCCGCATAAGATTTTCAAAGGCAATCGCCCGACCAACACCATTTTGATGCAACGTCTAACACCACGCCGTTTGGGCGCTTTGATCGCACTGTACGAGCACAAAGTATTTGTACAAGGCACGGTTTGGAATATCAATTCCTACGATCAGTGGGGCGTTGAATTGGGTAAACAACTGGCAAAAACTGTCGAAGCCGACTTGATGACGCCAGGACTCACCAATTCTCACGATGCATCCACCAATGGTTTAATCAATTATTACAAGCGGAACACCCCGCGCTAAGTCCAGAAGGCGGTCACTCACCGCCTTTTAATCAACTCAGCCTCCGAACTAAGCATCGGATGCGTATACCAAACCACCACTCACAAGGTAGATACAAATGGCAGAGCAATTACATGACCATGATCCACAAGAAACTAAAGAATGGCGCGATGCACTTGCAAGCGTCATCGAAACTGAGGGCGCTGAGCGTGCTCATTTCTTAGTTGAGCAATTGGTAGATCATGCTCGTCAAGATGGCGTGAACATTCCGTACACCGCAACGACGGCGTACATCAATACGATTCCGGCGCACTTGCAAGCCAAGCATCCTGGCAATGCACACCTTGAAGAACGTATTTTGTCGTACACGCGCTGGAATGCTGCAGCGATGGTGGTGAAAGCCAATCGTTTTGATGGCGATTTGGGTGGTCACGTTTCATCGTTTGCCTCTGCGGCAACCTTGTACGATGTGGGTTGGAATCACTTCTGGCACGCTGCTGATGAAAATCACGGCGGTGACTTGGTGTATGTACAAGGCCACTCGGCACCTGGCGTTTACGCTCGTGCCTTCCTCGAAGGCCGTATCTCTGAAGATCAACTGAATAAATTCCGCCAAGAAGTCGATGGTGGTGGTTTGTCGTCTTATCCACATCCATGGTTGATGCCTGATTTCTGGCAATTCCCAACCGTGTCGATGGGTCTTGGTCCATTGATGGCGATTTACCAAGCGCGTTTTATGAAATACCTCGACGACCGTGGCTTTAAGCAAAAAGGCGATCGTAAAGTTTGGTGTTTCTGCGGCGACGGCGAAATGGACGAGCCAGAATCACTCGGCGCGATTTCTCTTGCGGGTCGTGAAAAACTCGACAATCTGATTTTCGTCATCAACTGCAATTTGCAACGTCTAGACGGCCCAGTACGCGGTAACGGCAAAATCATTCAAGAACTGGAAGGCGATTTCCGTGGTTCGGGCTGGAATGTCATTAAAGTCGTTTGGGGCACAGGCTGGGATGCGATCTTGGCGCAAGACAAAAAAGGCTTGCTACAAAAACGCATGATGGAAGTGGTTGACGGCGAATACCAAACTTATAAATCGAAAAATGGCGCGTATGTACGTGAACATTTCTTCGGCGCTTACCAAGAATTGCTCGACCTCGTTTCTGCGATGTCAGATGACGATATCTGGAAATTGACGCGCGGCGGCAATGATTTGTACAAAGTGTATGCAGGCTACAAAGCTGCAGTTTCACACAAAGGCCAACCAACGCTGTTGCTAGTTAAAACAGTAAAAGGCTTTGGTCTGGGTACTGCTGGCGAATCACAAAACGTCGCGCACAACACCAAGAAACTCGCCAACGACGATTTGCTGCATCTGCGTGACCGTTTCAATATTCCATTGACTGACGAACAAGCGACATCTTGCACTTTCTATATGCCAGCGCCAGATTCGCCGGAATTGAAATACATGCACGAACGCCGTGCAGCACTCGGTGGCTACTTGCCGAAACGTACGCCAGTCAACGAGCCACTCGAAGTGCCAGGTCTTGATTTATTCAAAACCTTGCTAGAAAGCTCAGGCGAGCGCGAAATGTCGACGACCATGGCTTTCGTTCGTATCCTGACTGCGCTGGCCAAAGACAAGAAAATCGGCAATCGCATCGTACCTATCGTGCCGGATGAATCACGTACCTTTGGTATGGAAGGTTTGTTCCGTCAGCTCGGTATTTGGTCGCACGTCGGTCAATTGTACGAGCCGCAAGATGCTGACCAATTGATGTTCTACAAAGAATCGCAAACCGGTCAAATCTTGCAAGAAGGCATTAACGAAGCGGGTGCGATGTCGGATTGGATCGCTGCGGCAACTTCGTACGCCAACCACGGCGTAACGATGATTCCGTTCTACATCTACTACTCAATGTTTGGTTTCCAACGTATCGGTGACTTGGCTTGGGCAGCGGGCGACTTGCGCGCACGCGGCTTCTTGATTGGTGGAACGGCTGGTCGCACGACATTGAACGGCGAAGGCTTGCAACATCAAGACGGCCACGGTCACTTGTTTGCTGAGTTCATCCCAAGCTGCGTATCGTACGATCCGACGTTTGCGTATGAATTGGCAGTCATCGTGCAAGACGGTATGCGCCGTATGTACCAAGACCAAGAAAACATCTACTACTACCTCTCAGTGATGAACGAAAACTACACCCAGCCGGCGATGCCAGCAGGTGCAGAAGCCGGCATTCTGAAGGGCATGTATATGTTCCAAGAAGGGGCAAAAGACGCCAAGTTGAAAGTGCAATTGATGGGTTCGGGCACGATTTTCCGTGAAGTGATCCAAGCCGCCGCATTGCTCAAAGCCGATTTCGGTATCGAATCTGATATCTGGGCTTGCCCAAGCTTTAACGAATTGCGCCGCGATGGTATGGCTGCGGAACGTCACAATATGCTAGCCCCAATGGGCGAACAAGCCGTGCCGTACGTGACTCAATGCTTGGCTGGCCGTCAAGGTCCAGTGATTGCTGCAACGGATTACAAACGCGCCTTTGCCGATCAAGTCCGTGAATACGTGCCAGGCCGTTACGTGGTGCTCGGTTGCGATGGTTTCGGTCGCTCAGATTCACGCAAACAATTGCGTAAATTCTTTGAAGTCGACAGTTTCTACGTGGCCGTTGCCGCCATTAAAGCCTTGGCTGACGAAGGCAAAATCGGTAAAGAGAAGGTGCTTGAAGCCATGGAAAAATATGGCATCAACCCAGCGAAACCGGCCCCTTGGACAGTGTAATTGAGTGAGGTGTTCTTGTGGGTATAGCCCGCTAAGTCAAGAGCACTGATTGGGTGAGGGCAATACCTCACCCCTTCCCTCTCACCCATCATAGGATTTTAGACATGAGCAATTTAATTGAAGTGATCATTCCCGATATCGGCGGCCACGCTGGTGTTGATGTAATCGAAGTGTTCGTTAAAGTGGGCGACACCATCGAAAAAGAACAATCATTGATCGCACTGGAAACAGACAAAGCGACGATGGAAGTGCCTGCAACCCACGCTGGCGTGATTAAAGAAATGAAAATCAAAGTCGGCGACAAAGCTTCTGAAGGCGACGTGGTGTTGTTGCTCGAAGTCGGCGAAGCTGCTGCCGCACCTGCACCAGTTGCTGCGCCAGCGCCAGCCGCCGTCGCTTCTGCACCTGCTGCGCCTGCAACAAGTGGCGGTGTGGTTGAAGTTAAAGTACCGGACATCGGCGGCCACGCTGGTGTTGACGTGATTGAAGTGTTTGTCAAAGTCGGCGATGTGATTGAAAAAGAGCAATCGCTGATTGCACTCGAAACCGACAAAGCGACGATGGAAGTACCTTCTACCCACGCTGGTACCGTCAAAGAAATCAAAATCCAAGTTGGCGGCAAAGCCTCAGAAGGCGATGTCGTGTTGTTGCTCGAAGTTGCTGGTACTGCGGCAGTGAGCGCTCCAGCTCCTGCACCAGTCGCTGCGCCTGCTGTAGTTGCTCCTGTAGCAGCGCCAGCCGCTGTTGCTGCGCCAGTCGCAACCGCTTCTGCACCAGCCAAAATCGACGAAGCTAACTTTAGCAAAGCGCACGCCTCGCCTTCAGTGCGTAAATTCGCGCGTGAATTGGGTGTGGATTTAGGCAAAGTCGGCGGCAAAGGCCCAAAAGGCCGCATTTTGCATGAAGACGTGCAAAACTTTGTTAAATCGGTCATGACCAGCGCAGTGGCTTCGTCACTTGCTGCGCCAGCTGCTGGCGCATCACTCGGCGGCGGCATTGATTTGTTGCCATGGCCGAAAGTGGACTTCGCAAAATTTGGTCCAATCGAAAGCAAACCGTTGTCAAAAATCAAAAAGATTTCTGGCGCGAACTTGCATCGCAATTGGGTGGTGATCCCGCACGTAACGTTCAACGACGAATGCGATATCACTGAACTCGAAGACTTCCGTAAAACCATCGGTAAAGAATGGGAAAAAAGTGGCCTTAAATTGTCGCCACTCGCTTTCATTATCAAAGCCGCTGCCGAAGCGCTCAAAGCCTTCCCAGAAATGAATTCATCGCTCGATGGCGATAATTTGATTCTGAAACAGTATTACAACATTGGTTTTGCCGCCGACACGCCAAATGGTTTGGTCGTTCCCGTGATTAAAAACGTGGATCAAAAAGGCTTGAAACAAATCACCAAAGAATTGAGTGAATTGTCGGCTTTGGCGCGTGATGGCAAGCTCAAACCAACCGATATGCAAGGCGCAACGTTCACGATTTCAAGTTTGGGCGGCATCGGCGGCACGAGCTTTACGCCAATCGTCAATGCACCTGAAGTGGCGATCTTGGGCGTATGCAAATCGCAAATCAAACCGATTTGGAATGGTTCTAGCTTTGAGCCACGCTTGATGTGCCCATTGTCATTGTCATTCGACCATCGCGTCGTTGACGGTGCACAAGCTGGTCGCTTCACCGTGTTCTTGGGCAAATTGTTGTCCGACGTTCGTCGTTTAGTTCTGTAAGGGTGCATGGGGGTATTGGCACCTAGCCATTACCCTTTAATGCCCTTATTCATATACCCATACAGGATTTATTATGAGCAATCTGATTGAATTAAAAGTACCCGACATCGGCGGTCATGCCGGTGTTGATGTGATTGAAGTGTTTGTTAAAGTCGGCGACACCGTTGCCGTTGAAGACAGCTTGATCGCACTCGAAACCGACAAAGCGACGATGGAAGTACCTTCAACGCACGCTGGCGTGATCAAAGAAATGCGCCTTGCTGCGGGCGGCAAAGCCACTGAAGGCGATGTCATCGCAATTTTGGAAATCGTTGCTAGCGCAGCTGCGCCAGCACCGGCAGCAACCGCTCCTGTTGCTGCACCAGCCTCTGCACCAGCAGTATCAGCTGCTGCGCCAGTCGCAGGTCAATACACCGGCAACGTTGACATTGAATGCGACATGCTGGTGATCGGCGCAGGGCCTGGCGGCTATTCTGCGGCGTTCCGCGCGGCCGATTTGGGTATGAAAGCCGTCATTGTTGAGCGTTACGCAACGCTAGGCGGCGTGTGTTTGAACGTCGGCTGCATCCCATCGAAAGCTTTGCTGCACAACGCAGCGGTCATCGATGAAGTCGCGCATATGGCGAAAAACGGCATTAAATTTGGCGCCCCCGAAGTCGATATCGACGCGCTGCGCGGCTACAAAGACCAAGTGATTAGCAAGCTCACTGGCGGTCTGGCTGGCATGGCGAAAATGCGTAAAGTCGAGCAAGTACGCGGGGTCGGTGCTTTCCTTGATGCCAATCACATGGAAGTTCAAGTGACCACTGGCACGGGCAAAGATTTTTCCGGCGAGAAAAAAATCATTAAATTTGCGCAAGCGGTGATTGCAGCGGGTTCGCAAGCGGTGAAATTGCCGTTTATCCCGAATGACCCACGCATCGTAGATTCAACTGGCGCCTTGGAACTCAAATCTGTACCAAAACGCATGCTGATTATCGGCGGCGGGATTATTGGTCTGGAAATGGGTACGGTTTACTCGACGCTGGGCGCACGCTTGGACGTGGTTGAATTGTCGGACGGCCTGATGCAAGGCGCGGATCGTGATCTGGTTAAAGTGTGGCAAGACTGGAACAGCCATCGCTTTGACAACATTATGCTTAGCTCGAAAACCACATCGATTGTGCCAAAAGAAGATGGCGTTTGGGTGACGTTTGAAGGCCCGAAAGCGCCAACTGAAGCGCAATGCTACGACTTGGTACTGTACTCGACAGGTCGCTCGCCCAATGGCAAGAAAGTCGGTGCTGAAAACGCAGGTGTGATTGTCGATGAGCGCGGTTTTATTGTTGTCGACAAACAAATGCGCACCAACGTACCGAACATTTTCGCAATTGGCGATTTGGTGGGTCAACCAATGTTGGCACACAAAGCCGTTCACGAGGCACACGTTGCCGCTGAGAACGCAGCAGGTCACAAGGCCTACTTCGACGCACGCGTGATCCCTGGCGTTGCCTACACCGACCCTGAAGTGGCCTGGGTGGGTCTGACCGAAGATCAAGCCAAGAAGGACGGTATTAAAATCACCAAGGGCGTGTTCCCATGGGCGGCTTCGGGTCGTGCGATTGCCAATGGCCGCACGGAAGGCTTTACTAAGCTACTGTTTGATGCAGAAAACGGCCAAATCCTCGGCGGTGCGATTGTTGGCCCACACGCTGGCGATATGATCGGCGAAATCTGTCTCGGCATCGAAATGGGCGCTGATGCCGTCGATATCGGCAAAACCATCCATCCTCACCCAACCATGGGCGAATCGATTGGTATGGCCGCTGAAGTCGCGAAAGGCGTATGTACTGACTTACCACCGCAACGTAAAAAGTAATTTGCTTGCGAAGGTGCAAAAAAGCCACGGTTTTCCGTGGCTTTTTTTATACATACTGCGTTTAAAACGACGAATGGCTTGGTTTGAATTAATGACTAAAAACAAGGACTTAACGGCAAAAAATTAAGTAAAATCGCAGCTTTGCCGTCACAAATGGCAAAAGTTGCCGCTCACTACTAAAAATCAGTCAGAAACGCGGCTATTTTGGCCTTCGCATACGTATTTTCCGCATTGCACCATGGCACAAGACTTGCAATACTCTACTTACAGTGTTGCTAGGAGCAAAGCAGATGGCCAGCTGTCAATCGGGTGTTTCAAATCAAGCACCCAACACCAAAGAGCAATTAAGCAGCGAAGTCACAACGCAGCTGCAGCAATATTTAGAGCTCTGTGCGAATTTGCGCATCGACTTCTATGATTGCCTTGCTCACGCCCGAATCGAATACGATAAGAATCATCATCACTAATCGTTAGACAATTCGCTAGGCAATAAAAAAGCACTCGTTTTAACGAGTGCTTTTTTATTTATTGGCGTTCCCACGGGGAATCGAACCCCGGCCGCCGCCGTGAAAGGGCAGTGTTCTAACCGCTAAACTATGGGAACTATGTACAAACTTTTTTACTACTACAAACGACTAACTGTGGCGTTCCCACGGGGAATCGAACCCCGGCCGCCGCCGTGAAAGGGCAGTGTTCTAACCGCTAAACTATGGGAACTACGTCTTCGCCCAAAATTCAATCTATTCAGCCGAATGAACTCTAGAACTTTGTTCTGGTGGAGGTAAGCGGAATCGAACCGCTGACCTCTTGCATGCCATGCAAGCGCTCTACCAACTGAGCTATACCCCCAAAGAGAGCAGAATAATAGACGGCAATTTAATTGGCGTCAAGCACTCTTTCATTATTCTGCAATCAAACTTTAAATCGGCGCCCACCAGTATGGATCTGTACTGATTGTTTCTTTATCCGCTGTTGAATTCGGAAAGTTTTTCAACAAAACGCGCTTGGTATCGGCGCTTAAATCTTTCATCCCTAAACGATCATAGGATTGGATCATCAAGCCCAAAGCACCTTCAACTTGCTTGGTATTGGCATAGTTATCCAATAAAGCTCGACCACGATTTGCTGCCGCCAAAAACGCACCGCGTTGGAAATAGTAGTGCCCAACGTGCAGCTCATAATTGGCCATCGCACCAATCAGATAACCCATCCGAATCGTCGCATCTTTTGAGTATTTGCTCTCAGGGAAACGCAGAGTCAAATCACGAAATGCATTAAATGATTCTTTTGCAGCCTTCGGGTCACGCTCGGACATATCCTGCTTGGAAACGTTCGACATAAAACCTTGCGACTCATTAAACGTCACCAGCCCTTTCAGGTACATCGCGTAATCCAAGCTAGGATGAGTTGGATTTTGTTTAATGAAACGATCAATCGCCGCTAAAGCCAGTGCGGGTTCCTGATCCTTGTAGTAATTGAAGGCCATTTCCAACTGGGCTTGCGATGCAAAGCGACCATAGGGGAAACGCGCTTCCAGCTTCTCTAATAGTTTATTAGAGGCTTCAAAATTACGGCCAGCTTGCTCTGACTTGGCTTCGCTGAACAATTTTTCAGCGCTCCAGCCCAAAGTATCATCTGGTTTATCATTGCCGAGCGAAGAACATCCTGCCATTAAGCTAACTAATAAGGCAGAAATCAGGATTCGCGGTAGAATCTTAGTCATGATGCAATCCGATATTGAACTAAACGATTATAACGACTTCGCAGACATTCGTGTTTTGTCTGTGCCTGATGATTTAGCAGGCACACGCTTAGACGCAGCTTTAGCGAAGATTTTGCCTGATTTTTCTCGTAGCCGCTTGACTACGTGGATTAAAGACGGGCGGGTGACGGTGGATGGTGAAACCGCGCAACCGAAAACCAAACTCTGGGGCGGTGAAACGCTATCTGTCGATGTACAGCCCGACCCCAATGAAGTCGCGTATGAAGCCGAAGATATTGAACTGACCGTCTTATACGAAGACGCCACGATTCTGATTATCAACAAACCCGCCGGTTTAGTGGTCCACCCCGGCAGCGGCAATTGGTCGGGAACTTTACTCAACGCCCTACTGTTTCATTATCCTGAATTACGTCAAATCCCACGCGCTGGGATTGTTCATCGCCTCGATAAAGACACCAGCGGCCTGATGGTCGTCGCCCGCACTTTGCAAGCGCAAGTGCATTTAGTGAATCAATTACAAGAACGCAGCGTGAAACGCCATTACTTGGCGGTTGCACACGGCCTTATCAACGCCGATGGCACAGTCGATGCGCCGATTGCTCGCCACCCGAAAGACCGAATTAAAATGGCCGTGGTCCGCACTGGCAAGCCATCAATCACGCATTACCATGTACTAGAGCGCTTTACTGCCTACACGCTGATTGAATGCCGCCTTGAAACAGGCCGTACGCATCAAATTCGCGTGCACATGGCGCACATTAATCATCCACTGGCTGCTGATCCTGTGTACGGCATTGCACCAAAAATGGATACCAGCAATGAAGTTCGTATGGCGCTGGAAGACCTTAATCGCCAAGCGCTACACGCCAGAAAGCTCTCTTTAGTTCATCCAGAGAGCGGCAAAACGATGACATGGAAAGCAGCGATTCCATTCGACTTGGAACAACTCATCGGCACGCTACGCGCTGATATGGGCATGAGCCAAGACGATTTTGACGAAGATGATGAAGACGACGATCACGATTGTGAGCTGATCTATGTCCGTGAATAAAATGCCCTCCGTGAATAATACCCACTGTTTTACGCCCGATTGGCCTGCTCCGGCCAATGTGAAATCCTTGCAAACTACGCGGCATGGCGGAGTCAGCGCCGCACCGTATGCGAGTTTCAATCTGGGCGATCATGTGGGCGACGCCATTGACGCTGTTGCAGCCAATCGGCAACAACTACCCTCACCCGCCGCATGGCTCAAGCAAACGCACAGCACCATCGTCGTCGATGCCGAGACCTCCACTACTGAGGACGTCAGCGCACCAATTGAAGCTGATGCCAGCGTGAGCCGCACTGTGGGTGCGGTTAGCGTTGTCATGACCGCAGATTGCCTGCCGGTGCTGTTTTGCGATCAGCAAGGCAGCGTTGTTGCGGCAGCGCATGCGGGTTGGCGTGGATTATGTGATGGCGTACTAGAAAATACTGTCGCGGCGATGGCTGTACCCGCAGATTCCATCATGGCGTGGCTAGGGCCTGCAATTGGGCCAACAGCGTTTGAAGTGGGTGATGATGTGCGTGAGGCGTTTATGCAGCGCGACGTGGCGGCAGCGGCAGCATTTGCGCTACAAGCTGATGGTAAATGGCTGGCAGATATGTATCTGCTCGCGCGGCAGCGGCTCAATCGCCTCGGTATTAGCCAGATCTATGGCGGTACTGAATGCACGTTTAACGACAGCGAACGATATTTTTCTTATCGTCGTGACGGCGTAACGGGTCGCATGGCTAGCTTGATTTGGCTAGAGCAGCAATAGGGGGTATTGCCTTGTAGGCTTTTTTGATTAATGCCTACAATCAAATACCCCTACTCACCTTCAAGCTGCTGATTGTCATCGATTTCAACACGTTTTTTTTGCACACTGCGCTTAAGCCAAAAAATTAACCACGTTGGCAATACCGCTAACACGACAAAGAAAAACAAGCCTAAAAACAATTTACTCGCAGCGACCACCGCCGAAAACATCACGACCACAAACAAATAACCAATCAATAAAATATACATAGCACCCTCAAAAAAGGCTCCATCAGGAGCCTTTTTAGTTTGATTCAGTCAATTGCAAAAGTTTTATGGCAAGGCGGGCAAGCCCAAGGCAGTACTTTAGTACGACAAGGCGAGACAACGATGCAAGAAAATTTTTGCCTTACTACTTAAGCGCGTTTATCGTGCTCGATCAAAGCATACGCCGAGTGATTATGGATTGATTCAAAGTTTTCTGATTCAACCACATACGCCACTACACGTGGCTCGTCGTTCAAACTAGCTGCCACATCGCGCACCATGTCTTCAACAAATTTTGGATTGTCATAAGCGCGTTCAGTAACGAATTTTTCGTCTGGGCGTTTGAGCAAACCATACAATTCGCATGATGCTTGTTTCTCAACCAATTCAACGATTTCTTCAATCCAAACGTGTTCGCCCAAAGTGGCGCTGATGGTCACGTGCGAGCGTTGATTGTGCGCGCCATAAGCCGAGATTTTCTTCGAACATGGGCACAAGCTAGTCACTGGCACGAGTACTTTCAGCGTTTGCGTAAACACGCCGTTTTTCAATTCGCCGATCAAAGAAACATCATAATCCAGCAAACTTTGCACACCAGAAACCGGCGCAGTTTTATTCACAAAGAATGGGAAACGCATTTCCAAATAGCCAGCATCAGCTTCAAGGCGTTCGCACATTTGGCGCAAAATCGTTTCAAACGATTCAACTGAAATTTCTTTGTTGTGACTATTCAAAATCTCAACAAAGCGCGACATGTGCGTGCCTTTGAAATGCTGCGGCAAAAACACATACATATCAAAAGTCGCTACGGTGTGTTGCACACCATCGGCGCGATCAGCCACTTGCACTGGATGACGAATCGATTTAATCCCCACTTTATTGATGGCAATATTGCGGGTATCCACGGTGTTTTGCACATCGGCAATGGCCACGCTCATGGGAATCTCACTTGGATAAAAAAATAGATGAGCGATTATACCCCGAGCTGCAATACCCGAGCAAACTAGTCGGGAATTGCATTTATTCATCAGGTCGATTGTTTCTGGCTAAATGCGACAAAAATGACGTCAATGCCGAGGTAATTGCGGGAAGATCGTGCCGCTATTTAACGCTAAAAGCAGTTAAGATCTGAGCAATATAGCGCGTGTAATTGGCAATCGCTTGATCGATATGCGGCACCAACATCGGCAAGGAAAAATACATCGCAGCAAAGCCCACACCCAAAGTGAGCGGAAAACCGACTGCAAAAACATTGAGTTGCGGCGCTGCACGCGTCATCACGCCAATGGCCAAGTTAGTAATCAACAATGCGGCCAGCACTGGCAAGGCCAGCAATACGCCAGTTCGAAATACAATGGCCCCATAATCAGCCAATTGCTTAAATCCCGCCGCCGACACGCTAATGCCACCCAGCGGCAGCTGCACCATGCTGTCAATTAATACCCGAAGTACGACCAAATGTCCGCCGACAGATAAGAAAGCCAACAGCATAAACAAGCTCATTAATTGCGAAATCACCAAGCTATTCGTTGAATGCTGCGGATCATAAAACGACGCAAAACCCAGCCCCATTTGCAAGCCCGACAAATGTCCAGCCAACTCGACGCTACTAAAAATCAGCCGCATCACAAAGCCCATTGAGATGCCAATAATTAGCTCACGAATCGCAATCAGCATTCCTTCGGGTGAAACGACAGGCACCGTCGGTAATGCGGGTAATAAAGGGCCGATTAAGATGGCCAGCATCAGTGCTAAACCAACGCGTACTTTGATAGCGATGGAACGGCTAGAAAAAAATGGATCGGCGAGTAGCAAGCCAAAAATACGTAGAAATGGCCACCAAAATAGCGCCAGCCAAATTTCCATTTGCCCCTGCGTAAAAGTAATCATCCAATCAACTGCGGAATGCTTTGATACAGACGCGTGGTGTAATCCATCATGGTTTCAATCATCCACGGCAAGGCGAGCACCAGCACTAGAAAACAGGCGAGAATTTTGGGAATAAATGACAGCGTGGCTTCATTGATCTGGGTTGCCGCTTGAAAAATACTGACGATCAAACCAGCCACTAGCGCCGTCAACAACACCGGTGCGCCCAACAAAATCATGACTTCCATCGCTCTTTGCAGCAAAGTGACGACTGTTTCTGGTGTCATAACAAACTCGATATAGAAATAATTACGCGGACAAAATCATTTAAAACAGTGCGATCAACTCGTTATATAAAAGCTTTGTACCAGCGAGCCCATCAACAAAGTCCAGCCATCGACCAGCACAAACAGCATAATTTTAAATGGTAAGGAGATAATCACTGGCGACACCATCATCATCCCCATCGCCATCAAAATACTCGCAATCACCAAATCGATAATGAGAAACGGGATAATCACCAGAAAGCCAATCTGAAACGCAGTTTTCAGCTCACTCGTGACAAACGCGGGCACCAAAACCCGCAAACTCACGTCTTCAGGCCCTTCGGGTGCTTTCGCGCCGGAAACTTCAATAAAAAAGGCTAAATCCTTTTGCCGTGTTTGTTTCAGCATAAAGTCTTTTAACGGAATCGCGCCTTTGTCGAGCGCCTCGTTAAAGGTCATTTTTTGCTCAGAAAACGGCTGATACGCAGAGGTATAAATCTTATCGAAAGTCGGTGCCATAATGAACATCGTCAAAAATAGCGACAAACCGACAATCACTTGATTCGGAGGGCTTTGCATCGTGCCTAAAGCTTGGCGCAGCAAAGACAACACAATGATAATGCGCGTAAACGACGTCATCATCAGTAAAACCGAAGGGATAAACCCAATCGCCGTCATAAACAGCAAGGTCTGAATCGGTAAGCTATACGCCGTACCCGCCGCAGTCTGCGACGAATTCATGAAGGGTATACCTACAGGATTGGCAGCAAACAATACCGGAGAGAGCAATACCCCAATAAAAATTAAGATTAGCTTTTTCATTGCGGCTCTTTCCGTTTTGCCATGGCTTTTTGCAACCACTCGGCAAAAGCGGGGGGCGCAGGGGGCGCGACAGGTGCATCCATCGGTTTATCTAAAGTATGCAGCATATTGACTTGCTCGCTCGTAACCCCCAGCACCAGCCATGTATCGCGAACTTCAACAATCACCACGCGCTCACGCGTACCGACCATCACAGCAGATACCACGCGCATTTGCGCATTAGCGCCGCCAGGAACTAAAGAAAATCGCCGCATTAGCCAAGCCGCGCCGACAATCAAACCCAGCACCAGCAATAAAGCAAATATCACTTGGAATACTTGCCCAAATCCAGGGCCATCCGCCTTACCTACTGCCGCTAAAACGGATAACGGCAGCCCGATCAGGCTGCCGCAAAAAAGTCGAATTAAATTCATGGGTCGGTTTATTTATGCAAGCGGCGAATGCGCTCGGCTGGCGTAATAATATCAGTGAGGCGAATACCAAACTTGTCATTCACCACCACCACCTCACCCTGCGCAATCAGGCAACCGTTCACCAATACATCCATCGGTTCACCGGCCATGCCGTCTAGCTCAACCACAGAGCCTTGTGCCAATTGCAATAAGCTACGAATTGCAATTTTGGTCCGCCCTAATTCCACCGTTAAATTAACCGGAATATCGAGAATCATATCGATATTATTCGGTGCATTCGATGGCAAAGGCGCAGAATCAAAACGCTGAAAAATATCTGCAGCTTGTGCGGTTGACGCGCTATCAGCACTCGCAGTATCAGCAACGTCCTGCTCGGCTAGGGCCGCAGCCCAATCATCCATAATATCGTCGGGATTTTCTTCCGACGTTGTTTCATCAGCCATTGGCTTCTCCGCTATTTTCTTCGTCCTGCGCGCCGTTTAAAGCCTCAGCGGAACCGAGCACTTTATCGACTTTCAATGCATATTGGCCGTTAAGAATACCATACTTACACTCAAGCACTGGCACGCTATCCACCGAAGCAATAATCGCCTCTGGAATATCCAGCGAAATCACATCGCCAGTTTTCAAGTTTAAAATATCGCCCAAAGTAATTTGCGCATTACCTAGCGTTGCGACCAAATTAACATCCGCGTGATGCAGCTGTTTGCGTAACAACGATGACCAACGATTATCTGATTCAATTCGATCAGTTTGCATCGAGCTATACAACATATCCCGAATCGGCTCTATCATCGAATACGGCAAGCAGACATGAAAATCGCCGCCGCCAGCACCCAACTCAATCTTAAATGTATACGCAACAACGACTTCGGTCGGCGTCGCAATATTGGCAAATTGCGTATTCATTTCTGAGCGCATATAGCTAAATTCGCACTCAAACACGGGTTTCCACGCTTTTTCGTATTCTTCAAACACCACTTCTAAGAGGCGCTGAATAATTCGTTGCTCGGTCGGCGTGAAATCCCGACCTTCAACGCGTACGTGATAACGACCATCCGAGCCGAATAAATTATCGACCACCAGAAACACAAAATTGGGATCAAAAATAAATAAACCCGTGCCACGCAAGGGTTTCATTTGGATCATATTTAGATTGGTCGGCACGACCAAATTGCGAATGAATTCGCTGTATTTTTGCACCCGAATGGGGCCAACACTGATCTCGGCATTGCGGCGCATAAAATTATATAAAGCGATCCGCAAATTTCGCGCAAAACGCTCGTTGATAATTTCCAGCGTCGGCATCCGCCCACGCACAATTCGTTCTTGACGACCAATATCATAGTTGCGGACAGCAGAAGGATCGACGACATCTTCGCCATCGTCCTCTTCGCCGGTCACACCGCGCAGTAGCGCATCGACCTCTTCCTGGGAAAGGATATCGTCAGCCATTATCTCTTTCTAAAACTTGAAACTATCGGATTATTGATAAAAATATTTAGTAAAGTTGACGCTCAAGACGCCTTCATCTTTGGCTTCAACTTCAAGAATTTCATTTATTTTTTCGCGGATTTGTCGTGCTAACTCTTCTTGACCTTTCGCTGTTTTGACTTCTTCCAGCGTTTTTGCGCGCAGCAGTCGGTTCACTGCATCGAGAATTTTAGGCTGCACCGCAGTAACTTTCTCTTTATCAGCCTCTTCGGCTAATTCAACCATAATTTCAACTTGCAAGACCGACTCGGCTTCACCGCTTAAATTAACCGTAAACGGCTGATCTTGTAGTTTGGCGAACACCGGTTTAGCGTGCTCATCTTTTTTCTCTTTCTTCTTTTCTTTTTTTACTTCGCCGTGTGCAGCAGCTTCTGCGGTCGCTTCATCAGCGCTACCCTCGGCTGGACTTTTCAAAAGAAAGAACGCCAAGGCGCCCCCCAAAATCAAGATAAACACCAGCAAACCAATAACAGCAAAGATCAGGATATTTTTTTTAGATTTCGGTGCCACGTCGGCCTTAACTTCTGTTTTTGCTTCTGCCATTTCACTTCCTCGATACAACGTTCAATATTTTAAATATGAATTCACAAGCCAACACAAAACAAATCGACCCCAGCATCGTAGGGGCATAAAAGTCTGCCAACACGCGAAAGATACTATAAAACATACGCTAAGCAAGCGTTTTTGGCATCAGAAAACAACAAATTAGACAAATAAGCTCACGCCACCTTTAGCAACGGGCAGGCGTAGCGCACCTAGCTCTTGCATTGGCTCGATCTCCCCGCCCGTTAATCCTGCATAAGTCGCACCTAATTCACGGCCTGAATTTTGCTGCTGCGACCCAGATGCCATTTGCTGTTGGTTTTGCTGCTGATGCTGTTGTAAAGATTCCGATGCCACTTGCACATTGGTCAGTGTAAAACCTTGATCCGCAAGCAAGGCAGTTAATCGCGGCATCGCGGCCGCCAGCGCTTCACGGACAGCCGCATTTTGCGAGCTAAACACTACGCTAGCTTGATCTTGTGCCAAATTAAGCCGCACTTCCATTGGGCCTAAATTTGCAGGATTAAGCTGCATTTCAATTTTTTGCTCTTGCCGTCCCAACATCAGGCCAACGCGTTGCGCCACGGCATCACCCCAACGAGACTCGCCCACCGGTGTAGCAATATGATGAACCGGCGTTTCTATGGTTTTGCTATTTTGTGCAATCGGCGTACTAAGGCTACTATTTTGCAGACGATTTTCGCTTGGCGTCATCAATTGCGACTTCAGCTCACTCGCAAAAGCAATTTCATCCTGCTCTACATCCAAGGCGACGGGCGTTAATTTTGCCGCATCAACGGCAAGGCTTGCCGCATCCTTTGATTCAGTCATTAATTGATTTGCGACTATCGGTGTGGGCTTTTGAGCATCACTACCCTTATCCTGCGCGCCTGCTGTTGATTTTAATGCGCTTTGCAAGGCCAGCAATTGCGCGCTCTCTGCGCCAAGCTCACCTGCGTCAGTTTGATTTTGTCCCTCTGTATCAAGCAGTGGCGCTGTTTCTAACTCTGCCACTACTGTCGTAGGCACAGCCACTGTCGCACCTTGCAACATAGCAAGCCAAGGATCTAGCATGGCCGCCTGAGCTTGTGCTTGCTCAGCGGGCGCCGTAGCTTCATCAGCAGCGGCACTCTTAGCGGGCACTTTTTCTGGGGTACTTGGCGTTGTGGCTGCGGGCGGATTGTTCTCAGTGCGGTCACGGTTTAGCTCACGTTTAAATTCGCTACCAAAATCATTCCCTTTGCTCGCAGCTTCACGATTAGACCGTGATTCAGCGGATCGACTCACCGGAGATTGAATTTGGACTGGAATTGCAGGAGTTGATGGAGACGTTGCCATGATTGCACCCAATAAAAAGACTTTGGCATAGAGATAAGCAAAGACAATGCCAGCAGACTAAAGCTGCGTGATAAGCTTAAGTTATGGCAGAAGATTCCGACCTCGAAAAGACCGAACCGGCCTCCCCCAAGCGCATTGAAGATGCGCGCAAAAAAGGGCAAGTTCCACGGTCACACGAACTCACCACTTTCGCAACGCTGATGGCTGGCCTCATCACGGTATTTATCCTTGCGCCCGATATTTACACCTCGATCAAAAATATCATGGTGCAGAGTTTTACTTTTGATCGCAGCGATTTGACCAGCCCCAAACTAATGGCAGAATCTTTAATGGAAGCCATGCGCATCGCCCTTGTGGCGCTACTGCCCATTTTTGGCGCTTGCGTGCTCGTTGCCATCATGGTGCCGATTTTAATTGGCGGTTGGGTGTTTAGTACGGAGGCGCTCGGCCCCAATTTTGGCAAGCTCAATCCGGCGACAGGCATAGGGCGGATGTTTTCAATGCGAACCATTGTTGAAACCGTCAAGACCGTCTTGAAATCTGCGCTGATTGGAGGCGTCGCGGGCTGGATTCTCTGGGATGAAAAAGAACAATTTATCAGCTTGATTTCGATGCCGCCTGATACTGGGTTTTTAATGCTGTGGCAAATGCTCAAATACACACTGCTAATGACTGTAAGCGGCATGGCGGTGATTGTGCTGATCGATGTGCCCTATCAGCTATGGGATTACTACAAAGGTCTGCGCATGACCAAAGAAGATGTGCGGCAAGAGAATAAAGAATCGGAAGGCGATCCACACGTTAAAGGCCGTATCCGCCAATTGCAACGCGAAGCCGCCCGCAAACGCATGATGGCCGAAATCCCCAAGGCCAATGTCGTCGTCACCAATCCAACGCACTATGCCGTCGCCATTCGTTACGACGAAGAAATGCGCGCGCCCAAAGTGGTGGCAAAAGGCTCATTTTTGCTCGCCGAACGCATTATTGATCTAGCCAAAGAACACAAAGTCACCGTTGTACGCACGCCACCATTCGCGCGCGCACTGTATCACCACGCCCAATTGGGCGAAGAAATTCCGGCTGCGTTGTATACTGCGGCAGCAGAAGTTTTGGCCTACATCTACCAGCTTGATCATTATCGAAAAGAAGGCGGCCTAGCGCCGACGCTCAACACCGATTTACCTGTACCCGCGGAACTCGATCCAGAATCAGAAACCAAGGGTATATAACTACAGTCCTTATTAATAAATATGCACATCGAGATACGTAACCTAGGTATTAAATATGTGGCGTAGCAAGCTCACGACCCTCGCCATGCCAGCCTTGGTGCTGATGGTACTCGGCATGATGATTCTGCCGCTGCCACCGCTCGTGCTCGATTTCTTCTTTACCTTCAATATTGCGCTGTCGATTATTGTGTTGATGGTCAGTCTTTACACACACAAGCCACTGGAATTCTCTAGCTTTCCGACCGTCTTATTGATGACGACCTTGCTGCGTCTGTCGCTCAATGTCGCCTCTACTAAACTCGTTCTTACCGAAGGTCACGCGGGCGGCGATGCTGCAGGTAAAGTGATCGAATCCTTCGGCCACGTGCTGATTGGCGACAATATCGCAGTCGGTATTGTGGCGTTTATTATTCTCACCATCATTAACTTTGTCGTGATTACCAAAGGTGCCGGCCGGATTGCCGAAGTATCAGCGCGCTTTACACTCGATGCAATGCCCGGCAAGCAAATGGCGATTGACGCCGATTTGAATGCAGGCTTAATCGGCGAAGAAGAAGCCCGCACGCGCCGTGCGCAAATTTCTGATGAAGCCAATTTCTTCGGCTCAATGGATGGTGCGAGTAAATTCGTCCGTGGTGATGCGGTGGCCGGTATTTTGGTCATGGTCATCAACTTGATTGGAGGGCTTTTGGTCGGCATGTTGCAGCACGATATGCTCTTTGCCGATGCGGCCAAAACCTACACGCTACTCACCATCGGTGATGGTTTGGTCGCCCAAGTGCCTGCGTTGATTATTTCTGTTGCCGCCGGTATCGTCGTTTCCCGCGTCGGCACCAATCAAGATCTGTCTGAGCAAATCCTCGGCCAGCTGTTTGCTCGCCCCCAAGTCATGTATGTGACCGCTGGCGTACTGGCGGTGCTCGGGATTATTCCGGGTATGCCACACTTGGCCTTCTTAATGATGGCTGCTATCGCGGGTGGATTGGCTTGGTTTGCAGAACAAAACCTACTTAAACCCGCAAGCACTGCTGGGCCTACAGGCGCTAGCCCGACACCGGGCGCAACGCCTGCCGCGCCTGCTGATTCGCCACTGCAAGAAGTCAGCTGGAACGATGTTCAACCCGTTGATCCGGTTGGGCTTGAAGTCGGTTATCGCTTAATTCCACTGGTTGACCGCAATCAAGACGGCGAATTGCTGCGCCGCATTCGTGGCATTCGCAAAAAAATTGCGCAAGAGCTGGGCTTTTTAGTGCCTGCGGTCCACATTCGCGACAATCTTGAACTTAAACCGAATCAATATCGAATCCAGCTCAAAGGCGTTGATGTCGGCGCAGGCGAAGCCTTTGTCGGCCAATGGTTGGCAATCAATCCGGGTAACGCCGCCGGCACACTCCCCGGCGCAGCTACGACCGATCCAACTTTTGGCCTGCCGGCCACGTGGGTCGATAGCAGCATGCGCGATCAAGCACAAGCAATGGGCTATACGGTGGTCGATGCGTCGACCGTCGTTGGCACGCATATTTCGAATATCTTGCAATCGAATGCCGCTGAATTACTCGGCCGCGAAGAAGTCCAAGCACTGATAGACCATTTCGCCAAAGAGTCGCCCAAACTGATTGAAGAACTAGTGCCCAAAGTGGTGCCGATTGGCACGCTGCAAAAAGTGCTACAAGCGCTGCTTGAAGATGGCCTCAATATCCGCGATTTGCGCTCGATTATCGAAACGCTGGGCGAGCATATTTTACGCACCACCGATGTCGACGAGCTGACCTCCGCCGTTCGAGTCGCGCTCGGCCGCTCAATTGTGCATCAGCTGTTTGCAGGTGAAAACGAGCTGCAAGTTGTCGCATTAGAACCACAACTCGAAAGTATATTAATGTCTGCTGCCAGCGGAAAATCTCAAGGTGGTTTGGAGCCGGGCTTGGCCGAGCGCCTACTCAAACAAGCCGCTACGCTCACCGAACAACTCGAAATGCAGGGCATTAACCCCGTTTTAATCACGCCAGCGCAATTACGCCCGATGTTATCGCGCTTTTTGCGCCGTTCTATCCCTGGATTGCGCGTGATTGCGCACACCGAAATTCCTGACAGCAAAACTTTACGCATCATTAATGTGTTGGGTGCATGAAATTAGCCATGCCGCAGCGCATTTTCTAAGTATGTTCACCGCTAAATGCAGGCATTAAATTGTGCAGAAGCACAGGAACAGTGATAATCGTCTTTCGATACTGACTAAAAAATGCTTTGGGGCGTGCTTTGTTGATGAAATTTTGGACGAAAACGCTGTGATTATCGTGGCCTATGCTGGTTAAAAAATTCTTCGGTGCTACTACTCGTGATGCGCTGCGCCAAGTTCGTGATGAACTGGGGCCGGACGCGCTTATCTTGTCGAATCGTCAAGTCGCCGGTGGCGGCATCGAAATCATGGCCGTCGCCGACGCCGATGTCGCCGCGCTCACTAGCATCCAAACTGTAGCCACGCCACCCAAACCCGCGACACGGGCGGCGCAAAATGGCGCGCGCTTAATGAGTTCAGCACAACAAGCGCCAGTAACACCCAATATCAGCAAAGCATTGGCCCGCTCTTATGCGATTCCCGATGATGAGCAAGAGCCCAGCATCAACGATGTACCGTACGAAATTCCTTCGGTACTGCGCAGTAATCGCGCGCCCAAAGCTGCGCCAGCTCGCGCAGAAGTGCCATTTAGCGATTACATTAGCCGCCCCGATCCAATCGAAGCGCCACGCCGCGAACCAGAAATCACACCGCAGCGCCCCGCCTCACCGCCACCGCGCCGCCCTGCTGTAGCCGAAAAACCGCTACCGACGTTTAGCTTTGAAGATGAACCCGTCAAACCCGCTGCGCCACCCGCCGATCAAGAGGCGATGCAAGACATTGCGCGCGAAATTCGCATGTTGCGCGGCCTGTTAGAAAGCCAAATGGCAGGCATGGCTTGGGGTGAGCTGTCAAAACACGCACCAGAAAAACTTGAAGTATTGCGCCTATTACTCGGAGCCGGCTTTTGCGCAGCTTTATCGCGCCAGCTGATCGATAAAATGCCTGCAGGCATGAGCCTAGATACCGGCATCAAATGGGTCAAAGCCGCGCTGACCCACAATCTACCTACCGTCAGCGCGAAAGACGATATCGTTGAGCGCGGCGGTGTGTATGCGCTGATTGGCCCAACGGGCGTGGGCAAAACGACAACCGTTGCCAAGCTCGCCGCGCGTTGCGCACTCGCCTATGGTCCGCAATCAGTGGCTTTGCTCACTACCGATAGCTACCGGATTGGCGCGCACGATCAATTGCGCATTTATGGTCGAATTTTGGGCGTACCTGTTCACGACGTCAAAGACGAAACCGATTTGCAACTCACTTTGGGTGAATTGACTGATCGGCATTTGGTGCTCATTGATACCGTCGGGATGGGACAACGTGATCAACGCATCGGCGAGCAATTGGCGATGTTTGGTCACGACAATGTTGGCACCGTGTTGCTTTTATCCGCCAATGCGCAAGCTGGAACGCTCGATGATGTGGCACGGCGCTATAAAAATAGCCATTTAGTCGGCTGCATTTTGACCAAACTCGACGAAACCATGGCACTGGGCGGTTGCCTTGATGTCGCCATTCGCCATCGGCTACCGCTTCATTTTGTCACTAACGGCCAGCGAGTTCCCGAAGACCTGCATCGCGCTAATTTGGCGTATTTGGTCGACAGAGCGTTTCGCAACTCGCAAGAAAATAGCGTATTTCAGCTGAACAAAGACGAATATCCTTTGTTTATGAGCACGCAAGATACGCCGACCGACTTCACCATTTCAACTTCGCACCGATGATGTTGGCCACAGCAAGGCCTCAGGAATTCACTCGTGCCTAAACGCTGGCTCGACCAAGCAGCAGGTTTGCGGCAAATGGTCGCCACGCCAACCTGCCGCACGATTAGTCTTTCGGGTGGGCGCGGCGATGCGGGAACGACGAGCTTGGTGATTAATTTGGCCGCCGCTTTAGCTGAAAGAGAGCGCCAAGTCGTCGTGCTCGATGAATTCACTGGTCTGCAAAACATTCCACATCGCTTGCATCTCGCGCCTGGTTTTGAGCTGGAACACGTGTTGCGCCGCGAAGTTCGCTTGCTCGACACTTTAATTGAAACCCAATATGGCTTTGGAATTTTGCCGATTGCCGCGCAACCGCAGCTCTTGGCCAACCTCAATGAAGGCGAGCAGCGTTGGCTGGCCGCCGAGTTTGAACAACTCACCGATCAGCTCGATTATCTGCTGCTCGATACGCGCCCCGCGATGGCGCAAGGCGTGCCCAGCTTGTCTTTAGCTGCTGATGATGTCGTCATTGTGCTATCAAATCGCGCCGAATCGCTCACTGATGCCTACGCAACGATCAAACAATTGTCGACTGAATATGCGCGCCGTGATTTTCGCGTGCTGGTCAATCGCGTCGCCAGTCTGGGCGAGGCGATGACCTTGTTTGATCGAGTTCGTGAAGTGGCGCAGCAATATCTCGGTGATGATATTCAGCTTAAATTGATCGGCTACGTTCCAGAAGACGAATGGCTCAATCGCGCGACGCGGCTCGGTCGCCCCGTGCTAGAAGCCTTCCCCGAAGCCGAAGCCAGTGCCGCCATTCGCCAATTAGCTGATGCAATGCTCAGGTGGGTACCGCCTCGTAACGCAGCAGGGACAATGGCTAGCTTTATATACCGTCTAATTGAATCATCCCGTTTATTGGCTGAGCGGATTCCTCATGGTCAAAACTGAAGCCCAATTCATTCCTAGTAACAACAACGCGTCGTTTGAACTGCGCGGTGATTTAACCTTATCCACCGTGCCTGCGCTGTGGCGCGTCGTGCGTAAAACCGAATGGGCCAACGCACAAATTGACGCCAGCGGCATCGTCCGATGCGATGGCGCTGGCGCAGCACTGCTGTTCGAGCTAGTGCAACGCGGCGCGCAACTGCAACACATCCCTGAACAAAGCCAGCGCCTGCTGCAAGCCCTCAATCCAGAGCAAGCCTTGCTGCCCTCGGCCGGCAAAAAACGCGTCAACGCAATCAGTCAATTAGGGTTAAATACGTTTAACACTCTCGCCGACTTTAAGCTGCAAATCAGCTTTCTCGGCGCGATTGCACAAGCCATTGCCGACACACTACGTCAACCCAAAACCTTCCGCATACGTGATTTTTTGCAGCAGTGCGAGCTGGTTGGCGCGAATGCGGTGCCGATTGTTGCGCTGATCTCTATTTTGCTTGGCGTGATTTTGGCGTTCCAATCCGCAATTCCAATGCGGCAATTTGGCGCTGAACTCTATGTCGCCAACTTGCTTGGCCTCTCCCTCATTCGCGAATTAGGGCCGTTGATCACTGCAATCTTGCTCGCTGGCCGCACGGGAGCCGCATTTGCCGCCGAAATCGGCACAATGAAAGTGAATGAGGAAGTGAATGCGCTGGTGACTTTTGGCTTTGACCCGATGCGATTTTTGGTCTTGCCGCGCTTAATGGCGGGAGTGTTGATGGCCCCCTTATTGACTTTATTTGCCGAAGTGGTCGGCCTATTTGGCGGCGCGCTGGTGATGAAAGGCTTTGGGATTCCATTTGCGACATTTTGGAGCCAAGTTAGCACGCAAGTTGATTTGGTCGATTTATTCACCGGTTTAAGTAAAGCGGCGATTTTTGGTTTTATTGTCGCCTCAGTCGGTTGTTTACGCGGCCTAAATACCGGCAATGGCGCGAGCGCTGTCGGTGCAGCAACCACGCAAGCCGTGGTGCAAACCTTGGTACTCTTGGTGATCGCAGATGGTTTATTTGCCGTGGTCGCGTACCACATGGGCTGGTAAACATGAACGCGCTGATTGAAGTTCGCGATTTAAACTGTGGCTACGGCGCGAGAACGATTTTAAAAGACATTAATTTTGACATTCAGCGCGGCGAAGTTGTCGCGATTCTGGGTGGTTCGGGCTGTGGAAAGTCGACCCTCTTGAAACATCTGATCGGTCTATATCCACCGCAATCTGGCAGCATACTTATAGCAGGTAATGAGCTGGTAGGCTCAATGGGTAATGCACGCAGCGATATACTCCGCCATTTTGGTGTGATGTTTCAATCGGGTGCTTTATTTGGTTCGATGACAGTGCTAGAAAATGTTGCTTTACCACTTGAAAGCTTTAGCCGACTGGACGCCGCTGCGATTGATGCGTTAGCGAGGCTTAAATTGCGTTTGGTGGGCTTAGAAGAATTTGCCGACTTTGCGCCTGCCGAGCTATCGGGTGGGATGCAAAAACGCGCCGCAATTGCCCGCGCGATGGCGCTCGACCCTGAGATCCTATTCTTGGATGAGCCGTCCGCAGGGCTAGACCCAATTACATCAGCAGAGCTGGATGAATTGATACGCCGTATTGCCGAAACTCAGCAAGTGACTTTTGTCATTGTCACGCATGAATTGGCCAGTATTAATGCCATTGCCGACCGCGCGATCATGCTGGATAAATCAGTGCAAAGCATCATCGCCATCGACACACCTGCCGCGCTTGCTACATCCGCTGATACGCGTGTTAGCGGCTTTTTTAACCGAGGGAAACCGCGCTAAAATGATCCTGTCATTGTTTTGCGATTCGCTATCGAGCACAGGCTAAGCCATGGAACAAAAATCTAACTTTCGTTTAGGCTTATTTATTTTATCGGCCATTATTCTTGGCGCGATTTTAATGATCGGCCTGGGTAGCGGCAGATGGTTTAACAAGACCTTTCAGCTGGAAACCTACTTTAACGAATCGGTGCAAGGCCTCGATATTGGTTCAAAAGTTCGCTATCGCGGCGTCGTTGTCGGCGAAGTCAGCGCAATTACGTTTACCTATGCGCGCTACGAACAAGGATTATCCAGAACGGAACGCTTGCAATATGTGTTGGTTGAAACACGACTTTCTAGCGATATGTTCGCCAGCAAAGGGCTATCCAATCCGCAGCAAAGCAATATTGATGTCGAAGTGGCGAAAGGTCTGCGCGTCAAAATTGCACCGCAAGGTTTAACGGGTACCAGTTATTTAGAAATCGATTACCTCAATCCACAAACCAGTCGGCAACTGCCATTTAGTTGGAAACCCGATAATCTCTACATTCCATCGGCACCGAGTACCGTCGGCCAGTTTGTGAATGGCGCACAAGATTTGATGGCGAAACTACAAAAAATCGATCTAGACCAAACGATTGCGCGTTTGGATCAGCTCTTAATCACTGCCGAGCAAAAAATCGCACCTTTGCCGCTGCTGAGCATTACGCAAAAAATGGATACCGTTCTGGGGCGAATGGCACAATTTCCGCTCAATCAAATCGCCAGCGAGGCTACAGGTTTACTAGTCGAAACTCGGCAAACCAATCAAGCTTTGCAATCGGTGTTAGCGCAACCAGGCTGGGTCAGTGCGCCTGCCGATTTAGCGCAAGCAGCGCAAGACGCTAGAAAAATCGCCAGTGATCCGGCGATTGCCAGCGCAGTGCAAAGAATGGAGCGCGTCACGCAAAGACTAGATCGCCTCACTGCGACGCAAGAGTCTGAAGTCAGTCAATTGATTGAAAACTTAAATTCCAGCAGCGCAAGCCTAAAATCTTTGCTCGATAAAGTTGAGCAGCAACCGAGTCAGCTATTCTTTTCTCAACAGCAACCACCTTATGTGCCGCCAAAACCATGAAAAAATACCTGAGCGTTTTCTTACTCATTGGGCTCTTATTAGGCTGCAGCAGCACGCCCGTGAAACGCCAAGACTTTCTCTTAAGCAGCGAGAGAGTCGAAATTAAAGCCAGTAGCGCGCCGAAATTTGGCGTGTTGCAAGTGGCAGAATTACGCGCAAATCGACCGTACAACACGCAGTCTTTAATCTACCGTGAAAGCGCGCAGCGCTTTGTGCTTGATCCACACAATGGCTTTTTAGCCGCGCCAGCGCAGCAAATCAGCGCCGAAACACGAGATCGCTTAGCGCGTAGCGGCTTATTTAGCGGCGTCTTGCCGCAAGGCAGTACACTCGCAGCGCAATGGCGGCTGGAAGGTGAGCTGCAAACCTTTTACATTGATGTCACCCAACCCGCCAAACCCGCTGTCACGCTAGAAATACGCTATGCTTTATTGGCTGACGACAGCGCTACACCGCAGCTATTTATGCTGTCAAAAACCGTACCCATTTTAGATGCCAGCCCCGAACAAGCGGTTATTGGCTTTAATCGCGGCTTAAACGCCATTTTATTGCAATTAGAATCTTCACTGCTTGCGGTAAAACCCCTGTAGTGAGCTACACTGAAAGAGACGTCACTTAACGTAAATCCATGTCAGCTCATCGCGCACTTTCTCTTTATCGCAATACCCAAAACAGCAGCGAAGATGATCGCGTGGAAAAGCACGCGTCTTTAGTACGCAAAATCGCCTATCACATGATGAGCAAATTGCCCGCCAGCGTCGATGTCGATGATTTAATCCAAGTAGGTCTGATTGGCCTGATGGAAGCTGCGCGCAATTTTGACCCTGAAGCGGGCGTGCAATTTGAAACTTTTGCCAGCCAACGCATTCGCGGTTCGATGCTGGATGAACTCCGCAATGCCGATTGGCTACCACGCCAAGCGCGGCGCAATATGCGTGAAATCGAACGCACCGTGGTGCAGCTCGAACAAAGTTTAAGCCGCCCGCCTTCGGAAACCGAAGTGGCACAAAAAATGAATCTGCCGCTGACCGAATATCAAGAAATGCTCGGCGATGCGCGCGGTCATCAATTACTGCATTACGAAGATTTCGAACAAGACGGCGAAAACGATCAACTCGACCAATACGCTGCCGACAGCAGTGCTAATCCGGCTGAATTATTTTCTGATGATCGTTTTCGCTCGCAATTGATTGCGGGCATTGAATTGCTGCCCGAACGAGAAAAGCTCTTGATGGCGCTGTATTACGATGAAGAACTCAATTTAAAAGAAATCGGTGCAGTCTTAGGCGTTTCCGAATCGCGGGTGTGCCAATTGCATAGTCAGGCGATTGCACGCCTGCGGGGCAAATTAAAGGATTGGATTGGTTAATGGATAAAATCAGTATTCTGGGCGTTATTTTAGGCCTCGTCGCAATCATTCTGGGGCAATGGCTGGAAGGCGGCCACATTAATTCGCTGATTCAATTTACGGCTTTTTTAATTGTAATGGGCGGCACCGTCGGTGCGGTGATGCTACAAACTCAGCCACGGCATTTTATTGCTGGCTTAAAAATGCTGAAATGGATTTTTATCCCGCCCAAAATGGATTTCAGAAAGCTGCTCACCACGCTGATGAATTGGGCAACGCAAGCCCGCCGTGGTGGCCTATTGGCGCTGGAAGTTTTTTTTAATAGCGAAAAAGATCCTTTTGTTCGCCGTGGCCTGCAAATGGTGGTCGACGGCGCAGAGCCAGAAACCATCCGCCGTGCGCTCGAACTTGATATCGATGCTTACGAAGATCAAGCACGTGCCGCCGCTAAAATCTGGGACGCAGCTGGCGGCTATTCGCCCACTTTCGGGATTTTGGGCGCGGTTTTGGGCTTAATTCATGTCATGGAAAACCTAACCGACCCGTCCAAACTCGGCGCGGGGATTGCAGTGGCTTTTGTCGCGACAATTTACGGCGTTGGCGCGGCAAATATGTTTTTCTTGCCGATAGCCAATAAACTCAAGCACTACATCCTGCTCGAAGTTCGCCGCCGCGAAATGGTCGCCGAAGGTTTGGTCACCATCGCCAATGGTGAAAACCCACGCCTACTCGAAAATAAACTCTCCGGATTCCTACACCACTAAGTGATGTATATACATCCCGCCATTATTAAATAAGAGCTAGATCAACATACCCCGTTGCACAGCAATTCCAGCAGAATCAATCGACTGCGCTATAGTCAAAACATCACTCTCTTTCAAAGAGCTGCATTATGCTTTGGCTTCTGCGCTGGTTTCTCCGCGGCATCGCACTACTTGATTTAGCCGCGTTTACCTTAGTAATGCTGCTGCTCTCACGCCTACCACATACGCTACTGGCGTCTTTCTACCCAAAACTCTTCCATGCTTGGTGCCGCTGCTTTGTTCGCGCTTTAGGCGTTCAGCTGCGCTTGCACCAACATCACCAGGCGCCGCTACCCAAGCACTTTATCTTGATCGCCAACCATCCGTCAGCACTAGAAGACGTTGGCATTCCTTCCCTTTTTACTGTGCGTAGCTTGGCTAAAATTGAAGTCAAAGACTGGTTTCTGGTGGGGAAAATTGCGAGTGCCGCAGGAACGCTATTCGTACAAAGAGAAAGTAAATCATCGCGCCAAACCGCACAAGCCGAGCTGATTTCGGCGGTGAACTCGGGCGACAATATTGCGCTTTACCCCGAAGGCGGCTGCAAAGGACGGCGGATTGCGGATCGATTTCTATTTGGCGCATTTGCCGTATCAATCGCCACCAACACGCCCATCGTGCCGGTGTTTTTACACCACGAAGCGCAAGAGATTTTTGAGTGGACCAATCAAGAAAACCTACTGCAAAAACTCTGGACCATCCTCACCAGCCCCAATGCCGTCGTTCACTATCATGTGTTCGATCCGTTCTATCCAACTGATTTTGCGGACAAAGAAAGCTACTCTTCTACCGTTCATCGGCAGTACCTCACATGGCAAAGTCGATTTCTCGATTAAATTGATGAATTCATTCCACAAAGCCATTCATTTGCAGAACATCGGGCAGGCTTGCCGTTATAATCGCGAAAGCTTTATCTCCTCGATATCCGATACCCATCATGTCTTTATTCCGCAAGAAAAACGTCGCGAATGTTTCTACCCGTGCCGCGCTACCGCCCGGCATGGCCAATTTACTGCGTGAATCGTGGTGGTTAATCTTGGTCGTTGTGTTGGCTTATTTGGTCTTGGTCTTATCGACCTACCACCAAGCTGATCCGGGCTGGTCACACAGCGCCACTGAAGCGCATATTTATAATCGCGGCGGCAGCTTTGGCGCTTGGGTCGCCGATGTCTTGCTCTACACCTTTGGTTTTTCGGCTTGGTGGTGGACGGTGTTTTTCTTGGCCGCCATTTTATGGGGCTATCGCCGAATTGATCGTGTTGCCGAATCACCGCGCCCCGTTGTATTTTTAGCCTGCCTTGGTTTTTTCCTGATTTTATTATCCAGCAGCACCTTTGAAGCGCTGCGCATGCACAGCCTCAGCGCCCCGCTGCCTTACGTTCCCGGCGGAATGCTCGGCCTTGCGCTCGGCACATGGATGACGCTCAGCTTAGGTTTTAGCGGCGCAACGCTGATTCTGATTGCGGCGTTTTGCTTAGGCATTTCACTGTTTACTGGACTGTCATGGCTGAACGTCATGGAAAATATCGGCACAGTATTAGAAGCCGCCTATTTCAATACGCTCAATGCAATACAAGCCGCCAAAGATCGCCGAATTGGCAGAGAGACCAAAAAAGTCCGCGACGAACAAGTGATCGCCGCCAAACAAAAACAAGCCGGTAAAGAACCACTGATTATTGAAACACCGAATCTCGACATTCCCGTCGCTCGCCAAGTAGAAAAACGCATTGAGCGAGAAAAGAAAGAGCAAGAGAAACAACAAGCACACGAAGCCAAGCAAGCCGCACAGCCACTCTTATTTGCTGAAGTCGATTTACCGCCAACGCCGATCAAACGCGCCGTAGCTCCGGCCAAAACCGATGATTCCTTACCCGCGCTGGCACTTTTAGCACCGGCAGTGGCTTCGCAAGAAACCATTAGCAAAGAAACACTGGAATTCACCTCACGGCTGATCGAGCGCAAATTGGCCGACTTCAATGTCGAAGTCAAAATTGTCGCCGCCTACCCTGGCCCTGTGATTACGCGTTACGAGATCGAGCCTGCCGTGGGTGTTAAAGGCTCGCAAATCGTCAATTTGATGAAGGATTTAGCGCGTGCGCTCGGCTTAGTATCGATTCGCGTCGTCGAAACCATTCCTGGAAAAACCTATATGGGCTTGGAACTTCCCAACCCAACGCGGCAAATGATCCGCCTTTCCGAAATTCTATCGAGCGAGCCTTATCACGATATGAGCAGCAAGCTCACCATCGCGCTCGGCAAAGACATTACTGGCAAGCCCATCGTCACTGATCTGGGCAAAGCCCCGCATATGCTGGTGGCCGGAACGACGGGCTCAGGTAAATCTGTCGGCGTTAACGCGATGATTTTGTCGCTGGTCTACAAAGCCACGCCCGATGAAGTGCGCTTTATTATGATCGACCCGAAAATGCTGGAATTGTCGATTTACGAAGGCATTCCACATTTACTCGCCCCAGTCGTCACCGATATGAAGCTCGCCGCAAACGCGCTGAACTGGTGCGTGGCCGAGATGGAAAAACGCTATCGCCTATTGAGCGCAATGGGCGTGCGAAATTTAGCGGGTTACAACCAGAAAATCAAAGAAGCCGAAAAAGCTGGCAAACACCTGACCAACCCATTTAGCCTAACCCCGGATGATCCTGAACGCTTAGAACATCTGCCGTTTATTGTCGTCGTCGTCGATGAATTTGCTGATTTGATGATGGTCGCAGGCAAGAAAATTGAAGAGCTGATTGCGCGTCTCGCGCAAAAAGCCCGTGCGGCAGGGATCCATTTGATTTTGGCGACGCAGCGCCCGTCAGTTGATGTGATTACCGGTTTGATCAAAGCCAATATCCCAACTCGCTTGGCCTTCCAAGTTTCCAGCAAAATTGATAGTCGCACGATTCTAGATCAAATGGGCGCAGAAGCGCTGCTTGGGCAAGGCGATATGTTATTTTTACCGCCAGGCTCTGGCTATCCACAGCGGATTCACGGCGCGTTTGTGGCTGATGATGAAGTGCATCACGTCGTTGACTATCTCAAGTCGCTGGGCGAGCCTAATTACATTGAGGGCATCTTAAACGGCGGCTTTGAAGCCGAAGCGGCTGCGGGCGGTATGGGCGTCGGGAATAGCGATGCAGGCGAAGGCGATGCGCTGTATGACGAGGCAGTGGCCTTTGTGCTCAAGAGCCGTCGCGCATCGATTTCAGCGGTGCAAAGACAGCTGCGCATCGGTTATAACCGTGCCGCACGTCTGATTGAGCAGATGGAAAACGCCGGATTAGTGTCTTCTATGGAAACAAATGGCAACCGGACTGTACTTGCGCCGCCAATCAGTGAATAATGTCGCCTGAGCATTTTTTAGAATGCAAGATGTTGTAAATCAGTCACTTCAGAGACTAATGTCTGAAGTTTTTTATCAACGGACTTGAACACAATCTGCGCTTTGTGATATAAACGTGGACTTTTCCAGTTCCGAACGTCAGGACAGAATCATGGCACGAGTATGTGTAGTCACCGGCAAAGGCCCGATGACAGGGAATAACGTTTCCCACGCCAATAACAAAACTAAACGCCGCTTCCTACCGAACCTGCAATCCCGCCGGTTCTGGGTTGAGAGCGAAAACTGCTTTATCCGCTTGCGCGTTTCGACCGCAGCTCTGCGCACCATCGACAAGAACGGCATCGATGTGGTTTTGGCAGATCTGCGTGCGCGCGGCGAACTGTAAGCTAAGGAAATAGAATCATGCGTGATAAAATCAAGCTAGAATCTTCTGCTGGTACAGGTCATTTTTACACAACGACCAAGAACAAACGTACCATGCCAGAAAAGATGGAAATCAAGAAGTTCGATCCTGTTGTTCGTAAACACGTGATCTACAAAGAAACTAAACTGAAGTAATTCAGTGCAGTGACGCCATACTCGAACCCCGCTCTTTTGAGTGGGGTTTTTGTTTTTTCTCAGATAATATAACTCAAAATGATTTCAAAACGTCTAATGGGTATATCAATGTAGCACACATAGCAATAAGCCTACATCAACATACCCACAGCCAATCTTTAGGCTTCGCCTTTCTGATCATCCAGTCCCCACGTCATTCTCAAGGTTTTAGTGAGCATCGCCAACATCGGGTCGTGCTCTCTATCGCTGGAGTAGATAAACTGCAATAGAGCACTAATTGCCACTTCGCCATTACGCCATAGCACAATCGAACCATCGGCTGCATAACGATGCGCAGTGCGTTCGGCCAAAATCGCAATCCCCATCCCCGATTTAATCAGCTCCAGCAATGTCGCTTCTTCATCAAATTCACCAACCAGTTTGGGGGCGATGTTTTGACTGCGCCACAGCTCTTGCGAAATATCAGCCAAACTGGTGTATTGCGAAAGTCCCAGCCACGGCGCAGCGCCTAGCGTTTTCCAATCGGCATTCACCAGCTCTGCCGCCATAGAAGGCGGTAAAGCGACGCAAAAGCCGATTTCGCGAAGCGGCACGGTACTGACATTTTGATAAGGATTGCGGCCTAAATAAAAGCCGCCATCAAGGATTTTTTTACGCACATCATTGAGAATACTCACCGAAATGCCATGCGTGGTTTGCACGGTGAGTAGAGGATAATTCTCGCGCAATTGCGATAGCCAAGGACCGAGTTTCAGCCGTGCTGGAACGCCTATCGTGCCGATTTTGACCTTACCTTTGGGCTCATTTTGCAGTGCTTTAGCGCGATACAACAGACTACGCGCTTGCGCCAAAACTTGCTGTGCATCGGGCAAAATCAACTTGCCCGCCTCAGTCAGCTGCACGCCACCTGAGTAGCGTTCAAATAAAGAGACGCCAAACTCTTCTTCCAAAGCTTTAATCTGCGCGGTCACGGCAGGCTGCGATAAATGCAGTAATTCAGCCGCTTGGGTCAAATGCCCTTGCTGCGCCACGGTCACAAATGTGCGAAGTTGGTAGATTTCCATCCTAGGATTATCCCTTATTCACGCGTCTTCAGGGAATTAACAATACGCAAAATGTAGTCAAAAAAGCTTGATTACACACAAGAAAGTAAGACTATTGCAATACAACATAAGTCGAACTGATTTAGAACATCAGAAAATGCAATTAGCCTAATGCCCCACCTCTCACATAGATTACTGGCACAACACCCATTTGGGTTTGATTATCGAATTATGTAAGGAGGCAGCGCATGCAAGATCATACGATTGAACGCATTCAGCAGAACCCCAAATTTCAAGAATTAGTGAGGAAAAAATCGAGTCTGTCTTGGTTGCTTTCTATCGTGATGCTGGTGATTTATTACGGCTTTATTTTGGTCGTTGCCTTCTCCCCTGCAACACTCGGCCAATCGCTCTCAGGCGGTGTGACCACCATTGGGATTCCGATTGGCATTTTGATTATTTTGTCGGCGTTTGTGATTACCGGCATTTATGTGCGCCGCGCCAATACCGAATTTGACCAACTCACACGCGAAGTTGTTGAGGACGCGAAAAAATGATCAAAACTAATCTACAACGTCTCTCTATCGCCAGCTTGATGCTCGCCAGCAGCCTCCCAACATGGGCAGCCGGCGCGATTGAAGGCGCAGTCGAAAAACGCCACGACCTCAACATTCCTGCGATTGTGATGTTTTTAATTTTTGTTGCCTTCACTTTAGGCATTACCTACTGGGCCGCACGCCGCACCAAATCAGCCAAAGATTTCTACGCTGCGGGTGGTGGGATTAGTGGTTTCCAAAACGGTTTGGCGATTGCCGGTGACTATATGTCGGCCGCGTCCTTCCTTGGTATTTCCGCGATGGTATTTGGCGTGGGCTACGATGGTTTGATTTACTCCATCGGCTTTTTAGTTGGCTGGCCTTTAATCACCTTCCTGATTGCCGAACGTTTGCGTAACTTGGGCAAATACACTTTTGCTGACGTTGCCTCTTATCGACTCTCACAAACACCTGTACGAATCTTTGCCGCGACGGGTACTTTGGTTGTGGTTGCGCTCTACCTGATCGCGCAAATGGTGGGCGCAGGTAAATTAATTCAAGTGCTGTTTGGAATGGATTACACCTATGCGGTTATCTTGGTCGGCGTGCTGATGATCATGTACGTGACCTTCGGCGGCATGTTAGCGACGACGTGGGTGCAAATTATCAAAGCGATCTTGTTGCTTTCTGGTGCGACCTTCATGGCCTTTATGGTGATGAAGCACGTTGGCTTTAGCTTTGAAAACTTATTTGCCCAAGCCGTTGCCGTTAAACAGCATGGCGCCGAAGCATTAGCACTAAAAGCCAATATCGCTGCCGAAGCCGCAGCAGCAGCCGTTGCGAGCCATGCACCCAATGCTTCAGCTGCAGTTGCTAGCGCAGCTGCTGCATCCAAAGCAGCAGTCGCCGCAGCTAAATCCAATATCATGGCACCGGGCGGTTTGGTTTCTAACCCAATCGATGCAATTTCACTGGGTATGGCCTTGATGTTTGGTACGGCGGGTTTGCCGCACATCTTGATGCGTTTCTTTACCGTATCGAATGCCAAAGAAGCGCGTAAATCGGTCTTCTTTGCGACTGGATTTATCGGCTACTTCTACATTTTGACTTTCATCATCGGTTTTGGTGCCATCGTGCTGCTCTCGGGTGATGCGGGTTTGAAATTCAAAGAAGCCTCAGGCGCCTTGATTGGCGGCTCGAATATGGCGGCGATTCACTTAGCCGATGCGGTCGGTGGTGATTACTTCCTTGGCTTTATCTCAGCAGTGGCTTTTGCAACGATTCTCGCGGTGGTCGCTGGTTTGACCTTGTCGGGTGCATCGGCTGTTTCACATGACATCTATGCCTCGGTTATCAAGAAAGGCAAAGCGGTTGAAGCCGATGAAATTCGCGTCTCAAAAATGACGACCATCGCCTTAGGCGTGTTGGCCATGTTCCTTGGGATTGCCTTCGAGAAACAAAACATCGCCTTTATGGTTGGCCTTGCATTCTCGATTGCTGCATCTGCTAACTTCCCAGTGCTGTTCTTGTCCATGTTCTGGAAAGGCCTAACAACACGCGGCGCAGTTGTGGGTGGTTTTGTTGGCTTAATCACCGCTTTGGCACTGATTATCCTCGGCCCATCCGTTTGGGTTGAAGTCCTCGGTCACGACAAAGGCAGCGAATGGTTCCCATACAAAAACCCAACGATCTTCTCGATGACGCTTGCGTTCTTCACGATCTGGTTGGTTTCGGTATTGGATAATAGCAAGCAAGCCGCAGAAGAACGCGCTAAATTCTTGCCTCAGTTTATTCGTTCTATGACGGGTATTGGCGCAGAAGGCGCTACTGATAAGCACTAAGAGCAGATACATCGCAAACGCCCTACTCGATTTCGATGTGGGGCGTTTTTCATTCAAGGAAATGAAAATGTCTACGCTATTTAATTTTTCAACTGCACCGTATAGCAGCCTCAGCAGTACGGAGCAGGAACGCTTTGAGCAAGCGCTAGATATTCAATATTTTCCCAGCGGCAGTACCGTCATCGCAGCCAACAGCGCGAACACCGCGCTACTAGTGCTCAGCAAAGGCTTAATTTCCGAAGAAGAACATGGCGAAGTATTAACTGTTTATAGCGAGCTTGAAACCCTCAATAGCAAAGCGCTACTCAGCGAAAGCGCCGCACAGCAATGGGTTGCGATTGATGACAGTCTGGTGTTTTCTATTCCGCGCGAGCTGATTTTAGAGCTAATCCGCAGCAATCCGCGCTTTGGTGCGTATTTTTATCAAGACATCGCGCAGCGTTTAGCCACGCTCGCCCAGCAATCCCCCGCCGAAGATGAGCTGCAAGCGCTGCTTTTAGCGCAAGTAAAATCAGCGTATCTGCATCCTGTTAAATGGCTGGCCAGTGACGCCAGCGTATTGGATGCCGCACGCATGATGCGCGAGCAACACTGTACTGCGGTGCTTATTCAGCACCAGCAAGGCGCAGGAATTTTTACGCAAAGTGATTTACGCGATTTTGTCATTACTGGATTCGATGCCAGCCAATGCCAGGTCGCCGATTATGCCCGCTACCGTTTGTATAGCGTCTCTGATGACGAACCTTTACATGCGGCGATGGTATTAATGGCAAGGCATACGATAGGTCGAGTCGTCGTGACGCAAAATGGTGAGATCATCGGCATTTTAGAACAAGTCGATTTATTGGCGTTTCTCACCCAACATTCGCATTTAATTCAAAGCCAAATCGAACGCGCCAGTAACCTTGATGAACTGGGTTTGGCATGGGCGCAAACCGAAAAACTGATTCGCCAACAGCAACGCCAAGGTATCAAAATCACGTTGATTGCCGCGACGATGCGTGAATTGCACCGCAAATTCCTCGCCAAAATCTGGCTACTGATTGCGCCTGCCGAGATCACACAGCAGGTTTGCGTCGTCTGCTTGGGCTCTGAAGGCCGTGGCGAGCAAATCTTGCCGACTGATCAAGACAACGCACTGATTATCGCCGATGGCTTTACCCATCCAGATTTAGTCAAGATCTGCGAGCAATTTAACCAAGCGCTAATTCGCTTTGGCTATCCGCCCTGCCCCGGCAAAGTGATGCTGAATAATCCGTATTGGCGACGCAGTGAAGCCGAATTTAAATTGCTATTTAATGAATGGACGACGCACACCAGCTTTGAGAACATGATGCATTTAGCGATCTGGCTCGATGCCTACCCGATTATTGGTGATAAAGCGTTATTTGCGCGTTTGCGCGACTATTTACTGCAAGACCAGAGCCAGAACGACAGCTTGCTGGGGCATTTCGCACGGCCTATCGAGCAATTTGATACGCCTTTGGGCTTTTTCTCCCAGTTACGCAGCAAAGGTGGGCAACTGGATTTGAAAAAAGGCGGCATTTTCACACTGGTACACGGCATTCGCAGCTTGACGCTCAAAGCAGGACTCAAAAATCGCAATAGCTACCACCGCATCGACGCGCTATGCCAACACGAATATCTATCTGCGGCGCTGGCGCGCGACTTGAGCGAGTCGTTGGCCTATCTGCAAAGCCTGCAATTGAAATACGGCCTACAAAAATCGCAGCAAGGCAAAACCATCGATAATTTAATTGAACTCAGCCAACTCACGACACTAGAGCGCGACCTACTCAAAGACACATTGGTCGTCGTAAAGCGCTTTAAACAATCCATCGCCCATCAATTCAAGTTGCACGCCCTATGATGCGCCGCCTACAACTGTGGCGCGCTCAACGTCAGCTCCGTGATCCGGCATTTGCATTTCTATTTGCGCCCGCACCGAGCGACGAATGGGTGTGTATCGATTGCGAAACCACCAGTCTGAATCCCAAGCAAGCCGAAATCTTATCGATTGCAGCGGTGGTCATTCGGGGCAATACGATTTTGAAATCGACTAGCCGGCAATGGCTAGTCAAACCCAGCGGCGAGATTGATCCAAAAACCATTCCGATTCACGGCTTGCGGCGTCAGGATGTGGCAGCGGGCTTGCCGCTGAGGGAGGCGCTGGCGCAATTGCTGTATTTCATCGGCAGCCGCCCCATTGTGGGCTATTACCTTGAATTTGATTTGGCGGTGATTAATCGTCAGCTTAAACCATGGCTGGGTATTCAGTTACCCAATCTCAGCATTGAAGTATCGGGGATGTATTACAACAAGAAAGTCAGCGCCTACCGGCCTGAAGTGGATTTATCTTTACGTACCATTCTGGCCGAACTCGAATTACCCGAGCTGCCACGCCACGATCCAATGAATGATGCGATAACTGCCGCAATGATTTTTCTAAAATTAAAGCATGGGGTATTTATACCTAGATCTTAACAATCAAAGCCTTCAATCATATACCCACATTCAAAATCGCCGACCCCATTGCTTTAACGCTCCCATTAAAGCGTCGACCTGAATCGGTTTTACCAAGAAATCATCCATCCCAGCATCAAAACAGCGCTGTTTATCATCGGCCATTGCATTGGCCGTTAAAGCGACAATGGGCACATCCGGCATCCGAATCCCTTTGCTCTGGCTGCGTATCATCCGCGTCGCTTCTAGCCCGTCCATATCCGGCATCTGCATATCCATAAATACCAAATCAAAATCCTGCTCTAACAAAGCCAGCACCGCATAGTGGCCGTTTTCCGCCGTCACAACAGTGCAGCCGAGTTTCTCCAGCATTTTAACGGCCACAATACGGTTTACCGGATTGTCTTCAGCCAGCAAAACTTTATAAATCTGCGTTGGGCTGACTTCTTTTAAGGTATGGCGCGTCACCAATTGTGCCTCGCCCTCGCCTTGCAGCACCAGCTCAAGCACGCCATAAAATTCGTCGGGATTGACCGGTTTAGTCAGGTAGGCTGAAAACCCCGCCTGACGTGCCCGACTGCCGTCACCACGTACGCCCACTGCCGTCAGCAGCAACATGGGCAACGCTGCCGCTTCACTCTTCATGACGCGAGCTAAATTTAAGCCATCCATTTCCGGCAAATGCTGATCGAGCAATGCCAGCGTAAATGGCTGCGCGGTCTGCGCCGCATCACGAAACGCAGCCAAGGCCTCGGCACTACTTGCCACCACTTCGACTTGCCCAGCCCAAGTTTTGAGCAGAGCTGCGAGCGTTTCCCGATGGCTTTCGATGGCCTCCACCAACAATACTTTTTGCTGCGTTGCTTTGGATGCCACACGAGGCCGAGCGCGCTCGGCGGCATTGGCTGCCTGTGCCATTTTTACGCTAAAAATGAAGTCTGTACCTTGCTCAGCAATACTGTGCACACTAATCTCGCCACCCATCAAAGCGACAATCTCTTGGCAAATGGCCAAGCCAAGGCCCGTACCACCAAAGCGCCGTGACGTGGTTTCATCAATTTGCGAAAAACGATCAAACAAACGATGAACTTTATCGCTCGGGATGCCAATCCCCGTGTCGCTGACGCAAAACCGCAAAGTAATCGCATCTGGATTTTTGGCTTGCACATTCACGCTGACATTCACCTCGCCTTGCTCGGTGAATTTAATCGCATTGCCAACTAAATTAATAAGGATCTGCCGCAATCGACCCGGATCACCGCGCAGCAGCGCAGGCACATCGGCCGCAATCTGACATTGATAACGTAAACCTTTTTCTTGAAAACGCAGCGCCATCATGGCCGAAAAGTCATTCAGCAAACGCGGCAAATCGAAATCAAGCATTTCCAGCTCTAAACGCCCGGCTTCAATTTTGGAAAAATCCAAAATATCGTTAATCACGCCCATCAAAACATCGCCGCTTAATTTGATGGTTTCAGCATATTCGCGCTGCTGCGTCGACAAGTCAGAATCGAGCAATAAAGACACCATACCGAGCACACCATTCATCGGCGTACGGATTTCATGGCTCATATTGGCGAGAAATAGACTTTTTGCCTGACTAGCCGCTGTGGCCGCCTGCATCGCTTGCAGCAATTGCGCCTGCGCCACCTGTTGCTCGGTCACATCCATGACCATGCCGTACCAATACGTATCACCCTCTGGCGTGCGTTCAGGTTTAGCATGTGCCTCAACCCAAATCAGACCTTTTTGCGGATGATTGATGCGATACACCGTATCCCAATGCACCAACGACTCCAAGGCCTTGGTGTAGCTCGTAACGACCTCGGTCACATCATCCGGATGCAAAAAGGCCAACACTTTTGTCGCATCTTCAGCCACATCAGCGGGTGTGACGCCATAAATCCCTGTAATACCTGCGCTAGCATACAAATACGCGCTGCTACCGTCTTGATTCATCCGCGTTTGAAAAATCAGACCCGGCACTTGTTCACCAATTTTTTTAAAGCGATCCGCAATTTCATCGCGCTCTTGCCGCGCCAATTGGCGCTCGATTTTGCCGCCGACCCAACGCGCCATCAGTCGTAAAAACTCATGGTCGATTTCGTCAAATGGGCGTTCTTGAACTTCAAGTGAGGAAAAACTCAAAGTGCCGTAACGCTGTCCCGCGACCCAGATCGGAACGCCAATATACGTTTCGAGCCCTAAGGCGGCGTAACAGGGATGCTCCGCCCACGGCGACAAGCCCATCATCGAAATCGCCAGCACATCATTTGCAGCAAAAGTGAGGCTGCAATAGGTATTTTCTAGTGGTGTTGGTAATAGATTGCACTCAGCTTTGGCCGGATATTGCACCACAACGTGGTATTCATCCGCCACGATACGACTGATCACCGCGTCAGGAAGAGAGAAATAAGCGCAACCCAGATACAGCGCGCTCGTCATTAAATCGCCATCATCCCGCTGCCGCAACGCGGTGATTTGGCTCAGAACGCGCAGCGAAGCTTGCTGCCGCTCGTGCTTTTCCTGAGCTTTAAATCGCGCTTGCAATTGCTGCTGAAAGCGGATTAATTGCGCCAAAGTGCTGAGCAATGGTTGCAACTGCTTTGCCAGTATTGCCATGTAGGCATTATCGATGTTGGCTAAGAGCGCAATACCCATTAACTGCCCTTGATATTGCATTGGCAAACAAATCAATGACTGCAAACCTTGCTCGGCATTTGATATGACGCACCAAGTCTCGGCGACAGAAAGCGGCGGCACAATCACCGCACGGCCCTTGAGCAATCCGGCACGCAATTCGCCACTCAAAGGCAAAACGGCCGTCGAACCATCTTTATGAGTGTCATCACCGGCCAAGCCCTGCTGCGCCAGCATGTGCACAATGCCATTACCGCCTTTCCATTCAGCAATCGCACCGCAAGCGCTGCCCGTGAGCTGTAGCAAATCCTGCAATGCAGTCAAAAACACGCTGTGATCCAGCGATTCAGCAAGAAAATGACTTTGTACGCGCAATAAGGCAGGTAAAACATCCAGACGCATAACACTCTCTTTTAGGGTCAATCTGCCATCATTAGGCCGTTTCAGAATAGCTGTTTTCACCCTATTACCCAACTAAAAGCCAACAAATTCAAATGATTGCTAAGCCCATCAGCATCATTGATTTGGCACATCAGAAAAGACAATTGGATTTCATAGGGTGAAACCCATAGATTTCGCTACAGATCATTATTTAAGTCATGGCACAAACTATCCCGCCTAGCGAACCTAATGCCAGTACATATCGTACGACAAGGCGCAGCAGCGGAGTTTCTCTACACAAGGGGCTTACACATGAGTGGTATCGATTCAGTATTAAAAGAAACCCGTCTTTTTCCACCATCAGACGAATTTCGTACCAATGCGACCGTATCCGGCATGGACGGCTATAACGCCCTGTGCGAAAAAGCGACTGCCGATTACGAAGGTTTCTGGGCTGATTTGGCGCGTAGCCTCTTAAGCTGGAAAAAACCGTTCACTAAAGTACTCAATCAAGAAACACCACCGTTCTTCAAATGGTTTGAAGACGGCTTAATGAACGTATCTTACAACTGTCTAGATCGTCATTTAGAGACAAAAGCCAATAAAGTTGCAATTATTTTTGAAGCCGACGACGGTTCAGTGACTCGCGTGACTTACCGCGAGCTCTATCACCGCGTTTGCCAATTCGCCAACGGCCTGAAATCACTCGGCGTAGTGAAAGGTGATCGCGTCGTTATTTACATGCCACACACCGTTGAAGCAGTGATTGCGATGCAAGCGTGTGCGCGTATCGGTGCGATTCACTCGGTCGTATTCGGCGGATTCTCGGCAGGCGCATTGCGCGACCGCATTCAAGATGCCGCAGCAAAACTGGTTATTACCGCCAATGAATCGATCCGTGGCGGCAAACCAACACCACTCAAATCAATGGTTGATGAAGCTTTGGGCTTAGGCGGCTGCGACACCGTTGAAAAAGTCATCGTCTTCCAACGCACTAGCAACAAGCCAGAACACTGGAATACTGAGCGCAATATCTGGTGGCACAAATTGGTGCAAGACCAAGCCGACGTGTGCGAACCAGAATGGGTTGAATCTGAGCATCCGCTATTTATTCTTTACACTTCAGGCTCAACAGGCAAACCAAAAGGCGTGCAACACTCGTCAGCCGGCTACCTGCTCGGCACGCAAGTGACGATGAAATGGGTGTTCGATTACAAAGAAACTGATGTGTACTGGTGCACGGCCGACGTGGGCTGGATCACGGGTCACAGCTACATCGCCTACGGCCCACTCGGCATCGGTGCGACACAAGTCGTGTTTGAAGGCGTACCAACGTACCCAGACGCATCACGCTTCTGGCAAATGATTGAAAAACACGAAGTCACGACGTTCTACACTGCACCAACTGCGATTCGTTCATTGATTAAACTTGGCGGCGATTTGCCGAAACAATACGATTTATCGTCATTGCGCTTGTTGGGTACGGTGGGCGAGCCGATCAATCCAGATGCGTGGATGTGGTATTACGAAGTGATTGGCGGCAGCCGCTGCCCGATTGTAGATACTTGGTGGCAAACTGAAACCGGCTGCAATATGATCGCCCCGTTGCCAGGCGCAGTCGCAACTAAACCAGGTTCTTGCACCTTGCCAATTCCAGGCATTATGGCCGACATCGTTGATGAATCTGGCGCGCCAGTTTCTAGCGGTAAAGGTGGCTTCTTGGTGATTAGCAAACCTTGGCCATCGATGGTACGTAATATCTGGGGCGATTCAGAGCGTTTTGCTAAAACCTACTTCCCAGAAGATTACAACGGCAAGCTGTACTTGGCGGGCGATTCGGCGCATTACGACGAAAACGGCTACATCTGGATCATGGGTCGCATCGACGATGTACTGAACGTATCCGGTCACCGCCTCGGCACCATGGAAATTGAATCGGCACTGGCTGCCAATCCATTGGTTGCTGAAGCCGCCGTCGTTGGCAAGCCGCACGATATCAAAGGCGAAGCCGTCGTTGCTTATGTGGTTCTGAAAGGTAATCGCCCAGAAGGTGACGACGCGAAACGCATCGCCAAAGAACTACGTGAATGGGTTGCGCACGAAATCGGTAAGATCGCTCAGCCAGACGAAATCCGTTTCGGCGACAATCTACCGAAAACGCGCTCAGGCAAAATCATGCGCCGCCTCTTGCGTGACATTGCCAAGGGCCAAGAAATTACTGCAGATACATCGACTTTAGAAAATCCAGCGATCCTGGAACAACTACGTCAAAGCGCGATTTAATCGCCAACACCCATAAACTTTACGAGAGTTTTTTACCCCGCCAGCAGTGGCGGGGTATTTTTTTGCTTCAATCTAAAACAATACATGGCACGATTTGCAGCCAAGCGGCTTTAGTCTGCCATTCGATACACCACGCGGGGAAGTCTTCCGCAGGCATCGGCTTGGCAATCCCATAGCCTTGTGCAAAGCGACAACCTAATTCCAGCAACAAGGCACCATGAGCCATGGTCTCTACACCTTCGGCAATCACCTGACGATGAAACACCGCGGCGAGCTGAATCACACTCTTAACAATCCCAAGATCATCAGGATTAGTTAACATTTCGCGTACAAAACTTTGGTCAATTTTCAAGGTATCAATCGGCAGTTTACGTAAATAAGTTAGCGAAGAGAAACCAGTACCAAAATCATCCAGAGAAAATTTCACTCCCATCGCCTTGCAACGATGCAATGTTTCAACCGCTTGCTGCATATCGCCAATTGCAGCCGTTTCTAATACCTCTAGCTCGAAATTGGATCGCTGCACTTCGGGATAACGCGCCAATGCCGCCTGCAAATGCTCAGAAAAATCAGCGCGTAATAAGTGATTCGCACTGACATTCACGCTAATTTTGATTTGCAAACCTGCCCGAACCCACTGTGCCGCTTGTTGTAATGCGGCATGAATCACCCATTCACCCAATGCGTGCTCAAGTTCACTACCATAGAGATGAGTCAGAAATTCAGCAGGATGCAATAGCCCTGACTCTGGATGCTGCCAACGGATTAATGCCTCAGCACCAACCACCTCGCCATTTTCAAGATCAACTTTAGGCTGATAATGCAGCACAAACTCATTTCGCTCCAAAGCCAACCACATAAACTCGAGTGCTTTTCGATGCAGCTGTGCTTGACGATCACTTTCAGGGTCAAATAACTGATAACGGTTTTTTCCTGCCTCTTTCGCCAAATACATAGCCTGATCGGCATGCCGCAGCAAAGTATCCGCATCGACATTGTCTTCTGGATATAAACTCACCCCAATACTGGCGGAAATACGAATTGAAAGCCCTTCAATTTGTACCGCGGCGCTCGCAGCCGCCAAGACACGATCAAGAATCAAAGTACACTCTGCTGGAGAACCCACTTCAGACAAAATCAGCACAAATTCATCACCGCCCAAGCGAGCTAATGTATCGTCCGCGCGAAGTACTGCCTGTAAATTTTCAGCAACCCCAATCAACAATAGATCACCAATGGCATGGCCATACTGATCATTGACGGTCTTAAAGCCATCTAAATCCAAGAAGCAGATCGCGCACAATTTGCCACTGCGTGCGGTACGGTTAATCGAACGCGTTAAGCGATCCGATAATAAACGGCGATTTGGTAAGCCCGTCAGCGCATCATAATGAGCGACACGATCAAGCTCCATCGCATGGGCTTTAAGTAGCGTGATATCAGAAAAAATACCGATATAGTATTGGATAGCAAAACGCGCATCCCGCACGACTGAAATTGAAAGCAGCTCGATATAAATCGCACCATTTTTACGCCGATTACAAAGCTCTCCACGCCAAAAATCATGCGTGCTGACTGAGTGCCACATTTCCTGATAGAACGCGGCATCGTGTTGACCCGATGATAAAATATGCGGTGACTGCCCAATGGCCTCAATATCGCTATACCCGGTGATTCGTGTAAATGCCGGATTAATTTTCGCGATAAGCTGATCCGCGCCCAAAACCATAATCCCTTCATAGCTATTATCAAACACCACGCCCGACTCACGCAGTGCTAAATCATGGCGTTTTCGCTCGGAAATATCGGTATGCGTACCCGACATCATTAATGGCAAACCATCCTCGCTCCACGAGACAACTCGACCCGAAGTCAGAACCCATAACCAATCGCCTTGCTTAGTTTTACAGCGCATTTCAACAGTGTGGCTGAGCGATTCCCCGCCTAAATGGCACTCAATCGATTCCGATACAGCAGAAAAATCATCAGGATGAACAATTTCAGGCCATTTCTCGATGCAAACATCCATTTCACTCGGCGCATAGCCCAGCATTGTTTCATAACGGGCACTCACCTGAAATTGATTAGTCTGTAAATTCCAATCCCAATAGCCTTGATCCGACCCCGCCAGCACGCGCTCCAATTGTTGTTCACGCTCTTTAAGTAACTGTTCATCGCGTTTTTTCTCGGTCAAGTCACGACCAAACGCCATATAACGCCCATCGTGCATCCGCACAGTTGTTAATTCAACCGAGACAACGCCACCTTCGCGTCGATTCAAGCGCCATTCGCGGCAATCAAAGGTTTGCTGCTGCAAGCGCTCCAAATGCAAGGGCAGCTCTTCAGTATGCTCATCAGCGACTAAATCAGGAATCTGCATCGCACAGAGCATTTCCAAACTATGCCCAGTGAGCCTACAAGCGGATGGATTTGCGAATGTATAACGCCCTGACTCGTCCGTAATCCAGATTGCGTCGCCAGCTTCATTCAACACAAAACGAAAATCATCATCCACCCGTTTTCGCTCGGTAATATCAGACAACGTTCCAACAATTCGCGTTGCAAAACCTTGCTCATTTCGACGCACGCTCCTGCCAAAACCGCGAACCCAGCGAGGCTTAGCTGAATCAAAATTAGCCAAGCGAAAATCAAATTCTAAACGTGGTATGTCACTCACCAGATAAGACTCGATCATCTGCAAAACATGCGGTAAGTCATCAGCAAAAATGAGTCGCTGTAGAAAGCTAAAATCACCTTTGTCATCTTCGGCGTGCATACCAACCAGCTCGTAATACTGAGGAGAGCGGTACACATGGCCGCTCTCCAAATCCCAATCCCAAAAACCATCACTGGTCGCATTAACGATATTTCTTAGCCGTTCCTCACTCTCTTCCAAGTGCTGAGTGGCCAGTTTTTGATCCGTAATATCCTGCACCGTGCCATGAAATGCGATCAACTGACCTTGCTCATCACACACTGGCTCGCCACGAGCACTAATCCAGCGCAGAACACCGTCACCACGGAGAACCTGAGCCTCACACTGATAAGGCTGCACTTGCTTTAGCGCTTGCTCTATCGCACTCGAGAACAAAACCCAGCTTTGATGGGTAAAATACTGCTGAACTTCAGGATAAACCGCAGGCAATAAACGTGGATCGCGGCCATAGATGTGATAAACCTCTTCAGACCAATCATGCTGGCCGGTTTGCAGATTCCACTCCCAGCTCCCCACATGCGCCAAATGTTGCGCTTGCTTTAGCGCGGCTTCTCTAGCGATGAGCGCCAGCTCGGTATTTTTCTGTGCCGTAATATCGCGAGAAATACCAAACAAGCCCTGCACTTTGCCATATTGATCAAAAACAGGTCCTTTGGTAACCAGAAAAGTCATCTCCGAACCATCTTGCAGCGTTAATCGCTCCTCGTGTGTTTGCACCACGCCTTGACGCATAATCGCTTGATCTAATTGCGCCAAAGTCTGTACTGACTCTGCATCAAAGAAATCAATATCATATAAACCAACCACCTCCTCGACGGATTTATTCACAAACGCCGCGCCTGCTTCATTGGCTAATAAGTAACGCCCTTGCGCATTTTTAATAAAAATCGCATCTGACGTGCCCTGAATAATGGCTTTTAATAAGTTACGATGATGATCCAAAGTCGCCAGAGAACGCTGCAACACGGCACTAAACACACTCACAGCGACACCATTCACAATCAGCAACAACCATTTAAGCTGTTCGTATGCCGCCACATCAACCGCATATAGGTGTGGTAAAGCAATGGCATCCGATCCAACTGCTGCGCATGCAGTAGCAAGCAAACCGGGGCCCAGCCCACCGATCAAAGCGCTTAAAATAATCGGTAGCATCAATAAAATAATCAAAGATTGATTGCCAAAATTCGCAGCAATTTTGCTGTGTAAATACAGCGTTGACAGCGTAATAATCAGCGCGAAAAGATACATCATGATGCGCCAGCGACCACTGGTGCGAATCAGCAAATTTAGCCCTAGCTCGCTATGACTCGTATTGAATGTAGGTACCGCGCGCAAAGCCAGAAAAAAACCTGCAGCAGAAACCAATACGAAAAAAATGCCTTTTGCGGTTGACAAGGAAACGAGCGTGTCATGATTCACAATCGAGCTTAACAAATGATCGGATAAAAAAATCCACGCCAACGCAAAGAATACGTAGCACGAGATCGACAGCACAATAAAACGGGGCCGACTCAGTATCTTCATTCGATTCTTCCCCTAATCTGAACACAGTTCACAGAATAGAACATAAAACTTACAAATGACTTTTATGTACCCCAAGAAAATCAGCAAAATATTAAGATCAGCAAGAACGATCTTGATATAAGGCAATATTCCGGATTGGAAAGCACAGCAGAATCAGAACCTTAAACTCAACGCCGATAACGACATTAAGCTTATGCAAGTTTGGCAAACGATACGGATGAGTTGTGCACCGCTGCTGCTAGCCTTGAGCTTGCTGCTGTTTTGCACGCCCGTATCGGCCAGCATCTCGGCACCTAGCCCGCAATTGAGTGAGCGTCAGGTCACCACGCATTGCCCTAGCCACCAAGCAAACCTCAATCACGCAAGCTTTGATTGTTTAGGCCACTGCGCTCTACCCGCGCAAATCACTCCTAGCTCATGCATTACACCACTGCTGAGTGTGCAGCATGCAGCGCCCGCCTTCTCGCAACAAATGGTCGATCTCAGCCCCGCCTCTCCGCCACCCAGGCGTCATTCGTAACAATCAATTGATTTGAATTTACGCTTTGATCCCATCACGGCGCAGCATGCCTGCGCCACGGAGACGCACATGAATATGACTCACTACATGGCCTTGCTGGCCGACAATCAACCGTGGAATCTGATTTTCTTTATGGCGATTCCCGTCATCCTCGCCGAAACCGTCGCGATTACCGAGCTATTTATCCTCTTTTCACGCCAGTTTCACGGCAAAATGCGCCAAATCAATCGCTTTGCCAGCATTACGGGCGGCGTGTATTTTTGCGGGGTATTTGTCTATTTGATGGCCAACGCCGTGATTCCGATTACGCAGGCCGGAGAATGGCGTGGTATCGCCGATATCATTGCGGTCGGCTTTTATTTATCCGGCATCGTGCCTTTGGGCGGCTTGGCTTTGCTGGATTTGGGCGTCATTGGAAAAGGCTGGGATGAAGAGAGAAAACTCAAACTGCATGCGATCTTTGTCGCGATCTTTTTAGTCGTCGCGCATATCGCGATGATTTTTGGGATGCTGGATCCAACACTCTTTATGGCGCAAGAAATGAGTAGTGTGATGCCAGCAATGCATCACTAAAACATAAGCAAGGGTATATCCATCAAAGCCTTTTTAGTAAAAGCCTAGATGGCTATACCCTTCTATCAAATACAATGCGTACTTCTGCACCATTCAAAGTACTCCGCCCTAAATGGATTGTCCCGCCATAGGCATGCACAATATCGGTGACAACGGCAAGGCCGATGCCTTGGCCTGCGACATGTTCATCCAGACGAATGCCACGCTGCAATGCGCGCTCGGGTTCTGCACCAAAACCGGGTCCATCATCGGCAACGATAATCAGCAAGCCCATATCGCTGCTGCGCAATGACAATGCAACTTTGTGCTGCGCGAATTTCCCCGCGTTATCAAGCACATTGCCCAGCACTTCAAACGCATCGCCCTCATCCAGCGGCCAAGCGACATTATCAGCGCAATCCAGCGTGAAAGTTAAGCCACGCCCCGCGTAGACTTTCTGCATCGCCGCCAACACGCGCTCAGCGATGGGTTTGAGCAGAATCGCCGCAGCCAATTCAACCGAACCACGCAGCGCGGCGCGATTGAGTTGATGTTGCACAATATGATCCATCCGCGTCACTTGTTCATTCACGCGTTGCGCGTAATCGTCGCCAGATGATTCTGAACGCAAAATAGGTTCTGCTCTCAAAATGGCCAAGGGCGTTTTTAAGCTATGCGCCAAATCAGCCAAAGCTTCACGATAGCGCTGTTGGCGTGCGCGCTCTTGTTCCACCAAGCGATTCAGCCTGCCTGCCAATGGTGCTAATTCTCGCGGATATGCACCAGCCACTTGCGCTTGCTCACCCTCTTCAATCGCCGCCAGTTCAATTTCTAAACGACGTAGCGGCGCTAAACCCCAACGCAAAATCAGTGCTTGCGCCAGCAATAAACACACCGCAGCCGCGGCCAAACCGCCCCAGAGCGCGCGCTGAAATTGCTCAAGTTGCGCTTGAAAATATTGCTGATCTTCTAAAACGCGAAAACGAATCGTTTGCGCAGTTTGCCCAGCGAGCCAGCGCACTTGGTACGCGGTTTGTAGGAAATCACGCTTGCCTAGACGCAGCGCTTCTTGCTGCCAGACGCCAGTTGCCAGTGCCAAAGGAGGTAGGTTTTTGACTTGCGCAGCGGAAGGCGAAGCCCATTGCTCGGTTTTATCGGGGTTTTCAATAAAGGCATAAAGCCCAGAATTGGGAATCGAAAACAGCGGCTCGGCCAATTGCTTGGGGAGTTCCAAACGACCTTGCGGGCTCAGTTCGGTCATCGCAATCAGCAAATACACCGCGCTTTGCAGCCGCGCAAAATGACTATCACGCAGATGTTGGCTGTAAATGCCTTGCACAGCCCAACCCGTCACGCAGAAAAACGCCAGCAAAACCACACTGGCGCCCAGATGCAAACGCAGACGAATTGAAAGATTATTTAAACGGCTCACACAGTTTCCAAAGCAAAACGATAGCCGCGGCCACGCACGGTTTCGATGCTGGCTACAGCACTATCTTGATCGAGTTTGCGGCGTAAGCGACTCAGCAATACTTCGATCACATTGCTGTCGCGGTCGGCTTCGTGTGGGTAAAGATAATCAGCCAGCGCCAGTTTGCTCACGACATTGGGGCGCTGATGAATCAGATGTTCCAGCAGGCGATATTCAAACGCGGTCAAATCAATCACACCTTCGGCATTGCGCACTTGCTGGCGCGCAAAATCAATTTGCAACACGCCAAAATCAAGGCCATTGGGCAAGGCGTTCAGCGCGCGGCGCAGCAAAGCCATTACGCGCGCCGCCAGTTCGGGATATTCAAACGGTTTGGTCAGATAATCATCCGCGCCCGCTTCAAGGCCAGCAACTTTTTCCTGCCAATTGGCACGCGCCGTCAAAATCAAAATCGGCATCGTATGCCCGGCGGCCCGAACGCGCTCAATGACTTGAATACCGTTTAGCTTGGGCAAGCCCAAATCAACAATCAGCAAATCAAAGGGATATTCACAAGCTTGAAACAGCCCGTCCTCACCATCGTTTGAGGTATCGACGCGGTAGCCTTCTGCGGTTAAACGCGCCGCCAGCGATTCACGCAGCGCAGCTTCGTCTTCGATCAGCAATAAGCGCATGATTGCAACTTAGTAGACTTTGCCAGTGGCTTCATCGACAAACACCGCGCGGACTTCACCGCTGCTGGTTAACACTTTCACGCGCCAGACGTTTTTATCGCCTTCAACGAATTTCTCCACCGACATCACGCGGCCACCGTTGGTTTTCTTTTGCGCCAGCGCCGACGCATCATCGCGACTCACTGCGGCATAGGCCGAGCCCGCCAACAAACACGCGGTGCAGAACATGACTTTCAATAGCATTTTCATGATGACTCTCCTTTTACTCAACACCAATTGTACCTGCAAGCGATGCCCTATACGGTGGGCTTAATCACAAACCCTCAGCCCAACGCACACCTGCACGACTAATCATCTAATTCTACCAAAACCCGCACCGGCAAACGTGATCCCGGCTCACCCGGATAACGCGGCATCGTCGTGCTGTAAATTTGTGAACGATATTCATAATCCACCAAATAATCACGCACTTGCTGGCGATAATCATTCACTTGCTGACAACGCTGTACTTCACGATTCACAGTTTGCGTTTGCTGCGCACGATACGGATCTGCCACGTGATTACCCACCATCGCGCCGATCAAAGTTCCAGCGACTGTCGCCACATCACGGCCACGGCCCTTACCCACTTGATGCCCCAAGACACCACCAGCAACGCCACCGATAATGGTTCCGGCATAGCTTGGTGCAGCTTGCTGAGGCACCGATTCGGTCACCCATTCTGAGCGACATTCTTGTCGTGGCTGGCTAATTTGCTCGTAACGCGGCTGCACACTGCGGATCACCGCATAATCTTTTTGCTGCCATTTAGGCTGATGACGATTCTGCGATTCATCATCCCAATCGTCCCGCCCCGCCTGCGCCGCACCACTGAACAATGCCACGAGCAAGATAACTACCGTTGATTTGTGCATGATAAGCCTCACTTCGCAATTCACCTTTGATACCACCTAGGATGCGCGCAGCGAGCTGAATCGATTCTGAACAACTAAAAACAGCTTAAAAATAATTAATCAATGGGTATATACACCCAGATTTTAATCAATAAAGCCTACAGCCAAATACCCACCAACACAGCAACAATCCACCACCCGCTCAAGATAAAAACTTTACAGCCATTGCTATTTTCACTGATGATTTGGCAACTAAAAAAGGATGAAGCATGTTGCGTTGGCTATTGTGTGCGGTCTTATTAATACCGCTAGGCGTATTCGCGGCCGAAGAAAATCACTTTGCTGAGCAGATCAATCAACTGATTAATTTGCGTAGCCAAGCGTATCAATTTGCCCAAGAGCACCAAATCAGCGAACAAAAATCCGTCAAACTCACGCGTGCGCAGAGCAATCAAATGCGCGATATGGCGCAGCGCTATATTCAGCTACGTGGCGAGATTTTGCCCTACGCTGAAGCCGTCGCGCCCTTATTTCAAGCCGATGTGCGGCTCAAATTGTCCAGCGAAAAGCCAACAAATGCCGTGGATTTTAAGCGCACCTTGCCACTCAAAGGCGCGACCTACACCCTAGTGATCAATCCCAACGACGCAGCTGGCCAGCAAGTCTTGCAGGATATTCAACAAGGCCTCGCTGCCGCGCTGGTGCTGATGGATAGCTACCAAATCGCAATTGAGCCTTACGCCAACAATCCGGCCCTGAATTACTTGCTCACTTATGACGTGGGCAAAAGCGTTTCGCTGCGGCAATTGGCGAGTAATTATCACTCCAGCGAGTTTCGTACTCGCCTGTTAAAAGCCACTCAATTTGTCGATCAATTGATGGCGGAGCGGCGCGAGCAAGGGATTAATAGCAGCGTCATCGAAAACGATTATTACGCACTAAGCCAAAGCACCATCTGGTATGTGTCGCTACACCAGAGTAATCAAGTCGATGTGGCCGATACCCTACAATATTTAGTGGGCGAATTGGGGCTGCAACAGCAAAGCATTCAAAACACGCTGAGCTACGGCCTGAGTATGGGCTTTGGCAATATGGCGGGCCTAGCACAAACCCGCAAGGGCAAACTCACGCGCCTACCCGCCAGTGAAGTGCAAGCGCTAGAAAACCAGCTTAAACCGCTGGATATTTTGTTGGAAAAAACCCCGTTTCGACTCACCGATAAAATGATTCCCGGCCATTACGGCCACGTTGCTGTGTGGCTAGGCAGCGAAGCTGAGCTGCGTGCAATGGGCATTTGGGATGAAATTGCGCCAGCGTATCAAGCCAAAATCCGCAACGGTGGCCGGATTGTCGAAGCGCTGCGCAGCGGCGTAACAATTAGCAGTTTGGAGCAATTTTTAAATATTGATGACCTGCTGGTGCTGCGCGAAAGCCAAACGCCCGATGTTGATTATCAACACGCCGCGATCCTCACCGCGCTGGCGCAAGTGGGTAAAGAATATGATTTCAACTTTGATGTACTGACGCACGAACGGATTGTCTGCTCGGAACTGGCTTATGTCGTCTTTCCAGAACTGCCGTGGCCGATTTCCAAAGCACTCGGTCGCTACACAATCAGCCCCGACAATGTCGCACAACTGGCGGTCAACGACGAGCCGATTCTTAACCCTGTGATTCTTTATCGCGACGGCGTGGCGATCAAAACCGACCTGCGCGAAACCCTGAGCCGTTTGATTAATCCCAAAACGACACTGTTTGCAAAACAATAAGCAAAAAATTTGATCACGAAATGCACGAAAATAAAGCAAAAAACACGAAATAAAAACACTTCAAATTGATAAGCTATCTTAAATTTCTGTGGGAGCGGGCTTGCCCGCGAAGCATTTGATATTCGCGACAAGCCCGCTCCCACAAAAACTATATTTTCATCTTTTCCAAAGCAAAGACATCATCAAGAAATGGACTCATTTTGATTTTTTTTCGTGCCTTTCATGATCCATGCCCTTCATCCGTCGCTCACTGGCGATATTTGTCTAACAATCCTGCGCAAGGCTTGAGTCCTGCCGCACATCCGCCCACAATGCGGGGTCTTGCTTTCAATCGGGTTACCCATGTTTGTTGAATACCCCAATTCACCGTACAAATTATTTCAGCCCTTCCCGCCTGCTGGCGATCAGCCCAAGGCGATTGAACAGCTGATTGAAGGCCTGGACGATGGATTGCGCTTTCAAACGCTGCTCGGCGTAACCGGCTCGGGCAAGACCTTTACGATGGCGAATGTCATCGCGCGCACGGGGCGGCCAGCGATTATTATGGCGCCCAATAAAACCCTCGCTGCTCAGCTGTACTCCGAAATGCGCGAGTTTTTCCCCGAAAACTCGGTCGAATATTTCGTGTCGTATTACGATTATTACCAGCCCGAAGCCTACGTGCCGAGCCGCGATCTGTTTATCGAAAAAGACAGCGCGATCAACGAGCACATTGAACAAATGCGCCTGTCGGCGACCAAAGCAATGCTAGAGCGCCCCGATTGTATTATTGTCGCCACCGTGTCGGCGATTTACGGGATTGGCGATCCGTCCGATTATCACGCGATGATTTTGCATCTGTCCGAGGGTGAAAAAATCGGCCAGCGCGACATTATCAAACGCCTAATTACGATGCAGTACGACCGCAACGAAATCGAATTTGCCCGCGGGCATTTTCGCGTTCGCGGCGATGTGATTGATATTTTCCCCGCTGAAAGCGCCGATTTGGCGGTGCGCGTATCGATGTTCGACGATGAAATCGAGCGCATCAGCCTGTTCGATCCGCTCACCGGTCATGTCAAACAGCGCATGGGTCGCTTCACGGTGTTCCCATCCAGCCATTACGTCACGCCGCGCGAAAAAGTGCTCGCGGCGGTTGAAACCATCAAAGATGAGCTGCGTGATCGCTTGGCGTTTTATTACCAAGAACACAAACTCGTCGAAGCGCAGCGGCTCGAACAACGCACGCGTTTTGATTTAGAAATGCTCGGTGAAATGGGCTTTTGCAAAGGCATTGAAAATTATTCGCGGCATTTCTCTGGCAAACCCGCAGGCTCGGCGCCGCCGACTTTGCTCGATTATTTGCCCAAAGATGGCCTGATGATTTTGGACGAAAGCCATGTGATGATCGGCCAAATTGGCGCGATGTATAAAGGCGACCGTTCACGTAAAGAAAATCTGGTCGATTACGGTTTCCGCATGCCGTCCGCGCTCGACAATCGCCCGCTCAAATTCGAAGAATTCGAGCGCTTAATGCCGCAAACGATTTTCGTCTCCGCCACGCCTGCAGCCTACGAAGCCGAGCATCAAGGCCAAGTCGTCGAGCAGCTCGTTCGCCCAACAGGCTTGGTCGATCCACTGATTGAAGTGCGCCCCGTCGGCACGCAAGTCGATGATTTGCTGTCCGAAATCAATTTGCGTACCGCGATTGGCGAGCGCGTGTTGGTGACGACGCTGACCAAGAAAATGTCCGAACAACTCACCGATTATTTGCGCGAACACGGCGTCAAAGTGCGCTATCTACACTCGGACATCGACACCGTCGAGCGCGTTGAAATCCTGCGCGATCTGCGCCTTGGCGTGTTTGATGTGCTCATCGGGATTAACTTATTGCGCGAAGGTTTGGATATTCCCGAAGTCTCACTCGTTGCAATTCTCGATGCCGACAAAGAAGGCTTTTTGCGCTCTGAGCGCAGTCTGATTCAAACCATCGGTCGCGCCGCGCGTAATTTAAACGGTAAGGCGATTTTGTACGGCGACCGCATCACCAATTCGATGGAAAAAGCCATTGGCGAAACGCAGCGCCGCCGCGAAAAACAAATCGCGCACAATCTGGAACACGGCATCACGCCACGCGGCGTAGTGAAACGCATCAAAGACATTATCGACGGCGTTTACAACGCAGAAGAAGCGGTTGCCGCGCGCCTCGAAGAGAAAAAACACCGCATTGTTGCCGAGATGGATCCAAAACAATTGGCGAAAGAGCTGAAACGACTCGAAAAAGAAATGCTCAACGCGGCGCAGAATTTAGAATTTGAAAAAGCCGCGAATCTGCGCGACGAACTCAAACGCCTACGCGAACGTGCATTTGGACATGATTAAACTGGTATAAAGATCGTAGTGCGGGCTAAATTTCGGCAAGTTCAAGCCACCTATTAAACCAATGGTATATTAATGAAGCGCTTAATTTTAAAGACTTACAAAGCAATACCCATCATTGCCATTGCAATATTAAGTGTTCACATTCACGCCGAAACGGCCATCGCGTCCAATCAAGCCTTCGGCGAAAATACACCCGAATTTTTGCAAGGTATGAATACCACGCAGCCGTGGAAAACTTGGATTGTTGCGCCAGTGCTGACGCATCATTTTGATCGGCAAGCGGTGATTGATGATGATCTGAACGAGCGCAATCCCGGCATCGGCGTGGAGCGCAGTAATGGGCTTTGGCACTGGATGCTGGGCGCGTATCGCAACTCGATCCGGCAAAATTCGGTCTACGCGCAGCTGGGCTGGACACCGCTGCAATGGCAGTTCAGCGAGTCGGGCAACCTCTCGCTCGGCGCAGCGGCGGGCTTGTTAACGGGCTATCAGAATACCGAAAAAGGCTATCCTGTCGTACCGGCGGGTGGCTTTTTAGCGTCGCTTGAAACGCCCTACCATTTCGGTATGAATCTGTTTATCGTGCCGAGCGTAAAAGCATTTCAAGTCGAAGGCTTTGTCGCGCTGCAAATTAAAGCGCATTTTTAATACGCTTTAATTTGCTAAGGCAATAGAGCGCGAACTGCGCCCCCGATATCTGTGCTAATTAGTTCAGCGGTTTTTCAGCTTCAAGCAGCTCTTGACGGGCTTCATCAAGCTTGGCTTTTCGCTTAGCAATTTTCTTAGCATCGCCTTTTTGCTCGGCCTCACGCAGATCTTTTTCACGCTCTACGACCTTTTGCTTGGCGCTCAGAATTTTGCCTTCCCGCTCTTTCGCAAGAGATGCATCGCTGCAATGCGCCTTGTTCTCACGCAAGGCTTTTTCTAGCCCAGCCACTTCCTGCTTTTGTCCCCGCGCCTTGGCTTCAACAATTTGGGCTTCGATATTGGCCTGCTTAGCAGCGCATGCTGATGACGGCGCTGCGGCAAAAGATGGCGCAGCGTACAGTGCAAATAATGAAGCACAAATCACAAGCTTTTTCATGTTTTCTCCTTATCGTTTTGGTACCGCTAAAAACGATAGCATTCTCTTTTTTTAGCTTCAATGGAAATAATAAACCTCCGACTGCAAGATTCCGCAAGAGCGAGCTTACCCACGAAAGCAGTAGCACTACGGGGCTTAGTAGATCCAAAACAGTGCATTCACGGCGCAAATCAATAAAAATAATATATAGGTATGTCGACAAAGGCATTAATTTAAATAGCTTTTATCGATATACCCAGCGCTTCATTCACACAGAATCGGTATAAATCCCCACCGTTTTTGCTGCACGATAAAAACATTGCACAGTACGCGCCGCGCATTCATATTGATGTCATTGCACACCACCAAAGGATAGCGCCATGCCACAAGAAATTTTGAAATTTTGGTTTGAAGACATTGAGCCAGCGAAATGGTGGATCAAAGATCCGCATTTCGATCTGCTGATTAGAGAGCGATTTACCGACACACACTCCCGCGCTACGCAGTGCGAGCTATACGAATGGCGCGATACCGCGCACGGGCGTTTGGCTGAAATTATCGTGCTGGATCAATTTTCTAGAAATATGTTTCGCGATACGCCACAAGCCTTCGCACAAGATGCCCTCGCGCTGGCGCTGGCACAAGAAGCAATTTCAGCGGGAGCCGCAGATTTGCTCACCCCAGTAGAGCGTAGCTTTTTGTACTTGCCCTTTATGCACAGCGAATCGCTGATGATTCATGAATTAGCGGTGAGTTTGTATACCGAAAATGGGCTGCAAAATAATCTGGATTTTGAGTTGAAACACCAAGCCATCATCGAACAATTCGGCCGCTACCCGCACCGAAATGCCATCCTCGGCCGCGTTTCTACGCCGGAGGAAGTTGAGTTTTTACAGTTACCAAATTCTGGGTTTTAGGACTTGCTTTTGGCATATCGTCAAAAAGCACTTATCGTTTTAACTCCGTCCTCAACCACAATGGGTGATAGGTCATTGAGTTAAAACTAACGGGGTCATATGCGACAATATTTTTTAACCTTGCTCACAAGCGTCATTCTGATCGGCGCCAGCCAAGCCGCCGAACAAAGTGATGTTATTCAATCAGAGCGCCTTGCATTTCGAGTAGAAACGCTCACTCGCGGACTGGATCACCCTTGGGGATTGGCGTTTTTGCCCGATGGTAAAATGCTGGTCACCGAACGAATTGGACGCTTACGCTTGATTAATAAGGATGGCTCGCTCGAGCCAAAAGCGATTGCTGGCGTTCCGCCTGTGGTTTTTGAAGGTCAAGGTGGCTTGCTCGATATTGCCCTGCATCCACGTTTTTCCAACACGCGTTGGGTGTATTTGGCATACGCTGGGCGCGAGGGCGAAGGCCTAGCAACGCAAGTCGTGCGCGCAAAATTAATTCAAAGCGGTCAAGACTATCGACTAGAAAATCTGCAACAAATCTACCGCCAACGCCCAGCAGGAAAACGCGATGTGCATTTTGGCGCACGGCTGGTTTTTGATCACAAAGGCAATTTATTCATCACCCAAGGCGAGCGCGGCGAACAGAACCGCGCTCAAGATTTAAACGATTTGGCTGGCAAAAGCATACACCTCAAAGATAACGGTGCTTACCTGCCACAGCCGCCCTTTACTCAAAATGCTGCAATTTTCAGCTACGGTCACCGTAATATGCAAGGCGCTGCGCTGCACCCGCAAACAGGCGAATTGTGGGCGACCGAACACGGCCCGCAAGGTGGTGACGAGCTCAATATCGTACGCCAAGGCAAAAACTACGGCTGGCCAGTGATTAGCTATGGCGCGAATTACGGAACGGGAACTAAGATTGGCGAAGGCGTCAGCAAACCTGGAATGGAGCAGCCGATCCATCAATGGACGCCGTCAATCGCACCATCTGGATTAGCGTTTTACCAAGGCTCTGCCTTCCCCGCTTGGCGCGGGAATGTGCTCGTAGGTGCGCTCAAATTCCAAATGTTGGTTCGCTTAGAACTCAAGGGCAATCAAGTAACCCACGAAGAGCGACTACTCAAAAACCAATACGGCCGAATCCGCGACGTCCGCGTTGGACTAGATGGACTGATTTATTTGCTGACTGATGAGGGCCTACTGCTTAGGCTGATTCCAGAAAACGAAGTGTCTGCAGAGCTAAAAGTCAGTGCCGCACAGCATTAGTGCAATCCAGCGTTGAAAAATCGCAGCAGATTGAATCAAACCAAAATACAAAATCAGGTGTAATTCGCTCAGACCCCTACTCCGGCCACACCAATTCCCGCTGACTTTCAAACCGCCGCGCCTCGCCCGTAATCGGATCGACAAACTCAATCGCCCGCGCGAGCAATTGCAACGGCGATGAGAAATCGTTACCTTTATCGGCCAATAGCTCGGGATACCACGCGTCATTCACAATCGGGATTCCCAAACCTGCCAAATGCACGCGCAGTTGATGTTTGCGGCCGGTGTGCGGTGCGAGGCGGTAATGCGCGGTGTCACCACGACGCTCAAGCAGCTCAATCGCCGTTTCGCTATTCGCTTCGCCGGCAACTTCTTTCACCGTGAACGCATCATCGCGATATTCAATCCGGCTGCGATGCACGCAGGGAAAACTTAAATCAGCACGAAAACCCGCAATCGCTTCATAGGTTTTTTGAATTTGCCGCGATTCAAAAAGCCCGTGATAAGCATGGCGATGCTGTGGGCTTTGGCAGAACAAAATCACACCTGCAGTTTCTTTATCGAGGCGATGCAATGGCGTGATGTCGGGATTATTCAGGCGCAAACGTAAACGAGTTTGCAGGTTTTCTAGCGCGTAACGCCCCACTGGCGCGACGGGTAAAAAATGCGGTTTATCAACAACCAGCAGAATCTCATCTTGATACAAAATATGCTCGGCAAACGGCACAGTCAGCGGCTCAGGTTGCGGGCGGTAGTACCACAGCACGGTGCCAGCGCGGTACGGCGAGTCGACGTGATACGGCGTTCCGGCTTCATCAACGACTTCACCGCGCAACAAACGGCCACGAATATCGTCCGCCGCGACGTGCGGAAAGCGCTGAATTAAAAAATCCAGAATCCGCGGCCAGTCGCCTTGCGGCAGGCCAACAAAACTCGGCGCAATGCCGTCTTTATGCGGAATCGGCGCGATGGGTTTAGCCATGGTTTGCATCTCAAATAAGGTAAAAAAAGCGATCACGAACAGCACGAACACAAGGCAAAAAACACGAAAAATACAAAAGCAATCATGATGCAAAACACGAATCACTTTCGTGCCTTTTGCCCTTCGTTCGTGTCTTTCGTGATCCAAGGTGTTGGCTTTAGCGCACTTTATTCGGCCCACGGCGGCCGCGTTGTTTCGGTTTGCCTGCAGCTTTAGGATTGGGATTCGGCACATGCACTGGCGCGACAGTGATGGTCTGTATCTGACCCAACTCAATCCCATCCAAGGTATAGCCACCTATCGCATATCGAATAAGGCGTAGCGTTGGATACCCTACCTTTGCCGTCATGCGCCGTACTTGGCGATTTTTACCTTCGGAAATTTTGATTTCCAACCAGCTCGTTGGAATCGCTACGCGCTCGCGAATCGGCGGCACGCGCGGCCACACGAGTTCGGGTTGCTCAATCACACTCGCCTCAGCAGGCTGCGTTTTAAAATCGCCCAAATCCAAGCCACCTTGGCGCAATGCTGCCAGCGCGGCTTCGTCGGGAATGCCTTCGACTTGCACCCAGTAGGTTTTAACGAGCTTGTGTTTCGGGTCGGTAATTTTGTGCTGCAAAGCGCCGTTGTCGGTGAGCAGCAGCAGACCTTCAGAGTCAGTATCGAGCCGCCCTGCCGCGTACACGTCTTTAACCGTAATAAAATCCGCTAGGCATTGATGCGGCGGGCTGGGCGAAAATTGGCAAATCACGCCGTAGGGCTTATTGAATAAAATCAGTTTGGGCATGAATTAGTCATTAGAGTCGGTATTAAAACGAAGTAAAAGCAAAAACAACAGTCCGCGAAGCGCACGATGAGGCAAGGTCAAAAACGGAGTCCACGAAAGACGCGAAAACCACGAACAAGAGCAAAAGTACCGAAACAGTAAATTAAGCCACGATTTTTGTTCGTGTTTTTTCGTGCCTTTCGTGGACACTCGGCTTTTTAGATTTTGTTTAGCGAGTATGCCGTGCTCCCCTTCTCGCTTTCATGCGCTTTGTAGCGGATCTTTTTCTTCCTACATTCGCCGCGTAATTCTTGGCAAAAGGGACGCAAACCTGTGATAATAGTGCGTTTTTTCGCCGCGACCACAATTATTAATCAACTTGCGGTGAAAGTTTTCAACCACTGCTTTCACAGGTGTGCCCGATGAGTCTAATCAAAGTCCCACAAGGGGGCGAAAAGATCGTTCCTAACCTAGCAACGCCAAACAACCCAATCATCCCGTTTATCGAGGGTGATGGCATTGGTGCGGATATCACGCCAGTGATGATCGACGTTGTCGATGCTGCGGTGAAAAAATGCTACGGCGACGACCGTAAAATCCATTGGATGGAAATCTATTGCGGCGAGAAAGCGTCTAAATTGTACGCGGATGGCTCTTACCTGCCACAAGAAACCCTCGATGCATTGAAAGAATACGTTGTTTCGATCAAAGGCCCATTGGCAACACCAGTTGGCGGCGGTATCCGTTCATTGAACGTGGCTTTGCGCCAAAACTTGGACCTGTACGTTTGCTTGCGTCCAGTGCGTTACTTCCAAGGCGTACCTTCGCCAGTGAAACACCCAGAACGCGTTGACATGACGATCTTCCGTGAAAACACAGAAGACATCTACGCGGGTATCGAGTGGGATGCTGAATCTGAAGGCGCGAAGAAAGTTATCGAATTCTTGCAAAAAGAAATGGGCGTAACGAAAATCCGTTTCCCAGAAACTTCGTCGATCGGTATCAAACCAGTATCGCGTGAAGGTACTGAGCGCCTAGTTCGCAAAGCAATCCAATACGCAATCGACAACAACCGTCGCAGTGTTACCTTGGTTCACAAAGGTAACATCATGAAATTTACCGAAGGCATGTTCCGCACTTGGGGTTACGAGCTAGCGAAAACTGAATTCGGCGCAGTTGAAATCGACGGCGGCCCATGGATGCAATTACCGAACGGTATCGTCATCAAAGACGTGATCGCTGATGCATTCTTGCAACAAATCTTGTTGCGTCCAGCTGACTACGATGTAATCGCTACTTTGAACTTGAACGGCGACTACATTTCTGATGCCTTGGCAGCAGAAGTAGGCGGTATTGGTATCGCGCCAGGTGCAAACTTGTCAGACAACATCGCTTGCTTTGAAGCGACTCACGGCACAGCACCAAAATACGCGGGCCAAGATAAAGTGAACCCAGGTTCAATCATCTTGTCAGCAGAAATGATGTTGCGTCACATGGGTTGGACAGAAGCCGCTGACAAAATCATCGAATCTATGGGCAAAACGATTCAAGACAAAGTCGTTACTTATGACTTCGCACGCTTGATGGATGATGCAGAAGAAGTATCTTGCTCTGCATTCGGTAAAGCAATGATCGCTCGCATGTAATTGATTGACCGCCGATCTTTGGATCGGTAGCGTTAATCAGCTTGTTGCAAAAAACCCCGTTTTCGAGCGGGGTTTTTTCATTTTTACGCAAACTGGTCGATATAATGAAAGTAAATGGGCAATAAAAAACCCGCCGAAGCGGGTTGGGACTTATCACTACAAGGAGAAATTAAGCAGCTTGGATGTTACCAGCTTGCTGGCCTTTCTGACCTTGAGTAACGTCGAAAGAGACACGTTGGCCTTCTTTCAAAGTTTTGAAGCCTGGCATGTTGATCGCAGAGAAGTGAGCGAAAAGATCTTCGCCGCCTGCATCTGGAGTAATAAAGCCAAAGCCTTTAGAATCGTTGAACCACTTAACAGTACCTAATGCCATGTTGAGGACATCCTGAATAACAAAAATAATAAATAAATTGCCGATCGTACTAGAAGTACAAAACCGGTAAACCGGTTTGCCGTGGGAAGCCCAAAACAAACATGTATAACTTTTTACGCCACTTTGACTATGTCGGTCAAGCAAAAATAAAAGATACACGGCACACTGTGGTATTGCATTCACGCTTGAAAAATTCGCTGTGAGCGCCAAATATAAAGGTACAGCGAGGAAAAGACAAAACAATGGCGATCCAGCATCAAAATGACATTCAATTAAAAGAAGCACGCGTTGATACGGCGCCGCCACCGATGTGGCAGGTCGTATTACTCAATGACGATTACACCCCAATGGACTTCGTGATTGATGTATTACAACATTCTTTTGGCATGCCCAGCGAAAGGGCCAACCAAGTTATGCTTAGAGTCCACACCGAAGGCCGCGGCATTTGCGGGGTTTATCCCAAAGATATCGCAGCCACCAAAGTGGCCGAAGTCACGCAGTATGCTCGGGCGCATCAGCATCCGTTGCAATGCATTATGGAGGTGAACCAATGATCGCCCAAGAACTCGAAGTCAGCCTACATATGGCTTTCATGGACGCACGGCAAAAACGCCACGAATACATTACCGTGGAACATTTGCTGCTGGCGCTACTCGATAACCCTTCTGCCATCGAAGTCATTAAGGCTTGCGGTGCCAACTTGGATGAGCTGCGTCGTCAACTCAGCGATTTTGTCACCGAGCATACGCCGGTTGTTTCGGGCACTAGCGAAGTAGAAACTCAACCGACGATTGGTTTCCAACGCGTGATTCAACGCGCGATTTTGCACGTACAGTCTTCCGGCAAGAAAGAAGTCACTGGTGCCAATGTACTCGTTGCTATCTTTGGTGAAAAAGACAGCCACGCGGTGTATTTCCTACATCAACAAGGCATTACCCGCCTAGATGTGGTCAATTACATTGCGCATGGCATCAGCAAAGCCAGCCACAGCAGCCAGCCAGCAGTACCGCGTTCAGAGCCTTCTGAAGAGGGTGAAGGTGAATCAGCCGCAGGTGGCGCGCTCGATAGTTATACGCAAAATATGAATGAACAAGCGCTCGCGGGCAAAATCGATCCGTTGATTGGCCGCGATGCCGAGCTGGAACGCGTCATTCAAATCCTATGCCGCCGCCGCAAAAACAATCCGCTCTTAGTCGGCGAAGCCGGCGTAGGCAAAACCGCGATTGCCGAAGGTTTGGCGCGCTGCATCGTCGAAGGCGAAGTACCTGACATTCTGGCAGATGCGACGGTATACACACTGGACATGGGTGCACTCTTAGCTGGCACCAAATACCGCGGTGATTTTGAGCAACGCCTCAAAGCAGTCATCAAGCAATTGGGCGAGGAGCGCAATGCGATTTTGTTTATCGACGAAATTCATACTCTCGTTGGCGCAGGCGCAGCTTCAGGCGGTACGCTCGATGCGTCCAATCTGCTCAAACCAGCGCTCTCAAACGGCACACTCAAATGCATAGGTGCGACGACGTATAGCGAATATCGCGGTATTTTTGAGAAAGACAATGCGCTATCCCGTCGCTTCCAAAAAATCGATGTGCTTGAACCAAGCATTGAGCAAACCATCGAAATTTTGAAAGGCTTGAAAGATAAATTCGAGCAGCATCATGGCGTGAAATATACGCAAGCGGCACTGATCACCGCTGCCGAACTATCGGCCAAATACATCAATGATAGACATTTACCTGATAAAGCCATTGATGTGATTGACGAAGCTGGCGCTGCGCAAAAAATCTTGCCGCGCTCGAAGCAAAAGAAAACCATCGGCAAAGGCGAAATCGAGGACATTATTTCCAAAATTGCGCGCATTCCGCCAAAATCAGTCTCGAGCAATGATAAAGACACACTCAAAACACTAGAGCGTGATTTGCGTAACGTCGTGTTTGGCCAAGAAAAAGCGATTGAAGTGCTCGCTACATCGATCAAAATGGCGCGCGCAGGCTTGGGCAATCCGCTCAAACCCATCGGCTCATTCTTGTTCTCTGGGCCAACTGGCGTTGGTAAAACCGAAGTGGCGCGGCAATTGGCGTTTACGATGGGGATTGAGCTGATTCGCTTTGATATGTCTGAATATATGGAGCGCCATGCGGTTAGTCGTTTAATCGGCGCGCCTCCAGGATATGTCGGCTATGAGCAAGGCGGCCTACTCACCGAGGCAGTGAATAAACATCCCTACTCGATTTTACTGCTCGATGAAATCGAAAAAGCGCATCCCGATATTTACAACGTGTTGTTGCAAGTAATGGATCACGGCACTTTGACCGATAATAATGGCCGCAAAGCAGATTTCCGCAATGTGGTGATTATTATGACGACCAATGCTGGCGCTGAGATGCTGAATAAATCGACAATTGGCTTCACGAATAAAAAAGAACTCGGCGACGAAATGCAGGAAATCAAGCGCATGTTTACGCCTGAATTCCGCAATCGGATTGATGCGATTATTCCGTTCGCCTCATTAACGCACGAGATTATTCTGCAAGTCGTTGAGAAATTCTTAATGCAATTGGAAGCACAGTTGCACGAGAAAAAAGTCGAAGCGCACTTCACCGATGCACTGAAAGACTATTTGGCCAAACATGGTTTCGATCCGCAAATGGGTGCACGCCCAATGGCGCGATTGATTCAAGACACGATTCGTAAAGCTCTGGCCGATGAATTGTTGTTTGGTCGATTGACCAGCGGTGGCGAAGTGACGATAGATATTGATAATGAAGGCAAGGTATCGCTCACTCTACCAGAGAAAGAAAAGGCGCTAGCTTAATACCCCCTCAGTAAATAACAAAAAACCCGCGCAAGCGGGTTTTTTTTATGGCCTAGCGAAAAGGGCAAAACCCGAGTTCACGAACGACACAAAACGGCTGTTGAGTAAAAGTGAATATTTGTGCTTTTCGTGATCTCTGCCCCTCAATTTTATTGCTGCTGAACCACCACCAATTGCGATGGCGTTGGTGCAGGGAATGCAGCCAATGTTGCCAAGATGGCTTTATTGGTATCGAAATACACTTGCCAGTAATTGTCGTTATGGCAATACGGACGCACCGCTAAAACGGGGCCTACCAATTGGAATTCCAAGATTTCAACGTCAACCGCAGGCTCAGCCAACACATTAGGAATTTTGGCGATATTTTCTTTCAACAAAGCAATTGCTTGATGCACATCCGCCGCACCGGACAATTGCGCCTTCAAATCCACGCGGCGAAATGGCGTTGCCGTGTAATTTTGGATGTTATCAGTGAAAATTTTATTATTGCCGACCACGGTCAAGATATTATCTGGCGTCATGATCGTCGAAGCGAATAGGCCGACTTCATGCACTACGCCGGTTACACCACCAGCGGTAATCATATCGCCCACTTTAAATGGACGCAGTACGATCAAGAATGCGCCACCGGCAAAGTTCGCCAGCAAACCTGACCACGCCATACCCACCGCCAAACCGACAGCAGCAAGTAATGCCGCAAAGGTCGTCGTTTGGATGCCGAGGTAGCCCAAAATACCAATCACGAGCAAGACGTTCAATAGCACAGTGACCGCTGAACCCACGTAACGGAGCACCGTTGGATCGACTTTTTGTCGCGTCAAACCCGCTTGCACAAAGCGCACCACCAAACCGATTAACCAGCGACCCACGACCCAAAAAGCGATACCCGCAAGGATGGTCGCGCCAAATTGGGTAACGTAACCCAAGGCGACATCTTGAAATTTACTAATTAATGCAGCGTCAATCATCTTGATCTCCAGTTTTAAACGTCATTGATTTGACGGTAGGCAAAGCTTACCCGATTCGCATTAAATACTGAATAATTACCCACGAGGGTGATGGCTTTGATGCAAAGATTTCAATCGGGCGGCCGCAATCTGCGTGTAAATTTGCGTCGTCGTAATATCAGAATGACCCAGCAGCATTTGCACGACGCGCAAATCCGCACCGTGATTGAGCAAATGCGTTGCAAAAGCATGACGTAATACATGCGGGCTCAATAATTCGGCCGGAATATCCGCCTGAGCGGCATATTGTTTGATGATGAACCAGCAACCTTGTCGCGTTAGCGGCTCGCCGCGTTGATTAACAAAGAGGCAAGCTTCACTTGAATGCTTAATCAGTGATAAGCGGGCGTCGCGCAAATAGCGCTCCACCCACTCCGTCGCCCACTCACCAATCGGCACCAAACGCTGCTTGCCACCCTTGCCGTTTACCACTCGAATGTAGCGCTCAGGTAAATACACCTCGTGGACCGACAAGGTGACCAGCTCAGTCACGCGCAAACCCGTCGCATACATCAATTCCAGCATCGCGCGATCGCGCAATCCGGCTGGCGTATCCACATCGGGCGCAGCCAACAAAGCTTCAATTCGATCTTCAGACAGAGCCTTGGGCAAGGGGCGCACTCGCCGTGGAGAAGTCAGCTCGGCCGTTGGGTCGATACTGATTTGCAAATTTAATACGGCCTGACGATAGAATTTTCGCAGGCTCGCCATTCGCCGCGCCAGCGTCGACGCCTTCATATCGCGAGATTGTCGCGCCAAAAAAGCCTGCATCGCATCGCGATCTGCCGCCAATAAAGGCTGCTGCCGCTCTGTATATAGCCAGCCAGCCCAAATCAATAAATCTCGGCGATAGCTTTCAATCGTATTGCTTGCCAAACCATCATCCAGCCAAATCGTATCGAGAAATTGATTGATGATCGCGATTTCGCTTTCTGGGATTTGCACCGCAGCCAGCTCAGTCGGCATACACCACGCCTTCGTGCTGCAATAACCAACGTTTGATCGGTAACCAATCTAATCCATTGCGATTGGCATTAAATCCGCCTAAACCTTTGGCTGCAACGACACGATGACAAGGAATAATCACAGGGATTGGATTGCGACCACACGCGCCGCCAATCGCACGCGGCGCCGACGCAATCTGCTTCGCAATTGCGGCATAGCTGACAACTTCACCAGCAGGAATCGCCGCAATCGCTTGCCACACTTTCAATTGATGCGGCGTGCCACTCAAGTCATACGGCAAATCAAACACAAATTTAGGATCGGCGAAGTAAGCGCTAATTTGCCGCTCCGCTTCGCGCAGCAGCGGATGAGTCGCTGCGATTAACTCCTCGCCTGCCGGTAAAAAATCAACTTGGCTGAGATTTTCGCCTTCCACGCTAAGGCCAATCCGCCCAAACGGCGTTGCAATAACGGCTTGTGAAACTGAACGCAAATGCATCAGTGGCTCCAATTAATCAATCAACGGGTATATGGATGTAGCCATTAATAAGTAATGGCTACATCCATATACCTTAGCTTTGTATATTTTCCCACAAGGCATTCAATAAGGTATTGCTCTGATCTTCCGTGTATTCCCAAAACATCGCTCCCGCCAGTCCATGCTGCTGCACATACTGGCCTTTAAGCGCGATTGATTCTGCGTCTTCATAGCTGATGAATTCATCACCGCTATACAACCACGGCACTTGTGCTGCCGCATCCCAATGGCGAATATAACGTCCGCTGGGCAGTAATTCAGTGGCGATTTGCTGATAGCTGTAAGTGCCGTTGCTCTTAGGTGTGCCTGCTGCCCCCAAACCCGGAGCGGCTACGCCGCGTAAACTTCGACCGTAAAATGGGCAACCCAATACGATTTTATCGGCACTAACGCCATTAGCGAGATAAAGCCGCACCGCCCGATCAGCGCTATCCGCATCGGGATCGTGCGCTGCCGTGTACAAATTAGCATGATGACCAGCGTTGGTCGCCCAGCCATTGTAAAAGTCGTAAGTCATTAAATTAATGAAGTCGCATTGCGCCGCCACTTGCGGCAACTCTACGCCATCCAAATAATACTGACCTGCGCCTGCGGCAATCGTCAGTAAATACAGATCTTGCGATGCGCGTTGTTCGCGTTCAGATTGCGCGTCTAAATGCTGGCGGATCGACGCTAACATCAAGGTGAAATTTTGTTTATCTTCAGGGCGCGCCTTAATGCTGGCCATATCATTGGATGGATATTCCCAATCCAAATCGACACCATCAAATTGATAACGCTGGATAAACTGCAGTACAGATTGAGAAAATAGCTCGCGCGATTCAGGTGTTAATGCGGCATCGGAAAAACCATCCGCACTCCAACCGCCTACCGAAATCAATATTTTTAGCTGTGGATTCCGCAATTTAAGCTGCTGCAATTGCGCACACAGTTGCTGGCAATACGCCTCATCGCTTAATGTTGGATCGCCCGATTTTTGCACCACCACTTGTCCATCCACTACCTTGGCAAAAGCATAGCAAAGATGAGTTAGCTTTTCGGCGGGTAATGCAGTTAAATCAAAAGGCTGCCAAGTGGCCAAATAAGCCAATAAAATTCGCGACATTGCTAGCTCCACAGAGTAATCATGCAACCTAAAAAATTTATAACGCGGCAATCACCGTCATTTCAACCTTATAACTCGGATCGGCCAAGCGTGCCTGCACCGTCGCACGCGCTGGCGTATGACCTTGCTGCACCCATTCACCCCAAGCCAAATTCATCGCATCGTAATCGGCCATATCGGCGACATAGATTGTCACTTGCAAAATTTTGCTCTTATCCGAGCCGACTTCCGCCAATAGCCGATCAATACAAGCGAGCACTTCCACCGTTTGTCCCAGCGCATCTTTGCTTAAATCCTCAGCAATTTGTCCAGCCAAATAGACGGTATTGTTATGCACCACGGTTTCGCATAAACGCGGACCAACGTGATAGCGTTGAATCGATGACATAAATATTATTCCTTAATAGAAAAAGGCGAACCCACGGCTCGCCTTTATAATTTAATACGGATGCAATTAAGCGACTGCGCGTAGGCGCAAAGAAAACTCGCGTAGCGATTGAATGCCACTGGCTTCGGCGCGTGCGCACCAGTCTTGCAGTTGCAGCACGAGTTCTTGGCGATTCAAACTAGATCGCTCCCAAATCCGCGTCAACTCTTGGCGCATTTGGTAAATCTGTGCCAATACTTTGCTTTGCGCCAAAATCAACTCTAAGTGAATTTTCTCACTGGCTGGCGTGTCTTTCGCATCTTGCTTAAGCCACACCTTCATTCGCTTAGTCACATCAAAATTCATTGATGGCAAACAAGCAGATGCCGATAATTGCTCAATTTCATTCGCCACAGTGGCTTTCAATGTACGCGCATAATTGGCGGCAATCGCATAACGATTGGCGATAATCGCTTGCAATAGATGCTCATCCAATACTGGACGCGTTTCAGCGATTTTCAATTTTGGTGCGACTTTACGTACTTTGGCCAAACCGAGCGTTTCCAAAATACGAATGTAAAACCAACCAATATCAAATTCAAACCACTTATACGACATTTTGGCTGACGTACCAAAAGTGTGATGATTATTGTGCAGTTCTTCACCACCAATCAAAATGCCCCATGGCATCAAATTAGTCGATGAGTCTTCGGTTTCAAAATTGCGATAGCCCCAATAATGCCCAAAGCCATTGATAATCCCAGCGGCGGTCACCGGAATCCACAGCATTTGCATCGCCCAAATCCAGATGCCATTCACACCAAATAGCAGCAAAGCAATCGCCGCCATCAGCGTAGGGCCCCAACTCGCATACGGCGTATACAGATTGCGCTCTAGCCAGTCATCGGGCGTACCGTGACCATATTTTTGCATCGTCTCAAGATTGGCCGCTTCCGCGCGATATAATTCCCAACCCTCCCAGAATACTTTTTTAATCCCTAGCACTTGCGGGCTATGCGGGTCTTCTGCCGTTTCGCATTTTGCATGATGCTTGCGATGAATCGCCGCCCATTCTTTAGTGACTTGCGCCGTCGTCAACCAAAGCCAAAAACGGAAAAAATGGCTCACAATCGGATGTAAATCCAAAGCACGATGCGCTTGATGGCGATGTAAGAAAATCGTCACCGACGCAATCGTGATATGCGTGAGCGTTAACATCACAAGAATGTAAGCCCACCAAGGCAGGTCAATCAGGCCATTAAGCCATTCCATACAATACGTCCTTCAAGCAATCGCCCAATGCTAGGCACAAGGATTAGATTTTACTCATAATCTGGAATATTCGCAGCCTTAACTGATAGGCTGCGCGGGATCTGGACTCGGTAAAATCGTAATATCACGGCGTGGATAAGGAATTTCTATCCCATGATGTTTAAATAACTGCCAAATCTTCAAATACAAATCTGAACGCAAAGCACCTTGGCCATTTTCAGGATCTTTCAGCCAAAAGCCCAAAGTCAAATTAATCCCATTATCAGCAAAAGCCAAAATCATCACGCTAGGCGCAGGATTTTGCATAATACGTGGATTACCTTCCGCTACCGTCGGCAACAAAGCCAACACTTGCTCTAGATCCGAGCTATATGCCACTTGAATCGGCAAACCAACCCAAATCGAGCGATCATGATAAGAGTTATTGACTACCGTTGACGTGATTAGCGTTTCATTCGGCACTAAAGCTTCAGTCCCATCGGGCGCTTTCAAAACAATATAACGTGAAGTTAGTCCGCTAATCACCCCTTGCCGATTATCAATCGAAATGACATCGCCTAATTTCACCGAGCGATCTAGCAGGATAATAAAGCCCGATACATAATTCGACGCAATTTTTTGCAAGCCAAAACCCAAACCAACACCCAACGCACCGCCGAATACCGATAGCACCGTTAAATCAATGCCGACCATCGCCAATGAAGCTAATACAGCAAAAACGACCAATAAAGATCGCATCACTTTAACCAATACGACCCGGACATTCATATCCATCAGATTAGCAGACATTAAACGCTGCTCTAATAAACGCCCTACCCACATTGCAATCAGCAATGTAAATCCAACTGACAATAACCCCTGAATGACCGTCAATACAGAAATATGTATCGCACCAGCGTTAAAACTAATTGAATCTAAAATCTCAAGTAATTCTGGTAAAACGCCAATCACATGAAGTACATAAGCAAACCAGATCGTCGCAGCGATGTATTTTTCACCACGCTGAACCCATGCAGCGCCATTAAACACTAAACGAATCACGTAAACCAAAATTCGAATATTGACCATCGCTAGCATTAATAAGTTAGCGACTCGCAGCAGAGAATTCGTTTGGCCTTCAAGTAAATGTAAACCAAAATTAGCCAAGCTCACAAAAACCAATGCCAGCAATGGAAACAGCACTCGCTTTACGCCATCACCACCTGTTTTCCAGCGAACAGTATGCCCAGAAAACTGCCGTAATATATACAAAGAAATCCAATATGCACCACCCCAACACAGCAGCAATAACACGCCTTGAATAATCAACTGCGAATGGAAAAAACCTAAATCATTCACATCAGATGCTAATTTTGCTAATAGATTATGACGTTCCAATTCCATACTAATTACTCACCTCGAATTGACTTTAATATCTTTGTCGTTGATGTATCAAACAAAAATGGAATAGAATGCACACAACCGCCACGGGCTAAAACTTCTTTACTACCCACGATCGCATCGGGTGACCAATCGCCACCTTTAACCAAAATCTCGGGCTGAATTAATTCAATTAAATCAAATGGTGTATCGTCATCAAACCAAGTAACACAATCCACCGAAGCTAAACTCGCCATCACTGCAGCACGATTGAGCAGAGGATTAACGGGTCTATCATCTCCTTTACCCAAACGTTTCACAGACGCATCCGTATTTAAAGCCACTATCATCGCTGCGCCTAATGCACGAGCTTGAGCTAAATAAGTCACATGCCCACGATGCAATATATCAAAACAACCATTAGTAAAAACCAAAGGCCGCGCTAATAATTGCATGCGCTCGGCTAATTGCTCCGGCGGACAAATTTTACTTTCAAATTCGGGCATAGGATAAAGCGGTAATAGATTTTGCATTAAAACGCCTTTAATTAGAATAAATCTACAAAACATTAAGTGATTGAATACTAACCTAGTTTTAAAGCAAGGCGCTAAGGAAATAACACCGCTAAGCAGGTATAGACATGTAAGTCTTATAAAAAAATGATCAGCGAGAAATACCCTATCTAGCCTCTTTCTCGCGCACAGCAAAAAGCCCGACTCTTTCGAATCGGGCTTTCTGGTATGGGGAGTCTGGCAATGACCTACTTTCACACGGGCAATCCGCACTATCATCGGCGCTGAGGTGTTTCACTGTCCTGTTCGGGATGGGAAGGAGTGGGACCACCTCGCTATGGTCGCCAGACAAAAACTTGTCTGATGCAGTGAGTCTCCTCACCACACGAGAGTTATCGCATTCTGCTTTTCGCTCGATTTAAACATTTTCATGTCTCATCTCCGCAATCAGCCTACAGCGCTAACTCGAATTCAATAGAAGAAGTAATTATACTACACACCAATCAACACTATTTCAGTATTTATCTTTCGTATCATGCACTTACGTGCATTTTTACGTTTTTGGGTTGACTATATCTTCGTCGCATTCACGCGTCTCAGGTTATAGGATCAAGCCTCACGAGCAATTAGTATTGGTTAGCTTAACGCATTACTGCGCTTCCACACCCAACCTATCAACGTCCTGGTCTCGAACGACTCTTTAGAGGATTTAAAACCCTAGGGAAATCT
>NZ_JHVM01000003.1 GCF_000620145.1 Deefgea rivuli DSM 18356
CAGCGACGTGGCCAGCCCATTACCCCTGCTTTTAATTTAAACGGTACCGATAGCGAACAACTCGCCAAGCCCAAATCACGCGGCGTACAAACGGCGACGGTGGTCGGCACAGGCGGCGATGCCGATGAAGTTCACACCGACGAACTCGGTCGCATTAAAGTGCAGTTCCACTGGCAGCGCCAAAGCGAACATGCCAGCTTCGGCGCAAATCTTGACGATAAATCTTCCTGCTGGATCCGCGTCGCCTATCCAAGCGCAGGCGCAGGCTGGGGTCATCAATTCATTCCGCGCGTTGGCCAAGAAGTGCTGGTCGACTTCATCGAAGGCGATATTGACCGCCCGATTGTTACGGGCGTCGTCTACAACGGCAGCCACCCGACGCCAACGTTTAGCGGCGCAGGCGCGCTGCCAGCGAACAAAGCACTGTCGGGCATCAAAACCAAAGAACATGCCGGCGGCCAATATGGCGAACTGTTGTTCGACGACAGCACTGGACAAACTCGCACTAAACTCAGCAGCGAGCACGCAAAAACTCAGCTCAACCTCGGCTACTTAATTCACCCTCGTGCTAATGGTAAAGGCGATCCACGCGGTGAAGGTTTTGAGCTACGCACCGATCAACAAGGCGCGATCCGTGCTGGTAAAGGTTTGCTACTCACGACGGAGGCGAAAAGCGGTGCAAGCGGCCAGCAACTCGACCGTAGTCCCGTTAATAGCCAACTCGAAGCCGCGTTTGAATTAGCAAACAGCCTCGGCGAAGTCGCCACTAAGCAACTCGCCGACAGCATCGAAACGGGCGACAAAGATCAAACGATCAAGTCGGATAATTCAAACGGTGAAAAGAATAAAACGGGCCATCTGCATCATCACGTTCACGCCGCGAAAAGCTGGAGCGCGGGAAGCAATACCGATTCCGATGGAAAAACTAAATCTGAAGATCAAGCCGGTCAGCAACAACTGCTGCTGATCCACGGCCAAGACGGCCTCGCACTGACGACACCAAATAGCCTTACCCAAACATCGGGCACAAACCTCGACCAAATTGCACAACGCGACAACAATCAAACGACGGGAAGGCGCTGGATTCACAATGTAGGGCAACACATCAGCCTGTTTGTTAGCGGCACCAAAGACAAGATTGCGATGAAGTTAATTGCGGCCAAAGGCAAAATCCAGATGCAGGCTCAGAGCGATGACATAGAAATCACCGGCGATAAAGATCTAAAAGTCACCGCCTGCAAAGAGAGCATTACCGTCGTCGCCAAAGACGAAATTCTCGTCACTGCGGGTGGCGGCTACATTCGCCTCAAAGGCGGCAATATCGAAATACATTGCCCGGGCACGGTGAGCGTGAAAGGGGCGAATCATAATGTGAGTGGGCCAGATCAGATGAACCCACCTTTGCCTACAATGCCCTTTTCTGCAATGCCCTCGCAAAAAATGCGCTTCAAATTTCGACTGGCTGATGCGCCAGGGGAAGAAACGCATGGGCTAGCTGAACAACCTTGGCTTTTTGTTATTAGTAACATGGCTCCGGAAGGTATGGGGTTAGTAGACCAAGAGCAAATATGTCTGCAAGGAACGTCATCGTCTGATGGAGAAATTCTTCTAAGCGATGCAGAGCAAGACATATTGCAAGAAGCATATTGCAAACAACCAGGCCAAATCTGGCTGATGTATCCGGGGCATAGTGTTCAACTGACGGTCGCTGAAGTTTCTGATGATTGGGATTCTGAAACGAGTCTTCAACAGTATATGAATGCAACAGACTTCACTTCTGATGTGAGTAGTGACACGTATCATCAGGATTTTAAGGGCAAACTTGAGTATGCCAAAGAAGCAATGTACTCAAAGAAAATTGCATCACTACTGAATAAATTGAAGGCACTTTGAAACCATGTGCAATAAAAAAACGATACACCAACCCATTGACGGGCAAGGTAATGCAACCATGACCAGCGTGTCTGCTCCAGGTTGGAATTCAGTAGGGAGAAATACCACGACACGCAGCAGTATTCCGAAGCAGAATGAAAGTAAAAGCATTGAATTATCGGAAGCTTTTTCTGAGCCTAAGGTGGGAAATAAGGTCGAGTTTTTTAGTACTGGAGCCCAATATTTCTCCAATGTGCAAGCAGCAATCGAAGGCGCCACTTCTTGTGTGTTCATTGCGGGTTGGCAAGTTAATTTTGATGTTGAATTAACTCCCGGTAAGACCTTGCTAGATGCTCTCTCTAAGGCCCTTAAGAATGGGGCTGATGTGTACGTCATGCCGTGGCAAAATGTGCCAGGGGCTGTTGAAACGGGGGCGATGACGACTGCACTAGCAATAGGTCTACTTAATGGTCTTCTTGGGATCAAAGGTCGTGCTTGGTGTCTTACTGCTCCGGCACAATCCGATCAAGGTGTGGGAAATGTAATGTTTTCGCATCACCAAAAATCGGTCGTTATTGATAATAAAATTGCATATTGTGGTGGGATTGATCTCGCATATGGCCGACGAGATGATGAGCAGTTCACCTTAAAAGCCAATGGGCGAAGCGGCAACGAGCTTTATAACTCATGTATTCCTGCCATTCATACGTCTAGCCGTACTGAATTACAAAATTGCGTTACTCCATTGGAGTTACTGGCCGCGATTGGAACGACGGGAACTACGCGAAGTATTTCTACGTTTCTAACCTCACCATCAGAAGGCATCCTTGCATGGGCGTTGGATAAACGCGAAGAAGTAACTAAACCGATTAGCGAAACAATTGAAGACGTCCAAGACTGGTGGAGTAATACGAGTTTGATGGAGCCATTAATTGATGCAATTCAGGATCAAGCCATTGATTTTGTCCAGACTGAAGTTCGTAATACTCAATCTGACTTAAAAGCAAGATTGGCGCACTTGGCGGCAGTGAATGGCGCGAATGCTTCAAGCGTTTCGTCCGCTTTAGCTGCATGGTTAGCAGGGCAACCGATACATAGCTTACCTCCAAAAATAGCAGATGAATTGAATCAGGTGGTCAAAGCATTGCTGTGGCTCATTAGTGTGCAAATTAATGCGAATGGATGGCGCCCGTCAGAAAATTACGAGCGGCTTTTCAAAAAAGAAACGCGGGCAATGCCTATGTATGGGACTGTTCTTGACCCAAAAATTCAACCGCGTATGCCATGGCAAGATGTTCATAGCCGCATCGAGGGGCCATCTGTTTATGATCTCAGTAGAAATTTTACAGAGCGCTGGAATGCAACGGCGTATCAACTTGAAACTGAATCTGTAACTTATCGCCGTGCACTAAGCGCCCTCACTGGGAACAAATTTGCCGCGGCTAGTTTACCTAAGTTACTAAAGACACTGGGAATTAGAGTCCCAGCAAAATCGACTTTGCCACGTATCAATGCTAAGCACATTTTGAAAGCGCCCGCAGAAGCTGCAGGGGGATGTAGCGTACAGGTCATGCGCAGCGCGAGTAAACAAATGTTAAATTTAGAGGCCGCTGCCAAAGGTATTAAGGGCGCTAAGGCGAGCCTCCCCCAGAACAACTGCCTTCGGGCAATGCTGAAGGTCATCTCAAGCGCACAGCATTTTATTTATATCGAAGGACAGTTTTTTCAAACGGATCATGGTCATGATGGTGCTGTGCAAGCAGGACTTTCCGGGCCGATGGCCAGCTTGCTGCAATTAGAACGCACACCGGAATACCTGAAATTTAAAAACATGCTGGGTATTCGAGGTACATCGCCGTCAGCCATCTTCGCTAGTATCGATTGGACGAAAGCTAATGATGTGATGAGAATGGCGCAAGGGCCGGAATTCATGCTGGATTTGGATACAGTATTGAAAAATTTGGCAACTCGCGAAGGTCTTACGCAACCCACTGCGCCGCAGAAAGAACTCATTAACCCAATTGGGCATGCGCTTGTTGAGCGCATTACGCGTGTAGGGATTCAAGATGGCCTTCCCTTTCATGTGTATATCGTCTTGCCAGTACATCCCGAAGGCACGCTTAATACGCTCAATATTATGAGTCAGGTTCATTTAACTATGCATAGCTTGGTATTTGGTGAGCATAGTTTGTTAAATGGTGTACGCCGTGCCATTTTGATCAAAAAAGTCAGAGCTCGCGATAAGTGTGTATGGGATGTTGCGGAGGCAAAAGTTAAAGCGATGAAATTGGAGCAAATCATTCGGGCTGTTCCCGATGATTGGACGCAATTTATCACGCTTCTAAATTTACGTAACTGGGACGAGTTAAATGGGCAGCCAGTAACTGAGCAGATCTATGTGCACAGCAAGCTACTGATCGCTGATGATCAGGCCGCAGTCCTAGGTAGCGCCAATATCAATGATCGCAGTATGTTGGGCGATCGAGACTCCGAACTTACAGTGCTGATTACCAGCCGTAATAGCGTTAAAGTGCCATTGGCTGGGCCGATGCAATCGGTCGCTAAAGAAGTGCACGAGCTACGCGTTGCTCTGTGGAAAAAACACTTTGGCGCTGGTACACCAGGACGCCAGGCTACTGAGTTGCTGAGTGATGCCATTTTAAAAAGTCCTGGTTTGCCTAGTACTTGGAAGGCCATTCAGAATCAGGCATCAAAAAATGCAACCATCTACAATAATAGTTTTTGGTATATTCCACGCTCAGAGGCTCATCTTGAAATTCAGCGTAAAGAAGTGGCAGATAAAGCCCCAGGTGGTGCTCCGTCATCGATCTGGCCAACCTGGCACTACCAAACCTATCTCGACCATGCCAAAAATGGCCGTCTGCTCTACCGCATGCCTTTTGATCCATTGTTCTGGCGTGCCGCCGAGCACCGTGAAATCGCTAACAGTTGGAATTTGGCGATAGATGCGAAACAGAGCAAAGTACCGACTACGAAGCCGCAAGGTGTGAGGGGATTTATTGTGGCGCTTCCAACTGAATGGACTCGTGGAGAAGACAATCTGTTCAGCAAAACCCATATTGCCACTATCGCAGCCATAGATGCTCCGCTTAATAATGACACAGCGCTTGCTCGTGCTGATAAAGCTACTTCGGAAGGTTTCGTATGATGGTCAAAAAACAGGATGTGCAATCGAATAAAACTTTGCTGGGCCTGTTTGTGGCGAATCTTTGGTTTGGGCTTGTTGCATGTACTCCCAGCGAAGCGCAACCACCACAGCCTGTTGGCCCAACCGTCGAAGAAATTGCTGCTTACCATCCGAGCTATCAAGCCAAGTCTGGTACGCGAAGCGAGTGCTTAGGGCGATTGGTATTTGAAGTTTCTCCTCAAGCTGGTTTTGAATGGGGACTGCCACGCGGCTCGACTAACGAAGAGGTCTTAGGGTTTTCGCGCATTCTGCAAGGCGGGCAGGATATGATCCATCTTGCGGACGTTGCGGTGGTTATTATTAAGGCTGCGACACCAAGAACGATTATTGAATTGCGAGAGTCAGTGGAGACGGATAAAGCGATCGGAATGCATCGCTATGATGTTCGTATTCGCGAAAACCAAAGCGTCGTAACTAGCCTGCAGAAAGACACTGAAAGCCCAGAAATTAAAAACAATCAACAAGAATTAGCTGACTATCAAGATTCGATAAAGCGCTTTAAGCAGGACGTTTTGAATTTACAGCAAGACAAAGCCGATCTGGATAAATATTGGCATCCTACCGATTGGGGTATTGCTGACAGTACCGGTTACCTCGCAGGCTCTACGCTGTATGCATTTCTTTACCGTGGCGGGTATGCGTTTCAATTCATGTCTACGGGTGGTGAAGGTGAAACACCATATGAACAACGGGTAGTTGCATTTAAGAAATTACTCAGCAATTTTGAGTACCGCCCACTTTACCAAGTACCAAATAAACCTGGCTTGTGTTTACCGCATGGGTTTGTTGTTGATGATGGTAAGGGACATTTTAGTGGTGAAGTATCCTACCGTTACACTGACAGCCCCAGCGTGATTTACACCTTAGGGACGGCCATCGTTGGTGAGCGTAATTTTAGTGTGAATGAACCCATGTTAGAAGCAACCGCTCGTTCATCGATTGCTGGAGTTATGGGTGGATTACATGGGCGACAGCTAAAAGTGCTAGGGCCAAAAGAAATTCATATCGGTGCACGCCCAGGCATCTTGGGTGGCATTTCTACCGCGTCTGGTGTGCCGGGCTACAGCGTCTATGCAGCGAGTAGTGGTTGGGAGCATTCGCAAGTATTGCCATTTATCTCACTCAATATGCGGAGCTTCGATCGGGCGACTGATCCTGATGAAATTAAGGTGAATCCACCTGCATTTGCACAAAGTCTACAACGATTTGAACTTACACTAAGTACTTTGCGAACACGCAAGTAAGAAGCGATTATGCAATCTGTAAGTCGGATAGTTAGTAGTAAGTAACTCCATAGATAGAGGTATCGGCTTCCAATTTTGTTATCGTGGATTTGAGGGGGATTAATAAATATTGGCCCCCCGCTTTGGGATAAGATTTCTAAATAAACAGATATACCGCGATGCCTGATTTAGTCTAGTACCCGCGTTTGAGGCGCTGGGCGTGGGGCTGTCGGATGGCCGCGATTTTGGTTTTTCGGGCTGGTTGCGAATTAACTTTGGCTGCCCAAGTGATACGGTGCGCGAAGCGATTTCTAGGCTTGCGCCTTTGCTGCAAGCGACTTAGTTCAATCTAAGTAATCAAGAAAAACGCTTTTGATTATTCGTGGGAGCGGGCTTGCCCGCGAAACAATGTATTCGTGAGCAAGTCCGCTCTCATCAGCTTCAATCCATTCTTTATATATCCATAAAATCTTATAAAATAGTTTAATAGTATTTATAAGAATATCAAAGCTGCCGTATAGTGACTCAAAGCAAAATCATTGGAGAGCAGGATGTCGCAAGTTGTTTTACTCGCTGGTAGCCCCAGCGCTACGTCTAAGTCAACGCAGCTATTAGATGTTGCCGCGCTGCTGTTGAGCAGCTACGGCTTAAAGGTGGTGCGATTTGGTTTGGACGATTTCCCAGCGGAAGATTTACTCTACGCTCGTTGGCATAGCCCCGCGGTCAAAGCATTCAATCAAGCTATTGCCGATAGCGCAGGGCTCATTGTTGCAACGCCGGTTTACAAGGCGGCGTACAGCGGTGCGGTGAAAACGGTGCTCGATTTACTGCCAGAGCGGGCTTTAGAGCAAAAAGTAGCGTTGGCACTCGCTACGGGAGGCAGCCTTGGCCATTTGCTGGCGGTTGATTACGCCTTGCAGCCGGTTTTATCGGCACTGAAAGCGCGGCATATTATCGGCGGCGTTTACGCAAGCGATAGCGATTTTAGCAAACTAGACAACGGCAAACATGCCTTCAATTCTGAGATTGAACAGCGTTTGCAAGCCGCAGTCGCCCGCTTTATCGCGCATTTACCCAATCCGGGTCATGCGCAATTGCAAGGGCAAGATTTATCGCGGCAAGTGCAAGCCGCCCAAATCAGCATTTAAACCCACCCACCGAATCCAACCTCACCAGCGCGGCTTGCCGTAGCTAAACCCTGATCCACTATGCATTTTGCATAGGCATCAATAATTTAATCTACCCACTAGGAGCATCATCATGAGCATCAAATCAATCAATGTACGTAACCAATTTCGCGGCACGATCAAAGAAATCATCGAAGGCCCCGTGCTTTCTGAAGTCGACGTCACAACGCCATCGGGCATCGTCACTTCAGTGATTACAACGCGCTCAGTCAAAGAGCTGGATCTGAAACCAGGCCGCGAAGTGATTGCGTTTGTTAAATCGACTGAAGTTTCGATTGCGACACTTTAATGCTTTGGTGATGTTCAGTTGATGCTGTGCCGCGCTCGTCGAGCTGGGGCTTAAAGTCCCTTGTATCAAGCCGAGCGAGGAACAAACGAGGCGGGGTTTTTGCGATCAATGTTTGAGCGAGGCCGATGTTTTTGGTTTTGAGGCCGAACGAGTTTTGAGCGCAACCGCCTCGATTGTCCGCAGCGAGGGAATCCGACGAAGTCGGACGCAGATGCAGGGCGGCCTTCTTTTGCTTACTTTTCTTGGCCGTTCAAGAAAAGTGAGTCCTCGTCGCGGACTGCGACTGTAAAACACCGTGCCGCAGGCACTTAAAGCCATCAGCACGAAATAGGAACATTGCCCCTACTTTGTAGGTATTTCAATCTAGAGCTTTACCATAAAGAGCTAGATTAAAATACCCATCGCAAGCTGTGTGGCCATTGAGCCGCGCTTTGATTAACCTAAGCACATTCTTAAAGTGCGCCACTTATTTTACGAATTGAAGCAATACAGCTAAACCGGAGCACTCCTATGCCTAGCCCAGATCGAACTTCACCCTTACTGACTTTTCCCGAGCAAGAGCAAAGCCCGCTGAGTATTCGTGCCAAAGCTTTGGTGTTTGCCGATGCTGAATCAGTGCATTTATTGCACGAAGTCGAGCGCGTTGCGCCGTCGGAAGCGCCGGTCTTAATTCATGGCGAAACGGGAACGGGCAAAGAGCTGGTGGCGCGGCATGTGCACTTAATTAGTGGTCGCAAAGGGCCGTTTGTTGCAGTCAATTGCGGCGCGATTAGCGAAACTTTGGCCGAGGCCGAATTATTTGGTCACGAAGCGGGTGCGTATACCGGCTCGGTGGGCAGTAAAACGGGCTGGTTTGAAGCGGCCAATGGTGGCACGCTATTTTTAGATGAAATTGGCGATTTGCCGCTGGCTTTGCAAGTCAAATTACTACGCGTGTTGCAAGAGCGTGAAGTCGTTCGCGTTGGCGCCAGAAAACCCACGCCGATTAATGTGCGGCTGGTGGCCGCCACCAACGTCGATTTGGCGCAAGCGGTGCAAGCTGGGCATTTTCGGCAAGATTTGTATTACCGCCTGAATGTGGTGAGTATTAATATTCCACCGCTGCGGCAACGGCAGGCCGATATTCCACCGCTGGCCGAACACTTCATCGCCATCTATTCACAAAAGCTGGGTTTTAACGCCCCCAGTTTAAGCCCCAATAGTATTGCTGCGCTGCTGGCGTATAGTTGGCCGGGCAATATTCGCGAGCTAGAAAACATTATTCATTACGCGCTCTTGGTATCGAGTGGCCGAGAGATCCGCCCCGAACATTTGAAACTCAATACCGCAGCGCCGCAATTTGCTGCGGCAGCGAGCACCGCAGAGCAGCCGCCGCTGCAAGTGATTAAGCAGCAATTGCAACGACTGTTTGCTGCTGAGCATCCAGAACTGCACGATGAACTAGAAAATTTGCTCGTTACCACCGCATTTGAGCAAACACGCTTTAATCAGGTACGCACGGCGGAATTGCTTGGTTTAACTCGGAATGTCGTACGGACTTTATTAAAACGACATGATTTATTAACTGATCCCGTTTCAATTTAAAACACCATCAACACGGAACTTAAAGCATGGAATATCGTAAATTAGGGCGTAGCGAGCTTGATGTGAGCGTTATCGGTTTGGGTACGATGACGTGGGGCGAGCAAAATACCGAGGTTCAGGCGCACGAGCAAATTTATTTTGCGCTGGAGCAGGGCGTTAATTTTTTGGATGCGGCCGAGATGTACCCCGTTCCACCACGCCCAGAAACGCAAGGTCGCACTGAGCAATATATTGGTACTTGGTTTAAAAAAACCGGTCGCCGCAGCGAAGTGATTTTGGCGACCAAAGCCGCTGGCCCGGTGCGGCAAGCACATCAGCCGAATCATATTCGGGATGGTAAAACCCATTTTGATCGCGCTAGTTTGACGGCGGCGCTGGATGGCAGTTTGGCGCGTTTGCAAACCGATTACATCGACCTATATCAATTGCATTGGCCAGATCGCAGCACCAATACCTTTGGCCGCTTGGCTTATCCGTGGATTGAAGACGATTACACGGTGGAAATTCATGAAACCTTGGCGACTTTGGCTGAATTTATCAAAGCCGGTAAAATTCGCCATATCGGTGTCTCCAATGAAACGCCTTGGGGCGTGGCGCAATTTTTGGCTGCGAGTAAAAACCTCGATTTGCCGCGAATTGCCAGCATTCAAAATCCCTATAGTTTGCTCAATCGTACCTTTGAAATTGGTTTGGCCGAATTTAGCCATCGCGAACAAGTGGGTTTGCTCGCTTACTCGCCATTGGCGTTTGGCGTACTCAGTGGCAAATACCTTGGCGGCGTTCGCCCGATCGGTTCGCGCTTGGCGCTGTACGAGCGTTTTAGCCGCTACACCAATCCGCAAGCCGAAGCTGCAACGGCAGAATACGTAAAAATCGCGCATGAGCACGGCCTAAGCCCAACGCAATTGGCACTGGCCTATGTCAATAGCCGCCCATTCGTGACCAGTAATTTAATCGGTGCGACCAATTTAGCGCAGTTGCGCGAAAATATTGGCAGTATTAAGGTGAGCCTTGGCGATGAGGTGATTGCTAAAATCGATCAAATTCAAGCCAAAATCAGTAATCCAGCGCCGTAATTTTGCCTCACTGAGCTTATCGCTAAGCCAACAGCAGCCACAGGGCTGCTGTCTTTATTTGGAACACTATGAGCCAACAAGAACTCTCATTACGCCACCACCGCCCATTTGTCGCGTTTTGGTTGTCGCGCGTTTTCACGGCTGGCGGCTTTCAGATTTTAGCGGTGGCCACGGCATGGCAAATGTATAGCTTAACGGGCAGCGCGCTGAATCTCGGTTTGGTCGGCCTGCTGGAGTTTGTGCCGAGGATTTTGTTTATTTTGCAAATCGGCCAAGTCGCAGATCGTTACGATAGGCGCATGGTGTCGGCGTGTACCAAAGCCTTGCAGGCCGCAGCGGCGTTGACGCTGTGCGTGTTAACGCTACAGCAAGGTATGACGCCGACCGTGCTATTTATTCTCGCTTTTGTGCTGGGTACGGCGCGCGCATTTGAAATGCCTGCAATGCAAGCGATGCTACCCAATATCGTGCCAGCTAGTTTATTACCCAGCGCGATTGCCGCTTCAGCATCCGCAATGCAAGCCGCGACGATTGTTGCCCCAGCTTTGGGTGGATTTTTATTTGCCGTCGGCCCTGCATTAACGTACGGCTTAAGTGGCGCATTGCTGCTGGTGGCGTGTGCGCTGATGTTTGCGCTGCCTAAACCGCCAAAGACTGAGCAGCAAATCGTCAAAGGGCTGGATAATTTATTGGCGGGTTTTCGCTATATTCGGCAGCAGCGCGATATTTTTGGTGCGATTTCTTTAGATTTATTCGCGGTGCTGCTTGGCGGCGCAACGGCGCTGTTACCGATTTTTGCTAGTGATATTTTGAAAACGGGTCCTTGGGGATTGGGTTTGCTGCGTTCCGCGCCTGCGGTGGGGGCGATTGTTGTTTCGGTGCTATTGGCTTATTTCCCCTTGCAGCGCAATGTCGGCAAGAAAATGTTTATTTCCGTGATTTTGTTTGGCTTGGCGACGATTTTATTTGGCGTATCGCATTCGATTTGGGTGTCTTTATTTGCGCTGGTGCTACTGGGCGCATCGGACATGGTCAGCATGGTGGTGCGTGGCACCTTGGTGCAATTAGAAACTCCCGATGAAATGCGTGGCCGGGTTAGCGCGGTGAATGGTTTATTTATCGGCGCTTCCAATCAATTGGGTGAGTTCGAATCAGGCGTCACCGCGCACTGGTTTGGCCCGCAAGTGGCGGTGGTGATCGGTGGCGTAGGGACTTTGCTGATTGCAGGCTTATGGATGCGCTGGTTCCCAGGGCTGTTGCACCGAGATCAGATGGTGAATAAATAAACAGTATTTAAGAGTTAAAAAATAGCGCCCAATGGCTGGGCGCTATTTTTTTTAAGTCGGGTTTGCTTATTAATTCACCGACACATTCGCCCAATATTGCCGACCAAATGGATTGACCGCATAGCCAGTCACTTTATCGCTGGTAATCACCGATGTTAGTGGATGCGCCAAAGGAATCCAGAGGGCTTGCTCGGCGATGATTTTCTGTGCGGTTTGATAGTATTTACTGCGTAGCTCGACATTCGCCGTGTTTTTACCCGATTTAATCAAACCATCGAGTTGCGGCTGGCAAAAACGTGCGAAATTCAAGCCCGATTCCACCGAGGCGCAAGCAAATTGCGGCGTCAGGAAATTATCCGGATCGCCATTATCCCCAGTCCAGCCCATAAACAGCAGATCGTGTTCACCGGCTTTGGCGCGTTTAATCAGCTCGGCCCATTCTATGGTTTTCACTTCTGCGCGCACGCCGATTTTGGCTAAATCTGCTTGCAGTAATTCCGCGCCAATCCGTGGGTTTGGATTTAAAGCGCTGCCTGTTGGCCGCACCCAAATCGTTGTATCAAAGCCATTGGGAAAACCAGCTTTGGCAAGTAATGCTTTGGCCTTCGCAATATTCTGTGGCTCGGCTTTAGTCGCTAAATAGCTCCACGTTGTGGGCGGGAAAGGGCCGTTTGCGGCGGTGGCGGTGCCTTCAAAAACCGCATTCAGATACGCTTTTTGATCAAAAGCGAGATTAAGCGCTTGGCGTACTTCAGGTTTATCAAATGGTTTGTGTTGACTATTAATCGCAACAAAGGCGGTGGCAAACATCGGTGTACTGAGCACTTTAAGCTGCTTATTACTGCGTGCAGCGACGATTTCTTGTGGCTTTGGCCCCAGCGCAATTTGGCATTCGCCGGCTTTCACTTTTTGCACCCGAACGACCGGATCGGGCGTGATTGCATAAATTAGTTTTTCAGATTTGGGCTTGCCAGCAAAGTAATTGGGGTGCGCGTCAAAGCGAATGACCGCGTCTTTTTGGAAGCTTTTCAGTGCAAATGGCCCAGTGCCAATCGGTTTGGTATTGAAATCGCCTTGTTGATTCGCCGCGAGTAATTTATCGGCGTATTGCTTGGAGTAAATCGATGCAAAGCCCATGCTGAGCAGTGGCAGGAAGGTCGCATCGGCGCGCTTGAGCGTAAATTGCACCGTGTTTTCATCCAGCTTTTTAATATCAGCGATCAATTTATTGAGCTGAAACGATTGCGCGTGCGGATAGCCATTGGGCGCCGTACCGTACCAAGGGTGATTGGGATCGAGCATGCGCTGAAAGCTAAACAGTACATCGTCGGCATTGAGCGAGCGGCTTGGCTGGAAATAATCAGTGCGCTGGAAGGCGACGTTTTTGCGTAATTTAAAGGTGTACTGCAAATTGTCCGCGCTCACTTGCCAAGACTCGGCCAAGCTGGGTACCAGTTTGCCATTCGCGGCATCAAATTCAATCAGCCGGTTAAAAATCGTATCGGCTGCCGCATTGGTATTAGTTAGTGAATTGTATTGCACCACATCAAAACCATCGGGGCTGGCTTCGGTGCAAACAGTCAATGGTTTGGCTTGCAGTATACTACTGCCGAGTATAGCGCCAAGAGCGACAATCAATTTAGTGTTCATCGGTATACCCCGTAGGTGGTGAATGGCTTCAGTTATATCATGCCATGATTTAAAGGGGAGGAGCTAGGCGCGCGGTTTCAATTCGAATCGCGCCGTGTTGTTTTGCATAGATTGCGGCTGCCTCATTAATATCGTCGGTCAAATCAGGACTAGCCAGCCATAAATGCGTCGTATGCGCCAATAAGCCCAGCGCATTGAGCTGCGGCAAGAGACGCAGCCGTGTGATGCCAATCAACAGCTCGCCTTGCTCGGTGAGTAAGAGCGCATTTTGGTGGTTCCAAAAATGCTGGGATTCGAGCGCTGCTTGCTGTGGGCATATGTGTTCAATCATCTGCTGATCCATATTGAGCAGTTAAAGCTCATGACGACCTTGTCGGCTAGCGTACCTGCGCAAGTAGCGATTGCCGATTATTTACAAACTGGTGCTTACGATAAGCATTTACGCAAATTGCGGCACACGCTTGAATCGCAATTGAGCTTGATGAATGAAGCGATTTTGCGCTATTTTCCAGCCGAGGTCAGAGTTTCTCGGCCACAAAGTGGTTATTTTGTTTGGGTGGAGTTTCCCGAAGGCTTTGACACTTTGCGCTTACATCGCGAAGCGGTTGAATTGGGAATCAGCATCGCACCCGGATCTATTTTTTCCGCTAGTCGGCAATACCATCATTGCATTCGCCTCAATTATGGGAGCAATTGGGACTGCCAATTATGATAAAGCATTGCAACAATTGGGCGCTTTAATTCAACTGCAACTGAGTGGCTGCTAAGCCGAGCCGCTCAGGCACGGTACTACAAATGATGAAAGCCGCAACCTGATGGTTTGTGGCCTTTCATATTTCAAGCTTCGGCAGCGGCACATCGGACTTACCAGCCCCTCATCTGCGCAGCCATAGCTGAAGTGCGGTGCAGGCAAGTCCCAGTGCGATGCATGCCCACATCAGTTGATAAGCCAGCGCCGCGCCGTCGATAAATTCTTGCCCATTGAACAATGACGTGAGCGTGGGGTTTTGGCGAGAGAATAAAATCTGATAATGCAGGCCGACCTGCATCACTTCCCATATTTCTTTAGCCACACTGGCGCTGCTGTGTACTGTATTACCTGTGTCTGGGTGAGTAAATTCATAGTGCAGTGTGTAGGTGGTGGGGCCTTTGTCACCGAAGCCGCCACTCTTATGCGTGCCACTGGAGGTAAAGGTGGTTTTGTTGGTGAGTTTAGCCACAGCGATGCTACTGTCGCCGATCAACGTGCGGGCATTTGAATCCTGCTGTCGTGCCACGAAAAGAAGCAGCGCTGCGAGAACAAAAAAGATGATCGCAAAAGGCCAGCTGATATCTGTCAGTAAGGATTTCATGATTTCGTCCTTTAGAGAGCGGGCAAATCATCGGTGTCGTTAGCGTTGATCCCCAGACTCATACCCCGCAGAGGACAATTCAACTTGCCGATGTTGAAATATATACAAATACAAGTAAAAAAAGAAAGGCCGCTAACCATCAGGTTGCGGCCTTAATCATTTCAGAGGCATGCTGTTCGGCCTAAGCGAACATGCGGGAAACCTGAGGCTGTCTATTAGGCTCAGGATAATCCAGAAATCGAGAAGCACTAAAAATGAGTTTAATTACCGCGATAGGTTGAAAAACCATACGGGCTTAGTAGTAGTGGAATGTGATAGTGCGGTACAGCAGCATCTACAGTAAAAATGACGGGGATTTCTGGAAAAAAGCTAGACGAATTTTGCTTAGCAAACCATTCCCCTGTTTGAAAAGTAACGCGATAGACGCCTTTTTCTAATTTTTTATCGTTTGGATACAGCGCCGTAATTCGACCTTGCTCATTCGTAGTGCCGCTATTGAGAGTCGACCAGTTTTTACCGTCTTGCTTTTCAAGTTTGACAGTGACTCCCGCTGAAGGCAGACCATCCTGTAAATTAAGCACATGCACACTGAGCGGATTTGCAGCGGCTAGAGCCAGTGCAGAAAGGCTACTAAAAATCATGCCTGCTAGAATTGATTTCATTTTAATCATGATGGTTTCCTGGTTTAGTTTGTGGTGGGTAAAACGTGTTGAATCGCTTGGAGTGCACAGCTTTCATCTTGAACCGCGCCGCCCGCACCGCCGACGCCAATCGCGCCAATGATGTCCTTGCCGCTAAAAATCGGTACTCCACCACCGATTAATAAAAGGCTATCTAGCGTTGCCAGATTGTTCGAATCTGGCGTATTGCGTGCCCGTTCTGCCAACAGGCGAGTTGGTGTCTTGGTCGATAAAGCGGTAAAGGCTTTACGTTGTGCGGCTTCAGTATTGTGTGGACCGACCTGATCATCTCTTTGCACTGCAATCAAATTGCCACCACGATCAACCACTGCCACCACCGCAGAGCGATTGTCAGCGTGACACGCATTTAAGGTGGCGTTGATCAATTGATTAGCTAAAGCCAGTGACATATTTGGCTGTTGCAAAATCGGGTTGTTTGTTGCTGTGTAACCATTCGCGGCGCAAACCATAAGCCCCACCATCGGCCAGAAAGTGCGTTTGATTTTCATCGATTAATCCTGCTGCGTTGTCAGATGTCGCCATCTTGCCAAACGCACGCCGTCATATCGATTGCCTGAAGATGACATATTTGTAATGAGCTGAAAGTGCGTTTTCGCCTACTCTTAGGGATTGGGTGCACGGCATAAAGCGTAGCTGAGGATAGAAATGCGAATACTGGTGGTAGAGGATGAAATCAAGGCGGCAGACTATTTGCGTAAAGGCTTAAGCGAGGCTGGGTTTATCGTTGAAGTGGCGCTGAATGGTTTTGATGGTCAGCATCTTATTCAAGAATACGAATTTGATCTCATCATTCTGGACGTCATGCTGCCGGGGCTAGATGGCTGGCAACTTTTGCAAATCTTGCGGCGAAAATCAAAAACGCCTGTTTTGTTTCTCACTGCGCGCGATGCGATTGAAGATCGAGTGAAGGGGCTTGAACTGGGTGCGGATGATTATCTGATCAAGCCTTTTTCGTATGCTGAATTATTAGCTCGCGTGCGAACACTGCTGCGCCGTGGCCCGCCCAGAGAAACAGAATTTTTTGAAGTCGCCGATTTACAGCTCGATTTATTAAAACGCCGCGTGAGCCGCCAAGGCGAGCGAATCACTTTAACCAACAAAGAATTTGCCTTATTGCATTTATTGCTCAGTCGTGAGGGAGAGGTGTTGTCGAGAACTTTAATTGCGTCTCAGGTTTGGAATATGAATTTTGATAGTGATACCAATGTAGTCGATGTGGCTATTCGGCGATTGCGCGCCAAAATTGACGATCCTTATCCGATTAAACTGATTCATACCATTCGCGGCATGGGCTATAGCTTGGAAGCGCAATCATGACGCTCAGTATTCGATTGGCATCCATGTTTGCGCTGGTCAGCGTGCTCTTACTGGGTGGAATTGGCATTTACCTCTGCCAATCATTGCAGCATGAAATCATCTGGCGTGACGATCAGGCATTGCAAGGACGGTTAGAGCGCATCCACGCAATTATTCGCGATAGTGGCAGCCTTGATGCATTAGGCCAGCGCCCACAGCTTTACGAAAACATGCTGGGTAATCGTGATAATTTGCTGTGGGTGCTGAATGAGCAAGGGCAACCCATCATTGAAATCAATCCACCTCAATTACCGATACCCAAAGTACCGCAACAAGCCACGATCAAGTTGCTGGATTGGAGCGATCCGCAGCCCACGCGCTTGGCCGTTCAAACAATAGAGTACGGCTCGCAACGTTTCACCTTAATTGCCGGAAAGCTGCTGCTTGAACGCGAACAAATGCTCGCCGCCTACACCCTAAAAATGATGACCGCGGTATTCATCGGCACGGTATTAGCTTTTGCTTTGGGGTGGCTAGTGAGTTTCCGAGGGCTAAGGCCGGTACGGCAATTGGCGGCGCAAGCTACACATATTGACGTTCAGAATCTACACCTTCGGCTGACTCATTTTGGGCCTCATCATGAGCTGAAAGCTTTAACTGAAGCACTCAACCAAATGCTAAACCGCTTAGAAAATGGTTTTTTACAACTATCTCGATTTTCTGAAGATCTAGCGCATGAAATGCGTACGCCATTGAATAATTTAATGGGGCAAACCAGTTTGGCTTTACAGCAAAATCGCTCACAGGATGAATACCAAAATTTATTATTTTCAAATCAAGAGGAGTACGAGCGCCTTGCTCGTATGATCGACAATATGCTGTTTTTGGCTCGCGCCGAACAAGCAAACGCGTCCATTAAGCCCGAGCGGATTGAGCTTCACGATTTAGTCGCCCAATTGTGTGATTACTTTGAAGGTATGGCGGAAGAAAGGCAGATCACACTCGTCAACCAAGCAAATCATCAGATGTGGGCCGAACCTGATTTATTGCGGCGAGCTTTGGCCAATTTGATTGCCAATGCCTTACGGTATGGCGATGAAGCCAAGCCCATCATCATCTCAAGCCAGCAAGTGGATAACAATATAGAACTTAGCGTATCGAATCAGGGCTTGATGATAGACCCAAGCAAAATTGAATTTATTTTTGATCGTTTTTATCGCTGCGACCCTTCACGCCATCAGGCCGGTGATTCCGGCGGTTTAGGTCTGGCGATCGTGCGTTCCATCATGCAATTGCATCGTGGTCGTATGCAGGTCAGTAGCGATTTGCAGCAAACGTGCTTCACTTTGATTTTCCCCTGCAGTCAAAGTTAAAGCGAATCATCCTAAATTCTATAAGTTATGAAGCGTTCGCTTTGGTCATAATAGCTTTTGGAGTAAAAATGATTAAGGCGGCGATCTGATGCGGCCTTTCGTTTTTACTGCTTTGGAATCGACATATCGGCCAAAGCAGCCATTTTCAGCATGATCTTTGACATTGTCTAGTCGGCATAGCATTTACAGCCGGATTAAGCGCTATGCCACGCCTTTAGCGCGATTGATTTATCTTGGCTGCACTGTGGCAATTCGCTGTATTGCTCTGCTCGTCGTTGGATAGGGATTTTAAAATTGGGCAATTCGGATCATCGCTGGCTGGGCAGATTTCTACTAATTGCTCTAGTGTTTGCTTCATTTTTTGCATCGCGCGTATTTTTTCGTTGAGTTCGTCGATGTGTTGCTCGGCTAGCTTTTTGACATTCACGCTGGCTCTATCTTCCTGTTGCCACAACAACAATAATTGCCCAATTTGCTCCAATGAAAAACCCAAAGTGCGGGCTTGGTAAATGAATTTAAGTCGGCTGATATCGAATTCATTAAACAATCGATAGCCTGCGGCACTACGGCCTTTAGGTTTAATTAGCCCAATACTTTCGTAGTGCCGAATCATTTTGCTACTGAGCCCGCTTTGCGCGGCGGCTTGTCCGATGTTCATCTTGTGTCCTATTGTTTGGGTTTCCATCGTTTTAAAAGCAGAGCGTTGGAAACCACGCTCACACTGGAAAATGCCATTGCACCGCCTGCAATCATTGGATTGAGTAGGCCAAATGCGGCCAGTGGAATGCCAATGGCGTTAAAAATAAATGCCCAGAACAGGTTCTGTTTGATTTTACGGTAGGTTAGACGGGATATTTCAATCGTCTGGCTGACCAGTTGCGGGTCGCCGCGCATTAAGGTCACGCTAGCGACATGCATCGCTACATCAGTGCCAGTCCCCATCGCAATGCCGACATCAGCAGCGGCTAAAGCGGGCGCATCATTGACGCCATCACCCACCATCGCAACGCACAGCCCTTGGGCACGAATGGCTTCAATGTGCGCGGCTTTTTCTTGCGGCAAGACTTGTGCAATGACCTTATCCAGCCCCAGCTGTTTGGCCACTCGCTCAGCAGCAGCGCGGTTGTCGCCTGAGAGCATCACTGTTTTGATGTTCATCGCGTGAAGTTGTGCAATTGCGGCTCTGGCGCAGGCTTTAATCTCATCGCTAAAAGCCAGCATAGCCAGTAAAGTATTTGCACCCTTCGCCTCTCTGGCTAGCCAAGAGACGGTGTAGCCCTCGGCCAAGGCTTGATCATGCACGGCCTGCATTGCGCTTAGGTCTATGCCTTGCTCTTGCATTAAGCGTTGATTGCCCAGCAAATAGCGAGCCCCAGCAATATCGCCAGCGATGCCGCGCCCGGGCAAGGCTTGCAGCCCAGTAGCGGTGAAGGCGGGGCTGGTGGATGATTTTGCGATGACGGCTTTAGCCAGCGGGTGTTCGCTACCGCGTTGTAGCGCGGCGGCGATTTCTAGTAATTGCGTGTGCTGGTTATTTTCGCCATTTGTTGGAGTGAGGGCTATCAGTTCCGGTTTGCCTTCGGTGAGGGTGCCGGTTTTATCAAAAACAACCACATCAATTTGGTGTGCTCGCTCTAGCGCTTCGGCGTCTTTGATTAGAATCCCGAACTGGGCGGCTATCCCTGTTCCCGCCATGATGGCAGTTGGCGTTGCCAGCCCTAAGGCACATGGGCAAGCAATCACCAGCACGGCAACGGCATGTAAAATGGCGATTTCAATATTGCCGCTCCAGTACCACCACACCAGCCAAGTCAGTAGTGCAATCAGCAGCACCGCGGGCACAAAAATCGCGCTCGCTTGATCGACCAAGCGCTGAATAGCGGCTTTGCCGGCTTGGGCTTCTTCTACCATCCGGATAATCCGAGACAGCGTGCTTTCATCGCTGAGCGCGCGGGTTTCGATCAGCAACACGCCATCATGGTTGATTGCGCCGCCGGTTACGGTGCTGCCGGTGGTTTTATTCACCAGCACGCTTTCGCCCGTCAGCATGGATTCATCGTGCTGGCTGTCACCTTCTAAAACAAGGCCATCAACCGGCACTTGTTCGCCAGGTAAGACCACAACGAGATCACCCAATTGTATCTGCGCCAAGGGTATTTCAATGTCTTGCCCATTGCTTCGAACGCGCGCTAGCGACGGGCGTAAAGCTTGCAAGGCTTTGATTGCGGCTGTGGCATCTTGTTTGGCGCGGGCTTCCAGCCATTTTCCCAGCAGTACCAAAGTAATAATCACGGCGGCCGCTTCAAAATACAAAGCACTGTGGGGCGCGCCAAATAACCACTGATAAACCGACAAGCCGTAGGCGGCACTCGTGCCCAGTGACACCAGTAAATCCATATTGCCACGATGATTGCGGATAGCCAGCCATGCTGAGCGGTAAAAGCGCGCGCCCAGCCAAAATTGCACTGGCGTTGCGAGCATAAATTGCAGCCAAGCCGGTAGCATCCAGTGCAGGCCAAACGGTTCTAGTAGCATCGGTAAAACAAGTGGCGCAGACAGTAGCGCGCCTAGCCAAATCGGCCATTGGGGCGATGTTAAATCCCGTTTTGTGGTGGGGGCGGTATTGGGGGTAATTAGGCTGGCGCTATAGCCCGCTTGGCTCAGGGCGGCGAGTAGTTGCGTTGGCGCACCCGATTTAAGTATCACCCGCGCGCTGGCCGTGGCTAGATTGACCGAGGCGGAAATCACGCCATCGCTCGCCAGCAATGCTTTTTCAACATGGCGCACGCAACTGGCGCACGTCATTCCTTCGATATTCAGTTGGATAATTTGTGTTTGATCAGAGTCCGTCTGATCGGCATTCGTTTTATTGAAAGCCGTTTGAGCAGGCGTGGCCTGATATCCAGCCTTCGCAATCGCAGCCAGCACGCGGCTTTCGGGAACATCGCTATCGAGTGTGAGCTGTGCGTTTTCCAGTGCCAGATTCACACTCACTTTGCTAACGCCCGGCGTCTTTTGGAGCGCTTGCTCAAGATGCGCGGCGCAACTGGCGCAGCTCATCCCTTCAATATTGAGTTTTAATATTCGGCTTGGATTTGTATTCTGCGTTGTTGTCATGCTAGGAACTCCTGCCGTATTCATCACAGCCTTAGTTTCAGCCTTCCCATCATGGGAAGGTCAAGCTGTATTAGAACATTGATTTTGGCAGGCGCAAATTAAATGCTAATCAATTGGCTTAATTGCTGGATCACCCATTGAGGGTCATCTAGCGGCAAATCGTGTCCGGCGCTGGGATGAGTGATGCAAGGTATTTGCCAAGCGGCAGCGAGCGTTTGGCTGCACTGCGGATCGACGAGTTGATCGTGCTGGCTACACAAGATTTGCAGTGGCACGGCGGGGCGCGAGAGTTCACTGCGATAGCGCAGCGCCGCCCACAGTTGGCGCAAAATATTGCGGCGTGCAATCGGGTATTGCTGCTGATAGCCTATCCATTGTGCTAGCACCGCAGCCTGAGCTTGATTGCTGGTGAGTTGTAAAATCAGCTGCTCTTGCTGGGCGGGCGTGTGCCATAGCATGCTGAGTAATTTGCCGTAATTGCGCGGCCTGAGACGTTGGTAGAAAGGATTAAATGGCCGCAAACTGGTATTAATTAAGGTCGCGCTGATGAATTCTTGGGGTGCTTGCCGCGCCCATTCTACCGCAGCCATTGCCCCCAATGAAACCGCAACCACATGGTATGGCGCTGCATGTCCATGATCGATAAGCTGTTCACGGAGATACCTCACCATGCCGTGGATGTCGCTCGGACTGCGCTGCTGATGCAATACTCCATTCCCCGGCCAATCGAGGCAAATGATTTGATCGGCGGGGAATTTTGCTTGCAACCGCGCTGTAAAATCGCCCCAGTGCCGCGTTTCGCGCATCAGCCCACGCAGCAGTACCCAGCGTTTCATGGTCTGTCCTTGCGATACCAAAGTTCAATCGCCGCATGATGCTGTGTTAAGCGGGCAATGGCGGTGGGTCGCCAACTGGCGTGATCGTGCGTGGCGCGGATTAAAAACTCAAGCAGCGGTAAATGGCTGCGCAGAACGCGTTGTTGGCGGTGCGGCACCATAGGATGAAAAAGCCCTAAAATCGACAGCAATTGGCGCGGGTTTTTTTTGATCCACAGCCAAGAACCTAGCTCCAGCGTCAGCGGCAAAAACAGTTTGTTCGCGGCTTGTTGGCGGTGCAGATAATCCCATACATCGCCATGTGTACGGTAATGCTTGGCTTGTGGCTCGATCACATAAGGGTGATGTGGATGGCTGCGATCGAATAACTGCTTGAGCGCATGAATTTCGGCTAGATGTGGCATCGGCTGCTGCGTATACGCATACGGAAACCAGATGCGATCGCGCAGGCCAAAACCCGAATGGCAATCGAGCGCAAGGCTGACGGGACTGCTGAGCAGTTGTTCGTTCACTACCGCGCACAAGGCTTGGTTTTCCACTTCCATTTCAGTATTCGCGTGTCCACGAAACCAAGGTAGATGCGTGCCGTGTCTATGCCCGCCAACTAAAAAAGCCGTTTTACCATCGGCATCAATCGGCGCATTACGCATTAAATCGACGCCATTGCCATTCGCGCGGCGGTGCAGCGCCATGCCAATTGGATTGATAATCGGCATAAACACCATGCGGATGGTTTGCAGCTGAAATTGCAAACTGCGATCCCAACTCAGCCGTTGCAATAAGCCTTGCAAAAACGCGATCAAAATCTGGCTACCAATGCGCTCTAAGCCATGTACGCCAGCAAAAAAGCCAATGCTTGGCGCATCAGGATCGGTGCTGCCAAGGCACAGACTATAGAGCGGGAACTGCTGCCCGCAATGCGCAACGCTGCCGTGCTGCTGCGTACGAATCTGCGATCCCGCTTGGGCAATGATTTTTTCTAGCGCGGCTAATTCGGGCAAATACGGCATAAGTTCACTTGTAAATGAGGCTTTGCTGTTGAGTTTAGCCTTTGGCTAGTGAAATGCTGGATTAGATGTATTGGGCTGCAAGCAATATTAAATAAGCGTTAGCGCTATATACTTGTCATTTAATAGTAATATTTGGATTGTGTTTGATAAAAATACTTCGCTTCGCTGAACTTGGAAGCGTCAACGTTCTAGTCAGCATGGTCGCGCTCATACCGCGCGGCACTTACTTTCTTTGCTTCGCCAAAGAAAGTAAGCAAAGAAAGGCGACCCGAGGCGCACATCGGTCCCCGATGCCCTCGATCAGTCGTGAGCCAAACGATAAAGCTGTTCGTCTCTCTCCTTCACTCGGTGTGCTTGGACGGGATTTTTAAGCCCCAGCTCAACGAGCGCGACACAGCATCAATGCTCATAAAATAAGTCGTCGCTGCATCTCTACTCGTAGGTCGGCTTTTAAGCCGATTGTCGGGATGAATCCCGCGCTACGAATTCACAATCAATATCGTTAGTTCATTTCTCTAATCAACTTTCCGCCAAACACTTGCCAGCCACGGCTGCTGCTCGCGGGGTAGGCCGGTGGGGCGGTAGTAATGTTCTAGTTCGCTAAAGCCCGCATCGTTCAAAAAGCATCGCCATTGCGCTAAATCGTGGTACGCGCCGTAGCGGCCATTGCTCCAGCCTTCTTGATTATTGCCGCGCGGATTGGAGCTAAATAGCACGCCGTCGGTCTTGAGCGTCGCGTGCAATTGCCGCAATACGCGGGCTAATTCGGCGCTGGGAATATGAAATAAAGACGCATTGGCGTACACGCCGTCAAAATACGCAGTGGGCAAATCTAATTGCAGAAAATCCTGTTGCCACACCGTACACGTCGTCTCCGCGCGGGCGATTTGTGCAAATTCGCTCGTCCCATCCAGCCCTACCGCGCAGTGGCCGAGCGCAGTGAATGCCTTCAAATCTCGCCCCGGCCCGCAGCCAAAATCCAGAATATGCAGCGGATTCACGCCGCCAGCATCGTCTGTGCTCGGCAGGTGGCGCAATAAAGCCGCAATATTCTGGCTCACATCATGCCCCGCAGTGCCATCCCGAAATGCAATCGCACTTTGCGCGTAATGCGCCAAGGTGAGCGCGGTGATTTGGGTGAGTTCGCTAGCAGTGGGTGACATGGTGAATTCCGTGGGATGTAGGATGGGTGGAGCCATGGTTTATGGCGATACCCATCGGTGTTGATGGGTATAGGATCGTAGCCATTATTTATCAATGAGTACAGAGCAATAGGGTAGGGTGCATTGAGCGAAGCGAACTGCACCGTTTTTCTGTAACGGTGCAATGCGAGTAGCTTTTTGTACCTTACCGAGATTCTGCCTTACGAGTTGTGAGGGGCGCTTTCGACCCAAAGCAGGCGTTTTTGTAGGTTGGTGCTGAGGCATGAAGCCTAACACTCGCGGTAAGCTTTTGGCTTCGTACCTCACATCAACCTACCGAGCTTGACTCTATAATCGCTTTCAGCTCTTCAATGCTCAAAATTGGATTTTTTCGATGCAACATCGCATGGCAGTTTGGACAAACTGGACGTAAATCTTTAATGGGATCAATTTGATATTCTTTTTGAATTGACGCAAGCGCCCTCAGATGATGTACGTGAATAAAGCCTTTTCCTAGTTCGCCATATTTTTGTTCAAAATTGAAATTGCATACACTGCAATCATAGCCATGCTTTTCAATACATTTACTTCTAGCTATTGAATTTCGCTCATAATTATTAACCGTAATTTGAGTAGTGGCGCCTTCGAGGTAACTAATGTCTTCTGTGACTTCATCAGGGAACAAGAAGTCATCGTAACTAGAAAATACAAATGAAATTATTCTTTTTGCGTTGTCAATATTTCTAATTCTTAGAGTAAATTCCCCGCCATTATTCTGTTTGATTTCAATGTTAGGAAGTTTAATTTTTAAAGATTCACAATCAAATTTTGGGTGCGTAATTCGAGGTTGCCTTAAATAAAAAAGCAAAGATTTTTTATTTGCAATAAACGAATATGGTGAATTACCCTCTTTGTTGTAATAATGTACGTTACGTTTTATAAACGTAGTCGGTCTTGAGTGAATGGTATAGTTTGGCAGTTTTTTTGAATGCTGAATAATATATTTGAATGCCTCCTTTACCTGTTCGTCACTAATATAAGAGAAAAAATCATCGTATTGTTCAAAGGGTAATTTCGACATATTATTGGTATCTCGTAAATTCAAGCAGCAAGTAGGTCGGATGAGCCGAAGGCGTTATCCGACACAGAAGTTTCGCATGAATTTACCCCACCCGCACCCAAGCAAATATTGCAGCCATTAAAATCACAATAATGGCAGTAGCGGTGGCGAGTCGGTTGGCAAATAAGCGGCGCATGGTGATTTCCTTAAACAAAGCTATAGCGTTCGGAGTGATATTTGGCCATGGGTACGTCCAATTGCCCCAGTACAGTTTCAATTGCGTCCATCATGACATTGGGCCCGCAGATGAAATATTCGTGCTCGTGGTAGGGGGCTGGCAAGTGGCGCTGGAGCATTTCGGCGGTGATATAGCCTTGCTCACCCGACCAATCGGCGGGAGGATTGGCTAAAACGTAAACGATGCTTAAATTGAGCCGTGATTGCAGCGCATCGAGTTCTTCGCGAAAGGTGATGGCTTCCCAGTTTTTCGCGGCATACAGCAAAATCACTGGGCGCGTATCGCCGCGATCCGCCAGCGTACGCATCATGCTCATCATCGGCGTGATGCCGATGCCGCCCGCGATCAGCACATGCATATCGGCCGGATTGCCGATGGTGAATGCGCCATAAGGGCCGTCCAGATACACGCGCTGGCCGACTTGCGTCTTGTGAATATCAGCAGTGAAATCGCCCAAATTACGGATCGACATTTCAACGCGGCCATCTTGCGCCTCGGCACTGGATGAAAATGAAAAAGGATGGGCAGTGATTTTGAAGGGGCTGCCCGTCAGCGTGAGCCAGCCAAATTGGCCAGGGCTAAAGCGAAAGCCGCTATGGCCATCAGGGCGCATGACTAAGGTCGTGGTATCGCCGCGCTCGGCGCGAACTTCAGCAATCCGATAAGGGCGGCGCAGCATAAAGAGCGGCTTAATCAGCCGTATATACAGCAGCAGTGCCAGCCAAAACACCACCATACCTATCCAAACGGCGCGCTTGACGGGATCGACTAAATAAAACGCCCAGCCGACCATATGCGCGACGCCTGCTGCAACGGCAATCAGCGCCAGCCCAATATGGCTAAGATGCCACGCTTCATAGCTGATTTTTAGCTCGCAGCGCCAAATCGCGGTGACGACCAACGCAATCAGCGAATAGGTCGATAGCGCCGCGAAACGTGCGCGCCATGGCGCTTGAATTGAATTGAGCAGCGCCAGTAATTCTGGCCGCACAATAAATAAAATAATCGGATGTGCAATCACCAGAGCGACGGCGATCAGTGAAATTTTGCGGTGAAAATGATAAATCACATCTTCGCCCCAAGGCTCGGTCACATAGCGAAAGCGCGCTGTGAGGCCAAACTGCAAACCCATCATCGCCAAGCCTGCGTAACCGAGCGCCACCGAAAACTCAGTCCAAAAATCACGGGCAGGGGGCAGCGTGCCAGCCAGCATCGCAAACAGCGGGCCAAGGATAAATAGTAAATACAGCAGCAGCCAAAGACTGCCACGCAATGTATAGCGAAACATTGGGATCTCTCTATTCGATACAAGAACACAACAACTTATCAATTCGTCATTCTTGCGCTGCAATGATGATTCAATCATCGCTCTGGATACCGGCCTACGCCGGTATGACGAAGCATTTTTTATTCTAGCTTTGTAAAAACAGTGATGCTTCATAGCGAAAGGGCGTTGCACAAGTTAGGAACTCGGCAACGCCCTTTAAATACTCAGCAATAAATTTTACTTACGTTTAAGCCGAATAATCAGTTTTTCGGCCTCTACAAAGAAGAAGAAGAACAAGCCGCCCGCCAATAGCATCGGCCAAACGTGGAGCGGGATAGACTCGGTATCGAAGATCGTTTGCAGCGGTGAAAAGTAGGTAAACAACAGTTGCAAGACGACGACGGCACCGATGCCCATAGGTAGGTATTTGTTTTCGAGATGGGCTTTGATCGACACTGAGCTGTCGATTAAATAGCGGCTATTGAGCAGATAAAAACACTGGCCGATGGTGATCGCGTTGACCGCAACGGTGCGTGATAGTGCATCCGATGCGCCTTGGCCTTTCATCCAGAAGAACGCCCACAGCGTATAGGCCAGTAGCGATAGACCGACGAACAGCACGCGCCACAGACCAAAACCCGTCAACAATGGACGATCTACCGCACGCGGTGGCTGCTGCATCACGCCGTTTTCATGCGGCTCAAACGCGCACACCAAACCCAGCGCTACCGAGGTAATCATATTTACCCACAAAATTTGCGGCGTGGTGATGGGCATCGTAAACCCCATAAAAATCGCCACCATAATCACCGCGCCCTGCGCGACGTTGGTCGGCAGCAAGAACAAGATCGCTTTTTCGATATTGTTGTACACAGTGCGGCCTTCTTTGACCGCCGCGCTGATCGACGCGAAATTGTCATCAGCCAGCACCATCGCTGCGGCTTCTTTGGTCACCTCGGTGCCTTTGATCCCCATCGCAACGCCGATGTCGGCTTTTTTCAGTGCTGGCGCATCGTTCACGCCGTCGCCCGTCATCGCGACGATTTGGCCATTGGCTTGAATCGCTTCAACCAAGCGCAGCTTGTGCTCTGGGCTGGAGCGCGCAAAAACATCAACGGTTTTAACGCGTTCACGTAGCTCTTCTGAGCTGAGTTTTTCAACTTCAATCCCTTCCATCGCGGTTTTGCCATCACCAATACCGAGCATTTTGGCAATCGCCGCCGCAGTGATTTTATGATCGCCAGTAATCATCGTCACGCGGATACCGCCAGCGTGGCATTCTTTAATCGCCTCAATCGCTTCTTTGCGCGGTGGATCTAAGAGGCCAATTAAGCTCAGCAACACCAAATTGCGTGGCAGATCGGCGGCGGAAAGGTTGCCGACATTGAGCCCCTCAGGCTGATTAAGCCATGCAATACCCAAAACGCGTTCGCCTTGCCCAGCCAGTGCATCGGATGCGGCATTAAAGTGAGCACGATCAATCGGTACAATCTCGCCATTTTGCAATTGTTGGTGGCTGCAATGCTCAAGAATGACTTCGGGCGCGCCTTTGACCAGCAACATTTGCTGGCCGTTCGCATCTTGATTCAGCGTTGCCATAAAGCGATGTTCAGATTCAAACGGAATCGAATCAATACGCGTGTAGCTGGCTTGTTCCGCCGCACGCGTCATGCCCATTTTATTGGCAAACGGGTAGAGTGCGCCCTCGGTGGGATCGCCTTCCACTTTCCATGCGCCATCCACTTGGTGAATTTCAGCATCATTGCAGAGCATAGAAACGCGGCCGACAGTTTGCAGCACGCTGTCCTCACTTAGCGGTGCGCCGTCTTGGGTGATTTGGCCTTCTGGTGCGTAGCCATCACCGCTCACTTTGTAGCTGGCTTCGGCGGTGACGGCAGAGACGACCATCATTTCCATTAAGGTGAGCGTGCCGGTTTTATCCGAACAAATCCGTGATACCGAGCCCAGCGTTTCAACCGCAGGCAGGCGGCGGATAATCGCATTGCGTTGCGCCATGCGTTGCACGCCAATGGCAAGCGTGATCGTAATAATCGCTGGCAAACCTTCTGGAATCACCGAAACCGCAATCCCGATCACCGCTTGAAAGACATCCACAAACGGCATTTCACGCACCCAACGCGCGAAGATAAACACCAGCGTGGCGACCACGGCAATGGCAGAAGTGATTTTGTAGCCGAATTTTTTAATTTGGCGCAGCAGCGGGGTTTCTAGCGTATTCACGCTGGCGAGCAATTGGTTGATGCGGCCCAATTCGGTGTGGCTACCGGTCGCAACAACGACGCCAGTGGCGCGGCCAGAAACGACCATCGTGCCAGAAAACACCATGCTTTCACGGTCGCCCACGGTGGCATTGGCGGCGACGGCGTTACTTGATTTATCCGCCGGAACCGATTCACCCGTCAGCGCGGCTTCTTCTGTGCGTAGATTTTTAACGTCGATCAAGCGCAAATCAGCGGGGACTTTGTCGCCCGATTCCAGTAGCACCACATCGCCTGGCACCAAGGTTTCGGCAGGAATCATACGCACTTCGCCGTCGCGCAAAGTACGCGCTTCGGCCGACAGCATTTTGCTGATGGATTCGAGTGCTTGCGCCGCTTTGCCTTCTTGAATAAAACCCAGCAAAGAATTCAGGAACACCACCGCCAGAATAATCGACGCATCTAGCCACAGGCCCAGTGCAAATTTAAGCAGGCCTGCGCCAATCAGCACATAAACCAAAACATTATTAAACTGCAGCAAAAAGCGCATGAATGCGCTTTGTTTTTTACCCAGCGGCAGCAAATTTGGGCCGTGTTTTTGTAGACGACTAGCGGCCTCAGTTGAAGTGATCCCAAGGCCAGTATTGCTGGCGAGCTGTTTGACTACCTCATCGGCAGGCAGCGCATGCCACTCGGTAGTAACGGGTGGGGGATTGTGATCCATGATGGCGTCCTTGTAGGTTAAAGAGGGTGTCGATATTCGCGTGGCGGGATTGCTACGGACAGTGCAGTCGTAGCGCAATACATTGAAATACTGATAGTTGCTTTCGATTTTCGCGTATTCACCTTAGTGCCGCAAACTTGATTGCGCTGTCGATGCTTTTTTGAAACTGACTTTTGATTAAAAACTAGCTGCTCGGCGACTAGAGTGGTGCTGCGGATCGAAAATCTGTGTCGCAATGATGATTGAACACGCCTAAGCCAGTGCTGCATTGAGGGTGATTTATTTTGTAATATGCCGTTGTAATAAATTTGGTGCTTTAGGGGTATTACTATCTACCGATCATATTAAAAGGGCTATGGAGTAATACCCTTGAGTATTTAAAAATATTACTCTGGAATGGCTTACTTAATATTTGTGCAGTGGTTTGTGAAGGGTTTGAAAAGTTGCAGGCAGTGCATCAAGTGCGGCTCAATACTAGGGTCTGTTGACGTTTGGTTTACGATCGCGCTGGAGCGGGTTTCGCGGCGAATCAAGGCAATTCGTGCGACGCATAGCCAGCTATTCGAGCACGGATTAACGCAGAGATGCCGCGAAAACCGCCCAGCCTTTCGGGTTTGGCTGCTTTTGGCCTGACCCTGCGTTACAAAACGCTGGCATAGAATGACTATGCTTCGCGTCTTGTGCCTTGTTTCAGGCCAAAATCAGCACAAACGCGATTCGCAAACCAAACGTCAACAGACCCTACGATGCAGCAAGCAAACTTATCCCAAATGCGTGTGCTTTTTATCTGATTTGGGTTCAATTTCCATATCGGCCAAGCCTTGCAAAATACCGCAAGGATCAAGGCCTAGATCGGTTTGGCATTGCTGGCGCAAAGTGTCTAGTTGCTGCTTCAAATGCTCTAGCTCTTTGATGCGCACTTCAACATGCTGAATGTGCTGATCGAAAACCGTATTGATCGCCGCGCAGCCTTCAATCGGTTGATCGGCCAAGCGCAGCAGCGTGTGGATTTCTTCGTGGCTCATATCCAGCGCGCGGCAATTGCGGATAAAACGCAGGCGCTCGACGTGCTCCGCGCTGTATTCACGGAAATTGCCTGCAGTGCGCGCAGGCGCGGCCAGCAAACCTTCTTTTTCATAAAAACGAATGGTTTCAACCGAACACTGCGCAATTTTTGCTAATTCACCGATTTTCATTCTCGCCTCCAAAATAAGCGTTGACTCTATAGTCACTTCAGGGTGTGTAATGGTTTTAAATGAGTTCAAAGGAAGACGCAATGTCTAAATACATTCTTGTTCGCCCTACTGAAAAAACCGCTACGACACCAAGCCACGCCGCTTGTTGCGGCGGCGCTGAGCATACGCACGCGGCGCCCGCCGCATTATCGCAATTGGCCGCATCGAGCAGCGATGCACTGGGCACGCAAACGCCGATTCGGATTATGCAAATGGATTGCCCGACCGAAGAAGGTCTGCTGCGCAAAAAGCTCGGCGGCATGGCGGGCGTGAGCGGTATGCAGTTCAATTTAATGCAGCGCGTGTTAACCGTTACGCACGAACCTGATCAGCTGGATGCGGTGCTAGCGGCGATTAAATCTTTAGGTTTTACGCCAGAGCTGGCTAGCGAAGCTGCGCCCGCTATTGAGCCCGCCAAACCTTGGTGGCCATTAGCCTTGGCAGGTATTGCCGCCATCGCCTCTGAAATAGCACACTGGAGCGGCTTACCTCAGTGGAGTATCGCCGCGCTGGCGATTGTCGCCGTGTTGGCCTGCGGCATCACGACGTATAAAAAAGGCTGGATCGCGATCCGCAATGGCAATTTAAATATCAATGCCTTGATGAGTATCGCTGTGACGGGGGCTTTGCTGATCGGCCAATGGCCGGAAGCCGCGATGGTGATGGTGCTATTTACGATTGCTGAGCTGATCGAAGCCAAATCGCTAGATCGCGCGCGCAATGCGATTTCTGGCCTGATGCAACTGACGCCAGAACTAGCAACGGTGCAACAGTTGGACGGTAGCTGGCAGGAAGTCGCCGCTAAATCGGTGGCAACGCAAGCACGCGTGCGAATTAAACCGGGTGAGCGGATTGCGCTTGATGGTGTGATTGTCAGCGGGCAATCGAGCATTAACCAAGCGCCGATTACGGGCGAGAGCTTGCCAGTCGAAAAAACCATAGGCGATGCTGTATTTGCTGGCACGATCAATGAATCAGGCTCGTTTGAATACACGGTGACGGCGGCGGCTGGCGACAGCACGCTGGCGCGGATTATCCATGCGGTTGAAGCGGCGCAAGGCGCGCGTGCGCCGACGCAGCGTTTTGTTGATCAATTTGCCCGTGTGTATACGCCGATTGTATTTGCGATTGCACTCGCGATTGCTGTTGTGCCGCCGCTATTTTTCGGCGGCGATTGGCTGGCGTGGATTTATAAAGCGCTGGTGCTGCTGGTCATCGCTTGCCCGTGCGCTTTGGTGATTTCAACGCCGGTGACGATAGTTAGTGGCTTAGCCAGAGCTGCGCGGCAAGGGATTTTGGTTAAAGGTGGCGTGTATTTAGAAGAAGGCCGCAAGTTAGCTTGGTTGGCGTTGGATAAAACCGGCACGATTACGCATGGCAAACCAGTGCAAACCGATTTCATTGTGCTCGGCTCGCATGATGAGGCTGCGGTGCACAGCCTTGCCGTCAGCCTTGCCAGTCGATCCGATCATCCAGTTTCACGCGCTGTGGCGTTAGCGGCTAAAGACACCGCCGTGCAAAATGTTAGCGATTTTGCAGCGCTAGCCGGGCGCGGCACCAAGGGCATCATCAACGGCCAGCAATATCATCTGGGTAATCACCGCTTAGTACACGATTTAGGCTGGTGCTCGCCCGAGTTAGAAACGCAACTGTTTGCGCTGGAACAGCAAGGAAAAACAGTGATTTTGCTTGCGAATGAAACAGGCGTCATGGCGCTGTTTGCTGTTGCCGATACGGTGAAAGATAGTAGCCGACAGGCGATTGCCGAGCTGCATCGCTTGGGCGTCAAAACCATTATGTTAACGGGCGATAACGCCCACACTGCGCGCGCAATTGCCGATCAAGTCGGCATCGACGAAGCGCGTGGTGATTTGCTGCCAATTGATAAATTGCAGGTGATTGAAGACAAGCTAGCGAGCGCAAACGGCAAAGTCGGCATGGTGGGTGATGGCATCAACGACGCGCCAGCGCTAGCGCGTGCTGATATTGGCTTTGCAATGGGCGCAGCGGGCACTGGCACGGCGATTGAAACGGCCGATGTGGCGTTGATGGATGACGATTTGCGCAAACTACCGCGCTTTATTCGCCTATCGCGACAAACCCACGCCATCTTGCTGCAAAACATTGCGCTGGCTTTGGGCATTAAAATCGTCTTTTTAGTACTCACTCTGACAGGTAATGGCACGATGTGGATGGCAGTGTTTGCCGACGTTGGCGCTAGCTTGTTAGTCGTCGCCAATGGCCTGCGTTTATTGCGTGGATAGATATTAATAAAGCGTCTGTGTGCGGCGGGAGGATTTTGGCTTGAATCGTGGTGAGCTGGATAAATTATCGAGCGCTCGCTCAATGCTGCTCTTGCATCAGCCACGGCATCTGTGTCCGCAAATTATCAACCTGCCACCGCGCCGTGCCAGCAGCATAATGCTTATGAATCCAAGCGACATGATGATCATCAGCAGCGTAAACCTAAATCGATCTGGTACGAGTTGTTTGATTGAGTGGTTTGAGTAGGAAAGGTGGCTATATATACTGTAGTGGGCTTGTTTCGCGAAGCGCATTGCGGCAAAAAATCAGCGTGTTGTTGAATGATTTTTTGCTGCTAGCAGATTGGCTTACGTGGCAATAATGTTCACGTAGTGATATTGGCGCCCTGATTAAGTCCCTTTTTTGCTGCCTGATGATGTAGGAGATAAGGCGATGCAAGTTGCTGCTTTTCCGGACGATGAAGCAGAGCGAGTTGCTATGTTGCACTCGCTCTGCGTTTTGGATTCCGCGCCAGTTGAAGAGCTGGATCGTATTACGCGGCTGGTTATGCGTTATTTTAATGTGCCGATGGCGTTGGTCTCTTTGATTGATCAGGAGCGCCAATGGTTTAAATCGAACCAAGGTTTAGCAGCGACTGAAACGCCGCGCGAGATTTCGTTTTGTGGGCATGCCATTTTGGCGCTTGATACATTTATTGTGCCTGATGCGCTGCAAGATTCACGCTTTGCTGATAATCCTTTGGTGCTGGGTGCGCCGTTTATTCGTTTTTATGCGGGACAGCCGATTCGTTCCCGTTCCGGTTACGCGTTAGGCACGCTGTGCGTGATTGATGTTCAGCCGCGTGAATTTAGCGTGGAGGATGTTGCGGTCTTGCATGACTTTGCCCGAATGGTGGAAAACTATTTTCACAGTCTTGAATCGGCAAGTCGTGTTATGTCGGTTGAGCGGTATTTAGAGCAGAGCGAAGCCGTTTTTGAGCGCGTTTTTGCACAGGCGGCGGTGGGTATTGCTATTATTTCGCCAGAAGGGCAATGGCTGCGGGTCAATCAAAGTTTGTGCACGATTGTTGGCTATAGCGAGGCGGAATTACGTACAAAAACATTTCAGCAAATCACAGTCCCAGAAGATATTGATGATGATCTGGCGCTGATTGCACAATTGATTAGTGGTGCTATTGCCACTTATACGCTGGAAAAACGTTATCTTCACCGAGATGGCGGGGTTGTTTGGGTGGAGTTGACGGTTTCGCTGATGCGGGATGCCACGGGTCAGCCTTTGCAATTTATCTCGGTAATTTCCGATATTCATGCGCGTAAACAAGCTGAATTTTCACTGGCTGAATTGCGCCATAGCCTAGAGCTGCGAGTGGAGCAGCGCACCGCTGAAATGTCAGTCGCGATTACGCAGCTTAATCATCAAATAGAAAAGCGTGTGGCCGTGCAGCGCGAATTATTGGCGGAAAAAGAGCGTTTTAGAACCACGCTGGAGAATGCTGCCGATGCATTTATCGAAATTGATCGTAATGGGCTTGTGCTGGCATGGAATCGAGCTGCAGAGCAGATTTTTGGTTGGTCGCGTAAAGAAGCAATAGGCACGCAAGTTGCTGAAATGATCGTGCCGCCGGCATTAAGATCGGCGCAATCCATCGGGTTTGACTGTTATTTGCATGGTGATTTGGCCAAAGTGGTCGGGCATCGCATTCAGATTATGGCTTGCCGTAAGGATGGTAGTGAGTTTGCCGCTGAGCTGACGCTCAACGAAAATCATGTGGGCGATTTGCAATTACTTGATGCGTTTGTGCAGGACGTGTCATTGCGGGAGGCTAATAAAAAGGAAGTTTTAGAAAATAGAGCGCTATTAAAAGCAATTACCGATCATTTACCCGCTTTAATCTCCTATGTGGATACTGAGCTGCGTTATCGTTTTAATAACCGGGCTTATTTTGATTGGTTTGGATTAAGTAGTGCCGCACTGAAAGACATGCAGATGGTGGATTTACTGAATGAATCGACCCGAGCCTATGTTGAGCCTTATATTGCGCGAGCTTTAGCGGGTGAGCAGGTCGCATTTGATAGCACGCTCAATTCCACTCGCGGCATTATTCAGGTGCATGTTGATTTGGTCCCCAATATTGCAGATGACGGCCAAGTAACGGGCATCTATATACAGGCGCAGGATATTTCCGAGCGCAAGCTACTTGAGCAGCAATTGGCTTTCGAGGCTTCGCACGATCAATTAACTGGACTACCCAATCGCCGCGCTTTTATGGCTGCGCTGGACTTTGCCATTGCGCGTGCCAAACGTAGTCAGCAACAAATCGCGTTACTATTTCTGGATTTGGACGGTTTTAAGCAGCTCAATGATGTGTATGGTCACGAATTTGGTGACCGTGTCTTGCAAAGCTTTGCCGCTATTCTGAGTGAAGCAGTGCGTGAAATCGATACCGTCTCGCGGCTTGCGGGGGACGAGTTCACCATTATTTTAGAGGGGCTGAACGAAGGCGATGGTGGCGCGGTACGGGTCGCTCAGAAAATTCTACGTCGCCTTAGCGTGCCTCTCATTATCGATGGTTCTAGTGTGCAACTGGCCTGCAGTATTGGCATTGCTTTGGTGAGTGCCGATGAATTATTGGCTGCCGATACACTACTGGCCAAAGCCGATGCGGCAATGTATCGCGCTAAAGCGGCTGGTAAAGCTTGTTATGCTTTGAATTGAGGTTGATCTAATGAAGCTCCCGACATTTCGTTTGGGAATTACTGCCTTGGGCTCGTCTTGAAATGCCGTTACACTGATTCCTCTTTTAAAGGAGGGCCTATGTCGCGCGTCATTTATCTACTTCGTCATGGACAAACCGAGTTTAATGCCGAGCGCCGCATGCAAGGGCATTGCGATTCACCTTTGACTGCGCTGGGTGAAAGTCAGGCTCGCGCGATGGGTGCGACTTTACGCGCTGAATTGGCAGATCCTGCCGATTGGCCAATTTATGCCAGCCCATTGGGACGTGCAATGCAAACGGCAACTTGGGTTGCAAAAGAATTGGGCATTTCTAGTAGCACCATTCGCCCTGAGCCGCGTTTGATTGAAGTGTGTTTTGGTGACTGGGAAATGCAGCAGGTTGATACGCTGCATCGCCGTTATCCGGCACTGGCAACGCAAGTGGATTGGCATTTTCAGGCTGCTGATTGTGAGCCTTATGCCGCTGTGGTCGCGCGGATTGAGCAATGGCTGAATGATCCTGAGCTGCCGCCACGCATGATCGTGGTGGCGCATGGTCTGTTGGGGCGTATTTTGCGCGGTGTTTATGCAAAAATGGATTTCACAGCGCTGTGGCAGCAAGACATGCCGCAGGATGCTTTTTTCCGTTTGCAAGATGGGGTCATCACCCGATTGGCGTGCCTAGATCCAATGTCTTCGGATTCAATCTGCTTGGATGGCGCAGCAAGTACTGAAGCAGCGTGCGTATAGGGTTCATTTTTTGCAGTACATATAGATGAAGGGCTGGATAGATAAAGGGCTGGCGATGTCATGATCGCCAGCCCTTTATTACATGCTTTGATTAAACGCCAAATTCTCGATTTAGCACGGGCATTTATTGATATTGCCTGCACTCGGGAACCGGGCATCTAGGCAATAACGATAAAACTCATCTCGCGTAAACGGCACTCCTCCAGGGTGCTGGCTGCGCATATGGTCGAGGTAATATTCATAATCATGAATCCCCACCATTAAGCGGCAAGTTTGTACCACTTTTTGCGCGGTATCTTTGAGTCCCGTCAACCAGTTTGAACCCAAGCTATAGCGCCTAAAATCCTCGCCTGACATCAAAACACCGTAAGGATTATTTAAGCGCTGCTCAATCACGTAGCGCTCGTATTCATCTTGCAGTGCTTCATCGCTAATCCGCTTGGGGAGTAGAAAACTTAGATCAAGCACGGCTAGCCTCCGGCATTGGCACATCGCCACCAATTTCATTCACGGATGGATGCGGGTTACGGAGTGCCTTGCGAACATGAACGACGGTTGCGATCAACATCGTGACGGCGACCAACATAAAGAACGCACACAATCCCGCATTGATTTGATTGTTAAATACAATGCGTTCCATATCGGCAAAGCTTTTTGCTGGTGCAAGCAGTGTACCGTCGGCGATGGCTGTCTTGAAGCGATTGGCTTGGGCCAGAAAACCGATCTTCGGATTTTCATGGAAGATTTTTTGCCAACCTGCCGTCATCGATGTGATAAAGAGCCAAGCTGTTGGCACTAAAGTCACCCAAATGTAGCGTTCTTTTTTCATCTTAAAGAGTACGACCGTGCCCAATAGCAGCGCCATAGACGCGAGCATTTGGTTACCAATCCCAAACAGCGGCCATAGCGTATTGATACCGCCTAATGGATCGGTTACGCCTTGATAAACAAAGAAGCCCCAACCCGAAACCGCCACCGCTGTGCCGAGCAAATTACCCGCCCAAGAATGGCTTTTGGCCATGCCAGGGATAATGACGCCCACGGTGTCTTGCACCATAAAGCGGCAAGCGCGCGTACCCGCATCGACGGCAGTCAGAATAAACAGCGCTTCAAATAAAATCGCGAAGTGATACCAAAAGCCCATCATTGCTCGGCTATTAAAAATATCGCTAATGATGTGCGACATCCCAACGGCAAACGTCGGTGCGCCACCTGCACGAGACAAAATAGAATGCTCACCGACATCTTTGGCAATTTGCGTGAGCATTTCAGGGCTGACGATAAAGCCCCAACTGCTAATCACCGACGATGCTTGCTCGACCGTGGTGCCAATAACCGCGGCAGGGGAGTTCATTGCAAAATACACGCCCGGATCAAGAATTGCTGCGCAAATCAAAGCCATGATGGCGACAAAAGATTCGCAGAGCATTGCGCCATAACCAATGACGCGCATATGGCTTTCTTTTTCGATTAGCTTCGGCGTGGTGCCCGATGCCACGAGTGCGTGAAAACCAGAAATTGCGCCGCAGGCAATGGTAATAAACAAGAAGGGGAATAAAGAACCTGAAAATACCGGGCCAGAGCCATCAATAAATTGCGTGATCGCTGGCATTTTGAGTTCAGGCGCAGCAAATAAAATCCCGACCGCCAAACCTGCAATCACGCCAATTTTAAGGAAGGTCGATAGATAGTCGCGTGGCGCAAGCAATAGCCAAACCGGTAACACCGAAGCGATAAAGCCATAAATCACCAAGGCGATCGTCAATTGCGGGCCGGTCATCGTAAAGAAAGGCCCCCAGAATGGGCTGGCCGCAATGTTTTCACCATAAATAATCGCCAACATCATCAGCACAAAACCAATCAGCGAAATTTCACCAATACGGCCCGGGCGGATGTAGCGCATATACACGCCCATAAACAGCGCAATCGGGATGGTTGCCGCAATCGAAAACACGCCCCAAGGGCTTTCAGCCAAGGCTTTGACGACGACCAGTGCCAATGCTGACAGAATAATAATCATCACGCCCAAAGCGCCGACCATCACAATAAATCCGGGAATCGCACCGAGTTCTTGTTTGGCCATTTCACCGAGCGAGCGACCATCGCGGCGGGTGGACATGAACAAAACCAAAAAATCTTGTACGGCACCGGCCATCATTACGCCGACCAAAATCCAGATCGTGCCGGGCAAGAAGCCCATTTGCGCGGCTAAAATCGGCCCAACAAGCGGGCCTGCGCCAGCAATCGCGGCAAAGTGATGTCCAAATAAAACCCATTTATTGGTCGGTACATAGTCCAAGCCATCGTTACGGCGTACCGCTGGTGTAGGGCGATTGTCGTTCAGCTCGAAAATGTCTTCGGCGATAAATTTAGAATAGAATCGGTAAGCAATGCTGTAGCACGATATCGCAGCCAGCACGAGCCAGATTGCATTGATGTGCTCGCCGCGCGAGAGCGCTAGCATGGCAAAAGAGAACGCGCCGGTGAGTGCTACCACCAGCCAGACGCCCCATTGTTTGAATGAGTTCACAGCAGACCTCGTTTGCAGGGTTTATGACAGGCTGATGCTAGAACGAGGGGGCTGACTATTGGCGTAAAAACTGTGGCAGCGGTGCTAGGGGGAATTAAGCGGTTGTGTTGGCGTGCTCAGTGGTGTGGCTTGTTCTGTAGTGGTTTTGCTGAGTTATATTGATAGTAATGGGTATATGGATATAGCCATTGATTATTAATTTATCTAGAGCAATACCCCTAGTTGCTCTTTCAGTGGCTTTAAAAATCGTCGGCTCACTGGTACGCTTAAACCACTGCGCGTAATCAGGTCTGCGCCGCCATTGTCTTGCATGACGATCTCGGCGATTTTCTCTGGATGCACTAAATGCTGGCGATGGCAGCGCAAAAGGCAGGTCTTTTCTTCCAGCGTTTTGAGTGTGAGTTCGGTGTAATGCTCATTACCTTCTTTGGTAATCAGATAAATACCTGATAAACGCGCGATGACGTACTCAATATCGTCGAGTGGCAATAGCAAAATGCGGTCATGCCGATGGCAGGGCAGGTTCTTTAAGGCTTGCTGCGGCGCGATAGCGCTGTAATCGGGAGGCGCTTTAGTGAGCGGCTTTTGTAAACGCGCCAGTGTTTTCGCCAAGCGCAAAGGTGCAACGGGTTTGAGTAAATAATCAAACGCATGTTCTTCAAACGCTTGCACCGCATGTTCGTCAAACGCGGTGACAAACACAATAAACGGCATACGTTCAGGATCTAGCATCCCGACCAACTCTAGGCCAGAGATGCGTGGCATTTGAATGTCGAGAAACACGACATCAGGGCGAAGCTGATTGATGCCTTGCATCGCTTCAATCGCATTACTAGCTTCGCCGATGACATCTACGCCCGCAGCCGCCAGTAAATTACGCAATTCATCGCGAGCCAGGGGCTCGTCATCGACCAAAAGGGCGCGCATTAAGTCATCTCCTCGGCGAGCGGTAGGCTTAGCGTAATTCGGGTAAATTGTTCGCAGATTGTGTGCATCGTCAGGCCATATTCAGGACCGAAGCTCACTTTAAGCCGCCGATCTACCAAGCCCATTCCCATGCCATCGCTGCTTTTTCTACTCATTTCATAGAGTCCTGCATTGTCTTCAACATGCAGTAGCAAGGTGTTGGTTTTGCTGCTTAGTTCAGTAAATAGCCGAATTTGGCCTTGCTCCAGCAATTGCGATGTGCCGTGTTTAATTGCATTCTCAACTAAAGGCTGTAAAGAAAATGCCGGCAAACGCACCTGTGCGTAAATCGCTGGAATATCGACTTCAACTTGCAGTCGCTCGCCAAAGCGCGCCAATTCAATTTGTAAATAAGCATTCACGTGTTCAACTTCATCGGCCAAGGTGGCGGTTTCACTGGGGCGCTTGAGATTTTTTCGGAAAAACGTCGATAAATGCTGCACCAAGAGGCGCGCTTGATCTGGGTCGATGCGGATGACGGCGTTTAAGGTATTGAGCGCATTAAACAGGAAATGCGGATTGACTTGTGCGTGCAGCAATTTAATTTCCGATTGCGCCAGCAAGGCGCGTTGCGCTTCGATGCGGCCCGTAAGGATTTGGCGTGATAAAAGCTTGGCGATCCCTTCGCCGAGCGTGCGATTGAGTTTGGCAAACAGCCGACCTTTGGGCTCGTAGAGTTTAATTGTGCCGATGACTTGATCGTCGGCGTCTTGCAATGGAATCACTAGCGTAGAGCCCAGCCTGCATTCAGGATGAATCGAACAGGTATAAGCCACTTCATTACCGTCGGCATAGACCACGCGATTATGCGCAATGGCATCTTGCGTGTGCTGTGACGTAATCGGCGTTCCCGGCAAATGATGATCTGAGCCGGTGCCGGTAAACGCCAATAGTTTTTCGCGGTCGGTAATCGCTACCGCGCCAACGCCGGTTTCTTCAAACACAATCTGCGCCACTTTCATTGAGTTGGCTTCATTAAATCCCGCGCGCAGCAAGCCTTCGGTTTTGGCCGCAATTCTGAGCGCGCGAGCCGAGAAAGCATTGGAAAACTGTTCGGCCAAAGCGCGTCGATCGAGCAATAAGCGCATAAACAGCGCTGCGCCTATGCTATTGGCAATCAACATCGGCAGTGCCACATTATTGACGACGGCAAAGGCCGTTGAGTAAGGACGAGTTACCGCCAAAATAATTAGCATTTGTAGGATTTCTGCCGCTAAAGCTACCGTACCAACCAACATCGGCTGGAACAAAAGATCGACGCGGCCACGGCGAATTAAGGCGCGATGCACCAAGCCGCCCAGCAAGCCTTCGCTAATGGTCGAAATCATACAAGCCAGATCGGTCGGGCCACCCAAGCTATAACGATGTAATCCGCCGGTAAAGCCGACGGCCAGACCGACCGAAGGTCCTCCCAATAAACCACCAAGCACCGCGCCGATGGCGCGAATATTGGCAATTGAATCGTCGATTTTGAGGCCTAAATACGTCCCTAAGATGCAAAAGCCAGAGAAAACCACATAGCAGGTGAGCTTATGCGGCAGGCGGATCGTCACTTGCATCAGCGGCGTAAACAAAGGCGTACGCGCCAACAGCCATGCAATCACTAGAAAGACGCAGGTTTGCTGCAAGAGCTGCAATACCAGTGAAAGTTGCTGCGTCAGCATGGCGGGTGGCTTTGGATGCGAAAGAAGCTTTGATTTATAACTGAGTTCGATTGAACTCACTATCCAAGATTTCCCGATGTGCTGGCTGAATGGCCATCTTGGAGGTAGGTGATTGTACGGGCTGTTGGGTAAGGTTGGTAAAAGCGTATGATGACTAGCTGTTATTTAAAAGGGAGGAAGGGATGCCAATTTATGCTTATCGTTGCGCCGAATGCGGCCATTGCGGCGAACATTTACAAAAAATGAGTGATGCGCTGCTGACAAGCTGCCCAGTCTGCAAGGCAGAAAAATACATAAAGCAACTGAGCGTCGTGGCTTTACAAATCAAAGGCGTTAGCGCGTCGGCACCGCGTAGTGGTGGACGCTGTTCGCCAGCTTGCGGTGCGGGTTGTGGGCATTCTTGATTCCATTCCGTGCTCAGTAATTAAACGCGAATCTTCAAAAAGTTCCTGACGGATCATGTCTTGCTTGGGTAAATTGTTGTGATTGCAGTTGGCTCTACTTCACTGCAAAGTAATACCTGTGCGTCCTTATAAATATCCATAAGGGCTTATTGCGCCATCAAATTTTACTCGCGGTGGCATCGCTAGTGCCTTCTAAATTCTTTCGCTTGATAGTCAGCTACATTACTGCAATCTGCGGTGCTTATTCTGTGGCTATCAGCGTTATTGTGAAATCCAATTAGATAAATTAGCAGCAAGGTTCTAAAGTGAAGCGGTTCATTCATTCCAACACTCAAAGGATAACGTCATGTCTAGCGAATCTAAATGCCCATTTTCGGGTAGTGTGAGTAAGAATACGGTCGCAGGTGCACCATCGAATGCCGATTGGTGGCCGAATCAATTGAAACTGAGCATCTTGCACCAGCATTCAGCCAAATCTGATCCGATGGGTGAGGCATTTAATTATGCAGAAGAATTTAAGACTCTAGATTTGGATGCCGTCTGTACAGACTTACGTGCGCTGATGACCGATTCACAAGATTGGTGGCCCGCCGACTGGGGACATTACGGTGGTTTGATGATTCGTATGGCTTGGCATGCAGCGGGTACTTATCGCACAACCGATGGTCGCGGTGGCGCGGGTACGGGCAATCAACGATTTGCGCCGCTCAATAGCTGGCCAGATAACGGTAATTTAGATAAAGCACGCCGCCTGCTGTGGCCGATTAAGCAAAAATATGGCCGCAAACTGTCATGGGCCGATTTGATTGTGCTGGCCGGAAATGTCGCGCTGGAATCAATGGGCTTTAAAACATTTGGTTTTGGTGGCGGTCGCCCTGATATTTGGGAGCCAGAAGAAGACGTTTATTGGGGCATGGAAAAAGAATGGCTCGCCACGAGCGACAAACCTGATAGCCGTTATTCAGGTGATCGCCAGCTTGAAAATCCATTAGCCGCAGTGCAAATGGGTTTGATTTATGTGAATCCAGAAGGCCCCGATGGCAATCCAGATCCAATTGCTTCTGGGCGCGATGTGCGCGAAACATTTGCCCGTATGGCGATGAATGATGAAGAAACCGTTGCCTTGGTCGCCGGTGGCCACACTTTTGGTAAAGCACATGGCGCGGGTGATCCGGCGCTAGTGGGGCCAGAGCCAGAAGCGGCACCGCTGGAAGAGCAAGGTCTAGGTTGGATTAATAAATTGGGTAGCGGCAAGGGCGTGCATACGACGACCAGTGGTATCGAAGGCGCTTGGAAACCGAACCCGACGACTTGGGATAATGGCTACTTTGATATGCTATTGGGCTACGAGTGGGAATTAACCAAGAGCCCTGCTGGCGCTAAGCAGTGGGTTGCTAAAAATGTGAAGCCGGAACATATGATTCCAGATGCACATGATCCCGCGATTAAACATCCTCCGATGATGACAACCGCTGATATGTCGCTGCGTATGGATCCAGCCTACGAGAAAATATCGCGCCGTTTCCATCAAAATCCAGCCGAATTTGCCGATGCCTTTGGTCGCGCATGGTTCAAACTCACGCACCGTGATATGGGGCCGCGTGCGCGCTACTTGGGTTCGCTCGTGCCAGCAGAAGTGCTGATCTGGCAAGATCCGATTCCAGCGGTCGATCACCAGCTAGTCGATGAGCAAGATTTAGCGGCATTGAAAGCGAAATTGCTCGCATCTGGTTTGTCGATTTCTCAATTAGTCAGCACTGCGTGGGCATCAGCTTCGACCTTCCGTGGCAGCGATAAACGTGGTGGCGCGAATGGCGCGCGGATTCGTCTTGCGCCGCAAAAAGATTGGGCAGCCAATCAGCCTGCCGAGCTAGCCAGCGTGCTCGCTAAACTGACTGCGATCCAGCAAGAATTTAATAGCGCGCAATCGGGCGGCAAGAAAATTTCTTTGGCCGATTTGATCGTATTGGGCGGCAATGCGGCGATTGAAGCAGCGGCGAAAAAAGCGGGCATCGACACTAAAGTGCCATTTGCTGCAGGACGCATGGATGCGACGCAAGCAGAAACCGATGCTGAATCCTTTGCAGTACTTGAGCCGATTGCCGATGGCTTCCGTAACTACGCCAAAGCAGGGTTGGAAGGCGCGGCGGCTGAGTTGCTGATTGATAAAGCACAATTGCTAACCCTCACTGCGCCAGAAATGACGGTGCTGATTGGTGGTTTACGCGTGCTGAATACGGGCAAACATGGTGCGTTTACTGCGCGGCCAGAAACCTTGAGCAATGACTTCTTCGTTAACCTGCTGGATATGCGCACGAAATGGCAGAAATCGGCGGCACCGGGCGTACTCGAAGGGCGTGATCGCAAAACGGGCGATTTGAAATGGACGGGTACGGTGGTGGATCTGGTGTTCGGTTCAAACTCGCAACTGCGCGCACTGGCTGAAGTGTATGGCGCTAGCGATTCGCAAGCGAAGTTCGTGGCCGATTTTGTGGCCGCTTGGAGTAAGGTGATGAATTTGGATCGTTTTGATTTGAAGTGACTTAAGTTTTGTTAGCTTATTTTTTGCTAAAAAAGCTGACGTAAAATGATCTGGTTTGGGCTGCTTATCGTGAGATTGCAGCCCATTTTCACATCTATGATGGTTGTTTTAGGATAAATTGGCCTTGCTAACGCCATATTAGGTTTTAAGCGTGCTTGCCTAAGTTGGCGGTTTCAAGAGTAATAATGCTACTTTCTGCTTTGGCCTTGCCAAAACAGCGAACGCAAAAGTGCACCCAGTGAGCGAGCAATGGATTCATGCCATCATCAAGGCAGATCTGAAGCAATAATCGGTCGGCCGCCGCGCGAAAACTAGGGCCAAGATGTTGCTCTCGTATCAATTGGTAGAGTGCATCATGAATCAGCGAGCCACGCATAATGCTGCGAAAATCAGGCATCGGGCCGCTTGCTCCATCCCAAGAGTACGCTTTGGCAATATGAATCTGCCCCTGTATATTGAGCTGAATATACTGGGTATTGATCTCTGGCATATTGAGCCATTGAGTTTCAAGCTGATACGCCTCGGCAAGCGTATATTTATAGTCGCGGCGCTTTTTGTATTTTAATTGCATATTAAGCGCCTTGCCTTTCGGTAATCGCATCAAACCAATAGTGAATATTGCTTTCAGTAATGGCTTGATAGTCTTGAATAATCGACTGTAAGGCATCGTTTTCGACCTGCTGCAAATCGCCACACAGGTAAATTAAGCGATCCCGAATCGATTTAAGCCGCAAATTGGTTGCGTTATTGCGCATCCAATATTCTTCGATATTCAAAAAACTCGAAATTCCACCCAAAAAAGTCATCACCGCGCCCAGAACTAGCGCGATGTTTTTCGCGTAAGGCTGCAGTCCAGCTACATCTAGCCCCAACACCACGGTGGTGCAAGTAGCGAGCGCAAGGATGGAAAATTTTAACGAGTAGGTGGTGAGTTTGAGTTGCTTGCTTTTGCGTTGACTGTATTGCTGATATTTCAGGATTTTACCCAGCAAAAAACGCACTTTATGATTGGGGTGCTGTTGCAGCACGGCGTGAATGATTTCTTGATCCATGAGCGTCGTGAGTGGCGAAAAAATTCAATAATACGCGAATTGATTACATTTGCTGACGACGCTTGACTTGGTGTTGTAAATGGCACTACATGTTGATTGGGTATATCGATGTAGCCATTATTTATCAATGACTACATCGATATACATCGTGCTTATTGGTTTTGTTCAGATTACATGTTGATGATTTTAAGTGCCTGCGGCACAGTGTTTTACAGTCGCAATCCGCGACGGGGACTTACTTTCTTGAACGGCCAAGAAAGTAAGCAAAGAAGCCGCCCCGAGGCGCACATCGGTCCCCGATGCCCTCGCGTGGCGAAAGCCAAACGATGAAACTGTTTGTCTTTCTTCGTGCTCGGTGTGCTTGGACGGGGGGATTAAGCCCCAGCTCAATCATCGCGGCACAGCACAACATCAAGTCTGCCAGATGGCCCTATTGATAACTTAATTCTGTCGCCTTGCCCCAGAACACGCGGTAAGAATAAAACGTGTAGCCAAAGATTGTCGGCAATACGATCGCCGCGCCTGCCAAGATCACCAGCAAAGCTTCTGGGCTGCTGGCGGCTTGCCAGATCGTGAGTTGATCGATGACCAGATTCGGGAAAATACTAAACACCAAACCAAAAAACGCTAAAAACACAATGCCAACAGTGGCTGAGAACGGCAACCAGCACAGTCTATCGTTGCCTTCAGATTGGCGAATTGCAAGGCGCGGCAAGCTGTAGGCGATGATGGCAAATAGCAGCGCGGTAAACAGTGGCACAGGCGCGAGTAAAAATACATTGGGCACTGAGAACCACAAATCAAACACGCGCGGGCTAATCCATGGCGTGGCGACTGAAACCAGTAGCGTGGCGATGGCGGCGAAGCCCAAACTGCTTTGCGCCCAGCGCACGGCGCGCATTTGTAATTTGCCGGTGGTTTTGATAATCAGCCAGCCCGCGCCCAGCAGGGCGTAAGCGGCAGCCAAACTAAAACCAACCAACACGGCAAAGCCCCAAGCTAGCCAGCCCTCGGCAAACCCAGTGATATAGCGGCCCAACATCACGCCTTGCGAAACGGCAGCCAATAAAGAACCAGCAAAAAACAGCGTATTCCACATCGCTTGATGGTGCGCTTTGGCTTTGACGCGAAAATCAAATGCAACGCCGCGTAAAATTAAGCCCAACAGCATCAGCGCGACGGGTAAATACAGCGCGCCCAAAATAATGCCGTGCGCAAGCGGGAAGGCGACCAGCAAAAGGCCTACGCCCAGCACCAACCAGGTTTCATTGGCATCCCAAAATGGCCCAATCGAGGCGATCATTTTATCTTTTTCAGATGTATCGCCCTCTAGCTGAAGTAGGATGCCGACGCCAAGGTCATACCCATCAAGGATGACGTAGGCGAACATTGAAATCACCATTAAGGCGGCGAAAATGATGGGTAGCCAATAGGCCAAATCAATATTGTTAAACATTTTAATATCCCCTCATAAGTCGGCTCGCCGGAGTGAGTGCTAGCCAATAGGTCCAGTTAATTTGATCGAACATATTAATGCTCCCCCGCAGGCTGGCCTGCTTTTTTGGCTAGATAAAAAACCACCGAAACATAGGAAATTAGCAAGAACACATACAGCGCGAGATACATTAGCAAGGTGCTTAAAATCATGCCGCTACCAACGTGTGAAGCCGCGTCTTTGGTGAGTAATACGCCTTGCACCAACCATGGTTGACGGCCGATTTCTGTGACATACCAGCCCGCCACCGTTGCAACCCAGCCGCTAAACGTCATGCCGATCAGCAATTTAGTGACCAGCGGAGAAGTTTCATTGTGGCGGCGCAATTGCCACGCAGCCAGCCAGCTGGTCAATAGCATCAACATGCCAACGCCGACCATGACGCGAAAACTCCAGAACACTTTGGCAACGGGTGGGTGCTCGGTGAATTCATTCAGGCCACGAATTTCACCGTTGATGTCGTGCGTCAAAATAAAGCTGGCCAGTTTCGGAATACCAATCGCGAAATCATTGCTTTGCGTGCTTTGATTTGGCAGCGCAAACAGCAGCAGTGGTGCGCCGCGTTCGGTATGCCAAATCCCTTCAATCGCAGCGATTTTGGCGGGTTGATGCTTAAACGTATTTAAGCCATGCGCGTCGCCAACCAAGATTTGCAAAGGAATCAGCAGCGCAGCCAAAGCAACGCCAGTTTTAAGCGCAGCAAGTACCGCATTAGTGCGCTGACCAATCAACCAACGATAAGCTGAAACACCGGCCACTAAAAATGCGGCAGTTAAGCCAGATGCCATCAACATGTGCGTCAGGCGGTAGGGCATGGATGGGTTGAAAATGACTTCTAGCCAGCTGGTGACATGCGCTTGGCCGTTGATCATTTCAAAGCCGGTTGGCGTTTGCATCCAAGAATTGAGCGCAATAATCCAGAACGCCGACAAGGTCGTTCCGCCTGCGACTAGCACCGTCGCCAAGGTATGCATGCGATTACTGACGCGCTTTTGCCCGAATAACATGATGCCAAGGAAGGTGGCCTCTAAGAAAAACGCCGTTAACACTTCATACGCGAGCAGCGGCCCCGCGATATTACCCACGGTTTGCATATAGCCCGGCCAATTGGTGCCGAATTGGAAACTCATCGTAATGCCACTGACGACGCCGAGCGCAAAAGTCAGCGCGAAAATTTTGACCCAAAAGCCATACGCTTCATGCCATTTTTGATCGCCCGTTGCATTAAAACGTAATTTAAAAAACAGCAGCACCCAGCCCATCGCGATGCTGATGGTTGGAAACAAAATATGAAAAGTGATATTGGCTGCAAATTGAATCCGCGCCAATACGATGGGATCGAGCAGGCTGGAGGCGACATCAGGGGTCATGATGATTCCTTATCGTCGGAACGAGAGAAAGTGAGTTTCTGTTTGAATTCTAAGAACTTCTGCACTTGTGCGCCCAGTTTCATCAGCTTTTTCAGCGTTTCAACATCGAGTCGCTGCATGTCGGTGAACCAGCTGGTGGTCAGGTCGATCAAATCATGCATTTCAGCCATGCGCGCTTGCGCGTGTTGATCGGTGGCATTACTCGGTTTTTCAAGCAGCGCGCCGCGCAGCATCGTCAGTGTTGGGTCGACTTCGCGTTTTTTGCGTTCTTCGGCCAGCGTTTGAAAAATCGCCCACACGTCTTCTGGCGTTGAATAATATTCGCGTCGATCGCCGGGTAAATGCTGCAACTTCACCAAGCGCCACGACACCAGCTCTTTCAAGCCCATGCTGACATTCGAGCGCGAAAAACCCAGCGCTTCGGCCATTTCATCGGCATTAAGCGGTTTTTCGCTGACATACAGCAGCGCATACATTTGGCCAACGGTGCGGTTAATGCCCCAGTTGCTGCCCATTTCGCCAAAATGCAGCACGAAAGATTGAACTAAAGGTGTGAGGTTCATGTATGTTTTGAATTTTCAGTAATTTGTGAAATTTGATATGGATCATATTCTTACTGGACGTTGAATGCAATTGCTTCGGCCTTCTCGGGGCGATTGGATTTTTCTATTTAGGCGATAAGCAAAAACTAATTTGAATGCCGTCATATTCATGACAGGTATCGCTTGGCACTTTAGGCTACAATGCGCGCCATTCAAGGTGATTTGCCGTGTGAACGGTGAATTTAAACGGGAAACAGGTTCAAATCCTGTGCTGCCCCTGCAACGGTATATCAGTGTGGGTTGATCACAAAAGTAAGTTTAAAAATGCTGCGTATCGCAGTTTGCGAGTTTTTAAATTTTACTTTTAGCCACTGTCAAATGAGTGTTTTAAAAACACTCTAGATGGGAAGGCGATCAATCAAGTTCTGATGAGTCCGGAGACCGGCCTTCTATCATTTCACGCCAGTGATTTGACTTTATTACGCATGGCAGGGAGGCCGTGGCGGATGATTTCCGTATCGTTTAAACGATGTCGACTTTTTCTGCGCGGTTTCCAGCTTTATTGCAATACACAACGGGTGTATTGCCGGAGATCCCAATGAATACCTGTTTTACCAAATCATACCTACTAGTTTTATCTGCATTGGCAACGATGCCAGCGCTGGCCGCAGTGACTCAACTCGAAGAGGTTGTCGTGACTGCGTCACGCATCGCTCAACCTGCACGCGAAGTGATTGGCGACGTAACAGTGATTGATCGCGAAACCATCGCAGCGCAAGGTAATGCAACTTTGCCTGAGCTTTTGTCGCGCCAACCGGGTATTCAAGTCAGCAGCAATGGTGGTGCAGGTAAAACCGCTGCCGTGTTTATCCGTGGTGCTAATCCACAACAAACCATCGTCTTGATCGACGGTATTCGTTATGGCTCGGCCACAGCGGGCGCAGCGGCATTGCAACATTTGCCATTGGCACTGATTGATCGGATTGAAATTCTGCGCGGCCCAGCGGGTAGTTTGTATGGCGCGGATGCGATTGGCGGCGTGATTCAGGTTTTCACCAAACGCGGCGGTAAAGATTTCGCACCGATCGTAAGCGTGGGCTACGGTACTGAAAATTCATTAGAAGCCAGCGCGAGTGTTAGTGGCTCGGTCGGCAATACGTCGTATGCATTGGGTGTGGCGCATAGCCAAACTGACGGCATCAGCGCTTTAGCGGGTCCAAAATTCGAAAAGCTTAGCGGTGATGACGATGGCTACGAAAACACCAGTGTCTCTTTGTCGGCCAGCCACAAATTCGACGAAAACCATGAAATTGGCGGTAGCTTGTTGCACGCTTGGGTAGAAAACCAATACGACAACGCGTTCGCGACCAAAGTTTACGATTACCGCGATAGCGGCACCAATGGCAGCGCTACCATCTGGAGCAAAAATCGTTTCACAAGCAACTGGACTAGCAAATTGCAAGCCGGTATCAGCGTTGACGATAGCGATAACTACTCACCAGCAACGGCCTACTCGCCAGAAGTATCACAGTTCAAAACCAAGCAATCGCAATTGAGCTGGCAAAATGACATCAAAGTAGGCCCCGGTGTGTTGAGTGTGGGTGCGGAAACTTTAGAGCAAAAAGTATCAGGCACAACGAAGTACGACGAAGATCAACGTCGTATTAATAGTTTCTTCGGTGGCTACTTGGCGCATTTGGGCGCGGCAACGTTGCAAGTTAATTTGCGCAATGATGACAATTCGCAATTTGGCAATCACACCAATGGCAGCATTGGCGCGGCTTACCAAGTGACCGATGCGGTGCAAGTTGGTGCCAGCTATGGCACAGGCTTTAGAGCACCGACGTTTAATGAGTTGTATTACCCAGGCTTTGGCAACAAAAACCTTCAAGCTGAAGAGTCTAAAAACAGCGAAGGTTTTATTCGTTTCCAACAAAATGGCCTACAAGCTGGCGCAACGGTATTTCACAACAAAGTCACTGATTTGCTGCAATACAATTCAGCAACCTACAGCACTGGCAATATCGGTAAGGCAACGTTGCAAGGCGTGACTTTGACCTTGGATTTGCAAGCGCAATCAGGTTTGATCGGCGGCGCAAGCTTTGATTATCTCGATGCCAGTGATGACAAAACGAACAAGCAGTTAGTTCGCCGTGCAAAACAAACGGGCTTGGCGTATGTGGGCTGGATGCAATCGGCTTGGTCTGCACGTGCTGAAGTACAAGGCGTGGGCAATCGTTTTGATGATGCGGCCAATAAAGTACCTTTGGCTGGCTACGCTTTGGTGAATTTAAGCGCGCAATATCAGCTGACTAAAGATTGGGCCTTGCGTGCGCGAGTGAATAATCTGTTCGATGCGAAATACGAAACAGCGAAAAACTACGGCACTTTGGGTACGAATGGCATGTTGTCGGTGTCTTGGCAGCCAAAGTAAGCTGACGCTGCCGTGTTCTTGCTCAATCACTTCTGGCTTTTTTATGCAGCGCTTGCGCTGGGTTTGTTGCTGGAAGTAGTTTGGGGCGAGCCACGGCGCTGGCATCCGCTGGTCGGTTTTGGCCGATTGGCGAATGCGATTGAACAGCGAATGAATAAAAAAACAATGGGTATTGCTGCGGGGACATTTTCTGCCATTGTCTTGGTGGCAATACCCATTATTATTTTCTTGGCTTTAAAATGGATTTTACGCGATTGGGCATGGTTACTCGATGCTTGGGCATTGTGGTTTGCGCTGGGCGCGAAAAGCCTATTTGCGCATGTGCGTGCGATTAGCACGCCGCTGCTGGCTGGGGATTTACCCGAGGCGCGGCAACAATTGCAATGGATCGTCAGCCGCGATTGCGCGCAACTCTCTGAAACTGAAGTCGCCAAAGGCGCAATCGAATCGAATTTAGAAAATGGCGCGGATGCAATTTTTGCGACGCTGTTTTGGTTTGCACTGTTCGGCGGCGCGGGCGCGCTGTTGCATAGATTGGCCAATACGCTAGATGCGATGTGGGGCTATCGCACACCGCGCTTCAATGAATTTGGCCGCTGTGCGGCGCGTTTGGATGATGTGCTCAATTTTTTACCAGCGCGATTGGTTGCTGTGTCGTACGCGCTGTTGGGGAATACACAATTAGCGATCAAAGCTTGGCGCACGCAAGCGCGGCTTTGGGATAGCCCCAATGCAGGCCCCGTGATGGCCGCTGGCGCGGGCGCGCTGGGCTTAACTTTGGGTGGCAATGCGATCTATCACGGCCAAGTTGAAGTGCGCACGCCGCTGGGTTTTGGTCCGGCACCACAAGCGAGCGATATCGCGCGCAGCCTTGTGTTGGTACAAAAAACACTGGCTCTGTGGTTGCTGTGCTTGTTAGTCTTGCCGCTGTTAATCTGGCTGTGCAAGGTTTGGATATGAATAACAATTTGAATTTCAAGATCAATGCGGCGCCACGCCACGGCGGCAATTTACAAACCATCATGGCGAACTTTGGCGGCACGCGCGCCGATTGGCTCGATGTTTCAACAGGCATCGCACCGTACGCCTATCCTTTGCCTGCCATGCCTTTGCACGTGATGCAGAATTTGCCGCATCCGACGGCTGAATTTCTTACTGTGGCGGCGCGTTATTACGGTAGCGATCAATTGCTGCCCGTCGCAGGTTCGCAAGCGGCAATTTGTGCGCTGCCCACGCTGCGCGCGCCGTGCAAAGTCGGCGTGCTGCGTGCGTCTTATGCTGAGCACGCTTGGCGCTGGCAGCAAGCAGGGCATACGCTCGTTTCCTTGACGGTGGCTGACGTGTTTGCGGCGGTAGACTATTTAGACGTACTGATTTTAGTGAACCCCAACAATCCCGATGGCCATCGCTGGTCGCGCCAGCAATTGCTTGAGCTGCATACCAAATTGGCGGCGCGTGGTGGCTGGCTGATTATTGATGAAGCGTTTATTGATGTTGAGCCGACAGACGGCCTGTGCGCGGATGCAGGTTTGGCTGGCTTGATTGTGCTGCGCTCGGTGGGGAAATTTTTTGCTTTGGCTGGCGTGCGGCTAGGGTTTGTTTTTGCCAGCCGCGAGCTGCGCCAGCGCCTTGAGCGCATCATCGGCCCGTGGACGGTGAGCGGCCCTGCACTATGGGCGGGTGAAATGGCGCTGGCCGATACCGTATGGCACAGTGAGCAGCAAAAACGGTTGGCGCAAGATGCGCTGTGGTTGACGTCTTTATTGAGCGAAGTCGGCCTCGCGCCGACTGGCATTCATCCCTTAATGCAATTTTGTCCAACGACACAAATCGATCAATGGGGGTATGCACTTGCAAGTCATGAAATTTATGGCCGCCCATTCAATACCCAAGATATAGGTATTGATGCTATTCGCTTTGGCGCAGTGGCGCTTACGCAGCGAGATGAGTTTGCCAAACGACTACGCAGCGCGGCGCGAGATATCGCGACTGATTAAAGATTGAAAGGATATTCATGCAAGGCCCACAAAGAATTGCCTGTTTAAGTAGCGAAACCGTCGAAGTGCTGTATGCCTTGGGGCAAGAACACCGCATCGCAGGGATCTCGGCGTTTTCGCGCCATCCAGCGGGCGTCACTAAAAATCATCCGATTATTTGTGGTTTTTCCAGTGCCAAAGTCGAGAAAATTTTTGCCGTAAAGCCGGATTTGATTCTGGCGTATTCCAGCTTGCAAGGCGAAATGGTTAAGGAGTGCGTACTGGCAGGTTTTGAAGTGATGTTTTTTAATCAGAAATCCATCGCTGGCATTTTGAATATGATACGTACTTTGGGCTTGCTGCTTGATTGCACTGAGCGCGCCAATGCGCTGATTACAGAGCTGCAAGCGCATATCGATGCCGCTCGGCTAGAGGCGGCAAACTACGTGCGGCGGCCGAAAGTGTATTTCGAAGAATGGCATACGCCGCTATATACCGGCATTCGCTGGGTGTCGGAGTTGATTGAAATTGCCGGTGGTGAAGATGTGTTTGATGCCGTGTCACACGCGGTCAAAGCCAAAGATCGCAGCGTGACGCCCGAGCAAGTGATCAACGCAGCGCCTGATTTAATTATCGGTAGTTGGTGCGGACAAGCTTTTGAGCCAGAAACCGTTAAAGCGCGAGAAGGTTGGCAGAGCATTCCAGCCATTTGCAATCAACAAGTCTTCGAAATCGCCAGCGAAGATCTGCTCGTTCCCGGCATCACCGCCATTACACGCGGTTTGCCGCTGATTCAGGCGCATATTCGCAAGCTGGCAGCGGTTTAACTGCCTGTTAATTTTAAAATTTGGAGACATACAAATGACACAAGACCTAGCCAAAAACGAGCGCCATGCAGCGCGGATGGCGCGTAAAAAAGCCATTATCGACGCCCACATCGCTGAGGCAAATATTGATACGGGCATCATGATTTTGCTGACGGGCAATGGCAAAGGGAAATCATCGTCAGCATTTGGTATGGTCGCGCGCAGCATCGGCCACGGACTCAAAGTCGGCGTCGTACAATTTATCAAAAACCGTACCGATACCGGCGAAGAAGCCTTGCTCGGTAAACATTGCGAATGGCATGTGATGGGCGATGGGTTTACGTGGGAAACGCAAAATTTCGAAGCCGATAAAGCGCGTTCCGCCGAGGCATGGGCGATGGCGGCGAAAATGCTGAACGACCCAAGCTACGATGTGGTCGTGCTTGATGAGCTGACGTATTGCCTGTCTTACGGCTATTTGGACAAAGAAATCGTGTTGCGTGATCTGGAATCGCGCCCAGAAATGCAGCACGTCGTCGTCACCGGCCGCGCCGCGATTACTGAGTTGCACGAGATTGCCGATACGGTGACGGTGCTGGCTGATGAAAAACATGCGTATAAATCGGGCATCAAGGCGCAGAAAGGATTGGAGTGGTGAGAACGGTTTTAAAAGTGCTGCGCATCCCGTGATCATGATTCGGGCGGTACTCGACGGCGATGAAGCCTCATGTACCACAGTACATTCCGGTTCCTGCGTTCCGGCCGCACCATGCTGACGGGCGCTCGCTACTTTTAAAATCCGTTCTGTACTTCAGAGTAGCTGATCTGTACATATCGCAGGATGAATGAAATGGATGAATTGGCAAAGCTACTGGAAAAAACACTGCACGAAGAAATCCCGCTGACGCGTGACATTGGTATTGAAGTCGCCCATGCAACGCCGCAACGGGTGCGATTAAACGCGCCGTTGTCGCCCAATATCAACCACAAATGCACCGCATTTGGCGGCAGTTTGTACGCCGTTGCAGTGTTGGCGGGCTGGAGTATGGTGTTTACACGACTGCACGCAGCAGGCATTCATGCGCATATTGTGATTCAGGATGCGAAAATCGAGTATCTGCTACCTGTCGTTGAAACCATCAACGCGCGCTGTGAGTTAAGCGAAGATGCCGAGTTTGATCGCTGTATGAAGCTATTTAGCCGCAAAAGGCGAGGGCGAATTGCGCTGGATGTTGAAATCATCACGCAGCAAGGCGTGGCGGTGAAGTTTTGTGGGAATTATGTGATTCATACTTAATTAGATTAGTTAAAAGGGTTATATGGAGCCTCATTGGACAGCATATGTTTCAGCTTTATCTGTGCCCGTAATTGGATTGTTTGCTGCTTCTATTGCGTATCGCCAGTGGCGTACTGCGCAAAATAAATTGAAGTACGATTTATTTGATAAAAGATTCAAAGTTTATCGGCAGTGCTGTGCTTTTGTTTCTTCGGTAGTTAGTAATGGCGAAGTGCTGGAGGAGGTACGTATCAATTTTATGCGTGAGACTCTTGAAGCTAGGTGGCTTTTTGATAAAGACTTAGATCGTTATTTGATTGATGAAATACATGGGAAGGCTGTTGAATTACAAGTGCTTGAAGCCATGTTTGACGCAGACTTGGCTAGAGATGAACGTAATGAAAATTTAGCACAACAATCAAATATTAAGCGCTGGTTTAATAATCAATTCACGGTGTTAGAGTCTCGATTTGAGAAATACCTAAATCTGAAGCATTGAGCATTAGGATAATAAAATGATGGGAATTGCCTCAGTTCTTTTAATCGCCGCCCCCTCATCAGGCTCAGGAAAAACCACCATCACCGCAGGTTTGGCTTGGCTGTATCTCCGTCAAGGCTTGCGTGTCAAAGTCTTTAAATGTGGGCCAGATTTTCTTGATCCGCTGATGCTGGGTTTTGCCAGTGGTGCGCCCGTTGATAATTTGGATTTATGGCTGGTGGGTGAGGACGTGTGTCGCCAAATGCTCGCTACCGCCGCGCGTGATTTTGATGTCATTTTGATCGAATCGGTGATGGGTCTGTTTGATGGTGAACCCTCAACGGCCGATTTAGCGGTGAAATTTGGCTTGCCTGTGTTGGCGGTGATTGATGCGGGCGCGATGGCGCAAACTTTTGGTGCGCTCGCGTTTGGCCTTGCGCATTACCGTGCGGAACTGCCGTTTTTTGGTGTGCTGGCGAATAAAGTCGCAGGCGATCGACACGCGCAGATGTTGCAAGAGTCAGCCCCTGCTGAACACTGGCAAGGTTGGGTTGGTAAAGTTGATCCATTGCCTGAGCGGCATTTGGGTTTGGCGCTGCCTGAAGAAATCCCTGATTTGGCAGAAAAACTCGATGCGCTGGCGGATGTGTTAGCCAAGGAGCCGATAGGCAATCATCAAAACTTGCCGCAAATTGAATTTGCCCCGCCAGTTGCCAGCGAAATCGCGCCTTTGCTGGCTGGCAAACGAATTGCGATTGCGTGTGATGCGGCGTTTTGCTTTATTTATCCGGCTAATTTGACGTGTTTGCGTGAACTGGGTGCTGAATTGATATTTTTCTCACCGCTGGCGCATGAGTCCTTGCCGGACTGCGACGCGGTTTGGTTGGTAGGAGGTTATCCCGAGCTGCACGCCGATCAGCTTGCCGCACACGCAACGATACGCGCTGAACTGGCGCAGCATTTGGCGGATGGCAAACCGATTTGGGCAGAGTGCGGCGGGATGATTGCTTTGTGCGAATCGCTCACTTTGACCGATGGTGTCGTGCAGGCGATGTGGGGTGTATTCCCCGCGCAAGTGACAATGCAAAAACGCTTGGCAGCGCTCGGGCCACAAAGTTTTGACTTCGGATCCAGCCGGGCGGGCGAGCTGCGTGGGCATACTTTTCATTATTCAACGCTGGTTACGCAAAGCGAGCCTATAGGGTATGGCTCGCCATGCCGCTTAGGATCAAGCGGTGAAGCTATATACCGGCAGGGTAGTTTGCAAGCCTCTTATTTGCATGCGTGGTTTATGAGTAATCCTGCTGCAACGGCGGCCTTGTTTGGCGGGGTTTAAAGAAAAAACGAGATCACGAAAGGCACGAAAGAAAGGCAAAAAACACGAACAAAAGCAGATTAAGAAAGGATTTTTGGATTCGTGTGTTGTTGAGGCTTATCTAGTCAGGTTTATGCCCAGTTTATGTGTTTTGAATCGGTTTTTTTTCGTACCTTTCGCACCCCAAGGGTATTTCCTGCGGGGCATGTTTTTCGTGGACTCAATTTTCGCAGTTTTAAGGAATCATTGAATGTTAGGTTTTAAGTTGGCGGTAGTGGTTTTGGCGTTGGGTTTGAGCGCTGTGGTTGGTGCTACGGTGAGTGTGAAGGACGATGTGGGCGCAACGGTGACATTGCTGCAGCCTGCTAAACGCATCATTAGCCTAGCGCCGCATGTGACCGAGGATTTGTTTGCGATTGGCGCGGGTGATTTGATTGTCGGTACGGTCAATTACAGTGATTATCCATCAGCGGCGAATCAAATCGAGCGCATTGGCGGTTATAACGGTTTTGATTTGGAGCGAATTCGCGCACTTAAGCCTGATTTAATCATCGGCTGGGCGACGGGCAATCCGCAGCGGCAATTGGATCAAATCAAAACTTTGGGTATCCCGATGTTTTTGACTTTTTCCAAAAAAATGAGCGATGTACCCGGTGTGTTAGAGCGCCTTGGCGAATTGACAGCGCAGCCTGCGGGCGCGGCTAAAGCGGCAAAGCAGTACCGCGAGCAGTTAGCAATATTAGAAAAAACCTACGCAGGCCGCAAGCCGGTGCGGGTGTTTTATCAAATCTGGGATAGACCCCTGATGACGATTAATAACACGCAAATTATTTCTGACGTAATGCGCACGTGTGGTGCGGTGAATGTGTTTGGCACGCTGCCCGATTTAACGCCGAAAGTGGATGTTGAAGCGGTGCTGGCGGCGAATCCCGATGCGATTATGACCAGCGGCGAGCCTGGCGTGAAAAGCGATGCATTGGCGAGCTGGCAGCGCTGGAAAAATCTATCAGCCACAAAAAACAATAATTTTTATCTATTGCCCAAAGACAGTGTGAATCGCATGGGACCACGCTTGGTCGACGGCGCACGCGCGATGTGCGAAGCAGTAGAAAAAGCCCGCCGTTGATTTTTTTTAAGGTCAAAACCTTGGATCACAAAAGGCACACCGCAGAGCAAACCCAAGTCTTGAAACACGGAGAACACAGAGAAGACGGAGTTTTACGGAGAAAAACCGGGGTTTTCTCCGCGTGCCTCTGTGTCCTCTGTGGTTCAAGGTTTAGGTTTTAAGTCGCCAGCTGAAACGTAATTAGGCTCTATTTTGCTTTTTATTTGTGTATTTCGTGATCCTGTTTGTTAAATAAATGGAAATGTTATGACGCTATCTCGGCTTACGCCGCAAAAAGCGCTGGCTACTTTGGCTGTGTTGTTGCTCGTGCTGTTGTGTGCGGTGTTGACTAGTCTGTGCGTTGGAAGTACGTCGCTTAGGCCTTGGCAGCTTTGGAATGGTAGCCCTGAAGCGGCGCTGGCGCGTGACGTGGTGTTGGAATTGCGCTTGCCGCGCACGCTGGCGGCATTGGCGGTGGGTGGCTTATTGGCATTGGCAGGTACTTTGCAGCAAGTGCTGCTGCGTAATCCGTTGGCTGATCCGTATATCTTGGGTACTTCTGGCGGAGCCAGTGTGGGTGCGCTGTTGGCGCTATTACTGGGGGTGGGTACTTTGGGCGTCAATGCAGCGGCGGGAGCGGGCGCTTTGTGCAGTATTTTGATCGTGTTTTTGCTGGCAGGGCGCGATCATTCGGCGACGCAAACGCGTTTGCTGTTGACTGGTGTTGCACTGGCGGCATTTGCGGGTGCGTTGTCGTCTTTATTGCTGAGCATGGCGCCCGATGGCTTGCTGCGCGGCATGGTGTTTTGGTTGATGGGTGATTTGGCGGGCGCACATTGGCAGTCGGCTGCCGTGGTTTTGGTGGGTTTGCTTTTGCTGATTTGGCCTTTGGCGCGTGAGCTCAATATTATGGGGATGGCTGCAGAATCGGCGCATTCGCTGGGTTTGAATCACCGTGTGCTGCGTTGGGTGCTGTATTTTGCTTCGGCCTTAGCCAGCGCTTTGGCGGTGACGACGGCAGGGATGATTGGCTTTGTGGGTCTGATTGTGCCGCATGCTTTGCGGCTAATGCTGGGGCAAGATTTGCGCTTGTTGTTGCCTGCCGCGGCTTTGGCTGGCGGGATTGTGTTGCTGCTGGCCGATATCATTGCGCGTACTTTGATTGCACCACAGCAGTTGCCAGTCGGTGTCGTTATGGCATTGCTGGGCGTGCCAGCATTTTTGTATTTGCTTAGTAAAAGGGCGCGTTGATGTCGCAATTATCAATAAACCCACAATCCACTGCGGCACCGCAGCTGAGTTTGAAAAACTTCAGCATTGCTCAAGGCGAGCGGGTGCTGGTGAAGGACTTAAATTGGTCAATTGGCGCAGGTGAAGTGTGTTTGGTGCTCGGTGAAAATGGTTGCGGCAAAAGCACTTTGCTCTCGGCGATGGCAGGTTGGCATCAGCCCGTGCTTGGTGAGTTGATGTTGCAACAGCGTGCATGGCGCAGCTGGCCAAGCCGCCAACGCGCGCAAATGCTGGCATGGCAAACGCAGCACGATGAATGCCCGTTTCCGTTGACGGTATTGGAAAAAGTACTGACGGGTCGCCACCCGCATTTATCCCGATTTGAATGGGAAAGCGCGGAGGATGTCGCGCTGGCGCGGCAGCAATTGGCGCGCGTGGATTTGGCGCATTTAGAAAGTCGAGATTTAGCGACTTTATCGGGCGGCGAGCGCCGCCGCGTGGCGTTGGCAACTGCGTTGACGCAGCAAGCGCCCGTGCTCTTGCTGGACGAACCGCTATCGCAACTTGATGTACGGCATCAGCAGCAAGCTTTGCAGGTGCTGGCCGAGGAGGTTGCTGCAGGGCGTTCGGTAGTGATGGTGAGTCACGATCCAAATCACGCGCAGCGCTTTACCGCAGAATCTTGCCGCGTTCTACTGCTGTTTGGTGATGGCCGCTATTTGGCGGGGGCAAGTCGTGACGTATTGACTGCGGAGAATCTCACTGCGCTTTATCACTATCCCGTGCGCGAAGTGAATGTGGATGGTCTTCCGTGGTATATCCCTGCGTAGCTTATTAAATAATGGCTAGAAGCCAATACATATCCGCATCATCAACTTATAAATCTGAATGAGTCGCAAACATGCCCACTCTAATGATTCAAGGCTGCACGTCTGATGCAGGTAAATCGACTTTAACTGCAGCTTTGTGCCGCTTGCTACATCGGCGCGGTATTTCGGTGGCACCGTTTAAACCGCAAAATATGGCGCTCAATTCGGCGGTGACGCAAGACGGTGGCGAAATTGGCCGCGCGCAGGCGGTGCAAGCGTTTGCTTGTGGCCTCACGCCGCATACCGATATGAATCCGGTGTTGCTCAAACCATCCAGCGATTGCCGCGCGCAAGTGATTATTCAGGGTAAATCGATTGGTAATTTGGATGCGGTTGATTATCACGCCTACAAAAAAACCGCCAAAGCGGCGGTGTTTGAATCGTGGCAACGTTTGGCGACGCAGTACGATTGGGTGCTCGTCGAAGGGGCGGGCAGTCCCGCCGAAGTGAATTTGCGCAAGGGCGATATTGCTAATATGGGCTTTGCCGAAGAGGCTGATTGCCCGGTGTGGCTGGTGGGCGATATTGATCGCGGTGGCGTGTTTGCGCACTTTATCGGCACGCTGGCGTGCTTGAGCGAATCAGAGCAGGCGCGGGTTAAAGGTTTTATCATTAATCGTTTTCGCGGCGATATTGCGCTACTGCAGCCTGGTTGTGATTGGCTGGAAGCGCAAACGGGCAAGCCAGTGCTGGCTGTTGTGCCGTATTTGCATGGGCTGGATATTGCCGCTGAAGACGCCGTGCCGCGCGCCGCCAGTGGCGTGGATGGCGATTTTAAGATCGTTATTGCCACGCTGCCGCATATTTCCAATCACACCGATTTTGATCCGCTGCGGCGGATTGTGGGCGTGAATTGCCTCTTTGCGCATCCGCATCAGCCATTGCCTAGCTGCGACTTGCTCATTTTGCCTGGCAGTAAAAACACGCAAGGCGATTTGGCATGGCTGCGCGAGCAGGGCTGGGACGCGCAAATTGCGCAGCATCTACGTTACGGCGGTAAATTACTGGGGGTTTGTGGCGGCTATCAAATGCTGGGCGAAGAGATATTCGATAGTGAGGGTATTGAGTCACAGCAATCATCCAGTAAGGGATTGGCTTATATACCTATGGTGACGCGTTTAGAGCCAGAAAAGCAGCTGCGCAATGTGGTCGGTCAGTTTATTGCTGGCGGCGCGCCTGTGGTGGGTTATGAAATTCATTTGGGGCAAAGTGAAATTCATGGCGCTGAATTTGCACCGTTATTTCAATTGGCCGATGGGCGCTGCGATGGCGTGGTGTCGCCTGATGGGCAAATCATCGGCACCTACTTGCATGGCCTATTCGATCAGCCAGAAGCTTTGGCGCAGTTAATGCAATGGGCTGGGTGGCACGGCGCAGGAGTGGGGCTGCCGGATGCCGATGAAATCCTAAATCGCGAGATCGACCGCCTTAGTGATGCGCTGGATGCTGCAATGGATTGGGAAAAGGCGAGCGCGGCGGGCTGGCTTTAATCAAAATTTGCAGGTGCTGCGCGAGTCATTGCCTCGTGTAGCCCTTATTTAGCTGGATTAATTTGATGTAAAAAAGCAAAAAGCCCTGATTTCTCAGGGCTTTTTGCATAATAAGATGGTGCCGATGGCAGGAATCGAACTCGCGACCCCCTGATTACAAGTCAGGTGCTCTACCAACTGAGCTACATCGGCAACAGGCGTGCATAATACCTAGCAACTGCGCGGGTTGCAAGGGTTTTTTTCGCTGAAATCAGATATTTTTAGGTGTCTTGTATTTTGCCTTGATTTCAAAGAGAAAATACTTGAGGTATTGCAGGTGGTGGGGAGTCTGCATGCAGCATGCTATGAGGATTGGCTGTTGCTAGAGATTGTGTTTTTTTGCTGAAATGAGGGCTTTTATTTGTTTGGCGGTCTTTTTTGAGGCTGTTGGGCGGGTAGGTTTGGCCTGAGTCGTGACGATTAATGAAACAAAATTTTATTTTTACTTGTTGCCTTGGCTTGCAGGGACGGGTTTGCGTTTTATTTTTTGATGAAATCAGTGATTTTTATACTTATATCAGCAAGGATGCGTGCTGGTCTGATAAAATCGACCTCTAGTATTTCATACCGTATTAAGGAAGTTTGATGACGACCGCTGATTTGCAGCCTGCTTCACCGATAAGTGCCCCGGCATTGTTGAGAGAATTACAAAAAAATAACCCAGTGTTTCGGGATTGCTTGCCGCTGGCGATTGGGATTGATAAGCAGTTGTTTGCCGCCAGACCAGAGCTAAGCCATCGTGTGTTGCGCCAAGCCTTGGCGATGCACACTCGCTCGCTGCGCTATATGAAAGCGATGCAGGTCGCTAAAATGCGATTCAATTTGGATGGTAGTCCAGCTGATGAAGTGACGGAAGAGCAGCGCGTGTTTGCAGCCAATAGTCTGCACGAATACTTTAAGAAGGCTGCAGTTCAGCGTAAAGAGAAAGAGGCGGCAGAGGCTGCGAAAATCGCTGAAGAGCAAAAGCTTGAAAAGCTGAATCAACTGGCGGCGAAGTTCGCGCGCGGTTAATTTTAGCTCAGCATTGATTTTGCTTTGATCGATAATAAAAAAGCCCACTACGATGTAGTGGGCTTTTTCGTGTTCGCTTTAATTAAGCAAGCAAGTGTTTTACTGCATCACGTTCTTCAGACAATTCTTTGGCCGTTGCGTCCATGCGTGAGCGGCTAAATTCGCTGATTTCCAAGCCGTTAACGATGTTGTATTTGCCATCTTTGCAGGTTACTGGGAAGCCGTAGATCAAATCATCGTAGCCATATTCGCCGTTCGCAGGAACGCCCATGGTCACCCAGTCGCCTTCCGGTGTGCCCAATACCCAGTTACGGATATGGTCGATGGCGGCGTTGGCAGCAGAAGCTGCTGATGACAAGCCGCGTGCTTTAATGATCGCTGCGCCGCGTTGTTGTACGGTAGGGATGAATTCAGCTTCTAACCATTTTTGATCGTTGATCAAAGTCGCTGCATTCGCGCCTTTAACTTCGGCGTGGAATACATCTGGATATTGAGTTGCTGAGTGATTGCCCCAGATGATCATTTTTTTCACGTCGTTGATCGTAGTACCAGTTTTTTGGGCAACTTGCGTCATCGCACGGTTGTGATCCAAGCGCATCATCGCAGTGAAATTGGCTGGATTGAGATCCGGAGCGTTTTTCATTGCGATGTAAGCGTTAGTGTTTGCTGGGTTGCCAACCACCAATACTTTAACGTCACGGCTAGCCACTTCGTTCAACGCACGACCTTGTGCAGTGAAAATAGCGCCATTGGCTTCGAGCAAATCTTTGCGTTCCATGCCTGGGCCACGTGGACGTGCGCCAACTAGCAAAGCAATATCCACATCTTTAAATGCTACTTTTGGATCGTCGCTTTGGATGATGCCTTGCAAGAGTGGGAATGCGCAGTCATCCAATTCCATTACAACGCCGTTCAGCGCTGGTAATGATGGTGTGATGTCAAGCAGTTGCAAAATGACAGGTTGGTCTGCGCCAAGCATCGCGCCAGAGGCAATACGGAACAATAAGCTGTAGCCAATTTGACCGGCAGCGCCAGTAACGGCAACGCGAATAGGTTGTTTCATCGAGCACACTCCAAGTTAGTGGCGATTGATCGCCATCAAGCAAATAATCTTTTTTACTTTATTAAGAAGTACAAAAGTTTTATAGCAAGGCGTCGAAGTCACAGGCAGTACATGTAGTACGGCAAGGCAAGACAACGATGCAAGAAAGCTTTTGCGTAACTACTTATTGCGGTTAAAGCGTCATTTTTCGATGCTTTACCGACTAATTTTATCACGATGGCGCTAGGGTGCGTAGTGCGTTGGCAAAAACAAAATTGAGAGTTATATCTTTTGTCTTATATAAGACTGTAGTAGACTCCGCTTCGACAACATGATAAAAAGACAAGGTTTAATGAAAAAGCTAGCGGCACAGCCTTTATATAAGCAAGTTATCCGTGAAGTGATGACCGCTGTAGAGGCGGGCGAATGGCACGATGACGAAAATCTACCCAGTGAAGTTGAGTTGGGGGTTCGCTTCGGCGTAAGCCAAGGGACGGTGCGTAAGGCGCTAGATTCTTTAGTCAACGAAGGCGTTTTATATCGCCGCCAAGGTGTAGGTACTTTTGTAGCTGGAATGAATGATTTTCTCGCGCGCGGGCTTTTTCAGCCTTTAACGGGCGAAGATGGCTTAACACCAAAAATCGAATTACTCGGCTGCGTGCGGATTCATGCGGGTGAGCAATTAGCAGATATTTTAGGTTTACGCCGTGGTGCGGCACTGTGGCAAGTACGGCGTTTGTTGCGTGTGGCGGGCAATGTGATTGGTTTGGAAGAAATGCTCTTGCCTGAGGCAGGCTTTCCCAATTTAGACATTCGGCGAATTCGGGAATTAAAAGGTAATCTGCGTGAGTTATGCTGGCGAGATTTTGGAATTCGCTTGCGAGATGGTGAAGTTAGGTACCGCGCGGTGGCGGCAAGCCAGAGCGAAGCCAGATTGCTGATGGTGGATTTGAATGAGCCACTGTTGCAGTTGGTGCGTTTAGCGCGAGATTTCGAAGGCAAGCCGCAGGTGTGGAGTGTGGCTTGGTTAAAAACCGATACTTTGGCGTTTGAACCCGCACCTTTTGCGTGATTTTAATTTAAAAACGGTTAGTGGCATTTGGCATTAATCAAACACCGCAAAGTTTTCGGACTTTGCTTACTTACCAGAGGAAATGAGCGCATGCAAAAAGCACGCCCAAAGCATCTGAACTTAGCGGTCATCAAGTTTCCGTTGCCCGCTATTGTTTCAGGTTTGCACCGCATTAGTGGTGCACTGTTGGCTTTATCAATCCCTTTTATGCTGTACGCCTTAGAAGGGTCCTTATCGAGTGCAGAGCGCTTTGCTGCATTCAAAGACTGTATCGCTCATCCCGTGGTTAAATTATTTTTACTTGGCGTGCTGTGGGCTTATTTGCATCACGCCTGTGCGGGGACACGCTTTTTGTTTTTAGATATTCATAAAGGCTTGGATTTAAAAACTGCACGCCTTACTTCTTATTTGGTATTGGCAGTGAGCTTGAGCTTGACCGTTGTTATTGGAGCGATCACATGGTAAATCGTCATGTTGTAGGCGCGCACTACGGTTTGCGTGATTGGCTGGTTCAGCGCGTGACTGCGGTCATTATGTTGGCTTACACCTTGGGTGTTGTGGCATTTATTCTTTTCGCCAACGGTGCTTCGTTTGAAGCTTGGCAAGCCTTGTTCGCCTGTACTTGGGTGAAGATTGTTACGACGATTACGATTTTTGCTTTGCTTTGGCATGCTTGGGTTGGTATTCGCGACATCTGGATGGATTACGTTCAGCATATCGGCGTAAAGCTGACCTTGCACGTGCTGACGCTGCTTTGGCTGATTGGCAGCTTGATTTACATGATTAAAGTTGTATGGGGTGTTTTATGAGCCAAGAATCTACTAAACGTCCGATTCCAGTTCGCAAGTTTGACGCGTTAATCGTCGGAGCGGGTGGTGCGGGTTTACGCGCTGCATTGCAATTGTCAGAAGCTGGCGTAAAAACCGCAGTATTGTCTAAAGTTTTCCCAACGCGCTCGCACACGGTTGCCGCACAAGGTGGCGTTTCAGCTTCATTGGGTAATTCTGAGCCAGATCATTGGACTTGGCATATGTACGACACCGTAAAAGGTTCGGACTGGCTGGGTGATCAAGACGCAATCGAATTTATGTGCCGTGAAGCGCCAAAAGTGGTCGTTGAGCTTGAGCATTTCGGCATGCCGTTTGACCGCAATGCGGATGGCACGATTTATCAGCGCCCATTCGGCGGCCATATGAGTAACTTCGGCGAAAAACCAGTTCGCCGCGCCTGTGCTGCCGCTGACCGTACCGGTCATGCGATGTTGCACGCTTTGTATCAACGTAACGTTCGCGCCAATACCCAATTCTTCGTTGAATGGATGGCGCTGGATATGATCCGTGATGAAAACGGTGTCGTACAAGGCGTTGTGGCGATGGAGATGGAAACATCTGAAATCGTGATTTTCCAAGCTAAAGCAACGCTGTTTGCTACTGGCGGTGCTGGGCGTATTTATTCGTCTTCAACCAATGCCTTTATTAATACGGGCGATGGTTTGGGCATGGCGGCGCGCGCGGGTGTGCCGTTGGAAGATATGGAATTCTGGCAGTTCCACCCAACGGGTGTGGCGGGTGCGGGTGTATTGATTACTGAAGGCGTACGTGGTGAGGGCGGTATTTTACGCAACGCCGATGGCGAACGCTTTATGGAGCGTTACGCGCCAAACGCCAAAGATCTCGCTTCACGCGACGTGGTGTCACGCGCGATGGTGACTGAGATTAACGAAGGCCGTGGCTGTGGCCCGAATAAAGATCACGTTTTGCTGGATATTACGCATTTAGATCCAGAAGTGATTATGTCGAAATTGCCAGGTATTCGCGAAATTTCGATTAAATTTGCGGGCGTTGATCCAATCAAAGCGCCGATTCCAGTTGTGCCAACTTGCCATTATCAAATGGGCGGTATTCCGACCAATTACAAAGGTGAAGTGGTAGTGGGCGACGCCACCGTGCCAGGTTTCTATGCTGCCGGTGAATGCGCTTGCGCTTCGGTACACGGCGCAAATCGCTTGGGTACTAATTCTTTGCTCGATTTGCTGGTGTTTGGTAAATCGTCGGGCAATTCGATGATTGATTACATCAAGTCACATCATGAATCCTTCCCAGAAATCACGATGAAAGACGTTGAGCGTTCGGTTGCGCGTGTGGCGCGTTTGGACAATCAAACCAATGGCACCAATGTCAACGAAGCGCGTTTGGCAATGCAGCGTACGATGCAAGCGCATGCTGGCGTATTCCGCTTTAAAGACATGCTTAAAGAAGGCGTGAAGAAGATTCTCGAAGTCGAAACAATGGTGAAAACCATCATGATCGCCGACAAATCGAAAACCTTTAACACCGCTCGCCTTGAAGCACTTGAGCTGGAAAATCTGATTGAAGTGGCCAAAGCGACAATGATTTCTGCCGAAGCGCGCAAAGAATCTCGTGGTGCACACGTTCGTGACGATGCGCTCGACGTGCCAGAAACGCCGAATGGTCGTGACGATGCAAACTGGTTGAAACACACCTTGTGGTATCGCGAAGACAATCGTCTTGAATACAAACCTGTCAATCTACAGCCACTGACCGCGCCGTCAGTTGCGCTGAAGACTCGCTCGTACTAAGGGGCCGTTATGACTACCCAATCCGTCAAATTCCGCGTTTATCGTTACGATCCAGATAAAGACGCTAAGCCTTACATGCAAGACATCAGTGTTGATGTCGATACCACGACTGAGCGTAAACTGCTCGATGCGCTGGTGAAACTCAAAGTCGTTGATGAATCTTTGTCATTCCGCCGTTCATGCCGTGAAGGTGTGTGTGGTTCGGATGCGATGAATATCAACGGCAAAAATGGTCTGGCCTGTATTACTGATATCGATACGCTCAAACAGCCTATCGAAGTGCGTCCATTGCCAGGTTTGCCAGTGATTCGTGACTTGATCGTCGATATGACGCAGTTTTTCAAGCAATATCACTCGATCAAACCATACGTGATTAACGACAGTCCAGCGCCCGATCGTGAACGCCTGCAAAGCCAAGAAGATCGTAAAGAACTTGATGGCTTGTATGAGTGTATTCTGTGCGCTTGCTGTTCGACCTCTTGCCCATCGTTCTGGTGGAATCCGGATAAATTCGTGGGGCCTGCTGGTTTGCTCGCAGCGTATCGCTTTATTGCCGATACTCGTGATGAAGCCACCAGCGCACGTTTGGATAACCTCGAAGATCCATACCGTTTGTTCCGTTGCCATAGCATCATGAACTGCGTTGACGTTTGTCCGAAAGAGCTGAATCCGACCAAAGCAATTGGTAAGATTAAAGACTTGATGGTAAAACGCATTAGTTAGAGGTATTGAGCTGTAGGCATTTATGGTCAATGCCTGCAGTCAAATACCCATAGAAAGGGATTAAGATGGATGAAGTAGAACTCAAGCGGATTATCTGGCGCTCACGTCGTGGATTGTTGGAATTGGATTTGCAATTAGAGCGTTTTGTAGCCGATGTTCTACCCACTTTGTCTGAGTCTGAGCTGGCGGTGTACGAGCAAGTTTTGATGCTGCCAGACTGGGATTTTTTAGAGTATGTCAACGGTAAGTCGGTGTGTCCCGATGCACAGCTTGCCGTAATCATAGAGCGCATCAGCGCCGCAAACAGTAAATAATGGCTTACGCCGAATTGTTTAACAGGAGTCTATAGATGGATAAGAAAGTCACGCTGACGTATAACGACGGACAAAATACCCTCGATTTCCCAATCTTAGAGAGCACTTTGGGTCCTGACGTTGTCGATATCCGTAAATTTTCGCAAACGGGCATGTTTACATTTGACCCAGGCTTTTTGGCAACATCAAGCTGCGAATCAAAAATCACTTTTATCGATGGCGACTTGGGCCAGTTGTACTACCGTGGCTATCCAATCGAGCAGCTTGCTGAGGATTCTGATTACCTCGAAGTTTGCTACTTGTTGATTAATGGCGAATTGCCAAACGCAGCGCAAAAAACTGAGTTTGAAACGACCGTCATGAGTCACACGATGATTCACGACCAATTGACTCGCTTCTTTAACGGCTTCCGCCGTGATGCGCATCCAATGGCGATGATGGTTGGTGTGGTTGGCGCATTGTCAGCGTTCTACCAAGACAGTTTGGATATTAACGATCCAGAACATCGCAAAGTGGCGATTTTCCGTTTGATTTCAAAAATCCCAACGATCGCGGCGATGTGCTACCGCTACAACCAAGGCTTGCCATTCGTTTACCCACGTAACGATTTGAGCTACACGGCGAACTTTATGCACATGATGTTCTCTACGCCTTGCGAAGAATACAAACCAAATCCAGTATTGGTTCGTGCGCTGGACGTAATTTTCACCTTGCACGCTGATCACGAACAAAACGCGTCGACTTCGACCGTTCGTTTGGCTGGCTCGTCAGGTGCGAATCCATTTGCTTGTATCGCAGCGGGTATCGCTTGTCTGTGGGGTCCATCGCACGGTGGCGCTAACGAAGCCGTATTGGTGATGTTGGATGAAATCGGTTCAGTTGAAAACGTACCGGCCTTTATGGACGGCGTGAAAGCGAAAACGCATAAATTGATGGGCTTTGGTCACCGTGTTTACAAAAACACGGATCCACGCGCCAATGTAATGCGTCGCATTTGCCACGAAGTTTTGAATGAAATGGGTCTACAAAACGATCCTAAATTCAAATTGGCAATGGAATTGGAAAAAATCGCGCTGGAAGATCCGTACTTCATCGAGCGTAAATTGTATCCAAACGTTGATTTCTACTCAGGCATCGTGCAATCGGCCTTGGGCATCCCAGTACCGATGTTTACGGTGATTTTTGCTTTGGCGCGTACGGTTGGTTGGATTAGCCATTGGAATGAAATGATTTCTGATCCAGGCATGAAAATCGGTCGTCCTCGCCAGCAGTACACTGGCGCAGAAAAACGCGATTACGTAGCAATGGACAAACGCGGCTAAGACCCCGTTCCTGCGCCCTTATGTGACAACATAAGGGCGTAGCTGCATTGACCGGCCTTGCTGCTTGCAGCGAGGCGGATAAAAACTGGAATACACGGCAATGATGAAAGAACTAGAAACGAATTCTCAGCTATTTGGTGGGAATGCTCCGTTCGTAGAAGATCTTTACGAACAATATTTATTTGACCCGACTTCGGTTGCTGCCGAATGGCGTGCTTATTTCGATAAGCTGCAAATGACCCCAGGCTCAGTAGTGCGTGATATCGCACGTGCGCCGATTGAAGAGTCATTCCGTCAGTTGGCTAAACAGCCGATTCGCGCTGCGGGCGTGATCGACGAAGTCGCGATTGAGCGCCAAGTGAACTTGCTGCGTTTGATTTCGGCTTACCGCATTATGGGTAGTCGTGGCGCTCAGCTTGATCCATTAGAAAGAATGGATCGAGAACCAATGCCGCAATTGGATCCAAAAACGCACAACCTATCCGATAGCGATATGGCGGTGAAATTGGGGACTAATATTGTTGGCCTTGAGCGCGCAACACCGGCTGAAGTATTGAGCTTTTTAAAGCAAACCTATTGCGGCAATATTGGCTTGGAATACATGCACGTTACCAACGCGGAAGAGCGCGCTTGGGTGCAAGAATTCTTTGAATCGCGTCGCTCGCAACCGAGCTTTAACGTTGAAGAGAAAAAACGCATTCTGAAGCAAGTCACTGCGGCAGAAACGTTAGAGCAATACCTGCATAAAAAATACGTCGGTCAAAAACGCTTCTCTCTCGAAGGCGGCGATTCGATGATCCCTGCTGTGGATTATCTGGCGCAAGCAGCGGGAGCGGCTGGCGTGCAAGAAATCGTCATCGGTATGGCGCATCGTGGCCGTCTGAATATGCTAGTGAATATTCTTGGCAAACAACCACGTGATTTGTTTGGCGAGTTTGAAGGTCGTTACGACACATCGCTGGCTTCGGGTGATGTGAAATACCATATGGGCTTTAGCTCGGACATTCCAACTGCGGGCGGCCCATTGCATTTGACTTTGGCGTTTAACCCATCGCATTTGGAAATCGTGAATCCAGTGGTTGAAGGTTCAGTCCGTGCGCGTCAACATCGCCGTAAAGATTTGACTGGCGCGCAAGTGTTGCCGCTGCTGATTCACGGTGATTCTGCGTTTATTGGTTTGGGTACCAACCAAGGTACGTTTAATCTGTCGCAAACTCGTGGCTATGGCACGGGCGGTACAGTGCATTTGGTGATTAACAACCAAGTGGGCTTTACCACATCGGATATTCGCGACAATCGCTCGACGATTTACAGTACCGACATCGCCAAAATGGTTGAAGCGCCGATTTTCCATGTGAATGGCGATGATCCAGAAGCCGTCTGTTTGGTGACCGATGCAGCGTTAAAATACCGTCAATTGTTTAAGAAAGACGTCGTTATTGATCTGGTTTGCTACCGCAAGCACGGCCACAACGAAGCGGATGATCCATTTGTAACGCAACCGATGATGTACCGCCAAGTGGCGAAGCATCCAGGTGCGCGTCGCAAATATGCTGATCGTTTGATCGCTGAAGGCGTCGTGACTGCGGCAGAAGCCGATGGCATGATTCAAGCGTATCGCGATGCTCTGGATCGCGGTGAGCATGTTGAAAAAACGACGCTCACTGATTACAAGCGTTCACACGCGATTGATTGGAGCAAATACCTCGGTACTCACTGGCGTCAGCCCGTCGTGACTGCGGTACCACAAGCTGATTTGGCGCGCTTGACTGACAAATTCACCGCAATCCCTGAAGGTTTCAAACTGCGTGCCAACGTAGAAAAAATCATCAAGGAACGTAAAGCAATGGTTGCCGGCGAAGTGCCAGTGGACTTCGGTATGGCCGAACATTTGGCTTACGCAACGCTATTGACTGAAGGTCATGGCGTGCGCTTGTCGGGTGAAGATTCAGGCCGTGGTACCTTCAATCACCGTCATGCAGTTTTACACGATCAAAATCGTGAGAAATGGGATCACGGCGTTCACGTTCCATTGCAAAACCTGTCGGATAATCAAGCGCCGTTCCGCGTGATCGATTCGATCTTGAACGAAGAAGCGGTATTGGCGTTTGAATACGGTTATGCCTGCTCTGAGCCGAATGAATTGGTGATTTGGGAAGCGCAATTTGGTGACTTTGCCAATGGCGCACAAGTCGTAATCGACCAGTTTATTACTTCCGGCGAAACCAAATGGGGCCGTTTGTGCGGTCTGACGATGATCTTGCCGCACGGTTACGATGGTCAAGGTCCTGAGCATTCTTCTGCACGTGTTGAGCGTTACTTGCAAATGTGTGCTGAGCACAATATTCAAGTGTTGATGCTGTCTGAAGCGGCGCAAATGTACCATGCGCTGCGTCGTCAAATGCTACGTCCTTATCGCAAGCCGTTGATTATCATCATGAGCAAAAAGCTCTTGAAAGCGAAAAATGCGGCCAGCCCAATTGAGCAATTCACGACTGGCGAATTCCGCTCAGTGATTGGTGAAGCGCAAGAATTGGATGCCAAAAAAGTAAAACGCGTGATCTGCTGTTCAGGTCAGGTGTACTACGATCTATTGGCAGGACGTGCCGAGCGCGAGATCAAAGACATTGCGATTGTGCGGATCGAGCAGCTTTATCCATTCCCAGCGGATGAGCTTAAAGCTGAATTGAGCAAATTCCCGAACGCAAAAGAAATTATGTGGGCACAAGAAGAGCCACGTAACCAAGGCGCTTGGCATCAATTGCGTCATCGTTTGGAAGATGTACTCGAAAGCAAGCAAACATTGCAATACACAGGCCGTCCATCGTCAGCTTCACCGGCCGTAGGTTATATGAGCAAGCACAATGCACAGCTCAAAGCCTTGGTTGAAGAAGCGATGAAACTGTAAATCCAACGCGGCGCGCATCGGGTGATGCGCGCTGAGTCTTGTTGAGTCACGACGCCAAAAGAACTCTGGAGATAAAAATGATTGTAGAAGTCCTAGTACCGCAACTGCCTGAATCTGTGTCTGAAGCGACGCTTGTTTCTTGGAAGAAAAAAGTCGGCGAAGCTGTTGCTCGCGACGAAAATCTGATTGATCTTGAAACCGATAAAGTGGTTTTAGAAATCCCTGCACAGCAAGCCGGTGTATTGGTTGAAATCGTTGAGCAAGATGGTGCGACTGTTGGTAGCTTGCAAGTGATTGCACGTATCGACACGACTGCCGTAGCTCAAGCCGCACCTGCGGCAGCACCTGCCGCTGTAGCTTCTTCAGCAGCAGCTCCAGTTGCGGCGGCCTCCGCTGCAGTGGGCATGCCAGCTGCGAAAAAACTTGCAGCCGATGCGGGTGTCAATCTTGCTGATGTTGCCGGTACTGGCCGCGATGGGCGTGTTCTGAAAGAAGACGTACAAAATCACCTGAGCAAACCAACTGCTGCGCCTGTTGCTACAGCAGCGCCAGTTGCTGCTCCAATTGGTGCTCGCGCTGAGCAACGTGTACCGATGAGCCGCTTGCGCGCTCGCGTTGCTGAACGTCTGCTGGAATCACAGCAAACCAATGCCATCCTGACTACGTTCAATGAAGTGAACATGAAACCAGTGATGGACTTGCGTAATAAATACAAAGACAAATTTGAAAAAGAGCACGGCGTTAAGTTGGGCTTTATGGGTTTCTTTGTTAAAGCTGTTGTTGCTGCACTGAAAAAATACCCAATCGTGAATGCATCGGTAGATGGCAAAGACATCGTGTACCACGGTTACTTTGACATCGGTGTAGCAGTCGGTAGCCCACGTGGTTTGGTCGTGCCAATTATTCGCAATGCCGATCAATTGTCTTTGGCGGATATCGAAAAAACCATCGCTGACTTCGGCAAACGCGCACAAGAAGGCAAATTGGGCGTTGAAGAATTGACGGGTGGTACGTACACGATTTCTAACGGCGGCACGTTTGGTTCGATGATGTCGACGCCAATCATCAACCCACCGCAATCTGCGATCTTGGGTATGCACGCTACGAAAGAGCGCGCAATGGTGGTGAATGGTGAAATCGTTGCCTTGCCGATGATGTACCTCGCACAATCTTACGATCACCGCATCATTGATGGTCGCGAAGCGGTTCTGGCTTTGGTGGCGATTAAAGATGCGATTGAAGATCCAGCTCGCTTGTTGCTAGATTTGTAATATTCATGGGTATATGGTGCTAGGCCATATATCCAAATGTTTGCATTGAAATACCCTTATGGGTTAAAGATGGAATTTAAAATGTCGAAATCTTTTGACGTTGTCGTGATTGGTGCTGGCCCTGGCGGCTATGTAGCAGCAATTCGTGCGGCACAGCTCGGTTTTAATACTGCGTGTATCGACGAATTTAAAAACAAAGAAGGCAAAGCATCGTTGGGCGGTACTTGCTTAAACGTAGGCTGCATCCCATCGAAAGCTTTGCTGGAATCATCAGAAAATGTCGAGCGCATCGAGCATAAATTTGCGGCGCACGGTATTACTGTTGAAGGCATGAAATTTGACGTTGGCACGATGTTGTCACGCAAAGACGGTATCGTGACCAAGCTGACGCAAGGGATTGCCTACTTGTTCAAAAAGAACAAAGTCGAAAGCTTGCACGGCCACGGCAAAATTATCGGCCGTGTTGGCGATGTGTGGCAGCTTGAAGTCGCCAATGGCGATCAAGTTGAAGTGGTTGAAGCCAAGCATGTGATTATCGCGACGGGCTCTACGCCGCGCCAATTGCCGCAAGCGCCAGTAGACAATGTTCTGGTTCTGGATAACGATGGCGCTTTGTCGATTCCAGCGATTCCAAAACGTCTGGGCGTCATCGGCGCTGGCGTGATTGGCCTAGAAATGGGCTCAGTCTGGAAACGTTTGGGTTCAGATGTAACGATTTTAGAAGGTGCACCGGGCTTCTTGCTGGCGGCTGACGAAGCAATTGCCAAAGAAGCACATAAGATTTTCACGAAAGATTTGGGTTTGAAAATCCAAACTAGCGTCAAAATCGGCGATATCACCAAGGGTGACAACGATGTTAGCGTTGCATTCGTTGATGCGGCTGGCGTGGCACACACCGAAGTGTTCGATAAATTGATCGTATCAATTGGTCGTTTGCCAAATACATGGAATCTAGCGGCTGAGACCGTGGGCTTGGCTTTGGACGAGCGTGGTTTTGTGAATGTCGATGGCGATTGTCGCACGAACCTGCCTAACGTTTGGGCGGTGGGCGATGTGGTGCGTGGCCCGATGTTGGCGCATAAAGCGTCAGAAGAGGGCGTTGCTGTGGCTGAGCGTATCGCTGGCCAGCATCCACACATCGATTTTAACAATGTGCCTTGGGTGATTTACACGAGTCCAGAAATGGCTTGGGTCGGTAAAACTGAGCAAACATTGAAAGCTGAAGGCATCGAATACAAGAAAGGCCAATTCCCATTTGGCCCGAATGGTCGTGCACTGGGTTTGGGTGAAACCGCGGGTTTCGTTAAAATGCTGGCTTGCGCGAAAACGGATCGTATTTTGGGCGTGCATATCATTGGCCCATTTGCTTCAGAATTGATTACTGAGGCGGTGGTGGCGATGGAATTTAACGCGTCAAGTGAAGATATCGCGCGCATCGTTCACGCGCATCCGTCATTGTCTGAGGCGATGCACGAAGCGGCGCTGGGCGTTGATAAGCGCGGCCTGCATTCGTAATTAAATAAGCAAAAGTTTTCTTGCATCGTTATCTCGTCTTGTCGTACTTGATGTACTGTCTGCGACGTCGATGCCTTGCCATAAAACTTTTGCACGATATTTATTTGTTGGCGGCTGTTGTTTGACAGCCTCCGGTGGTACCTAAAGAGGGTTACCTCAACCCTCGCTATAACACTCTCCTCAAAAAGGATTAATAGAGATGAATCTGCACGAATACCAAGCCAAGGAATTATTGGCTAAGTACGGTTTGCCAGTACAACGTGGCATTTTGGCGACAACTGGCGAAGAAGCGGCTGCGGCGTATGATGCGCTGGGCGGTAAATTTGCTGTTGTTAAAGCGCAAGTTCATGCCGGTGGCCGTGGTAAATCGGGTGGCGTCGTTGTGGTGAAAAGCCGCGAAGAAGCTGCTGCTGAAGCCACTCGTTTGATCGGCACTAACTTGGTGACTTACCAAACTGATGCGGACGGCCAGCCTGTTCACAGCGTATTGGTGTGCGAAGATATGTACCCAGTACAACGCGAGTTGTACCTTGGTGCCGTAGTGGATCGTGGTTCACAACGTATCGTATTTATGGTTTCAACCGAAGGTGGTGTTGAGATCGAGAAAGTGGCTGAAGAAACACCAGAAAAAATCATCAAAGTAACAGTTGATCCTTTGGTTGGCATGCAACCATTCCAAGCGCGTGAATGCGCGTTTGCATTGGGTCTGGAAGGCAAGCAAGTTACGCATTTCACTAAAATGATGTTGGGCGCGGCTGAAGCATTCATTGCTAACGACTTCGCTTTGTTCGAAATCAACCCATTGGCACTGCGTGAAAACGGCGAATTGTGCTGCGTGGACGCCAAAATCGGTTTGGATTCGAACGCTTTGTACCGTCATCCAGCATTGCTCGCACAGCGCGACAAATCACAAGAGAACGAGCGCGAAGTGAAAGCTTCTGAGTTCGAACTCAATTATGTGGCTTTGGAAGGCAATATCGGCTGCATGGTGAACGGCGCTGGTTTGGCTATGGCGACGATGGACATCATCAAACTCAAAGGTGGCCAACCGGCTAACTTCTTGGATGTGGGCGGCGGCGCAACGAAAGAACGCGTAATCGAAGCATTCAAATTGATCTTGGCTGATTCTTCAGTGCACGGCGTGTTGATCAACATCTTCGGTGGTATCGTGCGTTGCGATATGATCGCTGAAGCGATTATCGCCGCAGTAAAAGAAGTGAACGTGACTGTGCCTGTTGTGGTTCGTTTGGAAGGTAATAACGCTGAACTTGGCGCAAAAATCCTCGACGAATCTGGCTTGAAACTCGTTTCAGCTCAAGGCCTGAACGACGCAGCTGAGAAAATCGTTGCTGCTGTTGCAGCTTTGTAATCACGGCACAAAGGAAAAAAAATGAGCGTTTTAGTAAATAAAGACACCAAAGTGCTGGTGCAAGGCTTCACGGGTAAAAACGGTACTTTCCACGCTGAGCAAGCGTTGAAAGTAGGCACTAAAGTCGTTGGTGGTGTAACACCAGGTAAAGGTGGTTCAACTCACCTTGACTTGCCAGTGTTCAACACCATGCGCGATGCTGTGTCCCAAACTGGCGCGGATACGTCTGTTATCTACGTACCTGCTGCGTTTGCCAAAGATTCAATCTTGGAAGCCATTAGTGCTGGCGTTCAATTGATCGTTTGTATTACTGAAGGCGTGCCAACGATTGACATGCTGTACGTGAAAAAAGCGATTGATGAAGCGGGCATCCGTTTAATCGGTCCTAACTGCCCAGGTATCATCACGCCGGGCGAGTGCAAGATCGGTATTATGCCGTGGCACATCCACAATCCAGGCCGTATCGGTATCGTTTCACGTTCTGGTACATTGACTTACGAAGCAGTTGCACAAACAACAGCACTCGGTTTGGGTCAATCGACTTGTATCGGTATCGGTGGCGATCCTATCCCAGGCTTGAGCCATATCGACGCATTGAAACTGTTCCAAGATGATCCTGATACCGATGCCATCATCATGATCGGTGAGATCGGTGGTTCGGCTGAAGAAGAAGCGGCTGAATTTGCTAAGTCTTATGTGACTAAGCCAGTTGTGGGCTACATCGCCGGTGTGACTGCGCCAAAAGGTAAACGCATGGGCCACGCTGGTGCGATTATTTCTGGTGGTAAAGGCACTGCAGAAGAAAAATTCAAAGCGTTTGAACAAGCTGGCATCGCGTACACACGCAGCCCAGCTGAAATCGGTAAAACAATGTTTGAATTGCTGAAATCAAAAGGCATGATCTAAGCTTTTTAGATCAAAGTCTAAATCAAGCCACTCTTCGGAGTGGCTTTTTTATTGGCCGAGCTTGAACTGGCTCTCTGGCTTTTGAAGTGGGAAGTAAAGATAGACCTAGCTTCATTCTGGGCTATAAATTTTACAGACTCATCTGAAATCAAACGGGGGTGTTTATGCTAAAGCTGATCCAGTATTTCTTGCTAATTGCGCTGTTTACGCCGATTGCTCAGGCTGAAACCATTGTTATTAATGCTGAAGACGATTGGGCGCCATTCTCATCAATCAGTGCCAATAAGCAGGGCGCGGAAGGGCTTTCAGTGGATTTGGTGCGTGCCGCATTTGCTACCCAAGGAATCGAAGTGCGATTTATGCCGGTGCCTTTTGCACGGTGCCTGTATGAAGCCGAGCATGGTCAAGTCGTTGCTTGCTTTAATGCATCTAGAACAGAAGAAAACAAAGACAAGTTTCTTTGGCCTAGCCAACCTTTATTCACTGAAGGGTTATCGATTTTGGCTTTGAATGAGTCCAAATTGAAAAATCTCAGCCCAAAAGATTTAGAAGGTCACATTGTCGGCATCACCAATGGCTACACTTATCCAACGTCATTTATGAATAATAAGAAAATTATTAAGGATGTTTCGCGAACGGATGCGGTCCAGCTTAAAAAAATATTAGCAAAACGGATTGAGTATGGCGTGGTCAATACAACGCCTGCAACATTGATGATTAATGCAAACCCTGCGACTCGCGGAAAAATTAAAATTGTGGGGACCGTTGAACTTAGTCTTTTGTATTTGAATTTTTCTAAGAAGCACCCTGATGGTCAGCGTTTACTTGGTATTTTTGAAAAAGGCTTAAAAACGATTCAATCTAACGGCACTTATGCGCGCATTCAGCATGATTTTAATGTACGGCATGGCTTACTGCCACGAGCGGTAAAATAACGGTGAATTACAGTAGTATTTTTCAACTGTATATATTACCTGTGCAAGGCGAAGTTCTCCTGCTAGTATTGTCTTTCGATTTCCATATCTAATTAGGAGTTTCTTATGTCACAAGTTGAATCGGTGTTAATTGATGAAACCAAAGATGTTCTGCGTGAAACTGCTGAATTGATTGAGGCTGCAGCCAATGCAAGCCCCGAAGAATCAAAACGCATCTATGCCAAAATTGCAGAAAATCTGCAAGGCGCAAAACATCGCTTAGTTGAAATTGAGTCCGTTGCAGTAGAAAAGGCTAAAGTTGCAGCGAAAAAAACAGATGAATACGTGCAAGCTCATCCTTGGCAAGCCGTTGGTGTTGGCGCTGCTGTTGGTTTATTGATTGGCTTTTTGGCGGCGCGCCGCTAAATGAGTTCGACCATCCGTGATGCATTGGGTGGCCTTATCGCCACCCGTTTTTCATTATTTGGCCTTGAATTTCGCGACGAGCTTGATCGACTTGCGCTGATGATTGCATTTGCGATTGGGGCGGCATTTTTACTGGTGATGGCTTTAGGCTTTCTTGGGTTGAGCGTTTTATTTGGCTTTTGGGAGTATCGAATCGCCATTTGTGCTCTGTTTGCTGTGCTTCTTGCTGTGCTCGGCGGTTTTGCTTGGTGGAAACTCAATGCATTAATGACGTGTTTAAGCTCGCCTTTCCCATTAACCAGTGCAGAGTTTTCTCAAGATAAAAAACTAATCAATGCCGCATTTTCAGCGCCCGCTACTGATCGAGAATCGACCTAATGGAACCTAGTTAATGAACCCAATTCGCGAGCAAAAAAAACAGCAGCTGGTGTTTCGTTCGCAATTGCATCGTTTGCAGTTAGAAACCAAATTGCTTGAATCTAGACGGCCTTTAAGTATTGCCAGCTCCTTTATGGGAGGCATGGCTTCTTGGGGCTTCTTTACCAGAATGGCAGAAGGTTTGGGTGGTGTTCATCCAGCCTTAGGTCGCTTGGCACGAGGGGCTAAGTTTGTTAGCGTCTTGGTAGCAGTTGCTCGATTATTGCGTAACAAATAAACTCAATGCCATGGGCTTGCGTATAATCATGCGACCCATGGAGTGATAGTATGTTTAAGTATTTAGAAGATTTTGTCGGCAATACGCCGCTCGTTAAGCTCAAGCGAATCCCCGGTGAGACCAGCAATACAATTCTTGTGAAGCTAGAAGGTAATAATCCGGCAGGTTCTGTCAAAGATCGACCCGCACTGTCGATGATTCAGCATGCACAAAATCGGGGCGATATTCGTCCTGGCGACACCCTTATTGAAGCGACCAGCGGCAATACCGGTATCGCTTTGGCAATGGTTGCTGCGATGATGGGTTATCGCATGGTGCTGCTACTTCCCCAAAATTCGAGTATCGAACGCGTTCAAACGATGAAGGCGTACGGAGCAGAAGTGATTCTGACCGATGGTATGGAAGCTGCACGCGATCAAGCCGAAGCAATGGCCAAAGCAGGGCAGGGTTTGATTCTGGATCAATTCTCCAATCCTGATAATCCATTGGCGCATTACGAAACAACGGGTCCTGAAATTTGGCGCGATACGGCGGGAACGATCACCCATTTTGTTTCTAGCATGGGAACGACCGGTACGATTATGGGAACGCGGCGTTTTTTGAAAGAACAGAACGCGAACATTCAAATCATTGGCGTACAGCCTTGTGATGGTGCGCAGATTCCGGGTATTCGTAAATGGACGCCTGAATACGTGCCGGCGATTTGCAATTTTGATTTGATCGATCAAATGATGGAAGTGAACCAGCCTGATGCCGAAGAAATGACACGTCGATTGGCGCGTGAAGAAGGCATTTTTGCGGGGATTTCTTCCGGCGGTGCTTTGTGTGCCGCGCTGAAGTTATCACAAAAAGTTGAAAATGCAGTGATTGTCAGTATTGTTTGTGATCGCGGTGATCGTTATTTGTCGACTGGCGTTTTCCCGGCATGAGCCCTGCTTTAATTGAGATGTTGGGATTGCTCGCTGGCGGACTCACCACGTTTGCTTTTGTGCCGCAGGTGTATCAGGTGTGGAAAAGCAAATCGGCCAAAGATATTTCGCTAGGTATGTACAGTATTTTTGTTGCGGGCATTGCACTTTGGTTGGTGTATGGTGTTCTAGCCCAGTCACTACCTGTTGTTCTAGCTAATACCCTAACATTGATTTTGGCCAGCATGGTTTTGCTGATGAAAATCGTTTTTGATCGAAAAGATAAGCAGAAAAAACTATGACCCCCGTTGATTTGCACTGTCATTCGAATATTTCCGATGGCCTCTTGCCGCCTGATGAAGTGGTGCGTAAAGCGCATGCACGTGGCTGCCAATTACTCGCGCTGACTGATCATGACGATGTTCGCGGCCTACCATTAGCGCGGCAAACCGCTGCTGAATTAGGCTTGCAGTTTATCAATGGTGTTGAGATTTCAGTGAGCTGGGGTAAGCATACTTTGCATATCGTCGGCCTCGGTTTTGACGATCAGAATCCCGAGCTACTTGCTGGTTTAGCTAGCGTTCGCGCGGGGCGCGCCGAGCGGGCCGAACGGATGGCAGCGGGTTTAGAAAAACTCGGTATGACGGGCGTGCTGGAAGGCTCGCAAAAATTCGCCACTAATCCGGAAATGATTAGCCGTACGCACTTTGCGCGATTTTTGGTTGAATCGGGTCGTTGCAAAGACACCAAATCGGTGTTTAAAAAATACCTTGTGCGTGGGAAGCCGGGCTATGTCGAGCACGAATGGGCGCGTTTGCACGATGCGATTGATTGGATACGGGGTGCGGGTGGCGTGGCCGTTTTAGCGCATCCGAGCCGTTATGATTTGGGCAATGAAACGCTGCGCGTATTGCTGATTGAATTTCAGCGCATGGGCGGCGAGGCGATTGAAGTGGTTTCTGGCACGCATAGTATCGCCGATACTGCACGTTTTGGCCGTATAGCGCAAGATTTTGGCTATCTGTGCTCCAGCGGAACGGATTATCACGCTACCGGCGAAGGCTCGCGTGAGCCAGGCTTAAATGCCAACCTGCCGATTGGCTGTATGCCGGTCTGGGAGCGTTGGCTTAGTACTCCTTTAGTGGATGTATTGCCACCTAAGCTAAATTGAACAATGCCTGCAGAGCAATACTGGCAATTTAACGTTATTACTGGACAACAATGTCGCAATTTTTCTCGATTCATGCTGAGAATCCACAAGCCCGCCTCATTAAGCAAGCGGCCGATTTGATTCGTAAAGGCGGTTTGGTGGTATATCCCACCGATTCTTGCTATGCGATTGGCTGTGCTTTAGACAATAAAGATGGAATTGATCGAATTCGTAAAATTCGTCAGCTCGATGATAAACATCATTTTACTTTGGCCTGCCGCGATTTATCGCAGCTGGGTAATTACGCCAGAGTCGACAATCAAGCGTTCCGACTACTGAAAGCTGCCACGCCGGGCAGTTACACTTTTATTTTGCTCGCGACCAAAGAAGTGCCGCGCCGCGTGTCGCACCCGAAAAAACTGACCATCGGCCTGCGTGTACCCGATCATCCGGTGGCGCTGGCTTTGCTGGAAGAATTGGGTGAGCCTTTATTGTCGAGTTCCTTGCTGCTGCCGAATGAAGAATACCCAATGACTGATGCATGGGAAATTCGTGATCGACTAGAGCATGAAGTGGATCTGGTGATTGAAGGCGGCTATTGCGGCACCGACCCAACCACCGTGGTGGATTTGTCGGGTGATATGCCCGTGCTGATCCGTGAAGGCAAGGGCTCATTGGCCTTATTTAGTTTTTAAAGTTTAATTATTCGCCAAGGTCGATATGGAACTCAATACAGTACAAACAATTGCCATCTGGATTTTACCGGTTTTGTTTGCAATTACAGCGCATGAAGCGGCGCATGCTTATGCCGCCAAGAGGCTGGGTGATCCAACCGCATTTTTATTGGGTCGGATGACGTTTAATCCGATTAAACATATCGATCCAATTGGTACGGTTTTATTACCATTATTGTGCGTGATGTTGCCCGGTGGATTTTTATTTGGCTACGCTAAACCCGTTCCGGTCGATTTTCATCGCCTTAATAATCCAAAGCGAGATATGCGCTGGGTTGCCGCGGCAGGCCCGCTGGCTAATTTAGTGATGGCTTTTATTTGGGCCTTGTTGTTTCGATTTGCAACGGGCTCGCTCGATGGAAATGCTTTTCAATTGCCACTGGCTTTAATGGCGCAAGCGGGCATTCAAATTAATGTTGTGCTCATGGTTTTGAATTTATTGCCAATTCCACCATTGGATGGCGGGCGAATTATGATTTCTGTTTTGCCGCCGAATCTAGCGCGTACGTTTATGAAGATTGAACCGTATGGCTTTTTTATTCTGATTGGTTTACTGGTTAGTGGCTTGCTGAGCGTAATTTTAAGACCGCTGATGGCGATGGTGATGCGACTCATTCAAGTCGTTTTGTAGGGGGGCAATATGCGTGGCATTGTATTTCCAGTTATTCTGATTGTTATTGGTGCGGGATGGTTGCTTAATGAAATCAATTACTTTCCCAGCGTCAGTTGGATTGTCATTGTAGGTTTATTGGTCGCGGGTATTGCCGTGCTGGCGCTGGAAGGGGTAAACAAATCCACCATCGTGCTCGGTCCCATGTTGATTGCTGGCGCGATCACGACATTTTTACGTCAGCAGTACGGCTTGGCATTGTCGGTGCAATGGCCGGTCTTGCTGATGTTGTGCGGTTTTTTAATGTTATTGGCGCGCTCTAAGTTGATTGCACCTGCGCCGCCCAAACCTTGGGAAAAGCCGCAGTCATCATCGTCGCGACAGGAATGATTGCACTGATTGATGGTGCAGCGCTAGACACGATACCCGCCAGCCAAGTGCTGGCGCATGTGTTTGGCGAGCCGGTGCATCAATTTCCCCACGATTTATATATTCCGCCAGAAGCATTACGCGTTTTGCTGGATGAATTTGAAGGGCCGCTCGATTTGCTGCTCTATCTGATTCGTAAGCAAAATATCGACATCTTAGATATTCCGATGGCGCAAGTCACCAAGCAATACATGGCCTATGTACAGGCCATGGAGGCAAGCCACATCGAGCTTGCAGCCGAATACCTCTTAATGGCCGCGATGCTGATTGAAATCAAATCGCGACTTTTAGTGCCACGGCAGGCTGAAGTTGCTGATTTTGATGTCGAGCCAGAAGATCCCCGCACTGAGTTAATGCGTCGCCTGATTGAATATGAACAAATGAAACTTGCCGCACGGGCGCTCGATGCTTTGCCGCAAGCAGAGCGAGATTTTACATGGGTCAATGTGTGGTTTGAGGTGGATGCCGCCCAAGCTTTGCCAGAGGTTAATGGTGCCGACTTAAAAAATGCGTGGTTGGGTTTATTAGCACGCAATAAAAATCATCAGCATCACGTGATTGCGAACGAACAATTGTCCGTCCGTGCGCAAATGGCACATATCCTGCGCGTTATTGCGAATGGGCGTTATTACGAATTTAACGAATTATTTGACCAACTTAAAGGCATTCCTTTATTGGTTGTGACGTTTATTGCGCTACTTGAATTAGTGAAAGAGAAAGTGATTTCAGTCACGCAATACGAGCCTTTATCCCCGGTCTATGTGCAATTAATTCGTTAAGCAAAAACCTTCTAGCGTCGTTGCCTCGCCTTGCCGTACTCTATGTACTGTCTGCGGCTTCGCGCCTAGCTATAAGATTTTTACCCATTTAATTCGATTTGATGGTGAACAATGAATCAAGACGAATACTGCAAAATTATTGAAACCTTGCTTTTAGTGAGCCAAGAAGCGCTTACATTGCAGCAAATCAAAAAAATATTCCCTGAGGAATTAACTTCTGCATTTGTGCGGCAATGTTTTCAGCAAATTAGTTTGGATTGGCAAGATAAAGGCGTTGAATTGCTGGAATTAGCGAATGGCTGGCGTTTTCGCGCCAAACCCGAAATGCAAGTTTATTTAACGCGTTTAAATCCTGAAAAACCGCCGCGCTATAGTCGGGCGGTGATGGAAACTTTAGCGATTATTGCGTACAAGCAACCTGTCACTCGCGGTGAAATTGAAGAAATTCGTGGCGTTGCCGTATCGAGTCATATTATTCAATCCTTAAAAGACCGCGGTTGGCTGGATGTGGTCGGCCATAAAGAAGTGCCGGGACGGCCTGAGTTACTTGCTACCAATGCGAATTTTCTTGCCGATCTTGGCTTAAAAAACATGGCTGAATTGCCGTCTTTAGCTGAATTAAGTAGCGTTCTTTCCGCCGTTTAATACGGCGATCAGCGTAATGCATATCCTTTTGCAAAACGCCGTTGTTGGTAGTGCGTCGCATTTCACTACATCTTGTAGACATCCATAGTAGAAAAGCCTTATTTTGATGCTCGTCTTGTTTCAGTGATGCGCGCGATCTACATGGCTTTGCAGAATAAAAATCACTGTTTATTGGCGCTGGCATATACATTGGCGGTCGTGCTGGATCAATGTTTTATCTCTGGCGGCGCTTGGTTTGGCGCGTTCAACTCGCAATTAGGCGTTGCAGTCGTTGGCTTGCTATTGCTTGGCCTGCGCGCCACTCCTTATTTGTTGCCTGGCGCATTGCTGCTTGCGCTTTGGCAAACTCAAACGCTACCCCCGTGGTTGGCGATCTTGCTGGCACTGATCCATGTCGCACAGGCGCTGTGCGTATTTAGCTTATTGCCTTATTTTGCACCGAATCGTCAAATTCGTATTCGCGATAGTAATCGCCTCTTATTGGCTGGCCCTGTGGCGGGAAATGTATTATTCGCCAGCATCTTAGTGTTTCTCCAACAATATTTTCTACCGCAAGCCGATGTTTCAGCCGCATGGCTGATGGTGTGGTTGGCGCAATCGCTCAGTTTGCTGATTATCGTTCCAGGCGTGTATGCCATCCTAGGCGATCCAGGTGGAGTTAAGGCCAACTGGTTGATTGAATTAACCTTAGTCGTTTCCATCGCCGCCGCAGGTGGCATGCTGCTATTGCGCGGGCGTGATGCGCTGACTTTAGAAGCGGCTTATTTAATGTTTCCACTTTTGATTTGGTCATCTTTACGCTTAGGGCAAATGGGCAATAGCATTGTCGCGCTGATTATTTTTATGCTGGCCGGTACGCAATATGCTACGGGGCAAAGCTCGGTCACGTATATCAATAGCGTACTCATTTTGCTGGGCATTGCTTTGCAAACCGCAATATTTTTGACTGCATCGCACCGTGAAAATCGACTGGCCGTCAATGCCTCCAAAATGGCGGGAAAGATTTTTGATTACGCCAGCGAGGGGATTTTACTCACCGATGCCGATGCGAGAATCATCGCCACCAATCCGGCATTTAGCAAAATTACGGGCTTTTCCACTCAGGAAGCTATCGGCAAAACGTCGCGAATTTTCGGCACGCATCGTGGCCATTACTCGACTTTGCAAGCGACTCAGCTTGCCGCGCTACATTCATCAGGGCATTGGGAGGGCGAAGTACAAGATAAACGCCAAAATGGCGAGCTATATCCTGCATGGTTATCAATGAGCGCCGTACGCGATGAGCATGGGTATATCTCTAATTATGTCGGTGTTTTTTCTGATTACACCGCGCGCAAAGAGTCTGAGCAACGCATGCGCCATTTGGCGCAGCATGATGCTCTGACTGGCTTGCTCAATCGCAGTGGCTTACACGATGCATTAAATGCGGTTCTGGTGCGCGCTAGCACCAAATGCCGCTCTTTTGCCTTGCTGTTTATCGACTTGGATCGTTTTAAAACGATTAACGATACGCTAGGCCATGATGTGGGTGATGAACTACTAAAAATCGTCGCACATCGCTTACAGAGCCATCTAAAGCAACATGATACGGTGGCTCGGCTGGGTGGTGATGAATTTACCGTTTTGCTAGAAAACATCATTCACAACGAGCAAATCATTCAAGTTGCCGAGCGCATTCTGCAAGCATTGGGCGAAGTGTATTTAGTGAGTGGTCACGAATTGTTTGTGACTGGATCGATTGGAATCAGCCTTTATCCGCATGATGGCGGGCAGGCTGCACAGTTGATGAAAAATGCGGATATCGCCATGTATCGCGCCAAAGAGTTGGGCAAAAATACCTACCAGTTTTATTCAGTCGATATGAATGTAGCGCACCACGTCTCACACCTGAGCCTAGAAAATGCACTGCGCTACGCGCTGGAGCGCAAACAATTGCAACTGGTGTATCAGCCGCAATTTAATCTAGTCAGTGGCGAATTGGCGGGAATGGAGTGCTTAATTCGCTGGCATCATCCCGAGCTAGGTTTGATTTCCCCCGCAGAATTTATCCCGATTGCCGAAGAAAATGGTTTGATCGTCGCGATGGGTGAGTGGGTATTGAACGAAGCTTGCCATACAGCGCAACAATGGCGATTGGCTGGTTTAGATGTGCCGCGTATTGCGGTGAATTTGTCCGTCAGGCAATTTAAGCCCGTGTTACTGGTGAATCAAATCAAACAAGCGCTCACTGCCAGCGGTTTGCCCGCGCACTTGCTGGAACTCGAAGTAACTGAGAGTTTGATTATGAAGCGCGTGAACGAGGCGGTTGAGATTTTGCGTGAGCTGAAATTACTGGGAGTTCAATTGGCGATTGATGATTTTGGTACGGGTTATTCATCGCTTTCGCAGCTTAAAATTTTGCCGTTAGATACACTAAAAATTGATCGATCTTTTATTGAAGGGATTCCAAGCAATCAAGATGATGTCGTGATCGCTGAGACGATTATTATTTTGGCGCGCAAAATCGGCATGAGCGTGATTGCCGAAGGCATTGAGACGCAAGAGCAAATGCAGGCCTTGCAAGCGATGGGCTGTGATGTAGGGCAGGGCTATTTTTATAGCCGCCCGATACCCGCTTTGGAAATGCAGGCCTTACTCAAGCCAATACTGACAGGTAAAAATATATTGATTGAAGTATAGCGCTGTAGTGCTTATTGGGTAATGGCTACAGCGCTATACATCGCTATTTCTTTTTAGCTTTGCTGGCGATAGGCTTTAAATCATCACCACGCTGGAAAGCCGCTTGAATTTCATCGGCCAATTGCAGTACTGCGGTTGCGTACAAGGTGCTCTTGTTGTAACGCGTAATCACGTAGAAATTATTAAATCCCAAGAAATGTTGCGTAAAGCCCGGCTCAGTTTCGAGTGCAAACAATACCGCAGGCTGCTTGGTATTGATTTCAGAAATCGGCGCCACGCCTTTGGCGATCAATTCGTCGACGGTAAAGTGCAGATTGAATTTATCAGCTAATAAAGGCGCAGGATCGGCATTCATATTAACCGCAGTAAACGTGTCGCCTTGATCGATCCAGCCGTGTTTATTTAGGTAATTGGCGACTGAGGCCAGTGCATCACCGGGATTGTTCCAGATGTCGTGCCGGCCATCGCCATCCCAATCTTGCGCGTATTGGCGGAACGAAGAAGGCATAAATTGCGGCCAACCCATTGCGCCGGCGTAACTGCCTTTAAAGCTGGCAAAGTCTTGCTTTTCATCTCGTGCGAGCAAGAAAAACTCGGTCAATTCTTTTTGAAAGTAATCAGCGCGGCGTGGGTAATTAAACGCAATTGTGCTCAGCGCATCAACAATCCGAAACGAGCCGGTATACGCGCCGTAATTGGTTTCTGCACCCAAAATTGCCAGCATAACGGCTGGGGAAACTTGGTATTTCTTGCTGACTGCATCAACGAGCTCAGCATTATTGCGCCAAAATTTTGCGCCATTGTTAATGCGGGTTTTATTGACGAAATTGGCTTGAAATTCATGCCAAGGCCGACCCGTTGACGGCTTATCCAAAATCGTAATGATATTGCTTTTGGTCTGCGCGCTTTGCAGTGCGCTAGTTAGATATTCTTCGCTAAAACCATGCGTAGCGGCGGTGCTGCGGATGTATTCTTGTACATCAGGGCGGCTAATGAGTTCATCATCGGCCACCGCAAAGGTCGATACAGCGGCAAGGAGTGCGAGAGTGAGTTTTTTCATGGTGTCGTTTTTAGTTTGATTGGGTTAGCGCGCTGGAAAGCAGTTGGGCGGTGATATTAACGATCGGAATTACGCGATCGTACGCCATGCGGGTTGGACCAATGACGCCGAGCGTGCCGACAATTTCATTGCCAAGCCGGTAAGGCGCAGTGACCACCGAGCATTCGTCTAGCGTCGCAATGCCTGATTCATTGCCGATATAAATTTGAATGCCGGTTGCTTGTTGTCCGAGCTGCATCAGCTGAAGTAGAGCCGTCTTCTGTTCAAAAAGTTCAAATAATTGCCGCATTCGCGCCATATCACCGCCGAAATCATTCAAGCCCAAGAGTTGATGCTCACCCGCAATCACCATTGAGTCGTGGCTGAAATCGCTGCCGATATGTACGGCGGCATTCATCAGCTCGAGCAAATCCCGCTTCACGCGGCCTAAATCCCCTTGCAACAAGCTCATTAAATTACTAATGGTTTTACCTGCGCAGTGCTTATTGAGGAAATTCGCCGCTTCAATCAGTTCGGTACTAGAGAGGTGTTGCTCGGTTTGCACAATCCGATTTTGCACTTCGCCGTCGGCAGTCACCAGGATCAGCAGAACGCGCTTTTCTGAAAGCGGCAAAAATTCAATCTGCTTTAAGACGATTTCACGCCGTTTCGGCGTAATCACGACACCGGCAAACTGCGTTAGCTGCGACAATAATTGCGAAGCCGCAGCAATACTGTGCTGCGGATTGTCGGTGGGTAATTCTGCGCGTTGTAATTCGCCCAGTGACTCTGGCAATTCAGGCGCACTAAGCAGACTATCCACAAAGAGTCGATAACCTTGTGCGGTCGGAATTCGCCCTGCGGATGTGTGCGGACTGGCGATCAGGCCGAGCTGTTCTAAGTCGGCCATCACATTGCGTATGGTGGCTGAACTGACGTCGAGACCCGAGTATTGCGACAGCACTTTGGAGCCGACAGGGTGACCATCGGCGATATAGCGTTCCACCAAGGTCTTAAGCAGGATATGGGATCGATCATTGAGCATCATAGCGCTGGATTTTAACCTGTCTGGCGTGTTATTAATGCGTTCTGTGATTTAATTTGGTGTAAAACCACACGTCATGCATAGCTTATTCAAAACCATCGCCCTCGTTGGCCGTCTGAACACTCCCGCCTTGGGCGATCCTATCCGCCGCTTGGCCGCCATGCTCGAAGTCGGCGGCATCAAAGTGCTGGTCGAGCAAGAAATTGCCAAAGAGCACAGCATTGATGACTATCAAAAAGTCACTCGCGATCATATCGGCAAATTGGCCGATTTGGTGGTCGTGCTGGGTGGTGATGGCACGATGCTGTCGGTGGCGCGTTTGCTTGCGCCGTATCGCATTCCACTGATGGGAATTAACCAAGGTCGCCTTGGTTTTATGACCGATATTCCATTGCATGAAATGGAAGCGACTGTTAGCAATATGATTGCCGGGCAGTTTATTCCCGAAGAGCGCATTTTGCTGGAAACGACGATTTTGCGCGATGGTCAGCCAATTTCTACTTCGTTGGCGTTTAACGATGTTGTGTTTAGTCGTGGCTCGATTGGTTCGATGATTGAGTTTGAGATTTTTGTCGACAATCAGTTCGTGTATAGCCAGCGCTCGGACGGTTTGGTCGTGTCAACGCCGACTGGGTCAACGGCATATGCGCTCGCGTCGGGCGGTCCGATTTTGCATCCGGCCTTGCCTGCCATCACCTTGGTACCGATTTGCCCGCAATCCCTATCGAATCGCCCGATTGTCGTGTCCGATAATGCGCAAGTGGCGTTTTTATTAACGCGCGGGCAGGGCGCTCGCGTGCATTTTGATAACCAATCCGATTTCGAACTGCACGAAATGGATAGAGTCATGATCCGCCGCTATACCAATTCGCTACGCATCCTGCATCCGCACGGCTACAGCTATTACGACATGCTGCGCGCCAAACTGCGCTGGGGCGAAAAGCTGCTTTAAGCTTTTGGCAGGTTAAAGGCTGGATCACGAACGGCACGAAAATAAAAGCAAAAATGTCGTCATTCCGGCGAAGGCCGGAATCTAGTTGCAATGTTGGCAGGACTAGGGGGCTTAGGCTTGCGTTAATATCTTTATCTTGAGGATTTACTGAGATTGTTAAAAGAATTGGCGAAGTTCGAAGTTATTTTTCTTTGGTGTATTTCGGCCTTTTTTCGTGCCTTTCGTGTTCCGATTGTGCAGTTTGTTTTTATCTACTCGCCAACCATATAGAACGAATGTACACTTTGAGCTTGTTCCTAGCTTTTCTTAGGTGAGACCATGCTGGCTGCGCTGCATTTACGTGATTTTGTCATTGTTCGTGAATTGGATTTAGATTTCTCGCAAGGCTTAACCGTGTTGACGGGTGAAACGGGGGCGGGTAAATCGATTTTGATCGATGCGCTCGGCCTTTTGCTCGGCGATCGTTCTGACGCTGGCGTGGTGCGCCACGGTGCAGAGCGCGCTGAACTTTCTGCTGAATTTATCTGCGATAAAATCCCGCAAGTCGCGCCATGGTTGGCTGAGCAAGGCTTGTCTGACGAGGGCGAGCCGCTGATTATTCGCCGCATTATCGATGCCAGTGGCAAATCCAGATCATTTATCAACGGCAGCCCCGTTACGCTGGCGCAGCTCAAAGGCGTCGGCGAATTCTTAGTCGATATCCACGGTCAACACGCACACCAATCCTTATTGCGCCACGATGCGCAGCGCGATTTGCTCGATGCCTATGCTGGCACAACGCAGCAAGCGCGTGAGATTAGTAAGAAATATCATGCTTGGCAAACCTTGGCGCAACAGCTTAATGATGCAGAGCAAAATGCTGAACGCTTTGAAACCGAGCGCGAACGCTTGCAATGGCAGATCGACGAAGTCGCGGCGCTGAATATTCAGGCCGGTGAATGGCCCGAGTTGCAAGCCGATCATAAGCGCTTGCATCATGCGGCTAGCTTAATTGATGGCGTGCAAGAGGGCTTGTTGGCGCTGAGTGATGGCGACGACAATTGCCAAAGTTGGCTCGCCACCGTCGCGCATCGCTTAAGCCAATTGGCCGATTTCGACCCTGCGATCAACGAAACTTTAGAGCTTATCGCAGGTGCAGAAGCGCAGTTGGCTGAATCAGTGAGCTCATTGCGCATTTACGCCGATCGCCTCGAATTAGATCCTGAGCGCTTGAGCGAAGTCGAAAGTCGCTTGGACGCGATGTATAAAATGGGCCGAAAATACCGCGTCGATCCGTCGCAATTGCTAGAGCAACTGCAAGAGTGGCAAGCGCGTTTGGCCGAGTTGGGCGGTGCAGAAGGCTTGGATGCGCTACGCAAACAAGTGCTGGCGGCCGAAGCGCAATATCGCAAACTGGCTGGCGTTTTATCCAAACAACGCGCTACAGCGGCAAAAAAACTCTCAAGCTTGGTCACCGAGCAAATGCAAGTGTTGGCCTTGTCGGGCAGTCGTTGCGAAGTGGTGCTGCAAGAATTAGCGCACCCAGCGGCGTATGGCTTGGAGCAAATCGAATTGCAAGTCGCCAATCATCCGGCCTCGCCATTGCGGGCGATGGCCAAAGTGGCTTCGGGCGGCGAATTATCGCGGATCAGCTTGGCGCTGCAAGTGGTGACCAGTCAAGTGGCGAATGTGCCTACCTTGATTTTCGACGAAGTGGATGTCGGCATTGGTGGCCGTGTCGCAGAGATTGTCGGGCGTTTATTGTCCGAATTAGGACAAACCTGCCAAGTGCTGTGCATTACACATTTACCGCAAGTTGCCGCTTGCGGCAATCAGCATTTACAAGTGGCGAAGCAGCAAGGCAAAGAGGGCGTGATTAGCTCGATTGAAATACTTAGCCATGAAGCCCGAATTGAAGAAATTGCGCGGATGTTGGGTGGTTTGGATATAACTGAAACGACTCGGCAACACGCGGCCGAGATGTTAGCTTGAGGTGGATAGTTGTAATTAGTAAAGTTGCCTGTGTGAAGGACTGCGATGTTGAAGTATTTTTATGCTGGTTTCTCCATATTGTTTTTATGGGCGGGGTTACTCTGGGAAAAAACACCTGTTCCAGACGTTAATGGGGAGGTTTTTGAAGAACAAGGTGTTTTGAGTTGTATCGTGGGATCAAAATCAAATCCGATGCACATAATGCAATTGCGACATTACACGACAGGATTTGCAGCTCCTTATGGCGTTGTGGGGGTGTGCGGTTTAGGTAATATCGAAGTTGGGAAAAAGGTTGCGTTGAAATGGGTTCGCGTTCCTACTACGAATGTTCGCTACATTATTTCGGTTCGGGATCTGCAATCTAATCAACTCTATGTAACAGAGCCTACGCAACTTGCAAAAATTGCTGCTTTTGCTGAAGACTTCAAAATATATAAAGTGATGTTTCTTGTGGCTTTTCTGATTTTTCTTTATATGGCAATTCAAGAGTGGCGTAAAAAATGATGATGGAATTAGAGTCTTCTGACTTCATTTTTATGCAGGCTGCGCTCTCTGAGGCACAAAAAGCGGCTGATATTGGTGAAGTGCCAGTAGGTGCCGTGGTCGTGCATCGTGGTGAAATCATTGGTCGCGGCCACAATCAGCCTATCAGCAGTCACGATCCGAGCGCCCACGCTGAAATGCAGGCGATCCGCCAAGCTGCGCTGCATTTGGGCAATTACCGCCTGCCTGAGTGTGAGTTGTTTATTACGCTCGAACCTTGCTTAATGTGCAGCGGCGCAATTTTGCAGTCGCGCATTGCGCGTGTCGTGTATGCGTTGCCCGAGCCCAAAACGGGCGCAGCAGGCAGCGTCTGCAATCCCTATCTTGAGCCACGTTTAAATCACCATACGCAGATCGAGCAAGGCCCTTGCGCGGCAGAGGCCAAGCAATTACTGCAAGATTTTTTTGCGCAAAAACGTCAAGCAAACGAGATCGCGAAACTTCTATCTATTGACGGACTAGCTAATTTTCGTGACTTCGGTGGCATGAAAACCGCCGATGGTCGGGTCATTCGATCCCATCTACTCTTTCGTTCAGATCAATTGGCTGGATTAAAGGATCAAGCGACATTTGAAGCTTTAGCGATCAAAACCGTTTGGGATTTTCGCTCGTCGGCTGAAATCGCGCAGCATCCCGACCCAGAATGGCCGCAGATTCGCTATGTATTTGGCGATGTGCTGATGGAATCCATGCAGCAATCTGCGCTGCACTTAGAAACCCTATTGGCCGATCCGCAGCAATTAGATTTGCACTTGGGGCGAGGGCAGGCGGCGGTTATGATGATGAATCTGTATCGAGATATGGTTAGTAATGCACATGCACAAGGGGTAATGACCCGCTGGCTGCAGAGCCTAAGCGTTGCCGAGCAATACCCAGTCCTATTTCATTGCACCGCAGGCAAAGATAGAACCGGCTGGGCGGCGGTTTTATTGCTAACCATCTTGGGCGTGCCGCACGAGCGGATTTTGCGCGACTATTTGGCGAGTCATGAGCGTGTATTGCAAAAATATCAGCCCATGATTACCCGTTGCGTCGCCAATGGCGCGGATGAGGCGATTTTGCATGCTATTTTCGGCGTGCAAGCAGAATATCTTAAAGCTGCGCTGCACGAAGTCAAAAAAGTCGCCGGCACTTTGCCGCGCTATATCGAGCATATTTTGGGTATAAGCCCCCAGCAGCAGTCCGCCATTCGCGCGAATTTGCTGAATTAAGTCGTCTTAATAGCCTACGTCGCCCTTTTGGCGGCTGATGGCGTTTCTTATGCATTGCTTCACGCGCATGAAGATCATACTAATAGGATGGTTTTTATGCCAAGGAGTGCATTATGAAACGCCTCATCATCGCCGTGTCTTTAGTTTTGAGCGCTGGAGTGTTCGCCGATAGCTTGGACGACAGCGCTCAGCAAACCAATCAACTGAGCAAGCCACAAAGTTCAAAACAGGTGAGCGCCTCACTCGCAAATACGTATACGTCCCTCGCAGGCTCACCAGAAAATGCAGCGCAATTGGCGAGCGCATTGCGTACAGGGCAAAGCACAACGATTACTGCCGCCGATGGCAGCCAAACGACGCTAACTGGATCGGGCAAGGTGATGGGTTGGGGCAATGTGAACAATACCTTGGCTTTGACCAGTGCAATGATGCAGCAAAACCCCAGCTTGAGTTTGCAGCAGGCGCTAACTTCGGTAACGACACAGCGTAGTTTGGGTATGGGTTGGGGTGAGATTGCTCATTCCTTGGGGCTCAACTTGGGTAGTGTTGTCTCTAAAAGTCATCAGGCCAATCATGATTTAGGCGTGCATCAAGGTCTTGCAAAAAACAGCAATAAAGCGCATCAGCAGTCTAGCAAGTCAAATGTGCAAAATGCAGAGTCGCGCGGTAAATCAGATAGTTCAAATGGCTCGAATACCGGCAAACAATCTGGCCAGAACTCAGGTGGCGCTCATTCAGGTGGCGCAAGTGCGGGAGGGAGTGGTGGCTCTGGTGGTAAAGGGGGAGGAAAGGGCGGAGGAGGTGGCTCTAAGTAGTATATTGCCCAAGGTTTTATTGATAAACGCCTAGGGCAATATACCTAGCATTATTTGTAAATTGGATCAAATAATGCGCTCAAGCCTTGCCCTGGTGAAGCTTGGCGCATAAACGCTTCGCCGACCAAGTAAGTATGTACGTCGTGATCGTGCATCAATTGCACATCGCTCGGCGCGTGAATACCGCTTTCGCAGACGGCAATCCGATTGCCTCCCGCATCGACAATGCGCGGTAGCAAGTCAATGGTCGTTTGTAGGCTCACTTCAAACGTGCGCAAATTTCGGTTGTTCACGCCAACGAGCGGCGTCGTTAATTGCAAGGCCGCATCGAGTTCTTCGCCGTTATGAACTTCAACCAACACCGCCATGCCCAAGTTGTGCGCCAGTGCTTCAAAATCACGCATTTGCGCTAAATCCAGCTCCGCCGCGATCAGCAAAATGCAATCGGCGCCCCAAGCGCGCGCTTCATAAAATTGATATTCATCGACCATAAAGTCTTTACGCAGCGCAGGTAAAGCGCAAGCCGCACGCGCCGCTTTCAAATAGTCTGCATGGCCTTGGAAATATTGCACATCAGTCAGCACCGACAAACAAGCCGCGCCATTGGCGGCATAATCAGCAGCAATTTCCGCTGGCACAAAGGGATCACGCATCACGCCCTTGCTTGGACTGGCTTTTTTGATTTCGGCAATCACGCCCGCTTTGCCCGCTGCATGTTTCGCGCGAATTGCCGCAACAAAATCACGATGATCTGTGTTTGCTTCCGCCTGTGCGCGAATTTCGGCGAGCGGGATTAGTTTTTTAGCAGCAGCGACTTCTTCAAACTTCGTCGCCCAGATTTTTTTTAGGATGTCAGACATATACTCTTCTTAAAATAAATATGAAATTCGTTTTTGATTGACGGATATTTTTTTATTTTGCTTTAGCAGGTTAAAAATTGCCGTTGGATTTAAGTCAGATTTTTTCTTAAGGTATTGAGCATTAATGTGATTTACTAAAGTGGTTTCAGTTCTTGGTCTTTTTAGTTTTTCAACTTTACCTAAGTTTGAAATCAAATGTTCTAGTATCTCTGTGTTTGATAATTTTTTAGGTGCAGGTGCAGGTGCAGGTGCAGGTGCAGGTGCAGGTGCAGGTGCAAGTTCGTTTCGAGTATTTAGTATTGCTGGAGCATTGTGCTCGGTTATTTGAGCTTGAACACCCGTTGTATTATCGCTTGGACTAAAAACAGGCGGAATGTTCTGAACTCTTTCGCAGTGATGGCCTTGGCTTATTATGTGTTTTATAAGAACATCGTAATCGTTGTCGCCAGAGGCAATGTAAATTTTACATTGAACAGAAGTATTTTCTTTTGTTGCAATAAAGTAGCCAAGGTAATAGGCAATGTGGAAATCAAGAGCATTCCGGCCATTGCCACCCATTTGAATCCACTCAACTGCCTTGCCCAGTTTTTGAGTCTTCTTAACAATTTCTAGATTTATCTTGGATTGTGAGTGGCCCACAAAAATAACAACCATGTCATTATTTGGATCAATCTCTTCATAAGATAAATTTTGTAGATTTTCGAAATCAACAAAAAATAATTTATTCATTAGTATCTCTATCGAGGGTGAATTACACCTTGCTCAATTTATGGGTGAACGTGATCAATGCATCCAATTTCGCTTTCGCCGCACCACTCGCAATCACTTCGTGTGCTGCGTTGATGCCGTCTTCTAACGTCACCGCTAAATTGGCGGCGTAAATCGCAGCGCCCGCATTGAGTAGTACGATGTCGCGGCAAGGGCCTGTTTCGCCGTTCAGAATGCCTTCGATAATGGCTTTTGATTCGGCGGCGTTGCTGGCGTGCAGCGTTTTAATATCGGCAAATTCAAAACCGAAATCACGTGGATCGAGTTCATATTCGATAATCTCACCATCTTTGAGTTCGGCAATCAAGGTCGGCGCGCTGATCGAGATTTCGTCCATGCCATCTTTGCCATGCACGATGAGTATATGCTTGGAGCCTAGTTGCTTTAACACTCGCGCTTGAATACCTACTAGGTCGGGGTGAAATACACCCATAACTTGATTGTCGGCAGCGGCGGGGTTCGTTAACGGGCCAAGGATATTAAAAATCGTCCGTACGCCCATTTCTTTGCGCACAGGCGCCACATATTTCATTGCGCTGTGATGATTGGGGGCGAACATAAAGCCCAGACCCACTTCATCGATACACTGGCCGACTTGTTCGGCAGTCAGATTCAAATTCACGCCAAACGCTTCCAATACATCGGCTGAACCTGAGCTGGACGACACTGAGCGGCCGCCATGTTTGGCGACTTTTGCGCCCGCTGCAGCAGCAACAAACGAGGCGCAAGTTGAAATATTAAATGTATGCGCGCCATCGCCGCCCGTACCACAGGTGTCGACCAAATGACGGCGATCTTGCACGGCGACTTTGGTTGAAAATTCGCGCATCACCGTTGCGGCAGCGGCGATTTCAGACACGCTTTCCACTTTGGTGCGCAGACCCATTAACAGCGCAGCAATCTGAGCTTGTGTCATTTCACCGGACATAATTTGCCGCATCAGATACAGCATTTCATCGTAAAACAATTCGTTATTATCAATTAGGCGATTCAGTGCTGCTTGTACGGTAATCATTTTTTGCAATCCAATTTATTTGCCAGTGCCCTGCGGCCTTGTGAGCAGTGCTGCGGCTTGGTGTTTCGTGCGGCACAGGGGAATTTGTCGGCAGGTAGTTTTAGCGTAAAAGAAGCCGACTCAAGGTCGGCTATGTTTACGCCCATTCGCGCAGGAAGTTATCCAGCATTTTATGTCCGTGCTCAGTCAAAATGGATTCAGGGTGAAATTGCACGCCTTCAATCGCCAAGGTTTTATGGCGCACGCCCATGATTTCGCCGTCTTCCGTCCATGCAGTAATTTCGAGGCAATCAGGTAGCGTTTCGTTTTCAATTGCTAATGAATGGTAGCGCGTTACCGTAACGGGTGAGGGTATGTCCTTGAACATCCCGACGTCATTATGAATAACGGGCGATACCTTGCCGTGCATCAATGTTTTGGCGTGTAGTACAACACCGCCAAATGCTTCGCCAATCGCTTGATGCCCAAGGCAAACGCCCATAATCGGTAATTTGCCGGCGAAATGTTTGATCGCGGCGACCGAAATACCGGCCTCAGCAGGCGAGCAAGGACCGGGGGAAATCACTAAATATTTTGGATTAAGCGCTTCGATTTCTTCGATGGTGATTTCATCGTTGCGATGAACCTGCACCTCTTGGCCCAGTTCGCCAAAATATTGCACTAGGTTGTAAGTGAAGCTGTCGTAATTGTCGATCATCAATAGCATTTTTGGCGTAACCTCTTAATCTTACTGGTTTTTGTTTGTTGCGCCGCCAATTGATACCCGCATTAATACCCGCTTTATGATTTGCTGGTTGTGGTCTCGGTGCAGACGGCACCGTTGATGTGGGTAAATTATGGCGTGTTGCTGGAATGGCGTCTAGCAAAACGCAGAAAAGTAGAGGTCAGGTAGCGAGCCAGTAGGAGGCGGCAATGTGTGAAACAGAAAATCAACGTTACACAGCTGAATTTAGAATTAAAGCTGTGAGTCTGGGCAACTCCGATGAGAGGCTTGGCTTGAGCGACATCAATCGCCGACAAAGCCTACTGTTTCAAATCTAGGCAACGAGCGCATCCTCGATGATTGTCATCCTTGACTCACCAATCGCATCGCCAACCAGAATAATCGCTGGGCTGCCTATTCCGGCTGCGGTGGCGTCAAACGCTAGTTTACCCAGCGTGCTGAGTAAGCAGCGCTCTTGTGGGGTGCTGGCCCATTGCACCACGGCGGCTGGGGTACTATCTGGCAGTATTGCCAGCAAACCCTTTGTAATATTAGCAATTCGGCTCATACCCATATAGATTACCAAAGTCGTTCCTGTCGCTGCCAGTGCTGACCAATTTGGCTCGCTATGGTCTTGCGCATGCGCGGTGACAAAAGTGACGCCTTGGCAGTGTTCGCGATGGGTCAGTGAAATGCCTAGCGAGGTGGCTGCTGCGAGGCCAGAACTGATGCCATTGATAATCTCGACCTGCACGCCAGCGGCTTGCAAAAAGGTGATTTCTTCGCCAGCGCGGCCAAATAGCAGCACTTCACCGCCTTTGACGCGAACGACGATTTTGCCTTGCAGCGCATAGCGGCGCATCAGGCGCTGGATGAAATCTTGCGGTGTTGATTTGCAACCGCCACGCTTGCCGACGCGAATCAGTTGCGCTTGCGGCGCAAGCTCAACAATTGCCGGATTGGCTAAATCATCAAGCAGCAATACCTCGGCACTCGCCAAGGCTTTAGCGGCTTTGAGCGTTAGTAAATCCAAATCGCCTGGGCCCGCGCCCAATAAAATCACTTTGCCTGCTGTCATTTTTTATCCCCTGTGTACTACAAAAACGGATCACGAAAAACATGCCCCGCAGGAAATACCCTTGGGGTACGAAATAAGGGCAAAAAGCACGAAGTTAAGGTTTGTTTGAGAATAGTTATTCGCTTTAGGATCTGGATCGAAATAACTTATCGAAATATCACACTCAATCAGATCGTCATCCCCGAGTGCTCTTATCGGGGATCCAGCCGCGCAGCTGGATTCCCGCCATAGACACGCGGGAATGACGAGACTTTGGAAAAGAAGTTAATGTGAACCACATCCTCAGGCCTATGTTCGTATTTTTTCGCACCCCAAGGGTATTTCCTGCGGGGCATGTCTTTCGTGATCCAAGCATTAAACCACCGTCGTTTGGCAGAGGCGATTCAGTTCCGGCATGCAGGAGCCGCAGACGCTGCCGCAGCCGAGTTTGGCTTTTAATTGGGAGACGTTTGCGCCCATCGCAATTTCTGCACGTATCGTCGATTCACGGATATTGATGCAATTACAAATCACGCGATCTTTGGGCGCGGCTAGTCTTGGCGCGAACACGCTCATTCTTGGGCCTGTCCATGGCAAACCGATTTGTGCAATCAGCGCTTCATTGCCGGCAATATCCCCAGCCAGCACGAAGCCCCGCAGCACATTCGGATTCATCACGTCTACATCGCCAGACCATGCGACGCGCTTGATGAGGCCGCGCTTAGCATCTTGGTATTGCAATACATCCGCGCCGGGCTGTAGGTTTAGCGCTGCAAACAGGCGCTCCAGCCAAGCCGTTGAATTCCTTGAATCAGTTGGCGCAGCCACATCGGCGACGCGCAGTACCAGCATTGGATTTTCGCGGCCTTGCAAAGTGATGCTGGCGTAAGCGCACTCTTGCAATAGCGGCTGCACGGCGGCGTGTAGCGCGAGAATATCGCCCTCCGCGTCCCCTGCCATCGACATTGCGGCGACCAATCGCCATGGTAGCTCGGCTTTTTCGACGCGAACCGCCGCGTGTTTTAGTTCGGGCTGCGCGGATTTGCCGTCCACCGCGCTGCTACATACTTCATTAATCCCGCCACTATTTAAAAATTGCCCGTTCCAGTGCATCGCGGCAAACACCGTACCCGACGCGACAGAGTCCGACACTTCTAAAGGCAGGATCAAGTTACCGCGCTTGCTGGCGACTTTTAGTAAATCACCGGCTTTGAGGCTGCGCCGCTCGGCGTCGAGCGGATGCATCGTTAATGAGGGTTCGGCGCTGTGCTCGAACAGTTGCGGCACACGGCCGGTACGGCTCATGCCATGCCATTGGTCGCGCAAACGGCCAGTGAGTAAATGGAAAGGAAAGCGTGAATTGGTCGCCTCAGCAACAGGTAAATATTGCACCGCATGAAACCGCGCTTTGCCGTCTATCATCGCAAACACGCCATCGGTATAACGCCGTGCTTGGCCTTGCGTCGCTCCAGCGGGGAAGGGCCATTGCTGCGGGCTTTGCTCTAATTTTGCATAAGTCAGGCCGCCAATGTCCAAGTCACGACCCATCGTGAGTAGGCGATGCTCGTTGAAAATCATTTCGACTCCCGTGGAAGCGGGCTTGCCCGCGAAGGCCATTTCGCGAGCAAGCTCGCTCCCGCCAGCATACGGAAACAGCGTTGCCTTATCAGGGCGCAGCCGCGCCTCAATCCGCCTTGCGACTTCAACGGCGATTTCCCAATCGGCCTTGGCTTCACCCGGTGTGGCCACCGCTGCGTTAACGCGCGAAATACGTCGCTCGGAATTAGTCACCGTACCCGATTTTTCGCCCCAGCTGCTGGCGGGCAATAACACATCGGCAAACGCCACCGTGTCGGTATTGGCAAATGCGTCTTGCACCACCACCAGCTCGGCGGCCTCTAAGGCGAGGCGCACGTTGGCTAGATCGGGCAAGGAATGCGCCGGATTGCTACAGACAATCCAGACGGCTTTAATCTTGCCGGCTTTGATCGCATCAAACATCGCAATCGCGGGCAGGCCAGGCCGATCAGAAACCGAATCAACGCCCCAGAGTGCGGATATTTCAGCGCGGTGTGCGGCATTGCCAATCTCGCGGTGCGCCGCCAGCATGGTTGCCATGCCGCCCACTTCGCGCCCGCCCATTGCATTGGGTTGGCCGGTGAGCGAAAAAGGCCCCGCGCCCGGTTTGCCGATTTGCCCGGTCGCTAGGTGCAGGTTAATCAGCGAGAGGTTCTTATCTGTGCCGTGGCTCGATTGATTGAGCCCCATGCAATACAAGGACAGCGCCGCAGGGCTAGCGCCAAACCATTCGGCGGCGAGGCGCAGGTCTTCTTCCAGAATGCCGCAAATCTCGGCGACCATTTTCGGCGTGTAATCACGCACCAGCGTTTTTAGCTCGGCAAATCCCACCGTGTGCGCGGCGATAAATTGCGTATCGGCCAAGCCTTCCCATAGCAAGTGGTGCAGCATGCCGTTGAACAGCGCAACGTCGGTGCCGGGCTGAATTTGCAGGTGTAAATCAGCCATCACGGCGGTATCGGTACGGCGTGGATCGATGACAATCCATTTCACCGCCGGATTAGCGGCTTTGGCGGCTTCTAAACGGCGAAATAGCACCGGATGCGCGTACGCCATATTGCTACCAGCAAACAACACCGTTTGAGCGAGTTCTAAATCGTCGTAACACGTCGGCGGGCCGTCGGCGCCGAGTGCCATTTTGTAGCCCGTCACCGCGCTCGACATACACAGTCGCGAATTGGTATCAATATTATTGGTGCCAACCAAGCCCTTGGCGAGCTTGTTAAACACGTAATAATCCTCGGTCAGCAATTGGCCGGATACATAAAACGCCACAGCATCGGGGCCGTGTTGCTCGATGATATCGGCAAAACGCTCTGCCACCGTATCGAGCGCCATAGACCAATCAACGCGTTCACGCGGCGCATCGCGCGTCAGGCGCAGCTCAGGATACAGCGCGCGATTGGTGAGGCTGGCCGCGCTTTTCGCTAACGACAAACCCTTAGTACACAGGCGGCCAAAGTTGGCCGGATGCTCAGGATCGCCCTGAATCCCGGTGATGCGCAAGCCGTCCGATTCAATCAAAACCCCACAGCCCACGCCGCAGTAACAGCAAGTCGAACGGGTGATGCTCATGGTAGCGCTCCTAGCGAATGAATCTTTAAACAATATACCTAGTATATCTATTGGCATGTAGCCATTTTAAATAAATGGCTACAATCATATACCCATAGATAAAAACACCTGACCCGCCTCAAGCTTGGTCGGAAAACGCCGTGCACAGCCTTGATCGGGAGCGCGGGCTTCGCCGGTTTTTAGGTCGATATTCCAGCTATGCAGCGGGCAAGTGACCGATTCACCGTGCACGATACCTTGCGACAGCGGTCCGCCTTTGTGCGGGCAATGATCGAGCAGCGCAAACACTGTATTACCTGCGGTACGAAACACCGCGATATTGCCGCTAGGGTGCTCAACGACGCGGCTGCCGAGCTGAGGGATTTCGTCGATATGGCACACAGAAATCCATGTTGGATTGGCTTTCATATTCATTTTGCTGTCCTTTTTTAAAAACAAACCCGCTTGTCCACGAAAAGCACGAAAAAATACACAGCTAAGGATTAAATCGTCATTCCCGAAAGCTTTTATCGGGAATCCAGCAGCGCCGCTGGATTCCCGCCAACGTCACGCGGGAATGACGGGGATTGGTTTTGTTCGTGTCTTTTCGCACCCCAAGGGTGTTTCCTGCGGGGCATGTTTTTCGTGGACAAATAGGTTTTGGCTTTTACGCAATCACTTTAATCGGAATAAATTCCTGTTTCGCTTTACCAGCAATCCGTTCCGCCCATGGGTCGCGTAGGCCGTCGAGCGAGTACAGCAGCCGCTCAAGCAGCGCTTTGCGATTTATTGCATCGTCGACGACTTTGGCTTTGACATAATCAAGGCCAACGCGGGCGATGTAGTGCACGGTGCGATCAAGGTAATAGGCTTCTTCGCGGTACAGTTGCAAAAATGCGCCGCTGTATTCTTTGACTTCATCAGCAGTTTTTACTTTGCAGAAAAATTGCGCCACTTCGGTTTTGATACCACCGTTGCCGCCGACATACAGCTCCCAGCCGCTTTCAACTGCAATTACGCCAACGTCTTTAATCCCGCTTTCGGCGCAATTTCTTGGACAGCCACTCACCGCTAGTTTGACCTTGTGCGGCGACCACATATTGGCGAGCATCGTCTCCAAATCAATCCCCATTTGCGTACTGTTTTGCGTACCAAAACGGCAAAATTCGCTGCCAACACAGGTTTTCACAGTGCGGATCGACTTGCCGTAAGCGTGACCCGATTGCATGCCCAAATCCGCCCAGACATTGACCAGATCTTCTTTTTTGATCCCTAATAAGTCGATACGTTGTCCGCCGGTGACTTTGAGCAGCGGTACAGCGTATTTGTCGGCCACATCGGCAATGCGGCGCAGCTCAGACGCATTAGTGACGCCGCCTTTCATTTGCGGAATTACCGAGAAAGTGCCGTCTTTTTGGATATTGGCGTGCACGCGCTCATTCACAAAACGGCTTTGCGGATCGTCAACCGCTTCGTGCGGCCATGTTGAGAGCAGGTAATAATTCACCGCTGGGCGGCACGTCGCGCAGCCATTGGGCGTGCGCCATTCCATAAACTCATACACCTCAGCATGGTTCAGCAAATGATGTTGCTTAATCGCTTGCCGCACTTGCGCGTGCGTGTGATCGGTACAGCCGCAGACTGCTTTCGTTTTCGGGGATTCCTGGAAACTACCACCTAGCGTATTCATCAAAATTTGCTCGACCAGCCCAGTACACGAGCCGCACGAGCTGGCGGCTTTGGTGTGTTTTTTGACGTCGTCGACGGTAAATAAACCTTGCTCATTAATGGCTTTAACGATGGTTCCCTTGCACACGCCGTTACAGCCGCAGACTTCGTCTTTGTCTTGCATGCCACTGGCGCGGCTTTGTCCGGCAACACCGGCATCGCCAACGCTGCTCTCGCCAAACATTAGCGTGTCGCGCAAATCGCTAATCGTGCGGCCTTCGCGCAGCAATTTGAAATACCACGCGCCATCCGTCGTATCGCCATAGAGACAAGCACCGATTAGTTTGTCGTCTTTGATGACCAGTTTTTTGTACACGCCACCAGCAGGATCAGACAAAACGATTTCCTCGCTGTCATCGCTGCCCATAAAATCACCGGCCGAAAACAGATCGATGCCGGTGACTTTGAGTTTGGTCGACAGCACCGAGCCTTTGTATTGGCCATAACCCATCAGCGCCAGATGATTGGCGGCGACTTTGGCCATTTCAAACAGCGGCGCAACCAGCCCATACGCCGTACCGCGATGGTTGACGCATTCGCCGACGGCATAAATGCGCGGATCGTAGGTTTGCAGCGCGTCAGAGACGACAATGCCGTTTTTGCAATGCAGGCCAGCGGCTTCAGCGAGTTGCGTATTCGGGCGGATACCAACGGCCATGACGACCAAATCGGCGGCGGCTTCAGTGCCATCTTTAAACCGTACGCCGACGACTTCGCCCGCTTCGTTACCTAAAATTGACGCCGTTGCATGGCCGAGTAGAAATTTCAGGCCGCGCTCGACGAGTGAGTTTTCGAGTAATTTTCCCGCCGTTACATCCAGCTGGCGGTCGAGCAACCACGTTCCCAGATGCACGACGCTCACTTCCATACCGCGCAACATCAGGCCATTAGCCGCTTCCAGCCCCAATAAGCCACCACCGATGACGACAGCGGTTTTTTTGACTTTGGCGGCGTTAATCATTGCTTCGGTATCGTAAATATCGCGATAACTAATTACACCGTTTAGCTCCGCCCCTGGAATCGGCAGCATAAATGGTGTTGAACCGGTCGCCAGCAGTAGGCGGTCGTACGGCGCTTCTGTGCCATCGTCGGCAATCACCACGCGGCGAATCCTATCGATTTGCGTGATCGCTTTGCCCATGTGCAAAGTGATGTTGTGCTCCGCATACCAATCGATGGTGTTGAGCACAATTTGATCGAATGTTTGCTCACCGGCTAGCACGGGGCTGAGCAAAATGCGGTTGTAATTGGGATGCGGCTCGGCACCAAACACGGTGATGTCGTAACGATCTGGCGCGAGTGCCAGCAATTCTTCCAAAGTCCGAATCCCGGCCATGCCGTTTCCGACAACAACAAGTTTGGGTTTAGTCATGGTGGTGTTCCTTTATAAAAACAAAATCTTTGGATCACGAAAAACACGAAAAAACCAACAGCCCGTCATTCCCGCGTGACGTTGGCGGGAATCCAGCGGCGCGGCTGGATTCCCGATAAAAGCATTCGGGAATGACGGTTTAATTTTTCGGTTTGTATTTTTTCGTGCTTTTCGTGTCTTTCGTGGACAGCCGTTTTTAAATCCGCGCTTGCGCCAAGCCCATGCTGCTGCGCCAACGCACTTTGACCCCCGATAAACCGTACCAAGCGCAGAGCGAAAGCAGCGCAAACGCCCACAATCCCAGCGAATAATTCCCGGTCCCTTGTTTCACTACGCCCAAACCCGCAGCCAGCGCGAAACCACCCACACCACCGGCCATACCAATCAATCCAGTCATCACACCAAGATCTTTGCCAAAGCGTTGTGGCACCAATTGAAACAAAGCGCCATTGCCTGCACCCAAGCACAGCATCGCCGCAATAAAGAGCGTTACCGCCACGCCAGAGCTGCCCAGCCCAAATCCCGCCAGACCGATCAGCGCGCTAGAGGCGATATACACCATCAATAGTGTGCGAGTGCCGCCGAGTCGATCCGCAATTGCGCCGCCAATCGGCCGCATTACTGATCCGGCCAACACGCAGGCGGCGGTGTACCAACCAGCGACTTGCGGTGTGAAACCAAATTGATCGTGGAAATAGCCCGGTAGCGCGCTGGCAAAGCCAGAAAAGCCGCCGAAGGTGACTGCGTAAAAACCCATAAATAGCCAAGCATCGCGGTTATTGAGTACTTTGGCGTAGGCTGCAAAGTTTTTCGGGCTACTCGCGCCAGGTGCATCTTTGGCCATCAGGCAATACAGAATAAAAACAATGAAGAGTGGAATGAGTACGATGCCAAACACGTTTTCCCAGCCAAAGGCCACCGCGAGCATAGGGGCAAATAGTGCGGCAAACACCGTGCCTGAATTACCCGCACCCGCAATACCCAGCGCCGTGCCTTGGTGCTCGGGCGGATACCAGCGCGAAGCCAGTGGCAAAGCCACCGCAAACGCGGCACCCGCAAAACCCAGCATCACGCCGAGCAGCACTGCTTGATTAAAGCTATGAATGCCCAATTGCCATGCGGCCAGCAAGCTCGCCATGACGATCATTTGCGCTATCGTTCCAGTGCGTTTAGCGCCGATATGATCGACCATCACACCGAGCACCAGCCGTAAGAGCGCGCCAGCCAGAATCGGCGTCGCCACCACCAAACCACGCTCTTGAGTGCTTAGGCTAAGCGCCGTCGCAATTTGAATTTGCAGTGGGCCTAATAAGTACCAGACCATAAAGCTCAGGTCGAAGTAGAGAAATGCAGCTAGTAAAGTCGGAGTATGTCCAGCGCGCCAAAAATTGCTTTTCATGATGTTGTACCTCGCAAGCGTTGTGTCTATCGCTAGCGCCTGCTGAGTGCGTGTTTTAAAAATGGAGCATTCGAATACTTGCAACTTTTAAAACATATTCTCAGAAGTGCACTGCACTATAAAAGACCGCCGTTGGCCCAAATCACTAACACGTCATTGCATTAGCCATTCACATACAGCAAGCTACGTGCCAATGGTGTGAAATATATTTTTATCCATACATATCAATTACTTAGCTGTATTTTCGTGCTATTTACTTTGTGATTGCATCAATGTGACGCACCACATTGATGCAATGCAGCATGACTCGCACTGACATCGCACAGCACTACAAAAAAGATTCGCCCAATCAGGTGCCAAGCAATTTTTCCAATGCCACGATTTGCCGAGCGACATCGCCCAACTTGATGCCTTGATTCATGGCCTGATTGCGCAACGTAGCAAAGGCTTGCGCTTCGCTCATCTGGCGCTTTTCCATTAGTAATCCTTTGGCATGGTCGATGATTTTTCGATCAGCTAACTGTGCTTCTAGCTGCAAAAAACGTACACGCAAGTCGTGCTCAAGATCAAATTGCAACAAGGCGACGGTTAATACGCTAGCGAGCTTCTCAGTGCACCAGTCGTCAACGACATAAGCATTTACGCCCGCTTGCAAAGCGGAACGAATCAAAATGGGATCAGCAGAAGTGGCAAACATAAGTACCGGTAGCGGCATAGAGGTGTGCAACAAAGCTAAAACGTGCAGCATTTCGGGGGAGGGGGCGGCACTACGGATCAGCAAAATATTGGGATGGTGCTGTTCAATCGCACTGAGTAAATTGCACGGCGTTGCCACTTCAGCAATCGCCTCATAATTTGCGGGCAGTGCTAATCGATCGAAAAGATCGAAAAAGGGCTCGGGGCAGTCATTGATATAGAGGAGTCGTAACATGAGCTTGGCCTAGAGTAACTTGAACCTCTTATCCCGCAAGAGTCATGCCACCCTTCAATCACACGGCTTGGCTTGGTTTTTACTACGACGGGCACCTCACTGGTGCATTACGCATTCTGTTTTAATAGAAAAGAAAATCAATTTTCATCATCGCTCCATTCTCTGATTCACGCCTTACATGGGGAGGGTGACGATGGTGAACTCGCAGGCCACATGCACCTTTAATATTCTGCACCTCATTGCGCAGCTTTGGGATCATCTAGATGTCACCGAGCCAAGTTATAATCGTTCATTTAATTCTAGGGAGCTGTGTGAGTGTCGTTGATAAAAAAAACGCCCAAATGGCAATCGATTGCCAGCACACTGGCATTAGAAATCAATCAGAAGCATCTACTTGGGCAACTGCCGATTGAGCCGCTGCTCGCTGAGCGTTTTGCGGTGAATCGCCACACGGTACGGCGGGCATTGCAAGAACTAGAGGCGCAAGGCTTGGTGCGGATTGAGCAGGGGCGGGGCACTTTTGTGCAAGAAGATTTAATCGACTACCGCATGGGCAAAAAAGAGCGCTTTTCGCATAGTTTGGCGGCGCAAAGCTTAAGCGGCGAAAGCAAAATTCTCAGCAGCCAAACGATACGTGCCAACGACGATATTTGCAGCCTACTCGGCATCGCCAAAGGCAGCGAAGTGCTGCAAATCGATGCGTTAGATTTCGTAGAAAACCAAATCGTCGGCGTATGTACCGAATACCTACCGCTGCCACGGTTTGCCGGATTTACGCAGCGTTTGGTCGAGCAAGGCGTAATGAGCGAAGCGCTACGCGCCGCTGGCATTTGCAGCATCACCCGAAAATTTTCCCGCATCACCGCACGCATTCCCCGCCCCGAAGTCGCGGTGCAGTTAGGTCAACCCAAAAGCCAGCCCGTGCTGTATGTGGAAAGCGTCTACCAAGACGAAAATGGCCAAGTCATCGAATACGGCATCACCCGCTTCGCCGCCAATGCGGTGCAATTATTGATTGAGCCTGAGCTGTGAAAATTAATATTACGCAATTCTACCTTCAGGTTGATGTTACATACCCATTTACTTATATATTTCAAAGGTATTTATCTAGAAAAGTAGAAGCGCTGATTGAAGAAAAAAATGATTTTTTATATAAGTACCCAGATTATGATTATGTATTTTATATAAGTGCGAAGAAGGAGATTATAGCTCCTGAGACGAAAGGCCCAAAAATATCAAAAAAAGACAAGAAGGTTATGTTTTCTATATTTCTTTGCGCTCCTCTAGCTGAAATTTCTATTGAAGAAAACTGTAGAAATGCTCTAGTGCAGCTGTTGGGTTGTATGTCAATTATATTAGAGGGGCAGGGATACAATATCCAGAAGCTACGAACTGAAGTGAATAGTATTTTGAGTGAAGTAATGAGTAATTCAGAAATGTTCGAATTTAATTGTGCTCCTGACTTACCGGTTAAATAACAGGTAAATAATATACTTCATTTCACCCATTTATTGATCGGTATCGCCGTTGCATTTACTTATTGAACTCGTAAACCGCAATTTGTAGGGTATTAATAAGCGAAGCGCATTACACCGGCTTTGGCGACGCGGTGCAATACGCGCAGCTTTGGCACCCTACAAGCCACTTCCGCTTTGGGTCGACAGTAGACATGAGTGAATGTAGGGTGCATTGAGCGTAGCGAACTGTGCCGTATGAACGATGATGGGTATATATTTGTAGTCTTCTTTAAATAAGGGCTACAAGCATATACCCAATGTAGTTTTTCAGCCAAGCAGCGTGCATAAATCCTGATTTGCGCGAGCGGTACAGCGCTATATTTTCCCCGTTGCGTATTTTAAACCGTTCGTTAAAGGTGGTGCGCAACGCGTAGCGTTTCGCACCTTACGCTTTATTAGCTGGCTGCTTCATCGACCAATATGCCAGCGTCCAAATGCCGTACATCGCGATCAAATAGCCGCTGGCGAGCCTGAGTAAGAGCACCAAAGTCGGTGCGCCGTCGATTAAACTGATTAACGCAAATGCGCCCAGTGCTAGTAAAAATTTGATGAGATAAATCAGCCGATAGGGGATTTGCTGCGCGTTGCAATAAGCGTAGGTCAAAGGCTCGGCTTGCTGGACTGCTACATGCGCGGGGATGACCAGATACCAGAAAATCTGGCGGATCAGTGGTTTATCCCAGTTGGCGATTATGGTTTTGGCGGTCGCGAGATTCATCGTCGATTCGATCAAAAAATAGAGACGCCAAGTTTGCCACAATTGCTGCGTGCGGCTTAGGATTAAGTAACATGGTGTCATGCGCTGTGTTTATTAGCTCCCTACGAGAATATGGCTTATGAGTTAACTGAGCAGATTTGAAATTAGGAAAATATTAAGGAGAACCAATGAATCCTATCGAGTGGCTTTGCAGATACGAACAGGAATTTAATCACTTATCTCATGAAGAACGGGATGCGATTATGCATTTTTCTTTGTTATGGAGTTTATTTGAGTGTAAAAAACTCGGTATGGGGGCAAACACACAAAAAATTAAGGCTCTCGCAGAAAAATGGGTGGATATGGGCCAAAACCCAGAAGCATTTGTACAAAGTCTAGCTTATTTCCAAAATCGCTATCTTCAAAACAACAATTTCACCGATAATTTAGGCCACTTACATCCACGCCAAAATGCTGATCTCGAATTGGTTAAGGCCGTTCTTTGTGCTAAAAATGGAGCGCCAGCAGATATCATTGCTGCGCTTTTTATAATTATCTATCGTCTACGTAATAATCTATTTCATGGGGCGAAATGGGCATATCACTTTAGAGATCAACTTGATAATTTCAACCATGCAAACATAGCACTCATGGCGGCATTGGAAATCCAAGGTGATGAGTAAAGATTAAATTTCTCACCTATTTAAATCAAATTTGTAGGTGTTCAATAAGCACCGCGCATTTCACCATATAAATTATATGATAAAGGTATGTTGATGAAGGCGATATTTATCAAAGCCTACATTAATATACCCAATAAATACCTTATCCCCCCTTATCCGACTTCCCCGCCGCAGCCGCAAACTTTGCTAAGTAACGATCAATCACACTTGGTGTTTGCCCTTGATCTTCGCAAGCTTCTTTGCGGCGAATCGCGTTGCGGATGATGATGCTGCCTAGCCAGCGTATCGGTTCGGGTGGGAAGTAGCCCAGTGGCCCACTAACAAGACCGCATTGCGCCCAGCCGTCGGTTTCTTTCAGAACCATACTGCTTAAAATCTGCCCGCCCAAATAGCAGGTGCTGACGCCATTGCCTGAGTAGCCAAATCCGTAGCAAATATTGGGCTGTTGATCGAGTTGGCCAAAGAACGGAAGGCCAGTCACAGAGCGATCCGAGGCGCCATTCCAAGACCCGGCAATTGGTATGCTAGCTAAACGCGGAAAAAATTCGTGTAGGCTTTGCGTCAGTTGCGGCAGGTAACGGCTGGGCCGATCGAACTCGGCCAGCATCTTGCCGCCAAAGGCAAAGGTGTTGCCGCCTTTACCGAACATCAATCGACCATCGCTGGTACTGCGATAATAATGCACAAAAATCCGCGAATCGCAAACCGCCGCGCCGTGCTGCAAACCCAGCTCGGCCAGCAGCTCAGGGCAGGGCTCGGTGATGAGCATATCGGATGAAACAATCGCAATACTGCGCTCAAATTGCCGAAATTGGCTCGCCATCCACGCATTCATCGCCAGCACGAGCTGTTTGGCAATCACTTCGCCGTCTGTGGTTAACACGCTGGCGGGTTGGCCGTAGTGCAGATTTTTCATTGCGGTATTTTCATAAATGAAGACGCCCAGCTTTTCTGCCGCACGAACTAGCCCACGCACCAATAGCGCTGGATGCACGCTGCCAGCAATCGGCGAAAAATGCCCTTCGATATGTTTTTTTGATCCCGCCATTGCTTGCACGTCGCTGGGGGCGAGCGGGTTCCAGCTATTAATGCGCGCTTGGCTTAAGGCATCAACAACAGCATTCATCGTACCGTTTTGTGCGATATTAGTTGATGTATACAGCGCACCGTCAATATGTAATTGGGCTGCAATCTGATACTCATTGCAAAAATCACGGATCGCAAATGCCGCTGCTTCTGAACCCCGCACGATTTTGATCGCCTCAGCCTCACCAAATAGCCGTTTCAGCGTCAAAAATTTTGGCGCCAGCGTGAGCACACAACCGCCGTTTCGCCCCGATGCGCCGCTGCCACACTGGCCTTTTTCAATCAGTACGATTTTAAGCTCAGGCTGTTTTTGCTTGAGCTGGATCGCCGTCCACAAACCGGTATAGCCGCCGCCGACGATGCAGACGTCAGCGGTAATCGTGTCGTTCAGCGACGGGCGCGGCGCGGCGTTTTCTTGCGCTAGCGCATCGGCAAACCACCAAGGTTGAAATTCAGCCTCTTTCATGGCTGCTCGCCGCGTGCGAGCGCCGCTTCGATTTCGCTGATCACCGCAGGCAAATCGGCAATGCTATCGATGACAAAATGTGCACCTGCTTGTGCCAACTTAGCACTGGCGATGTCGCGCAACTTGGCTTGTTCAGTAGGGCTCAGTGCATTCCATTCAGCCTCGGTCAGGCCAACTTCATTGCCGCTAACCGCTAAACCGACTGTCCACATTCCGGCGCTGAGTCCTTCTGTAATGCCGGGTATTGTGTCGTCGACCTTGATGCACGCCGCAACGTGGCTAATACCCAGCTCAATCACATTGGCTAGCGCCATCCATGGGCCTGGGCGAGCGCCGGCTTTTAGATCGTCGGCGGCGACGATGTAATCGGGTACAAAGCCATATTGCGCGGCAATCGGTTGCAAAGTATTCATCACCGCGCGCGGATAGCCGGTGCAACTGCCGATTTTTAGTCCACGTTCGCGCAGCGCATTAATCGTGTCTATAGCGCCAGTGATCGGCTGCGAAAATTCGCCAACATGCGCGATTTGCAGCGGCATAAATAGCGCATAAATTTGATCGACATCGGCGTCGTTCATAGTGCGGCCAAATTGATCTTGCCAGCGCGCCGCCACCGATTCCATTTGGCCAACCGCCTTGATGTGATCCCATTTCGCCAAACCCATAGGGCCACGTGCTTCCGCCAAGGTCAGCGTGATGCCGAGTTGTTTGAACGCTTCAACTAGCACTTGCGTCGGCGCGAAAGAGCCAAAATCGAGCACAGTGCCAGCCCAATCAAAAATAACAGCTTGCAGAGGGCCGGTGTACGCGCGGTGAGTGTTGTTGAGCATGGTGTTTCCTTTGAGGTAAGCAGTGATTTGTTGTTTGAAAAAAGCAGAAGATGGATCACGAAAAATACGAAAAAAAACAGCAAAAAAAAGGCAATTTGAGCAATCTTATTGAGCGCTTTGGCGTGGTTTGAATCGCAAGAATGCGTTAAATCAAATTCATCAAAAGAGCTTTGAATCTCGCAAGGCGCATGTAGGTCGGGTTTTAACCCGACTGCAATATCGGGTTAAAACCCGACCTACGGATCTACAACTGAGTAATTCGTTTCTTTTCGTGCGTTTTGTATTTTTTTCGTGCCTTTCGTGGACTAATTGTTTGGTTTTAGCGATCCAACCAGCCAAAGCCAGTTAGCACATCCACAATCGCATGGGCGGCTTGTTCGAGTTGAGCGCTGTTGATCGCGCCGATGCAGCCGACGCGGAAAGTTTCAATTTGCGTGAGTTTGCCCGGATACAGCACAAAGCCGCGCTCGCGCATCGCGTTGTAAAACGCCGTAAATTGGTAATCGGGATGCGCTGGAGCGTGGAACGTCAGGATGATTGGTGCTTGCAGTTTTTCATCCAAAAACAGTGCTAATCCGGCTGACTTTAAGCGATCAATCAGCACTTGAGCATTAGCGGTATAGCGCGCCAGCCGAGCAGGTCTGCCGCCTTCAGCGAAATACTGATCGAGCGCAGAACGCAGCGCTGCGACAACGTGCGTTGGCGGCGTAAAGCGCCATTGCCCAGTACGCTGCATATAGTCGTATTGATCCGCCAAATCGAGCGCAAGCGATGGGCTATTGCCATTCGCCAGAGAAACAGCAGCGGTTTTGGCGATGACAAAACCCATACCCGGCACGCCTTCCAAACATTTGCCCGAAGCCGCAATCACCGCGCAAAGATTGAGCGCCTGCACATCAATTTCGAGTGCACCAAATGACGACATTGCATCAACAATCAATTCGCAGCCTGCATTGCTGGCAACATGGGCGATCTCTGAGAGCGGATTGAGTAGGCCTGTTGCGGTTTCGCAATGAATCAGGCCGATGTGCGTAATGGCGGGGTCGTTTTGCAGCTTGGCTTTGACCGCCAGCGCATCAATGGCCACGCCGTCCGGCCACGAAAGAACCGTGACATCGCGGCCAATCGCACGCGCGATTTTGCTCATCCGTTGGCCGTAAGCACCGTTTTCCAGCACCAGCAATTTGCCCGCGCGTGGTACTAAGGTTCCCAGCGCCGCTTCAACCGCAAACGTGCCCGAGCCTTGCAAAGGAATGCAGCAATGGTTGGCAGCGCCGTTGGCAATGCTGAGTAAATCGGCGCAAACCGAGGCGGTGAGCGCATTGAAACTGCTATCCCAAGAGCCCCAATCGGTTAGCATTGCTGTGCGAGTGGCAAGGCTAGTGGTGAGCGGGCCGGGCGTTAATAAAATCGGCGCTTGTAACATGGAGGCTCCTTGTCATCTAGATGAATTTTTGCGTGTCAAAAAAGCGCTTGAGGCGCTGACGTGGGTATTGAGTTGTAGGGCTTATTCATTAATCTACGTAGGTGTATACCTGATAATTTTTATTTTTCGTTTTTAAAGCGTTGTTTTTGGCAATGCTTTAATCGCTGAATCTGTTGTGTTTCATCTTGTCTGAGTCGCGCTCATGCCGCGCGGCACTGACTTTCTTTGCTTCGCCAAAGAAAGTAAGCAAAGAAAGGCGACCCGGGCGCGCATCGGTCCCCGATGCCCTCGGTCAGTCGTGAGCCAAACGATAAAGCTGTTTGTCTCTCTTCCTCACTCGGTGCGCTTAGACGGGGGTTTTAAGCCCCAGCTCAACGAGCGTGGCACAGCATCAACAGCAACCCTGAATGTCGATTATTCTTTTCAGGTATCTGCCTCCAGCCTTTGCTTAACAAAGCTTAGATGGCAATACATCTACAAATTTCAAACCTCGTCGAGCTGCGGAAAATCCCTTGTATCAAGCCGAGCGAGGAACAAGCGGCAAGGGGCTTTCGGCGGGCTCTGTTTTGTTAAAGCCCGACGCCTTGCCGATTGTCCGCAGCGAGGGCATCCGACGAAGTCGGACGCAGATACTAGGGCGGCCTGCTTACTTTCTTGGCCGTTCAAGAAAAGTAAGTCCCCGTCGCGGATTGCGACTGTAAAACGCTGTGCCGCAGGCACTAAATATGTCGTACAGTATTGCTCTGTAGGCATTGCCATTTAATTGATACAGCAATATACCCATCACTTAATCCGCCAATTCTGACTGCGCCGCTGCAAAAAATGACTGATCACAGCAAATAGCCCGCATGCGACTGCTGAGCTGGCGACAATCAACGTCGCCATCGCTGCCGCAGCCGCAGTGTCGCCCGCGTCGTCCATATTCAGCACTGAAACCGACGCCAGCATCGTTTCTGGTGTGTAGATAAATACGACGGCTGAAACGGTGGTCATCGTGGCGACAAAAAAGTAGCGGGCGATTTCTAAGCAAGCGGGTAGGCAAATTGGCAAGGTGACGCGCCAAGCGGTGATCCAGAATGGCACTTTGAGCGAGGCGGCGACGGCTTCGAATTCTTTGTCGAGTTGCTTCAATGCCGTGACGGCGGTCAGATGGGCGGTGGTGTAAAAGTGCGCGATCGAGCACAGCACCAAAATCGCCATCGTGCCGTACAGGCCATTGAGTGGGTTTTGCGGGTGGTTAAAGAAAAATACATAGCCCAAGCCGAGCACTAAGCCAGGAACGGCCATGGGTAGCATCGCGAGCAGATGCAGCGCTTGCCGCCACGGTTGGCAGGCGGCGACTTTTTCGGTCAGCCATGCGCCAGCAAACACCAAAATCGAGCCAAATAGCGCCGTCCACGCTGACATTTTTAAGCTATTAGCAAACGCCGCCCAACCACCGCCGTCAACATCGTCGAAATTAAAATGGCTGAGCGAGAGTTGCATTTGGTAGGGCCATAATTTAATAAACGCAGCGGCAATCGCCGTGCCTAAAATCGCCAGTAAAGCGCCGCTCACAATCACACAAAACATCAAGGCAGCGCGATCTCGCCACGTGCTGATCGCGGCTTGCATCGGCTGCGCGCGGGCGCTGAGCATCGCTTGCTGCTTTTTTTGCGAGTAATGATCGAGCACAAAAGACAGAATCGCGGGCACCAGTAGTAAGAGGCCAATCACCGCGCCGCGCGAGAAATTTTGCTGGCCGATCACTTGTTTGTAGGCTTCCAGCGCCAGCACATTAAATTGCCCGCCGATCACTTTCGCCACGCCAAAATCGGTAACAACTAGAGTAAACACCACCACCGCCGCCGAAAGCAGGCCGTAGCGCACGCTAGGCAGGGTGACAGTCAACCATTGCCGTGTTTTGCCAGCGCCCAGTGAGGTCGCCGCTTCATACAGGCGGCCATCGGCAACGCGCAGCGCGGTGAGCAAAATCATCATCGCGTGTGGGAATGTGAAAAACACTTGGCCGATGACAATGCCCCAAAAACCATAAATGCTGCCATCCGGAAACCAAGATTTGAGCAGACCTTGATTGCCAAATAAATACACCAGCGCAATCCCAGGCAAGAGCGATGGCGCGAGCAGCGGAATTAGCGCCAGCATCCGAAATAGACCTTTGGCTGCCATCGTCGAGCGGGTTAATGCCGCTGCATAGAGATATGCCAATGGAATCACGATGGCGGTGCTGGTTAGTGCGACTTGCAGACTATTGACCAGACTTTGCAATAAGCTGGGTGAATTCAGAACCGCACGGACTGAGCCTAATCCCCAAACGTTGGCTTTGGGATCGAAAAAGGCTTGGCTTAAAATCGCCAGTAAAGGCCCGCCTAAAATGACGACCAAAATTAGCACGGCGAGTCCGGCTAAGCCCCAAGCGATGGTTTCGCTGCGGATTTTTATCATCGGAGCGGGTAGGGCGAGGCTGCTCATGCGGCGCGCTCCGGTGCAAAGCAGCGCAATTTTTCTGCGGGTAAATACACCGGAATCAGCTGGCCGTCGGCAAAACGCAGCTGCGCCAATTCGCGATGGCTAATGACGACTTCTAATTCAATGCCAGCCCAGAGTGCGACCGAGAGGCGCAGCCGATAGACGCTGCCGATCAGCTCCAAATGCAGTAATTTTCCCAGTGCGAGTTGCTCGCCTGCGCGCCATTGTGGCAGTAGCTCGATGTCTTCGGGGCGAATAAATAGCTCGTGATTTTGCCCTGCGGTGAGCGCGGTTTCGCTATTGATGTTCAATTCAGCTTCGCCCAAACGAACGCGATGGCTATCGACTGCGTGTGCGTGCAACCAATTGCAATGGCCGACAAAATCCGCCACAAAACGGCTGGCAGGGTGCTGATAAATTTCAGCGGGCGTGCCGATTTGCTCGATGACGCCGTGATTCATCACGACGATGCGATCGGCCATTGTTAGTGCTTCTTCCTGATCGTGCGTCACCATGATGGTGGTCACGCCGAGTTTTTGCTGCAGCGCTTTGATTTCACCGCGTAAATGCTCGCGTACTTGCGCGTCGAGCGCCGATAGCGGTTCATCGAGCAGCAACAGGTTCGGTGATGTAGCCAGTGCGCGCGCTAGTGCCACGCGTTGCTGCTGACCACCAGAGAGTTGTGCGGGGTATTTTTCAGCAATGGCGGGTAGGCCAATCAATTCGAGTAGTTCAATGACGCGTCGATCTTTATCTTGCGCGCGACCTTTCAGGCCATAGGCGATATTTTTGGCGACAGTTAAATTTGGGAATAGCGCATACGATTGAAACACAATGCCGTAATCGCGCTCTGCGGCGCTGGCGTGTGTGATATCGCGGCCGGTCTGGACGATTTGCCCGCGATCAGCGGTTTCGAGCCCAGCGATAATCCGCAATAAGGTCGTTTTGCCACAACCAGATGGCCCCAATAGGCATACAAATTCGCTTTTTTGCACATTGAGCGAGATATCGTGCAGCGCGGTAAAGGCGCCAAATTGTTTTTGGATGCCAGAAATTTGTAGCTCAGTGGCGATGTTCAGATTGGTGGTCGATTCGCGAATCATGCCAACTCCTTGCTGATACAGATTGTTTTGGCAATCTGTAGAAAATAGTTAAGCGGGGCAGTGACTAGACCGACGACTTTCGCTTGGTCATCGCAGCGGCGTAAAAAAATCGCATCTTTTGCATAGCTACTGGCGGCAAATCGCATGGCCTGTTCATGGTTCATGACGCCGCCTTGTAGTTGCAATGACATTTGTGATGCAGGAGATAAAGCAGTTAGATAGTCCGCTTCTGTAGCGCACAGATAGCGTTTGGCATCTACATGCCGTGCAATCGCAAATAAAACGCGTTGATCAAATAAGTCTTTTAGTACTGTCACCGCCACAAATTCATGTTGGTCATCAATACCTAAAGCCACATCGTGCTCTTGTTGCTCGCAAATAATGTGGCCAATATCGTGCAGCAGCGCCGCAGTAATCGCCGCAGCATCGCCGCCAGCTAATTGGGCAAAATGGGCCGCTTGCAGCGCATGCTCTAATTGAGAGATCGCTTCTCCACCGTAGAGTTTTTGCCCTGCGCCATTAAGAAGCGGATGAAGATCATTAAAACGAAGCGTCATTATTTTCTTTTCAAACAACATAGCCGCGCCAAGCATCGCTCAGCGCGGTATTCAGATGAAGACTAATTATTTTTTCGGTTCAGATTTGCTGTCGTAACGCTTAGTCCATTCGGCCAAAATACGGTCACGATTGGCGGCAGACCAGCGCAGGTCTTGTTTGATCAGGCGTTTTTCGTAATCGGCTGGAATGTGCGCGTTCGGTTTGGCAATGCCAGGCATCGCAACAATCGCGAAGTTTTTCTCGTACAGCTCGTTGGCTGATTTTGAAGCAGACCAATCAGCGAGCTTTTTCGCGGCATCGAGGTTTTTGGTGCCTTTCATAATCGCCGTGGCTTCCAAATCCCAGCCCAAGCCTTCTTTTGGAAACACCAGATCAATCGGCGCGCCACCTTCTTTGAGCTTAGCTGCGCGGTATTCAAATGAAATACCGACTGGGAATTCACCTGCTGCGACTTGTTTGCAAGGCTTAGAGCCCGAATGGGTGTATTGCGCCATGTTATCGTGCAATTTATCCATAAACGCCCAGCCGTCTTTCTCGCCCATCATTTGTAGCCAAGCGCTGACGTCAAAATAGCCAGTGCCGCTCGATGCTGGGTTTGGCATCACGATCTTGCCTTTGAATTCCGGCTTGGTGAGGTCTTTCCATGTTTCTGGTTTTTTTAAGCCCAATTTAGCGGCTTCAACGGTGTTAAAGCACACCGTCGCACCCCAAACATCCATGCCCACCCATGTTGGCGGCGTGCTGTCATCGACGTATTGCTTGCTCAGTTTCTCTACACCTTTGGGTGCATAGGCTTGCAACATGCCTTCTTTTTCAAATACCAAGAGCGACGATGCTGCCAAGCCCATCACTACATCGGCTTGTGGATTGGCTTTTTCGGCGAGCAATTTGGCGGTGATAATGCCGGTGGAATCACGCACCCATTTGAGTTTGATGCTCGGATTTTCTTCTTCAAATTTGGCTTGATAGGCTTTAAGTTGATCGGCTTCTAGCGCGGTGTACACGGTGAGTGTGCTATCGGCCATCGCGATTGAGCTTAATGCGGCTGAAAGTAGCAGGGAAATTGCGGTGAGTTTTTTCATTACGTTTGTCTCTGAGTGGGTTTAAATGTGGCGCAATTATGCGCACCCCAAAGTGACAATACGATGACGTCTAGACGAATTTATGATGAAATTTATGGGAGTTTTGTTGTCGTAATTAAAAGTCATCAAGCTGATTTTCGTAACAAAGTCTGGCCTCTGTGCCACAATTTAACTATGTCGAAAATTCATCAAGTGTTATTTACACTCTGCGGCATCCTTGCCGTGCTGTTAGGTTTGCTGGGGATTATTTTGCCTGGCTTACCCACTACGCCTTTTATTCTGCTCGCTGCCGCATGTTTTGCAAAAGGCTCGACCAGACTGCATCAGCGCCTACTCGCAAATAAATATTTGGGCGCAATGATTAGAGACTGGGAACAAAATCGTAGTCTTTCTCGTCGTATTAAATGGAGTGCGATTGGATTGATGCTCGTTATGACGAGCTTGTCGATTTGGCAGTTCTCTGGGAAGCCACTGCTACAGTTGCTTTTGGTGGTTGTGGCGGTGATTGGTGCGATCGTCGTCGGTCGTATTCCGACTCGAAGCCATTGAATGGCGTTAGCCTGCTGATTTTGCCTGATTCGCGCCGAGAAAATGATCGCAATACATTCAGAGGTGTGAGCCGTGACTGTTTACAACGGCTAAACTGAAAACAACTATTCTGCGATGGTCGGAAAGGTCGTTTTTATTGCACGGAGAACAAAAATGTATCTACGAATTTTAGTTCCTATTGATCATAGCGAGGCTGCTACAGCGGCTTTCGGGCATGCTTTAGAGCTAGCCAAATTAATGAATAGCACGCTGCATCTGGTCCATGTAGAAAATATTGCTCGCTCATCGATTGCTGCTGGTGTCATACCTGGGTTTGAATTCCCTGCTTACAATGAGCAACGTGAAACCAATATCCAGCATAGCCAAGCATTACTGAATCGACTCGCCGAAGTGGCTAGCCAGCAAGAGGTCAAATGCACAACGCGCCTCATTGAAGAATGGGGTGGAAATCCTGCAGATACCTTGCTGAACGCAGCGAACGCATTCAATGCCGATTTGATTGTAATGGGAACCCATGGGTATTCAGGGTTTATGCAGCTGATCTTTGGCAGTATTTCTGAAAGTTTGCTACATAAATCACGAGTGCCGGTTCTATTAATTAGAAAAGATGAAGATCACGATGAGTAAATCAAACTTAAAAAAAGCCGCAAACCATCAGGTAGCGGCTTTTATTATTTACTGAACAGACCAAGCACTCATCTGGTCCAGCACAAACATTGGCTTTCCTTGTGAGCAATGCTCGATACGGCCTTCGATGCCATAGACTTTTGCAAGTAAAGCAGGTGTTAGCACTACGAGCGGCGTGCCGTCGGCAGCGCATTGGCCATCGTGCAACACGATGATTCTGTCGCAACAGCGCAGCGCCAGATTCAAATCATGCAAGGCAAGTAACGCGATACTATTGCGCTCCCGTACATCGGTACGAATGGCTTCCACCAAGGCCAATTGCCAGTGCAGATCTAGGGCGCTATTGGGTTCGTCTAGTAGTAATAGCTCTGGCTGGCGTGCCAATAATTGCGCCAAAGCCACCATTTGCCGCTGTCCACCCGATAAGGTCGCTAAGGGTCGCATGGCCAAGTTGCTTAAATGTAACTGCGACAAATAGCGAGCAATGCGCACTTCAGCCTCATGAGGTGCTAAACCCAGCGTGAGTAAGCCGCCCAGCAGTAGCTCATAGACCGTTAAGCCTGTCGATTGCGGTAGGCTTTGCGGTAGTAGCGCCACTCGACGACAGCGTTCATCGTGCGCTAATTGCGGCAGCGATTGGCCGTGCAAGATGATTTGACCCCGCGCGGGTAATAAACCAGCGAGCGCATGAATCAGTGTTGATTTTCCAGCGCCATTCGGGCCGATTAATGCGGTCACACTGCCGGCCGTTAAAGGCAAAAGATTAAGTTGAGAAATAACCTGGGTATTGCCTTGCTTGACGTTTAATTCTAATACTTGCAGGCTCATACCTTAAGTCCTTCTGCGTAAAATCAGCAGCATGAGCACAGGTACACCAACGAGTGCCGTGACGATGCCGATTGGAATTAATAAGCCAGGTATCAAGCTCTTACTGGCAATCGAGGCCAAGGACAGCATCAGCGCGCCGCACAATACACTTGCAGGCAGAAAATACCGATGCTGCTCGCCAACTAAGAGTCGTGCGATATGTGGGCCGACTAAACCGACAAAGCCAATTGTGCCGACAAAAGCCAGCGCAACCGCCGTTAAGAGGCTGACTTCAAGGAGTACGCGCCAGCTGAGTTGATTGACTTGCACGCCAAGACTTGCCGCATGGACTGCGCCACCTCGTAGCAAGGTCAGTGCCCACGCACGGCGCATCGCCAGCACAAAACACAAGAGCAATACGGCACTGACAATCGCCACATGCTGCAATGTGGCGCGCCCCAAATTGCCCATAGACCAAAATACGATTTGCTCAAGCGCATTGGCATCGGCCAAAAATTGCAGTAGCCAAACCAGCGCCTCAAGGGCAAATAACAGTGCAATACCGAACAGCACCAGCGTATCGCTACCTCCACCGTGAGCACGGCTCAATAGCAAAATCAGTGCAGTTGCAGCCAATGCCACCGTAAATGCGCCCATCGGTAGCAAGAGATTGTGTGGCAAACCGCTAGGCAGATGATGCTCAAACACAATGACGAGTGAAGCGCCTAGTGTTGCGGCAGCGGCGACGCCCAGCGTGAATGGGCTGGCTAAGGGGTTATTGAGCACGGTTTGCAATTGTGCACCGCCCAAACCTAAGGCGCCGCCAACGGCCAATGCCATTAATGCGTACGGTAGACGCACGTCGAAAATCACAACATGCAGACTGGCATCCAGCGTGCTCGGTTGGAGTACGCCGGCGAGTACGGTCTGCAAAGGATAGTTGGCGCTACCCGTTGCCAGATCGGTGGCGAGGCTGAGGATTAAAGCGATGAATAGGGCGATCAAACACACGCTGCGCCAGCGATTTTTCTGGCGATATTGTTGTGCTAGATCGTTCGGTTGCGGCGCTACTAATGGCGCTGCTTGTAACTGTAGAGAAGCCATCGGTCTTATTGTCCTGCAACCCAGAAGGTTCCCGCTAATGGGACAGGTTGAAATTGCTGATAAAAGCGCTGTAATGTGGCTTGTGGATTCAGCGTGGCAAATTGCTGTGGGTAGAGCCACTTGGCGATGGCTTGCACCGCGACAACATTGGCCGCACTGTAATTAAATTGGTGAGAAATCGCGAAAGCGCGACCTTGTTTGACTGCGTTCAGTTGCGCAAAGCCGGGGCGTGCCAAAGCGCGCTTGAGTGAGGCTTGTGCTGTAGCGTGATCAATCCCTGCGCCGAGTGCAATCCGTGGGCTATTGCTATCGCGTGCGGTAGTGGGGTTGCCGATGCCAGTGCCAATATAAACGTCGGGCTGCGTACTGAGTAAAAATTCCAAACTGACCGTGCCGTGACTGCCTGGCACCAGCGCACTGGCGATATTATCGCCGCCTGCTGCGGTGATAAACGTCCCTAACATGCCATTGGTCAGTGTTTCGCAGCAGCCTTGACTCAGCCCGACACGGCTTTCCAAAAAGACACTGGTTTTACGCGGTAATTGACGCAAACCTTGGCTGACTTTGGCCATTTCTACGTGATAAAAATCAAGGTATTGCTCTGCAGCCTTTTTCCTTCCTAGGACTTGACCCAATACCTTGATGCTCAGTGCTGTGTTCTTGAGTGGATTTTTATTAAAGTCGATATAAATAACACTGATGCCCGCTTTGGATAAGCGTTGCATTGTGGCGTGATCGTTGACATTTGGACCATGACCGCCAAGGCTAAAGATGGCCAGTTGTGGCTTGAGCGCGATGGCTTCTTCAACACTAAAACTTTGGCTGCTGCGCCCTAAGCGTGCCACCTGATCGAGATTGGGATAGACCTTGCGATATTGCGCATAGCTGCCCGGATCAAGTTGTTCAAAATCGCCCAGCATGCCAACGATGCGTTGGCGTGGCAGCTCGCGATCTAAAATCGCCAAGCTAGTTAACATGCGGCCTTCGCCTAAAATGATGCGATCAATCTTGGCTGGGATCGCTACCGTGCGCCCGGCGAGATCGGTGACGGTGGCCGCAGAGACCTGAGCGGCAACACTCAGCAAGCTCACCAAGCATAGAGCGATGGTTTGTTTCTGGAAGAATTTCATTGCGTATTCCAATCTTTGAACGAAAAACACCACTGCCAGACCGCGCAGTGGTGCTGTGCTGCGAGTTTAGAATTGCCAGCTTGCTTCTAGGCGCACATCGCGCCCTGGTTCTGGATAACCGAGCACTTTGCCTTGCCAGCCGTTATAGGCATAAGTCGCTTGGTCGTAGTAATGCTGATCAAATAAATTCTTCACGGCTAAATTGAGGCGTAAAGTCTCTTTGGCCCATGGTTTCCAGCTGATGTAAACATCGTGTACGCCATAGCCCGCTTTAGTTTGCTCAGTTTTTGTACCGATGGGTTGATAATCCAGCGACTCAACAAAACGCCCCAACCAACCCATTTCCAGCCCTTGCGCGGGTAACTGATAAGCTAATCGACTCACCCAAGTACGGCCGGTGCTAACGCCCAAGCCCAGATCACCATCATTAAATTTACGGCCATCCAGTTCAGGTCGGCTATCAGCTACGCTCAAACCCAGCGATAGATCTCCCCAGCGATATTGCGCAGCTAATTCATAGCCATCAATCGTTGCTGAGCCTAGATTGCCACGGCAACCGCCTCGTGAGCTGGGGCAGCTAAATGTGGTGATAAAGTTGTCTATCGTTTGGCGATAAACATTACCGTTCAGACTCAGGCCGCCTTGCTGGTAGACAAATCCCAGCTCGCTGTTATCCGCTTCTTCGGCTTCGATTTGACGATTGTTTTTCCATTGTGCGATATCGAGCATAAATGCTTCTTTCAGGCCGACTCCGCGCAATGCTTTGGCATAGCCCGCGCGTAATTGCAGCGCATCAGTCGCTTGCCAGCGCACGCTGGCGCTCGGGCTAAGGCCGTCACTGTTAAACTGCTGTTGGTGATTATCGGTGTAGCTGTAGTCGTCGTAGCGCAGGCCGCCGGTGAGGGTGATGGTATTAAAATGCAGCTCCCCTTCAACAAAACCACCCAATACACTCATTTCTTCTCGACCGTTTCCGGTTAAGCCAAATGGATTGGCAATTTGATTTGCAGCCGATTTTTCTTCCCGCCAATTAAGGCCATATTTCAGCAAATGCTCACTAATCGCTTGCTTAAACAGCACATCAGCACCCGTGGTCGTGAGCGTCTCACCCCAAGTACGACCTGTTTTACTAGTTCGTTCGCTATCAACTTCCGAGCGATACAGCGTGGCATCCAAGCCGTCGAGCCAACCCAATTGTTGACCTTGGTATTTCAGAGTGGCGGTATCGCGCGCTAGACTTTGTGGAATGGCATCATTGGGCAATACGGGATGGGCAAAGCCAACCATATTGGCGCGAGCGGTGCGGATGCCTTCATCGCTACTGCGTTGAAAACTAGCGCTCAGGCGTTGTTGCTCGGTTAGTTGCACGCCGAGTTTGGCGAGATAGTTATATTGTTCGGTCGATGTGTTGGCTATGGTTTGGCCATTACCGGCTTGATAATCTCGAGTTTGCATCGTGGTCGCACTCAGTAATGCATCGACCTGAGTGCCGATTTTGCCGTACGCACTTGCACTGCTGCGCCAGCCTTCATTGCTAAATGCGCTGCCTGTGAGCATGCCACCGAGTTGTTGTCCGGGGCGCAACATGTCGAGTGCCGAGACGGTTTCATAGCGAATTGCGCCACCCAGTGCGCCAGGACCCGCACTGGCCGACGCCGTGCCTTTTTCAACTTCGACTTGCTTGATCAGTTGTGGATCAAGAATCAAAGCACTCTGATGGTGATAGACCTTGCTATTGATCAGTGCGCCATCGACGCTCAGATTGAGTAATGACTCTTCCATACTGCGGATATACATTTTTTGCGAAATCGGATTGCCGCCACCACCGACGCTAATTTCTGGGTCGGCAACAAAAATATCCCTCAAATTTTGTGCTTGCCGATTAATGAGATCGTCGCGTTGAATGACACCGTCTTGTGTGGGCGTGCTTGCGCTTACTTCAATTGGCTCTAGCACGGTTTCGTCTTGCGCCCAACTAAATTCAGTCGCCAAGCAAAGTGGCAACAGCAGCGTTAACACTTTGAGTGGCAGTGGAGGATTTTGCGGCATATCAATTGTTCCTAAAAAATGCAGTCATTACGACAAACCCGACTACTAATTGAGAATTGTTATCATTACAATGCTGTCATTATCTCAATGCAGGCCAAGCAAAACGTTTGTGAACGACAATTTTTTATTTGCAAAAAGATCAAATCATGGGAAAACGAGAAGCGGTGCTTGATACGGCCAATTTGTATTGGCAGCAAAATAAAAATCATTACTCACTCTGGGGGGAAAGTGCGGTTCAGCCGGTACTAGAGGGGGTTTTTCTGGAGCGGGAGTTAAGACCCGGCCTGTTTTTACACGCGACTCACGTTGATTATCATTGCGGCGTATCAGGCGCTGGTCATCTCTCCTCAGGCTTGAAATTGATCATTATGTTGCAGGGGCGAATTGGTCTTCGCTTTGATCAAACTCATTTGGCGCTGGGTGGCGTTGCGCATAACTGCCTTTTACTACGCCCAAGAACGCAAGATTCATCGGCACGGATTCCATTTCGGCGTGAAGTGATGCAGTCCGGCCCGCAAAAACAAGTGGTTTTAACCGCGAGTGCAGAATGGTTGGCCCAAACAGGGTTGGATCAAATTGTGCTTAACTCAGGGCAAAAGCAGCGAGCAGCACAAGAACTAGCAATCCATCACCATGCGGCATCGGCGCAAATGCTGCAAATTGCAACTCATTTATTGCATTCGGCATCTGATCTAAATCCGCTGAATGCATTGCAGCAAGAAAGCCAAGCATTGGCCTTATTGGCCATCGCGTTACAAGAACCGGACTCGCAAACGGTATGCCCGTTAAATTCTCGGGCGCAGCAGCGAATTAAAATGTTACTGGATTTACTCCATAGCGATTTAAGCGTCGATTGGACTTTGCTTGCCTTGGCGAAACATTTGGGTAGCAATCCCACGACATTACAAGTGCATTTTCGTCAGGCCACAGGCTATAGCATTGCAAACTATTTGCGTCGCCTGCGTTTGCAGCAGGCGTATGAGCAAATACGGCAAGGCCTTTCAGTGACCGAAGCGGCATTTAATGCGGGGTATAACTCGTCGGCAAATTTTGCAACCGCATTTAAGCGCTTATATGGTATCTCTCCAAGGCAAGCACAAAGTGGCTACTAATTTAAGTAAGAAAATATTTTGAAAAAAATCTAGAAAGAATCCAGTCCTAGAAAATAGCGTAGCTTGATCCAGACTCAGGCGCGCTATTTCAATTTGCAAGGCGAGCGAGTGATGGGCCGATATTTTGATCGGCAGGTCGCCGAGCAGCTGCGTGTCACGACCTTAAATCGCTTCACGCAACGGGCACACGAGTGATCTCAATAAGTGGCAGGCGCTTAGGCGTCCAAACCTTGTTCAGCAAGTTCTGCTGCGCGTAACACGGCACGCGCTTTATTGAGTGTTTCTTGCCATTCACTTTGCGGCACAGAGTCAGCGACGATGCCGGCACCGGCTTGCATATAGAGTGTTTTGTTTTTCACCACAGCGGTGCGCAGCGCAATCGCCACGTCCATATCGCCGTTAAAACCCAGATAACCGACTGCACCAGAATAAACCCCGCGTTTGGTGGGCTCTAATTCATCGATGATTTCCATTGCACGCACTTTCGGTGCGCCAGAGACAGTTCCAGCAGGGAAGGTGGCTTTGAGTACGTCAATCGCGCTGAGTTTCGGTTTGAGCTTGGCTTCAACGCTGGACACAATGTGCATCACGTGTGAATAACGCTCGACGATCATTTTGTCGATGAGTTTTACTGAACCCGTTTGCGCAACGCGGCCGGCATCATTACGACCCAGATCAATTAGCATCACGTGTTCGGCGATTTCTTTGTCATCCGCCAGCAATTCGGTTTCTAGCGCTAGATCTTCATCGCGATCTTTACCGCGTGGGCGAGTTCCGGCAATTGGGCGCACGGTGACTGTGTCGTCTTCAAGGCGAACGAGGATTTCTGGTGATGCGCCAACAATTTGCATATCGCCAAAATCATAATAAAACATATACGGCGACGGATTGATGCTGCGTAGCGAGCGATACAAAGACATCGCCGAAGCCTCAAACGGCGCGCTCATGCGTTGCGCCAGCACCACTTGCATCACGTCGCCATCTTTGATGTAGTCTTTGGCTGTGAGAACGGCAGATTTAAACGCGTCTTCACCAAACTCAGAGACCGGCGCGACGTGATGGGATGTCGGCAGTGAGAGCGGGATTTCTGCCGGTTCGCGCAATTTCATACGCAAATCGTGCAAGCGCGCTTCGGCGATATCAAACGCCATTTCTTTATTTGGATCGGCGTAAACAATCAAAAACAATTTACCGCTTAGATTGTCAACGACGACAATTTCGGTTGACAGTAAAAGCTGAATATCGGGCGCGCCAATGGGGTCGGGCTTGTCGCAACTGGCGAGTTTACGTTCGATGTAGCGTATCGTTTCGTAACCAAAATAGCCGACCAAACCGCCCATAAAACGTGGCAAACCTTTGCTTGGCGGTGCTTTAAAGCGGGCTTGATAACTTTCGATAAAATCCAGCGGATTGCCCTCAAACGTTTCAAGCACATCATCGTTATGGATTAGCTCGGTTTTATTGCCGCAGACTTTAATTCGCGTACGCGCAGGCAGGCCAATAAAAGAATAACGACCAAAACGCTCACCACCGACGACAGATTCGAGCAGATAAGAGTAGGGGCGATTGGCGAGTTTGAGGTAGACCGATAGTGGGGTGTCGAGATCGGCAAAGAGTTCTTGGATCAGCGGAATGCGGTTATAGCCTTGGCTGGCCAAGGCATCAAATTCGGTACGAGTGATCATGGGTATTACTCCAATTGAATTGCAAGAAGGGCGTGCGTACGCGAAATCAGCGACGCCATCGCCATGCAAGTCCTGCAAAACCAGTTTCGCGGGTCGGTGTGGAGTAAAAAGCCATGTTAAATGAGTTCTATATGGGAATCGATGTGAGCTGCAATTGTGCGTGAACTGAGGTGTACCGTCAAATTCAAAAACTTGGATCATGAAAAGTACGAAAAACCCTCGCACAAAGCGAGGTTTTAATTGTTATTAGCGCGATACGCTGATGCACTTCTTAGTTGTTATTAATTTTGCTGTTCTTTCGTGCTTTTCGTGATCTCGTTTGTGAACTTGTTTTTTAATACACTTAATCGTTAAGCGCTAAAAAATCACGCAAATCGTCAAAACGATGAATCACTTCATCGGCGCCGAGCGATTCGATATCGCTGCCGTAGCCATAACTAACCGCCACGACAGGGCAGCCTGCTGCGCGAGCGGCGAGGATGTCGTTTTCTGAATCGCCGACCATCAACATATTCGCCAATTCAACATTGAGTTGCAGCGCTGCAAATTGCAGTGGCTCAGGGGCGGGTTTCTTTTTCGGCAGCGTGTCGCCTGCGACGATGACATCAAAATGCTCAAAAACACCGAGTTCACGCAGCAAGGGAATGGTGAAACGCTCGGGTTTATTGGTGATAATCGCCAGCGGCATGCCGCGCTCGTGCAGCATATGCAAGGTTTCTTGTACTTTTGGATAGAAGGTCGTAGCCAGCGTGAGGCCAGCGCGATAGTGCGTATTGAACAGCGCCATACCCTGTAGCTGTATCTCGCTGCCGGTGTATTCTGCATTATGGCTATCAGCCAATACCCTTGCTACTAAACTGGCCGCGCCGTCGCCGACAAAACTGGCAACGCGGTCACTATTGAGCGCAGACAATCCCAAATCAGCGCGCGATAAATTGGCTGCGCGTGCGAGGTCGTGAATCGAATCGACTAAAGTGCCGTCCAAATCAAAAGCAATGGCTTGAATGCTCATATAGCTCCTTATTGGGTATGTGCTTGCAGTCATTTATTATTAATGCCTGCAAGCACATACCCATTATTTACTCAATAAATTGAGCAGATTTTCTACTGGCCGACCGATTGCCGCCTGATTTTGATAAATCAAAATCGGCCGTTCAATCAGCTTGGGATGTTGCACCAACAGCTCAACAATCTCAGCGTCATTTAAAGCACATCCCGCCGACACTTCGCGCCATAGCTCTTCTTTTTGTCGAACTAATTCCAGCGGTGCTAGTTTGAGTTGCGCTAGTAATTCGACGATTTCGGCTTTAGACAATGGCTCGTCCAAATAGCGGCGTATAGTCGGTGTAAAGCCACGCGCTTCGAGTGCTGCCAACGCTTCGCGACTTTTACTGCAACGCGGATTGTGTAGCAAAATCATGGTGTTGCCTGCTTGACCGTTTCGAGTTCCGCACGCATTTGGTCGATGACGGCTTTGTAATCGGCTTGACCATAAATCGCTGAGCCAGCAACAAAGGTATCAACCCCAGCAGCAGCGCAGGCAGCGATGTTATCGACTTTGACGCCGCCATCAATTTCCAACCAAATTTCACGCCCCGTTTTGGCGGTGTAGGCGTCAATCAGCGCGCGCGCTTGGCGCGCTTTGGTCAACGTCGCAGGAATAAACGATTGGCCGCCGTAGCCAGGATTCACCGACATCAGCAAAATCATATCGATTTTATCCATGACGTAATCCAGGTAATGCAGCGGCGTTGCTGGATTAAATACCAAACCCGCTTTACAGCCACATTCTTTAATCAGGCCGAGCGAGCGGTCGATATGTTCCGACGCTTCGGGGTGGAAAGTGATGATATCCGCGCCGGCTTTAGCAAAGTCAGGAATGATGCGATCGACGGGTTTGACCATTAAATGCACATCAATCGGCGCGTCGGTCCACGGGCGAATCGCATCGCAAATCATCGGGCCTATGGTCAGATTGGGCACGTAATGATTGTCCATCACGTCAAAGTGAATGATGTCGGCACCGGCGGCGATGACGTTTTTAACTTCTTCGCCCAAGCGGGCAAAGTCGGCAGACAAAATACTGGGGGCGATGCGAAAAGTCATTGTGTGCTCCTTGGGCGGACAGCTAATCCGAATAGTGTGACAGTTTATCGCGAAAAGCTGATGACTTTGCTCAATAAGTCAGCTAAGCAATATTCCTATCTGATTGTCCTGCTTTGCCGTTGCGGTGTATGCCTGCGGCTTGTCCGCATTGCCATAAAACTTTTGCATGAGTGCTTATGCTGCGAGCAGACTGGTAAACTGTCGTACCAGTAGCCTATTTACCCAGCGCACCCGAGGAAAATTTATGGAACATTCTTATAAAATCAGCGTGCAGGCGCGGCCATTTTATTTGGCGGAGCAATCGGACGTGAACGCCGAGCAATACACGTTTGCTTATCAAATCACCATCAGTAACGAAGGCTCGATTGCGGCGAAATTGCTGTCGCGGCACTGGATTATTGAAGACGCGGAAGGCCGCAAGCAAGAAGTGAAGGGGCCCGGAGTGATTGGCGAACATCCTGAACTCGCACCCGGGCAAAGCTTTGAATACACCAGCGGTGTGACGCTTAATTCGCCAGTCGGCACCATGCGCGGCAGTTATCAAATGGTCGCCGCCGATGGCACTGAGTTTGATGCCGAAATCAGCCCATTTATCCTTTCTATGCCACGGACACTGCATTAATGCCCCCATCAACAGAAACCAAGCCTGCTCCGCAATCGCGTAACGATTGGCAAACCATTTCGACTTTATTGCCGTATTTAATGCAGTACAAGTTCAGGGTCGCTGCCGCCTTAACCTTATTATTTGTCGCCAAATTTGCCAGCGTCGCCGTGCCTTTGGTGCTCAAAGACATTGTCGATCATCTCGGCGCTAAAAATACCGCGCTGCTATTGCCGCTGTCTCTCATTTTGGCCTATGGCGCATTGCGTTTGTCGACGGCGATTTTGGGCGAGTTGCGCGATGCGGTGTTTGCCAAAGTCACGCAGGGCGCCATTCGCAAAGTGGCGCTGCAAGTGTTCGAGCATTTGCATCGCTTATCACTACGTTTTCATTTAGAGCGCCAAACTGGCGGCATGAGCCGCGACATTGATCGCGGCACCAAAGGGATTGCGTTTTTATTGAACTTTATGCTGTTCAATATTCTGCCCACCTTGGTCGAAATCAGCTTGGTCGCGATTATTTTGCTGAAAAAATACGACTGGAAATTCGCCGCTGTGACTTTTGGTACGGTGGGGATTTACATCGCGTTTACGCTGGGGATTACTGAATGGCGCATGCGCTTTCGCCGCGATATGAACGAGATGGATTCCAAAGCGAACACCCGTGCGATTGATAGTTTAATCAATTACGAAACGGTCAAATACTTTGGCAACGAGCGCTGGGAAGCAGATCGCTATGACCGCAGCATGCAAAAATGGGAAGTCGCAGCGGTGAATAATCAAGTTTCGCTGTCGTTTTTGAATGCGGTGCAAGCCAGCATTATCGCCGTCGGCATTACGCTCTTGGTCGGCATGGCCGCCGATGGCGTCGTCAAAGGCACGATGACTTTGGGCGATTTGGTGTTGGTAAACGCGTTCTTGCTGCAACTCTACGGTCCGCTCAATTTTTTGGGTTTTGTGTATCGAGAAATTAAAAACTCGCTGGCCGATATGGAAAAAATGTTTGGTTTGCTCGGCAAAGGCGCAGAAATTCAAGATGCGCCGAACGCGCAAACCTTGCAAACGACGCAGGCCGCCGTTGAATTTAGCCATATTCAATTTGGTTATGAAGACAATCGGCAAATCTTGCAGGATGTGAGCTTTAGCATTCCAGCCGGTAAAACCGTTGCGGTAGTGGGGGCGAGTGGTGCGGGTAAATCGACCTTGTCGCGCTTGCTCTATCGTTTTTACGATGTTGATAGCGGCAAAATCAGCATTAATGGCACCGATTTGCGCGACTTAAGCCAAGCCAGCCTGCGCGCACACATCGGGATTGTGCCGCAAGATACGGTACTGTTTAACGACACGATTTATTACAATATCGCCTACGGTCGCCCGACAGCGAGCAAAGAAGAAGTCATCGAAGCGGCCAAATCGGCGCATATTTACGACTTTATTTTGGGTTTGCCAGACGGTTTTGAAACGACCGTCGGTGAGCGCGGCTTGAAATTGTCGGGTGGCGAAAAGCAACGCGTCGCGATTGCGCGCACCATCCTCAAAAATCCACCGATTTTGATTTTCGACGAAGCCACCAGCGCACTCGATTCGCACACCGAAAAAGCGATTCAAGCTGAGCTAAAAGCGATTTCAGCCAATCGCACGACCTTGGTCGTGGCGCACCGTTTGTCGACAATTTCGGATGCCGATGAGATTTTGGTGATGCGTGACGGGCAAATCGTTGAACGCGGCAATCACCGTAGCCTGTTAGAGCAAAACGGCGTTTACGCGCAAATGTGGGCTTTGCAGCTTAATTCTGAAGAGTAGTTTGATGATGGGTATTGCCATCCAGCCATTGTATTGTAATGATTAGGTGGCAATACTGGTTATCATTGCTGTTCGCGATCAACGTTGGATTGCAGGCTTAGCGCTAGCCCCGCTTGCAGCGTTGAGTCAAACACGTAGATTTCACGTTTAAATTACGAGAAATGGAGAATAGATTTTGGTAGCTGAATCATTCGCGGTAATTGTTGGTTTACTTGGTCAATACCGATCCGAGAGGGGAAGCCAAGCCCAACTTGAATTCAATGACTTCATGGAATGGCTTGCGAAAGCGAATCATACGGAAACTAAAGGACTTCTTGAGTTAAACGTAAATACCACAATTTATATTAAGGCTCTTCTTAATCAAGACCATAAACTCTTTAAAGAAAAATTGGATAAAATTGATGCAGCAATAACTGCTTTTGCTAGCACCATTGATGGTTTTGATGTATTGGCAAATGCAGTAAATCCAAGTGCTACTCTTTCAGGGCAAGCAGTAAATATACTCGAGCAATTTCAAGCGTCTGGAGCAACAAAAGTTCTCGAAGTGAAAAGGACGGGAGGCTCTCAATATCTGTTTATCGAAACTAGCGGAGGACTAGAAATAACCGAGCCAAGGTTTGTGAACGATGATCTTAAAATATTGCTTGAATATGGTTTACTTCGCCACGAATACAACTCAAAAGGTGACAACCTCTATATATTTACGCGAGCGGCATCAAATTTAGTTGGCAATAACAATTCATAACATGATCATCACGTATGCCGCAATGATTTCGTAGGGCGACAATGAGCGAAGCGAATTGCGCCGCATGGTGAAATGCCTTCTGGCGATACCGTGCTTGCGCCAATCTGTACTGCGGTGGTTTTTTCGGCTTCATGCAGAAGAATAATTCTGCATGGGTATTGGTACGTAGCCATTGTAAATAAATGATTACAGGTCAATACCCATGCTAAATTATCCGTTCTAGTTCACACTAAAATCTTTTATCGACTCTCATTCATTTTCACATTGAATGCCTTCACTACGACAATTCTGCTCGTTGCGATATACGGTCAACTCCTAGTGAACAGAGTATTTCTGTTTCAAATCAATGCCTAATTAAATCCCTAATACTTTATGTAAATTTTTTACAGTAATGTTTATGCGAAGCGCGTGTAATCCATTCACGCACTACTACATATCGCGATCCGGTATGGACACATTTCAAAGGGTGGGAACATGAAATTAGATCGGAAAGATTGGGAGTGGGTTTTAACCTGTTTTGGTACTGCGGTGGGCGCGGGGATTTTGTATTTGCCGATTCGGGCGGGCTTAGGCGGTATTTGGCCGATGCTGATTTTAACGGCGATTATTTTCCCCGTGACCTATGTGGCGCATCGCGGGATTACACGTGTGGTGGCGTCTTGCCCTAAGCCAACCGACATCATTGGCGCGGTTGAGTACGATTTAGGCCGCAATGTGGGCTTTGCCGTATCGATTTTGTATTTCCTCTCGATTGTGACGATCTGCGTCGGCTACGCCACGGGTGTCACCAATATCGTCGCGTCTTTCTTGCACAATCAGCTCGGGATTGAAGGCTTTTCTCGCACGTTGCTGACCTTTTTGCTGCTGGTGGGTTTAACCGGTGTGATTTTGGCAGGTGAAAAATTCATGGTGCGCGTGACGTCATTAATGACGTTTCCACTGATTATCATGTTGGCAGGTTTGTCGATTTATATGATTCCGCAATGGAATTTGTCGATTCTAGACGTGCCATTTGAAGCGGGGAGTGTGTTTAAGAATTTATTGCTCTTGTTTCCGATTTTAGTTTTTGCGATGAATTTTTCGCCGGTTTGCTCAACGTTAGCCTCGTCGTATCGCAGCCAATACAGCGCTGATGAAGCGGTAAAACGCACGGATGGCATTATCAAATGGACCTCACTGATTCTCTTGGTGTTTGTGATGTTCTTTGTGTTTTCTATGGTGCTGGCGACGTCGCCTGAAGTTTTGGCGGCATCGCAACAGAATAACGTCGATATTTTAACGACGATTTCCCTGCTGGTTTCGCAGCCATTTTTGAAATATTTAATCCCAGTTATCGCGTTTTTAGCGATTGCCAGTTCCTACTTTGGCCATTTTGTCGGCACGCGCGAAGGTTTGGTCGGAATTACCACGCGTGTGATGACTTGGAAAAATCCAAGTGACGAAGCACGACTTGATCTTAAGAAAATCAATCTGATCGTGACGCTGATTATGATGGTTGGGCTGTGGTTCCTCGCCGTTTATAACCCGCCGATTCTCAAAATCATTGGTGCTTTGTCTGCTCCCGTGATTGCGATCTACGCCTACTTGATGCCAGTGATGCTGATGAAACGTATTCCACGCCTGATGATTTATCAATCGCGTACCGCTGGGTTTATTTTCGTCATGGGTATGGTTGGGATTGTTGGCGACTTTATCGGTAGCTACTTGTAATTTGAAAATTGGGGGCTGGGCAAACCGCCTGGCTCGCCGCGAATACAGTCAGTAGCGATCCTGCTGATGGAGGTGTGTATGTTAAGTGTTTTTGATTTATTTAAAATTGGAATTGGCCCTTCTAGCTCGCATACCGTGGGGCCGATGGCGGCGGCGAAACGATTTGTCGATCAACTCTTACTTGCGCATCAATTACAGCAAGTCGCCCGCATCAAGGTTGATTTATACGGTTCGCTGGCACTGACAGGGGAGGGGCATGGCACTGTAGGTGCTACGCTACTTGGCTTAGAAGGCAATACACCGAGAGGTATTGATCCAGAGATAGTTGGCGTGCGTTTAAATCAATTGCAACAAGCTGATGCACAGTTGAACTTATCCGGCACGCACTGCATCGCTTTTAATTTTACCCAAGATTTAAATTTACAAAAGCACATGTTTTTAAAGCAACACCCAAATGGATTGAAATTTCGTGCTTTTAATGCGGACGGTCAAGTGATCGCCAACGAAGTGTATTTTTCAATTGGTGGCGGATTTGTGGTTAGCGAGGCCGAGTTTGGTCAAATCCGCACAGATGAAGAGATGGTTCCATTTCCGTTTCGCACTGCCGAAGATTTGCTGTTGCACTGCCGTGCGCAGAAAAAATCAATCGCGCAAATCGTCATGGCGAATGAATTGGCGACGCAATCCGAAAGCGCCGTACGCGAGCAATTGCTTGAGATCGCCAATGTGATGCAGCAGTGCATACACAATGGCTGTACGCGCGAGGGTGAATTGCCCGGCGTGTATCACGTAAAACGCCGCGCGCCAGCGATTTTTCGCAAAATGGTCGGCATGCAGTTGACGGGGCGCGCCGATTTTATGTTGTGGCCAATGATTTATGCGTTTGCTGTGTCGGAAGAGAACGCCAGCGGCGGCCGAATTGTCACCGCGCCAACCAATGGCGCGGCGGGGATTATTCCGGCGGTGTTGCAGTATTACCGTAATTTCACGCCGACGGCGAATGATGCCGGTATCGTGGATTTTCTTCTGACTGCTGCCGCGATTGGTATGTTGTACAAAATGAATGCATCGATTTCTGGTGCCGAAGTGGGCTGTCAGGGTGAAGTGGGCGTCGCCTGTTCGATGGCGGCGGGCGCGTATTGCGCAGTGTTGGGCGGCACTTTAGAGCAAGTCGAAAATGCGGCAGAAATCGGTATGGAGCATCATTTAGGGCTGACTTGCGATCCGGTCGGCGGCTTGGTGCAAATTCCTTGTGTGGAGCGCAACGGTGTTGCCGCTGAAAAAGCCATCAAAATCGCGCAACTGGCGCTGATGGAAAATGGCGAGCATAAAGTGAGCTTGGATAAAGTCATCGAAACGATGTACCGCACCGGCATGGATATGCACAATATTTACAAAGAAACGTCTTTGGGTGGCTTGGCGCTGACAGTGGGGATTCCGGCTTGTTAGAATGCCAAAATAAAATGCCCCATAGGAAGCAATAATGCAAAAAGTTCTCATGGTCTGTACCGGAAATATTTGTCGCAGCCCGACGGCGGATGGCGTGCTGCGACATTTCGTGGCTGAGCAGCGCTTGGGTGGGCGGATTGAGGTGGATTCAGCGGGTACACAAAGCTATCACATTGGCGAAGCACCGGATCGGCGCTCGCAAAAACACGCTTTACGCCGTGGTTATGATTTATCTGCATTGCGGGCGAGGCAAGTCAATGCGCAGGATTACGCCGAGTATGATTTGATTTTGGCGATGGATAAAAGCCATCTTTCCTATCTAAAACAGCATTGCCCGGCCGAATTTCAGTCCAAAATTCAATTGTTTTTGGTTTTTTCAAGCAAATTTACCGAGCAAGAAGTGCCCGATCCTTACTACGGCGGCGAGCAGGGATTTGAGCATGTACTTGATTTAATTGAAGATGCTTGCAAAGGCGTTTTGCAAGCGTGTTTACAGCCGAGTTCGCAAGCAAGGTAAATCCCTTATTTGCACTCAATCGTCAAACAGCGATAAAATGCCGCCTTACCCTTCGGGGGAGTAGTCGACCGCCTCATTGAATTTATCAATTTGAGCGGGGCTTGCATCAACATATTTGCGGTATGCCGCATGGTGCAGGCAGCGAATGTGAGGTTCACATCGCCTGACGAGACCTGAAGCTATTGACCGTGCTCAAGGATGGGCCGCGGCGATAGCTTCATGTCCTGCCCATCCGGAGCGTTAGTTTGATGTTTGATACCTTTTTAATTTCTACCGGTGTTGTTGCCATTGCTGAAATGGGCGACAAAACCCAATTGCTGTCATTGATTCTTGCTGCCCGTTTTCGTCGGCCGATGCCGATTATCGCGGGCATTTTTGTTGCTACCGTCTTGAATCACTTTGCTGCAGCATGGATAGGCCAGCAAGTGGCGGGCCTAATTTCGGCAGATGTTTTGCGCTGGGTTGTGGGGATTGGCTTTTTGGCAATCGCCTGTTGGGCCTTGATTCCCGATCAAATTTCGGAAGAGGAATCACAAGTCAAACCGTATGGCGCATTCATTGCAACGACAATTGCATTCTTTTTTGCTGAGATTGGTGACAAAACACAAGTAGCAACCGTTGCGCTCGCGCTAAAGTACAGCCCTTTATGGCAGGTCGTAATGGGAACAACGGTTGGCATGATGCTGGCTAATGTGCCTGCGGTATTTTTAGGCAATTGGATTTCGGCACGAATGCATTTGCTGCAAATGGTTCGTTTTGTTGCCGCAGGGATTTTTGCATTAATCGGTATTTTGGCTTTGCTGGGTATTGCGGGCTAAGTTAAAGCTAGGTATTAAAAAGCGAGCCACGTGCTCGCTTTTAAGTAATAAAGCAAAATTTTTCTTGCATTGTTGTCTCGCCTTGTCGTACGTCTGTACTGCCTGCGGCTTCGACGCCTTGCCATAAAACTTTTGCACGATAACTTATTTATAACAAATAACAATACACAGCGCGGGGAATAGGTATGTTGGAGTCATTTTTTAAGCTCAAAGAGCATGGCACAGATGTTAGAACTGAAGTCATTGCTGGATTGACGACGTTTTTAACGATGGCTTATATCGTCTTTGTGAATCCATCGATTCTGGCATTAACAGGGATGGATTTTAACGCGGTGTTTGTTGCGACGTGTTTGGCTGCTGCGCTGGGCACTGCGATTATGGCCTTGGTTGCCAATTATCCCATCGCGCTCGCACCAGGCATGGGCTTAAACGCTTACTTCACTTTCACCGTTGTACAAGGCATGGGCGTGCCGTGGCAAACCGCGCTGGGTGCTGTGTTTATTTCCGGTATTATTTTCCTCGTTGTGAGTTTGTTTAAAGTGCGTGAAGCGATTGTTAATGCGATCCCTTACTCATTAAAGCTCGCTATTTCTGCGGGTGTCGGTATGTTTTTGGCGATTATTGCGCTTAAAAATGCTGGCGTGGTTGTGGCGTCTCCAGCGACTTTGGTGACACTGGGCAATATCCATGCGCCGCAAACCTTATTGGCGATTTTGGGCTTTTTCATGATCGTCGCGATGGAATATCGCAAGATCCATGGCTCTATCATTATTTCTATTCTAACCATTACTTTACTGTCGATTGCTTTGGGTTTGAGCGAGTTTAAAGGCGTATTTTCAATGCCGCCTTCAATGGCGCCGACCTTTATGCAAATGGATTTAGCTGGGGCTTTAAACGCTGGCTTGCTTGGTGTGATTTTCGTGTTCTTTTTTGTCGATTTATTTGATACGACGGGCACTTTGATTGGTGTGTCACACCGCGCAGGTTTGCTGGATAAAGACGGCAAATTGCCTCGTCTGAAAAAAGCGCTGCTGGCGGATTCTGTTGCCATTACCGCAGGCGCCGCAATGGGAACTTCATCGACCACTGCGTATATTGAATCTGCTGCAGGCACGGCTGTAGGCGGGCGCACGGGTTTAACGGCTTTGGTGGTGTCGCTGCTATTTTTGGCTGCACTATGGTTCTCACCATTAGCTGCAACGGTGCCTGCTTATGCAACAGCACCGGCACTGTGCTATGTCGCCGTCTTAATGGCGCGTGGTCTGGCTGAAATCGAATGGGATGATTTAACTGAGTCTGCTCCCGCTGTAATGACTGCATTTGCAATGCCATTTACGTTCTCGATTGCCGATGGTATCGCTTTTGGTTTTATTAGCTATACCGTAATCAAACTCTTGGCTGGACGCTACAAAGATTTGAGCGTGGCCGTGCTAGTGATTACGGCGCTGTGGATTTTTAAATTCGCCTTTTTCCATTAAGAGAAAAACAATGATCAATCCCAGCTTAGATGAGCCGCCGTATGCCGATTATATTCGCTCACGCATTCGTACCGTACCCAACTGGCCCCAAGCTGGGGTAATGTTTCGCGACATTACGCCACTACTGCAAGACAAAAAAACCTTTCGCGTGTTGGTCGATATTTTTGTGCATCGTTATATGGATCAACAGCTCGACGTCGTTGCTGGGGTGGATGCGCGTGGGTTTATCTTGGGCGCGGTCGTTGCCTATGAATTGAATTTGGGTTTCGTGCCGATCCGTAAAAAAGGCAAGCTGCCGTTTGATACGATCTCGGAAGAGTATGAGCTGGAATACGGCTCGGCAACGGTTGAACTCCATGCCGATGCTTGTAAAGCGGGTGACCGCGTCTTGTTGATTGATGATTTGGTTGCAACGGGTGGCACGATGATTGCTGCGGCCAATCTGCTAAAACGGATTGGTGCCAATGTGATTGAGGCGGCGGCGATTGTTGATTTGCCTGAACTCGGTGGCTCGCAGCTAGTGAAGCAACAAGACATTAAGTTATTTACCGTTTGTGATTTTTCTGGGCATTAAGTAGCTCGTTAGTGCAACTAAATGCATTAATGACCCAGCACTGACGAAGTATTGAAATTACTAAAAAGGAATTATCGTGACGATGCAATTGCCCGAAGCCAGAACCATTCTTGATAATGCCGACTGCCTGCATGATGAAGTTGAGGTGAATGCGGCGCTCGACAAAATGGGCGAAGCCATGTGCGCCGCCTTGGCTCATACCAATCCTGTGGTCTATACCGTTCTGAATGGCGGGCTGATTGTTTCTGGTCATTTATTGCCACGACTGCGCTTTCCGCTCGAAATTTCTTATATGCACGCGACGCGTTACCGCAATGAAACTAGCGGTGGCGAACTCGATTGGAAAGTAAAACCACGTGAAGATCTGCGTGGCCGCACTGTGATTATTGTTGACGACATTTTGGACGAAGGTCACACGTTGGCAGCAATTGTTGAGTATTGTAAGCAGCAAGGCGCGAGTGCCGTTCATGTGGCCGTATTGATTGATAAAAAACACAACCGTAAAGCCCCAGGCATCAAGGCTGATTTTGTCGGCATGGAAGTTGAAGATCGCTTCTTGTTTGGTTGTGGTATGGATTACCAAGGTTATTGGCGCAATACCTTGGCCATTTACGCAGTAAAGGGGTTGTAAAGCTAGGGTGCTGCTTGCAACCGTGGAGGAATTCATGGCAACCAGTACCGATATTATCGTAAGACATTTTCGCCAGATTCTAATCTGGCCTCTGCAGCTGATGCCCTATGAAACGACAGGGCAGGGCAGTACGATGGGGCGGCACTGGATGCTGATGCTCGAAGCCGCGGCTGCCGGCTCTCCGTGGCAGCCACGCCCCACCGAATTTGATGGCGATCCAGCGGAGTTTCAAGAGCGCCATTACCGCGAATTCGTCACTTTCCTGCCTTATGTGCAGCGTTTTCTCTACGGCGAAGGCCGCTCCAACGATTTAAATGCCAAAAGCTTTGGCCAATCACCCCTGCATGTATTTCGCCGCAATGATGTTCGCAAAGTCGTCATGATGTTTAAAGACGGCGCGGTGCATCACTTTACCGTTGCGCATATCGATCTGTATTTCTTTTACGATATTGATGTCGTCATCCTCGCGTTTGAAATCCAAGGTGACAATTTGCCGCTCAAACGCGTGCAAGATGCGCTCTTTCGTTTTGGTCGCGCTTTTCCAGCGCAATGGGATGAAAACCAAACCGCTGCCAGTTGCCTACGCAAAGTCGCTTGGTTGGGTGAGGACGGTGAGGTGCTTGCCTCATCAGATTATGAAGATCGCGCCACTTATTTAAGCCACCTTGGTCGATATCGCGCACCGAAAATGGCGGCGCACTGGGAGTATTTGCTCAATCCCTTGGTGCTACATCATTCGGCGGCCACGGGTGCTTTGCGCTATCGACAAATCGAATACCATCGAATGCCCATTCTGGCTTATGTTGCCGTGGATGATCCGTTTGCTTTGTCTGAAGAAGACTTTTATCGCCTAGGCATGGTCACTCGGCCTGGTGATGGTGATGCTTTGCCCTATACGCGTAAAGTATTTGAAGAGTTCGAGCAGCAGTGCTGTTACGACCGGTTTTGGATTCCTGAGCGAAAAAATGAAGCCACATCAACCAGAATGATGTGCAATGGTCATGCTTTTGTTTTAGTGGGTAAGCACGGCAATTCTTTCTTTTCTGATCCCTACACAGGGGCTTTGGGGCAATTTCGCCACCAGTATTTTTTACTAACGCTGATCGCGCATTTTCATAAAGCGGCTTTGTTAATGTTTTCAGATCGACTTGCGGTGGCGCTTGCCAATCTGAACTTGCAAGACGCGCAATCGATTCGGCAGTTCAAACGTGAAACACGTCATTTGCAAGAAGCATTTTTGCGTTTTAACCAGCGCTATTGGTTTCGCGAAGTATCCAATCAAATTATCTCCGATCAAATCTACCAAATGCTGCATAAAAATTTGGAAGTGCTGCGTCTGCATCAAGATGTGCGCGATTCAATTCAAAGTATGAGCCAGTATTTAGAGAATGACGACTTACGCCGTCAAGCCGATACGGTTGTTCGACTGACGGTCGTGACGATTTTTGGCTTAATTGGCACCACCGTCACTGGATTTTTAGGAATGAATTTGTTTTCCTTAGCCGAGCAATCGGTGTGGGATCGCACGGTGTATTTCTTCATTGTGTTCATCACGATGCTGATTTTGACTTTTGTTACCGTAGCTAAATCCAAAGGCTTTGCTGAGTTTTTAGATGCCGTAGCTGACGATAGAATTGGCTGGTCAGCCAAACTAGCGATCTTGTTAAAGGCGTGGAAACGAAAGAAAGTATGAGCCGCATGCATGAAGAAGTGACGATTGTGCATCTCAAATTTGTGCTGAACGTGTTAGAATCTGCCATCTTTTAACGGCCATCGGAAGCGATCCGCTTATGTTCTCGAAGTCACAAACTATTGCCTCATACGATCCAGATCTAGCCGCAGCGATGGCTGCCGAAGTTGTTCGTCAACACGAACACATCGAATTGATCGCCTCTGAAAACTACACAAGCCCAGCGGTTATGGAAGCGCAAGGTTCACAGCTGACCAATAAATACGCCGAGGGTTATCCAGGTAAGCGATTTTACGGTGGCTGCGAACACGTGGATGTGATCGAGCAGCTTGCCATCGACAGAGTAAAAGCTTTGTTCGGCGCTGAGTACGCTAATGTGCAGCCACATTCTGGCTCACAAGCCAACCAAGCCGTGTATTTCTCGATCCTAAAACCGGGCGATACCATCATGGGTATGAACCTTGGTCACGGCGGTCACTTGACGCATGGTTCGCCAGCGAACTTGTCAGGTAAATTATTCAATATCGTTGCTTACGGCTTGAATGAAAACGAAGAAATCGATTACGACGATATGGAACGCGTCGCAATGGAAACTAAGCCAAAATTGTTGATCGGCGGCGCTTCAGCTTACGCCCTACGTTTTGACTGGGCACGTATGCGTGAAATCGCCGACAAAGTAGGCGCTTACTTCATGGTTGACATGGCGCATTACGCTGGTTTGATCGCTGCGGGTGTTTACCCAAATCCAGTACCACACGCTCACTTCGTAACTTCAACGACGCACAAAACATTGCGCGGCCCACGTGGCGGCATTATTTTGGCTAAAGCTGAATTCGAAAAATCATTGAATTCAAACGTGTTCCCTACGCTGCAAGGTGGCCCATTGATGCACGTCATCGCGGGTAAAGCGGTTGCATTTAAAGAAGCGGCAACTGAAGAATTCAAAGTTTACCAAGCGCAAGTGATCTTGAACGCACAAGCAATGGCAAAAACCTTGACTGAACGCGGCCTGCGTATCATTTCTGGCCGTACTGAATCGCACGTGTTCTTAGTTGATTTGCGCCCTAAAGGTTTGACTGGCAAAGCCGCTGACGCTTTCCTGAGCAAAGCGCACATTACTGTGAACAAAAACGCGATCCCGAACGACCCAGAAAGCCCGTTCGTGACTTCAGGTATCCGTATCGGCGCGCCAGCGATTACCACGCGTGGCTTTAAAGAAGCAGAAGCAATCGAAGTGGCTAACTTGATTGCTGATGTTTTGGATAATCCGACCGACGAAGCAAATATCGCAGCCGTATCAGAAAAAGTAAAAGCATTGACTGCGCGATTCCCAGTTTACGGCGCGTAATTGGTGTTGATTTAAAGAAAGGTGGAGCACCTTGCTCCACCTTTTTGCATTATTAAGATTGTTGTTTTTAATGACGTATATCGCTGTAGCTCTTTATCAGTAATGACTGCATTGATATACGTCATATTTAATTGGTATTGGCTTGGCTGTGTGTCTCGATCAGCTTAAGATGCTCTTTATTCGTTCTTTGTAGGTTTGCGTGTTATGAAATGTCCATTTTGCGGCTCGCCCGATACTCAGGTAGTTGACTCCCGTATTTCCGATGAGGGCGATACGGTTCGTCGCCGTCGCCGCTGCACCATTTGCGACAAACGCTTCACCACATTTGAAACCGCCGAAGTACGCATGCCGCAAGTGGTCAAGCAAAACGGCCAGCGCGCCGAATTTGATCGCGAGAAAGTGCGTACCAGCTTCCAGCGCGCACTGCACAAACGCCCCGTTCCAACGCCTCTCGTCGACGAAGCCCTTTCTCGAATCATCCAAAAAGTCCTCACCGTCGGCGATCGTGAAATCATGTCGCGCCAAATCGGCGAAATGGTTATTGCTGAGCTCGCCAAACTGGATAAAGTCGCCTACATCCGCTTTGCCTCTGTCTACCGATCTTTTCAAGATGTCGAAGATTTTCGCGACGTCATTCGTGAAGTGAGCAAGGAATAATCGCATGAGCGCATCGGTGATTGATTTTGTGATGATGGCACAAGCCTTGCGCTACGCCGCACTGGGTGAATGCGGCAGCTCGCCCAACCCGAGCGTGGGTTGCGTGATTGCAAAAGACGGCATTATTTTGGGCCACGGCCACAGCCAAGCCACGGGCGGCGCGCATGCTGAAGTCATGGCGCTGGCGATGGCGATGGCGATGGCAGGAGTAAATACACAAGGTGCGACTGCGTATGTGACCTTAGAGCCGTGTAGCCATTTTGGTAAAACGCCACCTTGCGCAAATGCTTTGATTCAGGCAAAAGTAGCCCGAGTTGTCGTTGCTTTGCGCGACCCTAACCCACTGGTCGCCGGACAAGGCATTGCTCGTTTGCGTGATAATGGGATTGAAGTTGAGGTCGGCGTTTTAGCCGATGCAGCGCTGGAACATCACAAAGGCTTTTTTAGCAGCATGATTTTGCAAAAGCCTTGGGTTCGTATCAAAGTTGCGGCAAGTCTGGATGGTCGAATTGCACTAAAGGATGGACAATCCAAGTGGATTACTGGCGCGGCAGCACGCACCGATGTGCAGCGTTTACGTGCAAGATCGTGCGCAATGGTGACGGGCGTGACTACGGTACTAGCTGATGATCCACAACTTAATGTGCGAGATTTTTCTGTAACGCGCCAGCCGTGGAAAGTCGTACTCGATAGCCAAATGCGCACGCCGACCAATGCCAAAATTTTGCAGCAAGATAAAGTATTGATTGTTGCCGCGCAAGAATCAGAGCGCCGCGCCGCGCTTGAAGCTAGTGGTGCCGAAGTTATTATCCTTGGCGAGACAAGCGGCCAACGCGTGGGTTTAGCTGCGTTGGTGACACATTTAGCGCAGCGCGGTTGCAACGAAATCACCATCGAAGCGGGCGGCACATTATGCGGGGCGTTTTTACAAGCGGGCTTAGTGGACGAAATGATTTTGTACCAAGCGCCTGTTTTAATCGGCAATGGCCAGCCCTTGGCGAACTTTACCCTCGCGCAGCTAAGCGAAAAATATCAGCCACAAGTTTTTGAGCGACGCATGGTTGGTGCGGATCAACGTATTACATTGCGCTTTAGCGATATTAAGCAGACCTTGCAAGGAGCGACTTAAATGTCCGACGCAACGACTTTGCTTTGCCCCGACTGCGGCAAAGCGATTGAAGTATTGATGGCTTGCGGTGCGAAAAGTTATTTTTGCAATCACTGTAATGAGCTCAAGTCATCCAAACGAATTCAAGCCGCAAATCCAGAGGCATTTCCGCCCAAAGACTCGGAATAAGGAACCTTATGTTTACAGGAATCATTCAAGCAGTCGGTCAAATTGAAGCGCTTGAGCCATTTGATGGCGGCGTACGCTTAACAATCGACGCTACGGATTTAGACCTTTCCAATGTCGCCCTGGGGGATAGTATCTCTCACAACGGTGCATGCATGACCGTGGTGGAGCTAATACCCCAGAGTAAGTATATTATTGATGTGTCCAATGAATCGCTGCGTTGTACCGCAGGGCTGGATGTTGTCGGTGGTGCGGTTAATTTAGAAAAAGCGATGCGCTTGGGCGATATGCTCGGTGGGCATTTGGTGTCTGGCCATGTGGATGGTGTCGGCCGCGTGATTAGTTTTGATGCGATTGGCGAAAACCGCGAGCTGATTATTTTGGCGCCGAAAGCGCTGGCTAAATACTTGGCGGTAAAAGGCTCGGCCGTGGTGAATGGCGTGTCGCTAACGACCAATTGGGTGCGCGACACAGCTGAGGGTTGTGAGTTTTCAATCAATCTGATTCCGCACACGCTTGCAGTTACAACGCTAGGGCAGATTCAAGTCGGCCAAAGTGTGAATTTGGAAATCGATCTGATTGCACGTTACGTTGAACGCATGGTGTCTTTGGAGGCAAAAGCATGAGCCACACTACACCTACAAGCCAAGTCGCTCCCGTTAGCGAGATCATCGCAGAATTAAAAGCTGGCCGCATGGTCGTTTTGGTTGATGAAGAAGACCGTGAAAACGAAGGTGATTTGGTGCTTGCGGCTGATTTTGTCACGCCAGAAGCCATTAATTTTATGGCCAAATTTGGCCGTGGTTTGATTTGCCTGACGCTCAATCAAGAGCGCTGCCAGCATTTAAACCTGCCAACGATGGTTAAAAATAATGGCTCATCGTTTGGTACGAATTTTACCGCGTCGATTGAAGCCGCAGAAGGCGTAACGACGGGTATTTCCGCGCATGATAGAGCCTTGACGATTCAAAAAGCGGTCGCGTTTGGTGCCAAAGCCAGCGATTTGGTGTCGCCCGGACACGTATTTCCAATTATGGCGCAACCTGGTGGTGTCTTGGTTCGTGCCGGACATACTGAGGCGGGCTGTGATTTGGCGATGATGGCAGGTTTAACGCCAGCATCGGTGATTTGTGAAATTATGAACGAAGATGGCACGATGGCGCGCTTGCCAGAGTTGCTGGTTTTCGCGCAAGAACATCAGCTAAAAATTGGTACGATTGCCGATTTGATTCATTACCGCAGCCAAACTGAGTCCTTAGTCGAATGTGTTGGTCGCCGTGTTGTACGCACATTTGCTGGCGAATTTGATTTGGCGGTTTACCGCGACAAACTGACCGCAGCCACGCATTTGGCGCTGATCAAAGGCCAGCCAGAGCCGGATGAAGAAATCCTCGTGCGTGTGCACGAGCCTTTGTCGGTAATGGATTGGATCGATTTAGATGCGCGCTCGCATTCTTGGAATATTGAATCGACGCTGAATGCGATTAATGAAGCTGGCAAGGGCGTGGTGATTTTATTGCATCGTACTGAATTAGGTAGCGATGTTTTGGGTCGGGCGCTACCAGAATTAAAACTGAATCAGCCGCAAAAATGGGACTTACGTACCTATGGTATCGGGGCGCAGATGTTGAAAGACTTGGGGGTTGGACGTATGCGCCTCATGTCACCCGAAAGAAAAATCCCAAGCATGATGGGTTTCGGTTTAGAGATTACTGCCTTTGAGGCACCTAAAGGAAAAGAGCAATGACACATAATATTTCAACTATTGCACCTAATTTTTCTGGCGCAGGCATGCGTGTTGGTGTGGTAATGAGCCGGTTTAATACGCCAGTTTGTGAAGGTCTGCGCGATGTGTGCTTGGCTGAGTTAGTGGCGCTGGGCGTTGCGCAAGAAGATATTTTATTGGTTAGTGTTGCCGGCGCACTGGAAATCCCTGTTGTATTGCAAACTATGGCAGAAAGCGATCGTTTTGATGCCTTGATTGCGCTGGGCGCGGTGATTCGTGGCGACACTTATCATTTTGAACTCGTTGCCAATGAATCTGGCGCGGGTGTGACTCGCGTAGGCTTGGATTGCGGCATTGCGATTGCCAATGCAATTTTAACTACAGATACCGACGAACAAGCAGAAGTACGAATCCAAGAAAAGGGCCGTGATGCGGCTCGCACTGTCGTTGAAACGGCTAATTTAATCAAGGCATTACAAGCATGAGTGAAGCAAACGCAGCAGTTCCAGCAGCGCCCCGCGCAAAACCAAAATCAGCTCGCCGTCGTGCGCGCGAATTTGCGATGCAAGGCATTTATCAATGGCTAATGAGTAATGAGAGCGGTAGTAATATTGACCGCTATTTACGCGATAGCACGCCTTATTTTCCAAAATGCGACGAGCTACTGTTCCGTGCTGTGTTGTTTGGCGTTATTAAAGACATAGGCCCACTGACTAAAGCGCTTGAACCCCACGTTGAGCGCCCACTCAATGAAGTGAGCATCGTTGAAATGGCGGTTTTATACGTTGCCGCGTATGAAATCGTGTCTATGCCAGAAACGCCATATCCAGTCATCATCAACGAAGCGATTGAACTGACCAAATCATTTGGCGGCGCGGATGGACATCGCTTTGTGAATGGCGTACTCGACAAACTCGCGGCGCTCGTTCGCGCGGATGAATTTGCCGCAGCGGCTGCAAAACGCCGTAACGCTTAATTATAAGTAAGTGACCCTGTAAAAGTTTTATAGCAAGGCGAGCAAGCCTAGGCAGTACAGTTGGTACGGCAAGGCGAGACAACGACGCAAGAAAACTTTTACTTCAATGAAACTGCCCGAGCAATCGGGCAGGGTGGCTTTGTTGTGAATGAATTCGATCTAATCGCTCAATATTTTACTCGCTCCACGCCCAGTGTTGATTTAGGCATTGGCGACGATGCTGCGCTCGTCACCGTTACGCCGGGGCATCAATTGGCGATTTCGGTCGATATGCTGGTTGCAGGACGGCATTTTTTTGCCGATGCCGACCCAGAGCGGCTGGGGCATAAATGCCTTGCGGTCAATTTATCCGACATGGCCGCGATGGGCGCAAAACCCACATGGTTCACGCTGTCATTGGCTTTGCCAGCAATGGACGAAGCGTGGTTAGCTGCGTTTAGTCGCGGCATGTTTGCACTGGCTGATCAATTTGGCGTTGAGCTGATTGGTGGTGATACGACACGCGGGCCTTTGTCGATTTCAATTCAAATTGCTGGCGAAGTACCTAAAGGCAAAGCTTTGCTGCGTAGCGGCGCGCAAATTGATGATGACATTTGGGTGTCTGGCTTGCTGGGGGCAGCCGCTGCAGCGGTGATGCATCGCACGCAGCGAGCTCAACTGAACGCAGAAACAGCTCAGCGTTGCGACTTACGTTTAGACCTGCCGCAGCCACGCGTTGAATTGGGCTTGGCGCTGAGCGAACTAGCTAACGCAGCGCTGGATCTCTCCGACGGACTAATTGGCGACCTGTCACACATTTGTGAGCAGTCTAATTGCGCTGCGGAAATTTACTTTAATAAAATCCAGCAAGCTATTGAATTAAAAGAATTAGATTCATTGCTGGCGCTTGAGGCCAGCCTTGCGGGTGGCGATGATTATGAGTTGTGCTTTACCGCCAGCGAGCAAAATCGCGCGGCTATTCTAGCTTTAGGCAAGTTACTCAACCTGCCGCTATCCCGCGTCGGAAAAATTATTCCACGCAATGGTTTAACTCGCTTAGTTCAAGTGTTGAATGAAGATGGGCAGGTCATGGATTTATCCTTCACTGGATTCGATCATTTCAAATGAAGAACACCCCGCAAGTCCCTGTTAATTGGTCGTTTTTAATCAAAAACCCAGCCCATTTTATTGCTTTTGGTTTTGGTAGCGGTTTGCCGTGCAAAGCCCCCGGCACTTGGGGTACGTTGGCGGCTTTGCCCTTGTTTGCGCTACTGCAAATGTTTTTTTCGACTAATACGATTGCGCTACTTTGCATTCCGATGTTTGTCATCGGCGTGTGGGCGGCCGAAATCACGGGGCGCAATTTAGGCGTGCCTGATTTTGGCGGCATTGTCATCGATGAAATCGTCGCGATGTGGCTGGTTTTATGCGTTGCACCAGCCACAATGCCTGGCTGGATTGCTGCCTTTGTGCTGTTTCGCTTGTTTGATATTCTGAAACCTTGGCCGATTCGCTGGCTGGATCAATACGTAAAAGGCGGCTTTGGCGTGATGATTGACGATATTTTAGCGGCCGTTTTTGCGATTGTGCCTTTGCTGCTGCTCGCACCGTATTTGTGAACTGGCCAATGAGCGAAAATATCCCGTCAGATGATGCTGAACAACGCGCAGCTTTACTGAATATCGTTAAAAACCTTCCCGATTTGCCCGGCGTTTATCGCTATTTGGCTGCTGATGGCACCGTGCTGTATGTCGGCAAAGCCAAAAGCCTCAAAAAACGCGTCGGCTCTTATTTTCAGAAAAACGATCAAAGTCCACGTATTCGCTTGATGTTGGCGCAGGTGGCTCAGCTTGAAACGACGGTAGTGCGCTCAGAAGCTGAAGCTTTGGTGCTTGAGAACAACTTAATTAAAGCTTTAAGTCCGCGCTATAACATATTGTTTCGAGACGATAAATCCTATCCTTATGTGATGTTGAGCGGGCATAAGTCCCCACGCCTCGCCTACTATCGCGGCACGCTAGATAAGAAAAATACTTACTTTGGCCCGTTCCCAAATGGCTACGTGGTTAAAGAAAGTATTCAACTGCTGCAAAAAGTATTTTTGCTCCGCACCTGTGAAGACTCGGTGTTTGGCAATCGTTCACGCCCCTGTTTACTGCACCAAATCAAACGCTGCTCTGCGCCTTGCGTGGATTTGATTTCGCCAGAGGATTATCGTCAAGACGTTGCTAATGCGATGTTGTTCTTGTCGGGTAAAGAAAATGAAGTCATCGCGACGCTTGAAAACAAAATGAAAGCGTTGGCCGCCGAATGGCAATTTGAAGGCGCTGCCGCAGTGCGCGATCAAATTCAAGCTTTGTCGCAAGTGCAAGAGCGGCAATTTGTATCGTCCAATACCAGCGAAATGGATGCTGATATTGTCGCTTGCGTCGAAAGTGAAGGCATTTTGTGTGTGAATTTGGCGATGGTTCGCGGCGGGCGACATGTCGGGGATAAGAATATTTTCCCTAGTCACGCCGACGATTACACGCCTGCCGCAGCGATTCATGCGTTTTTAGCGCAACATTATTTAGAGCGCAGCACGCCGGGCGTGATTTTGTGTTCGCCCGCACCCGAAGAAGCCGAAGTTTTGGCAGAACTCCTGTCAGAGCAAGCGCAGCGCAAAGTGCTCATTAATAGTAATCCCAACGGGGATCGACGTATCTGGCTAGAGATGGCGGCACGCAATGCGCAGCTGGCAATACTCCAGCGGCAACAAGCTAAGTTTAACCAAGCGGGGCGCTTGGCTGCGCTAATTGAAGCGCTCGGTTTGCCGGAAGAAACTCAACGTTTAGAGTGTTTTGATATTTCGCACACGATGGGCGAAGCCACGGTAGCCTCGTGCGTGGTGTATGACCGGCAAGATATGCAACCCAAAGAATATCGTCGCTACAATATCGCGACGACCACTTCGGGCATTGCCAAAGACGGTTTTGCAGTCATTACACCAGGGGATGATTACGCGGCGATGCGGCAAGTCTTAATGCGGCGCTATGAAAAAGTCGCCGCAGGCGAGGGCGTCATGCCTGATGTGATTTTGATTGACGGCGGCAAAGGCCAACTCGGTATTGCGATTGAGGTGATGAATGAAATCGGTCTGACTGCGCCATGGTTGGTCGGTGTCGCCAAAGGTGAAACCCGTAAACCGGGTTTAGAGCAATTGATCGTGCCGCGCACTGGAAACACGGTACAATTGCGCCGCGACCATCCGGGGCTGCATTTGGTGCAACAAATCCGCGATGAAGCGCATCGTTTTGCGATTACTGGGCATCGCGCACGCCGTGCTAAAGCGCGAATGAGTTCGAGCTTGGAAGACGTTGAAGGCATAGGCCCAAAACGGCGGCAGAAATTACTGGCGCGTTTTGGTGGTTTGCAAGGTGTCAAAGCGGCCAGTGTTGATGAATTAATGCAAGTCGACGGCATCAATCAAGCGCTTGCCGAGAAAATCCACGCCGCTTTACGCGGCTAATCAAATACTTGTGCAAAAGTCTTATGACAAGACCGTCAGGCCCTAGGCAGTACTTTAGTACGGCAAGACGAGACAACGATTCAAGACTGGGTGGCCTTAGGCCAAACTTTTGCTTATCCACTTATAAGTGCCTCAATGCCATTTAATTTACCTATTTTATTGACTTGGTTGCGCGTTGCGCTGATTCCGGTGTTTGTCGGCGTGTTTTCTTTGCCGCAAGCCGAATATCCTTTGGCTTGGCAGAATATGGTCGGCGCAGGTCTGTTTTTATTGGCAGCAGTGACCGACTGGTTTGATGGCTTTTTGGCGCGCCGCTGGAACCAAACTTCACAATTTGGCGCTTTTCTTGATCCTGTAGCCGATAAGCTGATGGTCGCTGCGGCGCTCATTTTGCTGGTGGAACTCGATCGCACCGCGAGTTGGTTGGCTGTGGTGATTATTGGCCGCGAAATTACCATTTCAGCGCTACGTGAATGGATGGCGCAACTGGGCAAGTCTAAGAGTGTGGCGGTGAGCTTGATTGGTAAGCTCAAAACAACGGCGCAAATGGTCGCAATTTTCCTCTTGGTTTGGGCTGAGCCGATTATCCCTGGCGTTTCCACACATTTGATCGGTACGGCGGCTATGTATATCGCTGCGGTATTAACGATTTGGTCGATGTTTTATTATTTACGCGTTGCCGCCGAGCAATTTAAAGAGGGCGTTTAAAGCGCCTGCAGGACTGAATCAGATATTGTTGCGCGAATTGCAACGCCTATAGTCGCTAGGTATTGCTATCCAGTCCTTGCATTTAAATCAATAGCACCATATACCTACCCATATTGATACGTGTTCAAATCCAAGCCCTTACTGGCAATTGCCGGATTCTATTTCGCCTACTTTGCCTTTAACGGCATTTTCTCGCCCTACTGGGGGCTTTATTTAAGCCACCTTGCCTTTCCCGCCTGGCAAATCGGCATTCTGACTTCACTCACGCAAATTAATCGAATCTATGCACCCAGTTTGTGGGGCTATCTCGCCGATCGCACAGGAAAACGCCAAACCATTTTGCGCTTAGCAGGTGTTTGTGGATTTGCTTTTTTCTTGCCGCTACTACTGGCCAAATCATTCTGGCCGCTCTTTATTGCCGTTTTGTTGGGCAGTTTCTTCTGGAGTGCCGCGCTGCCTTTGGTTGAGGCCACGACGATGAGCTTGTTGAAGGGCGATGGCGGCGCGTATGCGCGCTTACGCCGCTGGGGTTCAATTGGCTTTATGGTGGCGACCTTGCTGGTGGGTTATGCCATTGAAGGCTTTGGGATTGGCACATTGCCATGGGCGGTCATCGCAGTGATGGCGAGTCTGGCCTTGTATGCATGGCAAGTACCCAATGCACCCCTTGCGACGACTGAAGATGTTGCCCAGCTACCGTTTCGGAGCATCCTCCAGCAAAGTGAAGTCCGTTCTTTGCTGCTAGCCTGCTTTTTTATGGCTTTGGCGCATGGCGCTTATTACAGTTTTTACTCGATTTTTGTCGCCGAACAGGGTATCAGCCAGAGTGTAATTGGCTGGCTTTGGTCGATTGGCGTACTCGCCGAAATTCTTGTTTTTAGTTGGATGCCGCATTTAAGTCAGCGTTTTACCTTGCGCGGCCTGTTTTTGTTTGGGCTGATTATTGCGGTGGCTCGCTTTGGGCTGATTGCCGTGGGTGCTCAGTCGATTGTCTTGTTGGTCGTGGCGCAAATCGGCCATGCATTTACCTTTGGTAGCAATCATGCCGTTGCGATGAGCTATATCCATCGCTACTTTTCGGGCTGCCACCAAGCCAAAGGGCAGGCGCTGTATATCGCTGTTACATTTGGCTTGGGTGGTAGTCTGGGTGGTATATTGGCAGGATTAGCTTGGCGCTCGCTGGGCGGCACGACGATTTTCTTGCTGTCGTCTGGCATGGCTTTGCTGGGCTTGTTGATTGCTTGGCGTGGTGTAAAAAACTAGATGTATGTGAATGCAGGCATTAACTATAAAAGCCTGCATTCATATACCCATGAGGTAAGCTTATGATGATAGTCATGCAGCTCAATGCTGAAGAGGCGCAAGTCGCGGCAGTGATCGAGCAAATTCGCGCCGCGGGCTTAAAAGAGCATGTTTCGCGCGGTGCCGAATTGGTCATTATCGGCGCGATTGGCGACGAAGATCGCTTAAGCAGTGCAAGGTTCGAGCGTTTGCCTGGCGTTGAGCGCGTTTCTCGCGTTACCAAACAATACAAAATGGTCTCCCGCGATACGCACCCAGTAGGAACGAGCTTTAAAATTCGCGGCGCTCTGATTGGTGGCGAGCAAATTCAGGTGTTTGCTGGTGTGCGTAGTTTGGATGCGGCATTGCCAGTCAATTCGGTAACGAGCATGGTTCAAGCTGCAGCTTGCCGTTTGCTGTGGGCGGGTTCTGAATCACTCAATCAAAACCCTTATGAATTCAATGGATTTGAAGCTGAAAAACTCATTGAATTACGCGCCGCAGCGCGGAGTCATGCGCTGCCTTTTGCTGCCGAGCTAAATGATTTTTCAGTACTGGAAACCTCGCTAGCAAATGATGTTGACGCTTTGATCTTGGGCGCGCGCAGCATGCAAAATCGCGCTTTATTGCGAGAGTTGGGGCGAATCAATAAGCCTGTCATCTTGCGTCGTGGCCTGGCGGCGAGTCTCAGTGAGTGGCTGTTGGCGGCAGAAACGATTGCGGCTGGCGGCAATCATCATATTATTTTGTGCGAACAAGCCACAAAAAATGGTTTGGATATTGCAACGATCCCATTCCTAAAACGCGAAACGCATTTGCCGGTTTTTGTCGATGCAAGCAATGGCGCAAAAGTGTGGATGGTGCCAGCACTGGCGCAAGCGGCGATTGCGGCGGGTGCCGATGGCCTAATGTTGGACATTCATCCGAATCCAGCCGAGGCGCCACATGGTGGCGATCAAGCTTTGGATTTGGCGCAACTTCAACAATTAATGACGGCTCTGGCGGTGATTGCCCCTGCGCTGGGTCGAAGAATTTGATTTTGGCGGGCAAATAAATGCAGTCTGTTGAACGATTGGTGTTATTAGGTACGGGCTTGATTTCCGGTTCGTTTGCCTTGGCATTAAAACGCGCGCGCTTAGTGAAGCGCGTCGCTGGTGTGGGGCGTAGCTTAGAAAACCTAGAGCGCGCCGTTGAGTTGGGTGTCATTGACGAAGCATCAACGGATGCTGCGCAGGCGGTAATCGGCGCGGATTTGGTTTTGCTCGGTACGCCCGTTGGGCAGATGGGCAAATTAATGCAACAAATAGGGCCCAATTTGTCGGCTAATTGCATCGTTACTGATGGCGGCTCGACCAAGCAGGATGTTTGCGCGCTGTTTCGTGAATATTTACCGCAGCAATTGTCGACCTGTGTACCAGGACATCCGATTGCGGGCTCGGATTTGTCGGGCGCATCGGCTGCGCAATTTGGCCTATATGAAGGTCGCCGCGTTGTGCTGACGCCGCTAGCAGAGGGCGCTGCTCCTGCTGTTGAGCGCGTGCGCGAACTATGGCAAGCCTGTGGCGCGATTGTCTATGAAATGGATGCGGCACAGCACGATGGTATTTTTTCTGCAGTGAGCCATACGCCGCATCTACTGTCTTTCGCCTATATGAATTCAGTTTTAGATCGTTACAATGCGGAGCAGTGCTTGGATTTTGCGGCCAGTGGTTTTCGCGATTTCACGCGAATTGCTGGCTCGCATCCCGATATGTGGCGCGATATTGCGCTAGCCAATCGCGAAGCGATTTTGCAGGATCTCAGGTCGAATGTGACGCAAATGACGCAGTTGATTGAGTTGGTCGAGTCGGGCGATGGCGTCGCCCTTACGCAGTACATTCAACGCGCAAGCCAGGCTCGAATTGAGTGGGGTAAGCCGAAAAAAGGATCATTGTGAGTTATCTTGCCGCAGAAAATCGTTACGATGCAATGCCGTATCGCCGCTGTGGAAATAGCGGCCTGAAATTGCCCGCTATTTCCTTGGGTTTATGGCATAACTTTGGCGACAACAAGCCTTACGACAATAGCCGCGCAATGTTGCTGCGCGCGTTTGATTTGGGTATTACGCATTTTGATTTAGCCAACAACTACGGCCCCCGTCCGGGTGCGGCTGAAGAAACATTTGGTAAAGTTCTAAAGCAAGATTTGCGACCGTATCGCGATGAAATGATTGTGAGTACGAAAGCCGGCTGGGAAATGTGGCCAGGGCCGTATGGCGAATGGGGTAGCCGCAAGTATTTGATGGCGAGTTTGGATCAAAGTTTGCAGCGCATGGGTTTGGATTACGTCGACATTTTCTACTCGCACCGCCCAGATCCAGAAACGCCAATGGCAGAAACCATGGGTGCGCTCGATGCAATCGTTCGCCAAGGTAAAGCGCTTTATGTTGGAATTTCATCGTACAGCCCAGAGCAAACCGCTGAGGCTGCGAAAATTCTAAAAGAGCTGGGTACGCCATGCTTGATTCATCAACCCAAATATTCAATGTTCTCCAGAGAGATTGAGCGCGGTTTGACCGATGTTTTGCGTGAAACCGGCATGGGTAGTATTGCTTTTTGCCCTCTGGAGCAAGGCTTGTTAACGAGTCGATATCTGGATGGGATTCCGCAGGATTCACGCGCGGCAGCGACGGACAATCACTTTTTGAGTTCTGCGGCCGTTGAGCTGCAGTTATCGCATATTCGGCAACTTAATGTGGTGGCGCAGCGGCGAGGACAAACCTTGGCGCAAATGGCGCTGGCTTGGGCTTTGTTGACGGTAACGTCGGTGATTATTGGCGCAAGCCGCGTGGCGCAACTGGAAGAAAACGTCGGTGCAATTGCGAAATTGGATTTCTCTGCTGAAGAATTGCTGGAAATTGAGCGTATATTGGCATCGACTTAAGTTTGTGTGATTTCGTATAATTCAAAAGCCAGCGAGTGTTCGCTGGCTTTTTTGATGATGGAGTGAGTATGAGTCAGGAATTAGTCATTGCAATTGACGGCCCTTCGGCGTCGGGCAAAGGAACTGTAGCGCAGGGCGTGGCGCGTGAGTTGGGCTTTGCCTATCTTGATTCGGGCGCTTTGTATCGGCTAACTGCGTTGGCGGCGCAGTTGAAAAATATTGCTTGGGATAATGAGGTTGAAGTTGCAGTGATTGCTGCAGCACTTGATGTTGAGTTTATTGGTGAACAAATTTATTTGTCTGGCGATGACGTTACTTTGGCGATCCGCGCAGAAGAAATCGGCTCAGGTGCATCGCAAGTGGCGGCGCTGCCGCAAGTTCGTGCTGCTTTATTGCAAAGACAGCGCGCCTTTGTGGGCGAACAAGGCTTGGTGGCCGATGGGCGAGATATGGCCTCAGTCGTATTTCCAAGTGCGCAATTGAAGGTTTTTTTGACGGCTAGTGCTGAAATTCGCGCTGAGCGACGATTTAAACAGCTGATCGCACGGGGTGAGCTTGCTGACTTGGCGGCAATTACGGCAGACCTGCTTGCGCGTGACGAGCGAGATCGCGCCCGTACCGTTGCGCCGCTTGAGCAGGCGGCAGATGCTTTATTGCTTGAGACCTCTAGTTTGACGGCGAATGAGGCGATTGCTCAAGTATTGGCATGGTGGCAATCTAGGGCGTAAAAAATGCGCTAAGCACTTGATAGAGCAAGAACATTTCCGTATAATCACCAGATTCGATTTTGGCTTTCGGGTTTGACTCTTGAGCCAGGGTTGAATTATCAAGCGCGCCCTGTGCTTGATTTTGATTAACTAACCTGCTGATACATCCCGTATTGGCTAATGGAATTTTCCAATAAATGACTATTGATACTATGGAAAGCTTTGCCGCCCTTTTTGAGGAAAGCTTAACCCGTCAAGAAATGCGTTCGGGTGAAGTAATTACTGCAGAAGTGGTTGGTATCGACAACAACTTCGTAACCGTAAATGCCGGTTTGAAGTCTGAATCGCTGATCCCGTTGGAAGAGTTTAAAAACGACAACGGTGAAATCGACGTTAAGATCGGTGATTTCGTACCTGTTGCGATCGATAGCCTTGAAAATGGCTACGGCGAAACTAAGCTTTCTCGCGAAAAGGCCAAGCGCCTCGCGTCTTGGATCGAGTTGGAAGACTGCCTCGAACGCGGCGAGATCATGTCTGGCGTTATTTCTGGCAAAGTAAAAGGCGGTTTGACTGTTATGGTCAACGGCTTGCGCGCTTTCTTGCCAGGTTCATTGGTTGACATTCGTCCAGTTAAAGATACAACACCGTACGAAGGTAAAATGGTTGAGTTTAAAGTTATTAAACTTGATCGTAAACGCAATAACGTCGTTGTTTCACGCCGTGCAGTCCTTGAAGACTCATTGGGTGAAGAACGTCAGAAATTGCTAGAAACCTTGAAAGAAGGTTCGATTGTTAAGGGTATCGTTAAAAATATCACTGACTACGGCGCGTTCGTTGATCTTGGCGGTATTGATGGCTTGCTCCACATTACTGACTTGGCATGGCGCCGTGTTAAACACCCATCTGAAGTATTGGCAGTGGGTGATGAGCTTGAAGCTAAAGTTCTTAAATTCGATCAAGACAAAAACCGTGTATCTCTTGGCTTGAAACAATTGGGCGAAGATCCATGGGTGGGTCTATCACGTCGTTATCCATCGGGCACTCGCATGTTCGGTAAAGTAACGAACTTGACTGACTACGGTTCATTCGTTGAAATCGAACAAGGCATTGAAGGTCTGGTTCACGTTTCTGAAATGGATTGGACTAACAAGAACGTTCACCCATCTAAAGTAGTTTCTTTAGGTGATGAAGTTGAAGTGATGATCTTGGATATCGACGAAGACAAACGTCGTATCAGCCTTGGCATGAAACAATGCATGGCTAATCCATGGGATGATTTTGCAGAAAACTTCAAGAAAGGCGACAAACTGAAGGGCGCGATCAAATCGATCACTGACTTCGGTGTGTTTGTTGGCTTGGCTGGCGGTATCGACGGTCTGGTTCACTTGTCTGACTTGTCTTGGCACGTTGCTGGTGAAGAAGCGGTTCGCAACTTCAAGAAAGGCGATGAAGTTGAAGCAATGGTTCTTTCTATTGACGTTGAAAAAGAGCGCATCAGCCTCGGCATCAAACAAATGGAAGGTGATCCATTTAACAACTACGTTTCTACGTCAGACAAAGGCGCGATCGTTAAGGGCACTGTTAAGTCACTCGACGCTAAGGGCGCAACAATCGCTTTGTCGGATGATGTAGAAGGCTACTTGCGTTCGACTGAAGTTTCACGTGACCGTGTTGAAGACATCCGCACTGTTCTGAAAGAAGGCGACGAAGTTGAAGCTGTCATCATTAACGTTGACCGCAAAAACCGTTCGATCAACTTGTCGATCAAAGCAAAAGACCAAGCAGAACAAAGCGAAGTAATGAGCAAAATTTCAGCAACTGATGACAACGCTGGTATGACAAGTCTTGGCGCGTTGTTGAAAGCTAAATTGTCAGGCTCTGCTGAGTAAAGGTATTTGTTAGAATGACCAAATCAGAACTCATCGCGAAACTTGCTGCTCGTTATCCGCAGTTAGTAGCAAAAGACGCAGAGTTAGCCGTAAAAACGATACTTGATGCGATGGCGCGTAGCCTTTCGCAAGGCCAACGTATCGAAATTCGTGGATTTGGCAGCTTTGACTTGAACTATCGTCCGCCACGGACGGGGCGCAATCCGAAATCAGGCACGAAAGTGTCTGTGCCGGAAAAGTTTGTTCCCCATTTCAAGGCCGGCAAAGAGTTGCGCGAGCGCGTTGATTTAGACGCATAAGCATCAAACTCTTTAACAAATTAAAAGGCGACACTCTAAGAGTGTCGCCTTTTTTATTGCAGACTTAAACCCGAACCAACGATTATTTGCGCTACAATATTACAAAAATAGAGGGTTAATGATGCGTTATTTGTTTTGGCTGATTAAATTTATCGCTTTTGTCATGTTATTTGGTTTTGCAATGCACAATGCAAATCCAGTTACTTTAAATTTCTATTTAGGCTACGCGTGGAATGCGCCACTGGCTTTGATTTTATTGGTATTTTTTGTTTTGGGCGCTGCAATCGGATTGTTGGCGAGTTTGGGGCAAGTCATTCGTCTCCGCCGCGAGCTGCTTGTGTTACGCAAAGAAAAACGCCAAGTCGCCACGGCAAGTAATTCAAATGCCGAGGTATTACAGCCTCCGCGCGATGCACTCTAATTTTTAAAGCTCCCTTATGATAGAAATTCAATTTTGGTGGCTTGCCATCCTCCCAGTATTTTTCGGCATTGGCTGGTTAGCTGCGCGGGTTGATATCAAGCACGTTATCGCAGAAAGTCACTCGCTGCCCGTTGCCTACTTTAAAGCAGTTAATCATTTACTGGCTGGCGAGATGAATAAAGCCGTCGATATTTATGTCGATATCGCCAAAAATCACTCTGAAACCATCGAGTTGCAAGCCACATTAGGCCAATTATTTCGCCGCCGCGGCGAATTAGAGCGCGCCATTCGAATGCATCAAAAAATTCTTGCTCGCCGAGAACTTAGCGATGTGCAGCGTCAGCAAACACAGCTCGATTTAGCCATTGATTTTATTAAGGCAGGTCTATTTGATCGTGCTGAAAAAATACTGCACGATCTTGCAAATACTGAATCAGCACGCTTAGCTCGAAAAGAGCTGCTGGCTATTTATCAACAAGAGCATGAATGGCAAAAAGCCATTGCCACCGCTGAATTATTACGCGATGAAAGCCATAGCTTTCAGCATGAGATCGCACAGTTTTATTGTGAACTTGCGGCAGAAAGCTTAATTCGCAACAATACCGACAAAGCCATTGAAGAACTTAATCTTGCCTTAAAAGAGCATCGGCAAAGCGCAAGGGCGCGTTTAATGCTGGGTGAAATTGCCTTTTCAAAAGGTGAAATGGATTTTGCGATTGAGCACTGGCTAAAAATGCCTGCGCAAGACGTGCATTATTTAGCATTGGCAGCTCGCCACATCTTGAATGCTTACTCAGCAAAAAATCAATTGCCCGATGGTATTACCTTATTGATTCGCTATGTGCAGCAGCACCCTGAGCTAGATGTCGTTGATTTAATTTATGAGCAATTGCTGGCAACATCAGGTATCGATGCGGCGTATGAATTCGTTCGAGAGCGATTGCGCGAACATCCAAACATGCCTGGCCTTAGAAAGCTGATAGAAGCACACCTTTTAATCGCGCCAGATGAACAAAAAGTTGAGCTAGAGATTATCAGCAAGCTTCTGCATGACAATACTCGCACGTACAGCATGTATTACTGCAGCGAATGTGGCTTTAAAACTCGGCAATTCTTTTGGCACTGCCCAGGCTGCAATCAATGGGAAACCTATGCGCCAGTGCGCGGAAAAAGCCGCGCCTCAGTTTAAAAAATTAATTTGTTTTCAGGAAATCACTATGAATCCCAACCCACGCGTTGTCGTTGCTTTAGATTTTGCCTCGGCAGCAGCAGCACTGGCTTTTGCCGATACCGTCAGCCCTAGCTTATGCCGCCTCAAAGTAGGTAAAGAATTGTTTACCGCAAGCGGTCCCGCGCTAGTTGAGCAACTGGTCGCGCGTGGATTTGATGTATTTTTAGACCTGAAATTTCATGACATTCCCCATACCGTTGCACAAGCCTGCAAAGTTGCGGCCAGTCTTGGCGTTTGGATGGTTAATGTGCATGCATCGGGCGGTAGAAAGATGCTTGAAACCACACGCGACGCTTTGGAAGGGTTACCACAGCGGCCTTTATTAATTGCGGTCACGGTCTTAACTAGCATGGGTGCTGATGAGCTCGCTGAAATGGGATTGCCAGCACCTGCTGAACAAGTGGATAAACTAGCTCGCCTCACCCAATCGTGCGGCCTTGATGGCGTTGTGTGCTCGGCACAAGAAGCGCAGCACTTAAAACAAGTCTGCGGTGCAGACTTTAAACTGATTACGCCTGGCATTCGTCCGCAAGGCAGCGATAGTAATGATCAAACCCGCATTATGACGCCCAAAGCGGCCATGCTCGCAGGTTCGGATTATTTGGTGATTGGCCGCCCAATCACGCAAAGCAGCGACCCCGTACTGACATTACAAAACATCAATGCGGAGCTGGCTTTATAAATGCAGGCACTTATTCAGAAAATTAAAGCCGCCAAAGTACTGGTTGTCGGCGATGTGATGCTAGATCGCTACTGGTTTGGCGATGTTGAGCGCATTTCGCCAGAAGCGCCTGTGCCTGTTGCACGAATCACCAAAACCGATGAGCGCGCCGGTGGTGCTGCCAATGTGGCGCGAAATATCGCAGCATTAGGCGGCCAAGTTAAATTGCTGTCGGTAATCGGGGACGATGAAGCGGGCGCCAGCCTTGAACGCCTACTGATTGCACAAGGCATTGAGACTGTATTGCACCGCGATGCGGAAATTTCGACCACAGTAAAATTGCGTGTTCTTGCAAGGCAGCAACAACTATTGCGGATCGATTTTGAGAACAAACCAAGTCATGATGTTTTGGCTACAAAATTAGATGATTTCAAAGCCTCGCTTAGTGGCTGCGATGTGGTTATTTTGTCAGATTATGGCAAAGGTAGCTTGGCACACGTTCAACAAATGATTGCGGCCGCGCGAGCAATGGGGAAATCTGTTTTAGTCGACCCGAAAGGAGATGATTACGAGCCTTATCGTGGTGCAACACTACTAACACCAAACCGCAGTGAATTCCGCCAAGTTGCTGGCAAATGGGAAAGCGAAGCTGAGCTCATCGATAAAGCAAATCGACTACGCAATCAGTTTGAATTGGATGCCTTACTAGTTACGCGCAGCGAAGAAGGAATGACGCTATTTCGCGAAGGCCAAGTCGTGCATAAGCCAACTCAAGCGCATGAAGTATTTGATGTTTCAGGCGCTGGAGATACAGTAATTGCAACGCTAGGATTGATGCTGGCTGCGGGCCTAGATTTACCTGAGGCGATGGATTGGTCTAATCGCGCTGCAGGTATTGTGGTGGCAAAATTAGGCACAGCAGTAGCGAGTAAAGAAGAGTTATTTCAATAGCAGTATTGCCACCTGAATCATATTATATAAGCCTCAGGTGGCAATACACTTGTTAGTCGAGTGTTTCTACGCGGTTTTTTCCCGATTTTTTTGCATGGTACATCGCTTGATCGGCGCGCTGTATCGTATCGTCTCGGCTCTCGCCAACTCGATAGAGCGTGACACCAGCACTGAATGTAATGAGCATTTTTTCATTATTGTGCAAAAAGAAGCGCTTGGTCAGCTCGCGCTGAACGCGCTGCATCACCTGAATAGCCCCTTCAAGATCAGTTTCCGGCATAAGCACCACAAACTCTTCTCCGCCATAGCGAGCAACGGTATCGGTTGGCCGAACTAGGTCTTTTACCACTTTGACTAAGTGCACCAACGCTGAATCTCCTACTGCGTGGCCTTGGGTGTCGTTTAATTTCTTAAAATTATCAATATCTAACAAGGCAACGGCCAGTGGTGAGGAAGATCGCATCGCTCGCGCCGTCTCAATCTCATAGGCCTCTTCAAGCCCACGTCGATTTAATGCACCAGTTAACTGATCGGCGCGCACTTTATCGCTCAGTTGACTGAGTTCAGCCTCCAGTTCTGTAACACGTCGGTGTGCTTCATCCGCCTGCTTTCTTGCATCACGTAAATCATCTCTGGAGCGCAGCACATCGGTTTGCATGCTTCGCGTATCATGCAGCAGATCTTCCATGATGTGCCGAATGCTAGTTAAATCATTGGCCGAATCAATTTTCTCGGCATAAGTGCTGATTTTGTCATGATACTTATCGGTACTTTCCGACATGACACCCAGACGGTCGATAAACGAGGTTAGCATGTTCTTCAAGACCGCTTGCGCTTCAACCAAGCTGTGCTTCACTTGGCTTTGTTTAAACAGCACCTCTTTTAAACCCACTTCAGCATCGTAAATCACCCGCATATCCAGCGGCTGCGCCATGATGTGCTGCACCACGGCAATTTGCCCACGCACCCATTCATCATCAACCACAATCGCCGCCATATTGTCAGTCAACAAACGCAGCAAACCCATTAAGCCATCGCATAGGCGTAGCTCATTATCGTTTTCCAACTCTAGCTTGAGCCAAAATTTTCGCAACCGCGGCAGCCATTTATCCATGCCAGCAGCACTTTCTACGACTTTGGCTTCTTGCGCGACGGCATTGGTTTCCGCTTGTAAATCTGGATTATGCAAGAGCCTAGCCGACAAACCGAACTCCAGAGCCTGAGCAAATGCATCGCGCCATTCGCGCCAATTCACATCTTCTGTATTTGTAGTGGCACTATCCCCACCATTCATTGCCGTAAACTCGGCCTCTGACACGCCGATTTCACTGCCGACTATTGGCGCTATTCCAGTTTCAGCCCATGCGGTCACTAGGCCATTCAGCTTTTCATTGAGGATGCTGCTGTCTTGCTTGAAATTGATTAAAACCCGATCCAATGCATCCTTTTTTCGACTGGGCGTGTAGCTTGGATTGCGTAAATCCCATTGCAAAATCAAGTCTCGAATCAAATCCGCCCAGCTTTTGCTTAACTCAGCCTGACCACCTTGACTGTTGACGACACGAAAAATTTGCTCTGGAATTTCCGCCCATTTTTCTTCGATAATTGCATGGCGAATTTGCTCAATCTGCCGAGTTAAAACGCTGGACTGTTGCGGTAAATTGCCCAACGCATCGACTAATTCTTTGAGCCCAGGGTGAACCCGATCAATGTCCGAGGTTTGTGCAATTTCATGGTAAATCGCTTCATAATGATCTGGGGACGGCAAAATCCGACGCACAGCAAGCTGCTTAAGCGTTTCTCGGGCAATTTCGGTTGGGTTGGTCAACTTGGTCATGGCGGGTCTTGAGCAGCTAGAATAAAATCATTATAGGAGGCAGATTGCGTGTGATTGCAGTTTATCAATAAAAAACGCCACGATGAACGTGGCGCTTTGTTAATGGATCACCAGCTTAAGACAGCAAGCCTTTTGGCAAAGAAAAAATCACATTTTCTTCAATCCCATCCATTGCTGTAACTGAATTGGCACCAAACTCTTGGATTTTCGCAATCACTTGCTGTACCAGCACATCGGGAGCGGATGCACCGGCTGTAATTCCCACTTTGCCCTTGCTGGCAAACCAGTCAGGATTAAGTTCGGTTTCATTGTCAACCATATAAGCATCAATCCCAAGGCCTGCGCCGACCTCACGCAAGCGATTAGAATTTGAACTATTAGGTGAACCGACCACCACCAGAATATCAATGTCTTTGGCCAATTGTTTGACTGCATCTTGGCGATTTTGCGTTGCGTAGCAAATATCATCTTTTTTCGGCCCAACAATCTCAGGAAAACGCGCGCGTAGTGCTTCAATCACCACTTGTGCATCATCCACCGAGAGTGTGGTTTGTGTGACGTAGGCCAATTTACTATTGTCGGTCACGTTCAAAGTAGCGACATCTTGCGGCTCTTCAACCAAATACATGCCCGCTTGCGCCTGACCCATCGTGCCTTCGACTTCTGGGTGGCCTTTGTGGCCAATCATGACGATTTCAAAACCTTGCTCGCGCAAACGCTTCACTTCAAGGTGAACTTTGGTGACGAGCGGGCAAGTCGCATCAAAAATATTCAGGCCACGTTCCGCAGCTTCAGCACGCACCGCTTGCGACACGCCATGTGCAGAGAAAATTAGCGTATTGCCAGTCGGCACATCGCAGAGATCTTCGATGAAAATTGCGCCTTTGAGTTTGAGATCTTCAATAACAAATTTATTGTGTACGACTTCGTGGCGTACATAAATCGGCGCACCGTATTTTGCGAGCGCCTTTTCAACTATCGCAATTGCGCGATCAACCCCAGCGCAAAAACCACGCGGCTGCGCCAAAATAATATTCATCGGTTTATTCATTGCGAAATAAGCTCCGGTTTCTTCAAACTATCAATCACCATCAAGACTGCACCAATGCAGATGGCTGAATCAGCAATATTAAATGCTGGGTAATACCAGCGATGGTTCCAATGAAACAATAGAAAATCAATCACGTGACCAAATACCATGCGATCAATTGCATTACCTAGCGCGCCGCCCAAAATTAAAGACAGCGCAATCGCATAACGCGTTTCTGCATGATGTTTTTTAATCAAAAACACCAGTACGACCGACACGACTAAGGCCAAGCCCGTAAAGAAATAACGTTGCCAGCCACCTGCATCAGCCAAAAATGAAAATGCTGCGCCGGGGTTGTAGCGCAAAGTCAGATCAAAAAAGCCTGGGATGATTGTTTTTACTTCGGCGTATTGAAAAAACGCCTCAATCCCATGCTTGGTCGCTTGATCTAAAATCAGCACCGCCAAAGCCAGCAGCATAAATTGCACGAAACGCTTAGGCATGTTGACGAGCCTCTCCCGCGCCATGCAAATTGCAATCGCAGCGCACACACAGCCCCGGATGCGCCGCAATCGTGCCGACACTCGGGTGGTAATGCCAGCAACGCTCGCACTTTTCTGCGTCGGATGCTGCAACTGCAATTGCAGTTTCACCTTCAAGCAACAAGGCTTGCGACGTAATCATAATGAACTTGAGTTCGTCTCCCAAAGACGCCAGTGCTTGATGGGCTTCGCCTTGCGCCGTAATGGTGATTTCAGCTTGCAAACTAGAACCCAAAGCGCCTGCTGCTCGTTGTAACTCGATGTCTTTTTGTGCGTTGGCGCGAGCTTCGCGCACCAGCGAAAATGCCGTTTGCAGTGCCTCTGCATCGTTGATCGTCGGAATATCCAGCCATTGATCAACAAACACATTGCCGTCATTTTTAAGTGCTTCCCACGCTTCATGTGCGGTGAACGACAATATGGGTGACAATAAGCGCACCAAAGCTTGGGTGATATACCATAGGGTGGTTTGTGCTGAGCGACGGCCAACAGATTGGGCTGGCATCGTATACAGACGATCTTTGATGATGTCTAAGTAGAATGCGCCCAATTCATCCGCACAATAACGATGAATTTCTTGCACGCCCAAATGAAATTCATATTTCGCGTAGCACGCCGTCAAATTGCTTTGAAATGCCGCCAATTCGACCAAGGCGTAGCGATCTAACGTCAGTAACTCATCGACTGGCAACACATCTGCCGCGCTAAAATCAGATAAATTCGCCAGTAAGAAACGTAGCGTATTGCGTACGCGGCGATATGAATCGGTGGTGCGTTTCAAAATTTCATCAGAAATCGATACTTCGCCCGAATAATCGGTGCTTGCTGTCCATAGGCGCAACATATCCGCGCCCATTTGGTTGATCACCGATTGCGGCGCAACCACATTGCCTTTGGATTTCGACATTTTCATGCCTTTGCCATCGACCACAAAACCATGCGTCAGCAATTGCTTGTACGGCGCGCGACCGACTGTAGCGCAAGCGGTTTTTAGCGATGATTGGAACCAGCCGCGATGCTGATCCGAGCCTTCCAGATACAAGTCAGCAGCAGGGCGGCTATCATCGCCATGCTGAAGTTCTTCGCGCTGTTTGATCACCGCAAAGTGTGTTGACCCCGAATCAAACCACACGTCGATGGTGTCTTTGAGTTTTTCGTAATGCGCCGCGTCGTCACCCAATAGTTCAGTCGCGTCGAGTTTAAACCAAGCTTCGATGCCTTCCACTTCAATCAGTTTGGCAACTTGTTCCAGCAATTCAGTCGAGCGTGGGTGTAGTTCGGCCGTTTCTTTATGGATAAAGAAAGTCATCGGCACGCCCCAAGTGCGTTGACGTGATACGCACCAGTCTGGGCTATTTTTGATCATCGCTTCTAGGCGCGCACGACCCCAAGCAGGGAAGAACTCCGTCGCATCCACAGCGCGATTGGCTTTGTCGCGCAGCGTCTCACCGCCGACTTCTTTATCCATGCCGATAAACCATTGCGTGGTTGCACGGAAAATTAGCGGGGTTTTATGACGCCAGCAATGCGGATAGCTGTGTTCGAGTTTTTTGTTCGCCAGCAAAGCACCGCGCTCTTCGAGCAGCGCAACCACTTTTGGATTGGCTTTCCACACGGTTTCGCCTGCAAAAAACTCGGTCGTTGAGATGTAACGGCCATCATTGGCGACCGGATTATCCACTGGCAGTTTGTATTTCAGACCAACTTGGTAATCTTCCAAGCCATGCGCGGGTGCGGTGTGCACCAAGCCCGTGCCGGCTTCAGCAGTGACGTGCTCGCTGCAGATAATCGGCACTTGGCGATCATTGAACGGATGTTGCAGCATTAAGCCATTGAGCGCAGCGCCTTTGGCTTGCGCGATCACTTCATTGGCGTCGATGTCGTAGCGTTTGAGCGCAGCTTCGGCCAATTCACGAACCAAAATCAACAAACCCTTTTCGGTTGCGATCAAGTCGTAAGTAAATTCTGGATGCACTGAAACGGCCTGATTGGCTGGCAAAGTCCACGGGGTAGTCGTCCAAATCACGGCAAATGCGCCTTGGTCGCCGAGGTTCACACCACCAAAGGCTTTGGATAAAGCGGCAGAATCAACAACTTGGAAGCCCACATCAATCGCCGCAGACACTTTGTCTTCGTACTCAACTTCAGCTTCAGCCAGCGCCGAGCCACAGTCCACGCACCAATGTACTGGCTTTTGGCCTTTCACCAAATAACCGTTGTGATGGATTTTGCCCATCGTGCGCACGATGTCGGCTTCAGTTTTGAAGTTCATCGTGAGGTATGGGTTTTCCCAGTCAGCCAAAACGCCTAAGCGAATAAAGTCGACCTTTTGGCGCTCAATTTGGATTGCAGCATATTCGCGGCACAATTCGCGGATGAATGAGCTTGGCAAATGGATCGCCTTTTCATCTAGATCATTGGCTTTGCGGTAATCCACAATCCGCGCATGAATTGCTGGATTGGCTTTGATCGCTTCTTTATCCGATTTCACCAGTTTTTCGATTTGATGCTCAATCGGCATGCCGTGACAATCCCAGCCCGGCACGTAGGGCGTGTCAAAACCGCTGAGTGATTTTGATTTTAAGATGATGTCTTTGAGTACTTTATTCATCGCGTGGCCGATATGGATATCGCCATTGGCGTACGGTGGGCCGTCATGCAAGATGAATTTAGGGCGATTTTGTTCTTTGGCGACTTGGCGAAGCTGCTGATAAATTTTGGCGTCTTGCCATTGCTTTAAAAATCCAGGCTCGCGTTTGGCTAAATCGCCACGCATTGGGAATGGCGTATCCAATAAATTGACTGGGTATTTGTTAGCGGGTTTATCACTCATTGTTATCTCTATGTGCTCAATTATTTAATGGGTTAGCGCGCAGCAAACCAAGCGCGAGCCTGATCGCAGTCTTTTTGAATCTGCGCGATCAAGGTATCAAAATCGGGGTATTTCTCTTCGTCGCGTAATTTAGCTAGAAAATTAACGCGTAAATGCGCGCGATAAATATCGCGGTTAAAATCAAATAGATGCACTTCTAATTTTGGTTTTGCATCGCCGCCATGAATTGTCGGTCGGAATCCTAGACTGGCCACACCTTGATAGGTGCGCTCTAAACCTTGAACTTCAACGACGAAAATCCCAAATAGCGGCGGCGTATTATGTTTGAGTTGAATATTGGCCGTTGGAAAACCAAATTCACGCCCTAAGCGCTCACCACCCACTACGCGCCCTGCAATGGAATACGGTCGATCCAGTAGCGCGGCGGCGTGCGCCATATTGCCGCTTTGTAGCGCCAAACGCACTGCGGTGGATGATACGCGTTCGTTATCGTGTTTTAGCGTCGGCAAACTACAGGCGCTAAAGTCAGTTGATTGGGCCAGCAAGTTAAAATCACCGCTGCGTTTGGCACCGAACTGAAAATCATCGCCGACCAAAACAAATTCAGCATTCAGCCTGCGGGCAACAATTTCATCGCGAAAGGTGAGGGCGTTGATACTGGCAAATTCACGGTTAAAACGCTGCACAATCAAATAATCAATTTCGGCCTCACGCAATAACTCGATTTTCTCGCGCAGACTGGTTAAACGCGCAGGGGCGGAATCAGGCGTAAACAATTCACGCGGGTGCGGCTCAAAAGTCATTACAGCGGTGACTAGTTGGCGCGCTTTTGCCTCGGCTTTAAGCCGATCTAGCATGGCAATGTGGCCGCGATGCAGGCCATCAAAATTGCCAATCGTTAATGCTGAGCGAGGAAGTGGGGTGTGCGGCGTGCCGCGAAGTACATGCATTTAGCTATCGTGGCCACTTAAAGCAGCAAATATCAAACATCCGATTCTAACGCCTAGGCCGAAAATTGTCAGGGTTTTGTGGCAATCGGCAAAAGCCACTACTGACTCATCTCAACGATTCCGCCTTGCTGCGCGATGCCCGTGATAATTTTACCTTTATCAAGACGTATACGCACCGGCTGACCTTCCGCAGCGCTACTCATGGCAATACCCTCGTTAGTGATTTCAAGTCCATCTTGACGGAAAATAATTTTCACTTTTTGATTTTGTGTAATCACCATTGCTGCACGTAATTGTTCTTGTCGTAGTGCCTGACCCGCAGCAACGGGACTATTCAATGCGCGCCCCAGTACGGCATTCGGATCCAAAATGACCGAGCCGGGCAGGGTGCCCAAATCACCTTGCTGCATTGCTATGTCGCCAGTGCTCAATTCTTGATTCGCCGCTAACGGGCGCGCAGCAATAGCATAATTAACCATAATGCTAATTTTGACTGGGAGGTTAAAGCTCCAACTCGCACCCTCAATACATTTGACGCGTAGCATGGTGTTACCCACTAAACGATAACCGGAGGGCGTACTGATTTCTCGCTGCTTGCAGCCATCCAGCTTCAAGCGAGAATCAATTGGCCGCGCTTCAAACGCCACTGCGCCCGGACTATTGCTGAGCGCAGCACTCAGCCAATCATTCACCTCCCGCGTAATCACGGCCAAATCTTGATTTGGTGTCGCCGCGATTGCGGTTGGCATTGCCGACATTACGCCGCTCAATAACAAGAAACCATAGAGTGTTTTTTTTCGCATAGCGCAAATTATAGTCGCATCGCGCGCCTTAGCCTACAATCGATATTTTTCTTAGGTTTCTATTGGTTACATGATGCTAGAAATGCTGTTTGGAGTGACGACACTCGTGGTTTTGCTGGCAGGTGTTTTAGTGGTGAGCCGCCTGCACAACCTTGCAAATTCACAGCGCGAAGTGCTTGAGACACTAACGCAAGACTTAGAATCCAAGCACCGAGAAATGCTCAACGACCTGCATCAGGGTATGAGCAAACAAACCGAAGCGATGCAGCAGGGCTTAGTGCAGCACGGCAGCCTGCTCAATGAAGCGGTCAATCGTTCTAGTGATCGGCTGCGCGACAGCATGAGCGAATCTTTTGAGCGTCTACGCCTCAGTGTCGGCAATGAAATGAAAGAAAGTCGCGAAACAATTTCTCGTCTGCAAACCATCCAGAGCGAAGCTTTATCGACACTACGCCTGACTTTGGTCGCTAGTTTGGGCGAGTCACGCGAGCAAATGCTCAAGCAATTGGGCGATATTTCGGGGGTTTTGCAAGGCAAGCAAGACGCGCTGCGCGAAGATATGCTGCTCAAACTTTCAACCATGCTCGCTGAGCAATCCAAGCGTGAAATGGAGCAATTGCAAGCGGCGTTGCAACAATCATCGCTCGCGCTAACAACGAGTGTGGGTGAATTGACCAAAGCAACCGATGCGCGTCTCGGTGAAATTTCCGGCAAAGTCACCGAGCGACTGGATGAAGGTTTTAAGAAAACCAATGAAACTTTTGCCAACGTGATGGCGCGCCTAGCAACGATTGATGAAGCACAAAAGAAAATTGATGGTTTGACGACCAATGTCGTGAGCTTGCAAGAATTGCTTGGCGACAAACGGAGTCGCGGCGCATTTGGTGAGGTTCAACTGGAGCATTTAGTGAGTAATGTCTTGCCTGCGCAAGTGTACGAGCTACAAGCGACCTTACCCGGTGGCGTGCGCGTGGATTGCTTGCTCAAGTTACCTGAGCCAACGGGTACGGTTGCAGTTGATTCGAAATTTCCACTCGAAAACTACCATCGCATGTTTGGTGGCGATATGGATAAAGCCACCGCAACACGTTTTTTCAAAGCCGACGTTAAAAAACACATTGACGATATTGCCAATAAATACATCATTGCCAGTGTCACTGCCGATGGCGCGGTGATGTTTATCCCAGCCGAGGCCGTGTTTGCTGAAATTCACGGTTATCACCCCGAACTGGTCGAATACGCGATGAAACGCCGCGTCTGGATTGTGTCGCCAACCACCTTGATGGCGGTGCTCAATACCGCGCGCGCGGTAATTAAAGACGTCGAAACGCGTAAGCAAGTGCATATTATTAAAGATTCGCTCGGGCGTTTGGCGCAAGAATTCGGCCGCTTTGATAAACGCATGAAAAATCTCGCCACGCATATCCGCCAAGCACACGAAGACGTGCAAGACGTTAGCGTCACGAGCGAAAAAATCTCTCGACAATTTAGCAATATTGAGCAAGTGCAGCTGGAAGGTGAGGTGATTGAACCGCTTGCTTTAATTGAGTGATGTATATGCTTGCGGCCATTATTAACAAATGGCTACAAGCATATACCTATTGTTTATTAAAATAATTTAATAAAAAACGGAAGTGCTTCTATTTGGCGTAATCGAGCGCTCTGCACTTTACTTGCCTTTGCGCTGAACAACCGCGCGCAGTCAAAATTAACTCTTTATTGATACGGCATCGCTGTGTTTGCGTAACCTGTAACAAGCCTCAAGCGAATGTAGTCGCCAAATTTCGCCTACTGTTTAGTTCACAGCGGGGGCGTCTACAGGTAAAATGGTATTGATTTGCTTTTGATCAAGTTTTACCCCCTTTCAAATTTAATAAAGGTATCGCCGTGTTAGTAGCCTACCGTCAACATGTTGCTGAGCGCGCCGCGCAAGGCATCGCACCACTGCCATTGTCTGCACAACAAACCGCTGATTTGATCGCTTTGTTGCAAAACCCACCCGCAGGCGAAGAAGCCTTTTTGCTCGATCTGATCACACACCGCGTTCCAGCGGGTGTGGATGATGCCGCTAAAGTCAAAGCCGCGTTTTTAGCTGCTGTTGCCAGCGGTGCAGATACCTGTGCCTTGATTTCTCGCGCCAAAGCGGTTGAGTTGCTCGCCACGATGCTTGGCGGCTTTAATATCAAGCCACAAATTGACTTGCTCGGCGACGCTGAAGTGGGCGCGATTGCTGCTGCTGGCCTGAAAAACACCTTGTTGATGTTTGATTATTTCCACGACGTCAAAGAATTGGCGGACGCAGGCAATGCGAATGCCAAGTCAGTCTTGCAATCTTGGGCGGATGCCGAATGGTTTACGAGCCGTCCAGAAGTGCCGGCACAAGTCACTGTGACTGTATTTAAAGTAACGGGCGAAACCAATACCGATGATTTGTCGCCGGCACCCGATGCTTGGTCGCGCCCAGACATTCCATTGCATGCTTTAGCAATGCTGAAAAACCCACGCGAAGGCATCAATCCAGACGTGCCGGGCGCAGTTGGCCCAATGAAACAAATTGTTGAGTTGCAAGCAAAAGGCCACCCAATCGCCTATGTTGGCGACGTGGTTGGTACTGGCTCAAGCCGCAAATCAGCGACCAATTCAGTACTGTGGTGGACTGGCGACGACATCCCGTTCGTACCGAACAAACGCTTTGGTGGCTATTGCATCGGTGGCAAAATTGCTCCTATTTTCTTCAATACGATGGAAGATGCAGGTGCATTACCAATTGAATTCGATGTAACGAATTTGAATATGGGCGACGTGATCACGATTTACCCGTACGAAGGCAAAGTCGAAAAAGACGGTCAAGTCGTTACAACGTTTGAACTTAAAACTGAAGTACTACTCGACGAAGTACGCGCCGGCGGCCGGATTAACTTGATTATTGGTCGTGGTTTGACGTCAAAAGCGCGCGAAGCACTTGGCTTGCCAGCTTCAACGATTTTCCGCTTGCCGCAAGATCCAGCCGCATCAACCAAAGGCTTTACACAAGCGCAAAAAATGGTTGGTCGTGCGTGTGGTTTGCCAGAAGGCCAAGGCGTTCGCCCAGGCACTTACTGCGAACCAAAAATGACTTCGGTTGGCTCGCAAGATACAACAGGCCCAATGACGCGCGATGAGTTGAAAGATTTGGCTTGTCTTGGCTTCTCGGCGGATTTGGTGATGCAATCGTTCTGCCACACTGCTGCGTATCCAAAACCAGTTGACGTAAAAACTCACCACACATTGCCAGAATTTATCCGCAATCGCGGCGGCGTTTCATTGCGCCCAGGCGATGGCGTAATCCACTCATGGCTGAACCGCATGTTGTTGCCGGATACTGTAGGCACTGGTGGCGATTCGCACACTCGTTTCCCAATCGGCATTTCATTCCCAGCCGGTTCTGGCTTGGTGGCGTTTGCTGCTGCGACTGGCGTGATGCCACTTGATATGCCTGAATCAATTTTGGTGCGTTTCAAAGGAGAATTGCAGCCCGGCATCACTTTGCGTGACTTGGTGAATGCGATTCCTTTGTACGCCATCAAGGCAGGCTTGTTGACTGTTGCGAAAGCCGGCAAGAAAAACATTTTCTCTGGTCGTATCCTTGAAATCGAAGGTTTGCCAACACTTAAAGTTGAACAAGCATTTGAATTGACCGATGCCTCAGCAGAGCGCTCGGCAGCAGGTTGCTCGGTTCGTTTGGATAAAGAGCCAATCATTGAATACCTCAATTCAAATATCGTTTTGTTGAAATCAATGATCACCAACGGTTATGGCGATGCGAAGACTTTGGCGCGCCGTGTTGCAAGCATGGAAAGCTGGTTGGCAAATCCAAGTTTGATCGAGCCAGATGCGGATGCAGAATACGCCGCGATTATCGAAATCGATTTGGCTGACGTGAAAGAGCCAATCTTGGCTTGCCCGAACGATCCAGACGACGTGAAAATTTTGTCTGAAGTGGCTGGCACCAAGATTGATGAAGTGTTTATCGGCTCTTGCATGACCAATATCGGTCACTTCCGCGCAGCAGGTAAATTGCTGGAAGGTAAGCGTGATTTGCCAACGAAACTGTGGATCGCGCCGCCGACCAAAATGGATGCTGAGCAACTAACTGCCGAAGGTTACTATGGTACGTTTGGCGCAGCTGGCGCGCGGACTGAAATGCCAGGTTGCTCATTATGCATGGGTAATCAAGCACAAGTTCGTGAAGGCGCGACTGTGGTGTCGACTTCAACGCGTAACTTCCCGAATCGCTTGGGTAAAAACACCAACGTGTATTTGTCGTCGGCTGAATTGGCGGCGATTGCATCACGTTTGGGCCGCATCCCAACTGTTGCGGAATACATGGCAGATGTGGCTGTACTCGACAGCAAATCAGCAGAAGTTTATCAATACCTAAACTTCAACCAAATCGAGTCTTACCAAGCCGAAGCGGATAAAGCGACCGTTTAATTACGGCCTTGACCAATAGCCCGCTCCGGCGGGCTATTTTTTCGCCTAAGCATTTCTTTTGAAATGGTTTTTTGCTTGCCCGAGCAGGGCAATTCGGGCAGAATTGACGCCTTTTTCGGATCAAGTCGCACGATTTGATATTTTATTAGCATTAATGGCTTGCCCACCCATCGGGCGCCGGCTGTATTGGCGAACAAAGTGGCAAGACCTTCTAGCCCAGGAGGTATTGGACATGTCCAATCTGGCTACAGCACCGACCCTTGTGAAACCCGCGGTCGAGCTGGACTTAGCAACACCACTCCCATCACTACCTGTTTCCGCCTATTTTGATGAGGCACTGTTCAAGCAAGAGCTAGCACAGTTGTTTTCTAATGGACCCCGTTATATTGGTCATGAGCTGATGGTGCCCGAAATCGGCGATTACCATGTTCTTGAATCCAGTAATGGCGCGCGCTATTTAAAGCACACCGATCAAGGTGTGAAATTACTCTCTAATATTTGTCGACATCGCCAAGCCAAAATGCTCGACGGCCGTGGCAGCTCGGCGCACACCGTTTGCCCTTTGCATCGCTGGACTTATGACCAACACGGCCAATTACTGGGCGCACCGCATTTTTCAAATAAACCTTGCCTACACCTACCTGAAACTCAATTGCAGAGCTGGAATGGTTTATTGTTTGAGTCTGGACGCGACATTGAGCGCGACTTGAAAAACCTGGGCGTACGTGAAGACCTCGATTTTTCCAAGTATGTTTTTCACAGCGTGATGGTGGATGAATACGAAGGCAACTGGAAAACCTTTATCGAGGTGTATCTCGAGGATTACCACGTTGTGCCATTTCACCCTGGCCTCGGCAAATTTGTTGATTGCAATGAATTAAAGTGGGAATTTGGCGAGTGGTATTCGGTGCAAACCGTCGGCGTACACCATGAATTAGCGCGCCCTGGCTCAAAAGTTTACCAAGACTGGCACGATCAAGTGAAGCGCTATGCCAAAGGCAAAACGCCAAAGCATGGTGCAATTTGGCTCACTTACTACCCGAACATTACCGTTGAATGGTATCCGCACACACTGGTGATTTCGACCATCATCCCAACTGGGCCGCGCAGCTATAAAAATGTCGTCGAGTTTTACTACCCCGAAGATATTGCCTATTTCGAGCCGGACTTTATCGCCGCCGAACAGGCCGCGTACGCCGAAACGGCGGTGGAAGACGTTGAAATCATCAATCGAATGGAAGCAGGGCGCAGCATTTTATACGCCGAAGGGCGTAATGAAGTGGGGCCTTACCAAAGCCCGATGGAGGATGGCATGCGGCATTTTCACCAGTTTTTACGTCGCGAACTGGGTGACTTCATTCCAAAGGGATGACGCAATTAGTCATCTTCAGACAAAGCGGCTTCGGCCGCTTTTTTATTCAATCGACATGCAATCGAGTATGATGGGTATATCAATGAAGTCATTGCTTTACAAAAGCCATAGGCTAATACCTTGTCAATAATACAAAGAACAACTCATTTCTGCAAAAACTCCGGTTCGTTCTGGATGATTTTGGCTGGTTTGTCTTTTGGCTTTATGGGCGTTTTTGTCAAAATTGGCGCTGAGACACTCAGCACTGCCGAACTTGTCTTTTATCGCTGCGCGGCAGGGTTGATCGTCATTAGCTTAATGACTTTACCGCGCAGGCAATCATTCAAAGTAAGTCCAGCAATGCTGCGCTTGCATTTATCTCGCAGCATTTCGGGCTTTATCGCCTTGTTATTTTATTTTTATGCCATCAGCCAACTACCGCTTCCGACAGCGGTGACACTTAATTACACCTCACCTTTATTCTTTGTCTTTTTAGTTCTGCTACAGCAAAAGAAATGGCCGCAATGGCAATTACTGTGCAGCGTTGCACTTGGGTTTGTTGGCGTCGTTTTATTATTAAAACCGACATTTAGTGCGGCGCAGTGGTTACCCGGTATTTTAGGTCTACTCTCTGGATTCTTGGCCAGCGTAGCCTACTTAAACGTGAATGAGCTGGGCAAAGCGGGTGAGCCTGAATGGCGGACGGTGTTTTATTTCTCTCTAGTCTCGACACTCGGAGCGGGAATTTTAATGGCATTTCAGTCGACAAGCCTGCATCGACCCGATTTAAGCGGATGGTTGGTTATTTTAGGCATGGGAATCACCGCAACGCTCGCGCAGCTCTCAATGACACGCGCTTATCGCAAAGGTCGCTCCATGGTTGTTGTGAGTTTGGCCTATCTGACAGTACTGTTCTCAACTTTACTCAGCTGGATCATTTGGGGCGCAAGCCCGAGTGCAAGCGCTATTTTGGCGATGTTGCTGATTGTTGGAGCAGGGATTTGGTCGAGCGCGACACGTTCACAACGCGCATAGCGCCACGGTTTGCGCCGTGACGGCAAGCGGTTAGAATAGACCACTTAAGGGAGTGCTTATGCGTTTTTTAGTTAGCAATGATGATGGCTATTTTTCACCCGGAATTGCAGCACTTGCAATGGCTTTGGGCGATCTGGGCGACACGTTTGTGTGTGCTCCAGAGCGAGATCGCAGCGGTGCAAGCAATTCACTCACCTTGGATCGGCCACTTTCCGTACGTCAAGCCGCCTCGGGGTTTCATTATGTTAACGGCACGCCGACCGACTGCATTCATTTGGCCGCCACAGGCTTAATGAGCGAGCGCCCCGATATGGTCGTCTCTGGCATTAACCATGGCGCCAATATGGGAGATGATACGATTTATTCTGGTACGGTCGCCGCTGCAACGGAAGGCTTTCTGCTAGGCATTCCCGCGATTGCAATTTCATTGGCGTCACACAATCCCGTTCATTTTGAAACTGCGGCTCGTGTTGCAGCGGATTTAGTAAAGCGTTTTATGCAAGAACCATTTCGCGGCGCTGTATTGCTGAATGTGAATGTACCTGATGTGCCATACGAATCCTTATCCGGCACTAAAGTCACGCGTCTAGGCCGCCGTCACAAATCCGCGCCCGTTATTCGCTCAGAAAATCCGCGTGGCGATACCATTTGGTGGGTCGGTCCGATTGGCAAGGTCGCCGATGCCAGCACGGGCACTGACTTTGACGCCATCGCCAATGGCTATGTGTCAATCACACCATTATCGGTCGATTTAACGGCGCATGAGCAACTAGAATTTATCTCGACATGGGTTAACGGAGCCAACGCGTCATGCTAGCGCAAGGCAGCGGCATGACATCGGTGCGCACCCGCACGCGCATGATTGAGCGACTTCGGGCACAGGGCATCTGTGACGAGAAGGTTTTGGCTGTAATGGGCCAGGTGCCTCGCCATGCCTTTGTCGACGAGGCTTTAGCGCATAAGGCGTATGATGATTTGTCATTGCCGATTGGTTTTGGGCAAACAATCTCACAGCCTTATATTGTTGCGCGCATGTCCGAGCTGGTTTTTGCGGTACCACAGCATCGCAATGTACTGGAAATTGGCACTGGTTGTGGCTACCAGACCAGTATATTGTCCAAACTATTTAAAACAGTTCACAGTATCGAGCGCGTTGGTGGTTTGGTGCGCAATACACGCGATCGTTTGAGCTCACTAGAAATTCACAATGCACGCCTACGACACGCCGACGGCAGCAGGGGCCTACCTGACCTAGCGCCGTTTGATGCCATTCTCATTACCGCAGCAGCGCCCATCGTGCCGGAAAATCTGATGGATCAATTGGCGATGGGGGGCAGGCTGGTCTTTCCGGTGGGTGATGTCGACCAAGAGTTACGAATGATTGAACGTGTCGACGATGGTTTTACTGAAACTCGTTTAGAGAAGGTCAAGTTCGTTCCTTTACTGCCTGGCATCGCCTGATTGGCGATCCAATTTAAGACTTTTAGGAGTATCTGCGTGAGCAGCATTCGTCTTTGCATATTATCGACCTTGGCGCTGTGTGCGTGCTCTAGCGCGCCCAATGTACCCGCACCCATCGTGGATCGCAGCCAAGTTACCACCCCAAGCCCTGCAATCACCCCCGCACAACAAACTATTAGCACTGCAAATAATGTTAGCGCCGCAGAAAGCTACACCGTCAAGAAAGGTGACGGCTTGTATCGAATCGCACTCGACAATGGTGTTGCTTACAAAGATTTGGCGGCATGGAATGGCATCACGGATGTGAATGGACTCAAAATCGGACAGGTTTTACGTCTCACGCCACCGAATAGCCAAATCAACTCAGGGGTTGAAGTTCGTCCTTTACAGGATGTTGGCAGCAGTACAGCAGTAACAAACGCCAAAGAATTAACCCCCACTACGGTCAAAAAATACCCGCGTGCAGTGAAAGAAAGCTACTCCGAACAGGGCGCATCTTCAGTTGCCGCACTCGCCGAAGGTGAAAAAGTTGTTCTAAAACAACAAAATATTTCGACCCCAGAAAAACCTGTATTGACAAAACCGGCAGCCATTGCGTCGGCAACACCTAAAGTAGAAAACACTGATAAAACAAGCGTTACAGTGGCATCAAGCCCTACTGAGAGTAATACCTCTGCAACAAATTGGGGTGCACCAACGGCAGGTAAAGTAGTAAGTTCGTTTACGGTTGAGCGCAAGGGCATTGATATAGCAGGACAAATGGGGCAATCTATTATTGCGTCAGGGAGTGGTAAGGTCGTTTACGCCGGAGCAGGACTCAGGGGCTACGGAAAAATGATTATTATTCAGCATAGCGATGGTTTTTTATCGGCTTATGCACATAACAGCAAACTGATCGTCAAAGAAAATGATGTCGTAAAAAAAGGCGAGAAAATCGCTGAAATGGGCAACACCGATAGCGACCAGGTAAAGCTACACTTCGAGCTTCGTAAGTTTGGTAAGCCGGTTGATCCTAGTAACTATATAAAATTAAACTAGAGACACCTCATGAGCGATCAAGTCGATATTTTAGAAGAAGACCTCGTTGAAGAAGAGGACGAACTTGCTGAAGCCGAGTCGGATGATGTTGAGGCCGATACGGAAGCTAAAGATGATTCAGATCGTTACACCGCCGAAAGTACGGGAGACGTAACGCAGATTTATTTGAATGAAATTGGCCAGAGTAAATTATTGACTCCCGATGAAGAGCGCGCTCTATCTCGACGTGTTGTGCAGGGTGATTTTACCGCCAGACAAAAAATGATTGAGCACAACCTTAGGTTGGTTGTGAATATCGCCAAGCATTACATCAACCGTGGCATGACGCTCCTCGATTTAATCGAAGAGGGCAATATCGGCCTGATGCATGCACTGGAGAAATTTGACCCTGAGCGTGGCTTTCGCTTTTCGACTTATGCCACTTGGTGGATTCGACAGAGCATTGAGCGCGCCATCATGAATCAATCGCGCACCATTCGCTTACCAGTTCATGTCATCAAAGAACTCAACGTCTATCTGCGCGCGCAGCGCCATTTAGAAGCCAGTTTAGGGCACGAACCCGCGATTGAAGACATTGCCCATTTGGTGGGCAAAAACGTCGAAGAAGTTCGTCGCGTTATGAGCCTCAATGAGCGCGTCGCGTCGCTCGATGCGCCACTCGATATCGATCCAATGCTGTCGATTGGCGAATCGATCCCCGATGATCAGCACGATGGTCCAGAAGCCATCTTGCAAAATGCTGAAGTAGAAAAGTACGTCAAAGAATGGCTCAAACAACTCAATGACAAGCAACGCATGGTGATCGAGCGCCGCTATGGCTTAAATGGCTATGAGATCTGTACCTTGGAAGATTTGGCGGCGAACCTCAGCTTAACCCGCGAGCGAGTGCGGCAAATTCAAATTGAAGCGCTAGATCAATTGCGCCGCATTTTGCGCCGTTATGGCGTGTCGCGTGACGTAGTGTTGTAATCAATTTGCTTCTCCCAATAAAAAACCCAGTCAATCGACTGGGTTTTTTATTACTAAGGGTATTGCCAAGCAAGCCTTAACCAAGAAGACCTACGTAGCAATACCCGGCGTCAATTAAATGCCGCGCAATAATTCATTAATACCTACTTTCGAGCGCGTTTTTGCATCTACTTTTTTCACAATCACTGCGCAGTACAGGCTGTATTTACCATCAGCAGATGGCAAATTACCCGAAACCACAACCGAGCCAGCAGGAATGCGTCCATAAGTGACTTCACCGGTTTCGCGATCATAAATGCGCGTTGATTGGCCGATGTACACGCCCATTGAAATCACCGAGCCTTCTTCAACAATCACACCCTCAACCACTTCCGAGCGCGCGCCGATAAAGCAATTGTCTTCAATAATGGTTGGGCCAGCTTGCAATGGCTCCAAAACACCACCAATACCGACACCGCCTGACAAATGTACGTTTTTACCAATTTGTGCGCAAGAACCCACAGTCGCCCAAGTGTCAACCATCGTACCTTCATCAACAAAAGCGCCGATATTCACGTACGAAGGCATCAGCACGACGTTCTTGGCAATGTAAGCACCTTTACGTGCAATTGCATTCGGTACGACACGGAAACCACCAGCACGGAAATCTTCTTCGCTGTAATCGGCAAATTTGCTGGGCACTTTGTCAAAATATTGTGTACAACCGCCGTCCAGCACCACATTGTCGTTAATGCGGAATGATAGCAAAACTGCTTTTTTGATCCATTGGTGCGTAAACCAGTCGCCGTTGATTTTTTCCGCAACGCGCAACTGTCCTGCATCCAAAGCGGCAATCACTTCGTTGACGGCAACGCGTAAATCAGCCGAAACGTTGCTTGGCGTAATGTCTGCACGGTTTTCAAAAGCGGTTTCGATAATGGCTTGTAAATTACTCATGATTGCAGCTTCCTTAGTTTTACGGATGAATGAGGTTCATTAATTAAGCGTTTTGCAATATTGCACAATGCGTTCTGCGGCGGCGACGCACTCTTCCAATGGCGCGACCAAAGCAATGCGGATGTAACCCAGTCCAGGATTAATGCCGTGCGCTGGCCTTGCTAAATAAGAGCCGGGCAGGACGGTCACATGCTGCTGCGCAAACAAACCCAGTGCAAAAGCTTCATCATCCATCGGCACTTTGGCCCATAGATAAAATGCGGCATCGGGCAAGCTCACATCAAGCACTGTTTGCAATACAGAAGTTACCGCAGCAAATTTTTCCGCATAGCGCTGACGGTTGTCGATGACATGCGTTTCATCATTCCATGCCACAGCGCTTGCCGCCATCACCATCGGGCTCATGGCGCAGCCGTGATAGGTGCGATACAGCAGAAACTTCTCAATGATCTTAGCTTCGCCAGCGACAAAGCCGGAGCGCATACCGGGCACATTGGAGCGCTTTGATAACGATGAAAACATTACTAGGCGGGTGTAGTCGCGCCCCAATTTTGCGGCCGCTTCTAAACCACCCAGTGGCTTATTATCGCCAAAGTAGATTTCGGAATAACACTCATCCGATGCAATCACAAACCCATATTGATCTGATAGTGCGAATAAGCGCTCCCAATCACTTAAAGTGGCTACTGCACCAGTTGGATTGCCCGGAGAACACACAAATACCAACTGCGTGCGCGCCCAAACCTCGGCCGGCACACTGTCCCAGTCGGGCTGGAAACGATTTTCTGCGGTGCAATTCACAAACCACGGATCGGCGCCAGCTAAAAATGCTGCGCCTTCATAAATTTGATAGAACGGATTGGGTGACAGCACCACAGGCCGATCTACTGTTGGGTCAATGACCGCTTGCGCAAAGGCAAACAAAGCTTCACGACTGCCATTGACAGGTAAAATTTCAGTTGCGATATTGAGCGCTGGCAAATCATAGCGGCGCGAGACCCAGTCACTAATGCTTTGTCGTAATTCCGCTGAGCCCAGCGTCGCAGGGTAGCTTGATAGACCCGCCATATTCGCCATCAGCGCGGCCTTCACCAACTCAGGAGCAGGATGCTTAGGCTCGCCAATGGATAAATTAATCGGGTTTAGCTCTGGATTCGGCCTCACTCTGGCGAACAGTTGACGCAATTTCTGAAACGGATAGGGTTGAAGCAGTTCTAGTCGCGGCGACATGGCGCGGCTCTTTGGGAATTGGGGAAAGACGGCAATTATAGCCTTTTGCGCGCAGCCTGTGCCACGCAAGAAACCACAAAAACTAAGCTCACTTGGCTTTTTCTGCAAAATGCTGCAAGAATTTTTGCAGTTTAGGCTCCACGACAGCCATGCAATAGGGCTGATTTGGATGTTGGCGATAATAATCATGATGTTCTAGCTCGGCAGGCCAAAACATTGCCGCCGTGGCGAGTTCAGTCACGATAGGTGCTGAGTAATCTCCCGCCAAAGCAGCGATTTTCGCGCGCGCAACCTCTGCGTGAGCAGACGACTCCGTAAAAATCGCTGAGCGATATTGCGTACCAACATCATGACCTTGTTGGTTGAGTGTCGTTGGATTGTGGATAACGAAAAAAATATCGAGCAAATCGTTTAGCGTAATTTGATGTGGATCGAACTGAATCTGCACCACCTCGGCATGACCCGTATTGCCCTGGCAGACTTGATTATAAAGGGGCTGATCGACATACCCTCCCATATAGCCAGACGTCACGTCACTTACTCCGACAACACGCTGAAAAACAGCTTCCAGACACCAAAAGCAGCCACCACCTAAAGTAATCGTTTCAAGCATGATGAATCCTAAAGTATTAGTGCCAAAGTTTTATAAGGAGATGGAGATGGCAAGTCGCGGCAGCACACACAAAGCAAGGCGATGATTCAAGAAAGTTTTTACTTAAACGCTATTGACGTGCCGTTCGTGCATTGCTGGGCTGCTCTGCATTAAAATTAGTACGGAACGGATTAATATCCAAGCCGCCGCGCCGCGTATAACGGGCATACACCGCCAATTTGAGTGGCGCGCAATCGCGCATAATATCTACAAAAATTCGCTCGACACATTGCTCGTGAAATTCATTATGATTGCGAAATGAAATCAAATAACGTAATAAACTTTCGCGATTAATCGTTGTGCCGGTGTATTGAATCTGCACGCTCGCCCAGTCAGGCTGCCCCGTAACTAAGCAATTAGATTTTAATAAGTCAGATGTTAATGTTTCGCTGATCGTTCTATCACTTGGGTCGCAACGTAAAATATCCGCACACGGCGAATATACATCAACATCAATATCTAGATTATCAATATTGTAGCCGGTCAATTCACCCATCTTAAATTGAGAAAATAAAGCAGGTTCAGTAAGCTTAACTTGCACTGCTGCGCCAACGCTGGCAGAAATGTCTACTCGCAAGGTTTCGAGCATACTTTCAAAACTCACCATTTTCGTTTGATTAAAACTATTCAAATACAGCTTAAATGACTTCGATTCAATAATGTTTGGGCTATTTGCAGGAATATGGAAAGTGGCAATCGCAATCTGTGGCTTGCCTTTGGCATTAAGCCAAGACAATTCATAGCCATTCCAGATATCCACACCAAAAAATGGCAATGCCTCAGTTACGCCGATCTCACTTCGCTTTTGCATTCGTGCAATTGGAAAGAGCAGGGCAGGCGAGTACGTTGTGATGTAATCGCTGGTTTTACCCAAAGGAGAAAGAAGAACATCACTCATTGCTGCATTTCCTAATTTATATTTAAAAATCGTACCGTTTATCTTTAGCCGTGAGCCGCCTAGTAATTCATAACAGCAAACTTAACGATATTTTCGAATCAAGCCAACCATCACGCCAAAAATCTCCAGACTTGACTCAGGGCGAATAATAGAAAAATCAGCATTATGTGGAATTAAAAAATAACCAGCCTTATCTTTGCCAAGCTCTTTGAGCGTGTATTCATTATCGACAACGGCAACGACAATGTTTCCGACCAAGGCCGCGTGGCGTTTTTCTACGACTGCGATATCGCCATCAAAAATACCCGCATCCATCATTGAGTCGCCTTTGATTTTCACCAAAACAGATGAAGAGGGGTGTGGCATCAGGAATTCATCGAGTGAAATGGCTTCGCTCATTGCGTCGTTCGCCGCGGCCGGCAAGCCAGCGGGCAGATTAAAATCTGCCAACTCGCGCTCAAAAAAGCGTTTTGTCGGCGCGAGCCGTTTGTCTGGCGTCACCTCAATAAAACCCGCCAATGTTAAACGCTTCACTAGCGCCGACACGGCCGATTTTGACGCCATACCTAACAGCTCGCCAATGGCAGAGTACGACGGAATATTGCGATAATCGGCGTAATAGTCTTGCAGCTTGCCAAGGTATTCCGCATCACGATTGGGGTTGGCCATTACGCACCTCTAGATCAAAGTATTTTGATAGCGTATTGAACGTTCGTTCTGTTGTCAAGCATGGTATTGTTTCGCCGTAACGCAAGCAGTCGATTACAATTGCGGATTATAAAATAAGATTGCCGAGCGTACTGTGCGGATTTTGCTTGCCCCAATGGAAGGCTTACTGGATTGCGTCCTGCGCGATGTATTGACGCAAGCTGGAGGAATTGATCTTTGCGTCACTGAATTCGTTCGAGTTAGCGAGAGCCTCCTCCCTCAACGCACCTTTCAGCGCATCGCACCCGAACTCAATCACAATAGCCAGACCCCAAGCGGAGTTCCTGTTCGTGTGCAGCTACTTGGCTCGGACCCGATGCGCTTAGCCGAAAATGCGGCTCGACTCGCAGAGCTAAAACCTTACGGCATCGACCTAAATTTTGGTTGCCCAGCAAAAACGGTCAACCGCCATCGTGGTGGTGCAGTTTTACTCAAAGAACCCGAGACGATTTATCAAATCATCACCGCAGTGCGAAAGGCTGTGCCGGGGTATATTCCTGTAACAGCCAAAATGCGGCTTGGCTACGAAGATACCTCGCAAGCCATCGAGTGTGCTCAAGCCATTGCCAGTGCAGGTGCAGCCGAAGTGGTCGTGCATGCGCGCACCAAAACCGACGGCTATAAACCACCCGCATACTGGGAGTGGATTGCGATCATCAAAGAAAATGTCACCATTCCCGTCGTTGCAAATGGCGAAATTTGGACGCTTGAAGACTTTAAGCGCTGCCAGCGCATTTCAAATTGTGATGACATCATGCTCGGGCGGGGAATTGTTGCCAACCCCGGTTTGGCACTAGAAGCAAAACGAGGGCAGGCACTGAGCTGGGATGAATTACAACCGTTATTTGCCACTTTCTGGCGGCAAGTACTAATTCATTGCTATCCAAAATATCAGGCAGGGCGCATGAAGCAATGGCTCAACTACCTGCGTAAACACTACCCAGAGGCAGATGTTTTATTTAAAGAAATCCGCACGCTAAATTTGCCGGAACAAATCGAGCAGGCCTGCCCGCAACTACTGGGACTAAATCAAAAAACAGATTAATCTGGCAAAGTCTGAATTAATTGCTCTAATGCTTCAATTTGCGTTTTGCCATTTGCTTCACAATAGCGCTTCAGTTTTTGATGCAGGCTCGCATCAATTTCAACCGATAAAGCTTTAGGTAAACGCTGCCGATGATCACGAGTGGCGCGGCCAACCTGTAATGAGCGCGAACGGCGTTTGCGCTCGGCTGCGCTCATTGCTTTGCCATTAATTGCCGGTCTTCCGCGCTTTTTAAGCATCGGCATTTCAGGCAATTCCAGTGTGTGCTGATCACAGGGGTGCTTCATAACGTGACAAGTCGCAAATTATTGGCGTTTTATTATCTAGTAAGCAAGGCGTTTCGACAAGCTCAATATCAGTCGCCAGACCAGCAGGCGCGATCCAAAAACACAAGAATTCTTACAACATTGCTTTAATAATGATGAATTTAGCGTTCTGTGCCGCAATATCAACCCTGCGAAACCAACGCTTCAAATCGGACCGATAATTTAAATGCCGATTTGCAATCACCCATAATTCACTCGCACTACCCATACAGTTTTTCGCCTGAGCAAATAGGCTCAATGCAACATCAGTGGTGACCGTATTTTGTTGATGGAAGGGCGGGTTAATCAAAATCAAATCAAACACTTGCGAAACACCCTCAAGTCCGTCGCCATGCAAAATTTCGGGATTCGATGCCGGAAAATTAAACGCAAAACTTAAGCGAGCAGACTCGACCGCTGCCGCAGATTCATCCACCAAAAATAACTTCGCCTCAGGGTTCTGCTGATGATAAGCCAGCGACAACAATCCGTTTCCACACCCCACATCGGCAACATTAGCAACACTGGGGAGTAACTTGAAATTTTCAATAAAAAATCGCGAACCCACATCAAATTTCTGCTCAGCAAAAACACCTGCCACATTTTGCAAAGTCAACTGCAGCTCCGGCATCGGCAACGAATGCACCTCATTGCCAGCCGAGCGAGGCAGCAGCAACGCTTTGTACATGCGCGCCTTACGCTGCGTCGGCAGATATTCCACCTCAGCACAACAAGATTTAATCAGGTCCAGATGGCCACTACTTACGTGTTTTTGCATACCAGAAAAATAAATCATCACCGGATACACAAGTTGATTGGCAATTTGCAGCAATTGAGCACTCAGCAAGGATAACGACTTGGGTAATTTCACTAAAACGACATCAATCGACTGCCCAGCATACAACACGGGCTGCACGCGTGAATTGAGTTCAACAGCCCTGAGCGAGCACCACGAGTCATTGATATGAAACGCCACCGAATCGCAAGCCAGACTTGCACACGCCAAGGCACCAAACGCATCATTTACCAGCAGGGCATTGCTTGCTGGTTGAATGAACTCAGTCAAATACTCGTCCGCAGCATCCCAAGCCTGCAAATCTTTGGCATGCTTCATCGGATAGCGTTGCAAATTGCACGAAGAAAAATCGATTGTTGTCATGAGGCACTTTAAACGAACTAATGATCGACGCAGTCGAAAGAGGGCGATTCTACCAGCGTTTCTGTTATCCCCAACAAACAACCCGCACTTAACTTTACATAATGTACATTATGCGATCATTAATGACGGACAATCCAAAAACATGACAAAGATCAAACTATCGCCACCACCCAAGCCTTAAGCTGACGCAATAGAAATAAAGAGACAATTGCACGGCAAAGTGACTTGCATTTGTCTTTAATGAATTGCTCAATAATTTCTTCGTGCTGATGTTAATACTGTACAGATCAGCAACAATTCTAATGGCATAATCAACACAATACTAACAACTGGTGAAATCTCAGGAGATTGCAATGACTGTAACTAACGTACAAGAACTTGACGCACTCGTCGCTCGTGTCAAAAAGGCGCAGCAACTTTTTGCCAGTTACTCGCAAGAACAAGTGGATGAGATTTTCCGTGTTGCTGCACTGGCTGCAGCCGACGCACGATTACCACTTTCTAAAATGGCCGTCGCTGAAACGGGCATGGGGATTGTTGAAGACAAGGTTATCAAAAATCACTTTGCCTCTGAATATATCTACAACGCCTACAAAGACGAAAAAACCTGCGGCATTTTGTCGACTGATGATGCGTTTGGCACCATGATTATTGCCGAGCCGATCGGGATTATTTGCGGCATTGTGCCAACGACCAATCCGACATCAACTGCAATTTTTAAAGCATTGATTTCGCTTAAAACCCGCAACGGCATTATCTTTAGCCCACATCCTCGCGCCAAAAACTCAACCTGCGCCGCAGCGCGCTTAGTGCTTGAAGCTGCCGTTGCCGCTGGTGCGCCGCGCGATATCATCGGCTGGATTGATGAACCAACGGTTGAACTATCGAACCACCTAATGAAACATCCAGACCTTAATTTGATTTTGGCGACGGGTGGTCCAGGCATGGTTAAGGCGGCGTATAGCTCTGGCAAGCCTGCCATTGGCGTTGGTGCAGGCAATACCCCGGTTGTCATTGATGAAACAGCGGACATTAAACGTGCCGTGGCTTCTATTTTGATGTCAAAAACGTTTGATAACGGCGTGGTCTGTGCATCTGAACAATCCGTTATTGTGGTCGACAGCATTTATGAGCAAGTCAAAGAGCGCTTTAACGCCAACGGCGGCTACATCCTCAATAAAAAAGAAACCGAAGCCGTACGTAAAGTAATTTTGGTGAACGGCGGCTTGAACGCAGCCATTGTCGGTCAATCAGCACTCAAAATCGCCGATATGGCAGGCATTAAAGTACCTATCTACACCAAGGTATTGATCGGCGAAGTGACTTCAGTGGGTGAAGAAGAGGAATTTGCCCACGAGAAGCTCTCCCCTACTCTAGCCATGTATCGCGCTAAAGACTTCTTTGATGCGGTAACTAAGGCTGAGGCTTTAGTTGCTCTTGGCGGGATTGGTCACACTTCAGGACTGTATACCGACCAAGATTTACAAGGCGAGCGCATTGCTTACTTCGGCGACAAAATGAAAACAGCGCGTATTCTGATCAACACGCCTGCGTCGCAAGGTGGGATTGGTGACCTATACAACTTCAAACTCGCCCCGTCGCTCACATTAGGTTGCGGCTCTTGGGGTGGTAATTCGATTTCGGAAAACGTGGGCCCGAAACATTTACTCAACAAAAAAACCGTTGCGAAGCGAGCTGAAAATATGTTGTGGCATAAACTCCCCAAAAGCATTTACTTCCGGCGCGGCAGCTTGTCGATTGCACTTAAAGAAATGGCCGGCAAAAAACGCGCCGCGATTGTGACTGACCGTTTCTTGTTTAATAACGGTATGTGCGATGAAACAATTCGTGTTTTGAAGCAACAAGGTTTAGAGGTCGAAGTTTTCCACGAAGTAGAAGCTGATCCGACTTTGGCAGTGGTGCGCAAAGGCGTGGCAATGCTCAATAGTTTCAAACCGGATGTGATTATTGCGCTCGGTGGCGGCTCGCCAATGGACGCAGCAAAAATCATGTGGGTCATGTACGAACATCCTGAAGTGCACTTTGAAGATTTGGCGCTGCGCTTTATGGATATCCGTAAACGTATTTATACCTTCCCGAAAATGGGCATTAAAGCGGAACTGATTGCCATTCCAACGACATCAGGCACTGGCTCAGAAGTAACGCCATTTGCCGTGGTGACCGATGAAGTGACTGGCATGAAATACCCAATCGCCGATTATGAACTCACGCCGAATATGGCGATTATTGATTCGAATTTGGTAATGAATATGCCAAAAACGCTAACGGCTTTCGGCGGTATCGATGCGGTAACCCACGCACTCGAAGCCTACGTTTCTGTCTTGGCGAATGAGTTCTCTGATCCGCATGCTTTGCAAGCGCTTAAATTACTCAAGCAATATCTGCCATCGTCTTACACCAACGGTGCAAACGATCCAAAAGCACGCGAACAAGTTCACAATGCAGCAACGATTGCCGGCATGTCGTTTGCCAATGCTTTCTTGGGCGTTTGTCACTCGATGGCGCATAAAATTGGTGCCGAATTCCACTTGGCACATGGCTTAGCCAATGCCTTGTTGATTAGCAACGTGATTCGCTATAACGCGGTGGACATTCCAACCAAACAAACTGCATTTAGCCAATACGACCGTCCGCAAGCAAAATGCCGTTATGCTGACATTGCCGAACATTTGGGCCTAGCAGGTAAAAACGACGATCAGAAAGTGGAAAGCTTGATTGCTTGGGTGGATGAACTCAAACAAGTACTCAATATTCCAATGTCGATTAAAGACGCGGGCGTAAATGAAGCTGACTTCTTGGCGAAATTGGATCGTGTTGCCGAAGAAGCGTTTGACGACCAATGCACGGGTGCAAATCCACGCTTCCCGCTCATTAGCGAATTGAAACAAGTCTTGCTCGATAGCTACTATGGCCGCCCTTACCATGAAACTTATGGTGTGATAGCTGAAGCGAAACCAGCAAAATAAGGGGTAGTCAGCAAAAGCTTTCTTGCATCCTTGTCGCACCATAAAGTTTTTTAGCTAGCACTTAAATCCAAAAAGCCCGCAATAGCGGGCTTTTTGACGTCGGATGATACGCGTCTGCCGTGGTAAACTTCAGCCCCATACAAATCAGAGTGGATTTTGCATGTATGAATTATTAATCGGCCTTCGCTACACTCGCGCCAAGCGCCGCAATGGCTTCATTTCTTTTATTTCGCTGGTGTCAATTTTAGGCATCGCGCTGGGCGTTGCCGCATTGATTATTGTGCTATCCGTCATGAATGGCTTTCAAGAGGAAGTGCGCAATCGCATTTTAGGGATGGCTTCGCACATTACTGTAACCAGCCCTGATAACACATTAGTTAACTGGACTTCGGCAGCGCAAACCAGCGCGGCAAATCCGCACGTACGCGGCGCAGCGCCGTATGTACTGGGGCAAGGCTTATTTACTAACGGCAGCCAAGTCAAAGGCGTAATGGTGCGCGGCATTGATCCGGCGCTAGAACCTAAAGTCAGCGAATTAGCCGATAAAATAGTCGCCGGTCAACTCGATGCTTTACGCAGTGGTGAGTTTTCGGTGGTATTGGGCTGGGCTTTAGCGCAAGAGTTGGGCGTCACCTTGGGCGATAAAGTCACGCTGATTACGCCACAAGGTCAAGTGACACCAGCAGGGCTAATCCCACGGCTGCGGCAATTTACCGTTGGCGGCATTTTTAAGGCCGATTACTACCCTTACGACGCCAATTTGGCACTCATCAATCTGACTGACGCACAAAAACTATTTCGTACTGGCGATGCAGTGACTGGCGTGCGGCTTAAAATCGACAATTTATTTAAAGCGCGCGAAGTGGCGCGAGAAATTAACCGCACTTTGCCAGATTTGATTGTTGCCGACTGGAGCCAAGAAAATCCAACGTATTTCCGTGCCGTTGAAATCGAAAAACGCATGATGTTTATTATTTTGACGCTGATTGTCGCTGTGGCGGCTTTTAATCTGGTTTCGACTTTGGTAATGCTTGTGACCGACAAGCAAGCCGATATCGCCATTTTGCGCACCTTAGGTGCGTCGCCCCGTTCGATTATGAAGATTTTCCTCGTTAACGGTGCGATTTCCGGCTTTATCGGCACCGCAGCCGGTGTCATTGGCGGCGTGTTGGTCGCGGCGAATATTGGTACGATTGTGCCCTTTATTGAGCGTGTGATCGGCGCACAAATTTTATCAGCGGACGTCTACTTGATTACTGAATTACCATCAAAAATCATCCCGAATGATGTCATCAGCATCGGCGTGATTTCTTTATTACTCGCGCTACTGGCCACACTTTATCCAAGCTGGCGCGCCTCGAAGGTCAATCCTGCGGAGGCTTTGCGCTATGAGTAAAGTGATAATATCTGCTCAGCAAGTGGGTAAAACGTATATTTCGGGCAAGCTCTCTACCCCTGTGCTGACTGGGGTGGATTTTGAACTCAAAGCGGGCGAAATCGTCGCGATTGTCGGTGCATCGGGTTCGGGTAAGTCCACCCTACTCCACTGCCTTGGCGCACTGGATACGCCGAGTTCTGGTACGGTCAATTTGCTGGGCAAAAATCCGTTTGATTTAAACGAGCAAGCGCGCGGTGAATTGCGTAATCAGCACTTAGGTTTTGTGTATCAGTTTCACCATTTGCTACCCGAATTTACCGCGGCAGAAAATGTCGCGATGCCGCTGTTGATTCGGCGCATGAAAAAGGCCGATGCCTTGGCGCAAGCGGAAGCAATGCTAGCCAAAGTCGGCCTCGCGTCGCGCAGCCATCACAAGCCCGGTGAATTGTCCGGCGGCGAGCGCCAACGCGCTGCGATTGCACGCGCCTTGGTGACCAGCCCAGCTTGCGTTTTGGCCGATGAGCCAACGGGCAATTTGGATCGCACAAATGCGGCGGTGGTGTTTGATTTGATGCTGGAATTAGCAAGGGGTAGCGGTACTGGTTTTGTCATCGTCACCCACGACACCGACCTCGCCGCCCGTTGTGATCGAGCGCTACGATTGGATCTAGGAGTATTGAGCTAGACGTCATTACTAATAATGACTACAAGCCAATACCTAAAAATAATTGGATCACGAAAAACACGAAAATAATTCAAAAATGAAAGAAAACTCTTCCGTGTTTAAAAATACGACTAAGGTTTTCTTTAGTGTTTTTTGCCTTTGCGTTCGTGCCTTTCGTGATCAAGTGTTTTAGTTTTTGATTTGAGAGATAAAAAATGAGTACTTTTAATTTATTGGCCGACCTAGAACAACGCGGCTTGATCGCGCAGCAGACGGATGCTGTTGCGCTGGAAAAACTCTTATCCGAGCAAGCGATTACCTTGTATTGCGGCTTTGATCCGACTGCGGACAGCTTGCACATCGGTAGTTTGGTGCCGCTCTTGGTACTTAAACGTTTCCAGCAAGCGGGCCACAAACCGATTGCCTTGGTCGGCGGCGCTACCGGCATGATTGGCGATCCATCGTTTAAAGCGGCCGAGCGCAAGCTCAATACGCTGGATGTGATTGAAGGCTGGGTCGGAAAAATCCGCACCCAAGTAGAGCCTTTCTTGAGCTTTGACGGCGACAATGCCGCGATCATGGTGAACAATCATGACTGGTTCGGCAAAATGGACGTACTGACTTTCTTGCGCGACATTGGCAAGCACTTTTCCGTCAATAATATGATCAACAAAGAGTCAGTGAAGCAGCGAATTAACCGCGATGGCGACGGCATTTCCTTCACCGAATTCACCTACAGTCTGCTGCAAGGCTATGATTTTGTTGAGCTAAATGCACAATACGGTTGCCAGTTACAAATCGGCGGCTCGGATCAATGGGGCAATATCACCGCAGGCACGGATTTAACGCGTCGCATGCGCCAACAATCGGTACATGGCTTAACGCTGCCTTTGGTGACCAAAGCCGATGGCACGAAATTTGGCAAAACCGAATCGGGCACAATCTGGCTAGATCGCAAAAAGACTTCGCCGTATAAGTTTTACCAATTTTGGCTATCGAGCGCCGACGCGGACGTGTACCAATTCTTGCGCTACTTCACTTTCCTTAGCGTTGCCGAAATTGCAGCCATTGAAGCCACCGATCTTGCTTCAGGCAAAAAACCAGAAGCGCAGCGCATTTTAGCGGAACAAGTCACTGAGCTGGTGCACGGCAAAGACGCGGTTATCGCTGCGGAACGGATTAGCCAATCTCTGTTTGCCGAAGATCAGAATGCTTTGACCGAACTGGACTTTGAGCAACTTGCGCTCGATGGTTTGCCGACATTCGAATTAGCGCGCGACGCGAATGGTTTGATCGATGTGTTGGCGGCGACTGAATTGGCGACATCAAAAAGCCAAGCGCGTGGCTTTATCGAAAGTGGCGCAGCGATTGTGAATGGCGCGAAAATCATAGACTTGACGGCGACGATCACAGAAGCTGACTACAAATTCGGCCGCTACACGCTATTGCGCCGTGGCAAGAAAAACCATGCGCTGGTGGTTTGGAAGTAATTGTGTAGGTATTGCCATGCAGATATTGCTTAATAAAGGCCACATGGCAATACCCGTTGAATCCTGCTTAATAGTTAGGAATTACAAATGAAGCCGAAATATCTTCGAGAAACGACACTAGCCATGTGTGTAATGAATATGGGTGGTTTCGTATTCATTGACCCCGCAGTGGGTTCAATTTACGAACAGGCAATCATATTTGGAATAATCATTGCATGCACTTATGTTGTCCTCTGGTTTTATTGGAACGGTAAAAATTGGGCGCGCACTCTTGTTCTGCTAGGCGCGTCACTTTCGTTAATTAATATCCTTTTTATTGGCTCTGCGAGCTTGGCGGGCTCAATCCTCATCATGTTTGAAGCTGCCTTTGGCTTGCTTATGCTTTGGTGGCTTAATACTACTAAAATTAAATCTTTCTTTAGAGGTATTGCAACCAAGTAATGTGTGCAGGTTTTGATTTTCCGTGCGAATTGGTGGAATGCGCTTCGCTTATTCACCCTACTTGCAGGCACTGCATTTATTAATGCTGTATTGACACGCACAAATAAGGGCGTTCTTTTAAAGACGCCCTTACTTTACCTAAAATCCATTTCATATTCTTCAATCGCCCGATCAATTTCGCCGTCCGTCCACGCCAGTGCCGCGCTAAACACCGCCATTCTGCCCACATAACCGTCCAAACGCGCGAACTGCGTAATTACCATATATTCAGCGCGACCAACGTAATCATCAACAACCAATGTCCAGCCCGACTGCGCGTGCAAAGCCCGAATCACCTTGAGTGCGCAGGCGACACGAAAGCGGCCATCGATCAAGATCAAATCGGGCGTGTGATTGTTTTGGAATAATTCAGCGGGAAAATCGGAGTAACGCCTAAATTTTGTTTGGCGACTTTGACTTAGTGAAGCCCAAATTACCGGCTGACTCCATTCGCGCGTAAAGCCGATATTGCGCTGCAAATAACATTGCGTTACTGGATTAAACAAGCCATCCGTGGTGATTTTTTGCTTCACCGCGCGCAGGAAAAACCGATCCGAATCGATACACACAAACGGTTTATTGAGTTTAGCGGCCAAATACGTCGAACCGCCCGAACCGAACTCCAAGTAATTTTGTGATGCCTGTAGTTTTTGCTCAAACCAGAGGCTCGTTGCATCACTATCAAAATGCGGCGCACTCGGCACCGCAAAACCTTGAATGCGCTGGACGTATAAAAATTGGAGTAATTCCAGCATATCGCGCCTATGTTGGCCGTTCGTTATTCTCGTGAGCAACGCGTCGCGTTTCACACCCGACGATTGCTCAATACAAAAATCGCCCTGCCATATCGCCCAGATTGGTTTCTTCTAAAATCTGCGCGATTTTTTCGCGAGCTTGTTTGCGCGGGGCGTCTTTGCTTTGGCTGGCAATAATCAGCTCGTTTTTCATCGAATGCTCCCAGCCGACCAATTCGGTTACCGTCACTTGGTAGCCATTGGCTTGCAATTGCAGGCAGCGCAGTACATTGGTGAGTTGGCTACCAAATTCGCGGGTATGAATCGGGTGGCGCCACATTTCGGCCAACGGCGTTTTCGCTAAGGATTTACTTTTGTGTTTGCGCAGCACGCTGGCGACTTCGGCCTGACAGCAAGGCACCAGCACCATGTGGCGCGCATTTTTTTCTAGGCCAAATTTAATCGCATCATCCGTCGCCGTGTCGCAGGCGTGCAGCGCGGTGACGATGTCGATTTGCGCGGGCATTTCTTTGGCGGCAGCGGCTTGTTCAACCAACATATCCAAGAAAGTCATACGTTCAAAGCCACACAAAGTCGCCAATTCACGCGATTTTTGTACCAGTTCCGAGCGAAATTCGGTGCCGTAAATATGCCCGGCTTTTTTATCTTTAAAAAACAGGTCGTAAATAATAAAACCCAGATAGGACTTGCCCGCGCCATGGTCGACCAAGGTCACGTGCTCGTGATCGGCCAGCGTTGATTTTAAGAGCGGTTCAATAAAGTTAAATAGGTGGTAAACCTGTTTGAGTTTACGGCGGCTATCTTGATTGAGTTTGCCATCGCGAGTCAGGATATGCAGCGCTTTTAATAGCTCATGCGATTGTCCGTCGCGAATTTCGGGAATGGCGTTCATCGTACTTCCTATTGATTGATCGTATTCAGGTAAAATTTTGCACATCCGCCTCGCCGTACAGCTGAAACTGACGACGTACAGGCTGCAATCAAACTTTTACAAACGGGCTATTTATTAAGGTATTTGCTTCTGCCTCAGGGCTAAAAAGGCTTACAAGGCAATACATCATCTTTGATGCAAAATTAATCCGTAGTAACTATTTACACTCGTCGCCTACCGTCGTGAAAAAAATTCATTTGATGCTAAAGTGGCGAGCTGTTTGTAAGCTAGTCGCTACATAGTGATTTTTTCAATACAGATTTGCAGTTGCGAAACCCAAATATCAACAGCCCCTAGAGGGTCGTTGGGCCATTGAACTCTCAGCGTTCTTTTGCCTCTTAGCCTTGCCGCTTTACGGAAACTTGACTTATGAAATGGATTTTACCGCAAACCCCCGCGCAAGGGCGTGGAAACACCTCAAGCTCCGACAATGCATCTTGGCAAAAACGCCACCTTACATGGCTGGCCGCCGCTGTATTTGTCCCTGTTAGCCTCACGATGACGGCCTATGGTGTCGTTGAATATGGCCCCAGCGAAAGCGTGGTGATTGCCAAAGTCACACAGCAATTATCGACGCCCGAATTAGTCAGCACACCAAGCGATACACCATTTTGGCGCGAAGAAACCATCCAAACGGGTGATGGTTTAGGTAAGATTTTCAGTAAATTGGCCATCAACGATTTGCAAGCATGGGAATTTGTTCGTAGCGATCCCGCCGCGCGTGCCTTGTATGAGCTCTCTGCTGGGCGCTCGATTCGTGCGCAAACCACGCCTGAGGGACGTTTGCTGCAAATGAGTTACCTCAATAAAGCCGGTGAGCTAATCCAGATTCAGCGTACTGGCGATGAATTAAGCACGCAGATCGCGCCTGCCGTCGCGGAGAAAAAAACCGAATATAAAACTGGCGTGATTCAGTCGTCGTTTTATGCGGCCACCGATGCGATTGGCTTGCCCGACGCGGTGGCGCAGCAATTGATTGATGCGTTTGAAGGCAAGGTCGACTTTCACCATGATTTACAAAAAGGTGACCAGTTTTCGATTGTCTATGAAACAGAGCGCAGCAACGGCGAACTGCTACGCACTGGCCGCATTTTGGCGGCACAATTTATCAACAATGGCAAAACGCATGAAGTGATCTGGTTTGAAACGCCGGGCGTCGCGGGCGCTTATTACGATGGCGACGGTAATAGCAGCGCGCAAAGCTTTTTGTCTGCGCCCGTAAAATTCTCGCGAATTAGCTCAGGGTTTTCGATGCGCTTTCATCCCGTGTTGTTTACGTGGAAATCGCATAAAGGCATTGATTATGCCGCGCCAACGGGCACTGATGTGCTCAATACCGCCGATGGCGTCGTAACGCGTGTCGCGCAAGATGGCGGCTACGGCAAATTTGTCGAAGTGCAGCATGGCGATCAATACAGCACCTTGTATGGGCATTTGTCCGCGCACGCCAAGAATTTAAAAGTCGGCCAAGTCGTCAAGCAAGGTGACATTCTGGGCGCAGTCGGCCAAACGGGGCGCGCCACAGGCCCGCATTTGCACTACGAATTCAAAGTCAACGGCAAGCAAGTCAATCCATTGGCGCTTAAATTACCCAATGCCAAGCAGCTGGATGCAACGCAAATGGCGCAATTTAAGCCCTTCGCGCACAGCATAAAACAGCAACTAGCCTTACTCAACAAGGTAGAATTGGCGCAACTTGATTAATGCAGAGTCGTGAGCATGGCGCAATTGTTTGTCGGATTAATGACGGGAACGAGCTTGGATGGCATTGATGCCGTCGTCGTGAATTTAGGCGGCGCAAAACCGCAACTCATCGCCAGTCTTGGCGCGCCACTCCCACCAGCACTGCGCGAGCAATTGCTGCAATTGCAATCGCCATCCATTGATGAAATCCATCTGGCACAGCTCGCCGCCAATGCACACAGCCGCGCTTGCGCCGATGTCGTGCTGGCTTTGTTAAGCAAAGCAGGTCTACAAGCCAGCGACATTGTCGCGATTGGTAATCACGGGCAAACCATACGCCACCGGCCCGAGTGCGGGTATACGCTGCAAATCGGCAACCATGCTTTGCTAGCGGAATATACTGGCATTAGCGTGGTGGGCGATTTTCGCTCGCGCGATATTGCCGCCGGTGGTCAAGGCGCGCCGCTGGTGCCCGCGTTTCATCAAGCGCTGTTTGCACAAAACAATTCCAATCGCGTCGTACTTAATATTGGTGGCATTGCCAATTTGAGCTGGCTGGCTGCCAATGGTGACGTGACTGGCTTTGATAGCGGCCCAGGCAATGTATTGATGGATTTGTGGATTTATCAACACTTGGGATCGCATTACGATGCCAATGGCGATTGGGCGGCTTCTGGTGTGGCACTGCCTGATTTGCTGGCGCAAATGCAGGCTGAGCCGTTCTTTACACAAGCCGCACCGAAAAGTACAGGGCGTGATCTCTTTCATCAAGCGTGGTTGCAAGCGCACTTAGCAGGTCGCATCGATAAGCCACAAGACGTGCAAGCGACCTTGTGCGAATTGACTGCATGGAGCATCGCCAGCGCGATTTTGCAGCAAGGCCAGCCCGATGAAGTTTTTGTTTGCGGCGGCGGCGTTCATAATCGCCACTTAATGGCGGCGCTCGCGCGATACCTGCCGTGCGCAGTACACAGTACGGCGCAATTGGGCGTGGATCCAGATTGGGTGGAGGCATTTGCGTTTGCTTGGCTGGCAGAGCGTTGTGTAGCAGGCTTGACGAGCAATTTACCCGCCGTCACTGGTGCATCTGGAGAGCGAATTCTGGGTGCGATCTGGCCCGCATAAAATTACGTCGTAGATTCAAAGTCCACGAACTGAACACCCTATTGAAGAACACATCATGCCCCTACAACTCGACAAAACCTTGCACCCACAATTGCACGCATCAATTCAACGTTATTGCAGCGAAGAATTGGACACCGACATCGGCGAGCTACAAGCATCGTTTTTGCTCGATTTCATTCTGCGAGAAATTGGCCCGCATATTTACAATCAAGCGATTAGCGATCGCGCAAGCGCAATTGATTCAACACGTCGAGGCGCTGCCAGAAAGTTGCTTTGAATTGACGGGCAGTTATTGGTCGAAAAAGAAACGCTAACGTATAACATGGGTATTGCGCTGTAGGACTTTATGAATAGCACCTACAAGGCAATACCCTCTCGTCCATTAATTGTTGATATAAAAAAGTCAGTGCACGGGCTAAATCACTGGCCATTTCTTGCGCTCCGACACCACCGCGATGCCCGCCCTTCTCGTTTTCATAAAACAGTACTTCATGCCCCAAAGCCTGCATTTTAGCGACCATTTTTCTGGCATGCGCCGGATGGACGCGGTCGTCTTGGCTGTTTGTCGTGAATAAAACCTTAGGGTAGCGCTGCTCCGTCGCCGATTTGATGTGCTGGTATGGCGAATATGCGGCGAGCGCAGCGTAATCCTCAGCTTGATTCGGGTCGCCATATTCATCGACCCAACTCGCGCCAGCGTGCAGCTCGGTGTAACGCAGCATATCGAGTAAGGGCACTTCGCACACCACGGCATTAAAAATTTCTGGCCGCTGCGTCAAGCAAGCGCCGACCAACAAGCCGCCGTGGCTACCACCTTGAATCCCTAAGCGGCGCGGCGATGTGATGCCGCGCGCAATTAAGTCTTCTGCAATCGCAATGAAATCATCAAAACTCAGTTGGCGATTACGCCCTTGTGCCGCTTGATGCCAAGCGGGGCCAAATTCACCACCGCCACGAATATTCGCAACCACAAACGCGCCGCCCTTGGACAGCCATTGCGGCCCCAGATTGTCGACATAGTATGGCAGCAAAGAAAGTTGAAAACCGCCGTAGCCATACAGCAAGGTTGGCGTTTGTCCGTCCAATACCAAACCTTGGCGATGCACGACAAAATACGGGATCTGCGTGCCATCGTTGGCGTTGGCAAAATATTGTTGATACGTAAAATCGCTGCTATCAAAAGCAGCAACTTGCTGGCGCAGCAATTCTGGCGCTTTCCCAGATTGCAGCTCGTAACGATATAATCCTGCTGGTTGCAAAAAATCACTGTAGTTGTAATACAGCACATCGCTGCGCCACGGCTGATCGACAAACTCAATCGCACCCGTTGTGGGCAAGGGATTAGCACAGACTTGCCATGCGCCGCCCTCCTCACCAGAGGCCCAAATAAAGGTATGGATTTGGCTTTTAACGCAATCGAGCACATTCACCGCTAGGCAATTGAACGTCGCATCTAAGCCTTGAATCGTTTGCTGTGCCGTCGGCACCAGCAAAACCTGAACACGGCCAAGCTGACCACTGCTAGCCTCACATTGAATCGCCAGCAAAGCGCCGCTTGGATATTGCACACCCTGCCAAGTCCAATTCATTGCAATTTTGACGATCAAATCACCATGGCTATACGCAAAAACATCACAGCGCAGCGGCAGCGTGATTTGTTGCAAGCTCAAATCTGGCGTAATGCAGTAATACACTTTTTTATAAAAACTCAGCGCCACTTCAATGACGTCCAGCACCGCCGTATCACCATCCAGAAAACGCCACGCCAAAGCTTTCAGCGCCGATTCAGGGATTACCGCCAGCGAAATGGCCTCCTCCCAAGCTTGCCCGCGCAATTGCAAGCACACCTCACACGAGTAGCCCGCATGCGTGAGCTGGCTTTCATCCCACGCGGGGCACACCAACACGCTATTGGCATCACGCCAATGGATTTGGTTTTTGCCAAATGGAAATTGAAAGCCATTCGGCACAAACCGCCCTATCTCCAAATCAAATTCACGGCAAACACTGGCATCAGAGCCAGCGACATTCAAGCTGATTAAGCATAAATTCGGCTGCAGAATGCAATGCGAAATACCGGCCAAATGCCAATCGACCTCTTCCTGCTGCGCCAGTGCGTCTAAATCGAACACCACAGTCCACTCGGTATTTTCGCTTTGATATGAATGAAGCGTCGTGCGGCGATATGCGCCGCGTGGCGATTGAGGGCTTTGATAAAAATGGTAAAGCCAACCTGCATGCTCGGCAAAGTAAGGGATTTGCTGTGTGGATTGGCTAAAGCTGAGAATTTCTTGCTGCATGGGTGCGCAGCGTGGATCAAAATCAATTTGCTCAATACAACGCTGATTTTGCGCCGCTACCCAGTCTCGAGATGCTAAATGATCTTCTAAGAATGAAAATGGGTCGTTCGCTAGCATGGCTTTCTGGTATTTAAATAAATCAAGCCGCGAATATACCTTGTTTCGCTCTTCTTGTTTTCCTAGGCAGTAAAAACAAAAAAGCCACGGGCTAGGCCGTGGCTTTTTGCTATTGCAGAAAAATTGTTACTTGGTTTTAAACTTGTAAAGCACGGTTTTTCCCGCCTCAACCGAACCACTTGCTACACTTTCCAGCGCAGTAAATTGATCCGCATTAGAGAGAACCACTGGGCTAATGATTGAAGCAGCATTTGCAGCCAAGTAATCTAAGTCCAGCTCCAGAACCGGATCACCCGCTTTAACGCGACTACCTTGCTGCGCTAAGCGAGTAAAACCTTGACCGCCGAGTTTTACCGTTTCAATACCAATGTGCACTATTAATTCTGCGCCCGAATCGGTCACCAAAGCAAAGGCGTGATTGGTGTTGAAAATCTTTACCAATTCACCATCGCAAGGTGCAACGACCAGCTTACCCGTTGGGCGGATACCAACACCTTCACCAACCGCTTTGCTCGCAAATGCGGCATCAGGCACATCTTCAATCGCCACCACTTCGCCCGTTACTGGCGCAAAGAGAATGGTTTCATTACCACTAATAGAAACTACAGGTGCCACGCTTGCCACCGGAGCAGCAGGCGCAACTTCCGCTACTTTTTTGCTGCAGTACCCAATTGAGCGCGCAATGAATCGGCGATCAATTCAGCTTTTGGTCCAACGATGATTTGAACGCTTTGCTTGTTCAATTTAATCACGCCACTAGCGCCAAGGCGTTTTGCAGCAGCTTCATCGACCAAGTCAGCATCATTCACAGACAAACGCAAACGAGTGATACACGCATCGACGTTAGTCACATTGCTTGGGCCGCCCACAACAGCAACATAAGCTTGTGCCAATTCGGCAGTGCTACCGGTTGCAGCTGCAACTGGCGCAGCAGTACCTACTTCATCAATCAGATCATCTTCACGACCTGGTGTTTTAAGATTGAACATCTTAATCACGGCGGTAAAACCGAAGTAGTAAATGGCAAAGAACACCAAGCCTTGTGGGATCAACATATACCATTTAACCGCGAATGGATTAGTCGACGACAAGGCCATATCGATGGCACCCGCACTAAATGCAAAACCTGAAATCCATTGCATTGAAGCCGCGATATACACCGACAAACCAGTGAGGAAGGCATGGAATACATACAACAACGGCGCTACAAACATGAATGAGAATTCAAGTGGTTCAGTCACGCCGGTAACAAATGAAGTCACTGCCGCTGCAAACATGATAGAGCCAACCATTGCTTTTTTAGCTGGTTTAGCTGCTTGGTAGATCGCTAGCGCTGCGCCAGGCAAACCAAACATCATGATTGGGAAGAAACCAGCTTGATACATCCCTGTTACACCCAGAGTACCTTTGGCAATATCACGACCTTGGAAAATACCAATGTCGTTAATACCAGCAAGGTCAAACCAGAACACAGAGTTCAGAGCGTGATGCAAACCAACTGGAATCAATAAGCGATTGAAGAAGGCATAAATACCAGCACCTGCAGCGCCCATATCTTTGATAGAAACACCAAAGTTAAATAGCGCGTTGTACACAACAGGCCAGATTTCTAGCAAGATAAACGACACGACAATCATTGCGACCGATGTAATGATCGGAACACAACGACGACCACTGAAGAAAGCAAGTGCTTTGTGCAACTCAACTTGGCTAAAGCGATTGTAAATTTCACCGGCAATAACACCCGTCAAAATACCAACGAAAGCATTGTCAATTTTGCCAAAGGCTTTTGGCACTTGATCCAATGCAATGCCTTGAATTTGTGACACCGCGCCAGGAGACAATAATGTCGTCACAACCAAAAAGCCAACCAAGCCTGCTAAAGCGGCTGCGCCATCTTTATCTTTAGAAACACCGTAAGCCACACCAACCGCAAACAGAATTGGCATTTTATCAATAATCGCAGCACCGGCTTTGATTAAAAACGCGGCCAATTGGCTATTTGCACCCCAACCTGTTGGGTCAATCGCATAGCCCACACCCAACATAATTGCAGCGGCCGGTAGTACAGCCACCGGCACCATGAGCGAACGCCCAATTTTTTGTAGATAACCTAAAATATTCACGACGCATCCCCTTTTTTACATGTTCACCAAAACGGTGAGCTACATTCATTCATGTAGTGTTATTAGCTCGTAGAAGAAACAGCTGAACCTATTCATGCTTCACAGCCATCTATCGATAGCCTGTGCCGATTATTCGCTGACAAAACAGCAATAGCAAGATTTCTGCGCTCTATGTTTGTCTTACATAACATTTCACAACAAAAACACCTACTCTCTATATTTCGCGCTAAAGCCATGAATATTGCCGATCTTGATCGATACTTTGATCATTACGGATAAGAGCTAGGCCATTCTCTGCTACAAGTTTTGCCATATTGTTGAGTTTGCTCAATAAGCTCAATGGCTCGTGCAACTTCTTAAACATTTGCAACAAATCTTTACATTTGACGGACGCATCATCGGTTTTAAAATGCTAATTAGGTTTTTCGACGGCATTTTTCACTCAATCAATGACAGAAGTCGGTTTCGTCAGTGAATTGCTTCGGTTAGAATGTTTTCTTTTTGCTCACTGGTAAAATCTGCTCATGCTTACAGGAAGCCTAGTTGCGTTAGTCACTCCGATGGATGCGGATGGTCAAATCAATTATTCAGCGCTTCGAGCGCTGGTTGACTGGCATATCGAACAAGGCACCGACGGACTAGTTGCCGTTGGCACGACGGGAGAATCTCCAACAGTTTCAGTCGATGAACACATCGAAATTGTCAAAACAGTCGTTGAGCAAGCCGCAGGACGCGTTCCAGTGATTGCCGGAACCGGCGCCAACTCAACCCGCGAAGCGATCTACCTTTCTGAGCGTGCGCTATCCGTTGGTGCAAATTATGGTTTGAGTGTCGTTCCCTACTATAACAAGCCATCGCAAAATGGTTTGTACTTGCATTTTAAAGCAATTGCAGAAAACACGGCGCTTCCTACCCTGCTGTATAACGTGCCAGGCCGTACCGTGTGTGACCTAGCGAACGATACCGCCCTTAAATTGGCGGAGCTAGCAAATATTGTCGGGATCAAAGATGCCACCGGAAATATGGAACGCGCCGCAGACTTAATGCTTCGCGCACCTAAGGATTTTGCTTTCTATAGCGGTGACGATGCATCGACACTGCCTTTTATTTTACTCGGTGGTCACGGTACGATTTCAGTCACCGCCAATGTGGCCCCCAAAGCCATGCATGAAATGTGCAGTGCAGCGCTCAAAGGCGATATTGCTGGTGCAAAATTAATCAATGATCGCTTACAGAGCCTACATAAACATCTCTTCATTGAAGCCAACCCAATCCCAGTTAAATGGGCACTTGAAGAAATGGGTAAAATTCCCGCAGGAATTCGCTTGCCATTAACTCGCCTAGTCGACAGTGCTCAGGGTATAGTGCGGCAAGCTCTCATTCAGGCTAATGCCTTATAATCGTTTTTTGTCGTCCTCCATTTACGGATACAAACATGCAGCAAAAGAAATTAGCTTTATATCTCTCTAGTTTGTTCGTAGCCGCCAGCCTAGTTGGCTGCTCCTCCGATCAAATGCTTATGCAAAGTAAAGTGGACTACCGTGGTGGTAGCGATAATTTATCCAGGAATCCACTTGAAGTGCCACCAGACTTGAGCGCGGTCACCTCAAATGCGAATTTCGCAGTGCCAAAAAGCGCTGTGTTAGCCAATGAAGCTCAGCCACAGAAAAATACCGGCAATGTATTGCCGATTTTCGAAAATGCAAAACTAGTTCAAGCCGATGGCGCTCGCTGGCTTGTGATTAAAGGCGATCCTGTTAAAACTTGGCCTGAAATCCGTGAGTTTTGGCTAGGTCACGGCTTTTTGCTCTCGCAGGACAATGAGCAAACTGGCGTAATGGAAACGGACTGGCTAGAAAATCGTGCAGCACTGCCGACTGACTTTGTTACCAATTTACTGCGTAAAGTTGCTGATAGCTTTATCTCAACGGGCGAGCTGGATAAATTCCGCACTCGGATGGAGCGCGGCACTGAGCCCGGCACGCTAGAAATCTACATCACTCACCGTGGGATGATAGAAGTCTTTGCTGATGGCTCGCAAGAGGCAAAAGGTGGCGACACCGCCACAGTGAGCGGCAAAACGATTTGGACCCCACGCCCGTCTGATCCTGAGCTTGAAGTTGAAATGCTAAAACTGATGTTGCAGCAATTTGGCATGACTAAAGAGCAAGCAGCCAGCACAATTAAAACGGCCGAAGTTCAAACCTCCCGCGCCACATTAGTTGCCTCAGGCAGCAAGCTCGAATTAGCCGACAGCTTTGATCGCGCTTGGCGCCGTGTCGGCTTAGCGTTTGATCGAATTGGTTATGTTGTTGAGGACCGCAACCGTGCCGAAGGTACATTCACGATTCAACGCGCGGCAGCCAATATCGAAAAAGAAAAATCAACTGAATACTTTAGCAACTTGGCCTTCTGGCGCAGTAAGGATGCACCAAAAGAAGGTAATTTGCAGCAATATCAGGTCAAATTAAAAACCGAGCTCAATCGCACAATCATTTCTGTGAAACCGATGAGCGGCGGTGCCGATGAAGCGACTGGTAAGAAAATCTTGCAGGATTTACTGCTACAGCTGAAATAAACAAAGTCGGATCTAACTTGTTTAGATCCGACTTTAATTTAGCAAAAAATAGGCGTAAAAAAATCGACTCGAAAGTCGATTTTTTTATTGCTGCGTGCAATTATTTTGCGGTACGAGCAACTGTTTTTGCGCCAGTTTCGACGGCAGCAACTGCAGCTTCAGCAATATTGCCAGCGATGCGTTGGCCTGTTTTGTTGATTGCATCGTAAGCGTTATTCGCGCTTTCAACTGCATTTTTCAAAACATTCACAGCGGCGCTAGACGCTGGTGCTTGTGCAACCGCTTTATCCAAAGAAGACACCAAGTTTTTATTGAATTCCAAAACTTGTTCTTCAACCAGTTTGTTCAATTCAGCTTGAGTCGAGCTAGCAGCTTCGTAAACAGTGCGAGCAACTGCGATTGTTTTTTCAACGTTAGGTTGTGCAAGGCCTTTTTGCAACTCAACCAAGTCTTGAATGTTTTTCACGCCTGACAACGCTTTTGCTGTTTCTGCGTTTTCAGTCATCAAATCACGTGCAATGCCCATTTGCAATTGAAACAAACGCTCAACACCAGCAAGAGCGATATTTGTTAGGCGCAAAGATTTTTCTAGGTTAGCTTGACCAAGTTCAGCAAATTGTTGTTGAGCGTTAAACATTGTAAATCTCCAAGGGTTGAATTGTGCACTGCATCAATTGCTATTTTTATACCAGCAACATGCAATGTCAAGCAATTTATTGTGCAACGCACAATTACCCGCCAGCCTGTTTGTGCCGGATCGCCAAAATGGCCTGATTTCGCAATGTTTTCAATAGATTCAACTGATCAGATGGGATAACTAAATCGTGCGCGCAGCGTTTATCGCCATAAAATAAGCCAATCGGTTTTTTATCGATCACCAAAGGAAACACAATGAGTGTCTGTGCTGGCACCAAGGCTCGGTACCAGCTAGGGATCCGCTGCGTAATGCTCTCTGCATTAATGTCTTCAACAAACACATCCGCCTGCTTCGCCATCACCAATTGAAACACATCCGACACGGGCTCCAGCTTGAACTGAAATTTAGGAATGATTTTTTCAATTTCAAATCCAAAGCCAAATCGGGCACTCATGCAGCCCAGCTTGACATCGCGCGTACAGAAAAGCACTCGATCAAAACCCACACTGCGGTACATCGTTTCCAAAATCATTCGTAGTAAATCATTGAGCTTAAACTCCCCCACCAGCGTATTCGTAATATCTTGTACTCCTGCAGCCAGCATCGCAGCAGGGCTATTGCCTGACACCTGATCGGGTGAAATACTCGCGGCCATTCTGGCTTCGTGCAATGCATCCTTCTCTATTGCATGCTGATTGGGCAGTTCTTTATACCCAGCCAGCTTCATCAAATTTCGCGCAAAGGCACTGCCTTTCAGATCAATTCCTAGAATCGACAAGTACGATAAATAGTTCTTCGCCGCATCAGTCAATAAATCATGATAGGCTCGCTCTTTCCAACTTAATGCTGGCGCATATTGCTGCACAATCGCGAGCAATGCACTGTTTGCGCTACTGGCTGGTGCCCCCACGACGGGTACTAAATCAGCCGCTAAATTAGAGAAAATACGTAAACGCTCAGTTTGCGTTTGCGGGGCACGAATGAGCTGAGGCAATTCGCGCATACTGCTGACAATCCGTTCAGGAAAATTCCAACTTTGCACCACCGACACACCCAATTCGCGATACGAAATACCCAGTACTGCTTCTGCGGCAACGGCTTCAGTTTCTTGGGTTTGCTCTTGTCGCTTACCAATTTCAACACTTTCCTCGTGAAAATAATACAAAGTCAGTAAACGCCCCATTTGCTGAAACATGCCGCAAATCAGCGCCTCCTCAACATCACGCCACGCGCTTTTCACGCCTAATTCACGCGCAAGTACGCCACAAAAAAAACTTTGCAACACCGCCTCACGCAATCGCTCCGCCTGCCCTTTGTTTTGCATGTGTTCAAATAGCAATAAAGTAATTGCTAAATTACGCACCGTATCAAAACCTAAAATGACAATCGCCCGCGAAATTGTACTAATTGAACCACCAAATTGCCCATAACTGGCCGAGTTCACCATTTTTAGTAATTTATTGGTGAGCGAGAAATCTTGCAAAATGACGCCAGATAAATTCTGTAACTTCTCACCATCAACGTCGCTAAGTCGATTGATCGCGCTAATCGTTTGCGACAAAGAAGGAAAATCCGCCGTATGCCGCATTCGGCGCAACAAAAAATCCAAAGTGCTATTTTTGCTTTGCACCTCTGGCGAGTCCGTTGATCCTGCCCCACTCAATTCGAACCAGTCTGCGAGTGCCGCACGCATCGCCCCCGCATCGGCATAGCGCTCTTGCGGGTTTTTAAACAAGGCCACCATCACCAGATGGTCAAGCTGCGGATCAATGGCCGTGTTTAATTGTGATGGCGGCAAAAAAGCTTCATTCGCGGTGCGATGCAAAATCGCGTAAACCGACTCGCCTTCTGCAGCCATTGTTCCGGTGAGCATTTGATACAGCAAAATACCGCAAGCAAACACATCCGCCTGTGTGCCTATGGGTAAGTTGGCAATCACTTCTGGCGCCATATAACCCACCGTACCCATCATCCTCTCGCTCGTTTCACCGTGAGCGGTCGCAACGCCAAAATCCATAATACGAGGCCGAGCAGTGCTATCGATCATGATATTTTGCGGCTTGATGTCACGGTGAATCACGCCAATCTGATGCGCAGCAAAGAGACCCTCCAAAATGGCCAGAATCAATCTCACCGCAGCCACCGGCGTAAGTGGCCCAGATTGCTTTAGCCGCTCAGCCAAGGTCTGCCCTTCAACATACTCAAAAACCAGACAGGGATGGCCGTGCTCGGCAAACGCGTCAAATAAAGCAACCACATTGGGATGTTGTAACTGACTAACGACCTGTGCTTCATTGGCTAAATGGATGGGCTGGCTATGCAAGACTTTGATCGCGACATGCCGATTCAATTGCGTGTCTTTGGCCAAGTAAACCAGACCTTGTGCACCTTGCCCTAACTTCTTTTCGACGACAAAGCGTCCGTTGGCAAAGTTTTTCATCGCAGACGTCCTTTTTTATTCCTTTCAATATAGGCCTTCACCTGCAAAAACGAAGGGCAATACGGTGAATGGGGTAGAAATCGTGAAGAATTATTTAGAATTGATAAAAATTTTCTGTCATTGAGAGCCGCACCACTCGTAGCATCACATCAAAAAATCTGCAGGCATTTATTTTGAGGGTGATATCAAAATATACAGGATGTATATCTATGAAGACATTATTAACCCTAGTCTACAATCAAATACCCTTAAAATAAACTAAGTAGCCCACAACTTAAAAATCAGCGCATCCCGCCGCATTTACCCATCTGACAAGTGGCTTATCGCCCTTAAAAAATATTCTTCACCTTGTATCTGATTCAACGCAGAACTTTCATGCCTGACTTTTGTCATGATGAAACCATCCACTAGGATGTAACGCGGTGGATTTTACGGGCTACACCCGCTAGAATAGTCCGCCTTTGTTTGGCTTACACACTGGAACTTAATATGTTGATAGCACCCGCCTTCGCTAATGCTGCTGCGTCAAGCACAGAAGCAAGTTTTATGTCATTTCTGCCAATGATCGCCATTTTTGCTATTTTCTGGTTTTTGATGATTCGTCCACAACAGAAAAAAGCCAAAGAACTTCGTGCGATGCTGGATGCTTTGCAAAAAAATGACGAAGTCGTCACCACCGGTGGCGTCATTGGTAAAGTCGTTAAATTGAACGAACAATTTGTCACTCTTGAATTAGCCGACAACGTTGAGATCCTCATTCAGCGCGCTGCAATTGGTCAGCGTCTGGAAAAAGGCACCCTAAAAAACAATAAATAATCAATGATACGGCAGCCCTGCTGCCGTGTTTGTTGGGGCCCCACGCATGAATCGCTACCCTCTTTGGAAATACCTCCTCATCCTCGCTTCTGTTTTGCTGGCGTTGATTTACACCATTCCTAACTTTTATGGCGAAAGCCCAGCGCTGCAAATTTCCAGCGGCCGCGCCACCGTAAAAGTGACGCCCGATATGGTCGAGCGTGCCAATACGATTGCCAAAGCGACAGGTCTTACCCCTGTTGATAGCTTCTTTGAAAACGGCTCAGTTAAAGTGCGTTTTCAAGACACGGATAGCCAACTCAAAGCCAAAGACGCGATTCAAGCAGCGCTGGGCGATGATTACATCGTGGCACTTAATCTAATTTCTGACACCCCCGTTTGGCTCACTAAACTGCATGCCAAACCGATGGTGCTGGGTCTAGATTTGCGTGGTGGTGTGCATTTCTTGTTTGAAGTCGACATGAAAGCCGCTATCGATAAAGCGCTAGAAAAAACAGCGGGTGATATTCGCCGCGAACTCAAAGACAAAAAAATTCGTTACGGCAAAGTCAGCCGTGAACGTGATCGCGTTGAAGTGCAATTGCGCGATGCGGAAACACTGAAAGCGGCCAATGCGGCAATCAGCAAAATTCTAAGTAACCTTAAAGTTCAAACCGTTGCAGAAGAAGGCAATTACAAACTCATTGTGACCTTCCCTGCTGCGGCTGTCTTGCAACTGAAAAACGATGCGGTAACACAAAATATTACCACCTTGCACAATCGGATTAACGAACTTGGCGTGTCGGAACCGGTGATTCAACAGCAAGGTGAAGGCCGTATCGTCGTGCAATTGCCAGGCGTGCAAGACACCGCCAAAGCCAAAGACATCCTGGGCCGCACAGCGACGCTTGAAGTTCGTATGGTTGAAGATGACCAAGCCAAATTGGCCGAAGCCATCAGCGGCAATGTGCCAGCAGGCTTTGAGCTGATGAGCGAACGCCGTAATGACGGCAAAAATGTACCGATTTTACTCAGAAAAGAAGTTGAATTAACCGGTGAAAACATCAACGACGCGCAAGCGGGCTTTGATGACAAAAATGAACCTGCAGTTCATTTAGGCCTTGATTCAACGGGCGCTGCGATTTTCAAAACCTTGACACGTGAAAACGTTGGCAAGCGCGTGGCGATGATTTTGGTTGAGAAAGGCAAAGGCGAAGTCGTGACTGCACCCGTGGTGCGTGGCGAAATCGGCGGTGGTCGAGTACAGATTTCTGGCTCGATGGGCGTAGCAGAAGCCAACGATACTGCACTGCTCCTGCGTGCTGGTTCATTGGCAGCACCAATGAATATCGTTGAAGAACGTACGATCGGCCCTTCATTAGGTAAAGAAAACATCAGCAAAGGTTTCAACTCGACAATGTATGGTTTTGTCGCGATTGCCATCTTTATGATGCTCTACTACCGCGTCTTTGGTGTAGTTTCTACCATTGCCTTAGCTGCCAACTTGGTATTCTTGCTAGCGCTACTGTCATTGCTCGGCGTTACTTTAACCTTGCCAGGGATTGCAGCGATTGCACTGACTTTGGGGATGGCGATTGACTCAAACGTGTTGATTAATGAGCGGGTGCGTGAAGAATTACGCAGTGGTGCCACGCCACAAATGGCGATTAAGAATGGTTACGAACATGCCTTTGCAACCATTCTCGACTCGAACATTACAACCTTAATTGCCGGCCTTGCGCTGCTGATTTTCGGTTCTGGCGCGATTCGTGGTTTTGCTTGGGTGCATTGCATCGGTATTTTGACGTCAATGTATAGCGCGGTCTTTGTGTCACGCGCCATGATTAACCTGATCTACGGCAACCGTCGTGTGACCACGCTCTCCGTTTAAGGCGAAGCTAAAATGATTGAATTTTTTCATGTAAAACGTGACATCCCGTTTATGAGCTATGGCAAGCTCACGACGGCGATCTCCTTAGCGACTTTTGTGATTGCCGTGTTTTTTCTAGTGGCAAAAGGCCTTAACTTTGGTATCGAATTCACTGGCGGCACGGTCATGGAATTACGCTACCAAAAAGCGGCCGATTTAAGTCAAATCCGTCAGCAAGTCGATGGTTTAAAACTTGGCGAAACCCAAGTTCAATCGATGGGTAGCACTACGGATGTGATGCTGCGTTTGCCAAACATCAAGAACAAAAACAGCGCACAATTGTCGGCTGAAGTACTTGAAGCGCTAAAACAAACCCGCAGCGATGTTGAGCTACGTAAAGTTGAGTTTATCGGCCCTTCGGTCGGCGACGAACTGTTTAGCCATGGCTTAACCGCACTCGCTTTAGTCTGCGTCGGGATTATTGCGTACTTGGCATTACGTTTTGAATGGCGCTTTGCGGTTTCAGCAGTGATCGCCAACTTGCATGACGTGGTGATTATTTTGGGGTTTTTCGCACTATTCCAGTGGGAGTTTAACCTCACGGTACTGGCGGGTATTTTGGCGGTGCTGGGCTATTCAGTGAATGAATCGGTGGTGGTGTTTGACCGGATTCGCGAGAATTTCCGCAAGCCGACTCTACGCGGCAAGACCGTTCCTGAAGTGATTGACAATGCAATCACGTCAACGATGAGCCGTACCATCATTACCCATGGCTCAACCGAGTTTATGGTGCTATCGATGTTGATTTTTGGTGGTGCCGCACTGCACGGTTTTGCAATGGCACTGACGATTGGTATCGTGTTCGGTATTTACTCATCCGTATTGGTGGCATCACCGCTCTTGCTGATGTTTGGCGTCACTCGCGACAATATGATTAAGCCAGTCAAAATCAAAGAAGAAGCAGTGGTTTAACTAACATTTAATTGTTATACAATCAGCGCCGACGTAGCCCGTCGGCGTTTGTACAACTACCTAGAGAACATCATGGAATTTATTGATCTGTTTTTACATTTAGACGTTGTGCTCAAAGAAATGGTGACCACATATGGCATTTGGATCTATGTCATTTTATTCGCAGTTATTTTTTGCGAAACCGGCTTAGTGGTTACACCTTTTCTACCTGGTGATTCTTTATTGTTTGTCGCAGGCATGATCGCAGCGTCTGGCGCGATGAATGTGCATCTGCTTTTAGTGCTCCTACTCATTGCAGCCATTTTAGGCGACGCAGTCAATTACACGATTGGCAAATACTTTGGCCATCGGCTGTTTTCTAATAAAGATTCAAAAATATTCCGCCCTGAATATCTCAATAAAACCCATGAATTCTTCGAGAAATACGGCGGAAAAACCATTATCATCGCGCGCTTTGTGCCTATCGTTCGCACCTTTGCCCCTTTCGTGGCAGGCATGGCAGAAATGACTTATAAGAAATTTGCATTTTATAATGTAGTCGGTGCAATTTCATGGGTAGGCTCACTGCTCTATGCTGGTTATTTATTGGGCGGCATTCCATTTATCCAAAAGAATCTCACTGCAATTATTTTAGGGATTATTTTTGTATCGATTTTGCCTGGATTAATCGAAATCGCTAAACATAAATTAACCAAGGCAAGTGCATGACAGAATCGTTTTACACTGAGAAACAAGCGATTCGCAGCGCTTTTGATAAAGCAGCGCACAGCTATGATGCAGCCGCCGTTCTGCAGCGTGAAGTCGCAGATCGATTGTTTGAACGCCTAGAACTCATCAATATCCAGCCTCAAGTCGTACTCGATGCCGGTAGCGGTACGGGTTATGCCGCACCACGCCTGCGCGAGCGCTATCGCGATGCACGGCATATTGAGCTGGATTTAGCGCTCAATATGCTCAAATCCTCGCAAGCTAAAACCAGTGGCGTTAAAAAATGGCTTTCGATGTTTGATAACAACAAGCCATTTGCCATTTGCGCTGATATCGAACAAATTCCACTTGCAGATGAATCTGTCGATGTCATTTGGTCCAGTTTGACGATTCAATGGTGCAATACGCCAGATGCCGTATTTAAAGAGTTTTTCCGCGTATTAAAACCGGGTGGCCTAGTCCTTTTTTCAACACTAGGCCCCGATACACTCAAAGAGCTGCGCGCCGCTTTTTCAGGTATTGACGGGAATGAACACGTGAATCAATTTATCGACATGCACGACCTTGGCGACGCCTTAGTCAAACACGGGCTAACAACGCCCGTGATGGACATGGAATACCTCACCATGACCTATCCGAATGTCAAAGCAGTGATGAATGATCTCAAACATATTGGCGCGAGCAATAAAATGAATGGGCGACGCAATGGCTTGCTGGGCAAAGCGGCGTGGCGACAAATCCAAACACAGTACGAAGCATTTCGCCGCAACGACGTACTGCCCTGTACTTACGAAGTGGTTTACGGTCACGCATGGAAACCCGTAGCCAAGAACAATAAATTAGCAAATGGCAGTCAGGTCATCGACTTTCGTCCACGGACACGCTAACAATGGCACAGCTATTTTTCATCACAGGCACAGATACCGACGTTGGAAAAACAGTCGCCAGCGCGCAACTTATCCGTGGCTTTTGCAACGCAGGCTACAAAACAGTGGGTATGAAGCCAGCAGCCTCAGGATGCGAGCGCTCTGGCGATATACTCATCAATATGGACGTAGAAGCACATCGTTCCGCTAGTAATATTGATGCACCACTCGCACTGATTAATCCCTATCGCTTTGAACCTGCCATCTCGCCACATCTCGCAGCAAAAGACGCTGGCGTCACGATTGATTTAACGCATTTAATTAATTGTGCTGAGCAATTAAGCCGAATGGCCGACATTGTTATTATTGAAGGTGCGGGGGGCTGGTATGCCCCACTCTCCGAAGATCTGGCGATTGCAGATTTAGCCAGCGCACTGAATGCCCCCGTCATTGTGGTAGTAGGAATGCGGCTGGGCTGCTTAAATCATGCGCTACTGACAATTGAAGCCATTCAGCTGCGTGGTCTTGTGGTGGCCGGTTGGATCGCCAATTTAATTGATCCCGACTTTAATCGCTACGCAGAAAATTTAGCTTACCTAAAACAGCGAATTACTGCGCCCTTACTCGCCGAATTCACTTATGATAACGAAGCACTCACTGCGGCAATCAATCCTGAAGCGATTGCACGATTGTGTCCGGCTTTAAGCGCTTGCGACTGATAAAACTCTCACACTAGAAATTCAATTTAATGAAAAAAATAGCTTTTATTCTTTGCTCAATTCTATTCCTGGTAGCATGCAGTCGCCCCGCGTTTCAGGGCGCGGATATTACGGGCGGACCAATTGGCGGTAGCTTTACTTTAAGCGATCATCACGGGAAATTACGTAATAGCGAAGAATTCAAAGGCAAAGTCGTGGTGCTATTTTTTGGCTTTACGCAATGCCCCGATGTTTGCCCAAGCACTCTATCCGAATTGAAAGCCAGCATGAGCGCATTAGGTGAACAGGCCAAAGATGTGCAAGTTTTATTTGTTTCTCTCGACCCAGAACGCGATACCAACCAAATCCTCGCCGAATACGTTCCTGCATTTCACCCGGATTTTCTTGGATTAACAGGTAAGCCAGCGCAGCTAGAACAAATTACCAAAAAATTTCGCATTATTTCTCAAAAGCAGCCACAAGGTGATAGCTATAGTATTGACCATACAGCGGGCAGTTATTTAATTGATAAACAAGGCAATACCCGAGTTATGATTAATTACGGTGCTGGCGCTGCTGCATTTACGCACGACATTCAACAATTACTCGCCGAATAAAAATACTTGTACAGGATGCAAGATGTCAGAAGAAGTTAATGGCGGCGTTGCGCCAATCAATGAACAAGAAGATATTGCGCCCTATCGCATTACTGCAATTATGGAAATTGCTTTTGTTTTGCGCAGCTTAGCGCAAAACAATACCAATCTGGCAATTTACTTTAATGCTGGGCGCGACATGATGTTATCGCGGGTACTCAATGTCGATAGCAAAGCACAACAGTTTATTATTGATGTGGGTGGTCATGAGCCAAGCAATGCCGCGATTGCCCAAGCAGAACGCATTTTATTTGTAACCACGCTAGATGGCGTTAAAGTGCAATTCTCGGTGGTCAGCGTAAAATTAGGGCAATTTGAAGGAAAACCTGCTTTTATTGTGGGATTTCCAAAAGATTTAATTAAACTACAGCGCCGCGAGTTTTTTCGCCTACTCACCCCAATTACCAATCCATTAAGCTGTGATTTAACACTACCTAACGGCGTGAAAACCCAACTTGAATTACATGACATTTCACTCGGTGGTGCCGGAATATGGCTAAAAGACGAACAGCATACGCAAATGCAAGCGGGTATTATTATTCAGCATGCGTATTTTGATTTCGCTGCGGCGGGTACTGCAAAGTTAGATATTGAAATTCGCTCGACGCATCCCATTACGATGGCTCACGGCAAAGTGCGCTGGTTAGTTGGCGTGCGTTTTATCGATTTGCCACGTGGAATAGAAGCAAGTTTACAGCGGCTTTTGGCACACTTAGAAAGAGAACGAAAAACACTTATCGGCTGATCGTCACGTTCAGACGAGATTTAACAATACATTTTTTGCAATAATTAGCTAAACTCGGCCGACCTTCGATGCGGAAAATATAACCATGCACAAGCCCAATCAATTTGACCTCTTTGGCCAAAGACGCTTTTTGCCTTTGTTTTTAACGCAATTTGCAGGTGCATTTAATGATAATTTATTCAAAAATGCTTTTTTAGTTTTAATTGCGTTTCATGGTTTATCAACTGCGGGGCTTGATGCTGCAACTTTAGTGAATATTGCCGCCGGCGTTTTCATTCTGCCATTCTTCTTATTCTCTACTTTAGCAGGACAACTTGCCGAAAAATATGATAAAGCTAAATTGGCGCAATGGATTAAGCTGCTAGAAATCGCCATTATGTTGGTCGCTGGCGCAGGATTTATTTGGCATAATGCTGCGCTCTTAATGAGCTGCCTGTTTATGATGGGGATTCACTCTGCTTTATTTGGCCCACTTAAATATTCTGTTTTGCCACAGTACCTAAAAGACAAGGAAATTCTCGGCGGTAATGGCCTCATTGAAATGGGCACTTTTATTGCCATTTTATTAGGCCAAATTGCGGGCACTTTAATTATCCAGCATCAACCGCACGGCGAAACACTGGTTATTTGGGCGTGCGTCGGCGTAGCAATCATTGGTTATTTCTTTAGCCGTGCGATGCCTTCTGCTCCACCAACTGCACCAAACATAAAAATCGGCTGGAATATCTTTACTGAAACCACCAAAATTTTATCGCAAACCAAGAAAAACAAAACCGTTTTCAATAGTCTGCTTGGCATTTCATGGTTTTGGTTTTTTGGCTCGATCTACCTCACTCAATTCCCTAATTTTGCCAAAGAAGCACTGCATGGTGATGCCTCGGTATATACATTGCTGATGACTTTGTTTTCTTTAGGTGTCGGCATGGGTTCTATGCTGTGTGAAAAGCTTTCAGATGCCAAAGTTGAATTGGGATTAGTACCATTTGGTTCAATTGGACTATCTGTGTTTGCGATTGACTTATTCTTTGCGACGCAAAATTTAGTTCCCGCGGCGCATACAGCGCAAAGTTTCTTGGCTGAATTCGCGCATTGGCGTGTAATTATTGATCTATTTTTAATTGGCGTATTTGGTGGTATTTTCATTGTGCCGCTATATGCACTGATTCAAACTCGTACTGAACGTGAATTTACCTCACGCGCAATTGCCGCAAATAATATTCTTAATTCTTTATTTATGGTGATTGCGGCCGGGATGAGTATTTTATTGCTTAATGCAGGCGTTACGGTACAGCAATTGCTACTCATTGCAGGCATATTGAATATCTTTGTTGCAATTTATATTTACAGTTTAATTCCTGAATTTTTGATGCGCTTTTTAGTGTGGATCTTGACGCACACTTTATATCGAATCAAAAAGACGGGTCTTGAAAACATCCCAGAACATGGTGCAGCTGTTTTGACCTGCAATCATGTGAGTTTTATGGATGCATTGGTTTTAGCGGGTGCGATTCGCCGCCCTGTTCGCTTTGTGATGGATCATCGCATTTATAACCTACCTGTCATGAATTTTATTTGCCGAACTGCAAATGCCATTCCGATTGCACCGAGCAAAGAAAATCCAGAAATGAAAGATGCTGCATTTGCCGCTGTTGCACAAGCATTGTCTGATGGTGAAATCGTCGCTATTTTTCCCGAAGGGCGAATTACCCACAATGGCGAAATCAATCGCTTTATGCCGGGCATTGAGCAAATCATTAAAACGACGCCCGTACCCGTCATTCCAATGGCGCTACAAGGTTTATGGGGCAGTTTCTTTAGCCGAAAAGATGGCGCAGCAATGATGAAAATGCCACGCGGCATTTTCTCGAAGATCGGGCTTGTTGTTGGAGAGGCTATTCCACCGCAGGACGTAACTCGGCAGAAATTAGAGGATGAAATTCACCGACTTCGTGGTGATTGGCAATAAATAACACAGGCGACTCATTGAGTCGCCTTTTTATTAAGTACTCGTGCAAAAGTTTTCCAGCAAGGCGTAGCACCCGCGGCAGTATGTTTATTACGGCAAGCAGCTACAACGATGCTGGAGAAAACTGTTGCTTTACTACTTATATTATTTTGCAATTAACTTTAAGTGCATCTGATTATCTTGGGTACGAATATCAAATTTTTGGATAATATTCATCCCCATCAAAACTTCATTGCCCAAATTGGGAACCACACCCACGCTGACATTTTTAAATTCAAATGGGCCAAAACTTAAACTACCCAGTTTAGATTGATAGCCCTCAACATCGCCATTCGCAGTCTGGGCGGTAAACGGCTCACCGCGCGGCAAATCAAGGCGCTCGGCCAGCGCGCTACTAATTGTCATTGCACTGGCACCAGTATCCAGCAATAAAATAACCGGCTCGCCGTTGATACTGCCATTAACTCGAAAATGCCCATCTCGCGCCCGTGGCAACGTAATTTCACTACCCTGCCCTGAGCTTGAGATCATCATTTTGGGCTGATATTGCTGCGCGATAAATTGCGTAAACGTCCAATAAATCAGCAACAGCACAGCAGCCCAGAGTAAAACAATTGACCATGTTGAGCGCATAAAATCCTTGTGTATTGCCTTGTAGCGCTTAAAATACAAAGCCAACAAGGCAATACATCACTACACGACTAGATTGTCGATTTGATCGCTAACGACCATCCATGCCGCTTCACGTTCTGCTAATTTTTCTTTTAGCTTTAACTCACTGGCGAGGATTTTTTGCAGCGCATCTTTACGTTCCGGCAGATACAAAGTTTCATCGGTCAAAGTTGTGGTGATCGTTGCTTGTTCGGCCGTAATTCGCGCCATTTCAGCATCAATCCGCGCTAAATCCTTTTCTAAAGGTTTACGCGCGTTCGCAAGTTTTTGCCGCGCTTCAGCTTCGAGGCGTTTTTGCTCTTTGCGATTCACGTTGGTGCTTGGCTGGCTCGCGTTCACCACGGCATTAGCGGCAGATTTATCGCCACTACGCTTTTCTTGGCTGTAACGCGTGTAATCATCCAAATCGCCGTCAAATGGCGCAACGCGGCCATCTTCGATCAACCAGAAATCATCGACGGTCGCGCGCAAGATATGCCTATCATGCGAAACCACGATCAAAGCGCCATCGAAATCTTGCAGCGCAAACGTCAGCGCCTCACGCATTTCGATATCCAAGTGATTGGTCGGCTCATCGAGCAGCAAGAGATTCGGTTTTTGCCAAATCAATAGCGCCAAAGCCAAACGCGCTTTCTCACCGCCCGAAAACGGTGCAATTGGCCCCAAAGCCATAGCCCCATGAAAATTAAAGCCTCCCAAGAAGTTACGATGCTCTTGCTCACGCGTGTTCGGGTCGATTTTTTGCATATGCCATAATGGCGACTCGTCAATCCGTAGATATTCGAGCTGATGCTGGGCGAAATAACCGATCTTTAAACCCTTCCCTTCGGTACGAATCCCCGATAGCAAGTCTTGTTCGCCCGCCAAAGCGCGAATAAACGTCGATTTACCCGCGCCATTCACGCCGAGTAAACCCAAGCGTGCTGAATTATCAATGCTCAAATTCAGCTCTGACAAAATCGGATTATCCGCACTATAACCAGCAGCCGCTTTTTCCAAGTGCACCAAAGGATTCGGGCTTGAATCGGGCTCGCGGAACGAGAAATTAAACGGAGAATCGACGTGCGCCGCAGCGATTTTTTCCATTTTTTCGAGTGCTTTAACGCGACTTTGCGCCTGCTTGGCTTTACTGGCCTTGGCTTTAAAGCGCGTAATAAAGCTTTCTAAATGGGCAATTTGCCGTTGCTGCTTATCAAACGCTTGCGATTGCTGCGCGAGGCGCTCGGCACATTGATTTTCAAAATCTTCGTAAGTACCGGTGTAAATAGTGAGTTGCGCGTTATCAACGTGCAGAATTTGCTTGATGGTGCTATCGAGGAAGTCGCGGTCATGGGAAATAATCAGCAACATGCCCGGGTAGGTTTTTAGCCAATCTTCCAGCCAAACCACGGTTTCTAAGTCCAAGTGATTGGTCGGTTCATCGAGCAGCAACAAGTCTGAACGGCACATCAAAGCCTGCGCCAAATTCAAACGCATGCGCCAACCACCGGAAAAACTCGAGACTGGTTTTGAGTTTTCTTCTAAAGAGAAACCCAAACCAGCGAGTAATTTAGCGGCGCGCGCCGGTGCGGTGTAACCATCGATCGCATCAAGGCGGGCGAAGAGTTCACCATGCGCCATGCCATCGTTATCGTCATGGGCAATCGCATTGATTTCTGCTTCAATTTTGCGCAGTTCAAGATCGCCATCCAGCACGTAATCGAGGGCTGAACAAGGTAAAGCGGGGGTTTCTTGGGCAACGTGGGCAATGGCCACGCGCGGAGGCATTTCTAAATCGCCTTCATCGGCGTGAATTTCATCGCGCAGCAAGGCAAAAAAGCTGGATTTACCCGCGCCATTCGCGCCAACAATCCCAGTTTTTGAGCCAGGTTGTAGCGTGAGTTCAACGCGATTCAGGAGCACCTTAGTGCCGCGACGGAGTGTGAGTGTTTTAAGTCGTATCATGGGGCAGGATTCTAACAGAGCTAAGCCCTGCGAATGGGCTTGAGTAGCGGAAAATTAAGTACACACGAGTAACAAAAAGCGCTAAGCGAAGAAGTAGCGCTAGGCGAAAGCGTCAAAAATGACAGATTTAACTCGATAGTCGGTGTTTAAAAGATAAAAACATATTTAAGAATACGCAAAGTACAAAGTGTATATCACTGTAGTGCTTCATATTAAATGGCCACATCTAAATACCCACAATCAAACCAGATTGCTGCGCAACTCATTCAAAGCGCGATCCGTTAAACTACCTTCAAGTGCCAAGCGGCGCACCCGACCCGACGTCAAAGCTTCAAGCAGCTCGGTCTTCAAAAACGCCTTGCCATTGCCGCCAAGACGATTGGTAAACAAATAGCGGGTTTCTTGCGGGCTGATCCATGAAAGGCGTAAGCGCAGTACTTCGTCTTGCTCGCTAATCCATTCAACCCATTCACCTCGTAAAGGCAATTCACTTTGTGGCTCAGGAGCTTGAGTTTGTTGACTCACAAAAGGCAATGCGTCTTCTTTGAGCAAAACCTCATCATCCAACACAGGAATAGTCTGAGCAGTCACCAGCGGCGGCACATCAGCAACGGCCACTCGTAAACCATTACGAATCGCGGCAGCGTGACAATGCACCAGTTGCGCAAAGAACGCTTTGGCTTCATCACCGCTCATCCCTTCTGCACGCGCTGCATCCTCTAGCGTTTTGAGCATTTCCGGCAATAAATTCACCAGTTTGAAACGCTCTTCCGCGCCTTGCTTAGCCTCTACACTCCAGATGAGATTATCCATTGCCTTGAGTTTGCCAACGAATTCAGTGCCCGTTTCACCTTGTACCCCAAAACTGCGTGCCAGCGCTTTTGACCAATATTGCGCCAAAAACCCACGCACTAGCTCGGGTACATCGGGACGGCTCAAGCGCTCTTTAACTAATTCCTCACCGGTAATCACGCCCAATTCTGCGATCTCGTTTTGCACCAGCTCTTGCGCGTTTTCTTGTGCTGCAATTTCCGCCGACTGAGCTTCTCCGGCTAAAAATACATTAAGCGTATCCTGTGCATTTTGAAATACTGAAACATCATTAACAAATTGGCCACAAACCTGAGCCACAATCGCCGCTAGCTGATCGTAGCGATGCTCGCCTGGCGCCATATCAGGCGCATCTAAGGAGGCTTCAGCCAAGGTATCCAGCAAAAGCCGCGCACTGTGATTTTTACTCGCAAAAAATCCCGCATCCAGCATCGCGACTTTCAGCACAGGAATCTGCAAGCGGCCAATGAGACCTTTCACTGAATCAGAAAGCCGAGGGTCTTCAAAAATATGTTCGAACAGCATCGCGATGAGTTCTAGTGTCATCGCATCCATTTGCGGCAGATTTTTCGCCCAACCAGAGCTACGCAACATGCCAAGCATATTGTGCTGAAATAATGCAGCACCATTATCGTCACTCAAACCCTCTAAGCGCGGTGCTTTATGCTGCAAAACATCAAGAAACGACAGCCAGCCTGGGGCGTGCTCAACTGGTGCTGCTGCATAGTTCTGCTGGCTTTGCGCGAGCGCCGCTAAATGCGCGCCCAGTGGCAGCGCAGCTTCGGGCGCTTGAGGGTTCGCTACTTCAGATTGCGGACTCGTTGGCGCAATCGGTTCGCTGATCGGTTCAGGTACTGCAGATGACTTAGCATTAGCCTGACGTTTAATTTGATGCTGAGGCACAACTCGTTGCACATTTTGCGTAATCAAATATTGATTCACGTGATGATAAACATCTGCGACTTGATTCGATAATTCATTCTCAAATGCCTTGAGCGCAATTAAACGCGCATCCAAACCCGTTTCAAGCTGTTTGCAGGCTTGCATAAACGCATCGCAAATGGCTTCTGGCGACATCGGATTGCTGCTGCCATTTTCTTGTGCGGGCATCAAACCAGCAAAACGCTGCTCCAACTCAGTCAGCTCCTCACCTCCAGTATTTTTGAAGGCCTTGATAATTAAATCGGCAGATAGATTTTCTTCGTATTCTTCATTGGCGACCAAGCTGAGTTGGTCGGGTTTTGCACTCACTTTAAAAAATGGGCTATCCGCTTTCTGCGCCGGTGCAGCACTTGGTTTGAGCAAGCTATCGTTAAACGCCGCCAAGAAATTCAAACGGAACTGCTCGGCTAAAAATTCGCGTTTATTGTGGGTTTCAACGCGAGCGGCAAAGTAATCGTCGCGCAATTTACGATCAAATGTTTTATCGGCCAGCTCAAAATAAGTATCTTCTAAGCGCGCAAAAAATCCCTCCAACGATTGGCTGAGCATTTTAAGTGCCAAGTCACGGCAAGCCGCCAGCATCGGATCTGTCGCCGCAACGTGTGCACCACGGGCTGGACTGGATGGATTCGTGAATTGGGGTTGGCTCATGGCGTTGCCTCTAGGGAGTTTTGCTGCTTAATACACATATTAGCATTTAATGATATACAATTATTACCCGTTGGTCATTTAGATTCATACGGTCACGCGCAATATTTGTATTTGGTCTCTATTTTCTTCGCATTTCAATACCTTATGCCAGACTCAGCCTACTGAATAGTTCAGCAGATAGGTGGTAACCCCTGTTGGTATAGACGAAATCTAGGTCTAAAGTGAAACCCTAAACCTCGTCAATAGGCACAGAAAATGAGTCCAAATAGCATCTTGCAAGCGTTACAAGAATGGTCGCAACAACAAGGCGTACCTGAGATGAGCCCCATCATTCAGAGCTACTACGCCAATGTGCCCGAAGACGACTTGCAAGAGCGCGCGATAGAGGACTGGGGCGGTGCTGTGCTAGCACATCGCCGTATGGCCGCTGTGCGTTTACCGCAACAGCGCTTGCTGCGAATTTACAACCCCAATCTGAGCGAGCACGGCTGGCAGTGTCGGCACACGGTGATTGAAATCGTCCAAGAAGATTTGCAATTTTTGGTTGATTCGGTGGGTATTGTCCTGAATCAATTGAAATGCACTACTCACGGCGTAATACATCCGATCATGGATGTGGCGCGTGACGATTTAGGCCAACTCATTCCTCAAGCCAGCAAACCCAAAACTGCAATAAAAGAATCATGGATGCATTTTGAAATTAATCGCATCAGCGATGCCGCCACGCTTGCGCTGATTCAAAATGAAATCAATCAAGCCCTCGATAGTATTGCGATTGCGGTTGCCGACTGGCCTGCAATGACCGACCGCGTAACCGAGGCACTAGAGCAATTACGCGCTACGCCCACCACTCAAATCACGCCAACAATCAAAGAAACTGTCGCCTATTTAGAATGGTTGCTCGCCGGGCATTTTGTTTTTTTAGGTTTACGCGACTATCAATTTGAAGCTGGGATTCTCAATATCATCCCTCATTCGGGCAAAGGTCTGCTACGTGATGCGGGGCTACCCTCCCCTTCACATATTTGGGCTAGTTTGAGCCCCGATCTACGCGAAGTCGCCTATTCTCCTGAGCGCTTACTCATGCTCACCAAGTCGGATCGACGCTCTCTCGTGCATCGATCAGCCTATCTCGATACCGTTTTGCTACGTAATGTTAGCCCTGCGGGGCAACTCCTTGGCGAGCTTCGCATTATTGGTCTGTATTCAGCCAGCGCCTACACCACGCCACCACGCCAAATCCCAGTTTTACGACAAAAAATTGATCATGCAATGGCGCTATGCGGCGCAGAACTCACCGGTTATCGTGGCAAAGCCTTACTCAATGTGCTCGACACCTATCCACGCGACGAGCTGATTGAAATTGAAGCGCCCGAATTGGCGCGCATCGCCGATGGGATTGTCAGCCTGCACGAGCGGCACCGTGTCCGCGCCTTTTTTCGTGATGACATTTACCGTCGTTATGTATCGGTGATGGTGTTTGTGCCACGCGACAATTACAGCACTGACGTTCGCATCAAGATCGAAGCATTGCTGATGCAACATTTAAGCGGTAGCACCTCTGAATTTACTGTTTTTCTCGGCGACCATCCGCTAGCGCGAATTCATTACATTATCCGCCGCGATGCCTCCGCCAATACCGAGTACAAAGCGAAAGAAATTGAAGCTGAAATCGCCCAAGTGGCGCAGCGTTGGCAAGATGAACTACGCCAACAACTCATCCAAGGTAGTGGCGAGGAGCGTGGCGCGGCGCTACATCAAAAATACCTACACGCCTTCCCTGCGGCATACTGCGCTGATTTTGCCGCTCGCTCAGCGATTCATGATATCGAAGCGCTAGAAACCGCGCTCACAGAGCAAAATCTGGTCGCCACACTTACGCCTGGCAACGCCTTGGATGCCAGCATTTGGCGACTCAAACTTTATCAGCATCACGCAATTGAACTCTCTGACTGCCTCCCACTACTAGAAAGCCTAGGCTTACGAATTATTGATGAGCGCCCTTATGTGCTGCACTTTTCTACCCTGCCCGAGCAGCAAGCATGGATTGTTGATATCGGCATTCGCCTGCCACCCCAAGTTTCACTAGAGTCGCCCGAACAAAGGCAGCGCCTACTCGCCGCTTTTGTGGCGCTCAGCAAAGGACTAGCAGAAAACGACAAGCTCAATCAGCTCGTACTGCACAACGGACTGGCTTGGCGTGAAGTTTTGATTTTGCGTGCTTACTCACGCTTCTTAAAACAAGTCGCACTAAAATACGGAATGGAAACCATCGCCGATTGCCTATTGCGTCATGGTGCGCAGGCACAACAACTGGTTAATGCCTTCCAGCTCTTACACAATCCCGCTCAGCCCGAGCCAGCAGTTGCAGATATTGTGTTAGAAGAAATCGCTCAAGCCGCGCGAGCGATGCCCAATATTGATGACGAAAAAATCCTTAGTTCTTTGATGGCCGCGATTCGCGCAACTTTGCGGACTAATTTTTATCAAGATGGCGGCAATAAAGCCTATTTATCGATCAAAGTGGCCTCATCCGAAATCCCGATGATGCCGCAGCCTGTGCCGCTGTACGAAATCTTCGTCTATTCGCCGCAAATGGAAGGTGTGCATTTACGCGGCGGCAAAGTCGCTCGTGGCGGATTGCGCTGGTCAGATCGGCGTGAAGATTTCCGCACGGAAGTGCTCGGCTTAGTCAAAGCACAAATGGTGAAAAACACCGTCATCGTGCCCGTCGGCTCCAAAGGCGGCTTTATTGTTAAAAACCCACCCACTGAGCGAGAAGCATTTTTAGCCAGCGGCATTGCCTGCTATCAAATGTTTATTCGCGGCCTACTTGATCTGACCGACAACTTCCAAGATGGCCACGTGATTCCACCCAAAGATGTACTGCGCCGCGATGATGACGATCCTTATTTGGTCGTTGCTGCAGATAAAGGAACAGCAAGCTTTTCAGACATCGCCAATGCGATTTCGCAAGAATATGGCTTTTGGCTTGATGATGCTTTTGCCTCAGGCGGTTCAGTCGGCTACGACCACAAAAAAATGGGCATTACTGCGCGTGGCGCGTGGATTTCGGTTGAACGATCTTTCCGTGAAATGGGCATTGATACGAATAAAGATCACTTCACTGCGGTTGGTATTGGCGATATGTCGGGTGATGTGTTTGGTAATGGCTTACTGCGAACCAAAACCATTCAGCTGATTGCCGCTTTCGATCACCGACACATTTTCTTAGACCCCAAGCCCGACACCGAAGCCGCCTTTAATGAGCGCGCGCGTTTATTTGATTTGCCACGTTCTTCGTGGGCGGATTACGACGCCACACTCATTTCAGAAGGTGGGGGTGTATATCCCCGTAGCCTAAAGAAAATAAAGGTCTCCAACGATATACGTGCACTACTTCATATTGAAGATACAGAGCTCGAACCCGATCTACTAATTCAAGCAATTTTAAAAGCACCGGTTGATTTGCTCTACAACGGCGGGATTGGTACTTATGTAAAATCGAGCAGCCAAACCCATGCCGAGGCCAATGACAGGGGCAACGACGCGGTGCGTGTCGATGGTAAAGACTTGCGCTGCAAAGTCATCGCCGAAGGTGGTAATTTGGGCTTTACCCAATTAGGGCGCATTGAATACGCACTCAATGGCGGACGAATTCACACCGATGCAATTGATAATTCTGCCGGCGTAGATTGCTCAGACCATGAAGTGAACATCAAAATTTTACTCGGGCGAATTTTGGCCGAAGGCGATCTAACGCTTAAACAACGCAATGAAGTCCTCGCCAGTATGACCGACGAGGTGGGATTGCTGGTTTTACGCGATAACGAGCTGCAAACTCAGGCCGTTTCATTAGAATTTTCACAAGCGCTCTCCTTGCTGCCTGTGCACACACGGCTGATGCAAGCCTTGGAGCAAGCAGGAAAACTTTCACGTCGAATTGAGTATTTACCCAGCAATAGCCAACTGACTGAGCGGCAAGCACAGGGTTTAGGATTATCTCGCCCTGAGCTATCGGTGCTGATGGCTTACGCCAAAATCGTCATTAAACAAGAATTACTCAGTCAAGACTTAATTGACGCGCCGAAATGGAATTCGCTACTGCAGCAATATTTCCCTAGCTTATTGGTCGAGAAATTCAAATCTCAACTCGAAAAACACCCTTTGCGCCGAGAAATTATTGCGACAGTGCTCACTAACCATGTAGTTAACCGCTACGGCATCAGCAGTGTCTATCGCTTGCAAGAAGAGACCGAGAAAAATTGCAGTGATATTGTCGATGCGCTCATTTGCGCCGAATCGCTCCTTGGTAGTGAAGCGCTGGCGCTTGAAATTGAAAGCAATATCGAAAAAATCACCGCAGAAGGACAAAACCATCTACTGCTACAAGTGCGTCGGCAAACAGAACGCGTTGCGCGCTGGTTGCTGCAGCAAAACCTGAGTAATCTCGATCATATGCGTACGTGTGCGGCGCTGGCGCTACCGCAATTGCCGCAATTACTCAGCACAAGCCCATCGCATATTGCCCAAGCGGCGCAATGGCAGGCCACAGGGGTTGGCACTGAGTTGGCGATGAAAGTGCTGGCGATTCAAGAGGCGCAATCGCTGCTGGAGTTGAGCCTTTGCAGTAATGATTCAGGGCAATTGGCAGAACATATGCGGATTTATCTGGCGCTAGGCGATGCCCTGGGGCTCAAATGGTTGGCACTGGCGATTGAGCAATTGCCGCGTGACAATCGTTGGCAAACCTTGGCGCGGCTTGCTGTGCGTGATGATTTGCAACGTCTGCATAGCGAGTTATTTAAGCAGGCATGGGCGCAGCATCAAGATCAGCTCGATCTATGGTTAACGCAAAACCAAGCCGCACGCGAACGTGTCGCTGCAATGTTTGCCGAATTGAGCGCAGCAACACCAGACTTAGCAATGATCTCAGCGGCACTACGCGAATTACGCCACCGTTTGATTGCGTAACTGGTTTTTACACCATCGATTCAAACGTCAAGGCTGGAGTCCACGAAAAGCACGAAATACACGAACAAAACCATCTCTATTTAGGCTATGACGCGGGCGATATCGACGTGAATGTGTAGAGACTTTGGTGTTTTTCGTGCCTTTCGTGTATTTCGTGGACTCGACTTTTGAATTTTTAGCATCACATCTGCCTCTCATTTCCCACTGCGGGTAAACCGAGTTTCGATTTACCCTACTTTAACAAGGCACTCGCTGATATAATTCTCGGCTTTTGCAATTGCAGACGCGGATTCATACGCATGGAAGCGGAACAGCTTAATCAGATTGAAAACCAACTCAAAGAGTTGGGCGCACGCGCGGACGAGCTCAAGCGCTACTTGGACTACCCTGGTAAAGTGGATCGACTCGAAGAAGTCGTTCGTCTTTCCGAAGCGCCAGAAACTTGGAACGACCAAAAGAAGGCCCAAGAAGTCGGTCGTGAACGCAAAGCACTGGAGGACATCGTTCTCGTGCTGGATCGCGTTTCTGACGGAGTAACTGACTCGCTTGAGCTATTTGAAATGGCCAAAGCAGAAGGCGATTACGGCACTGCCGAAGTCATCGCCGAAGATTACATTGCACTCGAAGCCGAAGTGGCCAAGCTAGAATTCCGCCGGATGTTTAATAATCCGATGGATCCAATGCCGTGCTTTATCGACATTCAATCGGGCGCTGGCGGTACTGAGGCACAAGATTGGGCTGGCATGTTGCTGCGCATGTACGTACGTTATGGCGAACGCAAAGGCTTTACCGTTGAAGTAATGGAACAATCGGATGGCGACATCGTCGGCATCAGCCAAGCAACGATCAAGCTGACTGGCGATTACGCCTACGGTTTCTTGCGCACCGAAACTGGCGTACATCGCTTAGTTCGTTGTTCTCCGTACGACTCCAACAATCGCCGCCACACGTCATTCGCTTCGGTATTTGTTTACCCTGAAGTCGATGATAGTTTCGAGATCGACATCAACCCATCCGATGTGCGTACCGATACTTACCGTGCCTCGGGCGCGGGTGGTCAGCATATTAATAAAACCGATTCTGCGGTTCGTTTAACGCACATCCCGACCAATACCGTCGTGCAATGCCAAAACGATAGATCACAACACAAAAACCGTGATGAAGCGTGGAAAATGCTGCGTGCTAAATTGTACGAGTTGGAATTGCGTAAACGCATGGAAGCTCAACAATCGCTCGAAGCGACCAAATCGGATATCGGCTGGGGGCATCAAATTCGCTCTTACGTGTTCGATCAAAGCCGAATCAAAGATTTACGCACCAGTTTTGAAGTCGGCAATATCAAAGGCGTCATGGATGGCGACTTGGATAACTTTATTGCGGCCAGCTTGAAACAAGGCGTTTAATTAATTCTTCAAACAGGGGGCGATGATTCGTCCCCTGAAATCATTTAGATGTAATGAGTGGAAAAATCATGAGCGAAAATCAAGCTGGTCAAGCAACTGAAGTTGCAGAAGCACCCATCGATGAAAATCAAATTATTCTTGAACGCCGCGCCAAGCTCGCTGCGATTCGCGCCAAAGGCATTGCCTTTCCAAATGATTTCAAACGCGAACATCTGTCTGGCCCGCTGCACGAACAATACGATGCCGTAGAAAAAGCGGAGCTCGAAGCCCAAGCCATCAGCGTTTCAGTTGCTGGCCGCATGATGCTTAAACGCGTGATGGGTAAAGCCAGTTTCGCGACGATCCAAGACGCCGATGGCCGTATTCAGTTTTACATCAGCAAAGAAAGCGTTGGCGAAGCGGTTTACGACGATTTCAAAACGTGGGACATGGGTGACATCGTAGCTGCGCGCGGCACTTTGATGAAAACCAAAACGAATGAATTGTCGATCCATGTAACCGAGCTGCGTTTACTGACCAAATCGCTACGTCCATTGCCAGACAAACATCACGGCATGGCCGATCAAGAGCAAATTTATCGCCAGCGTCATTTGGATTTGATTACCAATGACACAAGCCGCGGCACGTTTATCAAGCGCTCAAAAATCATTCAACGTCTGCGCGAATTCATGGTCGGTGAAAATTACCTTGAAGTTGAAACGCCGATGATGCACTCGATTCCAGGCGGTGCAACGGCCAAACCATTCGTGACGCATCACAATGCGCTCGACATGCCGTTATACCTACGCATTGCGCCTGAACTGTATTTGAAACGCCTTGTTGTTGGCGGTTTGGAACGCGTATTTGAAATTAACCGTTCATTCCGCAACGAAGGCATGAGCACGCGTCACAATCCAGAATTCACGATGATCGAATTCTACGAAGCGTACGCCGACTACCAACGCATGATGGATATGTCCGAAGGCATTATCCGCGCCTGCGCGATTGAAGCGACTGGCTCTGCAACCGTGGAATATCAAGGTAAAACGGTTGATCTATCACAGCCATTTGCGCGCTTTACGATTGCCGATTCAATCAAGCATTACAATCCAGAATACACTGACGCACAACTCAATGACGCTGACTTCCTGAAAGCTGAAATCGCCCGCCTTGGTGGCAAGCCAGTCTTGACCAGTGGCATTGGTGGCTTGCAATTGAGTTTGTTTGAAGAAAATACTGAGGCCAAACTGTGGGAACCGACTTTCATCGTTGATTACCCTGCCGAAGTGTCACCACTGGCGCGCGCATCGGATACGCAAGCGGGCTTGACTGAGCGTTTCGAGCTATTTATCGTTGGCCGTGAACACGCCAATGGTTACTCAGAATTGAACGATCCAGAAGATCAAGCCGCTCGTTTCCAAGCGCAAGTAGATTTAAAAGCCAAAGGCGACGATGAAGCAATGCATTACGACGCCGATTATGTTCGCGCGCTTGAGCACGGCATGGCACCGACTGGCGGCTGCGGCATTGGTATTGATCGCTTGGTGATGCTTTTGACTGATTCACCAAGTATTCGTGACGTGATTTTGTTCCCGCAAATGCGCCGCGAAGACTAATGCAGGCATATCCATCCAAGCCATATTAATTAATGGTCACATGGATATACCCAAATAAAAAAACCGGCTCTTGCCGGTTTTTTCATTTGCCAAAATATGAATTACTTCGCTAATGCGGCATCCTGCTCTGCCACAGCATCTTTCAACGCTTTAGCGGGTGTAAATTTCAATACACGCTTGGCGGGGATTTGTACGGCTTCACCAGTCCGTGGATTGCGACCAACGCGCGCATCGCGTGATTTCAACGCAATTTTCGCCACATTAGGCAAAACCACTTCGCCACCACCACTCACCGTGGCCACGATCACTTCAGACAAAGTCTCTAATGTGGCCGCAATGGCTTTTTTCGAAACTTCAGGATGATCGATCGCTACTAAATTATGCACGATCGAAATCAATTCGGTTTTATTCATCAAAAGAACCTTTGCATTGGCTGCTAGGCAAATATAGAACGCACATTATGCCGCAGCCTAGCGAAATAAGCTAAGTAGTCACATACAAGCCAATAGAAAGTTACAGTCCCGATACTGCCAAAAGCTCATCTGATTGATTGCTGGGCACTTCCTTAAAGTCATCTCCATTCAATTTACAAAAGCTCACCTTGCTTTGCACATAGAAAAGCATTTATGCCAACAGCACTATTACCTCGCTTTTAAAAAATAAAACAAGGAAAATGGCGGTACTTATTGAGAGATTACATGACCCAAATTCGTACCCAGCCGATTAGCCAACTCAGCTTTATCGCTTTATTATTTCCATTCGCCTTAGTTCTCTTTGAATTTGCCACTTACATTTCCAACGATATGATTTTGCCGGCGATGCCGACGATTGTGCATTTATTTAATGTCGATCCAAGTCATATTCCGTCGGCCATGTCTTTATGCCTGCTTGGCGGCGCTAGTTTACAGTGGCTACTTGGGCCATTATCAGATCGAATTGGCCGAAAACCAGTAATGCTGGCGGGTGTGCTGCTCTTTATCGTCGCCTGCATCGGCATTGTGTTTGCCAAATCGTATTCTTGGTTTTTATTCGGCCGTTTTGTACAAGGTACTGGCATGTGCTTTATCGGCGCAGTCGGTTATGCCGCCATTCAGGAAAGTTTTGCTGAAGCCACGGCGATCCGCGTCACAGCGTTGATGGCGAATGTGGCACTCATTGCCCCGCTGATCGGCCCATTGGCTGGCGCCATGATTCTGCAATTCACTGACTGGGAATGGATATTTATCATTGTGGCAGGCATTGCGATGGTGTCGTTTGTTGGCTTATGGCGCTTTATGCCTGAAACCTCGCCGAAAATCACTTCGCCATTGAGACTCAGCAGTTTACGTACCGACTATATGGCAGTGTTACGCAATCGCCGCTTTGTTGCAGGTGCGATTTCAATTGGCTTCACGTCCATGCCACTACTGGCATGGATCGCCCTAGCGCCAGTGATTTTAATGCAGGACGCAGGCCTTTCCACCATCGATTATGGCTATTGGCAAATTCCGGTCTTTGCTGGCCTAATACTGGGCAATATTATTCTTGCCAAAGTGGTGGGCAGCTTTCCAATTTATCGCATTATCACATTGGGATCGATCCCCTTTATGCTCGGATTCGCCCTTAGCCTCTACCTTATTCGCGCACCCGATGCGTGGCAGTGGCTGATTGTGTCACTTTCGATTAGCGCCATCGGGATTGGGATTATCAATGCCGCCCAATTCAGGCTGGCACTTTTTGCTAGCGATCAAAGCAAAGGCACCGTTTCAGCGGCGCTCGGCATTATCATTATGATTATTTTCTCGGCCGGTATCGAAATTGCCAAAATTAGCCATGAAATCGCAGGTAATGCCGGATTTGTGCTCGTTTGTATTGCCGCCGCTGCGATTGCAATTAGCGCTCGCCGTCGATTTTTGCGTGGCCAATTTGGCGAAGAAGCGCAATAACACCAACAATCGCGAACCAACATGAGCGCTCAAAGCAACGAAAAGCAACAGCACTTTATCGCCGCGAATCAACTGCCGCAGCGCTGGCAAGGCCGTGATTCATTCGCCATTTTTGCTAGTGACTTTGGCGATGGCTCGGCATTTTTAAACACTTGGCAGCTCTGGCAGCAAGATACACAACGCAGTCAGCGGTTGCATTACCTCGTATTTACCAATCCTTCCGATCTCAGTTCAATGAGCGAGGTGAGCGGCTCGCTGCAATTATTGCGCGATGAATTGCTGGCGCAATGGCCGGCGGCCACCAGCGGCTTTCATCGGCTTTATTTGCAGCGCGGCCAAGTGATGCTGACGCTGATTTTTGGCGACATGGATAAAATGCTGACTGAGGTCACGGGCCCGATCGATGCGTTTTATCTTAATGATGCAACGGACTGGACCACATCGCAGTGCAAGCAACTTTGGCGGCTCTGCAAAACGGACAGCATGCTGGTCAGCCACAACACCACACTTGCACCACAGCTAGATGCAGCGGGATTTAGCAGCACGCTATTTACCCAAGACAATACATCTTATTTAATTGCACATTGCCAACGCCCGCCCAAAACAACCATCGCCAAACCAAAGACCCAACACGCAATCATCCTGGGGGCGGGCATGGCGGGTTGCGCCGTTGCAGCCAGTCTTACCAGTCGCAACTGGAAAATCACGTTGATCGACGCGCAAGCGAGCATCGCCAGTCAAGCGTCAGGCAATCATATTGGTCTTTGCCATCCCGTCTTTAGCTTGGATGATAATTTTCAAGCTAGGCTCTCAAGAGCCGGCTTCGCGGTAACCCAGCAAAAACTCGATGCACTGCTTGCGGCGCAACAAGCAGTGCACTTTGCCCGTGATGGACATTTTCAAATCGCCAAAGATGCCGCCGCAGCGCAATTAATGCAGGCGATTTTAGCTGCACAAACACATCCCAATTCGCTAGTGCAATGGCTTAGCAGCGCAGAGTGCCTGCGCGCTCTCGATATAAATTGTGAGTTCGGCGGCTATTGGTTCCCGCAAGGAATGTGGGCGAACCCTGCCAGCTTATGCAATGGGTATATTAATGCAGGCATTGAAAATATTAGCCTACAATTAAATACCTATATTAAATCTATTCAATATGCTGACCAGCTCTGGCACCTATACGACGCTGATAATCACCTTATCACCCGTAGCGAAACACTTATTTTGGCCAATGCCACTGATGCGCGGCGCTTACTTCCCAGCCTTGAATCCGCGCTCAGCGCCAGCCTGCGTAGTGTCACTAAATTGGCTTCTGCACAGCTCAACACCACCCTTCACAGTATTTCTGGCTTAACTTATTTAACCGCCGAATTTGCTGGCTGGCGCTGTGCGGGCGCCAGCCTCGTCAACGCAGCAGATCCCGCTAGCGCCGAGCAGAATAACTTAAACGATTTAGCCAAACTACTTGGCCAAAACGCCATTAGCCCCTCCTTGCATACTGAAACACGGCTGTGCTTTCGCCCTAATTCTTCGGATCGCCTACCTCTGGTCGGCGCGATACCCAACACATCCGACATCCAACATGCGGTGCATCAGTTATTTCATATTCCAAGAGTCACAGGGCTATATGGTGTACTGGGCTTTGGTTCGCGTGGATTAACTTGGCATGCACTGGCCGCTGAAGTGCTAGCCTGTCAGCTCAATGCCGAACCGCAAGGCATTGAGCGCAGCCTGCTAGCTGCAATCGACCCTGCCCGCTTTGCTTTACGCGTGCTCAGAAAAAAGACTTCGGCCCCTGTGCAGTAAAACGATGCAGATGTCTTATTTTTAGAGCATAACAGTGACAGAAAAATGGTAAGTGAATGATGAAATACAATACAGTTTGCATCTAATACAGAAAATCTGCTTTGCGTATAGTCGGTATATCGCGTAAACCTGCAGAGAGCACAAGATGCAAACCTATCAACTCAATACCGCAGAAGTTCATTCATTGGCGGCCAAACAAAGTTGGATTCGCTGCGACTCAGGACAAGTTTGGCTTAGTCACGATGGCGAAGATATCGTATTGGAGTGCGGGCAAAAATGCTTTATTAGTGGCCGCGACAAGGTGGTTGTCGAAGCGTTACAAAATAGCCGCTATAGTCTGGCCAAAGATTTCATGGCCGCGACAGCTCAAGATCGCCCTATGGCATTGGGCGCGGCAGCGACCGCCTAAGTCAACAGCATGACAAGCAGGCGAGCCACCCGCCGTCCTTTGGCTGCGCCGTATGTCCCGACGACGTCCGTTTAAATACCGAATTGGAACAACCGTTAATCGGTGAATTTCGACGCTAAGCGCGGCCAAGGTTGCAGTTCAGTAATCGCTCTGCCGATATTTAAGCAAACGGCAGGCCGATTGCGTTTCATTCGAAATGCCAGCCCGTCAAGGGAGGGCATCATGTTCCGAAAATCCCTAATCACTGCAATTGCGACTGGATTACTTTTACCCAGTATCGCCAATGCAGAAATCATCGACGATTTACTCAATATTAACGATATCCTCGGCAATCTATGCGGCCAACGCATGACCGTGCTTTGGGTGGACGAAACCGAGCAAATCGGCCCCTGCTTACTGACCTACTCCGTAGGCTGCGTCGAAGTACAAACAGCAGGCTCACAAAGCTGCAGCAACGCAGCAGAAACGGCCAAGCCAGAAGCCGAGCCCATGCAGGTCACCACAATTACGGCAAATTAAGCACTACCGATGCGCTGCTTTGCTTAAGTAGTGTGCCAATTGCCCAAGCCGTTCGATGGCTTTTTCGTGTCGAACTGTCCAAGGCTCACCACAGCAAATTCGCAAGCAATTGTGGTAACTTCGGCTGGGCGAAAACATCATGCCAGGCGTAAAACTAATCCCTTCTGCCAATGCAAGCTGCAAGAGTTGCAAAGTTTCAATCCGTGTATTGAGCTCTAGCCACAACACATAACCGCCCTGCGGCACCGTCAAGCGCGTATCAGCAGGAAAAAAGCGCTGAATCGCATCGACCGCATCATTCACCTGCTCTGCGCAATTTTTTCTCAAACGACGCAAATGATGATCATAGCCGCCGCTTTCTAAGAAATTCGCAATCGTTCGCTGCAAGACCAAGGACGTTGAATAAGTATTGATGAATTTCAGCTGCTCGATTTCTTTTTGCCAACGACCACCGAGCACCCAACCAATTCGAAATGCGGGCGCTAATAATTTGGTAAACGATGCAATCAACATGACATTGCCCGTTTGATCGTAAGCTTTGGCTGGGCGTGGACGGTCGCCTTGATAATAAAATTCGCCGTAAATATCATCTTCGATCAGGGGGATATTGCGCTGATCCAGCAACTCGACCAGTCGCCGTTTATTCTCATCAGGCATCAAACTGCCGCACGGATTCGAGTAATTAGGCAATAAAACGCAAGCTTTAATGTCGCCATTTCGCGATGCAAGCTCCAGCGCCTCAATTGAAATTCCCGTTTTGGGATGCGTGGGCAGCTCTAGCGCTTTGAGTTTAAAGCTTTCTAAAATCTGCAACAGGCCAAAATACGCTGGCGATTCAATCGCCACCACATCGCCCGGCTTGGTTACCGCACGCAAACACAAATTCAAACCTTCAATCGCACCATGCGTAATCAGTACGTCATCGGCTTCAACCTGCGCACCCCACGTCAACGCGCGTCGAGCGATTTGTCGCCGCAATTCTAAATCACCATGCGACTCGCCATAATCGGCAATGATATCGGGATCATTACGCGTAACCTGCGACAAGATGCGTTGAATTTGCTGATTCGGAAATAATTTGGGCGACAAAATCGCCAAGCCAAAATCTACTTTCACTTCATTAATACGGGATAAAGCGCTCGGAGTGAGTAAAGGATCAATCACGACATGCGAAGGGCGTTGCGGCGGCTTAGTCAGCTCAGGCGCAGCAAGATGGCGAATCGCACGCACATAAAAACCAGATTGTGGCCTTGCTTCAACCAAACCGCGATCTTCTAGTTCGCGATACGCTTCCATAATCGTCGACAAACTGAGTTGACGCTCTGACGACAATTTGCGAATAGACGGTAGCTTTTCACCGGAACGCAAAATGCCAGCCTGAATCGCTAGCGCTAGCTCTTCAGCTAATTGGTAATACAGCGTGTCTGATTTTTTACGGTGATGCTCAGTGGTGATTAGCTCGCTCATTGCTTGCGCCCCTTGTTTACTGATCCAAGGGAATACTATAACTGAGTGCCAATCAAAAAAACAGATCAATAAAAACTAAATAAATCCCAAGCTGTACCGTATCAATTTGCAGTTGGTTTTTTAACCTCAGCAATTGTACTGGCAGCGATGGTGGGCGTACTAGCCGCTAAAGGCGCACGGTCTAAGACCTGAAAAAAGACTTCTTCTTGGCGTATCATGCCCAATTCATTTCTAGCACGCTCTTCAATTGCATCCGTACCGGTTTTTAAATCCCGCACTTCGGCTTCTAAAGCATCATTGCGTTCTTTTAATTTTAGATTTGCAGCACGATGCTCAGTGAGTTGCGTATCCAACTGCCAAACTCGCAACCAACTTCCCTTCCCCACCCACAGCGGCCACTGCAATGCGACGATCACAATCGCAAAAAAAATCGCAAGAATTCGCATACCCATCCAAATATAAAATAAAACCGGAGCAAGCTCCGGTTTTAGATCTTACTACAGAGGTTTACTACGTCGCATGCAAGACGAAAACAGCAACGTAGAAAACAACATTAGCCTTTCAATTGATAGAAGGCATCGATACCTGGGTAGTGCGCTGCATCACCCAATTCTTCTTCAATACGCAAGATTTGGTTGTACTTCGCAATACGATCAGAACGGCTCAATGAACCTGTTTTGATTTGCATGCAGTTGGTTGCCACAGCCAAATCAGCAATGGTGCTGTCTTCGGTTTCGCCTGAACGATGGCTCATTACCGAGGTGTAACCACTGCGTTTAGCCAATTCAACCGCAGCCAAAGTCTCAGTCAAAGAACCGATTTGGTTTACTTTGATCAAAATTGAGTTACAAATGCCGCGCTTGATGCCTTCAGCCAAAATTTTGGTGTTGGTTACAAACAAATCATCGCCGACGATTTGGACGCGTTTGCCCAAACGATCCGTCAAGATTTTCCAACCGTCCCAATCGCGCTCGCCCATACCATCTTCAATCGAAATGATTGGGTATTTATTCACCAAGCTTTCAAGGTAATCAACCATTTCTACTGAGTTGAAAACACGGCCACCTGATTTTTTGAATACGTAGTTGCCAGTGGCTTTGTCAAAGAATTCAGACGCAGCGCAATCCAGAGCGATACGGAAATCAGTACCGGCTTTGTAACCGGCTTTTTCGATCGCAGCCATAATCAAGTCCAGTGCTTCTTCTGGGCCTGCTACATCCGGCGCGAAACCACCTTCGTCACCCACTTGAGTTGGCATGCCTTTGTCGTGCATGATTTTTTTCAAGTTGTGGAATACTTCAGCGCCGTAACGCAATGCTTCACGGAATGTTGGCGCGCCAACAGGAACAATCATCAACTCTTGGAAATCCAAGCTATTTGATGCATGCTCGCCGCCGTTGATGACGTTCATCATTGGCACTGGCAGAGCCATCGGGCCTGAGCCACCGATGTAACGATACAAAGGCAAACCAGCTTCTTCAGCTGCGGCTTTGGCAACCGCCATTGAAACCGCCAAAATCGCATTCGCACCGAGTTTTGATTTATCTTCAGTACCATCTAAATCCAGCATGGTTTGATCGATAAATGATTGATCCGCAGCATCAAGACCAATGATCGCTTCACAGATTTCTGTATTGATGTTTTCTACGGCTTTCAAAACGCCTTTGCCGAGGTAACGTGCTTTGTCACCATCACGCAGCTCAAGTGCTTCACGCTCGCCAGTTGATGCGCCAGACGGCACAGCCGCACGGCCCATTACACCTGATTCTAAAAGTACATCTGCTTCTACAGTTGGATTGCCACGTGAATCTAAAATTTCACGTGCGATCACTTCAACGATTGCGCTCATCGGTTCTATACCCCTTAAAACGGTTGAATTAGTACTGCGATAAAATTAAGTAGTAAAGCAAAAGTTTTTTTGCTGCGTTGTATCGCCTTGCCATAAAAACTTTTACACAACAATTATTACAAGGAATGCTCAATAAACGAGTGTGCCTTAACTGCACGGTCGATGTCTTTGAGAACGGTCAGCAATTCTTTCATTCGTGCGATCGGCATCACATTTGGACCATCCGACATCGCAACGGCCGGATTTGGATGCGTTTCCATAAACACACCCGCCACACCAGAAGCAATCGCTGCACGCGCCAAGACTGGAACGAATTCACGTTGACCGCCCGATTTGTCGCCTAAGCCGCCAGGTTGCTGCACTGAATGCGTCGCATCAAACACCACAGGGCAATTCGTTTCGCGCATGATGGCCAAGCCACGCATGTCGCTGACTAATGTGTTGTAGCCAAACGATGTGCCACGGTCACAGACCATAATATTGTCGACGCCACCATTGGCTTCTTTGGCTTTCTCAACGACGTTCTTCATATCCCAAGGCGCCATAAACTGGCCCTTTTTGATATTCACTGGTTTACCCGTCGCACAGACTGCATGGATAAAGTCAGTTTGCCGCGCCAAAAACGCTGGCGTTTGCAGCACATCAACCACTTGCGCCGCAATCGCCGCTTCGGCTTCGGTGTGAATATCGGTGAGCACCGGAATACCTAGCTGGCGCTGCACTTCACTCAAAATACGCAAGCCTTCATCAATACCAAGCCCGCGAAATGATTTGCCGGACGAGCGATTGGCCTTATCAAAACTCGATTTATAAATAAACGGAATATTGAGTTCAGTCGTCAGCTCTTTCAAATAGCCAGCGGTGTCAATCGCAAGTTGCTCGCTTTCAATGACGCAAGGGCCTGCAATGAGGAAAAACGGCTGATCAATACCAACATCAAAACCACATAACTTCACAGAATTCCCCTTTGACGTATATGAATGCATATCTTGCTAGGTATGGGCTAGGAGCCCATACCTAGCAAATTACTATTTTAGCAGCTCAAACCTTCACGACCGTTTTCTTTAGCATAGCTAATCGCTTCTTGAATATAAGAGATAAACAAAGGATGCCCATCACGTGGTGTCGATGTAAATTCCGGATGGAATTGGCATGCAAAGAACCAGCGATGTTCAGGCAGCTCAATCGTTTCAACCAATTGCTCTGCACCTTTTGACTTACCACTGATTTTCAAACCAGCCGCCTGCAAACGATCCAGATAGTAATTATTTACTTCATAGCGATGGCGATGGCGCTCAGTGGCCGAATCACCGCCGTAGATTTTTGCCGCCAATGAGCCAGGCTCTAGACTGCACTCTTGTGCGCCAAGACGCATCGTGCCGCCCATATCGGAATTTTCATCGCGCGTTTCAACTTTGCCATCATGATTGACCCATTCATCAATCAAGGCAACGACTGGATATTCAGTATCCAAATCAAATTCAGTTGAGTTCGCACCAGGCATGCCAGCCATAGTACGTGCATATTCGATCAGCGCAATTTGCATGCCCAAACAAATACCCATGTAAGGAATATTGTTTTCACGTGCAAAACGCACGGCTACGATTTTACCTTCAACGCCGCGCTTACCAAAACCACCCGGCACCAAAATCGCATCCATATTGCGCAAGCATTCAGCGCCTTCGGTTTCAAGCGATTCTGAATCGACAAAGTGAATTTTCACTTCTGATCGCGTGTGAATGCCGGCGTGACGCAGCGCTTCGATCAATGATTTGTACGATTCGGTTAAATCAACGTACTTGCCGACCATCGCGATATTGACAGTTTGCTGTGGATTTTCTGACGCCTCAACAATCTTATCCCACACCGACAAATCAGCTTTTGGCAAATCAAGGCCGAATTGCTTGAGAATAATATCGTCGATACCTTGCTCAGACAAAGTGCGTGGAATCTTATAAATTGAATCTAAATCTGGGCAAGAAATAACCGCTTTCTCGCTCACATTAGTAAACAACGCAATTTTACGACGCTCATCATCTGGCACCACGCGGTCGCCACGACAAATCAACACATCGGGCATAATGCCGATTTGGCGCAATTCTTTTACGCTATGCTGAGTCGGTTTGGTTTTGATTTCACCAGCAGCAGCCAAATAAGGCACGTAAGAAAGGTGTACGAAACAGGTGCGATCACGCCCTAGCAACACACCCATTTGGCGAATTGCTTCTAGGAACGGTAAAGATTCGATGTCACCGACCGTACCACCGACTTCGATCACAGCAATATCTGCATCACCGCCACCCAAACCAATAAAATGACGAATCTCATCGGTAATGTGCGGAATCACTTGCACAGTTTTGCCGAGATATTCACCACGACGCTCTTTCTTAATCACAGAGTCGTAGATTTGGCCGGTTGTGAAGTTATTACACTTCTTCATTTTGGCGGTAATGAAACGCTCGTAATGACCCAAATCAAGGTCAGTTTCTGCACCATCTTCGGTCACAAAAACTTCGCCGTGTTGCATTGGGCTCATCGTGCCTGGATCCACATTAATATATGGATCAAGCTTCATCATGGTTACTTTAAGGCCGCGTGATTCTAAAATCGACGCGAGAGACGCGGCGGCAATGCCCTTACCTAAAGAAGAGACAACGCCACCGGTAACGAATATGTACTTGGTCATGTTGGTGTGCACAAGTTTGAATCCCCTATTCTACCTGAACAACAGCGCGCCCTCAATTCTGGACAGAAACAAAAAAACCTGCAGCAATGCTTTTATTTGCGTTTTCGACCATAACTCGCCCCCGGCTCATCCCCAGAAGCAGTTAATAAAATCCAATCTAAGCAACGTGTTGGCAAAATTCGCTTCAAATACCAAAATATTTTTGTAGGTGTTGTAACGCGATAACGTGGCTTGGGTCTTTTTGCCTCTAGCGCAGCGACAACGACCTTCAATACGGCAAGAGCAGGCAATGTAAACGGCGCGGCAGCGCCCACTACCGCCAAACGCTGCTGCATCAGAGCATACGACTTAGCATGAAAACTATGCTCAAGCTGAATCCAGCGCAAAAATTGCTGTGCGGCATTGCTACGAAAGCAACTCTCAATTGGGCCTGGTTCAATCAAGCATGCATGAATCTGCGAGCCACACAGCTCTTGTCTTAACGTATCTACAAAGCCCTCCAGCGCAAATTTGCTAGCGTTATAAGCCCCTCGGTACGGCATCGCCGCAAAACCCAGTACCGAGCTATTAAACAAAAGCGTACCGTAGCCTTGCTGGCGCATTGTTGGCAATACCGCATTGCTCAACTCAATCGCACCAAACACATTGGTTTCAAATTGATTGCGCATCGCTTCACGTGACAAATCCTCAACCGCACCCGGCACACCAAATCCGGCGTTATTAAACAAAGCATCAATACGTCCATCCGTTCTACTCAATACCTCAGCAACACACTCGGCGATAGAGCTGGAATCCGACACATCCAGACGTAAGGATTCAAAGCCTTGTTCCGCCAAATTAATTACATCACTTTCTTTTCTCGCCGTTGCAAACACGCGCCAACCCTGCTCACGTAGACCATGCACCACGCACAAACCGATACCAGAAGAGCAACCACTCACCAAAACAATAGGTGAAATCCCTAGATTTTGTCTCTGAATTGTCATTTTTTACCGTTTACAATAACAAGGGCTTACGCCAATATAAAAACACATGCTAGGATTTACGCCACATTAAATTCAATAGCGCTAAGCTGCAATTGATTCAATTATCTCACCTAGGAATAAAAACGCATGGCAAAAGTAGCACTAGTTACAGGCGGAATGGGCGGCATCGGAACGGCAATCTGCCGCAAACTAGCCGATGACGGCTTTCAAGTGGTAACCACGTACTCTAAACCAGGCAAAGAACAAGCTTGGCTCAGCGACAATGCTGCCGCTGGGTACACGTTTCATGCCTATGAATGCGACGTAACTGATTTTGATGCCTGCACGGTTTTGGCAGAAAAGATCAGCAGCGAAGTAGGCAGTGTCGATGTGCTGGTTAATAATGCTGGTATTACACGCGATGCTTCTTTTAAAAAACTGAGCAAAACCGATTGGGACATGGTGATTGGCACTAACCTTAACTCTGTATTCAACATCTCGAAACAATTTGTGGATGGTATGGCTGATCGAGGCTGGGGTCGCGTGATTAATATTTCATCAATCAACGGGCAAAAAGGTCAGTTTGGCCAAACCAACTACTCAGCAGCAAAAGCCGGCATGCACGGCTTTAGCATGGCTTTAGCGCAAGAAGTTGCCAAAAAAGGTGTGACTGTTAATACAGTATCACCTGGCTATATTGCAACAGATATGGTTATGGCAGTACCTGAAGATGTACGTAATAAAATTATTGCGCACATCCCTGTATCACGCCTTGGTAAGCCAGAAGAAATTGCAGGCCTCATTAGCTACCTCGCCTCTGATCTTGCAGGCTTTATGACAGGAGCCAACTTGGCCATTAATGGCGGTCAGCACACCTGCTAAATAACACGAATCAAATCGCACTCAAAAACCGGTCTTTGGCCGGTTTTTTTATGCCCTAGCCACTAATAAAAACAAAACAAATCAAAAATGCTATGTGTACAATTACAAAAACATAAGCGCTCGCAAGCTCCAGCTAAGCTGTTAAACTTTCGCAAAATTTATACCGACCATTCTGTTTTAACATTCACCACTCATATTACCGAGCTAACGCACATTAATTGGAGCGCCCTGCATGCGTAACACCACCACCAAGATTCGCGCAGTTTCAGTCAGCCTGCTCATTTTAGCTTCACTTACCGCATGCCAAAAAGCCCCCGAAAAAAAAGAGCGCCCACCTGCGCCCGTTACAGTTCTTGAAGTCAAACCAAGCAATGTGCCATTAACGAAAGAAATGGTCGGCGAAACGGCAGGTTATCGCGACGTCGATGTACGCGCCCGAGTCAGCGGTATTTTGCTGAAACGCACCTATATCGAAGGCCAAAATGTGCAAGCAGGCCAAATATTATTTGAAATTGATCCAGAGCCTTATAAAGCCGCCCTTGATCAAGCAAAAGGTGTTTTATCGCAAGAAGTCGCCAAACTCGAAAAAGCCCGCGCAGATCGGGATCGAATTGCCCCACTTTACAAAGAAAATGCAGTAAGCCGCAAAGACTTTGACGATGCCAACGCAGCTTACAATGCGGCGATTGCCAGCAATCAAGCAACACAAGCCAGCGTTCGACAAGCCGAGCTCAATCTTGGTTACACCAAGGTCACCGCACCAATTTCAGGCGCAACCAGCAAGCTAGCCCAATCTGAAGGTAGCTTAATTAGCGTTGCGGGCGATTCGGGCAAACTCACTACAATTTCCCAGCTCGACCCTCTGTACGTGAATTTTTCGTATTCAGAGCAAGATAAGCAAGAGCTCGAAGCCGCTCAGCGTGAGGGTGTAATTGATTTAAATGACTCGAGTAAGCTCTCAGCCACCCTTAAATTAGCCGACGGTAGCCATTACTCAGAAATAGGTAAAGTTAACTTTTCAGACAATCGTGTCGACCCCACAACCGGAACTATTCGCGCGCGCGCCATTTTTAACAATGCAAAAAGCGAGCTACTACCCGGCCAGTTTGTTCGTGTCACACTCAATCTAGGCACCCGAAAAAACTCAATCCTTGTTCCTGAGCGAGCTGTAGTGCAATCACAGGCCGATTTTATCGTTTTGACCGTCGACAAAGACAATAAAGTGGTACCAAAGCCTGTAACACTGGGGCCTCGCTACCAAGGACAAGTCATTATTACCAGCGGATTGAACAGTGGCGATAAAGTCATTGTTGAAGGTCAAATGAAAGCCCAACCTGGCTCCGTGGTTAAACCTATCCCTGCTAGCGCTCCAGCTACAGCAAGTAAATAACGGGGAGTCGGCATGTTTTCTAAATTTTTTATTGAGCGCCCCATTTTTGCGAGCGTTATTTCGATCATTATCGTGATTTTAGGTTTGGCAGGGATGAAATCGCTGCCTATTGAGCAATATCCCAGTATTACACCCGCAGTAGTTTCAGTTACTGCGTTTTTTCCAGGAGCAACACCAGAAGTAATTGCACAAACAGTGGCCGCACCGCTTGAGCAACAAATCAACGGCGTTGAGCAAATGCTCTACATTCAATCGGGCTCAGCATCTAACGGCCAGATGACCATGAATGTTTACTTTGCAATCGGCACCGACCCAGACCAAGCCACGATTAACGTGAACAATCGTGTTTCAGCGGCCATGTCGCAGTTGCCAGATGAAGTAAAACGCCAAGGTGTGACCGTCAAGAAAAAATCAACATCGATTTTAAATGTCATTGCAATCAACTCACCCAATGGCCGCTACGACACAACATTTCTTTCTAATTACGCGTTATTAAACATTGTTGACGAAATAAAGCGCATCCCGGGCGTAGGCGATCTAACTATGTTCGGCGGCACCGACTACGCCATGCGTGTTTGGTTGCGCCCAGATCGTCTAGCGCAACTTAGTCTCACGCCCAGTGACGTAATTAATGCGATTCGTGAACAAAATGCCCAGTTTTCTGCCGGTAAAATTGGCGCTCAACCGACCACTGAAGTGATTGACTTCACTTACACCGTCAATGCACAAGGTCGACTCAAATCAGTTGAAGAATTCAATGAAATTATCGTTCGTTCCACACCCGATGGTGCAACCACTCGCCTTAAAGACGTAGCCCGCGTGGAAATTGGGGGTAAAGATTATGATTTAAAAGCAAAAATTAATGGTAAATCAGCGGTTGCGATGGGGATTTACTTACAGCCTGGAGCGAATGCGATTGGTGTTGCTGAAGCCATCAACCAAAAAATGGAAGAGCTTAAAAAACGCTTCCCACAGGACATTGAATACTCAATCCCTTACGACACGACCACATTTGTCAAAATTTCCATCGAAGAGGTCTTGCACACCCTGCTCGAAGCGATTGTTTTAGTGTTTTTGGTTGTGTATTTATTCTTGCAAAACTTTAGGGCCACTTTAATTCCTTGCATTGCAGTTCCTATTTCTTTGATCGGCACTTTTGCAGGGATGATGGCATTTGGCTTTTCGATCAATCTTTTGACCCTATTTGGGCTGGTTCTCGCGATTGGTATCGTGGTCGATGATGCCATCGTGGTACTCGAAAACGTCGAACGCATTATGAGTGAAACCAAGTGCTCGGCCAAAGAAGCATCGATTAAAGCGATGGAAGAAGTGTCTGGCCCTGTGGTTGCCATTGTTCTCGTGCTGTGCGCTGTATTTTTGCCCGTGGCCTTCTTGGGCGGAATGACCGGCGTTATGTATCAGCAATTTGCAATTACGATTGCGATTTCTGTCATCATTTCAGGGATTGTCGCGCTGACGTTAACGCCGGCTTTATGCGCTATTTTATTAAAAGGCGGCCATCAAGAACCCAATCGTTTTTTCAAAGCCTTCAACCGTGGCTTTGACAAACTGACCAATGGCTATGTGGGTGGGGTTGCATTTTTAAACCGCCGAGTCGGCGTTGCATTTATGATCTTTGCCGCCATTCTGGTCGCAATGGTCTTGATGCTTAAGCACGTTCCGAGCGCTCTTGTCCCCGATGAAGATCAGGGCTATTTATTAAGCGCGATCATGCTCCCTGATGCGGCCTCTTTAAATCGCACCGAGGTTACGAGCACCCAATTCGACAAAATGCTAATGGCCAATAAAAACGTTGAAAACGTAGTTTCATTTGTTGGCTTTGATATTTTGTCGGGTGCCGTCATCAGCAATAGTGGGATTTCTTTTGTCACACTCAAAGACTGGAAAGAACGCCAAGGCAAGGGTGATAGCTCTTACGATCTCGCCAATACTTTCCAAGGCATGGCCTTTATGGGCTTGAAAGACGGTTTTGCCGCGACATTCAATCCACCACCGATTAGTGGTATGTCGACCACTGGCGGTATTGAAGCTTATTATCAAAACCGTGGCACTGGCGATATTGCAACCTTCTCTGCTGCGGTCAACGCCTTTGTCGCAGAAGCTAAAAAGCGCCCCGAATTTGCTAGCGTTTCAACAACGTTCCGCGCCAATGTGCCGCAGATATATTTGGATCTTGACCGCGAAAAAGCCAAAGCTTTAGGCGTTAGCGTGAATCAAGTGTTTGATGCTATGTCGGCAACTTTTGGTCAGTTATATGTCAATGACTTCAACCAATTTGGCCGCACTTACCGTGTGCAGCTGCAATCTGAAGCTGATTTCCGTGCGCACCCAGAAGACATTCGCAATGTGTTCGTGCGCTCAGCCCAAGGCACAATGATTCCATTGACCAGCTTGGTTCAGGTGAAATCATCAGTGGGGCCAGAGCTGGTTGAACGCTTTAATGTCTTTCAAGCCGCAAAAATCATGGCAACTCCCGCTATCGGTGTAAGTTCAGGCCAAGCCATTGCAGCACTCGAAGCCGTTGAAGCCGAAATGGCACGCAACGATTACAAGCTCCAATGGACTGGTTCGGCCTACCAAGAAAAAGCAGCTGGTGGCACGGCAGCAATCGCCTTTCTAATGGGGATTGTTATGGTGTTCCTCATCCTAGCGGCGCAGTATGAACGCTGGAGCCTGCCATTTGCAGTCATTACAGCAGTACCATTTGCATTATTTGGAGCACTTTTAGCCGTATTCTTAACGGGGCTGACCAATAACGTGTACTTCCAAGTCGGGCTGATTACCTTGGTCGGCCTTGCTGCGAAAAACGCCATTCTGATTGTCGAATTTGCCATTATGAAATACGAAGAAGGCGCAACCCTCCTTGATGCGGCATTAGAAGCGGCAAGGTTACGTTTCCGCCCCATCGTCATGACTTCACTGGCTTTTATTCTGGGCTGCGTACCCTTAGTCACATCAAGCGGCGCAGGCTCAGGCAGTCGATTTGCTTTGGGTGTTCCCGTTATTGGCGGCATGTTAGCGGCAACCTTTATTGCCATTTTCTTCATCCCACTTTTTTTCCGCTTAATTATGCAAATGTCTGAGAAAAAAGCTGCGAAAAAAGATCCACATGGAGAGAACCATGCTTAAAACCATTCTTTCCCTAAGTATTGGATTGGCCCTATCTGCTTGTGCATTCTCGCCAGACAGCAGCCTACCCGTAACGCAACTTCCGGTCGCCACAAGTAAAGTCAGTGTCAATCCGAACTGGTGGACTCAATTCAATGATCCAACGTTAAACCAACTCATTGCAACAGCATTGGAAAACAACCAAAATCTGGCACTCATCACAGCCAGAGTCGACGAATCTCGCGCCAAGCTTGGCATTGCAGCATCAGCCCAACTGCCTCGAATTGACATAGTCGGCGGCGGTGGGCGCTCAGAGCAATCACGAAATATCACGGGCAGCAATCCCATCGTAAGCAGCGACTACAAACTCGCAGCGCAAGCCTCTTGGGAAATTGACCTTTGGGGGCGTGTTCGTAACTCAACGTTTGCAGCTAAGCAAGATTTAATGGCTGTGGAATACAATCGAGATGCAGCGAGACTCGCGCTCAGCGCAGAAGTAGCACAAAACTATTTTAATCTGCGGGCACTCGACGACCAATTAGACATCACTAAAAACACCATCCAATCACGACTGGAATCTTTTGATCTCCAGCAAAAACGTTACCGTGGTGGCGTTACATCTGAATTGGACGTGAAGCAATCTGAAGTAGAACTGGCGAGTGCACAAAGTAATTTACCCGATTTCACCGAAGCAATCGCTCGCACTGAAAGTGCGCTAAGCGTATTAATCGGCCAGTCACCGAGAGCCATGATGGATGAGGGTATTGCGAGAGGAAAATCGATTCCTGAATTACAAATCGCCGATCCAATTCCAGCCGAATTAAGCTCGGATTTACTACTAAAACGCCCCGATATAGCGCAAGCTGAAGCTAATTTAATGGTGGCGCGTGCGCGAATTCAAGTCGCTCGCGCGGCGTATTTTCCAACCATCTCGCTAACTGGACTACTAGGTATAGAAAGTAAAAATTTGAATAATCTATTTTCTAGCAATTCCAATATTTGGTCGTTCTCTGGTAATTTGGCGATGCCACTATTTAATAGCGGCCTCACCGCAGCACAAGTTGAACAAGCTAAAGCGCAAGAAAAACAAGCGGTTGCACAATACCAGCAAGCGATTCAAATTGCTTTTTCAGAAACGCGCACCAGCTTAATTAGCAACCGAACTGTGACAGAAAAAACGGCCTTTGAACAAAAACAGGTCAATGCACTCAAAGTACAATTGAAATTAGCTAAACTTCGCTATGACAATGGATACTCCAGCTATTTGGAAGTGCTCGATGCACAACGCAGTTTATTTAATACCCAACTTAACTTAGTGAAAGCACAAAGAAATCAAATTAATGCTCGTGTCGAGCTTTATAAGGCGCTGGGCGGTGGATGGGAAAAAGTTGCAAATAATCCACTGAATTAATTAATGTAAATAGCTAGCAACTTTTTTAGCGCCATTCAATTAGTAACCTAGAACACAAAGTTGACGTGTAGAAATGGCAGCCTCACTTGCAAAATAGTGATGACTACGTGTAATATACGTCTTCTTCGCGGGCGTCGTATAATGGTAATACCCTAGCTTCCCAAGCTAGAGCCGTGAGTTCGATTCTCATCGCCCGCTCCAAAATTTTAAAAGCCAAAGTTATTTCTGACTTTGGCTTTTTATTTAGCTGTAAATATTGCAGCGTATTATGTATTTAATACGCGCATAGGCCAATTGGCGAACCCACGAAAAACACAGGGATTAATTTCAACATGAAAATTGCGACTTGGAATGTAAACTCGCTTAAAGTGCGCCTTCCCCAAGTGCTTGAGTGGCTAGCAACACATACTGACATCACCGCACTTTGCCTGCAAGAAACCAAAATGGATGATCCCGTTTTTCCCAAGGCCGAAATTGAAGCGGCAGGGTTTTATGTCGAATTTGCGGGACAAAAAACATACAACGGTGTTGCAATCATTGCCCGTGCACCAATTGAAAATGTGATTATTAACATCCCCAATTTTGAAGACCCACAAAAACGCGTCATTACCGCGACAGTGAATGGCATCCGCCTAATTGGCGCGTACATTCCAAATGGACAATCCTTAGATTCAGATAAATACCCGTATAAACTGGCATGGCTGGCCGCGCTAAAAGAATTTATTGCAGAAGAATTAAAGCAGCACCCTAAATTGGCACTCCTCGGTGATTACAATATTGCACCCGAAGATCGCGATGTGCATGACATTAAAAAATGGATCGGTGGTGTTTTAGTTTCACCAGCAGAGCGCGCCATTTTTGCTGATTTACTCGCGCTTGGTTTAGTCGATAGCTTTAGAATGTTTGAACAAGCAGAAAAAGCTTTTAGCTGGTGGGACTACCGCGGGTTTTCTTTTAAGAAAAATGCTGGCCTGAGAATTGATCATATTCTGCTATCATCAACCCTCGCACCGCAATGTATCGCTTGTGAAATTGACGTTGAGCCACGTAAAAATGAACGGCCATCCGATCACACCCCTGTTATTGCTACTCTCAATTAAGCCCGAAAGGCACTGAAATGGACAAAGCCAAGTTACTTTCCGGTAGCAGTTTATTTTGTGAGCTCAGCCCTAGCGAGCTCGAAACATTAGCCAAACATGCACACATCCGGCACTTTATCAGCAAGCAAATCATTATCGAGCAAGGCAGCCGTGGCGATGAAATGTACGCCGTTATTCATGGCCGACTCAAAGTTACACGTAGCAATAATGATGGCCGCGAAATTAACCTGGCAATTTTGGAGGGCGGGGAAGTTTTTGGCGAACTCGCAATGCTGGATGGTGCACCGCGCAATGCCAGCGTAGAAGCACTGGAAGATGGTGAATTACTGGTTTTGCAACGCAGTACCGTCGATCAATATCTCGCTCATCATCCGCATGTGATGCGCTCGCTGATTACTACTTTGTGCGAACGCTTACGTAGCGCCAATGACTTGGTGCAAGACACACTATTCTTGCCACTACCACAGCGTCTCGCTAAAGTATTGCGTCAACTTGCGCAAAATCATGGCGATATTAACGAAGATGGCGTACGAATTGATCTGAAAATGACGCAACAGGATTTAGCTAATTTCGTCGGCGCATCCCGCGAAAGCGTCAACAAACAACTTAGCCAATGGGAAGAACACGGTTTTTTGAAAATGCGAAGCGGCTACATTCAAATCATTCAAATCATGCAACTACCCGGCTAAATCTCACTCTGGCAGAATTTAGCGTTGCGCTACTTTCTGCCCTGTACCAGCATCCCAATCGTACCAATTCTTCCACGCTCCATGGACTAAATTGGGATATTCAGCTTTACCCAAACTGCCGTTATATCGACCCAAAGCACGGAAATAATCGCCATTTTCGATATCCAGATAATGGCGCAAAATCGTACAGCCGTAACGTAAGCCCGTATTCATATCAAATAAATTATGCTCTGGGCTACCGATACTACGCTGCCAAAACGGCATCACCTGCATCAGACCCCGCGCACCAACCACACTCACGGCATAACGATTAAACCCGCTCTCCACATGGATTAATCCCATCACCAACTGGGGATCGAGTCCCGCACGCGTCGCCTCATAATGCACCGCAGTTAGCAATTTTCGACGCACAAACTCATCTGGAATACGTTTTTTCAAGCGCTCAGACATCTCACTCAACCACGCCTCCGCCTGCGCGGGCGTCGCAAAAATCAAACGCGGTTCGGCTCTATCACTAATCGAGCGTTGCAACGTCGTCTGCACCGACTGCGACAGAAGTTCCTCACGCTGCGCACCAGCAAACGCCAGAGGCGCCATCAAGCACGCAACAAAGCAAAATGATTGAAGCAGTTTCACGGATCAACAACCTTTATATTCGATTCATCTTTACAAATTTAGCCACAGCAGCACAAACCAACAATATTCGCTGACGTTTCAGCCGATCAAGGGCAAGATTAAAGCCTCCGGCATGCACCCCAGTAAAACCACAACGTATATGCTTGCAGCCATTACATTATAATGGCTGCAGAGCAATACCTATTATTACTGCACTACGCCTTGCAAAAATGCTTGTATTTCATTGAGCGCTACTTTCTGCATTTCACCAGCACGGCGTGCAACATACTCAACCATACCATCGGCCAAACCTTTATCACCAATCGTCACGCGATGCGGAATGCCGATTAATTCCATATCTGCAAACATCGAACCTGGGCGCTCGTTTCTATCATCGAGCAAGGCATCTACACCGGCGGCGATCAATTTTGCATACAAATCATCAGCCGCCGCTTTAACGGCTTCCGATTTATGGTAGCCCACCGCAACGACAGCAACGCTGAATGGCGCCATTGCTTCTGGCCAAATAATCCCGCGATCATCATGGTTTTGCTCAATTGCAGCCCCCACAATCCGCGACACACCAATGCCATAGCAGCCCATTTCCATCGCTTGCTGCGTATTTTGCTCGGTCACAAACACGCAATTCATCGCTTCTGAATATTTAGTGCGCAATTGGAAAATATGCCCCACTTCAATTCCACGGCACAATTCCAACACGCCGCCCTTGCCATCTGGGCAAGCATCGCCACTCACTACATTACGGATATCGGCCACAATAGTTGGCTCAGGCAAATCACGACCAAAGTTCACGCCAGCCAAATGGAATTTCGGTTTGTTTGCGCCGCAAATAAAATCGCTCATCGCCGCGACAGTTAAATCGCTGATCACGCGAATGCCGGCCGCAATTCCAACGGGACCAATAAATCCTGGTGGGCAAGATAAATTGCTGCGGATTTCTTCATCCGTTGCAAAGCGAAAATCTGCCATGCCTTCGAGCTTACCGATTTTCACTTCATTCAAACTATGATCGCCGCGCAACAAAGCTACGACAAATTCATTCGCCACCGTTACCAATGCGATCATTTTGACGGTACGCTCAATGCCAACCCCCAGCAAAGCGGCCACATCGGCGCACGCGGTTTGTTTTGGCGTGTCCACATCGCGCATTGTTTCAGCTGGCACAGCGCGCGGTGCGGCAGGCGAAAACGCTTCGGCCAACTCGACGTTAGCGGCGTAATCGCTCGTTGGGCAATAGGCGAGCAAATCTTCACCCGCATCAGCGAGCACATGAAATTCATGCGAGCCCGAGCCGCCAATCGCGCCCGTATCAGCCGCAACAGCACGGAATTTCAAACCCAAACGGGTAAAGACTTTGCTATACGCACCGTACATCACATCATAAGTTTGCTGCAGCGATTCAAATGACGCATGGAATGAATACGCATCTTTCATCATAAATTCACGCGCGCGCATCACGCCAAAACGCGGGCGGATTTCATCGCGGAATTTGGTTTGTACTTGGTAGAAATTGGCTGGCAATTGTTTGTACGAACGCAATTCGCTACGTGCAATATCGGTGATCACTTCTTCGTGGGTTGGGCCAAAACAGAACGAGCGCTCATGACGGTCGGTGATTTTGAGCATTTGCGGGCCAAACACCTCCCAACGACCTGTTTCTTGCCATAACTCGGCCGGTTGCACGGCGGGCATCAATAATTCTTGCGCACCAGCGGCATTCATTTCAGCGCGCACTACACCCTCTACTTTACGCAATACGCGCAAGCCCAATGGCATCCACGTATATAAACCTGAGCCCAAACGCTTAATCAAACCGGCGCGCAGCATCAATTTGTGCGACAACAACTCGGCCTCGGCAGGGGCTTCTTTTTTAGTAGAGATAAATAGTTGCGAAGTGCGCATGAGAAAGTCATTCCAAGAAAATAATTTAAGCAGTCAGCAATTGTACGCGATACCCGTTACGCTGGCAGCATCGCGCGCAATTGAACCTTAATCCGCAGTCGATGCAGCACGCTCAGCTTCAAGCTTCGCAACTTCTACCGCTTTCATTTCAGCACGTTTGACCGCGATTTTAGGACGCAATATATTCATCATGACCATATCGCGTGCCCACATCAAAAACAGCAACCACGCCACCAAAATCCCTGCATAGATCATATTTTCATCGCGAATCTGCGGCGCATAACGATCAACTAAGGGATTAATCACAAACTGCACACTGCCTAACACCGCCAGCAATAAAAAAACGGTCGACATGGCACGTTCTTTGATAAAAGTCCCGCGCAGTAGAACGCGCTGCTCCCAGCGCGTTAAACCTTGTAACTCAGGCACATCATCAGGGCGAATATAAAAACTCATTGCACTTCCTAGGAATGAAAAAACATTGCGCGCAATTATACAAGGCGAATCAATTTTCAACTTGAATAAAATTGCTGACACCGTAACGTCTGCTGTGGTATCAATTACGCACAATAATGAGGAGACCTGCCATGAAGCAATTAATTCAACCTTTTACTATTTTGGCGCTCAGTGCTTTTTTCTTGCACGGGCTGACACACGCAGAAGATGCCGTCGAAATAAAACGCGTTACCGCACCAGAACTCAGCATGGCAATGATGAAAGACGTCATCACCCCCCATTACGATCAGCTACAGCAAGCCAGCACGCAACTCGTTGCTAGCAGCAAACAGCTCTGTAACAAACCCAGCCCAGAAGCACTATCGAGCGCACGCAAAGCTTACTTAGCAACACTGATCGCTTGGCGAAAAATTGAAATCGCCCCGATTGGCCCAAGTAATAATGTAAACAATGGTCGGATTTTTGAATCCCCCGCAGCGCCATTGGCAGATTTAGTCGAACAAGGTAAACAAACGCCAGATCGCGCCATGGTCGATGGCGAAGCGCATTTTCACGGCATGAAATTGCCTGATGGCACCATAGGTATGCCAGCTATCGCTAGCTTACTATTCCACGGCACGACAAGCCAAACATTACAGCTTTTAAAACAAGATAAAAACTGCGCCTATTTGCAATGGCAAACCCAAGTCACAGCAAGACAAATTACCGTTCAGCAATACGAATGGACGGGGCTGATTCGCGGCGCGGCATATGATGTGTCGTACCCAGGTCAGTTTGTGACCGAATATTTAAACCGAATCATTGCGGGCGCCAGCAGCTTTCGCAACTTAAAGCTCAGCGGCGAAGCCGATAATTGGCAAGACGCAAAAACAGGTGCGACTGCAGCAGGAATTGCAGCCAATGTGCAAGGCCTTAAAATCTTGCTCGAAGGTAAGGACGGCGGCATTGGCTTAGACGATTACTTAATCTCGCGTGATAAAGCCGCGTTATGGCAAAAAGCCGCCAAACAACTAGCGCAACTCGAAGCCGCAAGCACTCAGCTGGATGCCAGCCCAAACGCAAAAACAGCTGAAAAAATCAATTTAGCGGCCGACCAGTTAGCCAATACACTTAAAACTGAAGTCGCCCCCGCGCTGAATATTCGAACTGAAAAGAAATAATAAAAAAGGCCAGCTTTACGCTGGCCTCTTTACTTCATCACGCAGGGATTAAATTTCGCCATCCACATCAAAGCGATTCTGGCCATGACCTTCTTGGGCAAACCAATAAATCAGCACAATCCAACCAATCACCGGCACAAGACCAATTAATTGCCACCAACCACTGCGGTTCGTATCATGCAAACGACGTGCGCCTACGGCAAGTGATGGCAACAAAGTCGCCAATGAAAACAACCCTGAAGCCACTTCGCTAAACATACCCAGCGCAATACTGACTAAAAACGTGAACAGCGCAAACCACCAGTATTCAGAACGAATTGCACGCCCTTTAAAATCGGCATATTTGCTAAAACAAATCTTAATTGATTCTTCAAATTTCATCACTCACACCACAAATAGATTTTAACGCCACCATCAAATCATCAAGTCCGGCACAAGGCAAGTGTAAGTAAATTATTCTGCCAGCGGTGGTGCCAATACGGTACGGTTGCCGCTCGTCTCCATCGAACTGACCAAGCCAGCGGCTTCCATTTGCTCGATCAAACGCGCCGCGCGGTTGTAACCAATGCGCATTTGCCGCTGCACGCCAGAAATCGAGGCGCGACGGCTTTTGAGCACCAAAGCGACCGCTTCGTCATAGAGTGGATCAGCTTCTTCGCCCTCACTGGCACCGCCCGACCAACCGCTGCTGCCGCCATCCTCACCGACCACTGGATGCAAGACACCTTCAACATAGTTTGGCTCGCCAAGCTGTTTCAGATACTCGACGACACAATGCACTTCGGCATCATCGACAAAAGCGCCATGAATTCGCGTTGGATAGCCGGTTCCCGGTGGCAAGAACAGCATATCGCCCTGCCCCAACAAGGCTTCCGCGCCCATTTGATCGAGAATTGTTCGGCTATCAATTTTACTCGACACTTGAAACGCCAAGCGCGTTGGAATATTGGCTTTAATCAGGCCGGTAATCACATCCACCGACGGGCGCTGCGTCGCCAAAATCAAATGTATCCCAGCGGCACGCGCTTTTTGTGCCAAGCGCGCGATCAATTCTTCGATTTTCTTCCCTGCGACCATCATCAAATCGGCAAACTCATCGACGACAACGACAATCAGCGGCAAGTGTTCGAGCGGCTCTGGATCTTCTGGCGTCAACGTAAATGGATTAGTCAGCTTGCGGCCTTTGGCAGCGGCATCAGCGACTTTTTGATTAAAGCCCGCCAAATTACGTACACCGAGCGCACTCAACAGCCGATAGCGTTTTTCCATTTCGCCAACACACCAGTTCAGCGCATTGGCGGCGAGTTTCATATCAGTGACCACGGGCGCAAGCAAATGCGGAATGCCTTCGTAAATCGACAATTCCAGCATTTTCGGATCGATCATAATAAAGCGCACTTCATCGGGCGTGGCTTTAAATAAAATCGACAAAATCATCGCATTCACGCCGACCGATTTACCCGACCCCGTCGTGCCGGCCACCAGCATATGCGGCGTTTTGGCCAAATCAGTCGCCACGGGTAGGCCAGTAATATCTTTACCAAGCGCAATCGTGATGGGAGAAGTTTGTTGATGATATTCCGGTGCAGATAAAATTTCGGACAAACGAATCATTTGCCTTGTTGGATTCGGTAGTTCCAAACCCATGCAGGTTTTACCCGGGATAGTTTCCACAACCCGCACTGCCGCGACGCCTAAAGAACGCGCCAAGTCTTTGGCTAAATTGACGACCTGTGCGCCGCGCACGCCCATCGCTGGCTCGACTTCAAAGCGGGTAATCACCGGACCTGCATAAGCATCAAGCACACTGACTTTGACTTTGAATTCAGTCAGTTTTTCTTCAATTAAAATACTACGTTCCAGTAAATCTTCAGCGGTCACGGTTTGCTTACTTACCAGCGGTGGGCGCAACAAATCGAGTGGCAAGCACAGACCATTTTCGCACTCGCCCCACGCTGAATTGGGCTTGGCGGCACTGCTTAACGAGCTTAATTCATCTGGACGCAAAAATTGTGCCGGACGAGTAATCGCCGCTGGAGCTGTGTTAAGGGGCGCGGCAACAGGGTAAAACTCAGGCTCAACGAATACTGACGGCATCGCTATAGGCGCTTCGAATGCCGTAACCAATTGCGGCTCAACTGCCAGAGGTGGTACAAAAGTAGAAATTGTAATATTTTCTACGGGTATATGAATGCAGGCAACATCAGGCAATGGCTGTATAGTAATACCCTGCTCTACTACGGCTCGGCGCATAATAACTGGCGGCGCTAACGGCGGTTTCACGCCAATAGGCAAGTGCGCTTGCGCTTGCACTGCTTTAGCACTTACCGCCGCAGACAAACTTGCAGCAGGCGCGCCGCGCTTGCTGCGCTCAACGGGAGCTGGCTTGGCATGAATTTCTTGCAGGCGGCTGCGAATTTCTGCAGGATCAATCACTGGCAATGCCGCAGGAGCGGCTTTACTCGGCATTTTTGCACCTTCGGCAGCCAATTTACGCTGGCTAATGGCTAAATTCTGCTGAATTTGCTGCAAATCAATCGTCGGCAATTCTTTGCGCCTTGGCATGGGCGAAAACTCAACCGGCTTTGGTATCACGGCTTCAATCACAGGCATTACTCGGGATTCAAACGAGTGTATCGATTTAGGCTGCGTTGCTGCTGATGCACTCATTTCTGCGCTCTGTTCGGTTTCAGGCCTTGTGCGGATTTGTTCACGGAAAACTTCGCCATGACTTGAAAAGCTAGCGAGCGCTGGCTTTGCAAGCGTTTTTTCTGACGGAGTTGCAGGTGGCAGCTCAAAATCAGGCTCTTCACGCATCGGCGCTGAGTCATGTGCATCACGCGATCCTAACTCTTTAATCATTCCCACCGCATGGCGCAATCCCGCCAAGCCTTTCTGTGCGACATTCACGACGGGCGACAGCGGCAATTCAAACACGCGATCTAGCGCAGGCCTACTTGGGTCGGACTCCTGATGCTGCTCTGCAGCTTGCTGCAGCACCTCATCTGACACATCGCCATCGAGTTTTTTATTTAAAGATTCAAACAAATTTTTAATTTTTTTCATTTTTTACGCAGTAGCAGAACGATCTAACACGACAAAATATTTACGCACAGCTTCAAGCACTTCAAAGCGCCCCACAAAACCCGCCGGAATCACCGCAGCTTCACCCGTGCTGACCACAACGCCCTCGCCCGCCTCATCCCACAAACATACTTTGCCTTCAATCACGCAGAAAAACTCTTCTTTATCAGCGGCAAACTGAATTTTCCACGCGCCCACTTCACAAGCCCAAATGCCACACGACAGCTGCTTGTCCGAACTTTCATAATGCGACCACGTTGTGCGTTGCGGATTTCCCGAAACCAAGCGATCGACTCTAGGCTGATCGAAAGTCGGCACAACAAGTGCATTAAAATGTGTAATTCCCACAACGGACTCCAGCGGCAAACCAAGTTCAAAAACAATTCCCCCACGAAAAACACGAAAACGGTCTATTTCTTGCAAGGACCTTAGCAATTAACTTTTTAGCTCGTTTGCTTTTCTTTCGTGCCTTTCGTGATCACAGGCTTTTAGTCTTGAAACGCACAATTATTCCAAATCGCTCGACCAGCCATCTGGCCGCATCAGTGCATTATCAAAGCGTGAATGCATCCCTTGGAACACCAGCGGAATTTTGCCGGTGGGACCATTCCGGTGCTTACCCAAAATGCATTCGGCGATGCCTTTAAACTGGCTGTCCGGATTGTAATACTCGTCACGATACAAAAACATAATCAAGTCGGCATCCTGCTCAATTGCGCCAGATTCACGCAAATCGGACATCATTGGACGTTTATCAGTCCGCTGCTCAACCGAACGGCTCAATTGCGACAGCGCAATAATCGGGCATTTCAGCTCCCGCGCGAGCCCTTTCAGCGAACGTGAAATTTCGCCCAACTCGGTCGCGCGATTTTGATCTTTTGCGCCTGAGCGACCGGCCATCAACTGCAAATAGTCGATCACGATCAAACCCAGCTGGCCACCGCACTGACGCGCCAACCGGCGTGATTTAGTCCTAATATCCAGCGCGGTTAGTGCGCCAGTTTCTTCAATAAAAATCGGTGCCTCAGACAGTTTACCGACGGCATGCGTCAAGCGTAGCCAATCGTCGTCTTCAAAACGGCCGGTTTTGAGCTTGTGCATATCGATCTTGCCGACCGACCCCACCATCCGCATCCCGAGCTGCGCGGCACCCATTTCCATCGAGAAAATCGCCACCGGTAATTTACTGTCAATTGCGACATTTTCGGCAATATTGATCGAAAATGCAGTTTTACCCATTGATGGACGACCTGCGACAATAATCAAATCGCCACCTTGCAGACCGGAAGTCATTTTATCCAGATCAATAAAACCCGTCGGCGTGCCGGTAATTTCAGAAGGATTGTCTTGTTGATAGAGATAATCGATACGCTCAACGATTTCTTTCAGGATGGGCGGCATCGCAAAAAAGCCCTGGCTGCCTTTTTGCGATTGCTCGGCAATCATAAACACGCGGGATTCCGCTTCATCGAGCAATTGCTTGGCATCGCGGCCATCGGGAAAGAATGTCGCATCAGCGATTTCAGTCGCGACGCTGGCCAACTGACGCATCACCGATTTTTCGCGAACGATTTCCGCGTAGCGGCGAATATTGGCCGCCGAGGGGGTATTTTGTACCAGCGAGCCTAGATAGGCGAGTCCACCGATATACATCAGGTCATTGGTCGTATCGAGCGACTCTTTAACCGTGATCACATCGGCTGGCCTATTGTGCTCCACCAGTTTTACAATCGCTTGATAAATGCGTCGATGATCTTCACGATAAAAATCACCATCGCCAATCACGTCGGCAATTTTATCGAATGCCTGATTGTCGAGCATCAAACCACCGAGCACCGATTGCTCTGCTTCAACCGAGTGCGGCGGGATGCGATACACCGCGGTTTCGTCCTGCTGACGCGCATCGCTTCTATAGCTCGCTTGCGCCTCGTTCACTTGGTCGGTACGATAATCAGTCATTTATCAATCACAGGGTAAATTAGCTCGCTATTTTACCCTCTCAAAGCCATGCAGTGTTTACGCAAATCAGTTCTAGTTTCCCATTCAGCGCAAGAAATGTTCGATTTAGTCGATCGCGTTGAAGATTACCCTCGATTTCTGCCTTGGTGCGGCGGCGTGGAAGTTCACGAACGCAGTGATGAGGTCTTGGATGTAACTATTAAAATTGAGTTTTTAAAGGTCAGTACCTTTTTTCGCACCCGCGACACCAAATCAAACAATGAAATTGTGATGCACTTTGTCGACGGCCCGTTCAAGGCGTTGACCGGCATCTGGCGCTTTACGCCGCTAATGGAAGACGCCTGCAAAATCGAGTTTGAATTGGATTATGAATTTTCTAATCGCACGCTCGATGCGATTATCGGCCCTGTCTTTGGCAAAATTACGTCGACCTTTGTGGATGCTTTTGTGAAAGAAGCGGATAGAAAATTCGGCTAATTTCAATCTTTACTGGGTATACCAATCCAAGCCAATTAAAACATACCCGCCAAGGCAATACCCAAACAAACCATCTTAGGGGTTTTTATGAGCGAATTCATTACCGTTGAAGTCGTCTACGCAACGCCTCAAAAACAAAAACTGTGTAGCGTCAAAGTAGCTAACGGCAGCACGGCACAAGAAGCCATTCAAAAATCAGGAATTTTGAGCGAATTTCCTGAGATCGACTTATCAACACAAAAGATCGGCATCTTTGCCAAAGCCGTCAAGCTAGATACCGTTTTGCGCGAAAAAGATCGCGTAGAAATCTACCGCCCCTTGATTGCCGACCCAAAAGAAGTTCGCCGCCAGCGCGCCGAAGCGGGAAAGGTGATGAAAAAAGGTGGTGGGGAGGCTTAATACGGGCGGAGATTGGCCTCCAATTCAACAACTAGCCTAAAATAAATAAAGCAATTGCATCAGCAAACTACTACGGGTTTTACTTTACGCGAATAACTCATTCGATTAGCATCGATCAGCCCAAAAAGCCAAGTTTTTACCATGTCGACTTTTTAAACGGATCGCAGCTAATGTCAGCAAAAAAAACGCCCTCAGTAATGCTTATGCTCATTGCTCTATTTGTAGGCTCTACGCTTTATTTTTCAGGAGAGTCCATTTACCGTAGTCAAGCCACTGAACAGGCTCGTACAGTGGCTGATTTGGTGGAAAATATAGGCAAATGGGCGTCCCAATATCGTGGACTTTGGGTTAAGGACAGTAAAGGTAAACAAATCGACCTCGGCTCTCACCTTGACACATTAGTGGTCACCCCTTCAGTAGCAAACAATAGTGAAATTACGCCTGAAGAAGCCAACGACATCATGCAATTTCACTTGAAGAACCCCGCTTTAATTCAACGTGAAATCTCTGATTTAACCGAAAAATCGGCCTCAACCACCAAATTCAGAATTACATCTGACAAATACATGAACCCTAAAAATGCACCCAATGCATTTGAAACTCATGCGATAAATGAGATCAGAAAAACCAACGCCCGCGAACTTACCAAGGTTGAAAATGGTGAATTACACTACGCTCGCGCCTTGGTTGCCACAGAAGCCTGCATGCGCTGCCACGATACAGCCGCAAAAGCACCAGCAGCCGTGCGCGATTTGTATCCAGATCAAGGATACGGCTATGAAGTTGGTAAAGTGGCTGGCGTAATCGCCGTCACTATTCCATATCAATACTCGCCTCAAACATTACTAAACGGTTTTGATTTATGGGCTTGGCTTTCCTTCGCTGGCCTATTGCTCGTTCTTGCCATCGCATTTAGAAGCAAATCTTCCAAGTAAAATAAGCAATCCACTCCGTTTCTACACAAAAATGCGCAGAAGCGGAGTTTCCACTCAACATACCCCTTGCAGGTATATCAGAAGCAGCCTAATATACCCTTCATGGGTATGAGTCAGAACACTCTCTTTGCAAGTGCCTCTATCGACATACCCATTGAGAGATTGGCGCGTATTCGATACAGCCGTTGGTTGCGCTTGGATGAATGACCCAAACGATCATTAATGCCACTTTCAAATCGCGCAAAAATACGGTAGTGCGGGCAAGACCATGGAGTATCAATGAACACCACAAGCATTGAAATTCAAATTGAAGGAATGACGTGCGGGGGCTGTACAGCTCGCGTAACACGCGCCCTACAAGCCGTGACAGGGGTGCAGTCGGCCAATGTCACTTTAAACCCTGGTGCGGCACAGATCGTGTTCGACGCCAATCAAACCAGCCGTTTATCGCTGGAAACCACCCTAGAGGAAGCTGGATATGCCATCAAGCACTAAGAAAGCCCAAGATAAAACTCAAATGCCACGCCCTAACAAAGATTTGTTAGTTAAGCGCCTGAACCGCATCGTCGGCCAAGTATCGGGCATCACCCGCATGGTTGAAGAAGAAAAATACAGCGGCGACATTTTGAATCAAGTGGCTGCCGCACGCTCAGCGCTTGATGCTTTGGGCTTGATCTTGCTCGAACAACAAACCCAAGATTGCATCGCTCAAGCCCTTAAAACGGGCAAAGGCGAAGAAGCTGCAGCGCAATTGATGCAAGTTGTGAAAAAAGTACGCGGTTAATTGATTACTGAAAAAATCCCGCATTTATGCGGGATTTTTTACGTCATTTAATGCTCAATGCTAGATAGGTATTGCCATGTATTCTTTTAAAATAAAAGCCTACATACATATACCCACTCAAATTTATATTCACATCCACTACCATATTTAGCCCTAGCCAACATTTAAATAATCTTCTTTAGCCAACGTCTTTTCAAGCCACTCTGAAAATCAAGCAGATCATCAGTACCACAATGCGCTTCAAAAAACTTACAACACCAAAGTAAAATTATAAACCAATAGTATATTGATTTATGCCATTTGAAATATAGACTCTATAGATATACACCCTCAAAAAAATAGAATCACGCGCTATTGAAACGGTAAAACCGGCTCAAAAACCACGCTACAACACAGCAATACTGACAATAAAAACATAAAATAAATACATTTAAATTCAGTCATTTATTTGGTTTTGATCTAACTTTAAGAAAGCTATTCTTAAGGAATACATCATGCTGGATACTCAACTGCTCCGCACACCCGTGATCATGATTGTCGATGATCAAGTGAGCAATATCCGCATTCTGCGCGAAGCGGTACATGATTTAGGTGACATTTACTTTGCGGTTGATGGTGAGTCGGCACTGAGCTTGGCGCAAAAATGCTTGCCTGATGTGGTGTTGCTCGATATTGAAATGCCCGGCATGGACGGCTTTGCCGTCTGCCAAGCGCTCAAAGCAGATCCAAGACTCGCCGATGTGGCCGTTATTTTCGTCACCGCTCACACCAATAGCGCCGAAGAACTGCGAGCACTGGAATACGGTGGCGTGGATTTTCTGTCCAAGCCTTTAAATGTGCCTGTTGCGCGAGCGCGAATTAAAACGCAATTGGCGCTACGCAAAGAAACCCAGCAATTAGCACTGGCACGACGCGACCTAGAAGATGTGATTCATCATTTGCCAGCATTCGTCGCCTATTGGCAAACCGATTTGCAATGCGTATTTTGCAATGATTTGAGTGGCCGCTGGTTTGGCTTCCCCGCACAAAAGATGCTCGGCCAATCCATGCGCAAAGTGATTGGTGAAAGTAACTTCCTCGCCATCAATATGTACCTGCAAACCGTATTGGACGGAAAACTCACCTCATTTGATATTACGCTGCAGCGCGCCGATGGTGATGTTTTGTATGGACAAGCCACGTTGGTAGCGCGCGTCGTCGATGACGTTTGCTTAGGTTTTTTAATGTTGCTCGTCGACATTACCGACCGAAAAGTGGCTGAATCGGCTTTGTTTGAAGAAAAAGAACGAATCCGCGTTACGCTTAATTCAATTGGTGATGCCGTCATTGCAACCAATCAGCAAGGAGAAGTGACCTTTGTTAATCCCATCGCCGAATCCTTAACGGGCTGGCTTGAGCATGATGCTTTAGGCAAACCCATCGAGGTCGTGATGCCGCTACGTGACGGCAGTGACGAGTTTGACTTACAAAATCCAATTCGCTTTGCCTTAAATGAAAATCGCTCTGTCGGTATGGCGTTGAACTGCAAATTAAAACGCTGGGATGGTGTGTTATTAGATGTTGAAGATTCCGCCGCACCGATTCGGAATCAAACCGGCGAAGTGACTGGTGCAATCGTGGTCTTTCACGACATCAGTGAAGCACGAGCGATGGCCGTCAAAATGACGCACTTGGCCTATCACGATGCGTTAACCGACTTACCCAATCGGATGCTGCTGCAAGATCGAATCGTTCAAGCCATTCAGCAAGCTGCGCGTAGTCAAGAGCGCGTTGCCATGCTGGTATTGGATTTGGATAATTTCAAAAGCATTAATGACACGATGGGACACGCAACAGGAGATCATTTACTACAACAAGTTGCACAACGCCTGCGCGGCGCTTGCCGCTCAGTCGATACAGTTAGCCGCCAAGGTGGCGATGAATTCATCATGCTTTTACCCGAAGTCATCAGCTTTGAAATGGTCGGTGATATTGCACTCAAAGTACTCAATCTGATTGCCGAGCCTTTTTGGATCGACGAACGACGCTATGATTTATCGGCATGCATCGGCGTCAGCCTATACCCAGAAGACAGCAATGACGCCGAAGCCCTGTATCGCCACTCAGATTCAGCAATGCATCAAGCCAAGCAATTAGGCCGCAATCGCTTTCAATTTTTCTCGTCCGACATTGAACACAATATGCGATCACGGCATTTGCTCGAACAGCATATGCGCCAAGCCTTAGAAGATGAAGTATTCGAAGTGTTCTATCAGGCCAAAGTCGATGCGCGGCAACAAAAAATTGTCGGCGTTGAAGCGCTCACGCGCTGGAGAAAAGGTGACTTTCTAGTTTCGCCAGCCGATTTCATTCCATTGGCAGAAGAAACTGGCTTGATTGTGCCCATGGGTAAATATGTACTTCAGCAAGCTTGTCTTGACGCCGTCGCATGGCATCAACAGGGTTACCCGATCACCATCAGCGTTAATATTTCAGCGGTGCAATTTCGTGAACCCACCTTCCTAGGTATGGTGACCGATATGCTCGCGATGACAAAAATTCGGCATGATTTATTAGAGCTAGAAATCACCGAAAGTGTCTTAGCACAGGATATTTACACCGCACAAGACACCTTGCAAACCTTGAGGCAATTGGGTGTTCGCGTTGCGATTGATGACTTTGGCACGGGTTACTCTAGCCTGTCCTATTTAAAACGTTTGCCGCTGGATGTTTTGAAAATTGACCAAAGTTTTGTCAATGAAATGCTGACTAGCAAAAATGACACTGCGATTGTCGAAGCCATCGTGAAATTGGGATCGACACTGGGGCTTGAATTAGTCGCCGAAGGCGTTGAAACCCAAGAGCAAGCCACAGCACTACTCTCCATTGGTTGCCACATTATCCAAGGCTACCTCTACTGCCGGCCCATCCCATATTCAGAAATGACGACTTTAATACAACAAGGCATTAGCCTTCCAACGTTGACCGAACCTTAAATTATGCTCAACTTTCAGCGTTTACCTCGTGCCTACCACTATGGCGCAATCACTTTCTTACTCGGCGTATTGCTAACTAGCGTATTAGCTTGGCTGCTCGTTCAGCGTAATCATCAATACGTTCAAGCTAGCATCGCCAAAGTCACAGACGAGATAACAGAGCAAGTTTTATCACGATTTAAGTTATATCAATATGGTTTACGAGGGATGCGCGGCAGCATTCTAACCGCAGGCCCAGCGCTCAATCGCCAAGTCATTACGGCTTACAGCAAAACCAGAAGCCCAGAGCAAGAGTTCCCCGGCGCCCGAGGTTTTGGCTTTATTCGTCGTGTACCCCAATCCCAAGAAGCAGCATTTTTAGCACAAGCTAAAAAAGACGGCTGGCCACAGTTTTACATTCACCAATTTACGCCACATCAAGGCGAACGCTTCGTCATTCAATACATTGAGCCAATAGCGACCAACCTGCCCGCAATCGGGCTAGATATCGCTTCTGAGCCGAAACGACGAGCCGCAGCACTGTCGGCCATTCAAAGTGGCGAAGTCAGATTAACGCCACCGATCACTTTAGTTCAAGCATCGGGCGACCTTGAACAATCATTCTTAATTTTATTGCCAATTTTCCCTGATGGCGTTATTCCTCCCAGCATTGCAGAGCGTGAAGCTAAAGCCATAGGCTGGAGTTTTGCCCCGCTTCTGATGGAAGAAGTCTTAGCCAATTTAAACCTTAATCGAGCCCAACTGCGCTTACTACTGACCGACATCACCAGCGGTGCGGGGGTGAAGTTTTACGATTCCGCTTTAGATACAAAAAACCCACTGCCTGATGCCTATACACAAACCAAGCAGATTCAAATTTTTGGCCGAACGTGGCTAGTGCAGCTCAGCGCTCATCCTGAGTTTGTCAGCAGTTTGCACTTAACCTCACCTTATCAATTGATGCTTTTGGGCGTTTTACTCAGCCTATTACTCGCAAGCCTTGTCACCGTATTGTCGATTAATCGACGACGTAATCACGAACTACAATCCGAACAACAACGCCTTGCCGCAATTGTTTCAAGCTCAGCAGATGGGATTATCGGCAAGACTTGTGATGGCGTGATCACCGATTGGAATCCTGCAGCAGCACAATTATTTGGTTATTCCGCCGCCGAAGCGCTAGGTCAGCGCATGATCGATTTATTGGTTCCCCCAGAACTACACGCCGAAGAAGTCGATATTTTGCGCCGTATCAATCGTGGACAACACGTGCCGCATTTCCAAACTCAGCGGCGTTGCCGTGATGGGCGCTTACTGGATGTTTCTGTAACCGTCTCCCCAATACTGAATGCACAAGGCAAAGTGATTGGCGCGTCTAAAACAATTCGAGATGTTAGCCAGCAAAAAATCGCCGAACAACGTATCCACGAGCTCAACAGCAATTTAGAAACGCTCGTTTTACAACGAACCACCGAACTCAGTCGCGTGAATTTGTTATTGAGTAATGTGCTCCATGCCGCAACAGAAGTTTCAATCATTGCCACCGATGCCGATGGCCTTATTACGGTGTTTAATCGGGGTGCAGAACGTTTATTAGGCTATTGCGGAGCAGATTTAATCGGGCGCCCCGCTGCGGGTTTATTTCATTTAGCCGAGGAAATGATTGCGCGTGGGATCGAATTGAGCGCTGAATATGGCGAAGAAATCACAGGCTTCCAAGTCTTCGTTTACAAGCCCATTTTAGAAGGTGCAGAAACACGCGAGTGGACTTATGTGCATCACGATGGAAGTCACATTCCCGTCAGTTTATCCGCGACGGCGATGCGAAATGACACGGGGGAAATCATAGGTTATTTGGGTATTGCTATTGATATTCGTGAACGCAAAGCTGCCGAGCAGCGCTTAGCCAGTAGCCTGAATACCAATCAAGCGATTTTGGATACCGTCGTCAATCCAGTAATCACAATCGATCGCCAAGGCCTATTGTGTTCATTTAACCCTGCGGCCGAACGTGTGTTTGGTTTAAGCGCTGCGGCGGCAATCGGTCAAACCTTCAGTCAATTAATCCCTGAGCTACTAGAACAACACCCTGATTCTAATTTAACGCCTTATTTAACCGGCGAAGTCGACGCCTTAAATGAACAAGGTTGGGAAGTTCAAGCGCAACGCAAAGATGGCACGCGCTTTGCTGCGCAACTGAGCTTAGGCGGAATGCTATCAAATGGTGAGCGCAAAGTGGTCGGCGTTATCACCGACTTATCTCTCATGCAAAAACAACAAGCTGAAGTTTTAGCGGTACGCGATCAATTGCAATTGGCTGCCGAAGTCGCAGAGCTTGGCGTCTGGAGCTGGATATTGGCCGAAGATGCTCTGCTTTGGAACGATAGAATGTTCGAATTTTATGATCAACCCATCGCGCTGCGTGAACAAGGTTTGCGTTACCAACATTGGTACGAACGCGTTCACCCTGATGATGTTGACGCGACTGCAGCGTGCTTGATGGCGGCGGTTGAAGGCAAAGGCGACTACACACCGATCTTCCGCATTGTTCGCAGCAATGGTGAAGTGCGCTATATGCAAGCCGGTGCACAAATTGAACGCGATGCGCAAGGCAATGCCATTCGGGTCACCGGGATTAATCGCGACATTACGATTCAGCGCGAGCTTGAAGCACGATTGCGCGACGCCAAAGAGCAAGCCGATGCAGCGAGTGCAGCCAAATCGTCTTTCCTTGCCAATATGAGCCATGAAATCCGTACCCCGATGAATGCCGTTTTAGGCATGCTGCAATTGATCCGGCAAACTGAACTCAATCAGCGGCAGCAAGATTACATTGTGAAAGCACAAGGTGCGGCGACGGCGTTGCTCGGCCTGCTCAATGATATTTTGGACTACTCCAAGATCGAAGCTGGCAAATTACAACTTGACCCTCATCCGTTTGAACTTGAAGCCTTAATGCGCAATCTGGCGATTGTGTTGCCAAGCAATCAAGGCAAAGAAGACGTTGAGGTTATGTTCGATATCGATCCAGATTTACCACAACAAATGCTAGGCGACAGTTTACGGCTCTTACAAGTCCTCATTAATCTCAGCGGCAATGCTTTGAAGTTCACGCAGCACGGCCTAGTGCAAGTACAAGTCAAAGCACTACAGCGCCGCAATGATGCGATCCAACTGCACATTGCCGTTAAAGATACAGGCATTGGTATCAGCGCCGAACAACAAACGAGGATTTTTAATGGCTTCACTCAAGCCGAAGCCTCCACTGCGCGGCGCTTTGGTGGCACAGGCCTAGGCTTGGTGATTAGCCAACGTTTGGTTGCACTGATGGGCGGCGAGCTGCAATTAGAAAGCGAACTGGGGCAAGGCAGTTGCTTTAGTTTTGATTTATGGCTCCCCGTCATTGATGCCGCACCTTTAGTGACGTGGTCCGATTTGCCTACGCTGCCGCTCAAAGTACTGGTTGTTGAAGACAATTCAATGGTTGCCGAGCTGATTTTGCGAATTATCGCCGCACTAGGTTGGCAGGCGCAGCATGCCATTAATGGAATGGATGCCATTCAAGCGGTGCAAACGGCAAGGCAAGAAGGCCAGCATTTTGAGCTGGTGCTGATGGATTGGAAAATGCCGGGCTTAGATGGACTCAGTGCCGCGCGACTGATCTTAAAAGATTGCGTATTAGCACCCCCACCCATGGTGATTATGCTGACCGCTTACGACAAAGAAATGCTACTCGCCGCATTACATGATGAAGATATGCCTTTTGTTGACTCTTTAACCAAGCCAGTCACACCACAACAATTATTGCTGTCGGTACAAAAAGCGTTAGCAGGCCAATCGGCGATCGCCTTGCCGATACGAGAAAAAAAATCTTATCCATTGAATGGCCTGCACTTACTCGTTGTCGAAGACAATGCACTCAACCGCCAGATTGCCTACGAATTACTCACTGGAGAAGGCGCAACGGTCGCCGTTGCCGAAGGAGGTTTGTCTGGCGTTGCACAGGTACTCAGTGCCGAACTCAATTTAGATGCCGTACTAATGGACGTGCAAATGCCCGATATTGATGGCTTAGAAGCAACGCGGCGAATCCGGGCTGACGGACGCTTTGCCCATTTACCCATCATTGCAATGACCGCCAATGCATCGCAAACCGATCGCCAAGCGTGCTTAGATGCAGGAATGAACGAGCACGTCGGTAAACCCGTCGATTTGCCACAGCTTATTCATGTGTTACTTCATCAAACGGGCCACATCGCCCAACAAGATCCTGCGGCACAAGCCGACCTGTCTGCCGTCGTCGAACCATTGGCCTCTATATTGTTACGCTTTGGCGGCAATGAAAAACTGTATCGCACTGTACTGAAAAATTTCCATGCCGAGATGAATACGCTCATCCAAGCATTGCTCGCAACGATAGACCTCCAAAATGTCAGCGTCGCAGTGCAGACACTTCATGCCATCAAGGGCAGCGCAGGAACCTTGGGAGCTCGTGCCTTATCAAACCGAGCGGCAGCACTTGAGCAACAGCTTAAATACGCCATTGAGCCACCACTCGCAGAATACCTAAACCCATCAGCATTAAGCGAGCTAGAGCAATTACTCATTGATTCAGACCTATTGCTAAACGCACAGTTAAGTGAGCGTGGCGTTTCCCAAATACAAAAAGCAATCACCTTGTCGGAACAGAGCGTGCAACAACGCTTACTTGAATTACAACCGCTACTTGAATCTGGCAATATGCGTGCGCTGATGTTAATAGATGCTTGGTCACAAGAGCTAGGCCATTCCATACCCGCGCAGTTTATTCAATTAAACTCACAAATACAGTCGCTCAATTTCTCTGCGGCAGAAGTGACGCTACAAACTTGGCTCGCTAGCTTGTAATGCAGAGTAACGTAAAAAGCCGCGAGACTCTTGATCTAGCGGCTTTTATTTTACATCATAGGTATATAGCTGTAGAACTTACTTAATAAAGCCTACGTCAATATACCCTTATCAATTAAAGTGGCAATAAATTTAATTTACGAAACAAAGCTTTATCACCTTCAACCTCTGGATTACCCGTAGTTAACAATTTGTCGCCGTAAAAAATCGAATTCGCACCCGCCAAGAAACACAAAGCTTGCATGGCTTCTGGCATTTGCTGGCGCCCCGCCGAGAGGCGCACATAGGCGCGAGGCATCGTAATCCGTGCAACGGCAATCGTACGCACAAACTCAGTCCAGTCTACGGTCTCTGAACCATCGAGCGGCGTACCGTCGATTTGCACCAAATTATTGATGGGCACTGAATCCGGTTGCGGGTCTAAATTAGCCAACTGCGCCACCAAACCGGCACGATCCAAACGCGTTTCGCCCAAACCCACAATCCCACCCGAACACACATTTAAACCCGCTTTACGTGCTTTACCTAAAGTATCAAGGCGATCAGCATAACTGTGCGTCGTAACGATTTCGCTGTATTTAGCTTCAGAGGTATCCAGATTGTGATTGTAATAATCCAAACCAGCCTCTTTTAATTGCTCAGCTTGACCGTCTTTCAGCATGCCAAATGTGGCACAGGTTTCCAGCCCTAAAGCTTTCACGCCTGCGATCATTTTTTTCACTTCGTCCAAATCACGATTTTTCGGACCACGCCACGCGGCGCCCATACAGAAACGCGATGAGCCATTTTCTTTGGCAATCGCTGCGGCGGCGATCACATCATCCGCATCCATCAATTTTTGGCTTTCTAAACCTGTATCATGCCGCGCCGATTGCGAGCAATAACCGCAATCTTCGGAACAGCCGCCAGTTTTCACCGACAGCAAAGTAGAAAGTTGAACGCGGTTCGCATCAAAATTGGCACGGTGCACGGTTTGCGCTTGAAACAGTAAATCGTTAAACGGCAGCGCAAATAACTCAGCCACTGCAGCCTCAGACCATAAAGATTGCTCAGGATGCGGCGTAGCGCGTTTAAATTCAATGGTTTGAGCTGAAGCTGTTGTTGAACAATTCATTCGCAATTTTTCCCAAATATTTGATACTGAGTCATCACGCTAAGCTGCGCATGACCCAATTTTAGCTAAAGGCTATAGTTTGCATTGTCCAAACAGGAGCTTGAGTTGTCAAATTTTTTCTCTTCAATTTTAAACTACATCACACCATGTCAATGCATACTGTGTGGTAGTGCCTGCCAAAAAGCATTTTGTCCACCCTGTTTGGCGACACTCGTGCGCTGGCAGGCAACAGAAAGCTGCCCCTGTTGTGCCATTCCCAATACGCAAGGGCATCGTTGCGGTCAGTGCCTCAAAGCATCACCCGCACTCGACAAAAGCTATGCCGCATTTATTTATACCGACCCAGTTGCCAGCTTGATTCAGGCTGCTAAATTTGCACAGCAATGGACGCTACTGCCGCCACTCGGGCAGATTCTGGCCGAATTGCCGCTCACTCGCCCTGATGTACTGATTGCACTGCCACTTCATGCGGCACGTTTGCGTGAGCGCGGTTTCAATCAAGCGCTAGAAATAGCACGGCCGATTGCAGAAAAATTAAATATTCAATTGGAAATGGGCCGTTTGACGCGGCAAAAGAATACCGAGCATCAAGCTAGGCTGAGCGCCAATGCCCGCTGGCAGAATATGCGAAATGCGTTTCACTACGCCGGAGATTTAAGCGGCGCACGGGTGGCGCTGATTGACGATGTAATGACCAGTGGCGCCAGTCTCAACGCGGCCGCCAACGTACTCAAAGCCGCAGGTGCCCGTGAAGTAGAGGCCTGGGTACTGGCACGCACGGCTTAAATGGCTCGTGCGGCTCAGCTTATAGACCCGCTTAGAACTGTCTCGTCCAATTCACATCGACCGAACTCGAGTCGATACCGAAACGCGAAACAACCGACCAATTTCGCGACAACTGCAAAGTAAAGCGAATCGCATCACGTAAGCCGGTAAAGCTCTTATCGAGTGAGACACTAAAATTCCGACCCAAGTGCTTAGTGACCGAAACCACCTGTGTCGTCGAGCCGTCCGACTCTTTAACCGAGCTGTAACTAGCGTCATCCAGCCCCACCGTACCTAATATCCGTCCCGTAATACTTGGCCCAGAATTACCCGTCGCCATCGAATTGAGCAATTGCAAAGCCAAAGCGCTATCGGAGCTGCCAATGCTGTCGACGCCATGCCCAAATAACAACCAAGAGATTTTTTCTGCGTCCGGCACATTCGGCTCGGACACCAAGCTAATCCGTGGCGACTGCGCCGTACCTTGCACTCGAACGCCCACTTCCACCGATTGATTACGCCGCATCGCCAACACATCCAGCCCCGGATTATCCACCGGACCGATAAACGACAAAACGCCCCGCTCAATATCCAAAGTTCGCCCATAGGCACGGTATTCGCCACGATCCACACTGACCGTACCATTCGCTCTCAAAGCCTGATTCGCCTGCGCCCGCAAACGCAACTGACCAATCAGCTGTGCATCTAGCCCATAACCCCGGAAACGGAAGTTATTGCCCAAATCCACATTCAACTCAATATTGATCGGCAAAGCGCGCGAAGTTTCAACGCGCTCACGCCCCAGTACCACCACATCGGCAGACAGGCGCGGTACGTCATTAGACACAAACTGAATATCGCCTTCATCGGCAACAAACTGCCCATTAACTTGCAAGGTACCGTCACGAAATTCAATCGCCCCTTGCCCACTCATCACCAGCAACATATCGGGCTTGCTAATCAACGTGAACTGATTGGCCACCAATTTTGCCGAACCAACAAGCCCTTCCTGCCCCATTTCTATCACGCCAGAGCCGGTGATACTGCCTTTACCGCCGTTAAACTTCAGGGTACGTAGCTGAATTTGCTGATTGGATAACACCACATCCAACTCACCATCGGTCAAACGAATGCCAGTATTGGCATCGCGGATCGATAGCGCCGAGCCTTGCACAAGGCCCGTCATTTTAACTACGCCTGACTGTGAAACACGCTGCACATTCATTTTGGCACGGCCCGCTAGGCGCATATCCGGCCCCATAAAAGGCGACAACAAAGCCAAGTCGGGCAAATCACCCCGCAAATTCATCACCACAGGCTGATAATCCAGCGGTTGCCCTGTGCGTGGATCAAGTGCGGCGGTCAAGCTAAAATCCGCCAATCCAAATCGAGGTGATTGAAAATTACTCAATACGCTCAGTTGGTTTTTATTTATTTTGGCATTGAGCTGTAAGTCACTCAACTGAACCGCTTGTGCCGTCGCACCAGCACCTTGCCAGACCACATCACCAGCTAGGCGTTTTAAATTCAAACTACCGTTAATATCCTGCGCCTGTTCAATCGACCAGCCACCAGCCAAGACCAAATCGCTGCGAATTTCTTTGTTACCCAGCAAAGGCAACCAGTCGGCCACCACAATTTTTTTAAACTCGCCCTGCGTGCTGATGAGACCCGGACGCCAATCAAAATGCCCCAGCCGAATCACACTCTGCCCCAGCTGAAGGTCAGCGACGCCCAGCTTCACTTGTTCACTTGATGCCAGCAGCGTCATTGGCGCTAATAGCTGGAATGGCACGATACTTTTACCTGCCAGCGTTTTCACTTTACCTTGCCAAATAAATTGCTCGCTCAAAGCGCCCGCCAAGGTGGTATTAAGCTCCAGCTCCTGACCCGCTTGCAGCCCTTTCACGCTCAGCGTAATTTCATGCTGATTTCGGCTACCCGCAGACCAGAGATTGATTTTATTTAACTGAGTCTCGCCCATCACCAACTGAGTCAAGTCAGCCTGCAACTTCATCGGCCCTTGCAAATCAGCGCGTAAATCCAGCTGTATATCGGCCTGCTGTACACTCAAATCCCACGGTGTTTTGACCTTACTGGCTTTAAGCCCGCCTTGAATCTGCAACAGTGTAAAAGGCCCCGATAACACCCCTTGCCCCTCGACCAGGCCGGAGAATTCACGCCCAATCACCGCCAGATTGGGTAGATGTAATTGATAAGTGAGCTGATCATTGACCCGCCCCAGTGCGCCCTTAAGATCAACTCGGTTTGCCCCCAAGCTCAGCCAAAGCAAGCTGTCTTGCAAACGATCTTGACTCAACTTCAAGCGACCTTGCCCCGCCAGTGCCTCGCCATTGAAGCGACTATTTTTCAGTATGTAAGCTAAATCAATTTGAGGTATCGGCTTGAGCGCACCGCTTGTATTGATGTCCGCACTAATACTACCCGATGGTACTGAAGCATATTCAGCGGGGTTAAATTGTTTCAGCTCTGCATCTAACTTAAAATCAAATGGCGACATTAAGTTAACTTCGCCTTTGGCAGTCACTTGGCTAACACCTCGGCTTAGCGCCAACTGTCGCACCGCAATTCGCCGCTGCACATCGGGTCTAATCCATCCCAAATCGACTTCAGCTACGGCATTAAAGCGTCGATCACTGATTTTCCCCTTCACATCCGGCGCCAACCACGGCCCAGTAATACTGAGTCGCCCCGCCATTTGGCTAGCTGGTTGCGGTGACCAGAGCAAAGCGGGATCAATCGCTTGTAAATCGAGCTGTAAATTGAGTTTTTCATCCTTGATCTTGCCCGACGCCCGAATTTGACCATTGCCACTGAGCTGTGCGAGTAAACTTTTAATCTGTAGCTCATTGCCGTCAAGCGAGAGTTCCGCATTCAAACTTCGCAGCGGCAAGCCTTGGCGATCCAATGTATTGGGCCGCTGATTTTGTAAGCTGAGCTGCATTTGTGCCCCCGTTGCCGTGGGCTGGATTTTTACATCGGCATTGATGAGCGCCTGAGGCGCACTGGGATGAAAAGCAGCAGGATTAATCTGATTTAATTTAGCACTACCATGCTGCAGCATTTGATAGGCATGCGGTGCAAACACATCGAGTTGCATCTCAATATTGGCGCTGACTTGATCGGCATCCAGATCGGCCTTGACGGCCAAAGCGCGTAAATCGCCTAGCACATGGCCTACCGCGGTCAATTGACGGCCTTCCAGCTCGCCGGCCAGCACGAATGAACCTGCAGTCTCAAATGGCGCAAGTCCTTTCAAGTTCAAAGCTGCGCTTAATTTGCCTTGCGGTGCGCGAATTTGCAGCACGCTTAAGCGGTGCATCTTGCCATTGCTGTCCAAACTGGCCTGTATGTCTTGCAATAAAGGCACGTCGCTGATGTCGAGTTTGGCGATATTGAGCTTAATAATTTTAAGTCCAAACGGCAGCGTCAAACTCGTTGGCGGCGGCGTTGGTGTTTTCATTGGCGGCTGTGGCTTTAAATGAATTTGCAAAGTATTCAGCAGCACCTCATCGAGGTATACGTCCCTAAGCAACAAAGCATAAGGCGACCAATCCAATACCCCATGATCTAGCTTAACTTCAACATCGGCCGTATTAACGACCAAATCGCGCACTTCCAAACGCGACCAGAGCGAGCCTTGTAAAGATTTTAAGGAAACAATACCACTGCGGTTAATCACTTCTACCAAGCGCGCACGGCCATGATCTGAATCAAGCCAAGTAAAAATGCCCGCCACAATCACGAGGGTGAGCACGAAGCTACTGAGCGTACCCCAGACTACGCCACGCAAAACACGCCGAGCGATGCCGTATTTTGGCTTATTCGCTACAGTGGAAACGGCTTGATCGGACGTGCTCGGCGATTCGGCCGCAGCCTTAGTAGATTCAATCGACATTAAAATGCTAAGCCCATGGCAAATTCAAAGCGTACTTTTCGGGCATCAAGGCCATAGGCCAAATCGGCACCAATCTGTCCAAGTGGGCTATTCCAGCGAGCGCCCACGCCGACACCGCCAACTGGCTCAAGATTTTGCCAGTCTTCAGCGGCAGAGCCATAGTCAAAAAAGATCGCAGCACGCCAATCTTTCACCACGGGATGCTGGTATTCAATCGATGAAGTCGCTAAGACTTTGCCAGGCGCAACCGAGCCGCCCATATCTACACCCAGCGATTGATACGCATAACCTCGTACTGAGCCCACACCACCCGCACGAAATAACCAATCGGTTGGCACATTGGTCGCATCTTCTGTAATGGTGTCACCCAATTCCAGGCGCAACATCAATACGCCCTCACGCCCTACTTTCTGGTAATACACGCCATTGGTATACAGACGCAAAAAATTGGCATCGCTGAGTAGATGGCTGGATGCGCCACCGATTTCAGCTTGAACCATATAACCATCCCGAGGATTTTTTTTACTATCTAAATTTCGCTGAATCCATTTGAAATTACCGGTCAACGATTTAGGATTATTTGATGTTCCATCATTCAGTTCACGTGTTTCAGTGAGGTACTCAACAGTAATATACCGCTCAATATTGCCTTCTAATTTATTGCGCCCCAGCCCTGTCCGATAAGTTTCCGATTGCAAGCCTTGAATATCCGAGCGCAAATAACGCAAATTACCGCCATTTTCCCAACCATCGCGCCCACGCGGCAACGTCACGCCGATGCCTGCTGATTGCTCTTTTTGCGTTAGGCGTAAATCACTATTAAAAACCCACGCTCGATCCAGTAAATTCAAATAACGATAGGAAACACCCACCTGAGCGCCCGTATTGGTGTCGTAACCCAAATTGGTCGTCACCCGATTAAGCGGCGACTCTTGCACATCAATGGTCAGCGGAGCCTCAAAAGGTTCAGTTTGAGACAGTTCAACATCGACTAAGACCGATGAAAAATGCGGCATATTCTGCAGTTCAGTCTGCAAATCAATCAAATCATTACGCCGGTAGCCCTGCCCAGGCTCAATCTGCACCCGATCAAGCACCAAATACTCAGGAAAATGCTTTAAACCACGAATGGTCGTGCCCCCAAAAACATAGGCCGGACCACTATCAATATCAATTCTGAAATGAGCGGTATTCTTGATTGGATCAATGGTTGCGACACTATCGCTGATTTGTGACGCGGGATAATCACGCGCAATAAAAGACGCTAAGCTGCGCCGCTTTAATTCATCCCAAGCACTTTGCGTGAAGCGCTCGTCGATCAACTCATCAGCACGTGAGGTAAATCGCCGTTGCAAGATCTGTAAACGCTCTGGATTTTCTGTGATGCCACCTGAAACATACTGCTGCGCATCCTTAATAACTGCAAAAGGCCCAAGATCAACATCAATAAACACCGTATTTTGGCCATTACGACTCTCTAGCCGCGCCGTCGTTTTAGAATTGAAATAGCCTTCCGTCTCGACCAAAGACGTAACAGCATTGGGCACATTTTCAATTAAATGATTGAGTTGTTCCGATGAATTACGCGGACTATTACGCAAAGCAAAGATTTCGAGGTGCTGTTCCAGCAAAGCCGATACCGCAGACGGGGCACGCAACTCAATACGGAAATTAAACGGAATCGGAGCAGTGCTTTCAGCGCTGGCAGCACTCACGAAGAATGCCGAGGTCAACCAGAAGGGAGCGAGGAGGTCTTGGGCTTTCAAACGAAAAAACCAAAGCAAAGATTGAAACCGCGACTTTACCAAAACTGCAGCCGCATTGCTTGAATGAATGTTCAATTGCAGCAAAAAAAATCCCGACTTGGCTCGCATCAAACAGACGCAAGTCAAAGCCGGGCACAGGAGGATGGAGTCGATAACGCAACCTTCGTTGCGGGTACTACAGAGCACTACATAAAATCTTTATCGCTTAGCGATCGAGCGTCAACTGCCAGCCGTGTGATTTAACGAGCAATTGTTGTTGGAATTCGAAATTTTTAATCATTTTGATTAAGGTACGCATGGTAGTTCTCCTTGAGTTGTGCCAGCTATCTCACTGGCAGTGCATTCTTGCTTCGATGGACGTACTTTATCAAAACTACAGAATTAACGCAAGACATTAGGTAATATTACTACCTAATTTAAAGCCACAACACGTAACAACAAGTACATAAAATGAAATAAAAATCATATATTTCAACAACAACAACTGTAACAAACAAAAATAACAAAAAATAAAAAAGTAGTATTACTACGAAAAATTCAATACAAGACCGCATCTGCGGCGGCCTCAGAAACATTCATACCAATTAAACCTTACCCAATAAAGCGGCTTTCAAAGCCTCATTCACTGGTGCTTTGCCCAGCCAAATCGACAATAGCGCCGTTGCAAAAGCATCCCCTTCAATCACACCCACTGCCTGTCCGCGCATCGAAATCTTCGTACCTTGATTGGGAATAAAATCAAGTACGATCACATCGCCCTTATTGGCGCTTTTCATTTCTGCAAAAATTTTTTCCAGTTCTGCCAATTTGCCAGCAAAACCTTTGAGTTGTGCCGCAGACACATTCTGTTGCAGCCCTTCCAACAAAGCTTCGTGCAGGCTTTTAGAATCTACTGTACGCAGCATATTCATTTGCATGCGCCGTGGACTCGTTGAATTTAAAACTTGCGCGGCATCGCTCGTTTTTGCTATTACATACAGCGATGCAATGTAAACATCAAAAACCATCTTTTTGCGAATACCGGCGCCATTGAGCAGCAAAGGGCTCTCCGCGACGACGACTTTTTCGACGATTTGCGTTCCTGCCACTTCCAAAGCCGACACTGGCAATGCCAACAACATCGACGCCCCCAATACCGCAGCGGATACTATTTTTTTCATTTTTGGCTCCAAAAAAAGCCCGTAATCCAAATCATAGATACGGGCTTTTATATTTAAAAACGTAAGTACACGTGCACAAGTTTTATGGCAAGGCGTCGACGCCGCAGACAGTACTTTAGTACGACAAGGCGAGACAACGATGCAAGGGAACTTTTGCTTTACTACTTAGTGAGACTACAAAACCTGCAAAATCCCTGCCGCGCCCATGCCTGTGCCGATGCACATCGTCACCATCGCGTAGCCTGATTTACCTTGGCCGCGCAGACCATGAATCGCCGTTGCTGCACGAATCGCGCCGGTTGCGCCCAGCGGATGCCCTAAAGCAATCGCACCGCCATGTGGATTCACAATGCTCATATCCAAACTCAAATCACGACTCACCGCCAACGCTTGCGCAGCAAAGGCTTCGTTTAGCTCAATCCACGCCAGATCCGACAAATTCAAACCGGCTTGTTTCAGCGCCGCCGGAATCGCTTCTTTCGGACCAATACCCATAATTTCAGGCGGAACGCCTTTGACGGCAAAAGTCACGTATTTGGCCAATGGCACCAGATTAAATTCTTTAAGGATTTTCTCTGAAACCAAAATCAAAGCCGCTGCGCCATCAGACATTTGCGAGCTATTGCCAGCAGTGACACTACCCTTAGCGGCAAATACCGTTTTCAGCTTCGCCAAACCGTCTGCACTGGTATCCGCACGTGGGCCTTCATCCTGCAACAGCGTTTTGCTGACGAGTTCAACCTCACCCGTTGCCAAGTTTGGAATGCGGTAAGTCACGTCCAGCGGTGCGATTTCAGCAGTAAACTTGCCTGCGGCTGTGGCAGCCAAAGCGCGGCGATGCGATTCAACCGCAAACGCGTCTTGGTCTTCACGGCTCACTTGCCATTGCTGCGCAACTTTTTCTGCCGTTAAACCCATGCCGTAGGCAATCGCAACGTTTTCGTCCGTCTCGTAAATACTCGCGCCGAGAGACAACTTATTGCCGCCCATCGGCACCATCGACATCGATTCCGTACCCGCAGCAATCATCACATCGGCTTCGCCCAAGCGGATTTTGTCCGCCGCCAACGACACGGCATTAATCCCCGATGAGCAAAAACGATTAATCGTAATGCCGCCCACCGTATTGGGTAGCCCTGCCAGCAGCGCGCCTATCCGCGCCACATTCATGCCCTGCTCGCCCTCAGGCATCGCGCAACCTGCCACGACATCCGACACTAAAGCCGGATCCAGCGACGGCACTTGTGCCATCGCGGCGCGGAGTACATGCGCCAATAAATCATCTGGCCGCATGCCTTTCAACATGCCACGCGGCGCTTTACCGACTGGCGTTCGCACAGCGGCGACGATATAAGCTTCTTGAATCTGTTTGCTCATTTTGAGCTCCTGAACTTTTTTTGAAAAAGCCTAGTCCACGAAAAACACGAAAGGCACGAAATAAACCAACTTCTTAGCCATGACTAATTCATTGTTACTTACGCCCCAAGCTGTAAAGCTTATTTTCGTGCTTTTCGTGACTTTCGTGGACCCATTGGTTTTTATTTAGTTACGCAAAGGCTTGTTGAACTCAATCATGTGCATGATGCGCTCTTGGGTTTTGCCTTTTTTCAGCAAGCCCATAAAGCGTTCACGCTCTAGTTTGAGTATCCATTCCTCGTTCACCAAAGTGCCTGCATCCACATCGCCACCGCAAACAATCTCGGCGATCTGCACGCCGATATGGAAGTCGTATTTCGAAATAAAGCCGCCTTCCAGCATATTGACCAGTTGCGCACGAATCGTTGCTGCGCCTGAACGCCCTGCTACGGCAAAGGCCTTAGGCCGTACTGGCGCACGGTATCCGCTGGCCGCCATTGCACGTACTTGGGCTTGCGCCACATACAGCAGCTCATTGGCATTCATCACGATGACGTCAGATTCTTTCAAATAGCCGATTTGCTGACCTTCTTCCGCGCTAGTGCCCACTTTGGCCATGGCCATCGCCAGGTAATAGTCTTTCAACACTTCTAAAATATTGCCGTTACGCGCCAAACGCGAAGCGCGCAGTGCGAATTCTTTACAACCACCACCCGCTGGCAAGAGGCCAACACCCACTTCAACCAAACCGATATAAGTTTCAACGTGCGCGACAACGCGAGCGCAGTGCATCAAGAATTCGCAACCACCACCAAAGGCATAACCTTGCGCAGCGCCAACCACGGGCACTTTGGCGTATTTAATCGCTTGCGAGGTGTTTTGAAACTCAGCCACCATGTGCTCAATCGCAGCAAAGTCGCCAGTCATAAACGCTGGGCCCATGCTCATCAAATCCGCACCGACTGAGAATGGTGCGGTCGAATGCCAAATTACCAAACCAGGGTGGTATTGCTCTGCAATCTTGATAGACGCTTGGATACCGGCCAATACATTGGCACCCACGCAATGCGCTTTGGTTTTAAAACTGAGTACAGGAATATCATTGGCTGACGCACCCACACTGGCAGGCGGCAACCACATCCGTACGCTATCGTTTTCAAACAAAGTTTCGCCAAAATCAGCTTCAGCTTCGCCCAAAACCGTTGGCGGATAGAATTGTCGTTCATACACAGGCAAGTTCGAGCGACCAACCAAGAGCGATGTCGCCGCGCTGAACGAGCCTTGCGGCGTATGCACGCCATCGCGCGCTATGACCCAAGCTGGCAATGGCGTGCTCGACAGTGTTTTGCCTGCGGCGATGTCTTCATTAATCGCCGCCGCAACAGCCTGCCAACCCGCAGCCTGCCACATTTCAAACGGACCTTGCTCCCAACCAAAACCCCAACGAATCGCAAAATCCACATCACGCGCATTGTCAGCAATGTGTTCGAGCTGTACAGCGATGTAATGCCATACATCGCGCAAGCAAGCCCAGATAAATTGCGCCTCAGGATGCTCAGAAGCACGTAGCGCAGCGATTTTGGCCGCTGCATCTGGGTTTTTCAGCAAGGCTTTCACTTCATCCGATGCTTTTTGACCGCCTGCGACATATTCACCACTAGCTGGATCGAGCATCAGCACGTCTTTGCCGACTTTCTTAAAAATACCTTGGCGCGTTTTCTGCCCCAAAGCACCCGCCGCGATCAGGCGATTGAGCCATTCTGGCGTTTGAAATAAATCATGCCACGGATCATCGCCTAGCGTGTCGGTCATGGTTTTCACGACGTGCGCAAAAGTATCCAGACCCACCACATCGGCAGTGCGGAAAGTTGCTGATTTTGGGCGACCCAGTTTCGGGCCGGTTAAATCATCAACCACGTCAAAACGAATGCCAAAAGTTTCCGCGTGGCGAATCGTTGCCAACATCGAAAATACGCCGATGCGATTAGCAATAAAATTCGGCGTATCTTTGGCGCGAACCACACCTTTACCCAAACGCAAGGTCAGGAAAGTTTCCAGCGCATCGAGGGTATCAGCTTGGCAACCTTGAGTAGCAATGAGTTCAACCAGATACATATAGCGCGGCGGATTAAAGAAATGAATCCCGCAGAAACGAGATTGCAGCTCAGTCGGCACGCTGGCAGCGAGTTTTTCAATGGATAAACCCGAAGTATTGCTCGCGAGAATCGCATGCGGCGCGAGATGTGGCGCGATTTTGGCGTAGAGATCGGCTTTCCAATCTAGTCGTTCAGCAATCGCTTCAATCACCAAATCGCAATCAGCCAATAGCGCTAAATCTGTACCGTAATTGGCCGGCGTAATACCATCGACGCGACCCGCCGACATCAGCGGCGCTGGTTTGAGTTTTTTTAAATTATCGAGTGCTTTGAGTGCAATCGCATTGGGATTCCCCTCCGCCGCCGGCAAATCAAACAATACCGTATCAATACCCGCGTTTGACAGATGCGCAGCGATTTGCGCGCCCATCACACCCGCACCCAACACCGCAACGCGGCGAATTGGGCTAGTTGCAGAAAAAGTCATAAATATTTCCTCAATTCGGTGTGGTGCGCGCGGCAAGACTCATCACCGCTCAGCACCACACGCAATCAAAAGCGATGGTTGTACTGCATACCCAAAGTGATGGAATCAACGCTGTAGTTACCATTGATGCTACCGGCGGCTTTTTCGCTGGCATCAAGCGGCTTGCGATTGATCGTCGAGTCTTTTAGCTGTACATAAATGGCCGCCAGATCGATTGAGCTATTTTTATTGATGTTGTAACGCGCACCCAAGGCGTACCAGATCCGATCGCTATCGGGAATACTGGCGATGCGTTCAGCATCATTGCTTTCAGGCGATTGATCGTAAGCTAAACCCGCACGCAAAACCCAAGATGCATTCGGTGTATAAATCGCACCCACTGAATAGCGATTCGTATCACGCCAGTTCGTTACGGTCACTGAATCAGTACGGCCATCAGCTTTGATCCGAATTTCATCAAAGCGCGAATGCCCTGTCCAAGTGTAATCAGCGGTCATTGCCCATTCTGGCGTGAATTGGTGGAAGCCATTGAGCGAGAATGATTCTGGCGTTTCCACATTCAACTTGGCCGATGTGTCTTTCAAGCTTTTACCAATAGCAGTCGGTTGTAATGCCGCTGGCACGGTAAACTTCAAATCGCCTTCTAAGGTGTGGCGGATTTTTGAGCGGTAGGCCATACCAACGCGAGTGCTTTCGCTAAGTGTGAACAAGGCACCGAGGTTATAGCCGTAGCCAATATCATCACCCGTCACTTCAGACTTACCGTCGTACGCCTTATTACCCGACAGCGCTGGATTAGCAGCCGCTCCTAAATCCAAGGCTTTCGATAGCGTACCTTCGATGTATTGCATACTAAACCCAGCACCCAAAGCCACCATGTCATTCACTTTGTATGAAATCGACGGGTTTAAATTAATGGTTTTAATTTCGCTTTCTAGTGTTTGATAACGGCCAACCCAGTCGTTTTCGTAATCGGTATGCGAACCAAACGGCACAAAAAGACCTAAACCAACGGTGGTTTTTTCATTGATCTGATACGTACCGTACATATGCGGTACCGCTGTCGTGGCACCAAAATTACCGCCATTACCGCCGGTAATCGTTTTACCCGTTGCCGTTGTTGATTTGATATTGCTGTATTCACCATCCGGCATAATCACATTCAATACGCCACTCACTTGCGTACCTTCAAGGCGACTCATACCGGCGGGGTTATAAAAGATCGTCGATGCATCCATGACTTCGGCCGCACCTGAATTGGCCACACCCTGATTACTGGCACTTTGCGTACCAAAATGGTAGCCCGACGCCAGCACTGAAGCCGAACTCAAGAGCAAGCCACTCGCGCCAATTACTTTCAACGAACTCACAAGCTGTTTCATATTTGTTTCTCCAAGGTGTACTGCATGAGGGTACAAGTCAACTCTAGGGCCAACTTTAAAACTAACTAGTGCAAAAGTTTTGGCCCAAGGCCACCTTGTATACCAAGGCGTCGAAGTCGCAGGCAGTACAGTCAGTACGGCAAGACGAGACAACGCAGCAAGACTGGGTGGCCTTAGGCCAAAACTTTTGCTTTACAAGCTAAACAATGCTCCGATGAATTGCATCTACATCAGCATTTTCTAAATGTGCATCAAAATCGTCGACCATAATGACTTCGCGTTTCAAGCGACGCGCCCGCACGATTTCTGCGTGCTCGTCAGTCGTAATCAAGCCCAAAGATAAAGCTTCTTGTAAACGTGCTTTAGCAGTGATCGATTTAAGCTGACCTTCGCGCTGCGCACGGCGCAGTTTGCTTTCAATACCTTCCGTTGCAATCACCGCTTTAAGTGCATGTTCAAGCACGCCGACCGAATCAGTCTCATCTGGCGAGCGGTACATAAATTGCACCAAACGATCGCGCGATGCCGATGGCTCCATCAAATTACGCGCAATTCGTGTTCCCACGCGATCTGCAGGCTGCGCCAAAGTCATGCCGCAAGGAAACACCACGCGGCGCGCAAACCATGCAATTGCCCGATTCGGATGATTGGCTAAAAAGCCGTGCATCGCTTCTTGACAGTCATACAGCGCCGTTTCTACTGCCCAACGCACCAGTGGACGGTCTTCTTTAGGCTGGCCATCATCATGGAATTTCTTCAATGCTGCCGTTGCGATATACAGGTTCGACAACATATCGCCCAAGCGAGCGGATAATTTCTCTTTAAATTTCAAGCTACCGCCCAAGGTCGCCATTCCCATGTCGGCTAAGAAAGCAAAAGCCGATGAAAAACGCACGATATCGCGGTAATTTTGTGCCGTTGGCCCATCAACAGGCGCAACAACAAAACGTGCACCTGTCAAACCTAGCCAGATTGAGCGCACCATATTTGAGATGGCAAAACCGATGTGCCCCATGACTGCATCATCAAATGCCACCAAATCTTTACTCATCGCCGCTTTGAGTTCACGCAATACAAATGGATGGCTGCGAATCGCGCCTTGGCCAAAAATAATCATGCTGCGCGTTAGAATATTAGCGCCTTCTACTGTAATAGCAACGGGTATTGCGTGGTAGCCCAGAGCCAGATAGTTACGCGGGCCAATACATACTGCTTTACCACCATGCACATCCATTGCATCGTTCAGCGTTTTGCGCATTTTTTCGGTATTGTGGTATTTCAAAATCCCAGAAATCACCGATGGTTTTTCACCCGAATCCAGCGCAGTCAAAGCAAGGCGTTGCGCGGCATCCATTTGATAGGTGTAGCCACCGATCCGACCTAGTGCCTCATCCACGCCTTCAAAGCGGCCAATCGACAGACCAAACTGGCTACGAATCCGTGCATACGCACCGGTGGTATACGACGCCAACATACCCGTCGCAACCGACATCGCTGGCAAGGAAATACAGCGACCCACTGACAGACATTCGACCAGCATTTTCCAGCCTTTGCCGACGAAATCCTGCCCGCCAATCACCCAATCCATCGGGATAAACACGTCTTTACCCCAGTTCGGGCCATTCTGGAATGCGCTGGTACCTGGATAATGACGGCGGCCAATTTCAACACCTTCGTGCGTCGTTGGAATCAGGGCACAAGTAATACCGATGTCTTCTTTATCACCGAGTAATTGCTCAGGATCGTACAGCTTGAAGGCCAGACCTAAAATCGTCGCCACTGGCCCTAAGGTGATATAGCGTTTTTCCCAAGTCAGGCGAATGCCGAGCACATTGTCGTAAAACACGCCAGTACGCGGATCGGTATAGCTGCCACGCGTCACGATACCAAAGTCAGGAATCCCGCCCGCGTCCGATCCGGCCTCTGGGCTGGTTAGTGCAAAACAAGGGATTTCTTCGCCGATAGCGAGTCGCGGCAAGTAGTAATTCTTTTGCTCTGCTGTGCCGTAATGCTGCAATAACTCGCCCGGGCCGAGTGAGTTCGGCACCATCACTGTCACTGCAGCCGAACCTGAGCGCGTTGCGATCTTAGTCACTACACGAGCGTGGGCGTAGTTGCTGAATTCTTTACCACCGAATTCTTTTTTAATGATCAGACCCAAAAAGCCGTTTTTCTTAATGAAATCCCACGCTTCGGGTGGCAGATCTTTGGTTTTTTGCGTGATTTCCCAATCATTGAGCATCGCGCACAGAGTTTCGGTCGGGCCGTTTAAAAATGCTTCTTCTTCAGCGCTGAGTTTTGGTGCGTTGTATTGATGCAATTTGGCAAAGTCAGGCTTGCCCGAGAACAAATCTCTATCCCACCACACCGTACCGGCATCGACTGCTTCTTGTTCAGTTTGCGACATCGCAGGCGTGATTTTGCGAAACACGCCAAACAAAGGCCCAGTCAATACAATCCGACGTATTGGCTTGAGATTCAATACTATTAATACCGCCAATAAGATACCTGCCCAGATCGGATTCGCGCCCTGCTGAAATACGGCAAAAGCAGCACCAACCAAGAGCAATAAAGAACTCCACCACAGTGGCGCGCGCGAATACGCTAGCGCACCCAATAAAACGACAATGGCAATAATACAAATAAAAATAGACATGATGTTCTCCAACCTACGCTTAAGCTGCCGCGGGGCTATTGAGCCCCGCAGCGATAAATGGCAATAGCATGTCCGCCACCAATTGCGGATCACGGGCGTTCACTACAGGTTGCGTCATAAAGAGGCGCATCACGTTATTGCCAGCAAATGCGTTAAACATTGCACTGGTCATAAAATGGAAACGCCAATTGATTTCTGCGGTCGATAAATGCGGCAAGGCATGCGCTAGCGCCGCCAAATACTTGCGGGTGAGTTCGCCATAACGTTGCGGGAGTTTTTCTTTAAGGGCGGGATTAGGCTCAACATAGCTGCGAGCCAGTAATTTAACGAACACCAAGCCGCCATATTCTGGATTACTACCCATTTCCATCGCGGCAGTCATAAAAGCCTGCGCCACTTCGATGGCGGAATAGTCGTTTTTTGCAGCAGTGAGTTCGTCGATTTTACGAATAGACAGTTGTGCAAACGGTTCGGCGCGACGCTCAAACACAGCTTGGAACAAACCATCTTTGGAGCCAAAATAATAATTCACCGCCGCGATATTGACGCTCGCCGAGCTGGTAATTTGCCGCATCGAGGTGCCGGCAAAACCATGCTCTACAAACAGCAGCTCTGCCGCATCTAAAATGCGCTGCGATGTTTCTAAGGCTTTCCCCGTTTCCATGCCCTACCCCTGTAATAACTTGATTTACGTCAATTTCAAACGACTGTTTGAAAGTTAAATCTTGTCACTACATAAGTCAAGTAGGAAGCACTAATCTAGGGAATTTACTTATTATTTTCTACAACAGCGCATCTAAACGATGCAAAACTTCCACAAAGCGTGGGCGCTGCAAAACATGCACTTGGCAACATTGCGCGGCGAGATCCTGCAGTTGATCTTTTGCCTCATCACCACACCACTTAATACGCTCAAGCAATTCGGCCAGCAACACGCCAAATGCACGCACCTCAATTTTTTCTAATTCAGCCTGCGGCGCAGTCTGAGCATAGAAAGAAGCCGCACCAAAATCACCCAAATACGCATGACCTGCCACATCGTGCAAAATATTGTGCGCATACAGATCACCATGCAAAATACCTTGCTGATGCAAATGCAGCGCCGCACTTGCGATACTACGAGCAATACTCAGCGCCGTAGCGAATTCAAGAACGAGCGTTTGCGCATAAACATCTCGCGTACAGCTCGTCAAACTCGGCGGCTGCGCCAAAATCGTAAATTGCGGCTCAATCAGAGGCACGACCAAACCTTGCATCTGCTCTGGATGCTCAATCAGTTGCCCGTGCACACCAATTAAATTCGCGTGCGAGCCCGCCGCGCGACAAACGGCCATTTCAGTTTGTGGCAAACCATCACTGGTCACCTCGCCTTTGAATAATTTTAGTGCTACGTTATTAATGCCCGATGGCTGCGTATGCTGCGCGCGATAAATCGTTCCTGAAGCGCCCTCACCCAATAGCTCACCAACTTCTAAATCCGACCATGCAATCTGCACACCTTCATTACCAACAGCACGATCCGACTCAAAGCCTTTATTTAAAGGGTTGCCACCCAAGGCCAGCCACGACAACTTCGGCAATTTCAACAGCCACTCCGGCAAGCCATGCAATTGATTGGCAGCCAAGCGAATTAATTCGAGCTGCTGACAAGCCGCCATTTCTGCTGGTAATGATGTTAATTGATTGCCAGCCAACATCAATTTTTGCAATCCTGCGCAAGCGCCAATACTCGCAGGCAATTCGCCAATTTGATTATCGGTCAGTACCAACCAGCGCAAGGATTTCGGTATAGACTCTGCTGGAACATCCACAATTTGATTAGCTTTAAAGCCGATCATCGTCAACGCAGCGCAATTTCCAAGCACGACGGGTAGCTGCGTAAATAAATTGTCCGAGCAGAAAATAATCTGCATTTGATGCAAACGCCACAAATCATCGGGCAGGCTGGAAAGCCGATTACCCGATAAATTGAGAATTTCCAAACTATCAGCTAAAGCAAAAATCTCGCACGGGAACTCAGTCAAGCCGCAAGACAAATCTAAGCGTTTGATGCCAGCCAATTCGCCATTTCGAAGCCGCGCCAGTGTGTCCTTACCCTGCATCACGCCACATCACCATCGACGTAAAACCAGCGTCCGTTTTCACGCACAAAGCGGCTATGTTCGCTTAAACGATGCGCTTTGCCGCCCACTTTGTAGCGCGCAACAAAATGCACTTCGCCTTCATTACCGTCCTCGCCCGTCTCTATAGCAAAATCAACTTTCAAACCCAGCCACTTCACACCAGCATCGGCTGACAAATCCAGTTCAGCAGCACGCGTACTGGGATGCCACGTCGCTTGCAAATAGTCAGCCAAGCCCAAAACATAGGCGCTATAGCGCGAGCGCATCAGGCTTTCTGGCGTCGGTGCGGCGATTCCCGCATGGTACACGCCGCAGCAGAGTTCATACGTTGTAGCGCGACCGCAAGGGCAAGGCGCGACGGCGGAAAAGGTATTTTTGGCAGTCATTTGAGCTTCAAGGCGAGTAAACTGGCGTATTGTTGAAACAAATCGCAAATAAGGCAATGAAAATCAACTCAACTCCAGCAAAAATTACTGCCGCCATTTTTGATATGGATGGCTTACTCATTGATAGCGAGCGTATGTCGCTAAGCTGCTGGCACGATGCGGCGCAAGAGCTTGGCCACAGTATCAGCGAACACGTGCCACTGGGCATGATAGGTATGCACTCTTCAAAAACGGAGGACTACTTACGCTTGGAACTCGGCGAGCAGTTTCCAGTCGCAGCACTGCGCAGTCGCACGCATAAAATTTATCTAGAGCGCAGCCAAACGGCGATAGCGCTACGCCCTGGCGTGATTGAACTACTCGATTTTCTGCAAAAACAACAAATCCCTTGCGCAGTGGCCACATCAACGCGCCGCAGCATTGCGATTCACCATCTTGAGCTAACTAATCTATTGCATTACTTTCAATTTGCCGTGTGCGGCGATGAAATCACGCACCCAAAACCTGCGCCCGATATTTATCTGAAAGTCATTGCAAAATTGAATGTGAATGCTGCTGATTGCATCGTATTTGAAGACTCGAATTTTGGCGCGCAAGCGGGGCACGCCGCAGGCTGCCGCGTCATCATGGTGCCCGATTTGCGCCCAGCCAGCGCAGAGACGCAAGCGCTAAAGCTTGAAATCGTCGAGTCACTACATCAAGCCAAACAAATCTTAGAATCTGAACTGGCATAAAAAATCGCGCCTGCTGTGCAGTGCGCGATTTTAATCAAAGCAGCCACATCAACAGGTATATCAATGTAGGATTTATTGATAAAGGCCTAGAAAGATATACCCATAGATTAATGCTTACCTGTACTACCAAAACCACCTTCACCGCGATCACTCTCGGCAAATTCTTCAACAATATTAAAGCCAACCTGCACCACTGGCACAATGACCAATTGCGCGATGCGCTCTAAAGGTTGGATCGTAAAACTGGTGTTACCGCGATTCCATACCGACACAAAAATCTGCCCTTGGTAATCGGAATCAATCAGGCCCACCAAATTACCCAGCACGATGCCGTGTTTATGCCCCAAGCCTGAACGCGGCAAAATCATCGCCGCCAAACCAGCATCACCCAAATGCAGCGCCATGCCCGTTGGCACCAAGGTCGTAGCGCCCGGTGCTAAGTCAACAGGTGAATCCACACACGCGCGCAGATCCAAACCTGCGGCCCCTGCTGTTGCGTAAGCGGGCAGATTGTCTTTTAAACGATCATCTAAAATTTTTACATCAATGGTGGTCATGGTCTTTCCTCAATGAGTGGATTTAAGGTGCAAAGTGGGATTACTACTTCGCGGCCTGCTCGGCATCATATAAACGCGCAATATGCGCGATCAGTTTGCGGGCAATATCAATTTTTGGCGCGCGCGCCAAACGCGTCTCACCGCTGTCGTCGAGCAATACCAGCTCGTTATCATTTTGCCCCATCGCTTGCTGCACTAAGTTCGCTGCCAGCAAAGGCAGTTTTTTGCGTTTGCGTTTAGCTTCGGCGTATTCAAGTAGATTTTCAGATTCAGCAGCAAAGCCGACACAAAATGGCGGATTGGGTTTGGCGGTAATATTGGCCAAAATATCCGGATTCGGCCCCAACTCCAAAGTCAAAATATGCGCATCTTTCTTGATTTTTTGCTCGGAAGGATTGAGCACATAATAGTCCGACACCGCAGCCACACCGACAAAAATATCCGCAGCCGCGATTTCATCTTCTACGGCATTAAGCATTTGCTGTGCGCTTTGCACATTAATGCGCCGCGAACCCACAGGTGTCGCCAAAGCGGTCTCACCCGAAATCAAAATCACTTCAGCGCCCGCTTCATACGCGGCGCGCGCAATTGCGTAGCCCATTTTCCCAGAGCTGGTATTGGTAATACCACGCACAGCATCAATTCGTTCAAACGTCGGGCCAGCTGTTAATAACACGGTGCGGCCAAGCAATAATTTGGGTTGCAAACCCGCTTCAAAGAACTCGAAAATATGTTCGGCTTCGAGCATCCGGCCATCACCCACTTCGCCGCAAGCTTGCTCACCTGAGCCAGGCCCTAAAATCACGACGCCATCACTGGTCAATTGCGCCACATTGCGCTGATTGGCGGGGTTCTCCCACATTTGTTTATTCATTGCTGGCGCGACAATCAGCGGACAGGTTCGCGCAGCCACCAAAGTCGTCAACAAATCATTGCAATGCCCGTGTGCAATTTTAGCCAAAAAATCCGCCGACGCGGGTGCAACCAGCACCGCCATCGCGCCGCGCGTCAAATCAATATGCGCCATATTGTTGGGCATTCGCGCATCCCATTGATCGACAAACACCGGATGACCCGACAAAGCCTGAAACGTCACCGCGCCGACAAAATGAGTTGCCGCTTCGGTCATCACGACATGCACTTGATAGCCCGCCTTCACCAACAACCGTGTTAATTCAGCCGATTTATACGCGGCAATACCGCCAGTAACACCCAATACAATTTTTTTATGACTCACGACGTAAGCCTCTGCTATAGCGAATGATCCAAGTTTAACAAGAAACGCCGATGTCCATCACCGATTGGCCCGCAGATTCTCGCCCCCGAGAAAAATTACTGCAAAACGGCGCCGCCGCGCTGAGCGATGCCGAACTATTGGCAATTTTTCTGCGCGTCGGCATTACCGGCAAAAGTGCGGTCGACTTAGCGCGTGATTTATTGCAGCATTTTGGCTCACTGCAAGCACTATTTCACGCCAAGCTCAGTGATTTTGAATGCATTAATGGCATCGGTGACGCCAAATACGCGCAATTGCAATCGGTACTTGAAATGAGCCGCCGCGCCTTGCTCGAACAACTCAAAGAACGCGATTCCTTTACCAATCCCGCCGCAGTCAAAGACTTTCTGCAACTACGCTTGCGCGGGCTTAAATCCGAAGAATTTCATGCGCTGTTTTTAGATAGCAGCTACAAACTGATTGCTGCTGAAACACTATTTAAAGGCACTTTGGCGGAAACGCGCGTTTATCCACGCGAATTGGCACGCCGCGCAATCGAACACAACGCCGCCGCGCTGATCGTCGCAGGTTATATCGTCAAGTACGACGTTGCATTCAGGGAGAGGCACTGATTCCTCTAGTTAAAAGCAAATTATTTGCGATTCGATGTTGCATATAGAAGTGTTGCATTAACTTTTTTACTTCACCCCCTGCAATGAGGAGCTGTATCTGTAAAGCGCCATTCTCTTTTCGATATTATCCACTTTTCTCGATTTATAGGGCAGTTATTAGTCATAAACTCTAACAACTCTGATTGACGGCTATGGCTATTTTTTGGCCAACTGGGCGTAGAGTATTTTTCAAGAAAAGTGCAGCAATGAGCCAACCTACTTCCCGTTCGATTGTTGCGCTGAATATCAATGCGAAGAATAAATTAAGATTACAAGACCCAGTATTTCTCATGAGTCCATTGATTTTTGAGACGGTGCATCAAATCTAGTAATATTTTATGAGCATCACGATAAATGCCATCGCCAGCTTTCAGCTCTACTACAACCCACAACAAACCCTGATCTCAACCTCGGACCGTTAACTTCCATCAAAGGATTTTTTCGCCAGCACGTAACAGGGTCGACGATATCAGCCATTCCTGGTATCCTGGCATAATCCCAAAGAAAGAAATTGAAATAGGCGAGGTTCGTGGAACAAATCATAAAAATTGTAGACCTTTTTGCAGGCCCCGGTGGTCTTGGAGAAGGTTTCTCATCTCATCCTGCATTTCGTATCAGCGTCTCGGCCGAGATGGAATCATCTGCACATGCCACGCTGCGTCTACGCGCTTTCTATCGGTGTCTTAAACGGCTTGGTGAAGATGCCCTTGCGCCCTACTTTGCTATATGTAATGGTGAAAAGCCACCCATTGACAACACAGCTCTCCCGCACTGGGATGAACAAACAAAAGCAGCGTGGGCTGAAGCCTGTGAAGAGGCTATGCAACTGACATTGGGCGAAGCGGAAAGCAATGCCAAGTTAGACCAAGCGATCAAATCCAATAAGATAAGCTCTGACGTGCCCTGGGTATTAATTGGTGGGCCTCCATGCCAAGCCTACTCCCTAGTTGGACGTGCGCGTAACAAAGGCAAGGCAGACTACAAGGCAGAGGATGATCATCGCCACTTCCTTTATAAGGAATATCTGCGAATCATCGCCGAAAACAAGCCGCACGTTTTTGTCATGGAAAATGTTAAAGGGATCCTATCTTCAAAGATTGGTAGTCAGCTTATTTTTCACAGTATTCTCAAGGATCTATCGGGCTGCGGATATCAGATTCATTCACTGGTGACAGACACCTGCTTTATGCAGGGCGATAACCCTGCTACGCTTGATGCTCGAAAGTTCATCGTACATGCCGAGAAGTACGGAGTACCGCAGGCTAGACATCGCGTGATCCTCCTGGGGATTCGTGAGGATATCGGCAATGTTAAAGGCCCTGGCTGGAGCCCACCTGTTCTTCATGAGAAAGGTCAAGTTTCCGTTATTGAAGCCATTAACGATTTACCCCCACTTCGCAGCCGGATTTCGAAGGGAGAAGACTCTCCTGAGCGCTGGAAGTCACTTCTTTTGAAACATTGCCATGATTTAGCAACACAAGCTCGCCTCAAAAAGCACAGTTTGGATTGCGTTGCAGATGTACTGGATAACGTCGTAACTAACGCCCGCTTTCCTATCAGCCTTGGCAAGATCCCAAGTGAGTATCAGCCGCCTAAGTATTGTCCCGAAGACCTTTCTGCTTGGTACACAACTCAAGGCACCACTAAGAAGCTGCGTAACATTTTGAACCACGAAGCACGTGGACACATGGAAAGCGATCTGAGACGCTATGTTTATGCTGCTTCTTTTGCGAGGGCAACTGGAGCCTCACCTAAAGGGTATAAAGATTTTGCCCTTAAAGGGCTGGCTCCTGATCATGAGAACTGGGAGAGTGGGAAATTTGCGGATCGCTTCCGTGTACAGCTGGAAGGTCGACCATCAACCACTATAACTAGCCACATCGCCAAGGATGGTCATTACTTCATTCACTATGATCCGCGGCAATGTCGCAGTCTTACTGTGCGTGAGGCCGCACGCTTACAGACTTTTCCAGATGACTATTTTTTCCAAGGCAACAGAACACAACAATATCATCAGGTTGGGAATGCTGTTCCGTCTTTTTTAGCGAGCCAGATTGCAGATATTGTTTACGCTGTACTGCATAGGCCACTGATGGACTGACATTATCAATGCAAGCAGAATTTGCCCCCCACAAGAGAGAGAGTCTCCCCCCCTAACGACTGATTTATCAAAAGCTACCATATACAGTAATCCATGAAGGTCGGTAATTCCATCTGACATAATAATTAAATGTATACGAGAATTATGTTTAAGCAGAATCGTCTTTTAATTTTGAATTTGTGAAACTACACCTTCAGTTTATTAATTTGAGAAATCTATTATTGATAATTATTTAAAAAGCAACTTCTAGTCTTTCAAGCAGCGCAATGAGTGAATTTTTTTCTGCTCGAGTCAAAGTAATCCGGCCAGCTTGCAGCTTTTCCAAGGCTCTTGAATTGTTGTTCGACAACAAATTCTTGCCTGTAGCTATCCGTCTCAATTCGGCAGCCTTAGGCACCAAATTTGCTATAGCGACATCAAAATCCAGTTTGCGATTTTTTCTTTCCTCTTTGCGTCCACGGCCAACTTCCTCACCAAACTCACTTAGTGAAACACCATAATCGCATATTTTTTCAGGAGGAGCTTCGACAAGAGGGAGAATATACAGCGTCCAGCAGAACTCTTTTTTTGCAAACTCAGAAGGATTTTTGACCATCCCAGGTGGATCATTGAGTATCTTATGAATTCTTGATGCCCAACCAAGCATCCAGTCAGTCAATACCTTAGGCACCGTCTGATCACGCCATATACGCATCAGATCGATTTGCATTTCTCCAACGCGAAAGGCCTGCGCGACAGCTGCAACTGAATAGGCAACAGTTTGAGCCTTTAGGCCCTTTGCAGCCTTGTACCATTCTGACTGTGCGATTTCTTTATCAAGTGAGCGGAATACGATGGCTTTAGCTACAACGCATTTAAACCAAAATTCATTCAGATCAATCCCGTCTCCATAACCTACCAGTACAGACGTGACATAGCGCTGAAAGCATTTCTGCTCCCCTTCAGAGACATGGTGTGGCCGCCCATTAAAAGCAAGCTCATACTTTGCTAGGTCCGTTTTAACCAAAAGTTGGTTCTTGGGATATTCAGTTTCAATGCGACTGCGAATTGCTGCACTCTTATAAGCAAACAAATTTCTGTACTGACCTCGTGCTCGTTCATAAAACCATCTTGTCACATGCAACTCACCGGCACGTTGAGGAGTCGATATTTCCTTTGAAAGACGTTCTATACGTATCTGAACTGGGCTGTTTGATGCCAAGTCTGCAAGCGATACCTTATTCTGGGTATTAGCGTACTCGGAGATCTTTGGAACAACTTCACCAAGTCGCTCTTCTCCGATCACCGAGAGCTTTACCTGCACGTAGACTTCGTCAAGATTACACTTCATAGCATCTCGAGCGTATAAAATTGATGCAGTAGTCTGCCCACCGTTAACGATCTGAAAATCCCTGATGCTTGCAATTCCTAGTGCACCGTCAGGCAGGCGTTCCGTTACAACAGATGAAGCAGTACCAGTAATACCATTGTTGTAGGCAAAAAACATGGATGGGCACTCTTGAATTGTTTTAAGAATCCCTTTGTTTACGCTTGTCTTGGCCTGAAGATAGGTGCGAACGTTCTGTTCAAGTAGTCGACTACCATAAGTAGCAAATATCTTAGCAAGTACAGGTCCTTGCATCGCGAATATGTAACTACTAAAACCTGTACTTCCCATAGATGCGGGCAAGCAAGATATTGCTCCCTCGAAGTCTTCCTTAAATTCCACCTCGACTGGATCAGAACCACTTCGTGAAATACGTTCGTATCGCTCAATATCAAGAACATTAATCTGGATCGGGAGATCGCCAAAAATTCGAGTATCAAACATTTTCCTGCGTGTCTTGAGGTGGCCATTAGTGAACATCAGTACACGAATACGAGCGAGCCTAGGTTTATATTGGCGAATCTGGATTGCCAACCTATATGCATGACTAGACTCTTCCATTGCCTCAAGGGTTTTTGCTGAATGAATAGCCTTAAGGAATCGTTCCACTTGTGATACGGCCAAGTCAACGTCGCGAGCATTAACTACCGGAAGGTATTCTTCTTGGTAATGGACGCATACGGCAAGATAAAGCTCTCCGGCCGGATCATCTGTCCCCTCTGGCAAATCAAAAGCATACCCATCAACGCGATAACCGGAACCAGATTCATTAAGGACGGGTGTATAGTCAAGGTCGGGGCAGTCGCCATTCTCCGCGGCGAGTTGTGCAAAGATGCGGAAAAACTCGGTAACCTTAAGCTCGCCATCAGCAATACTACCGATGGTGATCTCGTTAGCTAATTCTTGATAGCTCTCTGAGAAATCAACCATCAACCGCTCCAAGTAGTACTGCCCAATCCGTACGGCATGCATCCAGAGAAGGCCCAGCAATTTCATACTGAACTGCGGCAATCCCTAGCGGCACATTTGCAGGGGTCAACCTTGGGAAGCTGCCTGTGACAGAGTAAACAATTCGATCATCAAGGGCGTATTCCTCTAAGCATTGGTTGGAGTCGACGGTCATTCCGGAAAGGGCAATCTTTCGTTCAAACTCCAGCCCAGCCAGAGGACGCCCTATAAGCAGCTCCTTGATATCCTCGACAATCGTCAGCAGTGAGCGACCCTTCTCAGAAGGCGAGACTCGCATTAGTGCGACAAAAACCCGATCACCACAGTCATCCAGCTGCGTAAGGGATGAGATACGCAGTTTCAAAGCACCTGTTGATAGCTGTGCTTTAACCTCGACTCTTGTACCGTTAACTCCAATATCTCGTGTATCTCCATTAGGACCACGCCAACCAAGTATTAGTGTATTAGGATTGATCTCAGATTCGGTGAGAAGCGACTCCAGCACAAGAAGCTCCCCCATAAGCCCCAGAACTTCTTCTCTTGTAAGCCCATCATTCGCTCGCCTTTTGAATAATTCGGCCCAGTTCGCCAACGCCCTCAGCAAAATGGCAGTCGCAGCATCTACTGAACATGCCACTCCAGATCTTTCCGCCAAGTCATAGCACATGAGGGAAAAATTTCTAGCAAGATCTGCTTCAAGCAATGTCATGCCTATACGGATACCATTGTCTGTCTTCAGGGAAACCAACTCAATATTTCTGAACGCCGGCAGTTCAAACGGCTGCATGTCTTCACCGAGCACGTCAATCACGACTTCGCGATACCCCGCCAAGGAATATTGAACATAGAAATTGAGCGTATGATCTGGGTAGACGCGGAATCTTCCTGCTGAATGGCCTCCACTTGCCAACTCGGCCCATTTCGACTCGAACTCATTCATATTCATCAGTAAGCTCCTCATCCGTCTCTGCAGCCTCTCGCCTTTCGGCCAACAGCTGAATCAAACGTTGTGATGCTTGGTATCGTCTTTCCTTGCAGGGGATATTTGTTCCCGGCACAACGAGGCTGAAAGTTACGACAGGCATCTCACTACCGAACTTAAGCTCCTCGTCTATCGAATCCTTGGATGCAAGCCGGAAATTCAGAAGATGAACCACTAAAAGCGGCCTTGTACGAGACATTGCATACCGGATAGCCTCTGACTGTAGCTCGACTCCGCTCTCCAACTGATTACGTTTGATCTCTTGTGCCTTATGATCGAGTTCATCCCTGTCTTCGCCATACGCCATATCATCAGCGCCAAAGGCCACAGCATTTTTCGATGTTACTTTTACTAACCGACCGTCCCGTAGGCCACTGCCTCGTGTTCTGCAATAAATAGGGCTACTGCCTTCCTTTGGGTAAGGGAATGGGAGTGATTGCCCATTTGGCTTTTGGGTGACGAAGGGCAATGCCACATCCCATTCCTTCAATTCGCTTCCTGCTCGGTCTTCGATATAAGCTCCGATTAGGCTGACACCTCCGGCATCAAATGCGTTGAACTCAGTCTGTGGGAGCTGCACATTCGTCAACAGGCGTAGTATTTCGGCTGCTGGAACATGTGTCCATACTCTCGCGCTTGTAGTATCTGCCGATGTTCCAACCCCTATCAAACGTTTGAGAAACTCATCAACGGCGGCTAGGTTTTGATCGTTGGCTTCCTTGCTGTCATACAAGGAATAGGCTTGGATGTGACGGGAGGAAAAATCCTCTGCCAAAGTAATTTCTGTCGCACTCCGCATCTTATTCGCAGCTGTGATTGCAATACCGGTCGGACTTTGGCGGACTTTAAGACCAAACTCAAATGGCGTCTTACCAAGAAGTGCCATACGCTGAAAATCTGCGCGTAACTCTTCAACCGAATCACTCACCTCCTGAAAATCTCCAATCAGATTAGGAGTTACATGGATACGACAAATATTCTCGAATCCAAGGCGATATCCAAACCATCGCCCCATTTGAAGTAGCGTATCCGATGCTCCGACGTTACGCAAAACATAGGAAATAAGAAGACCTTCCAGCGTAAGTCCACGAGCCAGTGCTAGACCTCCAATGCCGATAAAGTGCAAGCCAGTGGATGGAGCGCTCTCGTAATCAATCCCGCTACCTTTCATGTTAACCAACCTGGTTTTGATAGAAGAGATAGAATCCTTGAGAAAAGGACGAATCGAATCCCAGTCAAACTCGACCGTACCTTCATACTCCTCATCCCAAACGCACTTTAACTGCTGCATTGAATCTGATTTTTTCCAGTTAGCCATCGACCAGCTCTCGATCGCAGACTGCATATCGAATAGCAGGCTATCGATGAGCTCGCGCACCTGCGCCTGAACAGCATTGAATCGACTCACATTGACCAGCATCGCTGAGTGGCTATCACCTTCACCACGGGCTATTCGGATAGATCGAACTAAGATGTATTCCAAAACTGCATTACTTAGACTTTTAGGAAGCGCTGCAACCAACCAGCCTGTCGGATGTTTGAGGGGAAGTAGATCAGCATAGTCATCAGGAATGGTCCTGATACAAACCTCATGGAGATCACCATCCTCCGGGAACAGTCTTCTAGCTCCGACATAATTGTCTGGAGGGTCTAGTGATTTGATGAAGTCCGCAGGAAAAAGATCTTCGCGCCTCCAATTGTCCGTCGTATCAGGATCGATAAAGATATTGGCAAACGGTGTAGCGGTATAGCCAACATATGTAGATTGCTTGCATGTATGCAGCAGCGCTCTTATATTCTGATTAATGGTAGTAGCCTGCTTTCGTTTCTCATTGGTGTTGATGCTCGCATTGTCAGCTTCATCATCGATGAGCAACATAGGTCCATCCAACTTTTCATCTTGACGCAGGCCCGTTAGCCACTGAGTAAGGCGCTCCAACACTTTGGGGTGCTTTTTCGTAACAAACAGGATCGGATCCGCAAAATTACCCTCATGCGCACCAGTCGTGTTTGCAGAGGCCATGTTGAAATCAGACAACTGAGATGTTCCACAGTAAGGGTGATGTATTGTGTAGCCGTCTTTTTCACCTACGAAAACTCGGGCAACATCATAGACCTTGGTATGAGTGGCATCACTGATTGATGATTTGCCCACAAAAGTCTTATCTAGGCGAACTTGCGTCTGGTATCTAAGCGAATTTGTCTGTCCCGCAAGAATGACAATAATACGATAGCCGGCATCTGCAGCCTTCGACACCAAAGCAGAGTAGTTGGTTGTTTTTCCCATCTGGACGTGCCCCATGACCAATCCTCGCCGGCGATTCCAGCCGTTTTTGTCCCTTGGGTTACCAAGATATCCGAGAATCTCATCGGTCACGTCATCTACAGATCTAATCACATCAACAGGAAGGATGGAGTGATCCTTCCAGTACTTTTCCAATCTACGCCAGTAGTAAAAGTCGATTGCCCCCTTCTCGGCGGGATACCACTCCTTGAAGTCGCCTCGGAGTAGATGACCATCTTCCTGTCTGGTGCCAAAAATTGTTTCTAGATGTTTTACCAAACGTTCATGCTGATCTGGAGAAAGATTAAAGAAATGACCAAAGCGAGTGACGGCATCCGAGAGATATCCGGGTTGCACAACAGTTCGTCCATTTAGCTCTCCCTCGATACTTACACGTACAAATGAAAGCATTGCCTTGAATTTATTGGGATCCCTACTCATCATTAAAACTCCAATCCTTTAAAATTTTGTCAGTGATAGTACTTTCAGCGTACCTCCACTGCTCAGAAAATGGCTCAATCTGTTTGGCAAATGCGAGAAACTGGCTAAGGGTTGGTTTTCCGTCTGCTTGCCTCAGATAAGCAAGCATGCAAGCGTGTATTAGCGAATCAAACTCGCCTGGATCGGTTATAGCTTGAACAACCGTTTCTGAATTTGCCACCAAATCGTTTTGAATCACGTCAATCGGTACGCACGCTTCAAGTAACCTGATTGCTTCACTCACCACAAATGGATTGCCAGCGTCAGCCAAGATTTCACGGATGATCGGATGATCACGATTAATCAAGTAGCGAATTCGACCATTGTGAGCATTCCGCTTCCAGACCGGTGACTTGTCTATAGTATTTAGATCGACGCCCTTTCGGCGGTGAACACCAACAGACCGTTTGGAGAAATTTTTAACTATCTCTCTTAGACGCTTACGCAGCGTGACCGGAAGCTGAGCATCAGACTTGTCTAGCGTGATTTTCCACTCATCATCCAGACTGTTTGGAAGGTCAATTCGAACACGTGTCAGTTGTGATAGTTCACCATGAGGTACGAGTCGGAACCAAGTTCCGTGAATGATTAGCCGCATGTTTCTGTAAACGTAAAACCCTTGATTACGAACTAAACCCTCTTCGCCTCCAAGCGCCATTTGTTCATGAACAGTAAGTTTTGAAAAGTGCGGTATAACATAAGGCTTAACTTGGATATACTCCCCCTCCTTGATTTGAATCCGCTCACCATCGAGTGACTGAGTTGCAGGATGGGCGATCATAAAAGGATCCGACGGAGCAAGAGAAATACCTTGGATATGGATCGACAATTGTCTACCACCTTCACCTGACAAATACCGGTGAAAAATCAATGATAGCTGCGACCTAGCATGCGATATTTTTTCGTTTAAGCGCTCATCGAGCGTTGCATCCAGTCCAATATCATAAAGTCGATCGCAATACGTCCAGATAACCTCTGTTCCAGTTGAAGTCAGAGGTTCCGATTCTAGGAAATCAAGAGCATCCGCGTCATGAAACATATCCATGTACCAGTCATCGATGTTATCAATGTCCCATCGAGCCGCATTAATACCAGCATCATTCCAAGAAACAACGGTCAACACACGAGCCTGGGAAAGCGAAGCTGATTTCAGCCCCCAGCCGAAACGGCCCAGATCAAGAGAGTCTCGTCTTTCTTTAGGGTTTCTGCTCGCAGGCTTCATTGCATCGATGAGCACATTTTTAGACATCCCCCTCCCATCATCACATATGCGAACGATGACATCGTTATCCACGGGATCAAACTTCACCCAAACGTTTCTCGCGTTCGCTTGAATACTGTTGTCAACCAAATCAGCCAATGCAGCGGCTAGATCATAGTTGCCGAAACTGCGTGCCGTAGTCATTAGCGCGGATGCGCTGGGAGGATTTAAAATTCGCAATTTTCTTTCTCTAACCAATTCGAAGTCATGCCTAGTCCACTTGCTCAACTACGCTATCAAGCGCCAAGTGTCGGAAGATATTGAGCTGACCGACAACCACGTCCAATCTTGTGCTTGTGCGAGGACAATTGTAATCAATAAAAAAGCCAACCTAACACCATAAACATTTTTCATGACATTATTACATAAGTACCCGGCACTCTAAGTGGCAGATCGAATCAAATAACCGGCAAATAGCTTGCTGATTATGAAGTAGCGCCAATTGCACGAAGCAGGAACTGGTACAGCAGACCTGCAGCCAGCAGAAATTATTGAAACAAGAACCAAGTAGCTATCGTAATAAATGGCAACTTTTACATCCAAGATGCAAACGCAAATTGGGCAAGAACCGCAAGCTAAATTCCTTACACAGATCAAGACTCACCCGCCATAGCAACAAGTATGTGCGCTGCCTTAATGCCATGCGCGAAGAGCTTCGCATATCATGTACAGCACAGTCAGTACTGAGAAGCAGCCACATACCGTGGCGTGCTTTCATGAAAAACAATAACTCACACTTGATTTGTAAGAGTTTATTGACGTAGGATTCTGAGTAATCCAAACAAACCACACAGGCACCTCCACAGGTGTATCTTTCAAACTAGCCTTACATGAAAATTCTCGCCTACACGAACCCCAATTGCCAAGGTGAACTCATCACCGTATATGAGGCGTTGCGGCGCAGACAATCCGATCCTGATAATTGGGAAAGGCGAATTTACTACGATATATCCCGCTCAAGACCAATGGTTGCCGTCAAGCGCGTAGATGGTAAGAAAGACAGTAGTAGCTTTTCTTTCCAAGGAGAAGCAGGCGGCGGCCATGGGCGAGGTTCAAAAGGAGTCGCTCACGAGCTTGCCCAAGATTTCTTATGCAGGCAGACGGAATTTAAATTTTCTCTCTTCAGGCAATCATTCATCGCTACTGTGCAGAACGCAGAAGAAGAAGTACATATAGTAGATCCTTATAACCCCAAGCGAAGTGCTTACGTCGATGTGATGCTATCACTTGCGCAGAGTTGCCCATTACGAGTGAAGTTTGGTAAGTGCATTGCGATCGAGATTACTGATACACACGCAAACACTAAAAAGAAAGAGAAGCTCTTCAAGGACCTAGGCATAGCTGCATTGGAAATCAAAATACCAACCGATTGGCATATTCCGAATCAATCTTCCGTTACGACTATGGAGTTGGAACGACTCAAGAGAAGAATCGCTGGTTTTTGGAATTCAGAAGTCTACGCGCAGTACATTCACGCCTGTGCTCGCCTTAAGTAGGCATCATTGCCAATCAACCCGACCTAAGCCACTAGCCGCACATGCCAGTGCAACTCATTGGAAACCGAGAATGGCTATTAAAACTCAAATAGTTGAGCACCTAATAACGCCGCGATCTAGCTATAGCGACCAAACCCAATACATAGGAGAAGGACTTGTAATTCAGTACTCAGGATTGGCAGAAAGATCAATATCTTTAGGTTACGGAATCTACAAGATCGTTCGTTAGGCAAAAAAGTAATCAAGCTAATATGTCGAGGGGGCAGCTTACAAGCTTCGTGCGTAGGCCCCTTCTACGCTACAGCGGCTCCATACACCAAACGTTGTGCCCCAAGTCGAAGTTTATAAATGAGGTTAAGGATGCGCGATATTCAAGAAGTCTGGCTTCTACTAGAGAAGTCTGATGAAACTCGAATCTCTAAAGGGATAGATGGCTATCAAGATACAACTGGCGAAGAGTATCGATATGACAGCTTTGTCCCGAATCACAAAAACATCAAAACCGGCGATATCGTAATTTTAAGAAAAGAGAACGAGATTTACGGCTATGGCGAAATTAGTGAGATTTCCAAAACGCCAACTGTAAAAACTCATAGGCGCTGCCCTTCATGTAACTCCACGGATATTAGGGCACGTAGTACGATGCTTCCGAAATGGAAGTGCGGGAGATGCGCAAGTGAATTCGAAGCCACAATTACTACTGAAACGCACGTAAATTCCTATTCCGCAAGAATCAAGGGGTTTACACGCTTCGCCACTCAGCCAACGGTGTTAGCGGTCAAGTCCTGCGCCGCTATCGGCGAAGGCCACACGTCACAGTTGTCGATGATGAAGTTAGATTTCCGAAAGATTAGGACACTCCTCGAAAGCACAGATATCCAGTTACCCACTCGCACAAATAAGGCAGGCCAAGGCCTAGGCTTGTCGGCTCCAGAACGCAAAGCCGTGGAACTCCATGCCATGGCCGCAGCACGAAAGTTATATGAAGAAGCAGGTTGGAACGTTGTTGATACTTCTAGCTCTCAGCCCTTTGATTTACTTGCCGAACGAAATGCTGACAAACGATTCATTGAGGTAAAGGGTACGACAGGCGGAGGTGCCTCAGTAATTCTCACAAGCGGCGAGGTTTCTCATGCAAAAGAAAACTATAAGGAGTCGGCTCTTGTCGTTGTATCCGGCATAAATCTCACAAAACTAGGCAATGATTGGATTGCGTCCGGGGGAGACATTAGTACGCACTTAGATCCTTGGTCACCTGAAGAAAATCGCCTGAAAGCGACGCAATACCGATATTGCGTTGGCCCGTAGGAAACCAACCTTTTAATACAGGCGCTACAGCCCTATAGGACCCAAGAAGAAAAATAGCCATAAAATATGTGTACATTCCATATTAATTTTCACTTAGATATTCTCTCCTAACATTATCAATTTCCTTTAAATTTTGACTAATAATACTATAAGGATCAAGACCTAAATCAATTAGCCTCCTACAAATTATCATAATATTTTGAACAAGAATTCCATTCTCAACTTCTAACTGTTTATTTTCAATTTCAAGCAAGCGAAATCTCATTATTAAATCTGCACGACCAGGGTTTTTATGCTTAATAGAGGGTTGAATATTTCGAATATTATCAATCCTCTGCATAATAGATTTGTCACGCCAAATCGTTTGGCGTGCCACCCCAACTATCTGGGATATTTCTGTTAATGTTAAACGCCCTTTTCTTACCCCTAGTTCGAACTCATCTAAAACTACCGAAGCATGCTTTCTCCAGTCTTCGTAAGCACTCATTCAAGCACCTCTCTACCATTGTTAGATTGCTCAAAATCACAACTTATATTTACACCTGATTTCTCATACTCATCCAAGGCTGAATTGCACCCACGGATCATATCCCTAATAAAAATCAAATGCTGATCTAAAGGTTCCACTGTATTCAATTCATTATTAATGATACGATTCAATTCATCTATTCTTGGCGTTATAGAGCGATATAATTTTTCATAATTATCACGCAAAGCTATTATTTCTTTCATCGCAGAAAGATCGCTTACATCAATGTGAAATGATGAACACATTGATTCAGAACCAAAACCACGAAGACAAGCCAATCCTTTACTACATGGTGAAATATAGAGTTCTTTAGAGCATGAGCCCCATGGCGTAAAATGAACAGCTTTAAGTCTTTCTGTTACTAAGAACATTATTTGCTCATCGGATATTTCATCTAAACGCCAGCGACTAACTTGACGTCCTATAAAGTCATCAGGCACCACCCCTGGCTGCAGATAATTAGATCGAACATATTCAGCACGTTCATTTGCGGTACGATAATCATAAACTCTAGATTGCCCGATCTGCCGCCCCATCCAAAGATCAATTGCGGCTTGGGAGGGTCCTGACCTAAGAACCGCAGTTGTAAGCCATCGCCTTATTGAATGCGGGGTAATACTAAATGGATTTCCCACACTATCAAAAATTGAAAGCCGCTGAAATATAGTTTCTTTCTGAGCATTTGAAGACAAATAATTGTAGTAGTCTGAACGTAAAATCGGTCTAGGCAGAATACCATTTATATTATATTTATTAAATTGATGCTCCCATACTACAATTAAGTGCTCACTTAACCGGTTTGGAACACCATCTCTTGAATTTTTACACTCAAATATAGCGCCATCGCCATTAGGATCTGAATCCAAAGTTTCTTTGAAATGCATTTCAAGCCATCGCGCATACTGCGCACTCAAAATGTTTTGCACAACATCAACATCAACAAATGAGCACTGCCCACCTCCTCTTAGTGATATCATTTTGGATCGCAATTTTTTCCACTTCAACTCCAATAGATTAATTTCCATTTCTGTAGTATTACTATTCGGCTCAAAAACACCAGAAGCTAACAAAGAATCAAGAAAATTCCTTAAACAATCATAGAACCAGTGGGCCTTACAAACACTTGATTTTGAAGCTCCTGATAAATTTGCCATATCATTGACTGATAATTTGTACACCCCAAATTTATTTTTTGAAAATTTATTCCAATCCCATAAAAAAAATCGCTCATCAATCCAAGATACAAGCAAGGAAGCGACTATTCGTGGCACCTCTACAATGGCACCATAAAAACGCCCTCCTGAAGTAAACTCTTTCTCAGATAGATCAAATGCTGCGGTAAACTCACTAATTAATGCATATTTTGATGGATCTAAGCCGATTGACTTTAGTTGTGCCTTTTTTGCAATAGCAAGTGGAAATTTAGATCTTACTTCATTAATGCCATTCACAACGAAAGTGAAACCTGACTTTTCAATCTCAGCAGCTCTTTTTCTAGCACTAGCACAAGTTTCTAGGAGATAAGCGTATGACTCTCGAACTAATGGCACCCACACATCAGGAATTGTCGTGGCTTTTGCTCCAGCTCCTTTTTCAACTGGGACCCTTAAAAACTCAAGTCCCGTATCCGTATCTATCTCTAATGCATTAACTGGAATTGCGCAAAGCTCACCAATCCTCATACCTGTACATAAGACAAGTCCAATTGATTCAAGCCTTATAAGGTCATAACCTGGCTTGGGTTCTAATTCAATATTACTACGAATAGTAGCTCGCGCCTTTCCCAAAGCAATATGAACATCTTCCTTAAATAACTTTTTCCTTTTTTCAATATATCTTTCAGACGTAGGATCTAAATTTTCACGAATTGGATTTTTAACACCATGCCTCCATACTATATTTTTATTACAAAAACAAACATTCTCACCATCAATTTGTATACGCACTCTATTCAAATAATCAACGAACACTGCAATTGCACCGGCTCGATTATACGATGTAGAATATGAAGTTTTAGCTTCAATATTTTTAATAGCATAATTTAATACGTTCTTATTCAACTCATGCCACAAGCAATTTTTCTCTCTAACGGCCACCTCCAACCATCGAAATCCATTAAGATGACCTATCAAAGATTCCGGTGTTAATTCTTTAGCTATCTGGTGAATTGCAAAACATCGAGCAAGACTTGCCGACACACCACTTAAAGCAAATTCCTCTCTGGTACTTAAGCTGTCGATTTGACAAAAAATTAAATAACAACCTTTATATTTCCATTTAATATCATCAAATTCACCCTGTAACAAACCCAATGATTTTTTATTCTCAAATTTACTGCGTGCTTGACGCAGCTCATTTTCAAGAACTATAGATACTCTGTTATCATTACTATTCATTTTTTTTCATCTATAGATTCTATAAACATAATCAACCCTTTCGCACCTAAAATTGCAGAATCTAATTGCTCAACAATTGGACCAGTTGATTTCTCACGAATACTTTTTCTTAAATCTTCCAAAGAGATTAACGATTCTTTATGATTTGCATCTTTCCTAGGGCGAAATGAAGTGCATGAATAACAACTAACGGTCGGATGCAATGGGCAAGCACTATCACGGACACAGAGACCTAAAGAACCAATTTTAACACCTTCAACATTTGATTTATTCGAATGAGTAATTCTCCCTTGCCACATCTCAACTGCCAAATTAATTGTAGGACTAGCAGTATGAGCAGCATTAATAATTTCATGGACTTCTAGATTATATCGAAAATAATGTTCAACTGAATTAGTGCCCTGATGATCAAGTGCTTCGGCCACCTCTTCCATACTTGCACCAGCCAGTACCATCGATGTACCCTTTGTTCGCCTTAATCTATATGCTGAAATTTGAAGAAGCTCATTTTCTCTCCCTAAAATTTCCGCACGTAAATTTGGTAGAGCAATAATATCCGTTAAACGAGATATCTCTAAAGATAATTTAGCCGAGTCAGAATGCAACGCATACTCAATGAGCGCTGGCTGTGAACTCATTCTAGCCAGCCTTTCCTCTGAGCGCGCACTATTCGGAAACAATGGAGTTGGAAGTAGTATGCATTCATCGCCACTTTTTTTTAATAGCTTATTTATAGTTATCTGCGTTTCAGTTATTTGACTTGATGCGGTATTTATTTGTTCTTCAATTGCCAAGGCCGTATCATAAGATAAATATCTTTTTACAAAATTGCCAGGAGCTCTTCGTAAATGCGATCTCTTTCTTCCCTTAACACTTGGCACAAGAATAAATGGACCCAACGCATCTGAATCAAAATCAACACTTCGTAAAAGTGCCATTTGAATTGGTCTTAACCCCCAGTCACGACAAAGCAAAAACAAAGCACGCTGCCTAGTATTTATATTTTTGTTTATCTGCAACTTTTGTTCTATAAGATCCAACTCCAGTCGCGTAAAGGGGCCATCAATAACATCCCTCATAGCAACTAAGCCTTTAGTTCGACGATGAAACGTTCGAACCTCTCTTAAATCTTCCAGCCTTATCTCATTAAAACCTGGCAGGCATTCATCAAGACACCACTCATAAAGTAACCTTGCGCCCACTGTGACGTCTATTGATCCCAGCTCAGATATTTTCACCAACCATGCAAACAATTTCTCCTCAGCATGATCTGGATCATTTCCAAATTTATATTCAAAACTATGTATCAGACTAATTATTTCTTTTATTGGGCGCATATCTATGCGAGACTGAATTCGATCTATTGTCCACTGCCTTAAAATCCATTCAAAATAATCACTTGAATGAAGCCTACTACCCCAATTAATTTTTACAACCCCGTACCCAATATTTTCAATACGCAAACAAGGGCACCACTGACCCCTATCGTCTATAAGACAAATTTCTTGTCCAAAAATTGTCGTACAAAATACTGAGAATGGTTCAAGATCAAAATCGAGATATGATTTAAGAACATCAATAATTCTCTCAGCCTCCCCTCTAACTAGTAGCTTAGCTGTCACAATAATCACTCCCATTTTTAAGCAAAAAAGAACGCAATCTTTCCGAAATGGCACTTCTTGTATAGCGCTCAATCATTCGACTATTCTGTGTCCAGCCACCTAAATAACTAAGGGCTTCTCTCATTTCTAAATCATTTGCTTTTTCATTGTTCTGAATCTTTCGTCGTGCATGATTTGCCGCAGAGGAGCGAATGCCATGGGGATGGATGCGTCTACCCAACATTTTCACCTCAGGAGACTCTTGTATTTTTCTAAATATTTGATTTAATGTATTTGAACTCAGCCTCTTACCATCTTTCTGACTTAAAAATAGCGCTTTACTTGGACGTCGAGGCAAAATAAAACTCTCTCGACAGTTCTCAATATAAACAGTCATTGCTAATGCTACTTTTTCTGATAATGGAACGGTGCGCCCCATGGTTTTCATACTAGCACCATCTCGACGTCGTATTTTTGATGCCACGCTTGGAGCTTTAATTGTAACTGTAGGATTAGGACCTAGTGTCAAGTCATCAATCTCAATCAAGACAAGTTCTGACCGTCTTGCAAGGGTTTCCATTAAAATTAAGAATATGCAATAATTTCTAAATTTAACGTTTTTCTCTACAAATGGATTTAACTCAGAAGCAGGATGTAAAACTGATTCAATTATTTCTATTTCAGAAGATGATAGATCGGTCGATGGTTTTGAAGCAGGGCCGTTATTAGCACGCGCCATCATAAGTTTTTCAAGCCTATTCAACTGAAAAGACTTATTTTTTTCAACTAATTGCTGAACTAATATTGGAACCTTATCAATCTCAATGAAATGGTCAAATGCATACCCGATAAAAGATTGAATAGACTGTATTCTTCTATAAATAGTTGACTTACTACAAATTTCTCCATTATTTTTTGTCGTCAAAAGGTTTGCTATTTTTCTTAGCTCTGGTCTACTAAATCCTTTCAAACTTCGGATCCGATTTTCAATTGAAATACCGTTTTCAACTGCCCATTCATACATTATTTTCAAATCACGCAAATATGCGTTCAAGGTGTTTTCCCTGGCTGTCATCCCCAGGTCATCGATCCATAGGTTCGGCAAAATCAAGGGAAGCCCCTCAAAAATCATGAATGGTCGTAACGTTCCATCTGGTCTTGCTAAGCGCCGTATTTCCACAGTGACTTTTTTCAACATACATTTGCTCCTGCAACATACTAAGGAACATAGTACATAATGCACATAATCATCCATCTGGCAGTCCTCAGCCATCCTCCGCCGATCTACTACTCACCAGCCAATTACAACATGCACTGGAATTACTCGATGTAAAGCTACTCGATCACTTTATTGTGGCAGGGCATCGTGTGGTGTCGCTGGCCGAACTCGGCCACCTCTAAGATCACGCATCGCGACACATCCCTATTTCACACGAATAAAGCGCACAACAAAGTCGCGATAAAACAACATCTATTCACCATCCGCACGACATTACACCGCAAAAAATCTATTTGTTTCACCCCCGAGGCAAGATAGTAAACCCTGTAAATATCAAAATTTCGCCCTGTAAGCCGCGAATTTGCATCTGTTACGTCGTTTACACGCAAGAACTGTTGCTACACAGATACAGGAAATTACGGATTTATCCGCGCAATTTGCCCAAGCAAGATGGATTGCCTTCTAATGGCAAAGTCAGAGAAATACTTGTTAGTCACACCGCAGATCCAGAAAAAAACAATTTAAATCTACCCGGAGAAACTCAATGACCATCGCCCGTCTCAGCCTTATCACTGCTGCAATTTTGTCGATTACCGCCTGCGGCAAGCAACAAGAACCTGCCGCTCCTGAAGCCGCCAGCGCACCTGTTGCATCAGTCGTTGCTGCCGCTCCAGCCCCAGAAAGTGACGTCATCAAACTTGGTCAAGCAGGCCCGTTGACAGGCAATATCGCGCATTTGGGTAAAGACAATGAAAATGGCGTAAAAATGGCCATCGACGAAATCAACGAAGCAGGTGGTGTTGATATCGGCGGCAAGAAAATGAAAATCGAAATGATTTCAGAAGATGACCAAGCCGATCCAAAAACAGCAACCACTGTTGCACAGCGTTTTGTGGATCAAAAAGTCAACGGCGTGATCGGTCACTTGAACTCAGGCACGACGATCCCAGCATCAAAAATCTACTCTGATGCGGGCATCCCACAAATTTCACCTTCTGCAACTGCCGTTGCCTTCACCGCGCAAGGCTTTAAAACCGCCTTCCGCGTGATGGCCAATGATGCACAGCAAGGTAAAGTGCTCGGTCAATTTGCAGTTAAATTGGGTGCGAAAAAAATCGCCATTATTGACGACCGTACTGCATACGGCCAAGGCTTGGCTGATGAATTCGAAAAAGCAGCAACTGCCGCTGGTGCAACCATCGTTAAGCGCGAATTTACAACCAACCAAGAAACCGACTTCAACGCGATCTTGACTGGCATTAAAGGCGCAAAACCAGACCTGATTTTCTTTGGCGGCATGGATGCACAAGGCGCACCACTGAAAAAACAAGCTAAGAAACTGGGTATCAACGCTTTGGTAATGGGTGGTGACGGTACGCAAACGCCAGAATTCATCAAACTGGCAGGCACGGATGCTGAAGGCATGTTGGCTTCGATCCCAGGTGTACCAACTGAATCAATGGTCGGCGGTAAAGAATTCCTTGCTGCCTACAAAGCAAAATTCGGCACTGACGTTCAGCTCTACGCACCATTCTGCTACGACGCAGTTAAAGTGATGGTTGGCGCAATGCAAAAAGCAGGCTCTGCTGACCCAGCGAAATACTTGCCAGAACTCGCAAAAATTGAATACAAAGGCTTAACTGGCCCTATCGTATTTGACGAAAAAGGCGATATTAAAGACGGCGCAATCACCATTTACACCGTAAAAGGTGGCAAATGGGTTGTGAAAGAAATCGTAACCGCAGCACCTGCAGCGAAATAAACTCAGCATCATTATAAAAAGGGAAGCTTTGGCTTCCCTTTTTTTTGCTCCCTCATTTTAGGCTCAAACGCACTACACCATGATTGACCACGCACACCGCATCCATTTAGCGATTTCCTATATTCACACCCATTTCGATCAAGACATTAGCTTGGCCGATTTGGCGCTAGCCGCACATTTTTCGCCCTACCATTTTCACCGCGTCTTCACGGCGATTCAAAACGAAACCCCAAACGATTACCTGCGCCGCGTCCGCATCGAGCGCGCCGCCAATTTACTCTTAATTTACCCGCCCTTCCCGATGCAACAAATCGCGCTTGATTGCGGCTTTAAATCACAAGCTTTGTTTTCGCGCGCATTTCGGAGTCATTTTGGCATGACGGCCAGCGACTGGCGCAAAGGCGAGCAATGGGTGCTTGACGGCCTAAGCTACAACTGGCGTCAGCAATCTCACAAAAACAATGAAAACATTTCGCAAGATAGCAAGAATTGCAAAGTATCCCATACGGATAAACCCATAGAATCCATACCCGATGCACAGTTTCAAGCGGCGCTAGAAGCTGCTGGAAACGGCGAATTACCAAGGCAAATTTCGGCACTCAAAATTGAAAAAATGCCGAGCTATCGTTGGGTATATTTTTGGCAAAACGGCGTTGCACTCGAGCAAATGTTTACGCTATGGCAACGCGTAGCCCGCTGGGGGCAAGCACATGGCTTAACGAATGCCAATAGCTGCTTGGTTTCGCGCATGCTGGACAATCCCAACGTGACCGACCATCAGCGCTGCGCCTACGCCGTTGGCTTGCTGGTCGATGCGGACTTTAAGGCCGAACGCAATGTCCTCGTTGACGAACTGACAGCGGGGCAATATTTAGTCGTCGACTTTTGCGGCACCGTCGCCGATTCGATGATTCTGGCCGCGTATGTATTTGGCTATTACTTGCCGCATAGCCAATGGGAGTTCGACGAAAAACGCGACGGCCATACGTTGGGGCCCATCAAAGACCCACAAGAAACGCTGGTTGCGACAACTGAATTTACTTACCAGTTTTGTACGCCGGTAAAGAAACGAAAGTAGAAATAATAGCCATGTATTTGATTGCAAGCATTGCTGATTAAAGCCTTCAAAAAGATACCCAAGGATACCTAATGCACCGCCGCCTTATTTCAATCGCCATCGCACTCAGCCTCAGCTCGGCATTTGCTAAAGACTTACCCAGCCCAAGCAAAACACAAAACACAGAAATCGCGCAATTCAGTAGCGCCACACCCGAATCCGTCGGGCTCGACTCGGCCCAGCTCACCAAAATGCTCAGCTACTTGCAAACGCCTGGTTTTGATATGGAAAGCATTATCATCGCGCGGCACGGCAAAGTGCTACTCGAAGCCTACGTTGCGCCGTTTCATGCGGGCATTCCGCATCAAGTCAACTCAGTCACCAAAAGCTTTATGGCGACATTGGTTGGGATGTTGATTAGCGACGGCAAGCTCAAACTGACCGACACCGTAGCGGATATTTTGCCGCAATATGCTGACCTACCGAATGCCAAGCTGATTACGGTTGAGCAATTACTGGGAATGAAGACAGGCATGCTCTGGAAAGAAGACGGTGACAGTGCAGACTGGGCTGCTGACTGGTATTTTGACCCCCAAAAAGATTGGATCCCTACTTTTCTCAAGATACCCATCGAAGCTGATTTACCTGGCAGCTTTCACTACAATAGCGGTGGCTCAGATCTACTCGGTATTCTGGCTGAAGCTGCGCTCGGTAGTTCTTTGGCTGACTATGCATCGCAACGTCTATTTAAACCACTCGGAATTGACAACACTCGCTGGGTTAATCGTGACCAGCAAGGCCATCTTGGCGGTGGGCGCGGACTTTATATCATGCCGCGCGACATGCTCAAACTGGGTGAGCTGTATCGAAAAAATGGCGAATGGCAAGGTAAGCAAATTTTGCCGGCAAGTTGGGTGCAATACGCCACATCGCCGATCATTCCCGTTTCTAAAGGCACTCACTATTATGGTGCTCAATGGTGGGTAGGAAATAATAGAGAATGGTTTAGCGCGCTAGGCGCGCGAGGGCAATTTATTGCCGTTTTCCCACAAGATGACATCACTGTAGTGATGACTTCACGCAATCAAGATCGCTCCAATTTTGGCCTCAGTGCGTTGCGCGAATATTATTTAAAACTCAAAGAGCCCCGTACTGAAAACCCCATCGCTTTCGCTGCGCTACAAGACAAAATCACGCAGCTCGCCACGCCAACAGCCACGTCAAAACTGCGCTCGCCACTCGAAAAAACCATCAATAAACGAAAAATTGATTTAGAAAACCCCGCCTTTTGGGCCAACCAACTACAGTTTGAATTTAAGGATGATGTAGCCACCATCACGATGGTGCCACGCAGCATCAATGACGCCCAACCCTACATCATCCCGGCCAATTTAGGCGAAGCTTGGCTGCATACGCCAGTAACTCCGATCAATAACCGTTGGCAAAAATCAGGCCCAGAATCAATGCGCGCTGCGCGTGCGCAATGGCTGGACAATAACACCTTGCAATTCGAGGCGCTGGATGTCGATGAATATTACAGCGCAAACTACAAAATCAAATTCAATGGCAAAAAAGCGACCCTACTGAACATGAACGACTCGGTTGCCAGCCAAGGCATCCTCCGTTAAGTCAATATTTGCTCACACCAAAAAGCTAGGGATCACAGCATGCGTTTTAAAATCTGTAGTTTGATACTTCTGCTTGCGAGTGGTTTGATTTACGCCAGCACAAATGACTTACCCACTAGCTCGCCCGAAGCGCAAGGTATCGACTCGGCTCAGCTCAATACCTTACTTAAAGACATCCAAGCGTCAGGCACGCCGATTGATAGCATTTTGATCATGCGTAATGGGTATATCGTGCTAGACAGCTATTTTTATCCTTACCAGCCCAATACCCTGCATGACTTACGTTCAGTCACCAAAAGCGTAACTTCAACCATGCTGGGAATTTCGATTCAGCAAGGCAAACTCAAAGGACTCGATCAGCCGATGCGACCTTTTTTTGCCGAGCAACTCAAAGGTGATATTGACCCACGCAAAGGTGATATTGACCCACGCAAAGCGGCAATTACGCTGGGCAATTTGGTGGATATGCATTCGGGGATAGCTTGGTATGAATGGCCTTACACATCCCAATCCAGTGCGTATCAAATGATGGAAAGCCGTGACTGGAATCAATTCGTCCTCAAACAAAAAATGGATGATGAACCGGGCCGAACTTTTAATTACAACGGCGGCAATATGAATTTGCTGTCTGAAGTCATACAGCAGGCTTGGAGCAAGCCAATGCAAGACGTTGCGCAGCAACAACTTTTTAAACCCCTAGGTATTACGCAATTCACTTGGGGGAAAAGTCCCCAAGGCCAAACTGTTGGGGAGTCTGCTTTAATGCTCAAACCGCACGACGTAGCACGACTCGGCCAATTCTGGTTGCAAGATGGCGTTTGGGAAGGACAGCGTTTATTACCCGCTGGCTGGACAGCAAACTTAATTGCAGAAGCCAAGGCCGCACAAACCTATAGCTATCGTCGTGGGTTTTGGCTGAATTTAGGTAAGCAGTATTTTCAAGCGGCTGGTCGGCACGGGCAGTTTATTCGTGTCGACCCAGCGCAGCAGTTAGTTATCGTCACCACCGGCCGAATACCCGATCAAAATGTCGATGAAACACGGCTTAATCAGCTGCATCAACTGGCGAAAAATACGCAGCCATTGCCTGAAAATACAGCGGCACACTCTGAATTAGCCGCAACCGTACATACGTTGGGCTCGCCACCCCAAACAAGCAACACGCTTGAACTAGGCAAAGACTGGTACGGAAAAACCTGGCGCTTTACGGCAAAGCCCTGGGGCATTGAAGCCATCAATATCAAACCAGACCCACAAGATGCGGGTGCTTTGATCTGGGAGGTCGACTGGGCTAAAGGCAAAAACAGTTGGCCAGTCGGTATCGACGGCGCGTATCGCAGCAAGCCTGATCCAAGCGCCAACAACCTAAAACTACAGGCAAGAGCGCGTTGGCTCAACTCAAATACCTTAGAGTTAAAAACGCTTTACAACGAAGCCTCGACCTACTGGAAATACACTTTTAATTTCAGCGAAAATAGCGTTGATTTAAAATACACCGACGATGAATACAATAGCGGTCAAGCGACTGGCCTTTTAATCAAACCATAAGGATTTATTGAATGCGCGAACTTTTCCTCAATTACGGCATGCCTTTTTTGGTCTTAGGTACTTTACTGGGCGGCTTGGTGTACATGGCGTGCTCTCATGCGCTTTACACCTATTTGAAAGAAAACTATAGCGATGCACTGCCGCCACGATTGGAGCTCTTTATGCACGATGCAGAGGCAATGGGTGGCTTTATGCATGGCATACGGTATGCAGCTAAGCACGGCGGTTGGAAACGCATAGAGAGCAATACATGGCGAAGATTATTTGCGTTCAACCATGCGCTAGGGCATTTCGTCACGTTCTGCTGTGTTGCACTTTGCGCTGCGTTTATCTTTTGGCCAGCCAAATAAACACATATTCCGATTGCAGAACAGATTTGCCAATCTTGCATCTTCTTCAAAATAGGCCGACGTGAAGTTTTGTAGGAGCGCGCTTGCTCGCGAAGCCCCTGCTGACGGAATCATTCAACTCCGTATTTACATTGCTTTCGCAGGCAAGCCTGCTCTACAAAACCTCATGCGTGTCTTTCTGAAGCAAAGACATCATCAGGACATCTAAAGCCACAGGCATTTTTCCTATGTTCGTGCTTTTCGTGGACTTCATATGGCTTCAAAATAACTAGCGCAGAGTCTCACCACCACTGATGAAAATGATGCACGGGGCCAATGCCGTGACCGACTTCGAGGCGTTCGGCGTTTGCAATCGCCAACAAGAGCCACGCTTTGGCTTTGGCGACGGTTTCTGGCCAATCGGCGCATTGCGGCCGCAGCGCGGTCAGTGCCGCCGACAGCGTGCAGCCCGTGCCATGCGTATGGCGTGTGGCGATGCGAGCAGCGGGGAAGCAGACTTCGTCATTCGGTGTAATCAACCAATCAGGGCAAGATTCACCGCCTAAATGCCCGCCTTTCATCAACACCGCCTGCGCACCTGCGGCGAGTAGCTCTCTACCTTGTTGCAGCATCTGCGCTTCCGTTTGCGCCTCTGCGCAGCCCAGCAAAGCCGCCGCTTCAGGTAAATTGGGCGTGATAATGCTGGCTAGCGGCAATAATTGCTCACGCAGCGCATTCACCGCCGCCGGATCAAGCAGCGCGTGACCGCCTTTCGCAATCATCACGGTGTCGAGCACAATAATTGCAGGTTGGTAATGCGCCAAACGCTCTGCCACCACAGAAATCGTTGCGGCATTGCCCAGCATGCCCATTTTGACCGAATCGACGCGAATATCGCTAAACACTGCATCGCATTGCGCAGCGATAAAGTCGGGCGACACCACTTGCACACCATGTACGCCCTGCGTATTTTGCGCCGTCAGCGCCGTAATCACGCTCATGCCGTACGTGCCCAGAGCAGAAAACGTCTTCAAATCCGCCTGAATCCCCGCGCCACCACCTGAATCAGAGCCTGCAATTGTCAATGTATGAATCGTCATTGCGATTTCCTATGAAACTAAATTTCCATGAACGGTATGAAATAAGAAAAACGTAGGTCGGGTTTTAACCCGACAGCCTTACTATATCGGGTTAAAACCCGACCTACGGACGCTCAATACTTAAGCCACGAATTCATTTTTTTGCATTGCTTCGGTTTTTTTTCGGCCTTGTTCGTGCCTTTCGTGATCTGCATTTGTCTTTTTCTATCGTGCTTGCTGAATTTCAGCCAACAAAGCCTGCGTTGCTGCGGCGATGTCGGCTTTGCCGCAAATCGCCGAGACGACGGCGACGCCGTTCAGCCCTTGCGTCATCAAGCTTGCTGCTTTGCCCGCTTGAATCCCACCAATTGCCACCGCAGGTAATACGCGGCTTTGCATCATCGCGGCGACTTCATCTGCGGCAATAATAGGGGAAGCGTCTTTCTTTGTTCCTGTCGGGTATACTGGCCCAACGCCAACATAATCAATGACGCCAGAGCGATACATCGCCTCAGCCTCTTGAAACTGCGCCAAGCCATTAGTCGATAAGCCAACGATTTTATTCGGCCCCAGCAAACGGCGCACTTCATCCACAGGTAAATCTTGCTGCCCGACATGCACGCCATCGGCATCGACTGCCAATGCAATATCCACATGATCGTTAATAATCAGCGGTACATTGAATGGCGCGAGCACGGCTTTAAGCTCAATGGCGGTTTCCAGCCACTGGCGTTTTTTCCAGTTCGGCGCACGCAATTGCACGACGGTAACGCCGTTGGCTGCAGCCAGTTGCACCGTCGCGACCATGCCTTCGCTGCCGCCACATAAATCAGGATCGAGCACCAAATACAGACTTAAATCGATGGGGATGGGGGCGCGGCTCATACGCTATAGCTCCGCAACTGTGCTGGATGAATCACATGCAGCGCGTCTAAAAATGGCGCAACAAACGTTCCCGGCCCATCCGAGCATTCAATCGCTCGCTCACCCGCAATCGCCATCACCGCACATGCAGCGGCAACGGCATTCAGGCGATTCGGTGCATCAGCCAAAAACGCCGCGACCACTGCCGATAAGGCGCAACCCGTACCGACGACGCGCGTCATCATCGCGTGCCCCCACGGAGCTGCCCATGTTTGCTCACCATCAGTGATGTAATCGGTTGCACCGGTCACCGCAACGATCGCGCCGGTTGCCAGCGCGAGCTGCTGCGCGGCGACGATCGCTGATTGCGAACTGATGGTACTGTCAACGCCTTTACCGCCGCTAGCAGCGTTGCGATTAAGCGCAGCCGCCAGTGCCAGGATTTCCGAACCATTGCCGCGAATCGCCGCCGGCTTGCTCGCCAACATGTTCACGGCGGCATCGGTGCGATATTGCAACACGCCAACGGCCACCGGATCGAGTACCCACGGTGTGCCAGCAGCATTCGCCGCAGCAATCGCCAACCCCATAGCCGCTAAGCGCTCAGAATACAAAGTACCGACATTAATCAGCAAGGCATCGGCAATCGCCGCAAATTGTGCCACTTCTTCACGCGCAACGACCATCGCAGGCGATGCGCCAATCGCCAGCAGGGTATTGGCTGTGAAGCATTGCACTACTTCGTTAGTGAGCACATGCACTAGAGGGGTATTTAAACGCAGTCGCTCGAGTTCATCGGCGATGATAGAAAATGGTAATTCGGGAATCAGCGCGGTGGCTTGGGTCATGGCGGTTTTCCTGTTACAGCGTGGAAAGTCGCCATCGAAGCAGACTTCCCTACGCCAGCATGATCTGGATCAGGTGTTACGGGTTTTTCTCAGCTGCAAATATAAAAAAGCAGCACCCCGAGTCGATTGCTATTTTAGCGCGCATTAAGCGCACTGACTTGCACTTAGATCAATATCGAGCAATTACTCCGTCAACAGCGCAGCCAATTGCGCAATCCCCGCCTCAATTTGCTCTGGTTTGGCATGACTAAAGTTCAAGCGTAAATAACCATCATCACGCCCCGAGGCCATAAATGCCACGCCGGGCATAATGGCCAGATTTTGCGCTAAAGCCCGCCGCATCAAGGCCAAAGTGTCAGACACACAGTGCAACTTCACCCAGAAGAACAGCCCGCCAGCGGGCAGCGACCAAGTGGCGTGATTGGATAAATGCTGCTGCAACGCCGCCGCCATCGCATCGCGGCGTTCGCGATAAATCGGCAATGATTTGGCCAAATGCGGCTCCAGCTGGCCAGTCGCCAAAATCTGGCTGACGATCAACTGGCTTAAACGATTCGAATGCAAATCCGCTGCCTGTTTTAAACGAATCAAATGCGGCATTAAATCGGGATGCGCGATCAAAAAGCCCAAACGTAGACCTGGAGCGAGCGTTTTACTGAACGAGCCTTGGTAAATCCATGGCGCAGATTGGATAAAACTCACCAAAGGTGCGGGTGCAGGGGTATCGTACGCCAGCTCTCGATAGGGATCGTCTTCAAACAAACACACCCCATGGGTATCTGCCAGCGCCGCGACGGCTTTACGCTCAGCTTCGGAATAACAATACGCCGATGGATTTTGGAAGGTCGGTGTCAAATACGCCATTTGTACGCTCGGCAAAATCGCCGCCAGCGCGTCAATATCAACGCCTTGATGCAGCGGCACAGTACGTAAATCGGCGCCAAACAATTTAAACGATTGCAGCGCGGCCAAATAAGCCGGTTCTTCAACCAACACCGGCGTGCCCTCTTCGATCATCAATTTACTGACCAGATCAATACCTTGCTGCGAGCCATTTAAAATCAACACTTGATCGGCACGGCATTCAAAACCAATTTTTGCCATCCGCTCAGCAACGTGCTCACGCAGGCCGCGCTCGCCTTCAGTTGGGCCGTATTGCATTGCATTGGCAAGCAACTCAGGCGGCAAAGCGGCCAAATCGACATTGAGCAAAGCCTCAGAGGCCGGTAAACCACCGGCAAAGGAAATCACGCCGGGGCGCTGCGCCACCGCCAAAATATCGCGCACCAAGGAAGAAGTTAAACGTTCAATTCTTTGCGCCAACATGAGAGACTCCGAATGGATTAAAATAGGTCACAATGATTGACCTAATCATGCCCACCACGGAAAACTAAGTCAAGATGATTGACCAAAAAATCGAAGCCGATATTGAACTCTTGTTTTATGCCTACCGCGCCTTTACCGCGCAAGCCGACGCGCTACTGGCCGAACGACAATGGGGACGCGTCCATCATCGAGTACTGTATTTTGTTGCCAGAAATCCCGGCATTGCCGTGAATCAATTGCTGACTAAATTAGGAGTCAGCAAGCAGGCTTTGCACGGCCCGATGAAGGCGCTGCAAGCGGCTAAATTACTTGAAACGCGTAGCGATCAAAGCGACAAGCGTATTAAGAGTTTGTATTTAACACCGCAAGGGGTGGCGCTAGAAAGTGAACTAACCAGTCCACAGCGTGAACTATTGCAAACGATTGAAAGCGAACTTGGCAGTGATGTCACCCTCGCTTGGCGGCAAATGATGCTGGCACTAAGCAATAAGATGATCACCAAAACCTAAATTTTCGAGGTGTGCGGAATGCGTATCAGCAGCGCCCAAACCTCACTTTTGTTGATTAGGCTCACAATAATGCATAGCGCTAGCCGCTAAGATGGTTCTAATCGTCTTTAGGGAGCTTTTGCCATGCCCAATTTCACACCCAGTCTAGCGACTACTTTTTTAGATTTACCACTGAGCAATCCGCTGATGAATGCCTCCGGCGTTTGGTGCAGTGTGGCCTCACAACTAGAGGCACTGCAAGAATGCGAATCAGGAGCAATGGTCACTAAAAGCTGCACGCTCGAGCCGCGTGATGGCAATCCAGAGCCGCGCTATCGCGTGCTCGACGGCGACAAACCTTGGGGTAGCATCAATTCGATGGGACTACCCAACGAAGGCTTTGCCTATTATTTGCGCTACGCGGAACGACACAACTACGAAACCAAGCCGCTATTTATCTCGATGTCTGGCCTAACGCTGGATGACAATCTAGCGATGATAGCCAGCCTAAAAGATGCAGTCACACCGGCCATCCTCGAAATCAATCTGTCTTGCCCCAATGTGCCGGGCAAAGCGCAATTGGGTTATGACTTTGATGCGATGGATACGCTTTTGGCCGAAGTCACTTCGGGCTATGGCCAGCGCCAGTTGGGGGTGAAATTACCGCCCTACTTTGATATTGCGCATTTTGATGAAGCCGCTGCGATTTTGAATCGCTACCCCAGCGTCGCCTTTGTGACTTGTATTAATTCAATCGGCAATGCACTGGTCATCGATATTCAGACCGAATCAGTGATTATCAAACCCAAAGACGGCTTTGGCGGACTTGGCGGAGATTATGTCCTGCCGACCGCACTCGCCAATGTGAATGCGTTTTATCGCCGCTGCCCAGACAAAGCCGTTATTGGCTGTGGTGGTGTTAAATCCGGCGCGGAGGCCTTTTTGCATATTTTGGCGGGAGCGAGCTTGGTGCAAATGGGAACGGCTTTATATGAAGAAGGACCAAGTATTTTTGCGCGAGTCAAATCAGAGCTACTCGACATCATGACGCAAAAAGGCTACACGCATCTGGCCGAGTTTCATGGCAAGCTAAAAACACTGTAAATCGTCACATTAGACTCTGTTGACGTAAAAAGAGCGGGCTAGCCCGCTCTTCGCTTATTTTTCAGACTCTTTTTTAAGCCGCTCGGCATTTTCAGCCGTTCGTTTATGGACTGGATGCAGCACTGCATGCGCCATATTTGCCGCAGCCTCGGCCAAATGATCTGGACTTAAAACGCTATATTGGTAGGCCTGTTGCGCTGCGGCCTGCTCTTGCGGCGAACCGACTGAAGCGGCCACCATACCCATCGCCGCCTGAGTTTGCTGCAAAGCCGAGTTCCACATCGCTTGCTGCATTTGCCCTAAGTGCTGCCAAGCCGCCAGACTGGATTCGCCCACCGCCTCCAGCTTCTCTAAACCCATTTGGCTCATCTCCTGCTGATCAGCTTCAGAAGGGTTCACACCTGCTTGCGCCATACGCTGTGTGCGCTGCGAAAAAACAAAAGCCGAATCCAGCCACATTTCTTGGGTTTTTTGCGCTAATTCATTCCACGCCATAAATGGATCTTGAGTCGGTTTAGTCATATCAACTTTTTAGTTTGTCGTTATAAAACAAAAATAGTCCGTGAAACACATGCCCCGCAGGAAACACCTTTGGAGTACAAAACAAACACCGCACCTAATACTCAACGGGTACAGGCTCTAAACTGCGCCACAAATACCACGTTGCCACGCTGCACCACGGCTGCCATTGCTGCGCTAAAGCCAGCAAATCAGCTCGCGGTAATCGTTCACCGCCGTGATAATTCAAGGCAATCCCTTTGATTAAGCCAATATCATCCAGCGGCAATACATTTGGGCGCAGTAAATAAAACATCAAAAACATCTCGGCAGTCCAGCGGCCAATGCCGCGTATCGTGATGAGTTCGCGAATAATCGCATCGTCATCCCAATCTTGCCACAGCGTTGGATCTAAACGCCCAGCTTGATGGCGCTGCGCCAAATCGCCAAGATATTCAGCTTTTCGTCCTGATAAACCACAGCTACGCAAAATTTCGATTGAACTAGCTAACACGCTTTCGCTGCTCACATCGCCCAAAGTGGCTGTTAAACGCGCCCAAACTGAATCGGCCGCTTTGAGCGAAATTTGCTGCCCTACAATCGATCGAGCAAGGGTATGAAACGCATCGCCTCGCCCATTCAGGCTGATAGACGTATACCCATTAATCAGTTTTGCCATCACCGCATCATTTGCGGATAACTCATCGCAGGCTTGCTGCCAATAGGCGGGGTGGCCGTGACTCATTCGCCGGCGACCGTCATGCGTTCAATCAAAATCGAACCAACTTGGCGGCTGCTCGATTTCAAACCATCGTCACCAATTGCAACGATATTTTGGTACATGTCACGCAAATTACCTGCGATGGTGATTTCTTCGACTGGATACTGGATTATTCCATTCTCTACCCAAAACCCAGCCGCGCCGCGTGAATAATCACCTGTCACCATATTCGTGCCGTGACCAAGCAATTCAGTCACTAGCAAACCTGTCCCCATTTGCGCCAATAAACCGGCGGCTTCGGTCGTCGGCGACACGAGGATATTATGCGGGCCACCAGCATTCCCAGTGGTATCCATCCCTAGCTTACGTGCAGAGTAGCTCCCAAGGAAATACCCCTGTTGCACACCGGCATCAACTACCGTTCGCGCAACCGTAGCCACGCCTTCGGCATCAAACGCACCGCTGGCAAAACCGCGCTTTAGAAATGGATCTTCATGAATCGTCACACACGGCGCGAAGACAGATTGCCCGAGACTATCAACCAGAAAACTTGATTTGCGATATAGACTACTGCCGCTTACTGCGGAGATCCAATGTCCAATCAAAGAACTAGCGACTGGAGCCTCAAACAGCACCGGATATTCGCCGGTTTTCAAACGTCGCGCGCCAAGGCGACGTACGGTACGCTCGCCCGCGCGTTGACCGATTGCTTTGGCATGATCCAAATCGGTGTGCGCTCGTGCCGAGCTATACCAATAATCGCGCTGCATGCCGCTCTCGTCCTCGGCAATCACCGCCGCTGAGATGCTATAGCGCGTACTGGTTCCGGCACCCATAAAATCTTGCGAATTGGCATACACCCAGCGCGAGCCAGAGGTCGATACCGTTGCACCATCCGAGTTATTAATCCGTGCATCAACCGCACGCGCAGCGGCTTCGCATTCACGCGCTAACTCAATCGCACCTTCAACGGCCAGCGGCCATGGATGGTATAAATCTAAATCAGGGAATTTAGTACACAGGCGCGCCGGATCGGCTTGACCAGCGAATTCGTCGCTGGCGGTGTATTTGGCGATGCTGAGTGCCTTGCTCACGGTTTCAGCGAGTGCATTACTCGAAAAATCGCTGCTGCTGGCGTGTGCTTTTTGCTGCCCCAGATAGACGGTTACATTTACGCCTTTATCTCGGTTGTATTCGATGGTTTCAATCTCGTCCAAACGCACGGAAACGTTTTGCCCTGCGCCCTCAGAGACTTCAACATCACATGCAGTGGCGCCTTGCTTTTTGGCCTCTTGCAGCACTTGTGCAGCTAAATCACGCAGATTTTGTTCACTAAAACTAAATTCAGACACAGAGTTTTCCCAGAAGAACGATGAAGAACAATCAGTAACAGGCTTTCGTTTGGTATCATACTGCTTTTGCACCTATTTCAGACATATATGGCCAATCAGTACAATCAGTATGATAGCGATGAGCCAGTAGGCATCATCAGTAAGTCACAAGCCAAGCGTGAAGCAACGGAATTGCAAAAGTTAGGCGCTACTTTACTTGAATTCACGCCTAAGCAATTATTGCCGCTCAACTTGCCAGAAAATTTACTGCACGCAATCAAAGAAGGCCGAAAAATTACGGCTAACGTGGCCACCGCGCGTAATAAACAGTATATCGGCAAACTGATGCGTAATATCGATCCGGCGCCGATTTATGCGTTTCTGGATGCACAAAACGGCATCACTAATGCGCATAATATTTGGCTACACCAGATTGAGCGTTTGCGCGAACGCATGGTCACCGACGTAAAAGCCGTTGAAAAATTCATTGCCGATTATCCCGAAGTCGACATTCAATATCTGCGCCAGCTGATTCGCAACGCGCAAAAAGAACGTCAACAACAAGCCGAAGGCAAGCACATTCCGCCTAAAGCATTCCGTGAATTGTTCCAGTTAATGAAGCAATACATCAAAGAACCGGCAACTGGCTATCAAGACGAAGTGACAGCCGAAGAAGAAAATAACGAGGAATAATGTATGACGCAGCATTCAGCTCAAGTTTTTACCGCCAAAGGCTTCTTGTTCGATATGGATGGGACTTTGATCGATTCAACCCCTTGTATCGAGCGTATTTGGCAGCGTTGGGCTGAACGCAATGACATTAGCTTTGCTGAAGTAATGCGCGTCATGCATGGGCGGCGTGGCGAAGAAACCATCGCGCTAGTCGCACCGCACTTAGATGTTCAAACCGAACAGGCGTTGCTGATCGCTGAAGAGCTGAGTAGCCTCGAAGGCACGATTGCGATCACTGGCGCGGCTGAATTTCTAAATCAACTGAATAACGAGCAATGGGCAGTAGTGACTTCAGCGCCCCGCGAGTTGGCACTGGCGAAATTAGCCTATGTTGGCCTGCCTACGCCCAAATATCTGATCGGCGCAGAAGACGTTGCTCAAGGTAAACCTCACCCAGCACCTTATCAACAAGGCGCAGCCTTGCTGAATGTATCACCAGCAGAATGCATTGCTTTTGAAGACGCACCGAATGGTATTCACTCAGCGCACACTGCGGGCAGTACAGTCATCGTTATCACGGCCGCTGCTGGTGCGGATTCAACTGGATTGGCGCACGGACAAGTGAGTAACTTTGACCAATTGACCCTCACTCAAAACTCTCAAGTACTGTCTTTGAGTCTGAGATGAATCAAGTCTTTAAAATTGGTCTGGTCTCGATATCGGATCGCGCAAGCGCTGGCGTTTACGAAGACAAAGGCATTCCAGCCTTAAGTAATTGGCTTGACCAAGCGCTAATCACACCATTTACGCTAGAAACTCGTTTAATCGCCGATGAGCAACGCCTTATTGAAGCGACGCTGATCGAGTTGGTCGATCAGTGTGGCTGCGATCTCGTCCTCACCACAGGTGGTACTGGCCCCGCCAAACGCGATGTCACACCAGACGCGACGCGAGCAGTAATGGATAGAGAAATGCCCGGCTTTGGCGAGCAAATGCGGCAAATTAGCTTGAAATTTGTACCAACAGCGATTTTATCGCGACAAACGGCCGTTATTCGCGGCGCGAGTTTGATCTTGAATTTACCTGGACAACCCAAATCAATTCAAGAAACACTGGAAGGATTAAAAGATTCGACAGGGAAAACGTTAGTGGCAGGAATTTTTTCGGCCATTCCCTATTGCATCCAATTGCTTGAAGGTCCTTATATTGAAACGAATCCAGAAATCGTCAATTCATTTAGGCCTAAATCGGCAATTCGAATTTAGAACGGTAAAAATAAAAATGGCGTGTTAAAAAAACACGCCGTTTTTATAATTCAAATTTTTGCTTAACGACTTAATCTTGCCGCAAGACGTTCACCGTTACCCAAGTCCAGTCCACGCCTTTTTCCAGTACCGAGCCTAAGCTAACCGAGAATTTTTTATCTCTAGCGTTAACTTGGTAAATTTTATCCAGACCATAATCAGCAGAATGCATAATCAGTGTATTAACGCTGGCGCCGTTGATTTGATGCGGTACATACAGCGCAGTACGTACGTTTGGCAATTCCAAACCACCGGTAAATCCCAACTCAGCGACGGTAATATTTTCAATCCGGTCGTTCTGCTCAGACTTCATACCCACCATCACCGGCGTACCACTGACAACCTGCACGCCAACCGATACTTCATCTTCACTTAAACGGGCAATACGACGCAAAATGCCGACATGCCAATTATCGGCACTACTCGCACGTGAGCCGATTAATAAACTAGGTCGTATCCATTCATTTTCAGAAAAACGAATCACCGCGCCAAAACCGTCGGTACTTTCGTTATCTACCGCCCATGCTTGCCAATCGTTTTCTTTTTTATTAACAGTAAAGCTATATGGATTGGCAGCCAGTTTTTCTTTCGTCCGCGATGAAACGAAACCATATAAACGCATATCCATGATTTCATCGTAATCGACTTGATCTTTATTCTCGACGCCTTGTCGGCTGAATTTATCATTATCTTGCTTCACATAACGACAAACGCGATCTAAACCATAGATAATATCAGCGGCTTTAGTTACTTTCTGCCGCTCACTGCGCTTCACTTGGCTGTTACGCATGCACATAGTCCAAAACACATCCAAGTGTTTTAGCAACTCACCAACGGCCGGGCCACGTGCATCAGAACCTAAATCCAATGATGCATAACTTGAGCCGGTCATTAATTTACCCAAAATCTCTTGAATTTGACTAATTAAATCATTTAAGCCCCAGTAGCGATAAGGCTCGCCGACTAAATCATTATTAATTTTTTGCGGGCCTTGTGATTCTTGTAAATTAACGCAAAAATGATGCCGATCATTCTGATATTTACGCGCAAACTGGATTAATTTCGACCATTGTTCTAGCCAGCCGTCGACCATATCAATCTGGCGTACTGATAGATTATTATTGGCCAGCGTATTGAGCATCAACATCTGGATGTACTCATCAGCGCACGATGAGACTTCTTTTTTATAGGATGGATAAAGCTCAAACGGATTACAGTCAAATGCACCCACTTCCGACAAACGATACATTTGATGCGCCTGAATCCATAACTTAGACGGCACGCGCTCAAAGCGGAAATAATGCCATTTGGCCTGAATTGCCACATAGCGCAGGCTACGCGCCAGCACTACCGGCATTAGCAAATCAAATTGCTGTTGCTGCATTTCACTATTTTCGGCCTGAACAAATCGCTGATACGCCTCAACCATATCGGCCGCAAAACTAACTATCGATTTCCATAGTTTTTGCTCCATATCTTTTGACATGCGCGGATTGGAAATATATTGATAGCAAACGGCCTCAAACGACTCCTGTACTTGTTCGTCAATCAGCATCAGCGCCTGCAAGCGCTCAATCGAAACTTTATCAGCTCCTGCAACAAAATCACTAATTAATCCATGCACCTTATTGCATTGCGACGCGGGGTCGAGCGGTTCTATTTGCTTGCACCACTGCGTGGCTAATTTAGGATTAGCCAGCGGTGATTTCTCACGAGAAAACAGTGATGTGATTCGATCAAGCATAGTTTTATCCAGCCAATACGGTTAACAGTTCAAATGTCATTTGCGTTTACTCTGCAAGACTGACTTCTTGCAGCCAAAATTGGGCACTCTCAACATCCGGAAATATTTTAATCTCTGATTCAGCAATCGCCTGATTCAGCCAGACCGACCACAAAACCCACTGATCGTTACTCACTACCGCAACTCGATCAAAGTTTTGACGATTTTGTTTTGAGAAACGGATTTCTTCCAAAGCCATATCAATGGTGTAGCCATCCATTTGACTAAGGTCGAGCAGTAAGCGTGCCGAGCCATGGAAACGAATGTCATAGAGCACATTCACTTCAAATTCTTTGTAATCCTGCAAGGTAAACTGCTCGAAAACAACCGCATGAATATATTCTGCTTCATGTGAAATGCTAATCATGGTTTACCCCTAAAGCGTCGAATGATTCTTACACTAAAGCATAGAGAATAAATACGCAATTAGGTAAACAATCAGCAACAATCATTCAATTACGTACGAGATGCCAACATTAATGCCTTCATTTCAGCAATGGCCGTCTTCAAGCCAACAAAAATCGCATGTGAAATCAAAGCGTGACCAATATTAAGCTCTTCAATTTCGGGGATCGCCGCAATTGCTTGCACATTATGATAATGCAAGCCATGACCTGCATTGACGATCAAGCCCAATGACGCGGCAAACGCGGCTGCGTCTTGCACTCTTTCTAGTTCAAACTGCTGTTCTTTTCTAGATTTGGCATCGGCGTAGCGGCCTGTATGAATCTCAATCACAGGGGCGCCCAAATCATGTGCCATTTGAATTTGCGCTTGATCAGGATCGATAAAAATCGACGTTCGAATTTGAGCCTCTTGTAAAGCTTGAATATACTTGCCCACATGTTGCGGATCACGCAGCACATCCAGCCCGCCCTCGGTCGTCACTTCAGCTCGGTGCTCTGGCACCAAGCACACATCCTGCGGCAAGATATCGAGCGCATGCGCCAGCATTTCCTCAGTCAGTGCCATTTCAAGATTCATACGCGTTTGCAACACTGCACGCACCAGCCGTACATCCTCGTCGCGAATGTGGCGGCGATCTTCACGCAAATGCAAAGTAATCAAATCTGCACCAGCTTGTTCGGCCAATTGCGCGGCCAATACAGGATGCGGATAAATTGTGCCGCGCGCATTACGCACCGTGGCGACATGATCAATATTAACGCCAAGCAAAATGGGACGAGACATCTCTAATCAAATCCTATTAATAGTAGGTATACATATGAAGGCATTACAAAACAATAGCCAGAAGCAAATACCCTAATGAAACGTATCAAACGTTCAAGAGCGCGCTCAGAAATACAGCAAGCGATACAAAATCAAACTGGTACTTATAACTTTTGCAAATCAATGAGTAACTGCCGAGTGTGCAAAACAGTATCGCCCAGCAAACTGGTGATCGATTGCCGCATCCACATCTTGGCCCATGGCAACAATTGCTCGTTGGAAAAATTTGCGGCCGAAAACGCTAAAATCAAGGGCGCAGGGCAAGCATTGATGCCCTGACTAGGAATCAGGCCATGTCCATGCTGAAATTCATAGGATTGTTGCAGATTAAGTGGTCGACTTGAATGCGCTTCGAATTGCCAGCTAATGCCATAGCCAAGACAATCTAGCAATTGTCGCTCAAAATTACGCAGCACGGGTTCTACATTCGCACTCCCTAACATCGACAGCGCTTGTATTGCTTCGAAATATGCAGCAAACAACACCGAATTAGGCTCTTGTTTTGGACACAGGCGCTGCAATAGCTCGTTAATATAAAAACCACACAGCAAAGGCAAACCAGAAAGTTGCGGCAAGCCCGGCTGCCATACAGCCGAATGCAGCGTTTTTAACTCGCCACCACCAAACCATGATAGCAACAAGGGCTGAAAGCCCAGCAGTACGCTACGAATCTGCGAGCCCGGCCGCTGAACACCGCGCGCATAGATGGTGATTCGGCCATGATCGCGCGAAAAAACGTCCAGCAAACGACTAGTTTCGCGGTATGCATATTGATGGATTACAAAAGCAGGCTGCGCGTTAATTCGCAGCTTCGCTGCAGCCCGACTCATCGATTATTCGTAACCAAATTGACGTACTAAGCGTGTATCGTCAGCCCAGCCACTCTTCACTTTCACCCAAACCTCTAGATGAACCTTGGCTTCAAAAAGTTTTTCCATATCGACACGGGCATCGGTCGCGATTTTTTTCAATTTTGCGCCATTTTTTCCGATCAAGATCGGCTTTTGATTCTCTCTATCAACCAAAATGGCAGCGTAAATTCGACGCAATTCACGACCATCTGCGAGCGTTTCCTCTTCGAATTTTTCGATTTCAACCGCCATCACGTAAGGCAACTCTTCGCCCATCATGCGGAAAATCTTTTCACGAATAATTTCCGAAGCCAAAAAACGCTCATTACGATCAGTAATCTGATCTTCGGCAAACATAGGCACTGATTCAGGCAATAAAGGTTCAATAGCCGAGACCAGCACATCAAGTTTCAAGCCTTTTTGTGCCGACACCGGCACGATAGCCGCAAAATTAAAATGCTTGGAAACTGTTTCAATAAACGGAAACAAACTGCCTTTGTCCGCCAAGGTATCGACTTTATTAATGACCAACAACACAGGACGATCTTTCGGCAATAGTTCCAGCACGGCCTGATCGGCAGGACCAAAACGTCCCGCTTCAACGACAAATAAAATTGCATCCACATCAGCCAAAGTGCTGGTAACACTTTTATTCATGGCCTGATTTAAGGCATTACGAAACCGTTTTTGAAAGCCTGGTGTATCCACAAATACAAATTGCGCAGTTTCCGACGTCAAAATACCTGTAATTCGGTGACGGGTAGTTTGTGCTTTCCGTGAGGTGATACTTAATTTCTGGCCAATCAAATGGTTCATGAGCGTGGATTTACCCACATTCGGCTGACCTACAATCGCCACAAAACCACAGCGAAATCCGTCCCGACCTTCTGAAGCAATCAGATCATTTGTATTTAGTATTTCACTCATTTTCGCACAACCTTTTTACCTGGAAATTGCTCACGCAATTGATGGAGTACTGCGCCAGCAGCCAATTGTTCTGCGGCACGGCGGCTAGTACCCTCTGCTTTTGCCGACACTTTCAGTTCAACAATCGTGCAGCTCACTTCAAAAATCTGATCGGGAGAATCCCCTTGCTGACGCTCAATCACATAAGCGGGCAAATCTACTTTTCGCGCCTGCAACCATTCTTGCAGTGACGTTTTGGGGTCCTTCATCGCTTCTTCAGGATTTACCGCAGCAATCCTTGTAGCAAATAATTTGTGCAGTACGGCCTCAACTGAACTAAAACCGCCATCCAACCAAACCGCCCCCAAGATCGCCTCTAGCGCATCAGCCAAAATACTAGGGCGGCGATGACCGCCACTTTTCAGCTCGCCCTCGCCCAAAGACAAGTAATCACCCAGCTGCAGCTCGGTTGCAATAATCGCTAACGACTCTTGACGAACAAAGTGGGCGCGTAAGCGCGACAAATCACCTTCGCTCAATTGTGGAAACGCCAGAAACAAACTCCGCGCCACAATCGCATTCAAAATACCGTCGCCAACAAACTCCAGCCGCTCATTATGCGTCGAAGAAAAACTACGATGCGTTAAAGCTTGCTTGAGCAATTTAGGCTCAGAAAAAACATAACCGAGCGTTTTTTGCAAACGCTCGGCGGGTAAGACGACTGACAAATTAAAGATTCCTCGAATTATTCAACACTAGCACCAGATGATTTTTCAATTTGAAAATCAAACAATAAACTCACATTCGCCACCAAAGGGATCACCTTCTCATAATTAGCCGCGATGGTCGTTTTTCCACCGATTTGCGTAATGACTAAATCTTTCCCAGTCACATCGGTGATATAACCAATCGTTGCTTCTTTATCAAAAGATTCACGAATTGCATCTGGCGTTTGACCGGCACTATTTTTAGCTAATTTCTGTACCGTATTCTGAATAGAAAAAAACTGCGTATACGTGGGTACGACTTTAAAGCCAACAATTAAAGCCATTGCAACAGCCATCGCGACAATAATAAAACCGAAAAAAGACATTCCAGATTGCTTTTTCATTCCCTTCGCTCCTATTGAATCGTGGTACCGATACGATCAAAATATTTAAAATTCATCCAAATGAAAAATGCTTTCCCGACAATGTTTTCATTTGGTACAAAACCCCAGTAACGGCTATCTGCACTATGATCGCGATTGTCGCCCATCATAAAATACTGCCCCGCAGGAACCGTGCATTTAAAACCTGAATCATCATAGCTGCAATTTTCACGCAATGGGAAATCGCCAACTTCACGCAAATTCAACGCAGGCACTTCGGCCATCGTCAAAGTTTTATACTGCTTTGTGCCCTGACGTTCAAGAAATTGCTGGTTATTGACTAGATAAACACCATTTTCAACATACTGATGATCTGCTAAAGGCAGCGTTTCAACCGGATTACCATTAATGGTGAGTTTTTTGGAGCGGTACTCAACCACGTCGCCTGGCAAGCCAATTACGCGCTTGATGTATTGGATTTTTGGGTTGTTTGGGTAATCAAACACCATCACATCGCCGCGTTGCGGCTCACCGATGGGAACAATGACTTTATTCAGCAGCGGCAAACGAACGCCATAGGCGAATTTATTCACTAAAATAAAATCTCCCACCACTAAACCTGGGCGCATTGATGAAGATGGAATTTGAAATGGCTCGACAATAAATGAGCGCAATACAAATACGGCCAAAATCACCGGAAAGAAACCACGACCATATTCAATCCAATCGGCAATTTGGTTCTCACCGCGGGTTTTACCCCAAACAAACTTATCCATCGCCCAAACAAAACCAGTCAGGACGACAAAAATCAGCATTGCAGCGCTGATGCTAAAAAATTGCACCAATAGCACAAACAAACCCACGACTGCCAACAAATAGCCGTACTGCACTAATTGTGGTGGTTCATTGTTTTTACGCTCGTGCTTAGCGCCCGCCATAATCAAAACAGGCCCCAACACCAAGGAAAGCACACCGATTAACAGCCAATTCATTGATTGTTCCTTTTGAACAAAACGCGATAATTATTTATCACTCACCTGCAAAATCGCCAAGAACGCTTCTTGTGGAATCTCAACATTACCCACTTGTTTCATGCGTTTTTTACCGGCTTTTTGCTTATCGAGCAATTTACGTTTACGTGAAACATCGCCACCATAACATTTTGCCAAGACGTCTTTACGTGTCGCCTTCACTGTTTCACGCGCAATAATATGACTACCAATCGCAGCTTGAATTGCAATATCAAACATTTGGCGCGGGATCAATTCGCGCATTTTTGAGACAAGTTCGCGGCCACGATATTGGCTAGTACTACGGTGAACAATCAAACTCAGCGCATCAACGCGCTCGCTATTCACTAGCACATCCAATTTCACCAAATCGCCAACACGAAACTCTTTGAAATCGTAATCCAGCGAAGCATAACCACGGCTCACTGATTTCAATTTATCAAAGAAATCCATCACCACTTCAGCCATTGGCATTTCATAGGTCAACATCACTTGGCGACCCATGTATTGCATATTAATTTGCATGCCGCGTTTTTGATTGCACAGCGTCATCACAGGGCCGACATAATCTTGTGGCACCAAAATCGTTGCGGTAATAATTGGTTCGCGCACTTCATCGTATTTGGATGGATCAGGTAATTTCGATGGATTTTCGATTTGAACGACTTCGCCACCTTTGAGCACCAACTCAAACACCACGCTGGGTGCGGTGGTAATCAAATCCATATCAAATTCGCGCTCTAAGCGCTCTTGCACGATTTCTAGATGCAACAGACCTAAAAAGCCGCAACGGAAACCAAAACCCAATGCTTGCGATACTTCTGGCTCGTAATGCAAAGACGCGTCATTCAATTGCAGCTTTTCTAAACTATCGCGCAATTTTTCATAATCATGGCTTTCAACCGGATACAAACCAGCAAAAACCTGTGATTTAACCTCTTTAAAGCCAGGTAAAGCTTCAGTTGCTGGTGCTTTTACTGTGGTAATCGTGTCGCCCACTTTGGCGCTGGCGATTTCTTTGATACCGGCAATGATAAAGCCCACTTCGCCGGCGCGCAGTGCTTCGCGCTGCACTGATTTAGGCGTAAACACACCGACTTGCTCGCACAAGTGCTGCGCTTTGGTCGACATAAACAGGATTTTGTCTTTCGGACGAATTTCGCCGTCAACGACGCGAACCAACATAATTACGCCGACATAATTATCAAACCATGAGTCGATAATCAGTGCTTTCAGTGGGCCATCAGGATTACCCTTAGGTGGGGGTATCTTATTGACGACCTCTTCCAGAATATCTTCGATACCAATACCCGACTTAGCCGATGCACGCACCGCATCAGTTGCCTCGATACCAACGATGTCTTCAATTTCTTTGGCCACGCGATCAGGATCAGCCGCTGGCAAATCAATTTTATTCAGTACCGCGCGAACTTCAACGCCTTGCTCCAGTGCCGTATAACAATTAGCAACGGTTTGCGCTTCAACCCCTTGCGATGCATCGACGACCAATAAGGCGCCCTCACAAGCGGCCAAAGAGCGGCTCACTTCATAGCTGAAGTCAACGTGACCTGGAGTGTCAATTAAATTGAGATTGTAAATTTTGCCGTCGCGGGCTTTATATTTTAAGGCCGCGGTTTGCGCCTTAATCGTAATACCACGCTCTTTTTCAATATCCATTGAATCAAGCACTTGCGCGCTCATTTCGCGCATTTCCAAGCCGCCACAGAATTGAATAAAGCGATCTGCCAAGGTACTTTTACCGTGGTCGATATGCGCGATAATAGAGAAATTACGAATGTGATCCATGAGTCCCGCAGCCACTAAGCTGTTACACAATTGCAAATAGAAAAAGGCACGCCGCGCGTGCCCATACTAGCGATAACCGCTTATTTTAACTGATTTTTGCCAAGCTGACATCCAAAGCCTGTTGATCCAGATGGTAATGGCAGATTTCAAGCCCCTCTGCATCGGTCAAAACGGGCACCAGCTCGCCATACAGCGCTTCTAATTCATCGATATCTTCAATATCAATCCACTCCACCTCAAAGCGCCCTGCCGCTTGCGCCAACAGCTGCTCACGCATTACCGTGCATAAGCCGCAATACTCTCGACCAAACAATTTCAATTTCACTACACGACACCTCAAAAACAATTATCAAGCCAATTAACGACTTGAACAGGATGTTAATTTCATATTTGCCGGAATAATCTCAACAATCCGTGGCTGCATCGCTTGCGCCGAAGGGTTTCTCAAACGCAAAATTAAAAAACCAACAGCAAAACCAAGTGCAGCACCCAGTAAAGAAAATAATTCAGCCCGCGCAACGCTAGCCAAGGCACTACCTATCACAGCGCCGAAAATCAACAGCATCAATGGCAATCCATAAGCCCACAGCGCGGTATTGAGCAAAACACCATCATTTACGGCCACTTTAACCAAGTCGTTCGGCCTCGCACCCAAGGTATTTTTGACTTGATAACTTTGCTGTGCAGCGCCAAACAGTCGCGTAATCGCCACCGACTTACAGCCGGTTTTCGGGTTGCAATGACCACAAGGCGAATGTGGGCGAATACTCACCCATGCAAATTCACCCTCACAACGCTCAACCTGAGCTTCGCTCACTATCATTTAATTTCCAAAATTAACGTGGGGCATAAGCGTTCGAAAACCCTTCCACCGTAGCCGCAGGCACTTCACCCAAGCAACTCACCAAATTACCACCAACTTGGCGTGCATATAAATGAATTGGCCCCTGATGCGCCAAACCCAAAGGAAGGCTCGAATTCATGGGCTCAATAAACACCGATAGCGTCACCGCGCCATCACTATACAAATGATGCAACACTTCTCTGTGCTTGTGCGGCAAAGTACGTGTACTTTGTTTGATGAGTTTAAAGCCCGGAATGCTCGGCTTAATTTGCCAATGTGGATCACTCGCCAAATCAATCGCCTCACCCTCTACCACTGGGACGGCTCGCACGGCATGAGTTGGCTTTAACAGTTTGCGATCTATCCCTCCCCCCACTTGAATTTGGGCAAAATTGAAGCGCTGAACCACTTCATGGCGCATTCCCATCATCAACCACTTTAAAATCAGGCCACTTTCCTCATCCACCCAAAAGCGCTGCGGATAACGATAAGCATCCAGCGGTTCCAATTGATAAACCAGCGCCTCCCGACCTGCTACACGATCACGACCTATTTTCGACAAGCCATAAGAGCTAAGCAATCCAGACAAGTCACTCGGCAAATGATTTGGGAATAACTTCGAGGTATAGCGACGATCAATAACAAATCCGTTACCTGGCGGCGGATACATCATCACTTTATCGCCAATCCGAATGTATTCTTTGGTCTCGCCATCTAATAAAATTCGGCGCTCAGTGCTAATACCATTTTCAATCAAATGCGTAATTTGAAAATTGGTAACACTATCGCCGTACTGAAGAATGTAATTGCCCGAGTAATTTACTGTTTCCGCAGCGGTTGCGGCTCGCGTCAAAACACGTAAAGCCTCGGCACGCTCTAAATTGGCCGCCTGGGCTGCCAATACCGAAAAACACCCAAGCACAAATACAAGCACCCGCGCCAATGAATTTGCCAACATATTAACGCTGTTCTCCAGCTTCAAAATTAGCCATAGCTAGCTGCTCTGATGCAAATGAATTTGAAAGCCCTTCGCGATGCGCCGCCAAATAGGGGCTAATTTCGCTCGATTTAATCACCACTGGCGCCTGTGCCATTGTGGCCGGGCTTGGCGCTACGCTATGCATTGAGAATTGCCAGAAAGCCAACCCCACAAACATCACCGAGGCCACAGCCGAAGCGGGCAGCAATAATGATTTAACAAAATGAGGCTTATGCCAGCGACGCGGCGCGATCACGATAGGCTCTAACGCCAAACGCGCAGAGAATCTAGCCATAAAATCGGGCGACAAGGGGCAGTGCTGGACTGCATCGCGTGCCGCATGCAGCTCATACCAAGCGGTTTGCTGTAGATTCGATGCCAATATTTCATTAATCGTGGCCGAGGCTGTAACCCGATCCACTTCACAATCCATTAATGCAGAGATTTTTTCATTCATTTTGGCAACCTTTTTATTGCATTGCGGCGATGTAGCGATAGCGCACTACCAGCGCTTATCTTTGCCGACTTCTTTAAGTAAAGGACGTAAGCGATTAGCAATCGCTTCACGTGCGCGAAAAATTCGCGAACGCACGGTACCAATCGGACAGTCCATTGCCGCAGCAATTTCGTCGTAACTCATCCCATCCATTTCCCGCAAAGTAATCGCTTCGCGCAGCTCTTCTGGCAAAGCATTTACCGCCTCATTCACTGTAGAGACAATCTGTTTATTGGATAGTTCAGTTTCCGGCGTATGAAAATCGGGCACCAAAGAAGAGGCGTCGACAGTATCACCATCTTCATCTTCGTACTCAGTCGCCAACATCGGCCGTCGGCCCAAGGTCGAAAGATAGTTTTTTGCCGTATTGATCGCAATTCGGTACAGCCAAGTATAAAAAGCACTTTCGCCGCGAAAAGTCGGCAGCGCACGATAGGCTTTAATAAAAGCCTCTTGGGATACGTCCTCAATCTCGGCTTGGTCGCGAATCATTCGCGACAAAAGCCGCGCAATTCGGCGCTGATATTTGACTACCAGCAACTCAAAAGCACGCTGATCGCCATTTTGCGCCCGCAAGACCAATTCCTGATCTAAATCGCGCTCACTGATCTTAAGCAAGAAGTTCAACTCCCCAAAGTAAATTCATAAGCAACCGTCCGAAAGGTTTATGGTAAGCCAATGCCAGACGTACTTATCTAGCTTTAATATTGGGTAGATCCAGATTATTACAAGATCAATGGTGCGCACTCAAGCACGCGCTGCCCCGCTCTGTTAATATTTGACCATCCACTTTTTGAAATAATGACCATGCGTAAATTTGATGTACTGATTCTAGGTAGCGGCCTCGGTGGGATGACCATCGCCCTGCAATTGGCAGAAAAACTCAAAGTTGGCCTCATTACCAAACGTGCACTCCGCGATGGTGGCAGTGGTTGGGCTCAAGGTGGTATCGCGGCAGTACTGGATGGCTCAGACAGTGTTGAGCTACATATTCGCGACACCCAAGTGGCTGGCGCGGGCCTGTGCGATTTAGACGCCACGCGCTTTATTATTGAAAACTCCAAAGATGCCATCGATTGGCTGATTAAAATGGGCGTGCCCTTCACCAAAGATGACGAAGGCGAAAGCAGCTACCACGGCTATCACCTTACGCGTGAAGGCGGTCATAGCCATCGCCGCATTATTCACGCTGCCGATGCCACCGGCGCAGCGGTGATCGACACGCTGGCAATCAAAGTGGCGGCACATCCGAACATCACCGTGCTTGAAGAACACATCGCCGTCGATCTGATCACGGATAAAACCGAAAAAAATCGCTGCATCGGCGCCTACGTTTATAGCAAAGAAAAAGACCAAGTCGAAACCATACTCGCACCGTTTACTGTTTTAGCCACTGGCGGCGCGGGTAAAGTGTATCTGTACACGACCAATCCTGACGTCGCGACCGGTGACGGCATCGCGATGGGCTGGCGCGCGGGTTGCCGCGTGTCGAATATGGAATTTATCCAGTTTCACCCGACTTGCCTGTACCACCCGCACGCTAAATCGTTTTTGATTACCGAAGCGGTGCGCGGCGAAGGCGGCATTTTACGCCTACCAGATGGCACGCGCTTTATGCCGCAGCACGATGAACGCGCCGAACTCGCGCCACGCGACATCGTCGCCCGCGCGATTGACTTTGAAATGAAGCGCGGCGGTTTTGATTGTGTATATTTGGATATTTCCTATAAACCTGCCGCGTTTGTCAAAGAGCACTTCCCAAATATTTATCAACGCTGCTTAGAACTCGGCATCGACATCACCAAAGAACCGATTCCCGTCGTTCCTGCGGCGCATTACACCTGCGGCGGACTGGTGACAGATCTAACAGGCCGCACCGATGTGACGGGCTTATACGGCGTTGGCGAAGTCGCCTGCACTGGGCTGCACGGCGCAAATCGCTTGGCATCGAACTCTCTACTCGAATGCATGGTGCTCGGCAAAGCAGCCGCTGCACATATTTTGCAGCAAACGCCAGTCACACTGCCAGAAGTGCCAGAGTGGGATGAAAGCCGCGTTACCGATCCAGACGAGGAAGTGGTTATTGCGCATAACTGGGATGAATTACGCCGCTTTATGTGGGACTACGTCGGGATTGTGCGCACCAATAAACGCCTTGAGCGCGCGCTGCACCGGATTGAATTATTGGAGCGCGAAATCCACGAGTTTTACCGCAATTTCCGCGTATCGAACGACTTGATCGAGCTACGCAATCTCGTCATCACTGCCGAGCTTATCGTGCGCTGCGCGATGGCGCGTAAAGAAAGCCGTGGCCTGCATTACAGCCGCGATTACCCAGGTATTGATGTGGATTCCAAACCGACTTTGCTGCAACCGGAAAACTATAAAACCAAGGTTTAAGCCAACGCTTTTTTAAATAGCCACCTTAAAATAAATAGAGCGCCTACACGGCGCTCTATTTACATCAACAAGGGTATCTCAATACAACCATTATTAGCCAATGCCTATATGGCAATACCTATCAAACGATAAACACCAAAACCAATAATAATCACCCCAAAACAAGGGCGAACACCGGGGTAATTCAGCACCCGCATCAAGCCACTGGCAAACAAGCCCATCAGCAATAAATTCGGCAATGTTCCCAAACCAAACGCCAACATCACACCAGCACCTTGCCACATCGACGCAGTAGAAAGCGCCGCTAAACTAGCGGTATACACCAAACCACAGGGAATCCAGCCCCACAAAAAACCAATGATCGGCGTATGCCATAGCGTACGGATCGGTAAAAATCGACGTAACAGCGGTTGAATCTGCCGCCAAATCGGCTGGCCTACTTTCTCGATTTTCGTCAGCCAGCGCGACCATCCGGCGATATACAAACCCAGCACAATCAACAGGATATTGGCTAACACAAACAAAATCGTTTTGACGGACTGCAATTGCGCCAGCGAGGTAAAGCTCGCTAGACCACCCAGAATAAAGCCGATAAAGGCATACCCCAGCAGTCGGCCTACATTAAATCCAATGTGATACGGTAATTTGGGGCCAGCAGGCAGTTGCGCGCTGAATGCACCGACAATGCCGCCACACATCCCCGCGCAATGCCCGCCGCCGAGCAAACCGGCTAAAAAAAGCGCAATTAAATCTAATTCCAACATACGAAACTCAAAACGACACTTTAGATCAGCTGAGAATACCGCGCCTGCGTCGCTTTTGTCCGCAAATAGCCATCAAAGATCATTGCCACAGAGCGAATCAACATCCGCCCTTTGGCCGTCACGGTGATTGAATCGTCATCCAGCTCGACTAAACCGTCGAGTACCAAAGGCTGCAACAAAGCTAATTCTTCAGCAAAATATGCAGCAAACTGGATCATATAACCCGCTTCAAAGGGTTTAAAAAACACTTGAAATTGGCACATCAAAGCCTGAATCACGGCGCGGCGCAGCACATCATCGTGCGTCATCGTTAAGCCGCGCTCAACGGGGAATTCTTGCAAATCTAATCTGGCGTAATAATCCTCTAGCGTTTTGACATTTTGGTAATAACTCGCGCCGACTTTGCCAATTGAGGACACACCAAACGCCAATAAATCACAATCAGCGTGCGTGGAATAACCCTGGAAATTACGCTGTAAACGGCCACGGCGCTGCGCTACCGCCAGATCATCATCAGGCAAAGCAAAATGATCCATGCCGATTAACACGTAACCTGCTTGCGTGAGTTGTTCGATTGAATTTTGCAAGATATCGAGTTTGACTTCGGCCGATGGCAACTCGTCCACATTGATGCGCCGCTGCGGCATAAAGCGCTCGGGCAAATGTGCATAATTGTAGAGCGCGATTCGATCCGGCTTGAGCAAAAGCACCCGCGATATGGTTTCAGCGACGCTGGCGGCCGTTTGCTTGGGTAGGCCGTAAATCAAATCGACGCTTACCGACCTAAAACCATATTGCCTCGCAGCTTCAATCACAGTGCGAGTTTCTTCCTCAGTTTGCACGCGATTCACAGCGATTTGCACCTCGGGATTAAAATCTTGAATCCCGACACTCATCCGATTAAAGCCCAAACTCGCTAAATGTTGGATGGTTTCTGCGCCGACTTTACGCGGATCGATCTCAATCGAATATTCACCATGCACTTGCAAAGAGAAATGCGTATTGACCACATCCATCAGCCGCTGCAATTGCGCATGCGACAAGAAAGTCGGCGTGCCGCCGCCCAAATGCAATTGACTCACCTTAGGCCGACTGGGTAATAAATCACCATACATCTGCACTTCTTGCGTGAGATAATCTAGGTATTGATCTGCCTTATTCTGATCTTTGGTAATAATTTTATTACAGCCGCAGTAGTAACATATCGTATTACAGAAAGGTAAATGGAAGTACAATGACAGAGGCATCGCCAAAGCACCCGGAGTGCGCTGCAGCAAACAGGCCGCATGAGATTCTTGGCTAAGCCCAAGCGCAAAACGATCTGCTGTGGGATAAGAAGTGTATCGAGGCCCCTTACCGTCATAACGAGTAATTAAGTCACGATCAAAGTCAACGACAGGCCTAAGTAAGTGTATTTTTTGCGTGCTCATTTTTCCCTCAAAAATTGACTCTTTGGCCGCAGCATAAGTTGTACTAGTCTGAATAAAGTTGATCTAGATCAACCAATCCAGCGCATCCCTCTTTATAGATAGCTGCTTTTGCTTTAAAACAGCATATGAAAATATCATTCAAGCGTACATCGAGCCTTATATGATTCAAAACATTCAAATACGCGAACTCACTCCTCGCCACCTGCGCCAATCATGCTCTAACTGTAGCCTTCGTGAGCTCTGTTTACCGATCGGGCTCACCCCTGACGAGATGCAAGAACTGGACACAATTATTACTCAGGCTCGCCCCATCAAGCGCGGCGAAGCACTCTATCGCGCAGGCGAACCTTTCAAATCCCTGTTTGCGATTCGCGTTGGCTTTTTCAAAGCCAGTGTTATTTCAGAAGATGGCCGCGAGCAAGTGACTGGATTTCATATGTCCGGCGAATTGATGGGAATGGATGCAATCAGCTCCGATTTTCATACCTGTGACGCAATTGCACTGGAAGATAGCGAAGTTTGTGAAATGCCATTTGGCGAAATCGAAGAGCTCGCCGGTGATGTACCGATTTTGCAGCGCCATTTGTACAAAGTAATGAGCCGCGAAATCGTCCGCGATCATGGCGTGATGTTACTGCTGGGCAATATGAAGGCAGAAGAACGTTTGGCGGCATTTTTGCTGAATTTATCGCAACGTTTTGCGATTCGCGGCTATTCATCCAGCAGCTTTCACTTGCGGATGACACGCGAAGAAATTGGCAGTTATTTGGGACTCAAGCTCGAAACAGTCAGCCGTACGCTGTCTAAGTTTCAGGATCAGGGATTTATCAAAGTCCAAAACCGACTGATTGAAATTATTGACAGTGACAGCCTGAAAAAACTACTCAATAACTGTCACGGCGAATAAGCCACGGGCCTGCAAGAACGCAAATTTGCAGGCCAATCCAATAATCAGGAGCTTATTATGCACTACCAACTCTCAGCTCCTGCTTACCTACTGCCAGCCATTGCGACTCGCCTGGCGCTCAACGCGCCTACGCTGGCCTATAGCCTGTGCACACCCCACATTGAAACAAGCAGTGCGAACGCCGTACAGCTTATTTTGCAGCCTGATTTTTTTCACACGGCACCTGTTAAAACTCAGCAAGCGTGTATTGAAGTTTTTGTAATTCCCTCACCGCTAGCTCCGATGCAAGGCTATATGATCGCTGCAGCAGGCAGTCACGCCGATTTAGCAATGGCTGCGCCGATTTTGGATGCGCTAGCGCCGATACCGACGGGCTGGTTACATGTCGGCGATTTTGGTGCGGCAGGATTTTTGCATCAACTCTGGACTATCTTAACTGGCAATCAAACCGACAGCCCTTTGCCTTTCTGGCAAAACATGCGGTCACCACAAGAAGGTTTTCGCCTCAATCACCCCGATTTAATCGCCCAATTATCCAGCCTGATGGCGCAACAGCAGCTACTCATTCAATCGCTCAGCAGCGTTGCACAGCTCTTTCTCGCTCAATACCCCTGCAGCGAATTTAGCCCTTACAATCCGCAGCAAGCCAAACTCTTAAACCAAGAAAATATGGACAAGCTTTCGCCTGCCCATCAAATCGCCCAATTGCTCAGTAGTTTTCAAACCAATAATTAAGTGTATTACCCTGTAGCCATTATTTAAAAAAGCATACGGAGCAATACCCAAACTATTATATTACTTAGGCAGAGCAGCCATCACGCGCTGACGGCGGCTTTCTGATAATACAATCCCAGCAGCGACCGACACATTCAAGCTTTCTACCGAGCCGTACATTGGGATCGACACCAAGCTATCGCACAATTCGCGCGTCAAGCGACGCATGCCTTCACCCTCATTACCCAGCACCCAGGCAATCGGGCCAGTTTGTTCGTAATTGAATAAATCAGATTGGCCTTCGGCATCCGTGCCGACGATCCAAATGCCGCGCTCTTTCAAGTCACGAATCGTGCGTGCCAAATTAGTCACCATCACATACGGTACGACTTCAGCTGCACCACACGCGACTTTCGATACCGTCGCGGTAATGCCCACGCATTTGTCTTTCGGTGCAATCACCGCATGCACGCCCATCGCATCGGCCACGCGCAAGCACGCACCCAAATTATGCGGATCGGTAATGCCGTCCAAAATCAGCAAAAACGGTGGCTCATCCAAATCATCGAGCACGTCTTCAATTGATAAATAGCTTTTTTCGGTATCAATCAAGGCCGCAACGCCCTGATGACGCACATGCCCAGCAATACCATCCAAACGCGCACCATCCACTTGTACCAGCTTCACGTCTTGCAGCTTCACTGATTTAAGCAAATCTTTCATCCGTGGATCGCTGCGCTCGCTATTCACATAAACTTCGAGCACCGAATCGGGGAAACGACGTAAACGTGAACCTACGGCATGAAAACCGTGGATAATTTTATTCTGTGCCATGCGCATTACTTCCAAAAATAGCTAAGGGGGTGATTTTACGGTGTTTAGCGAAAAAAAACTTGCCGTAATGCCATTTCTAAATACAAATCTGCTTTACTTGGCCGTCTTTATGCGGCACCGATATGCTGTCTACGAGGCACTGGCGAGGTATTTATCACCGGAGCAAGCCAAAAATATCTCGCAAAAAACACTAAATATTTATTGCTGACAAACAAATTAAGTCGCTTTTATACTATCCTTAAGCAACATCGGCCATTTATCAAGTTGTTATCCAATATGACCATGACGCTCACCGAAGACAAAACCAATACCGAATTGCATGATCAGCGCTTGGCCATGCTTGAAGACATCGCCAAAGAACTCGATAGCGATACGGTTTTCCCCATTTGCTTTGATATCGCCATTGAAATTGGCACGGTCATGAAAAATCACAATGCATCGATTCAGCAAATCGCCGCAGAAGTGCAAAAAGACCCACTGATTGCCACCAAAATACTCAAACTCGCCAATTGCATCACCTACAACCCATCCGGCAGAAATATTGTCGATATTGAAAACGCAGTGATTCGACTGGGGATGGGCACAGCTCGCTCAGTGGCATTGGCCTGTGCGATGGATCAATTGGCGCGCTCAGCGCAGCTTGCACCATTTGAAGCGCAATCGAACTTATGGTGGTTGCATAGCCTCAAATGTGCGGCGATTTCACGCGTACTGTGCAAACAGCTCGCGCCGCGCATTAATCCTGATATGGCATTTTTGGCTGGACTAGTCCACGATTTAGGCGCGTTCTTTATGCTCGATCGCGCGGGCCGCTACCCTGAACTGTTGGAACGCCCAAAAACGGTCGATTACTTGGTTGCCCAATGGCACGACAGTATCGGTACGGTGCTACTGGATACTTTGGGGCTACCGGAAGAAATCATCGATGCGGTCCGTGATAACGACCTGCCTCGCCCGCCTGTAACGCAAATTCGTAAACTCACTGATGTGATTTATGTGGCTAATTTATTTGCGGGTGGTCTGGATGAAATCAATAAGCAAGATCTACCTGAGCCGTTCGAACCTGAAGAGCTAGACAATCCGCAGTACACTCGCTTAATTGATGAAATGAATGAAGCGTGCGCTGAAATTTTGAGCGTTTGGTAGGTATTAGCCTATAAGCTTTAATAAATAAGAGCCAACGAGCAATACCCTATACAAGGCTTAGACTTGAATCACATCCGCTGCATTGGCACATAACGAATCCCATCTGGGCTAGTTTGCTCAGCACCGCAAGGCATAAAGCCATAACGCATATACGCCGACACGCTATTAGCACTGGCGTTCACTGTTTCCACGCGCAATTGGGTATCTGCCGCCTTTAATAAAGCGCGACCAACACCACGACTTTGCATTTCCGGCAACACAAACAGCAGTGCAATATGCTGCACCTTAACTTGCAAAACACCGATGATGGTGTCTTGAATGACTGCCACCCAAGTCTGCGCGCCATCAGCATCTCGCGCCACAATGGCGTCCGTCGTCGCCACTTCTGCGAACGCTTTCACGCCGGCGGCGCTTTGATATTGCGCCGCCAAATGCTGAAACGTACTCAACACCACTTCCGACGCACGCGGATACTCCGCAGCTTGAATTAATCTAATTTCCAGCGCCATCTTAGTTACCCGTGCCGCCAACGGTTAAGCCGCCGTCAATCCGCATCGTCGGCTGCCCTACGCCCACTGGAACGCTTTGACCATCCTTGCCGCACGTCCCAACGCCAGGATCGAGCGCCAAATCATTACCGAGCATTGAAACTTTAGTCAGCACATCGGGACCGTTACCGATTAGCGTTGCGCCTTTTACCGGATACATCAATTTGCCGTCTTCGACCCACCACGCTTCAGCGGCAGAAAACACGAATTTACCGCTGGTAATATCCACCTGACCGCCACCAAAATTCACCGCGTACAGACCACGCTTGATCGACGCGATAATTTCTTGCGGATCTTTATCGCCATTTTCCATCAAAGTATTAGTCATGCGTGGCATCGTGATATGCGCGTAACTTTCGCGGCGACCATTGCCGGTCACGGGCATATTCATCAAGCGAGCATTGAGGCTGTCTTGCAAATAGCCTTGCAAAATACCGTCTTCGATCAATACGGTGCGCTGCGTTGGATTGCCTTCATCGTCGATATTCAGCGAACCACGTCTATCGTTAATCGTGCCGTCATCCACCACCGTCACGCCTTTAGCGGCGACACGTTGGCCGATCTTGCCGGCAAATGCCGAGCTGCCTTTACGATTAAAATCGCCTTCCAAACCGTGACCAATCGCTTCGTGTAGCAAAATTCCCGGCCAGCCATTGCCGAGTACCACCGTCATTTCACCGGCTGGCGCTGGGCGCGCGTCTAAATTGAGCACCGCTTGATCGACCGCTTTTTTGGCGTAATCGAGTAAGACCATGTCGGTGAAGTAAGCGTAATCAAAGCGTCCGCCACCACCCGCGCTGCCTTGCTCGCGCTTGCCATTGGCTTCGATAATCACATTAATCGACAGCCGACACAGCGGGCGCACATCAGCGGCACGGTGACCGTCGTGGCGCGCGATATAAATCACTTCAAACTCACTGGCCAAACTCGCCATCACTTGCACCACGCGTGGATCAAGGCTGCGCGCCAGTTGTTCTAATTTCTCGAGCAAAGCAACTTTCGCTGCTTCATCCAAGCTCGCAATCGGATCTATCGGGGTATAGAGCTGGCGACCTTGCTGCTTGGTAACATTCGCAGAGATACCCTGCCCACCTTGCCGACCAATCGCGCGCGTAGCGTGCGCAGCTTGTTTGAGCGCTGGCAAGCTAATGTCATCTGAATAGGCAAATGCGGTTTTTTCGCCTTGAATCGCCCGCACGCCAACACCTTGGTCGATGCTAAAGCTGCCCGACTTCACAATCCCTTCATCCAAACTCCACGCTTCCGAGCGGCTGTATTGAAAGTAGAGATCGGCATAATCGATGTCATGCGTCATGATGTCGTCAAACACCTGCCCGAGCGCAGCCTCATCCAAGGCAAATGGCGTTAATAATTGCTGTTCAGCGAGGGCAAAAACGGTCATTGAGATTCACTTTTTAAATAGTTAAGTAGATAGACAAAAGTTTTCTTGCATCGTTGTCTCGCCTTGTCGTACTAAAGTACTGCCTGCGGCTTCGACGCCTTGCCATAAAATTTTTGTGCGAGCACTTAAAGGCATTGTCCACGAAAGGCACGAAAAAGCACGAACAAAATTCAAAGGCCACGGACGAAGAAACGAAATCGTAAGAAAATCGTGTTATTTCAGCACCCGATGCGCCAGCGCCGGCAAGGTTTTTCTCACTCGCTCAAGCTGACTGGCCTTCAGTTCCGCCAGCACCAGCCCCTCACCTTCCGGCAAGCAATCGAGTACTTGCCCCCACGGATCAATAATCATACTGTGACCAAAAGTTTGCCGCCCCGTTGGGTGCAGACCGCCCTGATCGGGCGCAATGACAAAGCATTGGTTTTCAATCGCGCGGGCGCGCAACAAGACTTCCCAGTGCGCTCGCCCCGTCGTCGCGGTAAACGCCGCTGGCAGCAGCCAAATATCCACGTCACCCACACTACGAAACAGCTCTGGGAAACGTAAATCGTAGCAAATTGATAAGCCAATCCGGCCAAAGGGCGTGTCAAACGTGACCGGCAGGCTGCCCGGCGCAATCGTATCGCACTCAGAAAATCGCTCAGTACCGTTATCAAAACCAAATAAATGAATTTTGTCATATCGCGCCACGCATTCACCTTGCGGATTAAACGCCAAGCTTGAATTCATCACGCGTTTTGGATCATCTGAGCAGAGCGGAATCGTGCCGCCAACCAGCCAAACACCATGCTCACGCGCGCTAGCAGCTAGAAAATCCTGCAAAGGACCAGCACCATAAGCTTCTTGCACGGCAAGCTTGTCTTGATCGGTGTGCCCCATGATCGCAAAGTATTCCGGCAGCACAATCAGCTCAGCACCAGCGGCGGCCGCTTGAGCGATTAAATCACGCGCACGCGCTACGTTTTGCGCCACTTGCGGCATTGAAATCATTTGCACTGCACAGACTTTAACAGTTCTCATTACCTACCCTATGTATTACCACGCAGAATATATTTTTAAATAGACAGAGGAATATACCCCTCTAATTTAACTTTTTAACCTGTGGGTCACGCATTGCACCATCAATCAGGTACTCAAATGATACAAGTTCACCAATCGGATCTTGATTGAGTATTTTTTGCGCCGCAAACGTCGCCAAACCGAAAATAGGATTAATAACCGCAACACCTAAAGCCACCGTATCCGCGACTGCAGGGACGATTCTGACTACAATATTTTGCGTACCTGCAACAAAATTAGCTTCACCTTGAAAGCGTACTTTTGCCGAAGGCGCATCGATCAGTAAATTTTTAGTTTTCGCAACGCCAAACTCCATCTGCGCATCGCCGGTAATGCGTTCAAATGCAAAGCCTTGCGAAATCACATCGTCAAAGTCCAATTTAAGCCGTCGTGGAATCGCCTGCAAATTGAGTACCGTCAAAAAGCGCCCTACACCAGGATCAACCTGCACAAAACGCCCCGCGCCAACGTCAATTTTAAATTGCCCCTGCAGCGAATTTAGCTTCGGCGACCACGGCACACCTTGCCAGTTGGCATCGCCCGCAAAATGCAATGGCGCTTTCGTCATTGCCTCGGGATAACCAAAACGCGTCAATAAACGGCCCACGCTCGGCGAAGTCAGTTCAACCTTACCTGCCGTCATATTTTTGCCTTCGTGCTGCGTCCAAGCCCCAGCTAAATTAAATACGCCATCGCTATTTTTAAGCTGCAATTGCTCAATCGCCAACGCTTGCGCTTGCGGCGCTGCCACCACATTCAACTGGCCTAATTCAACAGCTTGATAGCGTAAATCATTGACTTCCAGATTCACAAACGGCCAAGCACTCGGCCGATCAAATGCCGAAACACGATCAAGCACTGCGCGACTCGGCTGCAAAACATCGATACTGGCCACTGCTGTTGCGACAGTGGATGGCGCATTCAGGGGCAGCCATAACTTTTCCAGTTTGGCGTTGACTCGGCGCTCATCCGAATTCCAATTCAGTTGCCCTTTAACTTCTTTGCTATCGATATCAAATTGCCACGCAGTTGCAAGCGGCTTAGCACTTAAACTCACCTGATTGAGTACCCGACCCCAAGCATTGACCTGAGCAAACCCCAAATTTTTCACCTGCAAAGGCGGCAATGCCGCATGGTTCTTCCCCGAGAGTTGCTCGGCAAAATTCAGCCAGTCTTCCAAAGCCAGTTGCGGCCAATAACCGCCGATTAAAATACCGTTATTCGGTAATGCAGGGACATCCCGCCCTAAAGCCAAGGCCATTCTTAATTGCGGCGCGGCGCCTGCATGGCTGGTTTGCATTTTCCCCGCCAACACATCACCCAAGGTAAATTCCAACTGGCTCTGCGGCCCCGCACTGCCCTGACTACTTCCTTTTGCTTTCACTTGTAAGTTGCGAGCTTCGCCGGCATTTTTGCCCATAGGCGCAGGCAAAGTTACTTTGCTACCCAGCAAATCACTATTGAGCGTTAAATCAAATTGTTTGGGCTCAATGCGTAAGCGTGCTTGATAGTTGGTTTGCCCCGAAATATGATTATGCAAAGCGGGCAAATATTCAGCCGCAATTTGCGCCATCGCTGCATCGCCATTCAGCGCCAAAACCAACGCGCCACTTGGATCGTTTGATCCCAGCAATTTCACCGTACCACCCAAGGCCTGAGCTTGCGCGACGGGTACTTTCAAGGTTTTTTCAGTAAATTCAACTCGGCCAGTCGCCGCTTGCAATAGCGGAATCGCACCACCAAAATCGAGCCGATTGTGCTGAAACTGATAGCGCCCATTGACCTTGGTTGCCTCAATTTGGTCCATCGGCATGTCTAGCTTCAAATCCAAACTACCCGCGCCCTGCGCGCTTAATGTATCTAGAAATCCTTCGGTACTTGCTTTAACTGGGCTACTGGCCACAAATTGCAAAAAGTCTTGCGTCTGCCCACTGGCTTTACCTTCCACCAAAATATGCTGCTCATACATTAAATCGGGAATCCGCACCGACACATCACTGAGCTGAGTATTGGAAATTTCACCTGAACGGGCCGTGATGTCCATCGCCAAGCCTTCAAATGCCAGCTTGCCCTTGATTTTATGAATTTGCGGCCAGCCCGGTACATAATTGAGCGTCACATCTTTGGCGTTGGCCTCAATCGCAAAACGCCCACGTTTTTCATCAGCGGAACCTTTGCGATACGGAAATCCAGCGACATCGCCCTGCCAGATCAACTTGCCATCACTGGCATCCCCCGCCAATAAAGCCTGTTGCAACCATTCCAGAACATCATCCCCCAGAATACGAGGCAAATAACGATAAGCCTGATTCGCAGCCAAATGCCCAATATCCCCAGCCAGCTTCACTTTACCTTCCCCTGAGGCGGGCCCGATATAACTGCCGCTCAGTTTTAACTGTAATGCGGCATTCATCAATGACAGATTGACTAAATCCAGCTGCCAATGATCGGCTTTCTTTTGCCATTCAAGCCTAGAGTGCGCCTCAGCCAGTATCAATGGATCGATAAATTGCGCGGGATAATTGAATAAGACATTTTGCCCGTTAAGATCGACTCGCCCACCTGCGGCCTGCCATTGACCTTCTACATTGAGCGGCCCAACGCTCAGCGCCGGATGAATCACTTTGAAATTTAGCAAATCAAAATCAGTCCGCAGCTTACTTGCCTTAGGCCATGTACCTTGCCAGCTCAGATTGGCACTTCGCACCAAACCTGAAAACGCCCCCTGAGCAAACTCTGCGCTAAGCGCATCCTGCGCCCCCAGCAGCAGCGGCAAATACGCATTAACGCCGGACAATTGCCACTGCTTCAAAGCCAGCGCCGATTCCTTGGCCGATTGACTGTAATTCAAAGTACAGCCTTCGCAGAGCGGCCCACTGCCCGATATAATCTGCCGCCCTTCAATCTTCAGCGCTGTCCCCTTGGGGGTATTAGTCCAAAAGAAAGAGCCATTAAGCACTGGAAGGCTATACCTAATTGATGTTTTTTTATTCAGCACCAGCCAATCGCTAACACCCAAATCCGCTTCAAGTGCTTGCAGCCGGCCATTCACCAGCTCAAGACGCAAATCAACTCGCCCCTGTCCACTCTCAAATTGGTACTGTGGCCACCAGTCGCTCAACCAAGGCATCAGCCTCACCAAATTAGTCGCCGGAACCTGTACTTTTAACCAGCCCGAACCCTGCTGCAGCTCGGCAATATCTCGACCTTGAAAACGACCTTGCAATTTAATGCGCGGCCCCACTGCCACTGGTGGCGTAAATGCCAGCTCGAAACGATGCGTGGCAAAAAATTGATCGGTGGTGAAGTTGAGATCCGTCAAATCAAGACTAGGATAAAGCCCTTGCTCATCTCTAAAGCGCAACTGACCACGCTCAATGACAATTTCGCCTTGCGCCAAAAACCAGTTCAACACACTGGCATCACTGGTTTTTTGTTGCGATAACGCAATCCCGCCCATTCGCCAGCCGCCATCAGCTAAACGAGTAATGTCCAGCACTGGCGCTTGCAAGCGGATCTGATGAAATTGCAGGCGACCGGTGAGCATCGCCCAGACCGACAAAGTGCCTTCTAGTTTTTGCAGCACCAAAGCGGGCGCGTGTCGATTTTCGCCAATTTGTAATTGAGTCAAGGTGATTTGCGGACGTAAGCGCTGCCACCCACCCATGATCTGCCCCACCGAAACCGACGTGCCGGTAGCGGTTTGCAACTGCTCAACCAGCAAAGGTCGATACTCATTGAGTCGTGGCACCAGCCAGAACTGCCAAGCACACGCCAAAATCGCCAGCAATAAGGCTAGCGCCAGTGCGATGCGTTTCAACCAACGAAATAGCCAAGTTGGCAGATGAAATAAAGCAAGTTTGATGCGGCGCACTAAAAAAAATCCAAATTCAAAAAGGGGAAGCGCCCAAACGGGCTAGGCTATGTAACAATTAACAGCGAAGAAACCCAATATTTTACCCTGTTTCTAAAGCTAAAATGGCGCAGCAATCACTTTCCTTGCACTTAAAACGACAGCGCATTCGCGAAGAGTATAAAAGATGACTGAAATCAGCGATTCACTCCGCATCACCGCCGCCTTAAACCACAGCCGCTATCTAAAAAATCTGTTCTTGCGCCACCCCCATCTGGCAATCAGCACCGAGCAATGCATAGAACAAGTATTCACCCGCGCACAAATGCAGTCGCAATTAGACGCAGCCCAAATTCAAAGCGAAGACGAACTCAGCCAGCAATTGCGAAATTTACGTCAGGCAGTGATGGCGCGATTGATCGTACGCGAAATCAATGGGCTGTCTGACCTTGAGGAAGTCGTCACCACCACCAGCGATTTGGCCGAAGTCGCCATCGCCAATGCACTGGCTTTTTTGTCTATTTCGAACGAGCGAATTGGTGAACCGATCGGTGAAGAAACTGGCTTGCGGCAAGAGCTGATCGTCGTTGGCATGGGAAAACTCGGCGGACGTGAACTCAATGTATCGTCTGATATTGATTTGATCTTTGTCTACCCAGAAGACGGCAACACCAACGGTATTAAATCCATCAGCAATCACGAGTACTTTGCGCAAATCGGCAAAAAGCTGATTCGGATTATTGGCGACACCACCGCTGATGGTTTTGTATTTCGCGTTGATATGCGCCTGCGCCCGTTCGGCGACTCTGGCCCCTTGGTGACGAGCTTTGCCGCGCTAGAAAACTACCTACTGATGCAAGGCCGTGAATGGGAGCGCTACGCGTGGATCAAAGGCCGCGCCTTGTCGGGCGACGCGGAAGGATTGATGAGTTTGGTAACACCGTTTATTTATCGAAAATACCTCGATTACGGCGCCTACCATTCAATGCGTGAGCTACACAGCCAAATTCGCCGCGAAGTGGCGCGTAAAGATCGTTTTGATAATGTCAAACTCGGCCCCGGCGGAATTCGGGAAATTGAATTTATTGGCCAAGTGTTTCAGCTCATCCGTGGCGGACGCAATAAAGTGCTACAACAGCGCCCCACTCAAGTCATCCTCAATGAGCTTGAACAGCAAGGCACACTACCCAGTGACGTGGTCACACAACTACAAGCAGCCTATGTCTTTTTACGCAATATCGAACATCGGATTATGTATTTAGACGATGCGCAAACCCAGATGTTGCCGACCAATACGGACGACCAAATCCGATTGGCCAGCAGTATGGGCTTTGCCGATTGGGACAGCTTCAAACTCAAGCTGGACGAGTATCGCAACTACGTCACCATCCAATTTGATCAAATTTTCGCACTACCTGAGCAAACGGCACTTAATGGTGGAGAAAGCGAAACGCATATCGACCAATACCTCGATAAAGATACAACGCACTTAAGCCAACTGGGATTTCAAAACCCCAGCGATATCCAGCGTCGGCTCAATGCGCTGCATGACGGTAGCAAATACAAACAAATGCCGGATCGCTGCCGCCAGCGTTTGGATGCGATTTTGCCGTCGTTGATTACTATCGCAGCCGAATTTAACAATCCCGACACCACACTCACCCGCCTACTGGATTTACTTGAAGCGATTGGCCGCCGCGAATCCTACTTAGCTTTGCTGGCGGAGCACCCACAAGCGCTCAAACGACTGGCAGGTCTCTATAGCGCCAGTCCTTGGGTTTCTGAATATTTGACTCGGCATCCGATTTTATTAGACGAGTTGCTCGATTTTCGCTTATTGCATCAAGCACCCGATTGGCAAAAACTGGGAGCGCAATTACGCCAAGAGATTCAAGCACTGGGCGATGATACCGAAGCGCGCATGGATTGCTTGCGACATTTCCAACACACGCAGATTTTCCGGCTGGTAGCGCAAGATTTAGCCGATATTTTGCCGCTAGAAACGCTATCAGATCATTTATCCGATTTAGCTGATTTGATTTTATCGGTAACGATTGAAGAAGTTTGGCGCGATTTACCTAATACCCATGTTGCGCAGCCGCAGTTTGCGATTATTGGTTACGGCAAACTGGGCGGCAAAGAATTGGGCTATGCATCCGATTTGGATCTGGTGTTTCTCTATGAGGATGAACACCCCAATGCCGGCGAAATTTATGCTCGTTTTGCCAAGCGCGTGGTCAATTGGCTTAGTAGTCTAACGTCAGCAGGCCAGCTCTACGATATTGACTTGCGACTGCGCCCCAATGGCAGCTCTGGCTTGCTGGTATCTAGCATTGAAGCCTTCGAGCAGTATCAGCGTACAGCCGCCTGGGTATGGGAGCATCAGGCACTTACCCGGGCGAGGTATTGCTCTGGCGATATAAAAATTGGCCAAAAATTCACCACCATACGCAATAATATTTTATGCCTTGAGCGGGACATTCCTGCGCTGCGCGCCGAAGTGCGCAGCATGCGCGAGAAAATGCTCGAAACACACCCCGCACAAGCCAACGACGTGAAGCACGTTCGTGGCGGCATTGTGGATATCGAATTTATTATGCAGTTTTTGATTTTGGCCTATTCGGCTCAGCATGCCGATTTAACCGCCAATCTGGGCAATATTGCTTTACTCGACACCGCAGCTCAGCACGGTTTGATCAGCAACAACGCAGCGCAGCACGCCAGAACAGCGTATCGGGCATTGCGCCGACTGCAACACATTAATCGACTCAATGGCACGCAGCTCGATGCCAGCATGCTAAGCCCCATCGCAGCGGAGCTAGAATCCGTCAAAGCAACGTGGCAAAGCTTATTTGGCTAGAACTTTCCATTTATCTGGATACAAAAAAACCGAGCCACAAGCTCGGTTTTTTCTTGGTATCCATTAATGGGGAGGAACAAAATCGGCGAAGTGAATCCCTCGCTCGCCTTTTGGCAGATAGGTTTCCAACCAGCGCATTTCTTGCTTTAAATGGCGCAACAAAGCCACCACATGCATTGGCTCGGTTTCATCGGCAAACCAATACTCTTTACGCCAAACGGCATTAGGCAAATCAAATGCATCGCCGCCGGGATGCAATTCATCGGTTGAAGCCGCGCGGTGTACATAGCCAGTGAGCTTCAGTACGCCATCCAATGGCTGCGCCACTTCATTCACTTCAATGACAAACGCGGCCATACCGGGTGATAATTGCTGCAAATTCACGTAGACTTCTGGGTTCAAATCCAACGTTGCCAGAAGATGGCGGCAGCAATTAGAGCATGGTAAATCCGTCGCGGCCCAGCTTAAGGTTTGCGAATGATCATCGGCACGAGCATAAGCATCTGCCGAATGTACATGCCCACATGCATATCGCGGTAAATTTCGAACCATTGTCATGGCACTATCCTAGCATTCCAATCATTGCCGATGACAATATCACAAAACCCAAAAACTTACTCAGATCGAAATCTGAGCCGCAAAAATAACGACACCTTTTGAGCCCCATGCTGCCTATTTTGTATCAAGACGACGACCTCGTTGCTATTCATAAACCCAGTGATTTACTCGTACATCGCAGCAGCCTTGATGCTTATGAAACCCGCTTTGCCGTGCAATTACTGCGCGATCAAATCGGCCAGCATGTGTTTCCAGCACATCGACTCGATAAAGCCACCTCAGGCGTTTTGCTCTTTGGCCTAAATACTGCCGCTGCGCGCGCCTTGTCGATGAGCTTTGCTGCACGTGAAGTCCACAAGCAATATATTGCCATCGTGCGCGGCTGGCCGCTCGAACAAGGGTTGATCGATCACCCACTCGAACTCAGAAAAGACGAAGCCGAAGTCTTTGGTGATGAAGTTCCCAAAGGCGCGCAAGAAAGCCAGACTGAATTTCGCCGTTTAGCGACGATTGAATTACCGTGGACGGTGGATAAATACCCCAGCAGCCGCTATGCACTCGTTGCGCTGAACCCGATCACTGGGCGACGCCACCAAATTCGTCGCCACCTCAAGCACTTAAGCCATCCGATTATTGGCGACACGACGTATGGCAAAGGCCGCCACAATCGCGCATTTGCCCAAGCCTTTGGCGTTGATCGGCTGCTACTTGCTTGCCAAAAAATGAGTTTTCCGCACCCCATCAGCGGCCAGCCCCTCACCGTGAACGCACCACTCGCTGCTGACATGGCATGGATTGCCGCACAACTTAATTGGCTTGATGCACTACAAGTAAACGATATCGCTTACGAGACACCAAAAGCCTCTGGCACTGCACGCAATCGACAGATTTTTGTGTAATAAAAAACCGCGTACTGCATTGGCAATACGCGGTTTTATCGACTTTAATTAGTCTTATTTTTTATTCAAAAACGCAGGTGGTGTTTCAACTGAAACTTCTTGCTCAGAATGATGTAAACGAACTTGCTGGCGTGAATTGGGTTCAGCGACCGTTGCGCCTCTAAATACCGAATACACACTACCGTTAAACGCCAATTGAATATGCGTCCAATCGGCATAGTCATTCAAATTGGTATCGGTAATACCATCATCATTGACATCGCGTGACACACTGCCTTCACGAATACCATTGTAATTCCAATCCGCAAACGCACCGGTTTTCACACTGCGACCAATCATCTTGGCCTCGTCCAAACCCCATTCATTCAATGGCATGCTGGTACCATCGGAATAATCGACGACAAAACGATTACTGCACGGCCCATCTAGCAGTTCGCAAACACCATAAGTATTCGCCGCTTTGCCCGGTGTAGCATGGCCTAGACCATTTTGGCGGTAATAAATTCGCTCGCTAATGTCCGTCGGGTCGCTCGGCACGCCATTGAGTTGATATTCGTAATTCATCACGCTCAAATAATTGGGCTTATTATTTTTGCCTTCGTCACCACCATGGAACAAGCCTAAGTTATGCCCCAGCTCATGCATAATCGTGCCGGCTTGGTAATTAATCAGCTTATACAACTCAGAACCACTACTACTGGTTAATCCCCACAAGCCGAGCGTCACAATAAAGTCATTCCCATTGATTTCACCCATACCCGACGAGCCGCCATAACCATTGCTGTTTTGTGTTGAACCCATCAACATATAATGCGAAATCAAACGGCGGCGAACATCCATGCTGTCGCTTTTGTAATCCATCGCATTGGCGCAATCGGCGCTCTTATACAAAGATAAGCAACGCGCGTAAGCCACTTCTTTACCGCTACCCATATTAAAATCAGCCGCATTCAGCACAGGGCTATACAACTGGCCAACGTCCATCAGCAAATCAATCCCTTTGCGATTAAATGCTGCACGTACCATTTGCAGCGCTTCTTTACGCGGCTTAATCCCTTCGTCGTTACTACTTTGCATCCAATCGATTTGAATCATGATGGTCGGACGACCTGCACGCGCGCCCATGGCGTACAAATCCAAACCTGCGTAAGTACCGCCCGGTTTTTTCGCACTTGTTGGAATACCGTCGCGATCGTCATCACGCGCATCACTATCCACATCATTGCGGCCACCCGGCGTACCAAATGGCACGACGCGCCAATCGGCCGCGCCTTGATTATCACTAGTCTGAGTGTAGTAGCGAACTAAGGCATAACTACCCGTACCACTCAATGCGGCAGCGGGGCTGCCTTGCCACGCGGCAGCGCTCATTGGCTGCGTTGCATTACTGCCAAAACGCACGTAGTCGATAGTTTGGTTATTACGCACTAACTCAACTGAACCATCTGCCCCCCAAATCGGCCAATCTTGGTAATTGCCAATATATTGCGTTTGCGCTGTTTTCTTCGAAGCTGTCGCTTCGGTATTGGCGGCCACCACCACATAAGACTGCGCAGCTATCGTGCCGCTCAGTGCATACGTGCTTAAGGCATTCAGTGGCTTGCTTTGAATTCGCACACTGACATCATTCAAACTTATCGCTTGGCTGGTCGGATTATAAATCTCGAACCAACTGCCTTGCCCCGTAGGATCAGCGGCCACTTCGTTAATCATCAAGTGATCCAAAGCACTTGGGCTTGCAGATGGCGATGGCGCGGGTGTCACTGTTGGTACAGGTGTAAGGACAGGACTTGGCGTTGGGGTAACTGATGGTGTAGTCGATGGTTTCGGCGTTACCGAAGCGACAGGTGTCGCACTCGGCGTTGGTGTAGCGCTACTACTGCAAATATCCAATTTTTGCCAAGGCTTGGCGTCTCCCGAATTCAGCGCAGGGTCTTCACCTTGCGTCCACCATTTCGACTGATAATTCACCCCACCCCGCTGCACTTTGGCGCCTGCGGTATACGCAATCGCCGCATCCCATGCTGCCGCGCAACCGCTATTGCTTGGCGTAGTTGGCGTCGGCGATGGGCTTAATGTCGGAATCGGCGTCGGTGTATTGATCGGAGTCGGTGTTGCAGTTGGCGTGACACTTGGTTTCGGTGAGTTCGTAGGGGCCGCTGTCGGCGTTGTAATCGGACTTGGCGTTGGCGAATTCGTCGGGCTTGGCGTCAGCGTGGGCTTTGCGCTGGGGCTCGGCATTGGTGTAGTAGGTATAACCGTAGGCGATACTGTAGGCGTAGCCTGCGGCGTTATACTCGGTGTAGTTGTGAGCGAGCACACACTAAGCAACTCCCAAACCTGCCCCGCAGCCGAATTATTCAAAGGACTATCGCCCAGAGTCCACCATTTAGCGCGGTAAGTATTCCCTTTCAGCACTACCGACTGCCCACCAGTATAAACCTGCGTTGCCTGCCAACTGTCAGCACATGAAACAGCTGCCGCAGCCGACATCGACCCGCCCCCTAAAGCCAGCAAAGCCAAGCTTGTCGCCATTTTCTTGAATATCATTTCTCACCAACCCCTGAAGTTTATCCACGACCTGACTATTACAGTCAAACATTGGGCGGATAATCTCATGCGGGTTAATACGTACTCAAACACTTACTTACTACAAATCAATAATTAAATTTACGCTTTGCAATAATTTTTTCACATTGACTGTCAATAAATCCGTAATGTAGTGATATAAATTAGCCGCATGCACGAATAGTAGATCTGAAACAGTGACTTACTGCGTACTCTGAAAATACAAGGCTCGAAATCACGCCCTCAGCCCCAGGAAGTCATCAAGCGCTGCGCCAAACCCGATTGCCGTGCTACGCCCTTGCGGCTGGCGCTGGCAATCACCGATTCTTCACCCCACAAACTGACTTTACTTCTTGCGCGAGTAATCGCCGTATAAACCAATTCGCGACTTAAATACCCTGCACTGCCGTCAGCGGGACTAGGCAAGAGCAGCAGCACATGGCCAAACTCTGAACCTTGCGATTTATGCACCGTCATCGCAAACGCCGTTTCTACCGCCGGTAAGCGCGCTGGCGCGACTTTTCGTGTGCCGCCATCTGCATTCGGAAAATGCACCCACAATTTGCCGCTCTCATCGGGCAAAGTCAGACCAATATCGCCGTTGTATAGATCCAGCTCGTACAGATTTTGCGGCACCAGCACGGGGCGACCTGCGTACCAAACTTGATCGCTCATACGCAGGCCGCGTTTGACCAATTGCGTTTCAATCAAGGCATTCACGCGCGACACACTGGCTGCGCCATGCCGAATTGGGCTGAGTACGCGAAACGCATCAAAGGCTTTGAAAACATCCAGCGGCGTAGTGTCACTCGCAATCGCGGCAAAAAAATCAGCATAGCCTTCCATCAGCGGTGCGATTAAATCACCACCTTGCTGCGCCGGATTGCTGTTGTACCAAGTGAGCGGCGCGCTGACCTCTAGCTTAGCTTTAGCAAGTAAGGTGCTGAGTTTGCGCAAGTCACCGCTATTAATCGCCCGTGCCAAGTCACCAATGACGCCAGAAAAACGATAACTTTTTTGCAAAGTCATCACATGATCGCCCAGCTTGGAATCTGAAAAACCCGCTTCGATATGCTGCCCTGTCAGTTGCGAGAGCTGCGCGGCAAATTGTGGCGACAAACCCGCGCCCGCGCACAAATCGCCCATCACTGCGCCCGCTTCAACGGAAGACAATTGATCTTTGTCACCGAGCAAAATCAGTCGCCCGTGCGGCGGCAGCGCATCAACGAGTTTACTCATCAGCGCCAAATCAATCATCGACGCCTCGTCCAGCACCAGCACATCGAGCAACAAAGGCTGCTGCGCCGTATGGTGAAACTGCACTGAATTGAGTTTGTTTTTCAGTAAGCGATGCAAAGTGCTCGCTGTATCAGGAATTTGCGCAGCGATTTCTGCCGTTAACAACCCTTGCTGCTGCAACTCAGCCTTACCTTTACGAATCGCCTCCTGCATCCGCATTGCGGCTTTGCCCGTTGGCGCTGCTAATAAAATGCGCAATGGCTGCGCAGACGTTCCTTGAGGCGGCTGCGCAGCCGTGATTTGGAGCAAGGCCAGCAATTTAATCAAGGTCGTGGTTTTACCGGTCCCCGGCCCGCCGCTAATCACCGTCAAACGCTGATGCAAAGCCGCTGCTACAGCGACCTTCTGCCAATCTGGATTTTCTGCGCTGCTGGCAAAAAAGGTGTGCAACAAGGCAGTGAGCTGCGCCGCATCGGGTGCAGGCGGTGCGCTGGCGGCCAGCGCCAGCAATTGCTCAGCCAAACGCGCTTCATATTGGTGATAGCGCGCCAAATAGAGCCGCTGCTGCGACACAATCAGCGGCGTAAAGCTGCCCGCCTCGCCGACCAAACCGCTTTGCAACCACGCAGCAATATCGGTGCGCTGCGGCACCGCGACGCAAACATCACCGCGCTCGCTGGCTTTAGCGAGTTCCGCCGCTAAACCCAATAAATCTGCGGGTGCTGCGGGATTTTTCCGCCGTAATAAATCAACCAAAGCCGTTGAAAAATCGAGTTGCTCGATGCTCATTACGTATTCTCAATATTCAATATGAAAGTCAAAACCGTAGGGTGGGTTAGGTCGCCATTCAATACGGCAAAAGCGATACTATCTTTCGACCGTAACCCACCACTTTTGTACACATCAGCATGGTAATGGTGGGTTACGGCCGAACAGCAGCACTATGAAAACGCATAGGCCTAGTGGCGGCCTAACCCACCCTACGACCGACTTATTTATTTTAAAGTTTTATCTAATGCTTCAATTAGCGATAAGCTAGGTATATCCATATAGACTCCACTGCCAGATTGCTGTGTCGATATGCCCCTAATAAATAAATAAAGTACCCCGCCAAAATCTCGCGTGTAGTCGTAGCTCTCGCCCATACGCGCTTGCATGTGGAGGTGCCAGGCGCAGGTGTAGAGTAAATACTGTAAGTAATAGTGCGAATCACTCATTACATCGAGCAAAGCATCTGGCGCGTAATCACTCAGGCGCTCGCCCAAGAAGTTCGATTTGTAATCGGCAATGTAATACTGGCCTTGCCAGAAAAACACCAAATCGACAAAACCATTCAAATAACCGACGAATTTTTCGGGTTTAAGACGCTGCGCTGCGGCAATAAAACGCGGTTCAATCTTAAACTCGGGCCTTGCCAATACCCGACAAAACGCTGCGATATCCACGTTCGGGCAGCCCAATAAAAACTGCCACTCATTCAAACGCTGGCGTGGGCTGAGTTGATTCAGCGTTAGCGTGCCCTTTGCCAAATGAATCGGCGCAGCCAGCGCATCGAGCAACCAGTCAGCAGTTTGATTGGCAATCTCCACATCCACCATCAAACCCGACTTCAACATCTGCCGCTCAACGTTCACCGCCAAAGCGCCTGCATCGCCGCGCGTAAAATCTTCATTTTCTAGCACGCTGTGTAACGTGGTACCCGCCTTACTACCGCGCGCGAATAGAAAACGCATTTCACGACTAGCCTCTGCGGCATCAACATTGATCGCTACAGTCGTATGCGCGTCATGATCTGCGCCCACTTCGCCGCTCATTCCAGAGAGGGCATCGCTGTGCGAGCGCGTCAACGACGTAAAGCTTGCCAATCGCCACGGCGCAGCCAAACTCCACGGCGCTTGCCCAAATCGCCTAGACAATGCGCCTACCTGCAAATCAGGCACCTCACCTTGCTCACCGATAAAGCGCTGCGCTTGCGGCAAATCGCTCACCGTCAACGCAGTTGACATGTTCTGCCCTAGGCGAACAAACGCAGCGCTCACTTTAGCGATGCTCAAATCTTTTAAATTATTTCGCAACGGCACGCCCGCTTCATCGCGCAATAAATGCGAAAGCGGCGCGTTTTTTACGCCAGCCACAGATTGCCAAGCCAGATTTTCAAATGCCGGAAAGGCCAAATACAGCCGATGCTTCGCGCGCGTCACGGCGACATACAGCAGGCGCACCGCTTCGGCGTAGGCCTCAAACTCGGCCAATTTCAAATGCTCGGTGATTTCTGGCGTGCCCACGTCAATTTTCAGTACATGCGCCGCAGCAGGATCATGAAACGCGACCATATCTTTATTTCGCACCAGCTCTTTCTTGCCCTTCCACGAAAATGGGCAAAACACCACCGGATATTCCAAACCTTTGGACGCATGAATCGTCACCAAACGCACACGATCTGCATCGCTTTCTAAGCGCATTTGCTGACTTTCTGCGCCTTGATCGGGTTCGGTCACTTGCTTTTCCAACCACGCCAACAGCAATGCCGGACTAGGCCGAGAGCGCGATTCATGCTGCACCAATTCCGCAACATGCAGCAAATTAGTCAGGCGGCGCTCGCCATCAGCAAATTGCAAAACACGGCTGGCAATATCGGCCTCGACCAACCAGCGGCGAAACATCGGCATAAAACCAAACTTGCGCCACTCATCGCGCCAGCCTTGCAGGTTTTCGACTTCCACCTGCCAAGCCGCATCGTCCAATTGCAGCGCCATCAATTGCGCCACGCTCAAGCCCATCACTGAGCTGACCAAAGCTTTGCGCAGCAAAGCCGTCTGCGCGGGCGCTTCAATCGCCGCCAGCATCGCGCACAAGCCTTGTGCCTCAGCGGAAGCAAACACGCTTTCCCGCGTCTGCATCACCGCCGCCACGCCGCGTTTAAGCAGCGCTTTGCGCATTTCATTGGCTTGCCGATGGCTAGGCACCAGCACGGCAATATCACGCGGACTTAAAGCACGCTCTCCCAGCATGGCCTTGCCCGCGCTGGCGGCATTCAGTAGCGCGGCAATTTCATCTGCCGTCGCGGCAAGCAGCATTTTCTCGGCGACTTCGGGCTTCTCGCCATCAAACACAAAGGCATGCACAGCGCCTCTGTCATCGGCGCAGCGCAATTTGGAATCGCCACTGTGTTTAGCGAGAATGTTCGGATGCGTGATTTTGCTTTCAACGAACGCGTCAGCAGGCGCAAACAGCGCATTCACAAACTCAACAATCGGCGCATCGGAGCGAAAATTGGTATCAATCGAATAACAAGCATCAGCCTGAGCGCGTGCACCCAAATAGGCATACACATCAGCACCGCGAAACGCGTAAATCGCTTGTTTAGGGTCGCCGACCATGAAAAACGGAGGTGATTTCCCGTCGCTGCTATCACCCAAAGCTTGTCCAAAAAGCCGATCAATAATCGCAAATTGCAAAGGATCGGTATCTTGAAACTCATCGACCAAAGCCGCTTGGTATTTTTTGCTGACTTTATCCGCCAAATTTTGCGCGCGAACGGGGTTTTGTAGCGCCGCGGCCAGCGTCGTGATGCTGTCGTCAAACGACATTTTGCCAGCCTGCGCTTTGCGAAGTTGCAATTGGCTGCGCACATAGTCGCCAAAATGCAGCAACCAATGCTTGAGGCGCAAATCCAAATCTGCCGCGACGCTTTGCGCGCTTAAAAAAACCTGCTCCGCAGCAGCAAAAAATTCATGCGTTGGCGCGACGGCTTTAAAATCTTTTTTCACCATTTTGAGGATGTGAGTTTGCGTGAGTTTTTCCCATTCTTTAAATAAACTCACGCTCGGCGTGCCCGCCTGCATCAAGCGATTGGCCTGTGCCAACCAGTTTTGCCATTTCTCGCTACTCAATTTATACGTGCCAGAAAAAATCTCTCCGGCCAAAGCATTCATCAGCAAGGCGCTGACTTCTGTGTAATCCCAGTGTTTTTGGCATTCCGCCCATAGCGCCGTGTAACGTTCAACCTGTTCTTGCTGATATTGTGCGGACGGCAAAGGCGCGAGTGGCAGAAAATCAGCGGGTTTGAGCGTCTTGGCGCGCGCGGCGCGTTGTTGCAATTCATCGATCGTGATTTTCTGGCTGCGCAAATAGGCCACCCACGCCGCATCGGCGCTATACAGCTCGGTGCGCCAAAAATCGTGCGTAATTTCGGTGAGTAGCTCGCCCTCGTCTTCAAGCAAAGTACGATCAAAATCAAAACCAGCTTCAAAGGCTTGCTCGGTCAGTAGGCGCTGGCAAAAACTATGAATTGTCGAAATCGCCGCGCAATCAAGCGTCGCCAAGGCTAAACGCAATTGTGCCAGTAGCGGCGCAGGGTCGAGCGATTCGGCAACCACCCGCGACCAAACTTCAGCGCAAAACGGCTCGTCAGCACCGTTCACTTGTACGGGAGCTTGCTCAACAAAGGTTTGCGTGAGCTGCGCCAAGCGTAAACGAATCCGATCTTTTAGCTCGGCAGTCGCGGCTTTGGTAAACGTAACGACCAAGATACTCTCAGGGAGTAATCCCTTCTGCGCGTTATAAGCTGGTTCTCCCGGAGCAATACTCGCCCCCAACACCAAACGTGCATACAGGCCGGTGATATTAAAAGTTTTGCCCGTGCCGGCCGATGCCTCAATCAATACGCGCCCTGCCAGCGCTACTTCATGCACTTTGAGTTGTTCGAATTGCGGCGTTTGTGGTGTGTTTAACAGAACCTCACTCATAACGCTCTCCTTCTAGCATCGCGATATCGCTGGCCAGATCATGATCGATCACCGCGTCCAAGATCGGCAGCACAATACGTTCGCTCCATGCAGCAAAGATCTCACGCTCAGCGCGACCTTCCTCCAGCGGATCTTCTGGCCACAGCAATTGATTTTGCACTTCCAGCCATTCGCCCTCCGCTTGAAAACTTGGTAACCAGCGCGCCAATCCTTTTTCCCATCGCAGATCGATATCATCCTCTTTGGCCCAAGCCAAAGCGGTGTGCGGGAAAAACGGCAGCGGCGCGCTCATCGCCGCGCAATACAGCGCCACGACATCGGCCAAATGCGCTAGCGCGATATGTTCTGCCAGCGGAGTAAACACAAACACGCGCTCGGGCGACAAGCAGCGCGTAATCAAAACCATTTCTGGTGGCGGATTCGCGCACAAAACCAAATGCTCAACCCAAACGCGAAACACTTCGCGCGAGAAAATCTGGCTGCGCACAACAATCCGTCCTGTTGAGTAGCAATCGTCCAGCCAACCCGTGATCTGCACCGACGGCAATGTAATATTTACCGCCTGCGGTTCCAAGGGTTCGCCGCTGCGATACATCGGCAAGGCATCGCGCAAGGCGCTGGCGGCAATCAATTGCTCGTCGACCATCATTTCACCCGGTGTGCCTAGCGGGGTATCGCCACGTGCGAAAGCCAGATCATGCGCTGCAAGGCCATACTTCAGGCCTAACTCGCGAATTCGGCTATCGCGAAAATCTTTTAAATCAAATGCTTCGTCATCCAGCAAGCTGCCGTCTTTCTCTTGCAAATACAAATGCGCACGGTGACGCAAAAAATAGGCGACTGGCTTGGCAAGGCATTGCGCTAAGTCATTCCAGCTGATTTCCGCTGGCATGACGAATTCGGGATAGCTCAGCGCCTCGAAAATGGGCTGCTCTAGTGGCTTGGTAGCAGACCGCGTCGCAATTTGTTGTGCCGCGTTGCGCCACAAGGGATTAAACGATTGCAATCGATTATCAGCAGTATTGCTATCAAAGCCCTGCAGGCTAAAGGGTTGCAATGGATACTCTGTACACAGATGTTTAAATAGATTCTCTCGACGCACTTCCAGCGATGCATCCAAATCGCCTTCAAGTAAAAACCCTTGCGCGACACAATCGAGTACATCGCTGACCAGTACTGAGGGCGGGAAATTCGCGTCGTCTTTTAGACTGCGGCCCACCCAAGATAGGTACAGCTTTTCGCGTGCAGCCAAAATAATATCGAGGAATAAATATCGATCATCGAGTCGCCGCGAGCGGTCACCCAAGAGTGGATTTTGCGCGATCAAATCAAATCCGGCGGTGGGCGGATTGCGCGGGAATTCATTTTCATTCAAACCGAGAGCCGCAATGACGCGGAACGGCAGACCGCGCATCGGCACCATCGTGCAAAACGTCACGCCGCGCGACATAAATCCCGAGCCGCGACTGCTATTTTCAAAGCGATGTTGCAGCCAATCGACCATTACTTCACGCGGCACAACATCAGAGCTGCTAGCGAAACCCGCCAATTCGGCTTCGTCAGCCAAAGCCGCCAAAGTCGTGCGGATCGCTTCGGCGAGTTTTAATTCAGCCTCGTCTTGCTCGTCAAACAAAATAAACGCATCCAGCAGCGCCAACGCCGCATCGCGCCACTCTGGCAGACTGCGCTCGCACGCCAACTCAGTACGCCAGAATTTCAGCGCAGCAATCACTGACATCAATTTGGCGAGTAAACCCGCTTGCGAGCCTTCCAAATCATCCCACGGCGCAATCGCGCCAGCGCCCTCGCCCCATAGTGGGATATTCTCCCCCGCCAATGCATTGGGCAAAGCCACGCCAAGCAGCAAGCGATCCAAACCCGCTTGCCACGTATTGGCTGCGCCCATATCGGCCAATGCAAATTCACCGCGATGTGCGGCATCCAAACCCCAGCGAATTCCCGCCGCCGCAATCCAATGCCGCAGCGTGTTGAGGTCGCTCGTTTGAATGCCAAAGCGCGCCGCCACTTGCGGCGTTTCCAACAGGCCATACACCTCATCGGCCTTGCAGCGGCTTTCGGGCAATTTCAACAACAGCAGCAACACATCCACCGCAGGGCATTCTTGCTGCGTGGTTAAATCGGCAATATTAAACGGGATATTGGGCGCGCCAGAGGCTTTCGCGCCGCCAAATACCGCCTCGATCAGCGGCGCATACGGCCCCATATCGGGCAGCAGTACAGCGATTTCGGAAGCCAGCAAACTATCGTCCGCCACCAGCATCGCCGTTAAACGGTCATGCAAGATTTCCACTTCACGCATCGCGCTATGTGCGTTATGAAACGTCAAAGATTGATCGTTTTTTGCGATCACTTGGGCGCTGGCCGCATCGCGATTAAATAGATTGAGCACATCCGATTGCAGCGTTTGCAATAAGGTGGGGTTTGGATTGCCTTCGAGTGGATCGCTAAACAGCCATTGTTCACCGCCGCCCGTCCACGGAAAAGCTTCGGTCACCGCGCGATAAAAATCTCGCCCCGCCTTACCCATAGATGCCAACAGCGGATGGCCAATATCCAGATACAGCGCCTCTTGCGGGCGCTTGCTTTCGCGCAGCGCAATCACTTTGGCGCTGACAATCGCTCCCCATTCCTCGCGGCAAGGGTTCAGCAAAAACAGATTCACATCGATATGCTGCGCCAGCGCGCCGAGCACATCGATATACGCGGGCGGCATACCGGCAATACCAAACACGGTAATCCGCTCGGGTAGGCGATTCGGACCGCCTTCCTGCCATTGCTGAAACAGACGCACAAACATATCAGCGCGATGCGGGACGTTATTTAAGTGGGCATCAGCCGCAAAATCCGCATCGATGCTGGCACGCACTTCGCGCCACAGTGCGGCCTGCCAAGCTTCATCAGCGCCTAAATCTAATAACTGCCCCGCTTCCCACGCGGCAATCCAATCGCTACGAAACACCAAATACTGATCGAACACATCGGCCAAACGCCCCGCCAGCGCCATTCGCCGCTGCGCATTGCCCTCTTCCAAATACGCCGCAACAATCGGGCTGGCGTCACGCGCTGTTGAGTTTGGCAACAAGCCAAATAAACGCCACGCCAAAGGGCTAGAACCATACGGCGATTCAGCCTGCAAATGCGGCATGGCGTCTTTGAGCAAAGACCAAACAAAGCTCGCTGGCAGCTGAAAATCAATCCCAGCGCAAATCCCAACTTTATCCGCCAATTTAAACCGCAACCAACGCTCCATCCCCTTGCTGGACACAATGATTTTTTCACTGGCAAACGGATCACTCAGCGCCACGCCATACAGCGCTTGCAGCAGCTCAAATAGATTTTCAAGGCGATTGGATTGGTAGATATTCAGGCGGGAGGTCATGGGAAAACCGGAGTAAAAACGTGCGCCCATTCTACCCGTTTAAACTGACAAGAACCGTCACACAAGCCGCGACGGCGCACAGCTAAGCGAAAAATTTTAATTTAAACAACAAATCTTCATATAGATGAGCTGTCGATTATTTTATATGCCTGCGGCGCAATATGTGGGAGCGACAGCCTAAGTATTGTGATGCGAAATCAGTAGGGAATTTAAACACCACCCAAGGTATATCAACGTAGCCATTTACATACGAAGTCTACACAGAAATACCCTATTATTTTAAACTTCCTGCTGCGCCAAATCATCTGCTGAGCGCAGCAAATCAACCATGGCCCGATCGAACAATTGCGACTCTTCCAAAAAGCGTACTCGGTCGCGAGCAAACAAACGACGAAATGCGCGCAAGCTCAATACAGCAGGCTCGGCGTGATCGACAATGGTCAGCACAATCGCATTTTGATTTTCCTTCGTCCAACTCAATTGCGCCTGCTGCTGCGTGCCGCTGATATTGATTTCAACCGCTACGCCATTACCCAACTGCTCGAAAAAGGCAGGATTTTCGCTGGCTTCATAAGCCATTGCTTGCGTTGGCGAATCCAAACCCAACTCGGCCTCAATAATTTGATCAATTAAATTGAGTTTAATTTCCAGCGCGCCAATCGCCTCATCAATAAAGACCGGATTTAACGGTGCTTTGGCCTCGGCCTCACTCGCTTCCTCACTATAAGCAGCCGCCATAAATCCGCTAAATGCCTCATGAATCAAAGACAGCGGCGGCGGCGGCACATCCAATACGCCTGAGCCAGAGCGCATTGCCAAACGATGCGCATCGACCAAATGCGTACTAAGTTCAGCAACCTGCTCAGCGCGCCAACCCAAGGTGAGCACGCCCTCGCGCAAGGTCACGACCATACTCGGAATCAAACCCAGCAACAGTCGGCATTCTTCGCGATCTACTTTAGGGGCCAAACTCCAAATCAAATCAGGAACGACCAAACGATAGCGCTGCTCTTTAGCTGGGTTTTCACGCCCCGCCAATTCAATAGCTCGCGCCCAAGTGCCAATCAAAAAGTCCGATAGATAAGGCTCTATCGTATACGGCGACAGTGCGTCCGAAATCATCGCCGTGATTCGCGCAAAATGCAGCGTGCGTTGTTTAGCGTGATCGAGTACTTGTGCGGCGGTGCTGGCCATTTTCTCGCAGTGCGCCAATTCATTGGCGACCCAAGAATCTAGCTCGTCGAGCATTTGCGTGAACAAATCAAGGTTTTCAGTTTCGTCGGCCAAAATCACCGAAACAATGCGGCAAATCTCGGCATTGACGCGCTCAGCGCTTTCGCTATTCTGCTGCATACCCAGCGAAATCGAACCAATCCGATTCACTAACATCCGCGCAGGATGGTTCTTGCGAGCGAATAAATTGGGGTCTTGCAGCGCGATTTTCAGCACCAAAAATTGCAAACGCCCCAATTGTGCGCGTACTTCAGCCGGTACTTTGCCGTCGCGCAAAATAAACTCAAACAGCATAGCGACAACATCAATCGTCATCGATTCATCGGCATCAGCGGCGATGTCATTGAGCTGCTGGCGCTGCTCTAAAATCAAATTGCGAATTTTGCCATCACTACTCCACATCGCCTCAGTGGAGGGTGTGGCGACCTGAAGTAGGTTTTGCACCGAATGTGCTAACGGTACGCTAACGGCACGCAATGCGTGCGGCGCGGCCTCATCGGCAAACGGCGCATCGACAGCGCCCATTTGAGATAGGCCGTGCCCAGTGAAAAAGTGCTTCAGTGTTTGCCCGACATGCTGAACGTCTTTCAGCCAAGACGGCTTTGCTGCAGGAGCAGACGGACTAGATACCGATGCACTAGAAGCTTCATCAAGCGGAGTTAAAGCCTCTGCGCCCATCGATTGCACATAATTGAGTAACTGATCTTCAGAACGGCGAGGCAGCTCGGCCTTACTTACTGCTGCCGTATTCATCGCATAGCTTGATACTGGGTTGGGGCCAAAATGACGATCAGCACCGCTTGATAATGACTCATCCGCAACGGGTAAAGAGTCGGTTTCTGGCAAGGCACTCAGCCGAGATAAATCAGGTTGCTTGCGTACTTTTAATTGCAACTGCGCCGCAATGCCATTTTGCGCCAGCAAGATATTGAGCTCTTCATAAATCGGCGCGATATGCGGGCACATAGATTCGGTCATTTGCTCTAGCAAAGCCGGAATAAGCATCGTATCTCTTACAGTTTCTTCCAGCGCAGTCGCCAAAGCGCGTGAAATCACATAGGTGCGAAACGGATTCTCACGCTCTTTAATCACATCCTGCTCAAACAACAAAGCAATCCGGATATTTAAATCCCGCAGAGGCTCTTCTGCCTCTTGGCGAAACCGCACGGTAATTTGATCGATATGTAGCTCTTCTTCAAACGAAGCCGACTCAACCAAAGTCAGCCCGGCTGAGCCGATGCCATCAAAAAAGGACGGCCGAAAATTACTATACGCCGTTTGAAAACTACGATGAACGAGCTGCTCGAGAGTACGCACCAACTGCTGCTCCAGCACCGCAGTGTGCGACATAATAAATTGGCGTGATTCCAACAAAATCCGTTGCTCAACCATCGAAGCGGCGCGATCAGCTTTGACAAATAATTGCGCGATCGCCTGCTCTAGCACCAAAGCAATTCTTTGATTAAATGCGGCCAAAAATGCACTGCGCGTCGCAATTAATAAATCATTCCGATCCATCGTTCTTACTGCCATATAAAGCCCCATCCGATCTTGTTTTCGATGCCGCCAATCAGCAAGCATTAATTTTTCGCGCGAATACTAACACTGAATTCTTACAAATAAACGGCTATCAATCAGTATAGCGGTATGAACGGTCGGTATTACAAGTCATTCAATCGATTCAGATATTCTGCTGTCACAGTATGCAAGGCATTCGGTACAATCGAACCCTTGCATTGGCTTTTAGGAATCCCCCACGTGCTGCGTTTTTTTGAAAATCTAGTCCACCCTTACCCCAGCCAAAACGGGGAAAATCTACCCCGCCACTTCACGCAATTCATTTGGCGCTGCACCCAAGGCTTACGCCCGCTGATTTTTGGCATGATGCTGTGCACCGCAATTATTGGTTCATTCGAAGCCATTTTATACAGCCTATTAGGGCATCTGATTGACTGGCTCAGCCACATCGAACCCAGCCAACTTTGGCAACAAGAGAAACCTAGGCTGTATTTAATTGCTGGCGTACTTTTGTTTAGCCCGATTATCGTTGGCCTGCAAACGCTACTCAAACATCAGGCACTAGCGGGCAACTTCCCGATGCTTTTGCGCTGGAATTTTCACCGCCAAATGCTGGCTCAAAGCATGAGTTTTTATCAGGATGAATTTGCCGGTCGGGTTTCGGCCAAAGTCATGCAAACAGCGCTGGCGGTACGCGAAACGGTATTTATCGTCACCGACATTATGGTGTTCGTCGCGATTTATTTTTTCACGATGCTGGCGGTTGCCGGTAGCTTTGATCTGTGGCTGCTCGCACCATTGCTCGGCTGGATGCTGCTCTACATCTTGGCAATGTGTTATTTCGTGCCCCGTTTGGGCACTGCGGCAAAAAACCAAGCCGATGCGCGCTCGCTAATGACGGGTCGGATTACTGACGCTTATACCAATATCGCCACGGTCAAATTATTTTCGCACGGCCGCCGTGAGGCTGCTTTTGCACGTTCAGCGATGCAAGAATTCATGCACACGGTGAACGGGCAAATGCGCCTCGTTAGCCAATTTGAAGTCGTTAATCACTCACTCAGCGTTCTATTGATCTTGGCCAGCGCCGCCACGGCGCTGCATTTATGGAGTTTAGGTCAAATCACGGCAGGTGCAGTGGCGGCATCACTCGCGATGGCGCTGCGCTTAAACGGCATGTCGCAATGGATTATGTGGGAAGTTGCTGCGTTGTTTGAGCATATAGGTACGGTGCAAGACGGTATCAATACGCTGACCACACCACATCAAGTGCTCGATACGCCCAATGCGCCAGCCATCGAAGTTCCGCGCGGTGAAGTGCGCTTTGAACAGGTCGACTTTGGCTACGACAGCGAGCGTTTACTACTCGAAAACCTCTCACTACATATTCAAGCCGGTGAAAAAATCGGCCTTGTCGGACGCTCAGGTGCCGGCAAATCAACGATAGTGAATTTATTGCTGCGTTTTTACGATATTCAGCAGGGCCAAATTTTGATCGACGGGCAAAACATCGCCCACGTGCAGCAAGACAGCCTGCGCGCGCACATCGGCATGGTGACGCAAGACACGTCCTTGCTGCATCGCTCGGTGCGCGAAAATATTATGTACGGTCGCCCCGATGCCAGCGACGCAGACATGATCGCCGCAGCCAAACGCGCCGAAGCGCACGAATTCATTTTGAATTTAAGCGATCCTGCAGGCCGCACTGGCTACGACGCGCACGTTGGTGAGCGTGGCGTAAAACTCTCTGGCGGCCAGCGCCAACGGATTGCCATTGCGCGCGTGATGCTCAAAGACGCGCCGATTTTATTACTCGACGAAGCCACCAGCGCTCTCGATTCCGAAGTTGAAGCCGCCATCCAAACGAGCCTGTATCGCTTAATGGAAGGCAAAACCGTCGTCGCCATCGCTCACAGGCTTTCAACGATTGCGGCGATGGATAGGCTCATCGTGCTCGATCAAGGCCGAGTTGTTGAACAAGGCAATCACCAAGAGCTACTCGAACATGGCGGCCTCTATGCAAGGCTATGGTCACATCAAAGTGGCGGTTTCTTAGGAGAAGAAGACTAACAGCCGGATCACGAAAGGCACGAAGAAAAATCCAAGCGAACAATATCACCTCAATAAATTTGAGCTTAGCTTTCCTTCGTGCCCCAAGGGCATTGCCTGCTAGTCGCGTCTTTCGTTAACAAACACCTTTTCAATGAAAACTTTTTGGGATCTCTATGCTAGCCAACACCCCCAAACCACCCTATTACGCCGTGATTTTTACGTCGATTCGCACTGATGTCGACGAAGGCTATGGTGCGATGGCAGAAAGAATGATCGAACTCGCACAAACTCAGCCAGGATTTTTAGGGGCAGAATCCGCGCGCCAAGCGCTTGGCATTACCGTTTCTTACTGGCAAGATTTGGACGCAATCAAAAATTGGAAAGCGCATAGCGAACATTTAATGGCACAAAAAATGGGGCGAGATATTTGGTACCAAGCGTTTAAAGTTCGCATCAGCAAAGTAGAGCGCGACTACGGGTTTTGACGGGTATCTAACGCTAAGCTTTACTGATAAAAAGCGATATCAACATACCCACCGAGGAACCATGTCGCCTTTATTTCGTAAAATGGTATTTGCCATTCTCGCCCGCCCCAAATTGGCAACGGCTTTACTCAAAGTTGGTTTTAACTTATACCCTGCAATCCGTCGCACCGGTTGCCGCGTGAGCCAAATTTCTGCCGATTTACGCCAAATCACCGTCAAACTGCCACTCAATTGGAAAACTCGCAATCTGAATGGCAGTCTATTTGGCGGCAGCATGTTTGCGGCGACTGATCCGTTTTATATGTGCATGCTGTATTTTAATTTGGGCGACGATTATGTCGTTTGGGATAAAGGCGGCACGATCCATTTCAAACGCCCAGCGCTGGGCACGCTCACCGCGCAGTTCAATCTCGACGATGCCGAACTCACTGAAATCCACGAACTTTTGGCGATCACGCCAGAAATCACGCGCACTTATCCAGTACAACTGATTAACGCCAAAGGCGATGTGTGTGCCGAAGTCGAGCGGTTGGTCTATATCGCGCATCAATCAGTCTACGCCGAAAAACAAGCAAAACGTAAAGCGCAATTGAACACGCATTGACGCAAAACTGAAATCACGTGCAATAATTAATATCCACTTCAATGAATACCCACTTCTACAGCGAGGTCAGCACATGTTTGGTAAATTAGCAGCGGATGCATTAGGGCTCAGCGATATTGGTTCGGTCGTTAAACCCGCCGATTATGACAAAGTCGATAGCGATGATTATGTGTTTCACGAAGACAATGAAAAAATCTTTTTCCTGATTAAATCCAAAACGGACGAATACTGCTTTACCAATAAAGCGCTGATTCATTTGGATGGCACTAGCGCAATGAGCAAAAAACGCATGCTCTATCGCTACAGCTATCACGCCTACCCGATTACCGATGTGCATCTCGAAACCGCGGGCACTGTGGATATGGACGTGGAAATTAAATTTGTCTTTGGCAACAAAGCTTTTTCAATCGACGTGCATAAAAAGCATCTTGAAGAACTAAAAGACCTATACAAATCGCTGATGAAAATCGCCGAAACCATGCATGAAAATGAAGTCGCGCATGACAATGCTAAAGCGAGCCTACAACTCGCAGCGACAACGCTAGGCCGTGGTCAAGTCGGCGGCACGCCTGTCGTCGAAGCATTTAAAGAAATCAACCAAAGCGCGTTTAGCTGGCTCTCTGCCGCGCAGCAAAAATACGTGGTCAAAGATTTTGGCTTTGTATTTGAGCGCTATATCAATACCGGCACTGCCGAATAAGGCCAGCAAGCCGCCGAGTCTGGCGGCTTTTTTCTCTACAGGGTAAACATGCAAATTCGTCCAAGCCAAACTACTGATTGGCGTACTTTAAAAACAGTTCGACTTGCTGCATTGCAAGATAGCCCTCGCGCCTACGGCCAAAGCTACGTTGAAGCCGCAACACTCAACGACGAAGATTGGCAAGACCTTGCAACGCCAGGTCAAAACCCAGAGTTTACATTTGCATTTGATGGTGAAAATGTCGTCGGTTTAATCGGCTATGTCATTCCGAGCGCTGAATTTAATGTCATCGCAATGTGGGTCGCGCCGACGCATCGTCAACGCACAATTGGCACAAAATTACTTGCGGCACTAAAAAAACGCGCCCAAACACTCGGCCACAGCACAATGGCGCTCATGGTTTCGCCCGAGAATCATGCGGCGGTTCAACTTTACCGACAAAGTGGCTTTGAATTTATCAATCACCATGAAGCATTAACTAGCTTTCCCGAAGTACAAATACAGAAAATGACGCTCACACTCAACTAAATCACCAGCGCGTCATTAAAGCTCAGCATACTCATTCGCATTTCCAGCAGGTTTAGTTTATGCAATTGATTCGCTTACAAATCACCAACTTTCGCGGCATTAGCCAGATTGATTTATCGCTCGACCCGAGCGCGACAGCGCTGTTTGGCGAAAATAACTGGGGGAAAACCAGTTTAATTGGCGCGCTGTGTCGCTGCTTGTCTAGCCCTGCGCCGATTGAAACGCTGTTCAGCCATGATGATTTTCATCGCATCGCCAACTCACGCGCCAGCATTGCACGTCGCCTGAATATCACGCTATTTTTCAAAGCCGACGATGCCGAGGCACTCTCGTTTAGCGAACTGTGCTGGCCCGACAACAATGGCACGCCAATGCTCGCGCTGCGCTTTGCGGCCGAGCGCTTTGGGCATAGCGAAATCCGCGCGCGGCGTGTGTTTGTTGGCAGCGATGGTGCCGAGCTGGATCACGAACAAAGTGATGCGCTGGCAGTGCAATTGATTGAATTGCATCCCGTCTTGCGATTTCGCGATATGCAGCTGACCGATTGGCTGGAACATCCGCGGCTAGCCAGTCAGCCGCGCGCCGAAGAGCCCGATTTAACCGCTAGCGATGCAGTACGCGCCGTGTTTGAGCGAATTCTGACGCTACCGCATCAACTACACCCGCAAGAACTCAGCGCTGGTTTGGCGGCAATGCAATCGCTATTACAAGAACAAGCTCAATTTCTGCAAGGCAAAGAACCCACACAGCGTTTAGCCGAGCAAATCGCTGCAGCGCCGCTGAATTTTCGTAATGAAGACAGTCTGATCGACATTGCCAATCGCTCTGGCTCCAGTTTGCGACGAGTCACACTATTGATGCTGCTCGGTGCACTGTTGACCGCGCGTGGTGAAAATCCGATGCATGCCGATGCCGAGCCGATTTTGGTGATGGAAGACCCAGAAACGCATCTACACCCGATTCAACTCGCGATGATTTGGGGCTTAATCGAGCAACTCACGTTGCAAAAAATCATTACGACCAATAGCGGTGACCTGCTAGGCAGCTTTGCGCAAAGCGGGCTGCGCCGTCTGGTGCGTCGCCCAACTTATGTTCACGTGTATCAATTGGCCGAAAATGCACTGTCTTTATCCGATGCACGCAAAGTGGCGTTTCATGTGCGCAGTAATCGCGCCAGCAGTATGTTTGCTCGCGTTTGGTTGCTGGTCGAAGGCGAAACTGAATTTTGGCTCTTTCCTGAATTGGCGCGAATCGGCGGCGTTAATTTCCCACTCGAAGGCATACGCTGCGTTGAATTTGCGCAAGCTGGCCTCGCGCCTCTGATTAAATTTGCCGATCATCTCGGCATCCGCTGGCATGTGATTTGCGATGGCGATGACGCTGGTTTGAAATACCAAAAACGCGCGCAAAGCTTGCTACGTGATCGCGAGGAAGCGCGGCATATCACGATGCTCAACAAACGCGATATCGAGCATTACCTATGGGATAACGGCTTTGCCGACGCGTACCGCGATGCCGCCGCACCACGTGGCGTGATGAACGCGTATTATGTGGCGGCGCTGGCGCAGCAGCCTGAGCTGGATGATGAAGAAATCATCAATCGCGCACTGCGTTACCACAGCAAACCGGGCATGGCGCTCGAAATTGCCGAAGCCGCAGAAATCAAAGGCCGCAATGCAATCCCAGCCGAATTACAGGCGATGTTTCAAATATTGCAATCTTTAAGCGATGAATTAAATTAAGAGTATTGCTCTGTAGGATTTATTAGATAAGCGCTACATGGCAATACCCATCAATATTGGACACAGTATGGCGCAATTCACCCTTCTCATTATTGGCGACGAAATCCTCAGCGGCCGCCGCCAAGACCAACATTTCCCAGCGATTTTGCAACGCCTACAAGCGCGCGGCCACACTTTGCATTCTGTGCTGTATCTACCTGACGATAGCGCGGTGCTCGTTGAAACTTTCCAGCGCACACTCGCGCAAGGTGCGAATGTGATTAGCTGCGGCGGCATTGGCGCTACGCCTGATGATTACACTCGTGCCGCACTAGCGACTGCGCTGAACCTACCTTTGGTTCAACAAGCTGAAGCAGCAGCGATTATCGAGGCGCGCTTTGGCGAAAATGCATATCCACATCGAATCAAAATGGCAGAGTTTCCGCAAGGTGCAGCAATGATTCCCAATCCAGTCAATCAAGTTGCTGGCGGTTCAATCCAAAATCATTATTTGCTACCGGGATTTCCAAGCATGGCGTGGCCGATGGTGGAATGGCTGCTCGATCAATATTATGAACTGGGCACGCTGCCGACCAGCCGTAGCGTCACGGTGCTGAATGCCAAAGAAGGTGATTTGATTGATCTGATGCAAGAACTAGTGACCGCATGGCCAGCGCTGGTTTTTTCTAGCCTGCCTAGCTTTGGTAACGCGCATTGCGCTGAGCCGCATATTGAATTTAATGTCAAAGGCGACGCTGGCGACACGCAAACTGCAATTGATACGCTGAGCCAAAAATTAAGCGCAATGAATTACGCTTTATTTAACAAGCCAGACTAATTCATCCGCGCGCCTCTAGGCATTGAAAAACCTAGGGTTCGGTGCTTAATGCTTCGTCAGTAGCAGCGCCAATTCATCGATCATCTCGGCCCATTCTGAATCACCAGCCAACTCTTCGCCTAAAAATGCTGCTTGGCTGGGACTCCAGAATGACGCATCGGCAATCGCCACATCACTAGGCAACGCGTGCGCCGAGATAAACTTCTTAATGCTGCCCGTATCGCTCGCCAAACCTAGCTGAGAAAACAACACGCAAAGAGTATGTGGATTGGTATCCATGACGCGCTCCAAATCGCTAATATCTTTCGTCGTAAGTGAGTGGCGCGTTTAAAACAAGGCCTATCCTGCAAGATGCCGTCCCAATGGTCGAGTAGCTTAAATTTCGACCGTAAGCACAGTCAATCGCACGACTATAGGCATAGCGATTATGCTGCGCTTCCAATCGTCATGTAGTCGGATTTTATATGTTACAAAAAGAACACTCCCCGACAAAAATTCGTTATTTTTGGGCAGATCTATTACCCTCAAGCCTTGCTATTTATTCAAGCGCCAAGGGGAAATAACAATGAAAAGACTACTATTGCCATTACTCATCGCATCGGCTTTTGCCCAAGCCGAAACCGTCGTTATGGAAGACAATTTTGAGAAAGATCTAAGTCAGTGGATTGGTAAAGGCGGCGAAGAAACTTCGCCTATTTTTACGTCCATCGTGGCAGATCCACTCAATCCCGACAATAAAGTAGCGCGTTTTGATAAGCCGGTAAATATTGGCGATATTTTCAGCCGCACTAAATTCCCCGCAGGCAAATACAAAATCTCATTTGATTACCTTGGCATGTGCGGCAGCAATTGCGGCGCCACACTCGGGCTGGATGAAGACAGACCCGGCCGCAAAGAACAATGGCTGGCCAGCACCGCGACTGGTTTTCCTGAGCGCTTGAAAGACACCAAAAAATGGGAACATTACGAATTTGAATTTAAAGGCAAATTCGATTTCCATCTGAAATGGGAGCAATGGGATTCGGCCAAGGGCGAAGGTAAAGATGCGTATATCGACAATCTCAAACTGGTTAGCCTAGAAACGGCCAAGCCCGAAGATAAAAAAACCGCGATTGTCGTGCCGATTACGGCGGGCGTACCAGGACCTACCACACCGCAATCGGTGATGTATTTCACCGCTTGGGGCAAGCACAATGGCTTTAATGTCAAAAATCTAGATACCAGTGGTGCGGCAGGCAAATTCACCGTACTTGAATATGCATTTGGCAATGTAAAAGACAATCGCTGCGTGATTGGCGTCGATAAACAAGGCGAAGGCTCAGCGGGGGATGATTATTGGGATCCTGTTGCCGCTGAGGCAACACTAGATGGTTTAGAAGACAAAGGTGACAATGGCCTTTACGGGCATTGGAATCAACTTAAACAACTGAAAAAGAAAAACCCGAACCTCAAAGTGGTCATTAGTTTGGGCGGTTGGACTTGGTCTAAGTATTTCTCTGATGCCGCACTGCCAGCCAATCGTGTCGCTTTCGTTAAGTCGTGTGTCGATGCCTATATCAAAGGCAATGTGCCCAATAAAGAAGGCAAAGTCGTTCCTGGCCTTGCTGCCAGCGTTTTTGATGGTTTTGATATCGACTGGGAATACCCAGGCTCACCGGGCAATGACGGCAATATCGTTAGGGCTGAAGACACCCAAAACTACACCGCCTTGCTGGCCGAGTTCCGTAAGCAGTTGGATGCGATCAAACCAGGCATGTTATTAACGATTGCCGCACCCGCTTCGGTTTCAAAATCAGAAAAAATTGAGTTAGAAAAAGCAATTCCCTACCTCAATTGGATCAACCTGATGACCTACGACTTCACAGGCCCATGGTCTGCAACCACAGGCCACCATGCGATTTTATTCGGCGGCGCTAAAGATCGCGTTTCTGTCGACAGCACCGTAGAAGATTATCTCGCGCGTGGCGTACCTTCGAATAAATTGGTTCTTGGTGTACCGTTCTACGGCTATGGCTGGAAAGTCAATAGCTTAGAAAACAACGGCATGTACCAGCCTGTAATTGGAAAAGCCAAAGGGCCACTTGAGGAAGGCGTTGCGCCCTACTCTTACCTTAAAAACCTGCCAGGCACAGAGCATCGCGATGAAAAAACACGCGCATTCTGGAAAGTAAACGGCAAAGATGTTTGGGTTTACGACGACGTTCAATTATTGAAAGAGAAAATTGAATTCGCCAAAAAGAAAAAACTCGGCGGCATTATGGCTTGGGAGCTATCGCAAGATACACCTGACGCTGAGCTAGTGAACACCATTTACAAAAATTGGATTAAAAAGTAATCAGAAAAAATCCCAGCCATTTTCATGACTGGGATTTAAATCTAAATCATAAAAAAGGCTGAGCGAATCAGCCTTTTTTATTACCAAAATTAGAATCGACCCGATAAAGTCATCCCCAAAAACGGCATTGTTGAATAATTTTCTTTAGCCACTTCATGGCCTTGTTGGTTATTCATCACGAATTCACCATTCAATGCCGCACCTGCATACAGCTTTAAGCTGGCATCAGGTGTTAACGCATAATTGGCACTCATAAACACCGGCACAGTGTTAATTTCGAGCGAGCCATTTGCAGCAATCGCATTGTCTTTGGCTAAACGGGTATCGTAGCTACGGACGGCACCACCCACTGACAACTCCCATTTCGGAGTCGCTTGCCAGGCCAACTCTAAACCTGCGGGGCCAACGGGACCTGCCACGTACGGATTTTTCAATGTTAATGAATCGCTCACTTTCCAATTCACAATCAAGAATGCGAAAACTTTGTCTTCCTTTGCGCCCTGCCAAGCGCCCAAGCCCAAACCGAGCATCAAACTCGGTGAAACTTGATTAGCCACAAACGTCGTCACGCCGTAGTTGATACTTTCGCCGCGATCCGCACCATCTTCACCCGAATACTCAACACCAGGGCTCAAAGAATAAACCCAACCACTTGTCGTCGCGTAGCTGTATGGCAAACTCAATTGCATGCGGTATAAATCTTGCCAAGGCGTTTTACCGCCCCACGCTTTGGGCGCATCAAAACGCCATTGCTGCTGGCTACCACTCAAGCTCAAACCAAGTCGCTGATTTTTATCAATGGCTGTCGTCGCACTCAACGAGCCCATGAGCCACGTCGTTTTCACCTGCCCACCAGAATCCAAGTCCGTATTCGGCGCATACACCGGAGTAATACTGTAATTCCATGCCACATCACCGGCATGGGCAAATGTCGTTACGGCCAGCGCTGCGGCGCATAGCATTACTTTTTTCATCTCAACACTCCAAAAGGTGAACTCGCTGCGATTCTAAGGTGCAATACGATTGCCAAAGATTACATCACGCACATTACTGCACCACGATCAGATCAATATTTCTATGCAATTAAATTGCTGAGTTAAAAATACATGCCCAATGTATTAGCCTGCAGCAATTAGCAAGCAATGGCTACAAAGCAATACCCATTAAAGCCCTGATTGCAGGTCTTTAATCAAATCTCCGACGTATTCCAAACCCACTGAAATCCGCACCATGCCATCGGTAATCCCCGCCGCTGCGCGCGCTTCATTCGTTAAACGGCCGTGTGACGTGGTTGCTGGATGCGTAATTGTGGTGCGCGTGTCGCCCAAATTGGCAGTGCGGCTCATGAGTTGCACTTTATCAATCAGCGCCCATGCCGCCGTTTTGCCGCCTTCCAATTCAAACGACAACACGCCGCCCGCGCCCGTTTGCTGGCGCTGCGCGAGTTCATATTGCGGATGCGATTTGAGGCCGGGGTAATACACGCGAGTCACTTGCGGTTGTTGCTCTAGCCATTCGGCCAGTTTCAAGGCATTTTCACAATGCGCTTTCATGCGCAAACCCAAAGTTTCCAAACCCTTGAGCAAAACCCAAGCATTAAACGCCGATAAAGTCGGCCCAGCCGTGCGCAAGAACAAATAAATTGGCTCAATCAGCGCGTTATTCCCGACGACCGCCCCGCCCAAAACGCGGCCTTGGCCATCAATAAATTTGGTCGCCGAATGCACGACTAAATCCGCACCGAGTTTTAACGGTTGCTGTAAAGCCGGCGAGCAAAAGCAATTATCCACCGCCAAAATTGCACCATGACGATGGGCAATCTCAGCAATCGCCGCGATGTCGGCAATTTCGGTCAGTGGATTGTTGGGCGTTTCAAGGAAAAACAGCTTGGTTGACGGCTGCACCGCAGTTTCCCACGCCGACAAGTCAGTCTGCGCAGCATACGACACCGTAATGCCGAACTTACCTAGGTAGACGTTAAATAATTGAATCGTCGCGCCAAATAGGCCGCTAGACGCCACAATATGATCGCCTGATTTCAGATGCGCCATGCAGAGCGCCAAAATCGCGCTCATGCCCGAAGCGGTGGCGACAGCGCGCTCGCCACATTCTAGCGCGGCAAGGCGCTGCTCAAATGAGGCCACCGTTGGATTGGTAAAGCGCGAATAAATATAACCTGGAATTTGCCCGGTAAATTTAAGCTGCGCTTCTTCAGCCGAGCCGACCACAAAGCTAGAAGTCAAATGCAAAGCATCCGAATGCTCACCAAATTCAGAGCGCATCGTGCCGGCGCGAACCGCCAATGTTTCAGGATGAAGATCTTCTAAATTCAACATACTATTTCCTTTATTCAATAAAAACGGGAGCACGCGGCTCCCGTTTTGTTTGCGTTTCAGCTATTAAATCAAATTCTGCTCAGCTACGCCAATATTCAAATCCAAGATGCGGCTATCGCCCTCACCTTCGCTGGCTTTATTCGACAGCGGTGAAATCCGTTTGGCTTCCAACTCGTCTAAATACGCATCGGTAATGTCACCGGTGATGTATTTACCATCAAAGCAAGACGTTTCAAACGCAGTGATTTTGCCACCACTCGCATCGGTACAGGCTTGAATCAGCGCATCGAGTTCTTGGTAAATCACACCATCAGCACCAATCTCAATGGCGATTTGCTCGGCAGTACGGCCAGTGGCGATCAACTCGGCACGCGTCGGCATATCGATACCGTACACATGCGGAAACTTAACAGGTGGCGCAGCCGAGGCGAGATATACTTTTTTCGCACCCACGTCGCGTACCATTTGTACGATTTCTTTCGACGTTGTACCGCGCACAATCGAATCATCCACCAGCAATACGTTTTTGCCACGGAATTCAACGGCGATTGGATTGAGTTTTTGGCGAACTGATTTTTTGCGACTCGCTTGACCCGGCATAATGAAAGTGCGGCCGATATAGCGATTTTTCATAAAGCCTTCGCGATACGGCAGACCAAGTGCATCGGCCAATTGCAAAGCAGAATCACGGCTGGTATCTGGAATAGGGATTACAACGTCAATATCCAGCGCTGGCACCAGTTTGCGAACCTTATCCGCCAACTGTTCACCCATTTTCAAACGGGCTTCATGCACCGAAATACCATCAATCACGGTATCAGGACGCGCGAAATACACGTGCTCAAAAATACAGGGAACCAATTCAGGGCTGGCATGGCATTGACGACTAGAAAATTCGCCATCAAACGTCACATAAATTGCCTCACCCGGCGCAACGTCACGCATAAATTTAAAGCCGAGCACATCCAGCGCCACCGATTCGCTGGCAACGATGTATTCCATGCCTTCTGGCGTTTCGTGGCTACCGAGTGATAGCGGACGAATGCCGTGTGGATCACGGAAAGCCACCATACCAAAGCCAGCAATAATCGCCACAACCGCGTACGCGCCTTTCACTCGGCCATGCACGGCCGTGATTGCATCAAACACGGTATCGGCATCCAATTGCGGGCCAGTTACGCGGCGTGACAATTCATGCGCAAACACATTGCACAGCGCTTCGGAATCCGAATTGGTATTAATGTGCCGCAGATCAGTGCGGTACATATCTTCTTTGAGTTGCTTGTCGTTAGTCAGGTTGCCGTTATGCGCCAGAACAATCCCGAAAGGGCTATTTACATAAAACGGCTGCGCTTCAGCCAAGCTAGAAGCCGAGCCAGCAGTGGGGTAACGAACGTGACCGATACCCACATTGCCCATTAAAGAACGCATATTTCGTGTGCGAAACACATCACGAACGAGGCCTTGGCCTTTATGCATATGAAGCACTTGCTGTTCAGCAGTGACAATACCGGCGGCATCTTGCCCGCGGTGCTGCAAGACGAGCAAGCCGTCATACAACATCTGATTTACCGGAGTTTTAGCGACCACACCTACAATGCCACACATTGGTCAAGATTCCTTGCGTCTACAACATTTGAAAAAATTAATCGTAATTGATACGGCTAGGTCAGTCGTAATTAATGCGACTAGCAAAGGCTTCTGGCAGCCATGGTTTGGCTAAGAACGCACTTTGCTCAAATAAAGGGCTAAACATCGCATTTCGCCATTCTGGCTCTTTAGGTAGGCTAGTAAATCCGGCCAGCAATACCAAAGTGAGTATCAGCAAATATCCGCGAATCACCCCAAAGCCAGCGCCTAAAATTCGGTCTATCGGCTTAAAACCGGTCGCTTTAATAAATTGGTTCAGCGTAATTCTAAAGATGGCTGACAATAACCACACCATAAAAAACAGTGTAATAAAAGCGCCAAGATATCTTAATGCTTCAGTGGGAATACTCTCTGGCATCCACAAAGAAACTCTGGCGGCGTAATGCATCGCACACCAAAAAGCGAGGATCCAAGCGCAAAGCGCCAATACTTCCTGAGTTAAACCACGCATGACCGACAACATAATTGATAAGCCGACGATACCCAACGCGGCGTAATCAAAAGTGGTCATTGCGCCGCCTTAGCAATCAAAGTGCCCGAAACGCCAACATCTTGCATGACCTTAATCCATGCTTTGGCTTTTGCCTCATCATCGGTCGGACCAACGCGAACGCGAGTTAATTCACCCTTGCTGCTATTGATTTTCTCACTGGTCACCCGTACACCGGCATTTTTTAGCTTAGTGACCAGTTGAGTGGCTTTTTCAGCATCGGCGTAAGCGCCAACTTGAATGAAATAGGTTTTTTTGTCGGGACTCTCAGTAGCGGGAATGTGCTTGCCTTCCAAAATCGCAGCGGGGTTATTGGTGGGCTTCTTTTTCGGCTCAGTCGTTTTAACTGGGATTTTCTCAATCGGTTTCTTGCTCGGAATCGGTTTAATCAGTTCTGATTTTGGCGTCGCTACTGGCGCTTCGGTTTTTACCGGCGGCGCTGGCTGCTCAGTACTAATGACAACAGGTTCTGGCTGCACTTTTTCAGCTTGATGATTGACTAATTTACCCGGCAGAGCGACTGGTGCGACTTTTGAAGCCTCCACGGGAGGTAATGGGACAGCGGCAAGCTCTTGAGTCGCCGGTACTGAAGCTACGGCAGTACCATCTACAATCGAAGATAAAGCCGGAGCGCTGGAAATAATCTCAACTGAGTGATTGTCAACGAGATTTTTAGGCGGCTCGCCGTCTAAAACCGTCCACAAAAAAGTCAGCGCAAACACCACTAAAGTAATCGCACCAACAAGGCGGCGACGCGCGCGTTTTCTTAATTGCTGCAGTTCATCACTCACATTTGCCATACTTTTATTGCCCACGCGCTACCATGACTTCAGCCACAGTAAAGAAAGATCCAAAGACTAGGATTCTATCAGCTTCAAGCGCAGTGTTGCAGGCTGATTGATAGGCTTTTGCGACTGTTTCGTACTGTTCAATTCGCGCCTGCGGCGATATTTGCAAAATCATCTGCGCCAAACTCGCAGTCGTCGCAGCGCGAGGCAGTTGCGGTGCTGCCAAATGCCAAACATCAATGCGATCAGCCAGCAGGTTTACTACACCGACAATGTCTTTATCTTGCATCATACCGAACACCGCGTGCGTTTTCGGATGAAAGCCCATTCCATCTAAACTAGACTTTAGGACTAGCGCCGCATGGGGGTTATGCGCCACATCCATTACCACTGTTGGCCTACCCGGCAATACCTGGAAGCGCGCTGGCCATTCTACCTCTAGCAAACCACGCTTAATATCGCCCAAAGCGACGGGTAAAGACGCCTGGCATGCATCGAGAATCGCCAAGACCAAGCACGCGTTATTAAGCTGATACTTGCCGCGCAAAGCGGGCAATGGCAGCGCATGGCGACGAACGCCCGCTTTGTTCCACCATGACCACTGCAAGCCTTCGACTTGCATTTCAAAACCAAAATCGCGGCCAATTAATCGGAGGTCTGCGCCGATTGCTGCTGCGACATCCAGCAATGTCTGCGGCGGCTGAGGATCTGCGCATAGCGCAGGCTTGCCTGAGCGATAGACGCCCGCCTTTTCCAACGCAATTTTCTCACGGGTATCTCCTAGGTAGCTTTGATGGTCAATACCCACGCTCACAACGGCAGAGACAGTCGGCTCAAAAATATTTACGGCATCCAATCGGCCGCCTAGGCCAACTTCCATCACCGCGACATCAACACCTTGCACCACAAATTGATGCATTGCTGCCAGCGTACCAAACTCAAAGTAAGACAAGCTAATATCACCGCGCGCAGCTTCAATCGCCCGAAAACTCGCCACGATGCTCGCATCCGAAACCGGCGTGCCATGAATCGCAATCCGTTCGTTGTAATGCAATAAATGCGGTGATGTATACGTTCCGACTTTATAGCCTGCAGAGCGCAGGATCTGCGACAACATCGCGCAAACAGATCCCTTGCCATTCGTTCCGGCAATCGTTAACACAGGGCATACTGGCTGCAATTGCATCGCATCACGCACCGCGGTGACACGAGCCAAGCCCATATCAATCGCAATCGGGTGCAAAGACTCCAAATAGCTCAACCATTCAGGCAAGCTATCGGCATTAAATACTGACATTTAGTTAGCCGCAGGTTGGCGATTGAGCAAAGTAATCACATCAGCGAGGCGCTGACGCAATTCGCGGCGATCAACGATCATATCAATCGCACCTTTTTCTAGCAGAAATTCCGAACGCTGGAAGCCTTCAGGCAAGGTTTCACGTACAGTTTGCTCAATTACGCGAGGACCAGCAAAACCGATCAAAGCACCGGGTTCAGCCATCACTACGTCACCCAAGAAAGCGAATGATGCAGAAACGCCCCCCATTGTTGGATCAGTCAACAAGGAAATAAACGGCAGCTGCTTATCTGCGAGTTTGGTCAAAATGGCGCTAGTTTTAGCCATTTGCATTAACGAATTCAAACCTTCCTGCATCCGTGCGCCACCCGACGCCGACACGCAAATGAACGGCAGATCGTTTTCCAACGCAGTTTTTACGCCGCGAACAAAACGCTCACCCACGACCGAGCCCATTGAGCCGCCGATAAATTTAAACTCAAATGCAGCAACAACCACTGGCACGGTCAAAATCGAGCCTTGCATCACAACCAGTGCATCATCTTCGCCTGTTGCCGCTTGTGCAGCCGTCAAACGATCAGGGTAACGCTTGCCGTCTTTAAATTTCAAAATATCAACGGGTTTTACTTCAGCACCAATTTCAAAGCGCCCTTCCGTATCCAGTAATTGATTCAAACGCTCACGCGCTGGCACCGCATTGTGAAAGCTGCATTTTGGACAAACTTCGAGATTATTTTCCAAATCAGTACGGTACAAGACCGCGTTGCAGGCATTGCACTTACTCCACAAGCCTTCGGGCACCGCAGATTTACTCGCCGTTGTACGGCTTTGAATTTTAGGGGGTAATAGTTTTTGTAACCAACTCATTGCAAACTCCTTAAGCCTTTAAATACGGGCACTATCCATTGCTGCACGTACTTCAGCCAAAAACACACGCAAACGTTCTGCCAAGCCCGCTTCGCCCAATTCAACTTCTTGCACTAAACGTGAACCAATCACCACTGCATCGGCAATTTGCGCCACGGCTTTCGCTGTTGCGGCATCACGAATCCCGAAACCAACACCAATCGGAATCGATAAATATTGTTTTAATACATCCAGCTTCGCCTTCACATCGGCCACATCCAGATTTGCCGAACCGGTTACGCCTTTGAGCGAAACATAATACACATAGCCACTGGCCAGTTCTGCAACGGCTTTCACGCGAGATTCTGGCGTTGTGGGTGCCAATAAGAAAATCGGATCCAAGCCATGCGCTTTGAATACTTTGGCTGACTCTTCCGCTTCTTCAGGCGGCATATCGACGGTCAACACGCCATCAACGCCAGCCGCAATCGCAGATTTTGCAAATTCCTCGTAACCCATCGCTTCAACAGGATTGGCATAACCCATCAATACCACGGGCGTCGTTGGATTAGTCGTGCGAAATTCGGCCACCATCGCAAAGACACCACGCATCGTGACTTTATGCGCCAAAGCACGCTCTGAAGCACGCTGGATCACTGGGCCATCGGCCATCGGATCAGAAAACGGCACGCCCAGCTCAATCACATCTGCACCGCCTTGCACCAAGGCATGCATTAATTTGACTGTAATGCCTGGATGAGGATCGCCAGCGGTAATAAACGGAATCAAGGCTTGGCGATTTTGTGCTGCCAATTGCTGCATAACACTTTGAATACGAGACATAGGTATCTTTACCAGTACATTATTTAATCATGCTTAGCGGGATATACCCCGCCAAGTGCAAATTACAATTGAATACCGCTCATTTTGGCAATCGTCGGAATATCTTTATCGCCACGACCTGATAAGTTCACCAACAAAACTTCATCTTTACGCATGGTTTTGGCTATTTTCATTGCGTGTGCCAAAGCGTGACTGGATTCCAGCGCAGGAATAATCCCTTCATAACGGCATAAATCATGGAAAGCCGCCAAAGCTTCATCATCATTAATCGCGACGTATTCAGCGCGGCCGATGTCTTTGAGGAAGCTATGTTCAGGGCCAACACCTGGATAATCCAAGCCTGCTGAAATCGAATGGGTTTCGCTAATTTGACCATCACCATCTTGCATCAAATATGAGCGCTGGCCATGCAAGACGCCATTTTTAGCGTTTGAAGTCAACGGCGCGGCATGACGGCCGGTCTCAACGCCATCACCACCGGCTTCAACACCAATCAAGCGCACGCCAGCGACATCGATATACGGATGGAAAATACCAATCGCATTGCTGCCACCACCGACACAGGCAATCACCGCATCAGGCTGACGACCAATCATTTCTTGCATTTGCACTTTGCATTCTTCGCCAATAACGACTTGGAAATCACGCACCAGTTGTGGATAAGGATGCGGGCCTGCCGCAGTGCCGATAATGTAATACGTTGAATCGACATTGGTGACCCAATCACGCATCGCCTCATTCATCGCATCTTTCAGCGTTTTCGTGCCTGACTCAACCGCCACGACGGTCGCGCCCAATAATTTCATGCGGTACACATTTGGCGCTTGGCGTGCAACGTCTTCCGCACCCATATACACCACGCATTCCATGCCATAACGGGCAGCAACGGTGGCAGATGCAACACCGTGCTGACCTGCGCCGGTTTCAGCAATCACACGCTTTTTACCCATCCGGCGCGCCAACAAGGCTTGGCCGATGGTGTTGTTCACTTTATGTGCACCGGTGTGATTCAAATCTTCACGTTTTAAATAAATCTGCGCGCCACCCAAAGCGTCGGACAGGCGCTCAGCATGATAAATCGGGCTTGGACGACCAACATAATGCTTCAAGACATAGCGATATTCATCCATAAATGCAGGATCTTTTAGCGCTTTTTCAAACTCAATCCGTAGCTCTTCCAGCGCGGGCATCAAGGTTTCGGCAACATAAATGCCACCATGAACACCATAATGACCACGTACATCCGGCTGCTGATAAATTTCGCTCATGACTCTCTCACCTACGCACGTAAAGCAGATTAATTAAATAAGGGCACGAATAAACAATTCGACCTGATGCAAATCTTTAACGCCCTTGCTACTTTCTACCCCGCTAGATACATCAACAGCCCAAGGCTGGACGCGCTCTACTGCGGAAGCAACATTTTCTGGATGTAAACCGCCAGATAAAATCAAAGGCAGCGGCCACTCACTAGGGAGCACACTCCAATCAAACGACTCACCCGTTCCACCCGGCACGCCATCGACCCAAGCATCCAATAACAAACCGCGACATAAGGGTGAAACAAATCGCTGGGCGTATTCTAACAAATTTAAGTCAGGTTTTACCCTAAGCGCTTTGATAAAAGGTCGACCAAATTGACTGCAATAGGCTAAATCTTCGTCGCCGTGAAATTGCAGCAAGTCTAAAGGCACTTTAGCCAACACGGAGCTGACAACCTCCGCAGACTCATTCACAAAAAGACCAACCGACATCACAAAGGCAGGTAGCGCAGCGACAATTTCAGCCGCCACGTCAGCCGAAACATGACGCGGACTGGGCGGATAAAACACCAAACCAATCGCATCTGCACCTAATTTAGCCACTTGCAACGCCGTCGCCGCATCACGCAAACCGCAAATTTTTATACGTGTACGCATTTTCACCCTCTTAAATCAAGCCGTAGCGATACTCAGGCTCAGTCGGCAAGCCAAATTCTGCAGGGTAGGTAACGCCGGTCAAATAAAGGCCATCAGGCATAAATGTAGGCGGTGCCGTTTTACGATTTTTTTGCGCCAGAAGCCAAGCCATCCATTCCGGCGAATCTTTGCCTTTACCAATATGCAGCATCGCCCCCATCATATTGCGTACCATATGATGTAAGAACGCTGTTGCGGAGAAATCAAAGCAGAGCATATTGGCCTGTTCCGTAATCTGAATTCGCTGCAAATGCTTTACTGGTGACAATGCCTGACATTCAGCGGCACGAAAACTACTAAAATCATGCTCGCCGAGCAAAAACTGGGCTGAATCACGCATTGCATCGACGTTCACATCGTAGTGAACCCAGCCAACTCGCCCGGCTTGAAGGCTAGGTCGAACCGGATGACGCAGCAGCAAATAACGATAATGCCTTGCTGTTGCTACAAAGCGGGCATGAAAATGATTAGGTACTTCTTGCGCCCAAAGTACAGCAACGCCCGAGGGTAAAAAACTATTCACGCCTCTCACCCAAGCGGTAATAGGCCGATTTACATCGGTGTCAAAATGAATAATTTGTCGAATTGCATGCACACCCGCATCGGTTCGCCCTGCGGCGTGGACTCTTACTTGATGGCCAGCCATTCGCGCAATCGCACGTTCCAACTCACCTTGAACAGTTTGCATTTGTGGCTGAACTTGCCAGCCACTAAAATCGCGTCCGTCGTACTCAATCGCCAATGCGTATCGCTTTAATTCCAAAACCCAGCCACTCCCATAAAAATAGTCAGCAAGATAAGAGCGCATTGCCCTGCAAAAAACAACCTTTGATATTGATTTAAGGGGGTGTATTGCAATATATATTCAGTTTGAATTTGCGGCTGAGGCTGTAAAATCTTCCCCATTAAATCGCTAAAACTATGTTTTTCTTCAAGCAGCCCCTCCGCTTTTTCCAATGTTAAAGCAAAACGCAGCGCAAAGCGTGCTTGAGCATCATTAAAATACTGCAGAGGAGCGAGAAAAATATAAATCGATGTAAATATTTCAGGCCTTGTCATTTTCGTCAGCAAAATCTGCAAACTTGAAGTCACGATGACTAGCCGCATCACTTGCGCCAGACCCAGCCATAAACCGCTATCGGTCGGCGAAAACCAGCCCAACCACAAATACTGCCCAGGCACCGTCCAGCCATAAACAAGTAACACTGACAAAAGTAGCCATTTTAAGCGTGGTAAACCGCGTAGTAGTCGCTGCCGCGCCAAGCAAAACGCCAAACCCAAGAACAAAAACCCGAGCACAAAAAGAGAATGGCGCTCTAGCCATGGCAACAAAATAAGTAGCCACAACCAGAACGCCAAAAAATTAACTGCATGCAACTTAATACCGTACCGTCAACTTAAATCCAACATTACAAGTCGGCCAACAGCGTTTTAGCTAAATCCTGCTGAGCTGAATTACCTTCTTGAACCGCTTCTTGTAGAATCTCTCGTGCACCTTCAACGTCACCCATATCAATATAAGCACGCGCAAGATCAATTTTAGTTTGCACAGGATCATCGGCAGCAAAATCGAGCTCACTACCTGTTGCGGCGGCATCCAAGTCCAAACTAATATCATCGAGTGCCGCATGCATTGAACCTACAGCTGCGCCAGCCGCAGGCGCATCAATGACAGCCTCTTCATTCAAATCAAAATCAAAATCTAGGCCAATATCATCCAAATCAGAGGCGGTCTCACTCAGTTGAGTATCTAGACTTGCACCCAAGTCAGGCATATCTAACTCTGGCACACTCAACTCAGGCAGCTCCAAATCAGTGAGCGTAGAAGCCAATGAATCGGTAACTGCCTCAGCTGGCATAGAAATATCCAGATCTAAAGAATCGGCTAACGAATCGAATTCATCCATTTCGGCCGAAGCCAACTCAGGAGAAATACTTTGTACGGGGTTTAACGCCGCATCCAAATCAAAATCGGCCAAGGCATCCAAATCAGCAAGCTCAGCCAATTCATTTGCTGCAAAATCAGGTGCCGCACCTAGATCGATAGGTAGATCCAAAGCCATCATCTCATCAGTCGATGGATTGGCAACCAACGGCAAAGTTTGCTCTTCGATACCAAACTCAAGCTCAGTTGCAACCGAATCAAACGACAAATCAGCAAAATCACTCTCTGACAATGCCACCTCATCAAAACCCAAGCCATCATTCAGCTCAGCCACGACAGGTGCTTCAGCAGCAAGCAAGGGCTCGCTTTGCACGTGCGGTGAAGAATCTAAATCCAATTCAAAATCAAGATCATTGTCCATAGATTGCGACAAATCAGGCTCAGTCACATCTGAGATCATTGACTCAACAGCTAAAGCACCTGCACCAACAACGGCAGCACCGGCAAGGACTGTCGTATCAACCATACTGGCTTCTTGCGCTTGATACAGCGGATTTTCAGGATCGATAGCTCGGCCATTTTCAGCCGTATTATCCCAGTGGACCCCCTTTCCGCCTGTAATTGCAAACAAGGCTGAAGCATGTTCTTCAAACGAAATCTTATCTTTTCTGGCGCCGTAAATATCAAGCAATTTCAATCGAATTTCATGACGCGAAGGATCTTTGTGTAACGCATCCTTCAAGATTTCTTCCGCCTGCGCATCTCGACCGTAGGCCATATACACTTCAGCTTCAGCGATCGGATCTACCTCATCCGTATCAATCGTACCCAAACCTTGGCGGCTAAAATCAGTGAGGAATGAGTTTTCAGTCGATTGAGTACTGATTACCCCGCCGCCCGTACTGCCAAGCACGGTATTGGCCTTCAAATCACCGCCCGTAATAATACTGTCTTCAAATACACCGGGGCGCTGACGACGACGGGCATACCATAAGGCTCCAGCCCCGAGCAAAATTGCCAATGCGCCGCCACCCAGTGCCAATGGATTTGCAAACAAGCCTTCAATAAAACCAGCTTCTTCAGGAACTTCAGCAGCAACTTCAATCCGTTTTTTAGTTTTTACAGCCGGCGCCGCCGTTACGACCGCACTAGCAGCAACCTCACTCGCCTCTGCCTCAACAGGCAATGAGGCCGCAACAGGTGACGCAAACACTTCTGCAGACGAGGCCTTCACTGGCGCAGTCGCAGCAACGGCAGATGCTGGCGCGACTGACTTGGCTTTCATTGCCGCCAACTTTTCCATATCAGCAACATTTTTTTGCAACTCTGCAACACGCTGATTGGCCTCATTCAACGCTTTTTGGCGAGCTGCAACCTCTTCTTCTAAAGCCTGCAGCTTAGAGGAGTCGCCCGATTTTTTCGCTGCATCCGCCGCTTTAGATAATTTCAATACATCTTTATTTTTATCAACGGCAGATACGCCCTGATCTTCAACTTTTGCCGCAATTTTACCAGCAGCGGCTTGCTCGGTTAAATCACGAGCGGGTGCCTTGGCAGCAGCTTCGCCTAATTTATTACGATACTCACTCCAATTAGCCGATTGAACTTTTACTTCTTTCGCCGCTTCACTGCTACTAAGCTGCTGCATTTCCAAAGCAGTGTGTACGCGCAGAATCTTACCGCGCTTTAGGCGGTTCATATTGCCATCAAAGGCGTCTGGATTACTGCGATAAAGACTCACCAGCACCTGATCCAAGCTCACCCCATCAGGCTTGATTTTTTTTGCAACAGCAGACAGCGTGTCACCACCTTTCGTTACATACGAATCAGCATCCGGCGCCTCTTTGCTCGTGGCTTTAGCCTCTTTAGGTTGCGCCTCTTGTATCACCGCTGGTTTTGCAGGTTTAGTTGCGACGGGTTTAATCGTTCCACCAGTTCGAGTCCCTGGCAAAATACTAGGAGACAATTTCGTTGCCGTTGATGTCGATGCCGAAGGGGTGTAGCCCGCAGGATCAATCAGCGCGGTATATTCACGCTGAATACGTCCAGACGCCCAGTTAAGCTCAACCAGCAAATCTAAGTAGGGCTCCGCAATCGCCTGCGTGGAGCTCACCGCTACGTAATATTGCCCATTCCCGCGTTTTTCAATATTAAAGCGAAGACCTAAAGAGCTCGAAGGGTAAGTAATTTGCGCGGTTGAGAATGCTTCTGGCGGTGCCAAGCTCACAACGAGTGAATCAGACTCACCTGGCTGAACAGAGACGAGATCAATTTCTCCACGAAACGGCTGGCCCAAGCCTGACAAAACATTGAGGCGGCCTAAACCTGCTGCATTTGCAAACCAAGGTAACGCAGCCATCGTCACGGCCAATACGCATGTTTTAAATCGTGGCGTTTTAAGCACAAGCAATCTCCCAATCGCGGTCATACAATTTCGCTAAATTCATCACTAAGAATTTAAATTCGACTTTATTTCACCGAACCAATTCGCAAACTTTCGCACAAAGACAGCAAAACAAACAGCATGTTTATTTATGTCGATAAGCATTCAATAATTACCCGATAATACTAACAATTCAAACTAAAGCAGAATTTTATATTCGTTTTTATGCTTGAACGTAACAGAGATGCTACGTTTTTTCGAAATTCTAGCCAAATCACACGCTTTTAAAACTCTGAGCCTGAGTAAATTCAAACCCATCTTAGAAGCTCTACCCACAAACGCCCTAGAACCTCAACAGCGATACCGACATTTGCAACGTCAAATACCCTCGGCACTTCAGCCGACTTGCTAAACTTTTTACACTGCAGATTAGGCAAGACCGGGACATGTACATACCTCAACGACGGCGAATCTTAATAACTCGCCATTACGGCAATCAGCAAGCCAAAATGCAATACCAACCAGTACGCTGCGCACTCTGCTAAAATATTGGTATTTTTACAGCCACCAAAAATAAGGACAAGCAATGACTTATGTTGTCACTGATGCCTGTGTGAAATGCAAATACACCGATTGTGTTGACGTTTGCCCAGTAGATTGCTTTCGCGAAGGGCCTAACTTTCTCGTAATCGATCCCGATGAATGCATTGACTGCACGCTTTGCGTAGCAGAATGCCCAGTAGAAGCGATTTACGCAGAAGACGACGTTCCTGCAGATATGTTGCCTTTTATTGCGCTGAATGCCGAACTGGCAAAAACCTGGCCAACAATAGTCGAGAAAAAAGAACCGCTCGAAGACCACGAAACATGGGCCACAGTGAGCGGAAAATTCGATGAAATTGAGCGTTAAGGTAAAGCGCTTAGCTTAAAACTTGCCCAAACACTAAAAACCAATTAAACTCTTTGGTTCTACAACCTTGCCTAACCGTGGTCGCTAGCGGTAGGCTGTAACCCGTAAGGAGACTTCATGCGACATTATGAAATCGTATTTATCGTACACCCTGATCAAAGCGAACAAGTTCCAGCAATGATCGAGCGTTACAAAGCACTGATCACTTCAGGTGCAGGCTCAATTCACCGTCTTGAAGACTGGGGCCGTCGTCAATTGGCTTACCCAATCCAAAAGATCCACAAAGCTCATTATGTAATGATGAACATCGAGTGCAGCCAAGCAACTTTGGATGAAATCGAGCACGCATTTAAATTCAATGATGCAGTTTTACGTCACTTGACACTTAAAACTGATGTTGCTGCAACCGAAGCTTCGCCAATGATGAAAGAAGAAAAATCTAAATCATTGTCACAAGCTGCTGGTGAAGGCCTAGCCGCTTAATTCGGCTAAATTGAACTTACGAAACCGAGTATTAATCGAAGGCTACTTGATTAGAGACTCAAGTTTACGCAGCACGCCAGCAGGAATTCCTGTGATTGAAGGACGAATTATTCATCAATCATCACAAGAACAACTGGGCAGCATGCGCAAAGTTGAATGTGAAATTCCTTTTTTAGCTCTAGGTGATGTAGCGCAAGCGATTGCGAAACTCCCCCAAGAACAAAAGCTAAAATGCAAAGGATTTCTCGCCGCTAAGAATCAACGCTTTCGTCATGCACTGGTTTTGCATATTGATGCATTTGAACTTTTGAATTGAGGAACACTCATGTCTCGCAATCTTTTCAAGCGGAAGAAATTTTGCCGCTTCTCTGCCGAAGGCATTTTGCACGTTGATTACAAAGACGTAGCTTTGCTTAAAGACTTTATCTCTGAAAACGGCAAGATCATTCCTGCACGTATCACTGGTACTAAAGCTAAATACCAACGTCAATTGTCGACTGCCATCAAATTGGCTCGCTTCTTGGCTTTGTTGCCGTACACTGACCAACACTAATCGAGCAAGGAGAACTTAACATGCAAATTATCCTACTCGAAAAAGTAGCAAACCTAGGTACATTGGGCGACGTGGTTAAAGTGAAAGATGGTTACGCACGTAACTTCTTGATCCCACAAGGCAAAGCAAAGCGCGCAAACGAAGCCAACTTGGCTGAATTTGAAGCACGCCGTGCTGAATTGGAAGCAAAACAAGCTGAAATCTTGGCACAAGCGCAAGCACGTGCAGCTCAGTTGGAAGGCGCCTCATTCACTATCGGCCAAAAAGCCGGTGTAGATGGTCGTTTGTTCGGCTCTGTTACAACACAAGACATCGCTGATGCAATCACTGCAGCTGGTATCGAAATCAAGAAATTTGAAGTGCGTTTGCCAGAAGGCCCGTTCAAGGCAATCGGCGAATACGAAGTGGCATTAGCATTGCACCACGACGTTGTTAGCACTGTTAAATTGCAAGTTGTTGGTACTGCTGCTTAATTAAGCACAGATCTCATCTTGATGATGCAATACAAAAAGCCACGATGCATATCGTGGCTTTTTTCATGCTTGAATCACATTATTTTGCCAACACTTTTAATACGCGTGATACCGCAACCAAACCAAATGTCGCCGTCACTGTCATTGCCGCACCAAAACCGCCCTCACAATCCAAACGCACGCCCTCACCCACCAAAGGCTTGCTGGCGCACACCGAACCATCCGCTTGTGGATACACCAATTGCTCGGTCGAATAGACGCACTCAATACCAAACTTCTTACCCGCTTTTGGAAACTGATAGTCGCGCCGCAATAAGCTACGCACTTTCGATGCTAACGGATCTTGAATCGTTCGACTTAAATCGTCGACTAGAATTTGTGTTGGATCGACCTGTCCGCCAGCGCCACCCACAGTAATTAATTTCACTTTATTGCGACGACACCAAGCGATCAATGCCGCTTTAGTTTTAACGCTATCAATACAATCGATTACGAAATCAAATTGACCCGCCAAATATTCAACGAAATTTTCTGGCGCAATAAAATCTTCAATTTGCTTAATTTGAATTTCAGGATTGATCGCCAGCATGCGCTCGGCCAATACCACTACTTTCATCCGCCCAAATTGACCTTCCATTGCAGGCAATTGCCGATTGGTATTTGAGATACACACATCATCCAAATCAATTAATGTGACCTGACCCACGCCTGATCGCGCCAACGCTTCGCCAGCCCAAGAGCCAACGCCGCCAACACCAATTACACAAACTCGTGCTGTGTAAAATTTTTCTAGCGCCGCCAAGCCATATAAACGCGCAATACCGGCAAAACGGCTGCGGTAGGCATCAGACATTTCCATAATTCATTCCAAAATAATACAGCCCCAAGCGGGGCTGCAATAAAAAAACTAGGTATATGACTGCATACATTACAAATAAAAGCCTACAGAGCAATACCCTTACTCAGGCTTTGGCGCCGCTTTACGGCGAGTTGCCGGCTTCTTAGCCACAACAGCAGGGGACTCAGCGTCAGGCTGAGGCTCTGGGCTCGCAGTTGCAACAGGGGTTTCAGTCGGGCGCACCTCATCCGCTTCAGCGCGTTGCGGGCCACCTGGCATACCAAATCCAGTAAATAAATTCTTTGCGCGATCTTGCAATTGCTGCTGCATATCGACAAACATGCTGGTACTACTTTCCAAATAATTACCCATCATATTTTGAATTGCCGGCCCCTGGAACTTCATAAATTCACCCCAGAGATTATTATTAGCAAAAATTGGATTATCACTGACGATGGTGGATTTGGCTTGATCTTGCAAACGTCCCTGCATGTCAGCAAACAACTGCATGTTCTTTTCTAAATAATTCCCCATTAAGCCCTGCATTGCATGACCATAAAAACGAATAATTTGTGTGAGCACATCATAAGAAAACATCGGCATACCGCCCGCTTCTTCTTCTAAAATAATTTGCAGCAAAACACTGCGCGTCAAATCTTCGTTGGTTTTAGCATCCAAGATTGAAATATCAATACCATCGAGCACCAATTGCTTTACATCACTTAAGGTAATGTAGCTACTCGTATGCGTATCGTATAAACGACGGTTAGGATATTTCTTAATGACTCGTTTTTCGACACTCATTGATTCAAACCCCCGAAATAATTGACCTATCAGCATTATCTAATGAGGATAGTCTGGTGTTACGCTCGATGCAACATGATGCATCGCACAAATTTATATTGACAACAATAAAAAGCTCTTCCAAAATGAAGCCGTATTGTGCATTGCAACATTTAACCAGATTGAGTCCAGTTCACCCAAACATCTTTCAGGAGTAGCAGCATGACAACCGCACAGCAACAATTTAACGACTTCGCCACCGAACAATTCGAAACCATCTTGCGTTTTACGCGCATTTCAATTGATGCCGCAGACCGCCTAGTTAAGCTACAAGTTGAAACTGCAAAAAATACGCTTGAAGATTCAGCGCGTAATGCAAAGGAACTTTCAGGCATCAAAGATACTCAAGCCGCTTTTGCTGCGCAGCAAAAACTATCGGAAGCAGCAGTCGACAACTCTATTTCTTATAGCCGTAGCTTGTATGAAATTGCATCACAAGCACAAACTGAATTTAGCAAACTTGTTGATGAACGCAGCGTTTACTTCAACAAAAACATTGTTTCAGGTCTAGATCGCTTTGTTAAATCGGCACCAGCCGGTACAGATGCGGCCGTTGCAGCTGTAAAATCCACAGTTCAAGCTACTGCTGCTGCAGTTGACAGCATGACTAAAGCAGCCAAACAAGTTGCTGACTTTGCAGATGCCTCAGTCAAAGCAGCATCAACTGCAACTGCTGATGCAGTTAAAACTGCCGCTAAGAAAACAAACGGTTCAAGCACAACGGCACAATAATTAACGAATTACCGTATCAAACAAACGGGCACTGAAAAGTGCCCGTTTTTTATTACCCAAGGGCCAAAGCCTCTAGGATTTTACTCTTCAGTCACTTCCGCAACCACAACCACTTCAGCCGGCGCATTCGCAGCCGCCTCATCATTCAAAACAGCTTTAATTGACAAACGAATACGACCTTTTTCGTCTTGCTCAATCACTTTAACACGAACGATCTCGCCTTCTTTCAGATAGTCGCCCACGTTATTGATACGCTCATTCGCGATTTGGCTAATGTGCACCAAGCCATCTTTACCTGGCATGATTGAAACGATAGCACCGACGTTTTTATCCAAGATCTTAACCACTGGACCTTCGTAGATACGACCAATTTCAACTTCAGCAGTGATTTCTTCGATACGACGACGCGCTTCAGCTGCGCCTTCTGCCGAAACAGAAGCAATCGTGATCGTACCATCTTCAGTAATGTCGATTTGTGTGCCAGTTTCTTCAGTCAAAGCACGAATAACCGAACCACCTTTACCAATCACATCACGGATTTTTTCTGGATTGATTTTCATCGTGTAAAGACGTGGAGCGTGTTCGCTCACTTCTTCACGCGCGCCATCCAATGCGCCTTTCATGATACCGATGATGTGAACACGACCTTCTTTAGCTTGGTCGAGTGCAACACGCATGATTTCTTTGGTGATACCGGTGATTTTGATGTCCATTTGCAGCGCAGTAATACCGTTTTCAGTACCCGCAACTTTAAAGTCCATATCGCCGAGATGATCTTCGTCGCCCAAGATATCCGACAATACCGCGAAGGCATTACCTTCTTTAATCAAACCCATTGCGATACCCGCAACGTGGTTTTTCATCGGCACACCTGCATCCATCAATGCCAAAGAACCACCGCAAACCGACGCCATTGAAGACGAACCGTTTGATTCAGTGATTTCAGACACGACGCGCATTGAGTAAGCGAAATCTTCTTTCGCTGGCAACATCGCGATCAAAGCACGCTTAGCTAAACGACCGTGACCGATTTCACGACGTTTTGGCACACCAACACGACCAGTTTCACCCGTCGAGTACGGAGGGAAGTTGTAATGCAGCATAAAGCTGTCAGTGTAACCGCCATGCAATGCATCGATTTTTTGTTCGTCAAGCTTAGTACCCAAAGTGGCAGCAACAATCGCTTGAGTTTCACCACGCGTAAACAATACCGAGCCATGCGCGCGCGGCAATACACCAGTGCGAATCGAAATTGGACGTACAGTGCGCGTATCACGACCATCGATACGTGGCTCGCCCGCCAAAATTTGACCGCGAACGATTTCGCCTTCCAAACCTTTAAAGATGCCTTTGATTTCATTGGCAGCCAAAGTGCCAGTTTCTTCAGTAATCAGCGCGTCTTTCACCAAAGCCCAAGTTTCATTGATTTTTTGCGTACGAGCTTGTTTTTGACGTAATTTGAAACCTTGTGCCAAGCCTTCAGCAGCGATGCCGCGTACTTGCGCGATCAAAGCTTCGTTAGCAACAGGGGCAGTCCAGTCAAACAATTCTGGATTCACTTCATCCGCCAATTCATTGATCGCGTTAATTGCCACTTGCATTTGCTCGTGACCGAATACGACCGCGCCCAACATAATGCTTTCAGACAATTCGCTGGCTTCAGACTCAACCATCAATACCGCTTGACTCGTACCCGCAACAACCAAGTCCATTTGGCTGTCTTTCATTTCTGACATAGCTGGGCACAATACGTATTCGCCGTTAATGTAACCCACGCGCGCAGCGCCGATTGGGCCATCAAAAGGCACGCCAGACAGAGTCAACGCAGCAGAAGCGCCGATCATTGCGGCAATATCAGAATCAACTTCAGGGTTAATCGACATCACGGTAGCGATAATTTGGATGTCGTTAAAGAAACCTTCAGGGAACAACGGGCGAATCGGACGATCGATCAAACGGCTCGTCAATACTTCTTTTTCCGATGGCTTGCCTTCACGTTTGAAGAAACCACCAGGGATTTTACCTGCAGCGTAAGTGCGCTCTTGGTAATCAACAGTCAATGGGAAAAAATCTTGGCCCGGTTTAACCGAGCGAGCGGCAACGACAGTCACCAATACAGAGGTACCATCCACATCAACCATCACGGCGCCAGTCGCTTGACGTGCAATTTCACCGGTTTCGATGGTGACGGTATTTTTGCCAAAAGCAAAAGATTTAGTAAATTTATTGAACACTCGTTGTCCTTTTCACAATGTTTGCCAGCGACCATGGCCAAAGAAACTTCCGCTGCGATGGGATCGATCAAGCTCATCACTTGCACATCGCCGATTCCGGCACAACCAAACTTTACTTCGCCGCCGGAATCGCTATTGGGCGCAGTAAAGGTTTAAAACGGGGAAGTACAAAGAAAAAAAGCCGCAATCGTTTGACTGCGACTTTTTTGCTGTGGGTTTTACTTACGTAGACCCAATGCAGCGATCAGACTGCGATAGCTATCGTTGTTCGTGCGTTTGAGGTAATCCAACAAACGACGACGACGAGAAACCATAGCCAAAAGACCACGACGTGAGTGGTGATCTTTCTTGTTAATTTTAAAATGTTCAGTCAAATCATTGATACGAGCAGTCAACAATGCAACTTGAACTTCAGAAGAACCCGTGTCGCCTTCCTTGTGTTGGAATTTTTTAACGAGTTCAGCTTTTTGAGCAACAGTAACAGACATTCAAACTTCTCCAAAAAATCACCCGAGGGTGATTAGACAAGCATAGATTGAGTCTTTCAACCCATTCCAGCTCCATTAACTTTCTACGCCAAGTGGGTAGAAAGCAGTCGTTTGGGTCGCAGTACGCTATCAGCGCCCACTTCACCCAAACCGATGAACACAGGATTATCCGACTTTTCCAGATTGCCGTAAAGCCTTAACTCCCCGAGCGGTGGATTAATCAGATCTAGAATCGGCATACCATTGCGCATTAATGCCGTTTGCGCCGCATTGAGCTGCAAACTTGGCAATTCAATGATGAGTTGCTCAGCAGGCATCAGCTTGGATTCTCGCTCCAGCATCTCCATTGCAATGTATTCATCCAAGGTAATGGCATCTTCTAGCTTAAAGCCGCCAGTCAACGTCCGGCGCAAACCTGACAAATACGCACCGCAACCTAATGCATTACCAATATCTTCAGCCAAAACGCGGATATACGTGCCTTTAGAACACAGCACATCCACAATCAGCACTGGCGCCTCATACGAAACAACATTTATTTCGTAAATCGTGATGGGGCGAGACTTTCGCTCAAGAACAACACCCTCACGGGCATATTCATACAGCGCTTTACCAGCAACCTTTAGCGCCGAATACATAGGTGGGGTTTGCTCAATCGGGCCAGTGAACTGCGCCAGAATCGGCAAAATTTGCGCCAAATCAGCAGGCGCTTCACCCGTTTCGCTAATTTCGCCCTCACCATCCAGCGTGGTCGACATTTGACCAAAGCGTATCGTTGCGCGATAACCTTTATCGGCATCGAGCATACGCTGGGCAAACTTAGTCGCCTCACCGAAACAAAGTGGCAAAAGCCCCGTTGCATACGGATCCAAAACGCCGGTATGACCGCCTTTTTCCGCTTGCAATAGCCAACGGCACTTCAATAAAGCGCCATTACTCGAAAAACCAAACGGCTTATCCAGCAGCAATACACCATCGATCTTACGCTTGGCCATCTTCTTCCGGCGCTTTTGGCAATGAGTTAGCTTGCTCAATTTTATGCGTCAAATCCATACCGTACTCAATCGATTCATCATATTCAAAATGCAATTCCGGCATTTTGTAGAGCGAGAAACCACGAGCGATTTGCGCGCGCAAAAAACCTTTCGCACGCTCTAATAAATGCGCGATTTCTGGGCGATGGCTTGCATCACCCAAAAAAGTATAAAACACCTTAGCGTGCGAATAATCGCGTGACACTTCAACGTCAGTCACGGTAATCAATGCCGCGTGTGGATGATTGAGTTCGGCGCGAATTACCGTCGCTAAATCTCGTTGAATTTGCTGAGCAACACGGTCAGCACGAGTAAATTGTTTATTAGCCATAATCTCTGTGAGGAGTGCGGTGCGAGGAGTGAGGTGAACAGCCTCTCAGCACCAATTAATAAAAAGCAAAAAGCGCAAGCACCACGAAGGGCCTGCGCTATTGTGTCGGGATGAGAACACCTCACACCTCACCCCTGACACCTCACATCATTACAGCGTACGAGCGATTTCCACCACTTCGAAGATTTCTAATTGGTCGCCCAATTGAATGTCGTTGAAGTTTTTCAATTGCAAACCACACTCGAAACCTGCTTTTACTTCTTTCGCTTCATCTTTAAAGCGCTTCAGATTTTCCAGCTCGCCTTGATGAATGACCAAGTTATTCCGCAAGACACGAACACCCGCCGAGCGTTTAACAACACCTTCCATTACCAAGCAACCTGCAATCGTACCCACTTTCGATACTGCAAAGACTTGACGAATTTCAACCAGACCAATGATGGACTCGCGACGCTCTGGTGCCAACATACCTGACAACGCAGCTTTAACATCATCCACAGCATCATAAATAATGTTGTAGTAGCGAATATCAACGCCTTCAGCTTCAGCCAACTTACGAGCAGAAGAATCGGCACGAGTATTAAAGCCAATCACCACGGCTTTCGACGCCAAGGCCAAGTTCACATCCGACTCAGAAATACCGCCGACTGCACTGTGCAAGATTTGCACGCGAACTTCACTGGTCGAAAGTTTTTGCAAGCTTTGTGACAATGCTTCTGACGAACCTTGTACGTCGGCCTTGATAATGATAGGCAAGTTTTTCACATCGCCTTCAGTCATCTTGGTAAACATATTTTCAAGTTTCGATGCTTGCTGACGAGCAAATTTCACATCGCGGAATTTACCTTGACGGAACATCGCGATTTCGCGCGCTTTCTTCTCATCAGTAAACACCATTGCATCCACACCAGCCGCAGGCACTTCAGACAAACCTAAAATCTCAACTGGCATTGACGGGCCAGCTTCGTTAATTGGTTTACCATTTTCGTCCAGCATCGCACGAATACGACCATACACTTGACCCGCCAAAACGGTATCGCCTTTGCGCAAAGTACCTGATTGAACCAACATCGAAGCCACAGGGCCGCGACCTTTGTCCAAACGCGCTTCAATGATAATCCCCTTAGCAGGACCATCGACTGGCGCAGTCAATTCAAGCACTTCAGCTTGCAACAGAATCGCGTCGAGCAATTCATCAATACCCAAGCCTTTTTTCGCTGATACGTGGATAAATTGAGTATCACCACCCCAATCTTCCGGTACCACTTCTTGCGCAACCATTTCTTGACGGATGCGCTCGAAATTCGCTTCTGGCTTATCAATCTTGTTCACTGCAACGACAATCGGTACACCCGCTGCTTTCGCATGGTGAATCGCTTCAATCGTTTGTGGCATCACGCCATCATCAGCAGCAACCACCAACACCACGATGTCAGTCAACTGAGCACCACGGGCACGCATTGATGTAAACGCTTCGTGACCAGGGGTATCAAGGAAGGTAATAACACCCTTGCCGGTTTCAACGTGATACGCACCAATATGCTGAGTAATACCACCCGCTTCGCCCGATGCCACTTTGGCGCGACGAATATAATCGAGCAATGACGTTTTACCATGGTCAACGTGACCCATAACGGTCACAACTGGCGCACGTGATGTTGAAACGTGATCCGTTTTTGCTTCCTCATCCAAATAGATATCCGGATCATCAAGCTTGGCAGCAACTGGCGTATGGCCCATTTCTTCGACAATAATCATTGCCGTTTCTTGATCCAACACTTGGTTAATCGTCACCATCATGCCCATTTTCATCAGCGCTTTAACCACTTCAACGCCTTTAACGGCCATTTTGTGGGCTAAATCGGCAACTGAAATTGTTTCTGGTACATCCACTTCACGCGCAACTGGCTCAGTTGGCGCAACAAATGCATGAGCATTATCTTGCGCAGCGGCATTGTTATTACGCTTGCCACCTTTTTTAGACTTCCAGTCATTACCCGTATCACCGCCGCGGGTTTTAATGCCTTTTTTCTGACGACCATCATTCCAGCCGCCTTTCTCGTCTTTCTTCGGTGCAGCCGCGCCGACAGCTGGTTTTTTATCCGCTGGCTTAGCTGCGGCAGGTGCTGCTGCGGCCTTTTCCGGTGCATGAATTGGCGTTTCTTTCGGACGACGGAAGTCAACACGCGCACCAACGCGCGGCGCTTCGTGACCTGGCTTCAAGTGCGGTTTCACTGCGGGTTTTGCTTCAGCAGGTTTTGCGACCTGCTGTGGCTTAGCTTGCTGTGGTTGCTGTGGTTGCTGTGGTGCCGCTGCGGCAGGAGCCGCAACCGGAGTCGCATCAACAACAGGTGCAGCTTCAACAACCGGCGCAACGACTTCAGCAGGCTTTTGATCGCGATTTTTCTTCGCGGCCATTTCTGCAGCTTGACGTGCATAGAGTTCGTTTTGGCGACGTGACTCAGCTTCGCGTGTTTGACGCTGCGCTTCATCAATCACCAGAGTTGGCGCAGCAGGCGCAACAGCAACGGGCGCAACTGGAGCAGCAGCGACAGGCGCTGCAACGGGCGCAATGGGCGCCGCCGGTGTTTCAACAACACGCTTTTTACGCACTTCAACCTGAATCGTTTTCGACTTGCCAGTGGCGTCGGTTTTACGAATTTCAGTTGTTTCTTTACGCGCCAACGTTACTTTTGGCTTTTCGCCTGCTTGACCATGTTTTTGTTTCAAATGACCAAGCAACAATTGCTTGTCATCCGAACTTAAAACATCATCGGCATTCGTTTTATTTACACCTGCAGCTTGCAATTGCTGAATCAGCTCTTGCGTTGGCATTTTTAATTCGGCAGCAAACTGGCTGACTTTGGGTTCACTCATTGATTACTCTCCCGCGCCTTAGGCGAACAAATGTTCGCGCGCTTTCATGATCAGTTGTTTAGCGGTTTCTGCGTCGATACCAGTCATTTCGGTTAATTCATCGACCGCCAAATCTGCTAGATCGTCACGGGTACGTATCTCTTTCTCGGCCAATACAGCAGCCAGTTCTGAGGTCATACCTTCCAGCGTCTTCAGGTCTTCGGACTGATGCTCAAGTCTTTCTTCACGCGCAATGGCTTGCGTTAGCAAGGCATCACGTGCACGAGAGCGCAGTTCGTTTACGGTTTCTTCATCAAACGCTTCGATTTCCAGCATTTCATTTAATGGCACATACGCCACTTCTTCTAATGTATTAAAGCCTTCCTGCACCAATACACTGGCTACATCTTCGTCAATATCCAGCGCCTGAACAAACAGGGCGCGAATTTTGGTGAATTCTTCTTCATGCTTTTCTTCAGCTTCATCAACGGTCATGATGTTGAGCTTCCAACCGGTCAATTCAGCCGCCAACTTCACGTTTTGACCGCCACGGCCAATGGCCATCGCCAAGTTTTCTTCATCAACCACCACGTCCATGCTATGGCTATCTTCATCCAAGATGATGGAGCTCACTTCAGCAGGTGACAAAGCATTAATCGCAAATTGCGCCGCATCAGGCGACCACAACACGATATCAACGCGTTCACCAGCCAGCTCATTACTTACTGCATTGACACGCGTACCACGCACACCGATACAAGTACCTTGTGGGTCAACCCGTTGATCGTTCGATTTAACAGCAATCTTGGCACGCATGCCTGGATCACGCGCTACACCTTTAAGCTCGATCAAATTATTTTCAATTTCTGGCACTTCAAGCTCAAACAGCTTCGCCATGAAATCAGGTGCGATCCGTGACAACACCAGTTGCGGACCACGTCCATTGCGATCCACGCGCAACAAGAATGCTTTCACACGATCCCCGACGCGCAAGTTTTCTTTTGGAATCATTTGATCGCGCGGCAAGATCGCTTCTAGTTTACCCAACTCAAGAATCGCATTGCCACGTTCGATACGTTTAATGCTGCCCGACACGATATGTTCGCTACGTTGCAAGAAATCATTCAGGTTTTGTTCGCGCTCAGCATCACGGATTTTTTGCAAAATGACTTGCTTAGCGGCTTGTGCGCCGATCCGGCCAAATTCAATCGGCTCTAACTCAACTTCCCATACATCGCCCACTCGCAAGTCAGCGCTATAGTCAGGCGCATCAGTAATTGCGATTTGACGTGATGGCTCTTCGTGGTCGTTATCCTCAACCACATCCCAGACGCGGAAGCTACGGTATGCGCCAGTATTGCGATCAATCGAAACACGAATTTCAACTTCGTCGTCGTAACGTTTTTTAGTTGCAGAAGCCAGCGCCAATTCAAGCGCGCCAAATACAACATCTTTTTCTACGTTTTTTTCGTGTGCAAGTGCTTCGACCAGCACTAGAATTTCACGATTCATAAATTAGTCCTCCGGCCTAGAACAACAGCCAAATTAACAGTATTTGCCAAATGGGTTTAAGTGCTTCAGCAAAAATCTTCTTGCATCGTTGTCTCGCCTTGCCGTACTAAGGCGTACTGCCTGCGGCTTCGACGCCTCGCCATAAAATTTTTGCGCGAACACCTACCGATTAAAACTGCGGTTCGATCCGAACGCGATCAATCGCCGACAAAGCCAATTTCAGCTCTTCGCCCGCCACATCAATCACCACATGATCATCCACCAAGCCCAACAACTTGCCGATTAAATTCCGGCGACGATCAGGCAAGGGCAACCGAAGCTTAACCTTCACCATCTCTCCGGCAAATCGCTCAAAATCCGCCGGTTTCTTAATTAGGCGATCCAATCCCGGTGAGGACACCTCAAGGCGCTCATGGGGAATATTTTCAACCATAAACAGACGCAACAAATGATTGCTCACTGCCACGCAGTCATCGATGGTGACGCCGCCTTCTTTGTCGATAAAAATGCGCAACAAGCCTTGCTCGCCCATTTCGAAATCGACTAATTCGTACCCTAAACCTGGTAAGGTACTGTCCAACACAGATTGCAGATTGACCGCCATACTTCCCTTCTCAAAAGCTACAAACAAAAAATGGGCTGCAAACTATTGCGCGCCCATTCATACAATGTTGAAAGCACTCCCGCTTTTTACGGGATTTTCCTGATTCTAACAGAAAAGATAAGCTGGCGAAATACTCCCTCACAAAGATGCACTTGTCTCATCGGTGCTTTTGCCCATAAAGTAAGGCTACGAAGGAGACAACACAATGAATCAACCTTGGCTCGCAAGCTATCAAGCCGATGTACCGCACTCGGTCAATCTGGATGAATTTGCATCCGTTCCCGAAGTCATCGCCCAAAGTGTCGCCAAGTATCGCGACCGTGATGCATTTATTAATATGGGTAAAGCCATCAGTTACGCCGAACTAGATCGGCTCTCAGTGCTCTTTGCAACCTATCTGCAACAGACTCTAAAATTACCTGCCGGCTCACGTGTTGCGGTAATGATGCCCAATTTATTGCAATACCCCGTTGCGATTTTCGGCATTTTGCGCGCGGGCTATATTGTCGTTAACGTCAATCCGCTGTACACCCCGCGTGAACTAGAGCATCAACTCAATGATTCTGGTGCTGAAACGATCTTAATTTTAGCCAATTTCGCGCATACGCTCGAAGCTGTTTTCAAAAAAACCACCATCAAACACACGATTGTGACCGAGCTGGGCGACCTACTTGGCTTCCCAAAAAGCCTGATCGTCAACAATGTCGTTCGCCACATAAAAAAATTAGTGCCGAAATACACCCTAGCTGGGCATACTACGTTTAATCAAGCTATTAAAGCAGGCCAGAGCAATACCCTCACCCCTGTAAAACTCGGCCACGATGACATTGCCTTTTTGCAATACACGGGTGGCACGACGGGCGTTGCCAAAGGTGCAATGCTGACGCACGGCAACATCGTTGCCAATATGCAGCAAGCGCACGCATGGATCAGCCCAGTAGTCGGCGACGGCCAAGAAATGATCGTTACTGCACTACCGCTGTATCATATCTTTTCGCTCACAGCGAACTGCATGGTGTTTAGCAAAATTGGCGCAACCAACCTACTCATTACCAATCCACGCGACATTCCTGACTTTATTAAGACACTTTCCAAATACCCAGTGACTTGCATCACAGGCGTCAATACTTTATTTAACGCACTCCTCAACAACCCTGAATTTGCAAAGCTCGACTTTTCACGCTGGAAGCTCGCGCTGGGCGGCGGTATGGCCGTGCAACACGCCGTGGCCGACAAGTGGCAAAAAACCACTCATGTTCCGCTGATCGAAGCCTATGGCCTCACCGAGACTTCACCAGCCGCAATGATCAATCCAATGAACACCCGTGAATTCAACGGCATGATTGGCCTACCCGTGCCACTCACGGAAGGTGAAATTCGTAACGATGAAGGCGTCGTCTTGCCGACCGGCGAGCGTGGCGAACTCTTTATTCGCGGCCCGCAAGTGATGAAAGGTTACTGGAATCGCCCTGAAGACACGGCGCAGATTCTAGGCAACGACGGTTTTCTGGCCACAGGTGACATTGCCATTATGAAACCCAGTGGCTTTTTCCAAATCGTTGACCGCAAAAAAGACATGATTTTAGTATCGGGATTTAATGTTTACCCAAATGAAATCGAAGACGTCGTTGCCAATCACCCTGGCGTACTCGAAGTAGCGTGCATTGGTATTGCCGACGAAAAGACAGGAGAAGCAATTAAACTGGTGATTGTCAAAAAAGATCCAGCCCTGAGCAGCGAACAAGTCATTGAGTTTTGTCGTGGGCAACTTACCAATTACAAAATACCGCGCAGCATCGAATTTAGAGATAGCCTACCCAAATCGAATGTGGGTAAAATTTTGCGCCGAGAACTGCGCAATGCCCCCACCCCGACCAAGGACCCATCATGAATCTCTTGCCGTTTTTTAAACTAATGGCTGAACGCAGCGCATCCGACCTGTTTTTAGCCGCCGATTCGGCCATCGTGATCAAAATTCAAGGGTCGTGCCACCCAGTTAACAATCAAATTTTAAGCGCCGAACACGTCAAACAACTCGCTTATCAACTGATGGGCGAAGCGCGCGTCGCGACGTTTGAGCGCGACCTTGAAATGAATTTTGCCTATCCCGTCAGCGGCATTGGCAATTTTCGGGTTAACGTTTTCAAAAGCCGCGGTAGTGTCGCTCTGGTCGCCCGCTTCATTAAGCCCAAAGCCGACACACTAGAAGAACTTGGCATGCCCGAGATCCTCAAAGATTTGGTCATGGAAAAACGCGGGATTATTCTGGTCGTTGGCGCCACCGGCTCTGGCAAATCGTCGACCGTTTCAGCCATGCTAGAGCACCGCAATGAAAACCACAGCGGCCACATCTTAACGATGGAAGACCCCATCGAATTTATCTATAGCCACAAAAAATCCCTCGTTAATCAACGCGAAGTCGGCACCGACACACACAGCTACGACGATGCGCTACGCAACGCGATGCGTGAAGCACCGAATGTACTAATGATCGGCGAAATCCGTGATCGCAGCACGATGACTTACGGAATGCAATACGCGCAAGCTGGCCATTTGTGCATTTCAACCTTGCATGCCAACAATAGCTACCATTCGCTCAGCCGGATTGTGAATTTTTTCCCGCAAGAAGCACGTGAGTCGCTGCTCTATGATCTATCGACCTCACTCAAGGCGATTATTTCACAGCGCTTAGTGCGCTGCAAAGACACCGGCAAACTCAAACCCGCTGTCGAAGTGATGCTGAACACCAACCGCATTGCTGAACTCATCAAAAACGGCGAACTCGCCGAAATCAAAGAAGCGATGGAGCAATCACTTTCTGAAGGCTCACAAACCTTTGAGCAATCGCTGTATAAAATGTACCGCAATGGTGAAGTAGAACTCGATGAAGCGCTACGCAATGCCGATTCGGCAACCAATCTGTCGTGGATGGTGAACAACGCGCAATCGGTGCAAGAGCAAGAAGCCAGCCGCAAAGCCGCCAACAATCAGCCCACCGAACCTGATGTGACTTTCGATATTTCTCTGCATTAAGACTTGCAACTAAACAAGGCCGCTTTGGCGGCCTTTTTTCATTTTTGGAATTAATATGAAACTCTACGGTATCCCAAACTGCGACACGGTAAAAAAGGCTCGCAACTGGCTCACTGAAAATGGCATAGCCTATGAATGGCACGATTTTAAGAAGCAAGGTTTGAGCGAGGAACACGTCGCACAGTGGCTCACGCAAATCGAATGGGAGCAACTGATCAACAAACAAGGCACGACCTGGCGCAAACTGGACGACACCACCAAAGCCAGCGTCATTGATGCCGCCAGCGCTACCGACGTCATGCTCGCCAATCCATCGGTCATCAAGCGCCCAGTCTTGGTCACCGGCAACAGCACCAATGTCGGCTTCAAGCCTGAGCTCTATCAAGCACTACTCAGCAGTTAAAACCATAGGTATTGCTATATAAGTATTCAAATAGAAACCTTATATGGCAATACCCCATATTTTAAACCTGAAAAAAATCAGCATAAATTCGAAAACAAGTATAAAAACACAAAAACCCAAAATTAAATAAATCACCGCCAGCCGCCCACAAAAAAAGCCGACCCAAGGTCGGCTTTTTGATATTTAGTTCAACTGCAATTATTTCAAATGACCGCGAATCAAAGACAGCATTTGGCCGAATACACGCGGCGTACCACAAAGCACATCGCCCGACTCAAGGAATTTTTCTTCGCCATTAAGATCCGTCACCAAACCACCCGCTTCTTGCACCAAGAGCGTACCGGCAGCGATGTCGACGAGTTTCAGGTCGAACTCAAAGAAACCATCAAAGCGACCACAGGCAACATAGGCCAAATCCAGCGCAGCAGCGCCCGGACGGCGCACGCCTGCGGCTTTTTGTGCCATATCGCGGAAGATATTTAGGTAGTTTTCTAGATTATTGAATTTGGTATACGGGAAGCCAGTACCAACCAGTGCATCCGACAAATCACGGACTTTCGATACGCGGATACGGCGGTCATTCAAGAATGCGCCAACGCCACGTGTCGCGGTGAACAAATCGTTGCGATTTGGATCGTAAACGACGGCTTGGGTAATCACGCCTTTATGTTCCAGCGCGATGGAGATGGCGTATTGTGGGAAGCCATGCAAGAAATTCGTAGTACCATCAAGCGGATCGATAATCCAAACGTATTCAGAATTACCGCGCTTGCCCGACTCCTCTGCTAAAATCGCGTGGGTCGGATAAGCCTCAAGAATCGTCTCGATGATGGCTTGTTCCGCAGCACGGTCGACTTCAGTCACGAAATCGTTGTGACCTTTTTTCTCAGGTGTAATTAGGTCCAGATTATTCGACGCACGTTGGATCACGGTCGCGGCGCGACGCGCAGCGCGCACCGCAGTGTTCAGCATTGGATGCATGACTTCTCACTATTAAAAAAGATCGATAAATTTAATGGCGTATTCTACCCGTCTCGCACGGAGTAATAAACCCGCTTATGCAGAAAGAAGCAAATCAAATGACGCAAACTCGTTTTTTATCCCACATTCGTGTGTTTCTGACTACCTCAGCGCCAGCGATCCACTAAAATTGCGCACTACCCTACTCGTTCCACACCCAGCGAAATACTAAAATGATCAATAACGAAACTGCCTGCTTAGCTAACATCCGCGTCGTCCTCTCGCACACCAGCCACCCCGGCAATATCGGCTCGACCGCCCGCGCGATGAAAACCATGGGGCTGACGCAGCTCTACCTGATCAATCCCAAAGAATTCCCGTCTGAAGTCGCCGACGCGCTCGCCTCCAGCGCGCGGGATATTTTGGCCAATGCCAAAGTCGTTAGCTCCATGGAAGAAGCACTGGAAGGCACCACCTTGCAAGTGGCGATGACCGCGCGCCGCCGTGAACTCTCGCAACCACTGCAAACCCCGCGCCAGCTCACGCCTGAACTGGTGCAAGCTGCGCGCACAGGCGCTGCAGTCGCCTTGGTATTTGGTGCAGAAACCAGCGGACTAACCATTGCCGAGCTGGAACAATGCAATCGCCGCGTCACGATCCCAACCAATCCAGATTATTCCAGCCTCAATCTTTCGCAAGCGGTGCAAATTTTGGCCTACGAGCTACGCACCGCATGTTTTGAAGAAGGCTACGACGACATTCGTTACCTCGAAGAAAACCGCGAACGCGCGCCGCATCAAGCCGTAGAGCTGTTTTTTGAGCATTTCGAAGAAGTGTTACTGACGATTGGCTTCTTGAAACCGAACGCACCAAAACGCCTGATGCCACGCCTACGCCGCCTGTTCGTTCGCGCGCAAATGGAACGCGAAGAACTCGACATCATGCGCGGAATTTTGCGTGCGGCGAGTGAATTCAAAACGGGAAAGAAAGAATAAGAAGATTAATATCGATGGTATATGGCCGTAGTCTTTATTTATAATTACCTACAGCCATATACACCTCAACAAAAAATCAAGAAGCCGCTTTTTCACCACCGAACTCTTCAAATGCCAACAAAGCTTCAGCCCCCGTCATCACACTGGGACCTCCGCCCATATAAATGGCGACTTGTAACATCTCCATAAACTCTGCACGAGTCACGCCCAATTTGACGCAGGCTTGTGCATGAAAGCCCAAGCAGCCTTGGCAGCGTGCCGCAACTGCAATACTCATCGCCATTAATTCTTTATGTTTTTTACTCAACGCGGCTTCCGTGTGCGTCGCCTTGGTGATTTGCATAAAACCTTGCTGCGTCTCCGGAATTTCCTTCGCAAACTCACGTAATTTGCCGCTAATATCCTGCACTAACTTGCGATAATTTTCTGTCATTTTTATTCCTTCGCTAACAATCAAAATACTATTTTATATAATATAACTCAACAATATTTATTGCGCAAACGCAAACAGGCCTCATAGCGAGGCCTGTTTAAACAAAATACAGCTCAAATTAAGTGCGTGGTAACGTTACACCGACTTGGCCTTGGTATTTCCCGCCACGATCACCATAACTGGTTTCGCAAACATCATCGGCATCAGCCTCAAAGAACAACACTTGAGCCACGCCTTCGTTGGCGTAGATTTTGGCGGGCAGCGGCGTCGTATTTGAGAATTCCAAAGTCACGTAGCCTTCCCATTCCGGCTCAAACGGCGTGACGTTCACGATAATGCCGCAACGTGCATAGGTTGATTTGCCGAGGCAGATCGTCAAGGCGTTACGTGGAATACGGAAGTATTCCACCGTGCGAGCGAGTGCGAACGAATTCGGCGGGATAATGCAATAACCTTTGCCCGATACATCGACAAAACTGCCTTCATCAAAGTTTTTTGGGTCCACAATCGTTGAGTTGATATTGGTAAATACTTTGAATTCATCAGCGCAACGAATGTCGTAGCCGTAGCTAGACGTACCGTAGGACACAATTCGTTCACCATTCACTTCTTTAACTTGGCCGGGAACAAACGGTTCGATCATGCCGTGCTCTTGCGCCATCCGGCGAATCCATTTATCTGACTTGATACTCATGGTTTTGTACTCATATTAAAGGGGTTAACGTGTTTGTCACACAGCTGTAAATATTCTTCCCGTATTGTAACGGTATTAGCTGCTCCCGCTAAGAACTCGGCACAGTCGGATTGCAATTAATCAAACATCTCGTTCGATTTTAGATTTGTGACAAAGCAAATCTTGCTCAATGCAAGCCCATTGCCGACAATGATTTAAAGGCAACACATCAACCTTCGGAGCATTCAATGAGTTCAAACCCTTGCCCAGCGCTGGTATTAAATAGCACTGGCGACACCCAATTTGATACCAACGCCCTCAAAGGCCAAACATTCGTGCTGTATTTTTACCCGAAAGACAGTACGCCAGGCTGCACCACCGAAACCGGTGATTTCCGCGATCTACATTCCCAATTTTTAGCCGCGCAATGCCAAGTTTTTGGGATTAGCCGCGATTCATTAAAAAGCCATGAAAACTTCAAAACGAAACTGAATCTGCCTTTTGAGCTGGTTTCCGATCCGGATGAAGTCGCCTGCGAAGCATTTGGTGTAATGAAATTAAAAAATATGTATGGCAAGCAAGTCCGTGGTATAGAGCGCAGCACGTTTGTAATTAACGCAGAAGGAGAAATCATCAAGGAATGGCGCGGCGTGAAAGTACCTAATCACGCGGCGGAAGTTCTGAGCATTGTGCAATCTATGCAGTAAATACTAAGCGGCCGACGAGCCGCTTTTTTATTGAATCCAAGTACATGCGCAAAAGTTTTATGGCAAGGCGTGAGGCCCCAATACAAGTCGTACGACGAGGCCAAACAAGGAAGCCAAGAAAACTTTTGCTTTAATACTAAAACAAGGAGTGCATCATGGCCGCCCGCAAACGTAAAGCCCCGAGTGACAGCAAACTTTTTGTGCTGGATACCAATGTATTGATGCATGACCCCACCTCAATTTACCGTTTTCAAGAGCATGATGTGTTTGTGCCGATGATGACACTAGAAGAGCTGGATTCGAATAAAAAAGGCATGACCGAAGTCGCGCGTAATGCACGGCAAGCCAGTCGGTTCATGGAAGAGCTGGTCGCTGGAATGGAAAATAGCCTGCACGACGGCGTTTCACTCAGCAAAGGCAGCAAGGATCAAGCCACTGGGCGTTTGTTCTTGCAAACAGAGGCGATCACCAGTGTCTTGCCAGCTCAATTACCCATGGGCAAAGCTGACAACCAAATTCTCGGTGTCGTCCATCATTTGCAGCAGGTTTTTGCCAAACGCGAAGTGATTTTGGTGTCTAAAGACATCAATATGCGAATTAAAGCGCGGACTTTAGGCTTGGCCGCTGAAGATTACTTTAACGACAAAGTTTTAGAAGACACCGACCTGCTCTACAACGGTATGCGCGAAATTGACATCGATTTTTGGGAGCGCAATGGCAAAGATCTACAAAGCTGGCAAGAAGGTAATCGCAGCTACTGGAAAATCAAAGGCCCTGACGTACCCGATCTCTATGTCAATCAGCTTTTATTCCAAGCGGGTGATACGCCACTGCAAGCCCGTGTGGTGAGTATTGATGGTAAAACGGCGGTGTTTGAAAGCCTCAAAGACTATACCCACACCAAAAATGCGATTTGGGGCATTACAGCGCGCAATCGAGAGCAAAATTTTGCACTCAATTTGCTAATGAATCCCGATGTGGATTTTGTATCACTGCTCGGGCAAGCGGGTACCGGTAAAACGCTACTCACTTTGGCTGCGTGCTTAGTGCAAACTTTAGAGAGCAAGATTTACACCGAAATCATTATGACCCGCGTCACCGTCCCCGTCGGTGAAGACATCGGTTTCCTACCTGGCACGGAGGAAGAAAAAATGATGCCGTGGATGGGCGCATTAGAAGACAATCTGGATGTACTGAATCAAACCGATGCCGAAGCGGGCGATTGGGGCCGCGCAGCCACTCGTGATTTGATACGTTCACGGATTAAAGTGAAATCACTTAACTTTATGCGTGGCCGTACTTTCCTGAAGAAATTCTTGATTATCGACGAAGCGCAAAATTTGACGTCCAAGCAAATGAAAACGCTGATTACGCGCGCGGGCCCCGGCACCAAGGTGGTCTGTTTAGGAAATATCAGTCAGATTGACACGCCTTATTTGACCGAAGGCTCGTCGGGTTTAACCTATGTCGTTGATCGCTTTAAGGGCTGGGGACATTCGGGCCACATCACCTTAACGCGCGGCGAGCGCTCGCGCTTGGCCGATTACGCCGCTGAGGTGCTGTGAGGCTTAAGGAATATTTCATCGACTTAAATATCTAGAGCCAATAAAAAACCGAGCCTTGGCTCGGTTTTTATTTTACAGGTATATGAATATGATCTTCAGTAGCAATAGCCTACAGCCAAATACCCGTTAATACTTTAATTTAATCATCACAAGTCGCCTCAAAATGCTCGCAACATTCAAGCGTTCCTAAGGAAGATACAAACTCAGGCACTAATAAAGGCCACTGAGTATTTGGGCCTTTACCATCAACGCCATAAATAGCCATTGCACTACAAAACGCTGATTTTATTTTGCCACTAACAGCGCCCACACTCATTCGGTAAATTTTATAAAGTAGCGTACGTTTTTCAAACGGCTCCACCCTGAATTCAAAAAATTCACTATTCAAGAATAAAATGTAACCTGGTCCATCAAACATAGTTTCACCAGAAACAGCAAATAGATAAGATTTGGCTTCTTCGTCGTAAACCCACCATAAACCACTAGCAATTTCCTTCCGAATTCGCTTTTGAAGGTAAGGAAAAGGCTCTGCATCTACCAAAATATTCTGAATATCCCCAAAGGAGAATGGCCTAAATGTGTAATTCATTTAAAGATCCAAGATCTCAAAGCAAGGCCAACAACAACACCGCAGCCCGCGCAGGCAATCGCGCATTATCCGCGACCAGCCACATATTCACCGAGCGGCCATCAACCGAGACCGACAATTGATTTAGCCAGACTTTATCGCCGCCAATCGCGTCTTGCGGCGTGGCAATGCCTGCATCGCCTTCCGCTTTCATATGGTACAAAGTCGGTGCATCGGCCATTGCGGCTTCAACTTGCGCCAAGGTGACCGCTTGACTCAATTGCACACTCAAACTCACCGCATGGCCAAAAAAGACTGGTACACGACTCACGGTCAGGCAGTTCACTGATGTGCCAACGGCGGCCAATTCAGTCGTAATACGCTCTTCTTCACCGCGCAGAGCCGTTGGCAAAATATTAAACGCCAAGCGTTTTGGGTAACCTGCCAGCTCAACTTCTTGCTGTGCGAATAATTGCCGCGTTTGCATCGCCAAAGCATCAATTGCCGATTTGCCGTCTTCGGACACCGACAACATCGCCGTTGCCGCAGAGAAATCAATCGTTGCCAAGGATTTCAAAGCAGCGAGCGGCGCTGAAATCATCGACGTCAGCACATGTGGCAGGCCAATACATTGGCCGCGCTGCGGTCTGCCGGTTTTGCTATCCGTCGCCCCCGTCAAATCAATCACCGCCGCGCCCGCTTCAGCGGCGATTTGAGCGTATTGCGTCGCCAAATCCGGAGCGCCAACAAACAACACTGCATCGGCTTTTTTCCAATCAAACGTCGCCACATCAATCATTGGCAAAGAGTGCTTTCGTAATTCGACTTCGCTGGCTTCATCATCGTCGGTCAATGGGTAAAGTGCGGTCAAAGCCAATGGCATCTCGCCCAATACATCCAATACCGCCTGAGATGCAGGGGTATCTGCCCCAACGAGTGCAACAGAAATAGCTTTAGACATATACCAACTCCAAGTATTGAACCGCAAGTAAGGCGGAGAGGCTGCATTTTACTCGTTTAAGCCAGATAAAACGAGCAGGATTTTTAAGCGGAGAAGCGAGGAAAATGGCTTATTTTGTACTATTCACCTGATACAAAGCATCTCGGCTCGATTGGATTAAACGTTCTAGCTGACCGCTCTTTTCCAAGGTATTCAAACCCGCATTAAACGCTTTCACCCAACGCTCGGCATTGGGGTGTTTTTTGTAGACGACGACATGCAGCGGCGCATCCCAATACGCTTCTTTTTGGCAACTGATAGAAACGCGCTCGACTGGCGTTAAATGTTGCGCCATCAAATAAGGTGCGACTTCAGCGTCAATCGGGAACAACTGAATATAACCAGCCAGTAATTTTTTAAAGTTAGCCACATCGCTGTGCGCTGCATCAACTTTCAATACGCCTGCGGCCTGAAGCTTGGCAAAGTCTTCAGAGTAATAATTCCCGCTCGTAATCCCGATGGCGTACGGCGATAAATCCGCCAAGGTTTTCCACGGAAATTGCTGACCTTTTTGATGACAAAACACCATGCGCAGCGACATCACCGGGTCGGTATACAATAAATCACGCTCGCGATCGGCATTTTTAGCCCAGCCAAAACTACCGTCATAAATGCCACGGCGTGGCGCTTCGATGGCACGATTATTGGGCACCGATTTAAGAACGACTTCAATATTTTCTAGCGCAAATGCGCTGACCACAATCCGCGTCAGCAAGCCTTGAAACGGTAGTTTTTCGCCCATATACGGTGGATATTCCTGCAATGTCAGCGTGATTTTTTCTGCATACACGGGCGCTGACAGCAGGCAAAGCCCAAGCAGACTAGCCAAAATTTTCATCACCCGCTCCTGCAATAGGATTTGAATTTCAGCCTAGCTTACAGGCATAAAAAAAGGCCTTCACGGCCTTTTTTTAAATGATGAATGGAAAAACAATTACAGCGCAGCAACCACCGCATCGCCCATCGCCGAGCAGCCCACTTTCGTCGTGCCCGCTTCAAAAATGTCCGCCGTGCGCAGGCCTTGTGCCAGCACTTTCTTAACCGCATTTTCAACACGCTGCGCAGCCGCTTCGTTGTTGAAGGTGTAACGCAACATCATCGCCACCGACAAAATCGTTGCTAATGGATTGGCAATGTCTTTGCCCGCGATGTCTGGCGCCGAACCATGACTCGGCTCATACAAACCTTTGTTATTCACATCGAGCGATGCGCTTGGCAACATGCCGATTGATCCGGTCAACATCGACGCTTCATCGCTCAAAATATCGCCAAAGATATTACCCGTGACCACCACATCAAATTGCTTCGGTGCTTTGACCAATTGCATCGCCGCGTTATCAACCAACATATGGCTGAGTTCTACGTCTGGATATTCTTTGGCCATGTCAGTCATGATTTCTTTCCAGAACTCAGTGGTTTCCAAGACGTTGGCCTTATCGACTGAGCACAGCTTCTTGCCGCGCTTTTGCGCTGCTTGGAAAGCCACATGGCCAATACGACGAATTTCAGATTCGGCGTACAGCATGGTGTTAAAGCCTTCGCGCTCGCCTGCTTCATTCACGCGAATGCCGCGTGGCTGGCCGAAATAAATATCGCCGGTTAATTCACGCACGATCAAAATATCCAAACCTGAAACCACTTCAGGTTTCAGCGTGGAAGCATTCGCCAATTCTGGGTACAAAATCGCTGGACGCAGATTGGCAAACAAACCCAAATCTTTGCGAATTGCCAAGAGGCCGCGCTCTGGGCGCAATGGGCGATCTAATGTGTCGTATTGCGGGCCGCCAACAGCGCCGAGCAAAATCGCATCGGCTTCGCGAGCCAAGTTTTGGGTGAATTCTGGGTACGGCGAGCCGTATTGATCGTAAGCTGCGCCGCCGAGTGGCGCTTCTTGCAGCTCTAAATCCAAACCATCATTTTTTAAAACTTCGAGCACTTTGCGAGCTTGTGCAACGATCTCAGGGCCAATGCCATCACCGGGCAGAATCAATACTTTCATGGTGTTCTCGTGGGTTTAGTGAATTAATTATTCTTAGTTTCGTGCCAGCATGTATATGAATGTAGACTTTATAAAATAAAGCCTACAAGGCAATACCCATTAACACATTAAAATATTTACAATCGGCAAACGTAGAAAAAGAGGGGCTAGCCCCTCTTTTTGCCAAGACCATTCGCTTAGAACGATACTTTGTAGTTCACATCGCAGTCCGTCATCACGATCACACGTGGGTGCGTTTGCAGCAATGAAGCTGGCAATTGCGTCGTGATTGGGCCATTCAAGGTGCGATCCAGAATCTCAGCTTTCTCAGCGCCTTTCACCACGAGCAAAATCGCGCGCGCTTGCATGATCGTACCCATGCCCATCGTTACCGCATGGGTTGGCACTTCGTCGATGTGGTTAAAGAAGCGTTTATTCGCTTCGCGAGTTTCTTGCTTCAACGTGACTTTGTACGTACCGCGTGACAAATGCTCATCCGGCTCGTTAAAACCGATATGACCATTGCCGCCAATGCCGAGCAATTGCAAATCCACCGGACCTTGCTCAAACATCATTTTGTCGTACAAACGGCATTCTGCATCAACGTCAGCCGCATTGCCATCCGGCACGTGCGTATTACCGGCTTGAATATCGATATGGTCAAACAAATTTGTTTGCATAAAGTTGCGATAGCTTTCTTTATGCGTCACTGGCAAACCAACGTATTCATCCAGATTAAATGTTTTTGCGTGCGCAAAGCTCACCAAACCTGCTTGATAGGTTTTTACAATTTCTTTGTACAAACCCACTGGCGTACCACCGGTTGCCATACCCAAAATGGCGTTCGGTTTGCTGCGTACCATAGAAATAATCAGGTCGGCTGCGGCACGATCTAAATCGCTTTGATTTTTAAATTTATGCAGGATCATTCGTTTAGTTTCCAATAATGAGTTCGACCGTAAAAGGATACGACAAAACTCGAAGAATAATATTGATTCAAGTTGAAAAAAGCGGCTCCAGTGAATCAGCCGCTTTATTTATTGCATTACTTAGCAAATAACCAAGGTTGATTTGCTTGATGCAGCGCTTCAAATGCACGAATTTTGTCACTATGCGCTAAAGTCAAACCAATTTCATCCAAACCATTGAGTAAACAATGCTTACGATGCTCAGTTACATCAAACGGAAACACTTCACCGCTTGGTGTTGTAATCGTTTGCGCAGCCAAATCAATTTTTAGACGATAACCTTCAGTTTTCGCCTCAGCAAATAACTGATCGATCACGGCAGCGGGCTGAACAATCGGCAATAAACCGTTTTTAAAACAATTATTAAAGAAAATATCAGCAAAACTCGGTGCAATCAGCGCACAGAAACCGAAGTCTTCAATTGCCCATGGTGCATGTTCGCGCGAAGAGCCGCAGCCAAAATTATCGCGTGCTAGCAATACTTGCGCGCCTTGATTGCGTGGCAAATTCAGTTCGAAATCTGGATTGAGTTTGCGCTGGCTGTTGTCGATGCCCGGCTCGCCCTGATCCAGATAACGCCACTCATCAAACAAATTCGGGCCAAAGCCTGAACGCTTAATTGATTTTAAAAATTGCTTTGGAATAATCGCGTCGGTGTCGACGTTGGCTCTATCCATCGCGCAAACCAAACCATCCAAAGAGACAAATGCTTTCATTTCGCCGCCTTTTCGATGGCTTCGCCACCTTTTTTAATATCTTGACCGATGCCCGACACGGTATTGCAAGCCGTTAACGCCAGCACGAAACTACACAAGAATAATGAACGCAACATAGACAAATCCTTAAGCAAAATCGCGTACGTCAACAAAATGCCCAGCAATCGCTGCCGCGGCGGCCATTTCTGGGCTCACCAAATGCGTACGACCACCTTGACCTTGGCGACCTTCAAAATTGCGATTCGACGTGGACGCGCAACGCTCACCTGGCTCCAAGCGATCCGCATTCATCGCCAAGCACATCGAACAGCCCGGCTCACGCCACTCAAAACCCGCGTCGATAAAGACTTGATGCAAGCCTTCGGCTTCCGCTTGCGCTTTCACTAAACCTGAGCCTGGCACAATCAAGACTAATTTCACGCTATCGGCTTTTTTCTTGCCTTTCACCACACCCGCAGCCGCACGCAAATCTTCGATTCGGCTATTGGTACAGGAGCCGATAAAGACTTTATCGATTTTAATATCAGTCAGTGGGGTATTGGCTTCTAAACCCATATATTGCAAGGCACGCGTGTAGCTACCCTGCTTGGTTGCATCCGTTTGCGCCGCTGGATCAGGTACTTTTCCAGATACGCCCAACACTTGCTCAGGCGAGGTGCCCCAAGTGATTTGCGGCTCGATGTCTGCTGCATTTAATTCAACGACAGCGTCAAACACCGCACCTTCGTCCGAAACGAGGTTTTTCCAGTTTGCCACTGCTGCATCCCATTGCTCCGCTGTCGGCGCAAAAGGACGACCTTTAAGGTAGTCGAATGTTTTTTGATCAGCTGCGACCATACCAGCGCGTGCGCCGGCTTCAATCGCCATATTGCACAGCGTCATCCGGCCCTCAATCGACAAGGCGCGAATCGCTTCGCCGCCAAACTCAATCGCATAGCCTGTACCACCCGCCGTGCCAATTTTGCCGATAATCGCCAAAGCGATATCTTTCGCGGTAACGCCACAACCGACTTGGCCATCGACGCGCACCAGCATCGCTTTAGATTTTTTTGCGACCAAAGTTTGCGTTGCGAGTACATGCTCCACTTCCGACGTGCCAATACCATGCGCCAACGCAGCAAATGCGCCGTGCGTTGAAGTATGGCTATCGCCACAAACGACGGTCATGCCCGGCAAAGTTGCGCCATTCTCTGGGCCAACCACATGCACAATACCTTGGCGCAGGTCTTTAAACGGGAAATACGCTAGCGCGCCAAACTCTTTAATGTTCGCGTCTAGGGTTTCAACTTGCAAACGAGAAATAGGATCTTGAATCCCTTTTTCCCATTCATTGGTTGGCGTATTGTGATCGGCTGTCGCAACGACAGACGAATTGCGCCACGGCAGTCGATGCGCTAGTTTTAAGCCTTCAAAGGCTTGTGGACTCGTCACTTCGTGTACCAAATGACGGTCGATATAGATTAAGCAAGTACCGTCGGCTTCTTCATGCACAACGTGAGACTGCCAGAGTTTGTCGTAGAGCGTTTGAGCCATAACAATCATCGCAAATAAGGCTATCAGGGAACTGCCGAAGTTAGCACAGAAGCCCTTTTGCGACAACCCGCAATACCCGATTTACCCAACATCGGCGATCAATTTTGACCTTCAAGTTAAGGCAGAATAATAATAAGCACTTAATCTCAAGGATAGGCGCAATGAAAGCCCTAATTTTTACTCTAGCGCTGCTGACTAGCGGCGCGAGCTTTGCCGCGTCGTGCCAACAAGTCGCACAAACCCTCGCGCAGCAAAAATCACTGCCAGCAGCAGAATTGGCCGACATTTTGAATTCACTCAATCGCAGCCAGCACTTGCCGGAAAAATTTGTCACCAAGAAACAAGCTAAGAATGCGGGCTGGCAGCCGGGGAACAGCCTATGGCAAACCCAGCCGGGCAAATCCATCGGTGGCGATCGCTTTGGCAATCGTGAGCAACGCCTGCCTCGCGGCAATTATTTTGAAGCTGATTTGGATTACCAAGGTAAAAAGCGCAATGCTAAACGTTTTATCTACCAAACCAAGGGCGATCAAAACAGCGGTGCGCGTTACATCACCACCGATCATTACGCCACATTCACCGAGGTGCCAGCATGCCAATAAAAACTCAAATTCAATTGCGCCAAATTCGCACGCTGCACGATATTTATCAGCAACTGGGCGAGCAGATCGAGCTACCGGCTGAATTCGGCGCCAATCTAGATGCGCTCTACGATTTTTTATCGACCGACTTGGCTGGCCCGATACAAATTCACTGGCCCGACTGCCAGCAATCCTTGGCATTCCTAGATAAAAAAGACGCCGAAGCCATCATGAATCTATTTAAAGACATTGCAGATGAAAGAGATGATTTTGAGCTCATAAAACACTAGGGTATAGCCACCTAGCCATTATTTTAAATAAGCTACATAGATATACATACCAAATAAAAAGGCTCACAGTAATGTGAGCCTTTTTATTTGAAAAATCCTGCCTAGCAGAAAAATTCAATCTTTGCGATGTAATAAAACACACACGTCACATGCAACAGTGCCATGTGTCATAAAGCGATGGCTTATATGATGAATGCAAGTGAAATCATTATGCCATTCGAAAGGAGTAGACCATGAGCAAAAAACTCAGCCCTCGTGACATTCGCAAGCAGCTCGGAATGAACCAACAAGATTTCTGGAGCCAAATCGGCGTCACCCAAAGTGGTGGCTCGCGCTACGAAAGTGGCCGCAATATGCCCAAGCCCGTCGCCGAACTCCTTCGTGTGGTGCATGTGGAAGGAATCGACTTGGCGAGCTTACGTAAAGAAGAACTTCAAGTACTGGAAATTTTACGCACTGAACGCCCTGAATTACTCAGCGAGTTAATCCAAAAAGCCAAAGAAACTGAAGCTGCTTTAGCCTAAACGCTCAGTTTAACGGGCAAGCCAATCGCTTCAATCCGCGCAGCCAACTGCTGCATCCACTCAGTGGGTGCAGCCGCAAGGCGCGGTGCCTCAATCTGCAATGACGGCCGTGCCAAACCATAGAGCAACACGCCCTGCAAAGGCACACCTTGCGCCAATTGCTCGGCCAAAAATCCCACGTATGCACTCAATACTGCCTCGTCAGGCAATTCACCATCCAGCGCAAACATGCAGGTCTGCACCCACGTAGGGCACAAGGCCGCGGCCGTCGCCAAACGACGCGTCACTTGCTGGCGATTCAGTTTGATTTGGTTTACAAATTCAAAGCCATCTTGCGGCGCACGATCGAGCTTAAACCACACTTCGCCCTGCATCGTCGCCATTTGCTGCAAACCCGCTTGCACATTGGCTTTATCGAGCTGACTACCATTGGTAATCAATACGGTTTTAATTTGCCCACGCAGCACAAATCGATCTAAAGCACGCCCAACCACGTCAATACACTCCAAAAACTGCGCAGATGTGGTCGGCTCGCCATTGCCAGAAAACGCAATATCGTTCAAACGCCGCGCACCTTCAGGCACAGCGCGCTGCATAAAATCGCCATGCACGATGTCGTTCAGCATCAAATCAAGCTCAGATTCAAGCTGAGAAACGAGGGTATCGGGCGCTGGGCCGCGCTGTAAATCAGGTACCTGGCAATACACACAGCGCCAATTACAGGCATTGTTTGGATTTAAATTAATCCCGACTGAAACACCACCCGCACGACGCGACACCACCGGATACACATAAGTTAGGCCCGCAATATCTCGGCTATGGTCATCCACACGCAGTGGCGTGATGACCGGTATTTCAAGCGTCATTTTGCGGTGCTCTCACCAATAAAACCGGCGTTTTGGTATGTCGCAACACACCCTCAGCAACGCTACCGAGCAAAAGATGCGTTAAACCACCGTAACCGTGCGTCCCCATCACCAACAACTCGGCCTGCCACTTCTCACCCTCTTCAACCAAGGAACGCGCAATTTGCCCGCCCCAAATTTCCAACAAATCGACTTCGACCGTTAAGCCTGCAGCGCGCAACTCTTCGGCACGCGAATCTAATAAATTTTGCCCGCCAACGCGCAAAGAACTTTGCAATTGCGGCACATCCAAAAATTCATTCGCACTCCACGCAAACTGAGCCAAATCAATCACATGCACCAAGCGAACGATGGCGTGCTGCTCATTAGCCAAGCGTTTCGCCTCTTGCAAAGCCGCCGCACTGGTATCACTGTGATCGACTGGCACTAAGATTCGTTGATACATGATGAAACTCCTTAATCAATTGATAATTTAGTCTAGCAGGCCAAAGCTATTGCAGCATCAGAGTGTCGAGCATAAACTCAAACCACTTTATTCATTAAAACTACTATGCCACGAATTAAACTCGACTTACCAGAGTGCAAGTTGTTTCAATGCGATATTTCTGTTCGAATTAGCGAGATCAACTATGGCAATCACTTAGCTAATGATGCCTTACTCGGCCTACTGCACGAAGCTCGCGTACTCTGGTTAAAAAGTATCGGTTTTCGCGATGAATTAGACGTTGGCGGCGCAGGTTTAATCCTTTGCGATGCCACACTGGTCTTTATGCAAGAAGCTTTTCATGGCGATCTGTTGCATATTCGCCTTGGCGTAGCTGAAATCAGTAAGGCACAGTTTGAACTTTATTATCATGTAACAAACCAAGACAAGACCATTGCTAAAGCCAAAACCACCATGGCCAGCTTTAGTTACACGGAACGAAAAATCACCCACTTGCCCGAATCCTTGCGGCAAGTTCTAGCATGCTCAGGAGCATCAGCGAATGAAAAAATATCCAGCCAATAGTCCAGAAGCAATGGCACGTATCTTAGTGATGCAAATGATGTGTGATGGCAGCTTTGATCCCGAAGAAATCGACGAACTCGAGCATCTGCACGCCTACGAAATCCTCGGGATTACCCGTAAAGGCTTTATCCAGGTACTACAAGCCTACTGCAATGACATTACTGACGAAGCCGATGAAAATGGCCAAATTAAACTAATCGACAAGCAACGCATTGACGATCTGCTTGAAACCATCGACGAGCCACAAAAACGTTTACAACTTGCCGCATTGGCACTTGATATTGCTAAGTCAGACCAAGAAATCTGTGACGCAGAACTCGCCGTTTTTAGCCGCATGTTAAAGAATTGGCACCTCACACTGGATGATTTGGCCGTCGCGTTTGGTGATTAATACTGGAAATGCGCTTGCCTTGAGTCCGTGCATAGAGCTAAAAACAATAAAAAGTCTATTGAATCCATAAGGTGAGCTATGAGCTGGGCTGCAGATTTTCACAAATCCTTTGAACGCAACTTCATTCCGACTCTCGGAAGAAAATTTGCTTTCATTGGACTATTTTTAGTCTTTCCAACGCTTATGCTCATCGCCATTGCATCGGCGGAGTCGACGCTATCTCGCGTTGTGAGTCAACTCGATGCATCAACTCGCCAGCAAATTATCGATGAACTAAGTCAACTCAAGCTTTACGCTTGGATTGCACTTTTTATTACCGCGCTGCTCTGCATTATTGAAGTGACCTATTTGCACTTCTGGATTACCAAACCCATTCGCTTGATCGACCAAGTGTTTGACGACGCAGCCAGCCATGATGGTGATCTTTCCAAAAACATTCCTGCGCCTTATTCCGATGAAATCAGCCAGCTTGCTTTAACGTGCAACCGCTTTTTAAGTAAGCAGCGCGATATTGTCTCAAACGTGCAAACAATGACCGTTGGGATGGCGCTGGAAGCTGCTAAATCACAAAAACACATTAAAGATTCTGCATCCGCGACCACGCAACAAGATCAATTAGCCAAAAAAGTCGTTGAAGCCAGTAACTCAACAACCGAAGGCATTAACCAAGTTTCAAGCCGCACGGGCGAAATCTCGCAAACAACGGCACAAAACTTAGTGATGGCGCGGCAATCTTATGCCGAGCTGCAAGACGTGACCAATCGCATCAATGCGATCACGCAAAAAATTGGCAACTTTAATCAAACCGTTGATGGCTTGAATAAACGCTCGGCCAGCATCAAAACCATTGTCGATTTAATTAAAGAAATCGCAGGGCAAACCAATTTACTGGCGCTCAATGCCGCAATTGAAGCCGCACGCGCTGGCGAGCAAGGGCGTGGCTTTGCCGTCGTTGCCGATGAAGTACGCAAACTGGCCGAAAAAGTTGGCGTCGCTACCGATGAAATCTCGGGCGACATCGACAATATGCTCAGCCAAGTCGCAGAAACTCTAGCTGAAACTGCGATGATTACCGTTGATGCGAATCGCACACAAGAAGTCGTCGATAAAGCCTCGAATCAATTCTCGCTCTTGATGCGCGATTTTGAGATGACCGCCGAAGCGCTATCGGGCATTGCTGCGACGCTAGAAGAATTTACCGTCGCGAATAATTTAGTCAACGCGAACGTTTCAGAAATTCATCAGCTCTCGCTCGGCGTAAATGAACGCATGGGGCGCTCGGCACAATCTTCACACGATGTCGCAGAAGCCGCCGAAAAAGTCCAAGCGATGATCGGCCGCTTTACCGTCGGCCAAGGCGCGCTGGACTTAACGATTACGCAAGTGTGCCAATTCCGTGATCGGGTCGCCGAGAAAATTGAAGGCTTAATGAAACGCGGCATTGATGTGTTCGATCAAAATTACAAAGCCGTACCCAATAGCGTGCCGCAAAAATACAAAACCACGTACAACCAGTATTTCGTACAAGAAATCCAACCGCTTTACGACGAATTAGCGAAAACTGCCTTGGGCGGCAAATTCTCTCTTGCGGTTGATACCAATGGTTACGGCCCAACACATAATAGCTGGTACTCCAAGCCACTCAGCGGCGACAAAGCCGTTGATTTGGTAAATAGTCGCGACCAGCGAATCTTCAACGATCCTGCTGGCTTGCGTGCGGCTCGCAATACTGAGCGCTTTTTGCTGCAAACCTATTTACGTGACACGGGCGAAATTATGACCGAAGTTGACGTACCGATTATCGTTGGTGGTCGTCATTGGGGCGGTTTACGCCTAGGCTTTGATGGATCAGCCATCTTGGGCAACGCACAATAGATCGATGCACAAAGCTAGTTTTAGCGCGATTGTACAGGCCGATTGCAGAATATTGATTTTAGGTAGCCTGCCAGGTGATGCCTCGCTTAATGCGGGGCATTATTACGCCCATCCTCGCAATGCCTTTTGGCCGATGATGAGCCAGCTCATTCGCACTGACCTCACCGCCCTGCCATTTGATCAGCGCTATGAACAGCTTTTAGCGCATCGGATTGGCCTGTGGGATGTGGTGGCAAAAGCGCAGCGACCTGGTAGCCTCGATACCGCCATCAGCGCCGCACAGCTCAATCCACTTACTGATTTGTGTGCTGAGCTGACGCAATTAAAGCTTGTCGTCTTTAACGGCAAAACTGCCGCAAAACTCGGAACATCATTAATGCCAGGGTATATCCATCAAGCCACCGTTCCATCTAGCAGCCCGGCACATACCCTTGCATTAGCAGAAAAGACCAGCCAATGGCTGGCTCAACTTTCTCCCTATTTGAATGATGATATGCCCTCTTAGGATTGGGCTAAAAATAAGCCCCCCGAATCAATGCGCTCAACAAGAACGTCATCCCAGAATGCTTTTATCTGGGATCCAGCAGCGCCGCTGGATTCCCGCTACAAGCATGCGGGAATGACGAGTTTTTGAAGGCGAAAGTAATCTGAGCCAAATCCTTAACGCTCGTCCTTGCTCGACGCCCAGATTGCAAACATCAACCAAATTGCATTCACCAATGCCAATACAAAACCTAAAAAACCCAAGAGCGGCATCCCAAACATCGTCGGCCCCGCTTTGATCGTCATCGCAATTGACGAGCCAATAATCAGCGCACCGGTCACAATCCCCATCGTTAAACGATTGGCGCTTTTGGCGATTAAATTACCAAAGCGATCGAGGCGCTTTAAATCTAAATCGACTTTTAAATTACCGCGCCGTGCTTGTTTAATCAGCTTGCCAATATCGCGTGGCAAACCAGATAGCACGCCAAACGCTTCAAACAGATTATCTTTGCCGTTTTTAAGCCATGTTTTCGGGCTTAAACGCTCCAAAATCACTTCTTTCACAAACGGCGTCAGATGCGGCACCATTTTAAAGTCTGGATCCAGCTGCCGCCCCAAACCTTCTAGCGTAATTAGTGCTTTAAAGAGCAGCGTTAAATCCGATGGCAGCGTGATTTCATGCTCGCGCATAATCACGGCCACATCGTTGAGCATATGACCGAAGGGCACGTCTTTAAGCGGCAGATTTTCATAATTGAACATAAAGTCGGCAATATCGCTGGCGAGCTTATCTTCATCCACCACCGTTTCGCCAGTCCATTCCAACAGCACATTCAAGATGCCGTGCTCATCACGCTGCGACAGCGAGGCGAGTAAATCCACAATCTGATCGCGGCGCGGATGCGGTAAACGCCCCACCATGCCGAAATCCAAAAACGCGATCCGATTGCCTTCCAAATACTTCACATTGCCTGGATGCGGATCAGCGTGAAAATAGCCGTCGATCAAGACCATTTTTAGTACCGCATCCGCGCCACGCGCCGCTAGCACTTTACGATCTAATCCCGCCGCATCCGCCGCCGCCAAATCATTACCCGCAATGCCGCCAATATAACTTTGTACATTCAGACTTTCACCCGTCCATTCCCACCAAATACGCGGGATCTCAATCTCGTCATGACCAGTGAAATTTTGCACGAAGCGCTCTAGATTGCGTGCTTCGGTCGATAAATTCAGCTCGCGGCGCAGTGATTTGGCAAATTCGTCGACAATTCGCACTGGCTGATAGCGGCGCAAATCAGGAAATTCAAATTCGGCCAAAGTCGCGATATGCCGCAAAATGCGTAAATCCGCTTCGATTTTCGGAATAATCCCAGGGCGACGGATTTTCAGCACCACCTCAGTGCCATCTTGCAGTTTGGCACGATGCACTTGCGCAATTGATGCCGAGCCTATTGGTTGCGGATCAAGATCTTGAAACACCACATGCGGGTCTTCACCCAGCACTTGCTGCAATTCAGGCACAAGCTGTGCAAAATCAATCGGCGGCACTTCATTTTGCAGTTTTTCAAATTCAGCAATCCACTCTGGCGTAAACATATCCACGCGCGTAGCCAGCACTTGACCGAGTTTAATAAAGGTCGGACCCAATTGCTCGAGCGCTTTACGCACACGCACAGCGGGATCAAGCAATTCAATCTCATGATCGCCAGGCAAATGAAGTGCATCGCTAGCGCGTTCAATGCCTTTGTTCAAGCCTAATTTCTGCACCAAATTACCAAGACCATAACGAATCAAAATCGCTACAATCTCACGCACGCGAGGTAAATCTCGCATTACGGTGAACGTTTCTTTCAGCATTCGGTCTTAATTCCTTCTGGCTTAGCCGATGATTGAACCAACTTTAATTTGGAATTTCTCAATTTTATGCTTTACAGCCCGATTCCACATCCGTACAGTTCCTGCCCATGAAATGGATAGTCATTCTCACCACACTTTTCGCCCTTTCCGCGCCTAACAGTTATGCGGATGAGGATATGCCAGTCGGCGATACCAGCCAAGCTAGCCTATGGGGAAATGCGGACGCAAGTCCAGCTCCCAAAGCCAAGCCACGCATAAAAAAACCGCAAGAACGCTCAACAGAACGATCCGCCGACTATACCCCCGCGCAAGACCTACTTTTATCGGCAATGAGTTTAATTGGCGTGAAATACACTTGGGGTGGCAATACACCGGAATCAGGCTTGGATTGCAGTGGTTTTATTCGCTATGTCTTTCAAAACTCGATGAATATGACCTTGCCGCGCACCGCCTTTGAAATGGCGCAAACGGGAAGAACAATCGACAAAAATGAATTAAAGCCCGGTGATTTGGTTTTCTTTAATACGCTAGGCCGCACTTTTTCTCACGTAGGTATTTACTTGGGCGACAATCGCTTCATCCATTCGCCACGCGCAGGGCGCAGTGTTGAAGTCGCCAATATGGGACAAAACTATTGGACGACTCGCTTTACCGGTGCACGCCGCATCGCTGACGGCGGCTCTGACGGCCTGAACATCAATACCATGTTAGCCAATAGCAGCAATGAATCTAAACGCGTTGCGACGAGCGCTAGCGCCAGCGCCAGCGTGAACAATCTCACTGGCACAGCGACACGAAGTGTCTGCAAGAAAGTAACGACTGGCAAAGGTAAGAAAAGAAAGACTGTCATGCAATGCACTCGCGTGAGTAGTGCGCCCGCCAAGATAAGTAAACCAGCAACAGCAGCAAAGGGCAATAAAGCCGCAGTCAGCTCACGCAGTAGTAAAGCAAGCAAAAACACCAAAAAAGCCAGCGCTAAAGCTCCTGCCAAAAGCACAAGTAAGGCACCAGCAAAAAGCAATAAGAAAACGACCAAACCAGCGGCAAAGAAGCCTAAATAAAAATACGTCGCGCATAAAAAAGCCATTCATCACTGAATGGCTTTTTTATTGCTTGCGGCTTAAGCGGTCAGATTATGTGCGGGAACGATAATCAAACCTGCCCGCTGACCCGGTGGCACATCAGGATTCGGAAAAATAATCCGTGCGTCTTTTTCTGTGATAACGAATTCTTCGCCTTGATCGACCGCCAATACCATCCCCACTGGCAATGGCGTGAAATTATCGGTTTTGCCATGGATTGCGAATTTAAAATCGTGGCTGTTTTTCATCACTTCGCGCGATACACGGAAAATCTGCGCATGCTCAGGGATTAATTCAGGTTCAGGCACTTCACCGTGCACCAAGCCTTGTAGATACGCCGCCATTTTTGATAAATCAATACCTTGATTTTGCCCAAATGGCCGTGCGCTCCCTAGCTCAATCGTGAACGACGCCGCATCGCATTGCCAGCTAGTAAAAAACGAAAACGTACTGGATTTAGTCGATTGCAGCAGCACCGTATCAACACCCGCCAAAGACAAACGTGCGATTTCGGTCGTTGAAAATGTCTTACCCGGTTTGGGTAAAGGATAAATCGCAAACTTTTCGATCAATGAACCGTGAATCGCTGTGTGCAAATCGTAATGCAGTCGAGGCTTACTGGCATCGCCACCTTGAAAGAAGCGCATCACATGCATTTCTAACATCGCAGCACGGCGCTTTTCGACGCCATCTTCCACGTCTGGCGTACGGCTAAACAAGCGATTCATATCTTCTTCGACAAATCGCTGCCCCAGCCGCAATGCCGCCACATTGCCGAAAATAAACAGCACTCGCGCCCGAACCTTGATTACACCCGCACAGATTTGCTCAATCAGCTGTTCAACCAGCTCAACGGGCGCAGTTTCATTGCCATGCACACCGCATGAAATCACCAGATCTAAAGCGTTTTTTACGCCATCTTGTGGCTCAAAGCGGATCACACCCTCATCCATCACTTGCACACTAGCGCCACTGGGCAGGCAATATGGCAAAGCAATGGCCGTGTGTCCGGCAAGGGTTTCATGTAAAAAACTAGTCATTCGCTATCTTCCTCAACGGGCTTCTCGGCGTAGTAAGCCGTGATTTTAGCAGGTCATTCCTGACAAGGATAACTTTCTTACTTACGACATTACGCAGCAAGTTCAAAAATCAAAAACTGGGAACACGAAAAAAAATAGAGCAGGAGTCATTAGCTCAATGCGTGAGACACGCACAGTGGCCTCAGATTTTGCCTTTTTTCGTGTTTTTCGTGATCTAGCTGTTGAATTTTCTGCATAACATCAGTTACTCATCACGCCCATGCAGTTGGAAGGGATAAATCGAGCCCAAACGTAGAATTTGCGTTAATTCATCCAGTGCGCTGCGCACTTCCACTAGCAATAAAGGATCCAGCAAATCGCTTTCGAGCAAACGATCACGGTAATTTCGCTCCACCCAACTGCATAGCTGTGGATAGAGTTTATCGTTCATCCAAACACCGGAATTGACCTCAAGCGCTTCTTGCGCAGTAAGCGCGACACGCAAGCGCAAGCACGCAGGGCCGCCGCCGTTTTGCATGCTTTGTTTTAAGTCATACACCAGCAATTCATCAATCGGCCCGCCACTGCTTTGCAACGCTTGCAAATACGCCCACACCGCGGGTGTATTTTTGCATTCCTCAGGCACCAACAAGCGTTGCTTGCCATTGGCTTTGGCCAATAACTGGCTATTAAATAAATACGATTTCACTGCATCGGCAACGCTGACTGCATCCCGCGCCACTTCAATCACTTGCAAACGCCCTGCCATTTTTTCGCTGAGTTCAGCGTAAACCTGTGCCGAATGCAAAAAAGCGTCTTGATGGCAAAACAGTACGTCTTGATTGCCCACTGCGATCACATCGTTATGAAACACGCCAGCGTCAATCACAGCAGGATTTTGCTGCGCGAGCACCGTGTGGCTTAGAGCAAGGCCGTGGCGGCGGATGACGGCTTCGCAGGCTTCACGGGTTTGCCGCGCAGGGAATTTCGTGGGCTCAACTTGCCCGCCCCAATGCTGACGGCCATACACAAAAAACTCAACGCCTTGCTTGCCGTAATCATCACAAAACCGCGTGTGATTCGCCGCACCTTCGTCACCGAAAGCCGCCATCATCGGCAAAGCATCGTGCACCGCAAAGTAAGCCGGATTAGAAAAAATAGCGCGCAAACTACGCGCAGTCTGGCGATGTTCAATCGCGCGATGAAATTTATTTTGTAAGTTAGCGACGGTAAAATGCACGCGGCGATCTTGCGTATCGGCCGAAGGGCTCACTGTCGCGGCATTGGCGGTCCACATCGATGAAGCCGAACTCATTGCCGACAAATACCCTTCTGGCGTATTGCCCAGCGAGCTAATAATTTCTTGGTCTGTACCCGTATACCCTAGGTCGCGCAAAACCCACAATGCAGGTCGTTCTTGCGGTGGCAATACGCCTTGGCGGTAACCCAAATCGGCCAGCGCCTTCATTTTGGCCAAACCTTGCAAGGCGGCTTCACGCGGGTTAGCCGCTTGTTTGGCATTACCTGTCGAAGCAACATTGCCAAAAGAATGCCCACCGTAATGATGCGTAGGCCCAACCAGGCCATCAAAATTGGCTTCAAATGCGCTGGCGTTCATAGTCACAGCTGCGCTCATAAAGTCATCCCAGCTGGCAATTGAGCCGGCAACACCAGTTGCTCAGCTTCTAGCGACGCGACTGGATACGCGCAATAATCGGCGGCGTAATACGCGCTGGCGCGATGATTGCCCGACGCACCAATGCCGCCAAATGGCGCGGCGCTTGATGCGCCAGTCAAAGGCTTATTCCAATTTACAATTCCCGCACGGGCTTCGCGCCAAAATAATTCATACTGCGCGCGCGAGTCAGACAGCAAACCCGCCGCTAGGCCAAACTGCGTGCGATTGGCCAGCACCAGCGCCTCGCTAAAATCGTCATAACGCAGCACTTGCAATAGCGGACCAAAGTATTCTTCATCGGGTAAATCAGTCACGCCACTGACATCTAAAATCCCTGGCGACAATAAAGCCGTACCGGCCTGAACGCGTTCCATCGCCAAGAGCGAAACTGCGCCCTGCGCCAGCAAACGCGCTTGCGCTGCGAGTAACGCATCCGCCGCAGCTAAGGAAATCACCGCGCCCATAAACGGCTGCGGTTCTGCATCCCACGCGCCGACTTTCAACGCCGCCGCTACGCTGATTAAGCGCGCCAAAAAGGCATCGCCCCATGCGCCATTCGGAATCAGTAAACGCCTCGCGCAAGTACAACGCTGACCCGCAGAAATAAACGCCGATTGAATCACATGATGCAGCGCGGCATCGACCTCGGCGACTTCCTCGACAATCAATGGGTTATTCCCGCCCATTTCCAGCGCAAGAATTTTTTGCGGCGCGCCAGAAAATTGACGATGCAAGGCGTAACCGGTGTTGGCGCTACCGGTGAAATAAATCCCATCCAAATCGGCATGCGCCGCCAAAGCCACGCCTGTATCACGGCCACCTTGCAGCACATTCAACACGCCGGCTGGTAAACCTGCGGCCATCCACAATTCGGCGGTTCTTTGCGCCGTCATTGGTGCGAGCTCGGATGGCTTAAACACCACACAATTACCTGCAATCAGCGCCGGAACAATATGCCCGTTGGGCAAATGCCCCGGAAAGTTATACGGACCAAAAACGGCCACAACGCCGTGCGGGCGATGACGCAATACTGCTTGGGCATCGCCTTGCTGTGATTCTTTAGTACCCGTGCGTTCGTCGTAACTTTTCAGAGAGATCTCGATTTTATTGACCATCGTTGCGACTTCGGTCAACGCTTCCCAGCGCGGCTTGCCTGTTTCCAAGCCGATGGTATCGGCCAAACTCGCTTGATTGCTTTTGAGTAACTCAGCAAAGTTACGCACCAAGGCCACGCGCTCAGCAAATTCTAAATCGCGCCAAGCCGGAAAGGCTGCGCGAGCGGCTTGCACCGCTTGCGCCACGTCTTCAGCATTGGCCGATTGACCTTGTCCTACAACGACTTGTGAAACCGGATTGCGCGAAGCAAATGCCTCGCCCTGTCCCAACAACCAGTGTCCGTGAATAAGTTGTGATAGTTGAACTGACTGAGTTGATTGCACCAACATAATAGGTATATTCCTCTAAGCCTTAGCTGATAAAGGTACAGCACGGATACTGGCACCATTTTCTAAATTTAATCGTTGCAAAACATCGCTCGTTAACGGCAAGGAATCTTCAAGTGGCCGAGTGATGGCCAAAGTCACGCGAAAATCGGTCAAGCTGCGATTGCTGACCAACCATGGCGTACCATTTTTCGGCGCGGCAGCGACCGCCAAAGATTGATACACGGTGCTGTAACGCACCGCACGAATATCGCTCAAGCTGCATTCCAAACTCGGGCCTGCGTCAAAAATATCGACATAGCCTTGGTAACGAAAACCCTCAGACTCCAACATCGCGCGCGCTGGTTCGGTGGCTGGATGCACATTGCCCAGCGCCGCTTGCGCCGCTTCGGATAGAAAACAGGTATAAATCGGATGCTTAGGCATCAATTCGGCGATAAACGATTTACTGCCGACATAAGACAGAAAATCAGCCTTGGCAAAATCCATCGTAAAGAAATGTCGACCCAAACTTTCCCAAAACGGAGACTGCCCTGCTTCATCGGAAACACCGCGCATTTCAGCAATCACACGTTCAGCAAAGCGCTCGGGAAACTCAGCCATAAACAAAAAACGGCTTTTCGATAGCAGCGCGCCATTACCCTCTTTGCGATACGGCGGTGCTAAAAAGAGCGAACACAGCTCGCTCGATCCAGTGAGATCGGAGGTCAAAAATAAAGTGGGGAGTTGCTTATAGATATCCAGCTCACGCGAAGCGTGTACCGACAAACCGACGCGATAGTTGTACCAAGTATCGTGCATACCGAGTGCGGCTTCGATGCCGCAAATGCCGACGATTTTCTGTGTCGTATCATCTTCCAGCACGAATAAGTAGCTGGCATCGGCCAATTCTGGCGTGCTATTTAGGCTATCAACACTGGCATTAATTCGTTCGCCCAAACGCTGCGGATTGGCCTGCAAGGTCGTTACGCCGACACCCGCAGTCGCTGCCAACGCAAGCAGCGCATCCAAATCAGCGGGGACAACAGGACGTATCAACATGGTCATCAACTTGAAAAGGAATACGGACAATGTAGCAAAGTGTAGAAAAAACGCGTATCGGGAGTATCCCCATTCGTTTTAAACAGCGAGATCAACAGCTCAAACGGCCCAGTAAAGCGCAAGCGGAGAAGTCGCCACAAACAAATGAATTGGATGTGAAAAAGCGATAGTAATTAGACTTTATGACAAGGGTTTTAGCAGAGAATGAAATCCCCTGCGCGATTGGCAAGAGATGAAAAAAGCCACTTTTTGGACTCTGCAGGGAAAATTAAAATTAATTTGCCGACATCAAAGTTCGGCCACCTTCAAAGCGCGGCGCGAAATAGGAATTAGCCAAAGACTCAATTCTCACTTTGCCTTTACTGGATGGTGCATGAATGAATTTATCGTCTCCCAGATAAATCCCAACGTGCGAGAACGAGCGATCCGTGGTTTTAAAAAACACCAAATCCCCCGCTTGCAGCTTGGCCTTAGAAACTGGCCTAGCCACTGAGGCCATTTCAGCCGCAGAGCGCGGCAGGCTTACGCCCAGCGCATTTTTATACACCAACATCACTAAGCCACTGCAATCCAAGCCCGCCTCAGGATTGGTGCCGCCAAATTGGTAATTGGTTTCTAATAAGCCCAACGCATACATCACCACTTCACGCCCCGCGCCATCAACTTGAATATTCGCCAACGAGGGTATTGGCTTAGCAGGCTTATTGGATGGTGGCTTGCTTGAAGTACACCCTACTAGTATTGATAGCAACATAATGCAAAATAGTGACGATCTAGACATCAAAGCCGATTTAAACATCAGCCAAAACCTTGATGTGCTCAGCGACACTGCGCGCCAAAGCGGATAAATCGTAACCACCCTCCAACATCGACACTATCCGCTTTTCACTATACTGCTCAGCGATTTTCATAATTTGCTTGGTGACCCACGCGTAATCAGCCTCTACTAAGCCCATCGAACCCATATCATCTTCCAGATGAGCATCAAATCCGGCCGAAATCAAAATCAATTGCGGCTTAAATTCGTGCAACGCAGGCAACCACTGTTGCAGAACTACATCACGAAATTCTGCGCCTTTGCTTGCGCGCGGCATTGAAATATTGCGCATATTTGGGCCTTTTGGCACGTCACCCGAATACGGAAAAAATGGATGCTGAAAAATACTCACCATCAAAGCACGCGGCTCGTCCCATAAACAGTCCTCGGTGCCGTTGCCGTGATGCACATCAAAATCAACAATCGCTACGCGCTCCAAGCCATATGCGGCCATCGCGTGCTTGGCGGCGATTGCAATATTACTGAGAAAACAAAAGCCTAGCGCTTTTTCTCGCTCGGCATGATGACCCGGTGGGCGGGTTGAGCAAAATACATTTTGCGCCCTGCCCTGCATCACCAGATCAACCCCTTGAATCGCCGCACCCGCAGAATGGTAAGCGGCATTCACCGTATAGGGATTCAGGACAGTATCGGGCTCTAAATGCACATGACCTTGCGCGGGACTAGCGACGGCCAAGCGATCAAGATATTGCTCAGTATGCACACGTAATAACTGTTCGCGTGTGGCGGGCTGCGCGGTAAGATGGAGCAAATAATCCCAAATTCCAGCGGCAATCAACCTATCCTGAATAGCCGCCAAGCGCTCGGGACACTCGGGATGACCCAGCCCCATTTCATGCATGACACAAGATGGATGACTAATAAATGCTGTTGCGCCACAGGAACCGACCACAGACTTGCCCCTTGCTGATGAGATGTGTTTTATTGATGAAGAGCATATTTTAAACGCCTGCTCTTAGTTTACGCCGCACGGCAAAAGAGGGAAAGAATGAATCATTTAGGCCAACACAGCCTGTTGCAACAGGTACACGCAGCAGAACAGCAGCTCAACCAAATTATTTTGGGCAAAGCACACGCACTACGCCTAGCGCTGACCTGCGTATTGGCGCGCGGCCATTTACTCATTGAAGACGTACCCGGTGTCGGCAAAACAACGTTGGCGCACGCGCTCGCCAATGTCTTGGGGTTGCAATTTGCCCGCATTCAATTCACCAGTGATTTACTCCCTGCGGATTTACTCGGTGTCTCTGTGTACGAGCGCTCTGAGGAGCGCTTTCGCTTTCATCCCGGGCCGATTTTCACGCAAGTACTACTCGCTGATGAAATTAACCGCGCCACGGCCAAAACCCAATCGGCTCTGCTTGAAGCGATGGCCGAGCAACAAGTCACCATTGACGGGCAAACCACCGCACTGCCACATCCGTTTTTTGTCATTGCCACGCAAAATCCACAACAACAAATTGGTACTTTTCCGCTACCCGAATCGCAGCTGGATCGTTTCTTATTGCGCGTGCAATTGGGCTATCCAGATGCGGCAGCTGAGCGCGCCTTATTACAAGGTGTTGATCGGCGCGATTTGCTGGCGCAAATTAAGCCAATGCTAGAAGTTGAGCAACTGATTGCAGCGCAGCTTGAAATTCAATCGATTCAAGTCGCGCCAGCGCTACTCGATTACATTCAAGCTTTATTAGCCGAAACACGCGAAAATCAACGTTTTGCCTGCGGGCTCTCGCCGCGTGCTGCGCTAGGTTTAGTGCAAGCTTGCAAGGCATTTGCTTGGCTAGATAATCGAAAAATGGTCATTCCAGACGATGTACAGCAGATTTTTCCTGCCTTAGCAGGGCATCGCTTAATCTTACGCCAAAGCGGTCGCTCCGACCCAGAAGCCGCATTGCAAATCCTTAAGCACGTTGCCATCCCCTGATGAAACACTGGTTCTATCAACATTGGCTGAGATTTATTGATCGGCGTCATCCACTAGCCAGTGGTCGGCAGCGCATCCGCCATCAAAAACTGTATATCTTGCCAACGTGGTATGGCTTGGCCTACATCATCACCGTGCTCACACTGTTGGTGGGTTCGCTCAATTATCAACTCAGCCTTGGTTTCTTTTTCGCCTTTTTACTGGTCGGGATCGCTAACGCAGTGATGCTACGTAGCTACGCCAATTTGCTGGGACTAGAGCTTAGCACTGGCGCAGGCGACGCTGTTTTTGCTGGCGAAGATGCCCATTTCCCAATTACTTTACACAATCACAAACCGCAGCAGCGTGCGGGCATTCAAATTTCAAGCGCTCACAGCGACCCCGTCATCGCCACGCAAATCAAAGGACTGGATCATCGAGTCGTTTCGCTGGCGATACGCAGTACCCAGCGTGGGCCGCTCAGCCTGCCACGAATTCGAGTTGAATCGACACAACCCTTAGCCTTATTTCGCTGCTGGACTTATCTTAATTTGCAGCAAGAAATTCTGGTTTATCCTGCACCGGAAAACAATCCGCCCCCCTTGCCTGAGCATTTATATGGCAAAGATGGTAAGGAATTTCGCCCAATTGGCAACGACGATTACAGCGGCCTACGCAATTTTCAGCGCGGCGATGCTCGGCATGATATTGCGTGGAAGCAAAGTGCTCACGGCGAAAACCTGCTGGTACGACAATATCAATCTCCTCTTGGAGAATCCCTATGGCTAAATTGGGCTGAAATGGATCCGCTCACCACTGAGCAACGCCTCAGTCGACTTTGCGCTTGGATTTTGGCCGCACAAGATCAGCAACGTCCTTATGGCTTAAATCTGGCTGAAATTGAATTCCCACCCGCACTGGGTGCCGAACATCAAACTCAATGTCTGAGTGCTTTAGCCTATTTTGGTGCTCATCGCGGAGCAATATCATGAGCCGCATGCTGCATCCGCGTGAGCAACAGCTGCTTGGCCTGCTAATGGGCTTGGTGTGCTTCCCGCATTTACTGATGCAACCCCCTTGGTTAGCGATTGCACTCTCTTTATGTGTCATTATTTTTTGCAGCCTTACGCCTTTGCTGCGTAGCAAAATTCCTGCATGGCTTAGTGTGACGCTCGCAATTCTGAGCTTGGGGGTCGTATTCCAAGCACATCAAAGCCTGATAGGGCGCGAGGGCGGCGTAGCCATTTTAGTCGCACTCAGCATTATTAAGCTGTATGAAACACGAACATTGCGTGATGCACATTCGATGTTTTTATTATCGCTCTTCACCACGGGGGCGGGATTTTTACAAGGCCAGGCACCGTGGCAAGCAGCCGTCGCCCTCATTACATTTCTAGCCATTTTAAGCCTTGCACTCAAACTAGAAAATCCACTTCTATCAATACGTATATCCACCCAGACCTCATTTAGATTACTACTGGAAGCAATACCCATTGCGCTGCTTTTATTTTTACTATTTCCTCGTTTACCCACACCACTCTGGTCGACACCCAGTGAAACCGTCGGATTAAGTGGTTTGTCCGGCGAACAGATGAGCCCAGGCAGCTTAAGCCAGCTCATTAAAGACGATAGCATTGCATTTCGTGCCGAATTTACACAAAACACCCCCAGCCAAGATCAGCTGTATTGGCGTGGCCCTGTATTTGATCAATTTGATGGCGAGCGCTGGCTGCCAACTCGAAATGCCTATGGCACAACACCGCAAATCATCGCGCTTGGACCAAATGTTGATTATCAAATTACGCTAGAACCGCACCAGCAAAATTGGCTACTAGCACTTGATTTACCAACTAAAGCACCTAACGACGCAGCACTTAGCCGTCAGTTACAGTTGCTTCGCAGCACGCCGGTCACTCAGCGACTGCGCTACCAAGCCAGTGCCACGCTCAAATGGCAAACCGTTGGCGATGAAGGTGTAACTCAGGCGCTCAAATTACCCAGTAAAATCAATCCCAAATCCCGAGCGTTAGCCAATAGTTGGCAACATCTCCCCCCTGCCGAGCGGGTCGAAGCAGCGCTGGACTGGCTACGTAACAATGGATTTACCTATACGCTGAATCCGCCGCTTTTACGCCAACGCGATCGAATTGATGAGTTTTTATTTCAGAGCAAGCAAGGTTATTGCGAACACTTTTCTAGCTCGTTTGCTTTCCTTATGCGCGCTGCCGATGTTCCTGCCAGAATTGTCACCGGCTATCAAGGCGGGATGCTTAATCCGGGTGGCAATTACTATATTGTTCGCCAAGCTGATGCCCATGCTTGGGTTGAGGTTTGGTTAGCAGGGCAAGGCTGGCAACGCGTAGACCCAACATTTGTGATTTCACCCTCTCGCATCGAAAGTGGCCTAGGGAATAGTTTTCAAGGTGCTGCGCTGCCAATGATGCTACGCAGCGATAATTTTTGGCTTAAAACACTGCGCTTAAATTTAGATGTGTTTGTGAATAATTGGAACCAATGGGTGATTGGTTATGACGACAAGCGCCAGCTCGATTTCTTGAAAAAACTTGGGATTGATGACTTTCTCTCTTGGAAGTTTCTATTGTGGCTGGGCGCTGGTTTGCTACTGAGTCTAGGTAGCTTTACGCTATGGCTGCTGCTGAGCAATCGCCCGCCGCCACTTGATTTAGCTAGCTTGCTGTATCAGCGCTACTGCAGAAAACTCGCCAAGCGCCAACTTAGCAGAGCACCCCATGAAACCGTGCTCCAATTTGCGGCTCGCTGCCAAGCAGCGTTACCGGAACAAGCGGCTGAAATTGAAACCATCACACAGCTCTATATTCAGGCGCGCTATGCACAAGATCAACAAGCTTTGCTGGCATTAAAACAAGCCATCAGCCATTTCTAACCGTTTTAATTTATGATTGAGCCTTACACGGCTCAATCATTGACAAAACCATGGCGCGCTACCTTGCAGAACCTCCGTTTGCCCATCAAAACCCAGCTAAAATCGGCGTACTCTTAGTCAATCTAGGTACACCCGAAGCGCCGACCGCTCAGGCTGTGCGCCCTTATTTGCGACAGTTCCTATCTGATCCACGTGTGGTTGAAATCCCCAGGCCGATTTGGTGGCTGATTTTGAACGGGATTATTTTGACGGTTCGCCCGAAAAAAAGCGCAGAGAAGTACGCCAGTATTTGGACTAAAGAAGGCTCGCCGCTCAAGGTGTGGACCGAAAAACAAGCCAAGTTAGTCAAAGGCATACTGGGCGAAGCCTATCCTTCCCAATTGCTTGTCGATTACGCGATGCGTTATGGCAATCCGTCGATCGCATCGAAAATCGCCCAACTTAAAGCCGCCAATTGCCAAAAAATCATCATCGTACCGCTGTACCCGCAATATGCGGCCAGCACCACAGGCAGCGTGAACGATGAGGTTTATCGCGTTTTGCAAAAAACGCGTTTTCAGCCGGCAATTCGCACTGTTGCACCCTACTTTGATAACCCTGTCTATATTGCCGCGCTCGCACAGCAAGTTCGGAGTAACTGGCAGATCAATGGCCGAGGCGAACACCTTCTAATGAGCTTTCATGGCGTGCCGCGCTATACCTTAGATAAAGGCGATCCTTATCATTGCCACGCACTAAAAACAGGCCGACTTTTGGCCGAAGCTTTACAGCTCACGCCAGAGCAATACACCATTGCATTTCAATCACGCTTTGGTAAAGCCGAATGGCTCAAGCCGTATACCAGCCAAATCATCGCGCAATTAGGCAAAAAACAAATTGCTCAACTTGATGTGATTTGCCCTGGTTTTGTTGCTGACTGCCTCGAAACATTGGAAGAAATCGCCATCGAAGGCAAGCATGATTTCACCCAAGCAGGCGGAAAAAAATATAACTTCATACCCTGCCTAAACGACCATCCACAGTGGATTTCGGCGCTCACAGGGCTGATTGAGGCCGAGCTGACAGGCTGGCTGACAAACGGCAAAGCTGACAAAAGAAACAATACAGAATTAAATCAAACACTTAATCAAGCCAAAGCATTAGAAGCCACAAAATGAACTTGGGAAATTGCAAAATTAACGCTACACTCTGCGGTAAGCTTAATCTTACAAAAGGGGAACTACCCAATGACCACTAAACTGTTCTTAGCTGAAGATGACCTGATCCTCGCTGATGCGCTAAAAACGAGCTTGTCTCAAGCCGACTTCCAATGCGACTGTGTAAACGATGGCGCACTCGCGCTGCAAATTTTGCTACACAATGACTACGATGCAGTCGTACTTGATATTGGTTTGCCAAACATGGACGGTCTGACCGTACTACGTAATGTGCGCCAACACAAACCATCATTGCCCATCTTGATTTTGACGGCACTGGACGGTTTGGAAGAACGCGTTGCGGGTTTGGATGCCGGTGCGGATGATTACTTGGCCAAACCATTTGAATTCTCTGAACTTGAAGCTCGTTTGCGCGCCCTATTGCGTCGTAGCCAAATCTTGCCGCAATCAGTACAACAATTGGGCAATTTGCGTCTAGACCGTGCTGGTCAACGCGCATGGTGCAATGACACGCCGCTTGATTTGTCAGCGCGTGAGCTCACTGTGCTTGAAATCTTGATGTCGAATATCGACCGCGTTGTGACCAAAGAGCAAATCGTTAGCGAATTGGGCAATGAAAACGCTGAAGTGGGCTTGAATGCGATTGAAGTTTACGTTCACCGCCTGCGCAAAAAACTCGATCCAGCTGGCGTCGTAATTCGCACGATCCGCGGTCTAGGTTATTTACTTGAGAAGCAACAAGTTATCCCTGCTGATGCCAATAACTAAGACTTCGCTACGGCAGCAATTGCTGCTGTGGTTACTCCTGCCCCAACTGGTTTATTGCCTAGCTGGGGCAGTTCTTTTCTTCTCTATCACTCTCTACTACGCCAATCGTATTATCGATACCCGCCTAGCCGAAGCCGTTGAGTCGCTCTCCCAACTCGCCAAGACAAAAGACACTAACTTCGCGATCTTAGCGCCGATGATAGTGCAAGAAACAAGCTATCGTTTCTACTCTGTTACCAGCAAAGATGGGGAGGTATTGCAAGGCAAGGCCGATTTGAAGCGGCCCACAGCACAATACCTAGAAAAAATCGCAGCAACTAACATCCCATTTTTTTACGACACACAAATTAATAATTCCCAGTTTCGTGTCGTCGCAGTCAAACTTTCAGCAGTGAATGCCGAACCCAAAATCATCCAAGTTGCCTTTGATTTAGCACTGCGCAATCAATATGCTTGGCAAATTTTCCTATCCACCGCGCTACCGCTCGCGCTACTCATTATCACAACTTGCCTGCTGGTTTGGTGGGGAATTGGTCGCGGCCTGCGCCCGCTGGCGCAATTACAATCTTTAATGGAACATCGCAAAGCGCAAGATCTGTCGCCATTGGCACTGCAAGACGCACCGCAAGAACTGCAAGGCTTGTCGTCAGCATTGAATCATTTGCTCTCTGGCACCGAGGAAAGCATCAATCGTCAACGGCGCTTTATTGCCGATGCCGCGCATCAATTACGCACGCCACTGGCGGGGCTAAAATCGCAAACCGAGCTGGCTATGCGAGAAAACTCGCCCGAAGGGCTGCGCGAACGTTTGAATATGGTACACACCAGCGCCACGCGCAGTATTCATCTGGTCAATCAATTATTGACGCTCGCACGCTCTGAGCCGGGCAGCCAAAATGGCATTCCAAAAGTGCATATGGATTTGGCGAAAATTATTCGTGATTTGACTGCTGAACTCGTGCCACGCGCTCTCGCTGCACGAATTGATTTGGGCTGCGATTGCTTTGTTCCTTCCGCGCTAATGCAAGGCAATTCCGCGCTGCTACGGGAAATGTTTATCAATCTCGTCGAAAACGCGATTAAATACATTCCACGCGATGGCAGCATTACGGTTCGCCTCACTGAGGATGAGCATAATTATATTGTCGACGTTGAAGACAATGGCCTAGGCATTCCGGATAGCGACAAAGAACGCGTTTTCGAGCGCTTCTATCGCCGCGAACAAACCGGCAACGGTTGTGGACTGGGCATGGCGATTGTGAAAGAAATCGTCGAGCGCCACGCGGGTACGGTTGAGCTACTCGACGCAGTACCACACGGCTTAATTGTTCATGTGGTATTGCCCAAGACTGAAATACCAGCCTAGCTTAGCTGGCGATACCCACGAAAAAGCCCCGAAGAATTTCAGGGCTTTTTTCTTGTAACAGCGTAAATTCAAATCAATCAAAAATAACCGTTTTATTTGAATACACCAAAACGCGGTGCTGCAAATGCCAGCGTACAGCGCGCGATAATACGATGCGTTCCAAATCTCGGCCTTGCTGAATCAAAGCATCCACATCATCACGATGCGAAATCCGGTTCACGTCTTGCTCAATAATCGGGCCATCATCGAGTACTTCAGTCACATAGTGGCTGGTCGCACCAATCAACTTCACGCCACGCGCAAAAGCGCGGTGATACGGTTTTGCGCCGTCAAAAGCAGGCAAGAAACTATGGTGAATATTAATAATGCGTTGTGGGAATTGCGCCGTGAATTCATGACTCAACACTTGCATATAACGCGCCAGCACAATCAAATCAATTTCTTTTTCAATTAATAGCGCTTTTTGTGCGGCTTCGGCTTCAACTTTATTGTCTTTTCCTACCGCAATCACGTGATATTCAATGCCATAAAACTCAGCCAACGCGCGGCAATCTTCATGGTTTGAAATAATCAGTGGGATGTCGCATTTTAATTCGCCACTTTTATGCCGATGCAATAAATCCACTAAGCAATGATCATATTTAGAAACAAAAATAGCCACTTTTTGCGGGCGATTGGATAGCGCCACCTTCCAAGTCATTTGAAAACGATCTGCAATCGGCTGAAAAGCGGCCGAAAATGCGGCCATATCCAAAGTAAAATCAGTTAAATCCCATTCAATGCGCATTAAAAATAGATTGTCAGCATTATCTTGATGCTGATCGGAGTGAACAATATTGGCGTTATAGGTATACAAAAAATTGGCAATTGCCGCAGAAAGACCTTTTCGATCTGGGCAACTAATGAGGAGGGTTGCAGTATGTGTCATTCGGCATCGTCTTAATAAATGTTTGTGCCAAATTCTAACATCACCCACCGCACTGCAACAGCGAAGTGGCAACAAGTCTTGTGATTAATCAGAGTATCAAGCAGCCCACAGCGTCAGCGCCGCCGCACGCTGTGCGTCCACCCGCAACAAAGCATCAATAAACATTTGCTCAAACGGAGCGCTATAACCATGCGGCGGAATCGTCGCCAGCCAACGGTACTGATTCGTCGCCTTTGCATCTCTCACTAAGGCGACCGGATAATTAAATAAAGCAGCATAAATTGCCCTGCCAATTCCATCGGTGCGTGCTGGATTAAATAAGCGACCATTCGGGCCGCGCATCTCATGATCCAGCGCCCGAAATACCAAAGCCATCGTTTCTTCAGGTGATAATCCATCTAATTTTGCAGTTTTTGCTACGGCAATCAGTATTTCTTGCGGTACGATGTCCATCTTGCTGCTCCTGCTGGCGACACGGGAACTCCATCCTAGTTCGCTTGGCGCACAGCGCAATTTTTTTACTCACCGTCGATCAGCTTACTTATGTTCAATATTGTTTTGTTTCAACCTGAAATTCCACCGAATACAGGCAACGTGATCCGCCTTGCTGCCAACACCGGCTGCATGCTGCATTTAGTTAAGCCGCTCGGTTTTCCACTCGACGACACCAAAATGAAGCGCGCGGGCTTGGACTACCATGAATACGCCAATATGATTGTGCACGAGAATTGGGATGATTGCGTCGCCCATCTCGCCGGAAAACGCTTTTTCGCAGCGACGACCAAAGGCTCGCAACGTTTTGATTTGCTGCAATATGAAGCCGGTGATGTGTTTGTATTTGGCCCAGAAACACGCGGCCTACCTGCCGATTTGCTGGCGACTTTCGCTGCGGATCGCCGAATTCGTCTACCCATGCAGCCCGATAATCGCAGCCTGAATTTATCCAATACCGTTGCGATTACGATTTATGAAGCGTGGCGCCAAAATGGCTTTGCTGGCGGAGCTTAAAAATAGGCGATGTTCAGATTTGGTTTTGATGCTATGCCACGCTCGTTGAGCTAAGGCTTAAAAACCCCGTCCAAGCACACCGAGCACGAAGAGAGACAAACAGTTTTATCGTTTGGCTCACGCCACGCGAGGGCATCGGGGACCGATGTGCGCCTCGGGGCGGCTTCTTTGCTTACTTTCTTGGCCGTTCAAGAAAGTAAGTCCCCGTCGCGGATTGCGACTATAAAACACTGTGCCGTAGGCACTTAAAACTATCAACATGTAATCTGAAAACCACCTAAAACAAAGGGTATTTACTTGTAGCGCTTAATGAATAGCGCCTACAAGCAAATGCCCTAAGTAATAAAGAAATGAATTTCAATGATTCCGCATAAAGTCCGCGGTTTTCATAAAGGCTTCTTCCAAGTGGCTGCGCAATTCGTCTGTCATTTCAATTTCAGCCATTGCCTGCAACATGCACAACATCCATTGATCGCGCTCAGACTCGCCAATTGCAAATGGCATATGTCGGCCACGTAAGCGAGGATGACCGTATTTCTCGATAAATAATTGCGGCCCACCGAGCCAGCCAGACAAAAACTCGAATAGTTTCTCACGAATCAACGTCGTATTCTGCGGATGCATGGCCTGAATGCCTGCCGCACGCGGATCACTCGCCATGATGTCGTAAAACCGATCCACTAGTGTTCTCAATATCACCGAGCCACCTAAAGCCTCGTACGGCGTCATCTCAATTACATCGCTCATCATTTCACCTCAACAACTTTAACTAAACTGGCCACCAATTTCGCGCGCGTGCGCGCTTCATCGGTATCCAGGCCAGCAGCCACCGCCACCCCCATTCGACGCCGAACAAAAGCTTCTGGTTTACCAAACAAACGTAAATCCGCGGTCGGCACCGCCAGCGCGGCAGCCACGCCTTCAAAAGCAATACCTACCGCATCTATTGCCCCGTAGATCACTGCACTTGCTGCCTGCATACGCATACCCACATCCACCGGCAAACCTAAAATCGCGCGAGCGTGTAATTCAAACTCAGAATAATCTTGGCTTTTAAGCGTCACCAAACCAGTATCGTGCGGGCGTGGACTCACTTCGCTGAACCACACCGCATCGCCTTTCACAAACAGCTCAACGCCAAATAAGCCACGCCCGCCGAGTGCTGTCGTTACTTTTTCCGCGATTTCTTGCGCGCGCTGTAGCGCCAATGCACTCATTTTTTGCGGTTGCCAGCTTTCGACATAATCGCCCTTCACTTGCACATGGCCAATTGGTTCGCAAAACTGCGTTTCAATCGCCCCACTCGCACCGATGGCACGCACGGTGAGCAAGGTAATTTCATAATCAAAATCGACAAAGCCCTCCACAATAATCCGCCCTTGTTTAACTCGGCCACCGCTGGCGGCGTAATCCCATGCCGATTGAACATCCGACTCACCTTTAAGCAAAGATTGTCCCTTGCCGCTCGACGACATCACCGGTTTGACCAAGCAAGGAAAACCGATCTCCGCCACCGCAGCTTGCAGTTCAGCCAAAGTATCGGCAAAACGATAGCTAGATGTCGGCAAAGCTAATTCTTCGGCGGCCAAACGACGAATCCCTTCGCGATTCATCGTCAAATGCGTGGCACGCGCCGTCGGAATGACCTCAGCCAAACCGTCCGCTTCAATCGCCAGCAAGGCATCAGTCGCAATCGCTTCAATTTCCGGCACAATTAAATGCGGTTTTTCCAGCTCAACCAGAGCGCGCAATGCTTTAGCATCAGTCATATTCAGCACATAACTGCGATGCGCCACCTGCATTCCTGGCGCATTCGGATAGCGATCCACAGCGACCACTTCAACGCCCAAACGCTGCAAGGCAATGATCACTTCCTTGCCCAACTCGCCAGCACCCAGCAACATAACTTTGGTCGCGGTACGACTTAATGGAGTGCCTATTTTCATTTTTAACTCACTGATATAAAAAATATTTTTCCAATTTCGGCTAAAGCACAAGCGAAAGGCAAGCCATTTCTATCCTCGTTAAAGCGTGCCGAATCAATCTAACGGTTGTTTCACAATGCGCGGCGCAGCTTGCGCCTCAAACCGAACCTTGCATCTTGATATTCACTAGACTACGTTAAAGTTTTACATACCTTGAGAACTACAATCATGCTAAAAAATATGAGTGTAGGGGCAAAAATCATTCTTGGCTTTGCGCTATTAATCATACTGCTCGTATTTGTCGGCATTATCGGTTTAGTCGGCCTTCACCAGCAGCACGCCGTGGCGAGCCAATTACTACATATCAATCTGCAATATGGCGTCCATCTCATTGAAGCCCGCAAGCAAGTCGGTGATTTACGCCGCTTTGAAAAAGACATGCTTCTTAACTTTAGCGAGCCCGAAAAAGTCGCTGAATACAACGAAAAATGGCAAAAAGCACTCGACCTAACTCAAGCGGAGTTAGCTGAGGCAAAAAAACTCGCCACCCCTGAACAAGTCAGCAAACTAGACAGTCTCGTGGGCAATATCTCAGCCTACAGCAAAGGCGAAGCCAGTATCTTAGCCGATATCAAAGCGAATAAATTCACAACTTCACAAGATCTAAATAAAGAATTCTCCAAGTTCAAAGAACCAATTCGGGCCATGTCCGACACGCTAAGTGAACTTTCCGAAGCAGCACTCAAAGATGTCAGCGGTATTGACGAGCAAATCGATACCATCAAATCACAAAAAACCAGCACCACCATCACACTAATGATCGTCGCCGTACTCGCTGGCATTGCGTGCGCCACACTGATTTATCAAAGCATCCGTCACCCCTTAGCCAATATGCAAAACACCATCGGTGAGATTGATCGCACAGGTCGCATTGGCATGCGCTTGCCGATTGAAAACAACGATGAAATCGGCAAAACCTCTCTTGCCATGAATCAGCTACTCGGCAATATGTGCGATGTCATCGGCACAGCCAATCGCTGCTCCAACGATCTAGTGCAATCGGCACATGAACTCACCCATGCCGCCAATCAAGTAAGCAGTGCTTCGAGCATGCAATCGGAAGCCTCATCCGCCACCGCCGCCGCGATTGAAGAAATGTCGGTCAGCGTGCATTTAATTTCTGATAACTCACATCAACTCGAAGAAGAAACTCGCCTTGCGGCCAGCACCGCAGTCGATGGCACCGCCATCGCCAAGCGCACGACAGTACAAATCCAAAAAATTGCTGATTCAATCAACAAATCCAATGAACTTATCGGCCAACTCAACCACCGCTCGGATGAAATCGGTAGCATTGTCATGGTGATTAAAGATATTGCTGATCAAACCAATTTGCTCGCACTCAATGCGGCAATTGAAGCGGCTCGTGCGGGTGATTTAGGGCGCGGGTTTGCTGTTGTTGCCGATGAAGTTCGAAAACTCGCTGAACGAACCACACAGGCGACCATCGAAATCACCAGTAAAATTCAAGCCGTGCAGCACGACACTAGCGTTGCCGCTAAAGGCATGTTTGAAGCCAGTAGCCTCGTAGATACTGGCGTGCGCAGCACTCATGAAGTCGCCGAAGCACTCCATCAGATTGAAAATCTTTCTCAACGTAATGTCGAGCACATTGCCAGCATTAGCAGTGCCATTTTGGAACAAAGTAGCGCCAGTCAAGAAATTGCACGCAATGTAGAGCGCATCGCCCAAGCTGGCGAGGAAAATAGCAGCGCAGCGCAAAGCGCTTGCGAATTATCCGAGCGGCTCAACCGTCTCGCCAGTCAGCTAGATACTACAATCCAGACGTTCAAAATCTAATCACCATTGCGATCTGCTCTTGCAGATCGCAAATCCGCTGATTGACACCTTCTATTGAGCACGTGCATGCACCGCGATTATTCAGCCCATTCTGCATCTCCACCATCGCTGGAGCGTATTTTTAGCCAGCGTTACCGCAATGAAACCGAACTTGCCAGAGAGCTATCCCAAACCCTTCAAATCAGCAGCGACGATCAACTCCGTGCCGATGCACTCGCACGCATCATTACCGAACGACTGCGACTAGAGCGGATAAATCAATCAGGGCTAGATGCCATTCTCGCTGAATTTCCTCTAAGTAGTAGCGAAGGAAAAGCACTACTCAACTTAGCCGAAGCGCTGTTACGCATTCCCGATCAAGGCAACGCCAATCAATTGCTACGTGAACAGCTGCATGCTGCAAATTGGTTAGCCCACCGTGGGCACAGCCCTTCTTGGCAAGTTAATCTTGCTGCATGGGGGTTGAGCCTTGCTGACAGCATCAGCAACTCATCGGGCAAGCCCATAGCCAGAGAAATCATCAAACAGGCGATAGGCTGGCTGGGACAGCATTTCATTATTGCGGAAAATATCGAACAGGCAGTCAAACAAACCCAGACACAATTTTTATATTCTTACGATATATTAGGCGAAGCGGCGCTCTCGACATTTGACAGCGATGGCTATTTTGCCAAGTACACACAGGCGATTCACCATATCGGCCAGCTCAACCAAGGGGCTGGCGTGCGCTTTGGCGCTGGCGTTTCCATCAAACTTTCCGCACTGCACCCACGCTTTGAACACGCACAACAACAGCGCCTCAATAGCGAACTTTACCCACGACTACTTGAACTGGCTTTATTAGCCAAGCAATATGATATAGGCCTAACCATTGATGCAGAAGAGTGTGAACGGCTTGAAATTACGCTCAGACTATTTGGCCGCCTTGCCTTTGACAATAAACTCGGTGAATGGGCCGGTCTAGGGATTGCAGTGCAAGCCTATCAAAAACGCGCTTTAAGTGTGATCCAATGGCTCTGTCAATTGAGCTTGCACCGCCCTTTGGTGGTGCGCCTAGTCAAAGGCGCGTACTGGGATAGCGAAATCAAATGGGCTCAGCATGCTGCGCTAGTCGACTATCCTGTTTTCACTCATAAATCACATACTGATCTAAGTTATCTGGCCTGTGCCCAAACCCTACTACACGCAGAACATCGCATTTACCCTCAATTTGCAACGCACAATCCATTTACGCTCAGCTTGGTGCATCAAATGGCGGGCGAGAGAGATTGCGAATTTCAAGGGCTATTTGGCATGGGAGAAGCGCTCTATAGCCTAATCGATGAATTGGGTGTAAATCGCCCCTGTCGAATTTACGCGCCGATTGGCGAGCAAGCTGCTTTACTACCTTATTTGATCCGGCGATTTTTAGAAAACGGGGCAAATACCTCGTTTGTGCATCAATTACTCAGCCCAGAAAAACAAACTCATTTAACTTGGCCAACAACACAAAATAGCCCCGCCTATCCTAAGCCCAATAAATTAACACCCAGCTACGAGACGCCTAGCCATTTTGACTGGACTCATCAACCCGATCTGACGCACTTTCAAGACATCAGTAATGAATATAAAAATCACAGCCTGCTCGCGCTACCAATGATAGGCCATGGTTTACCCGAGTTATATGAACATAAAAAAAGCTTCAATCCAGCCGATCAACGCCATTGTATTGGTTTGATCAATGAAGGAGGCTTAACAGACATTGAAAAAGCCCTCAGCACCGCAATCGATGCTCAAGCGCTCTGGGCCACCACCAGTGTCATCGAACGAGCCGCATTACTGGAAAAAACAGCCGAATATTTGCTTGAACACCGCATTGAATTAATGACAATTTTGATCCACGAGGCAGGTAAGACCTTGGACAACGCACAAAATGAAGTGCGTGAAGCGATTGATTTCTGCCGCTATTATGCCCAAGAAGCCCGTCAGCAATGGCAGCACAGCAATCCCAAAGCACTCGGCGTGGTCGTTGCGATTAGCCCATGGAATTTCCCGCTCGCAATCTATGTGGGTCAAATTGCCTGCGGCTTAATTGCAGGCAATGCCGTCGTCGCCAAACCAGCACCAGAAACGCCTTTGGTCGCGATGCTAGCCACGCGCTGTTTTTACAAAGCGGGATTCTCTCGACATATTTTGCAATTCATTCCGGGCGGGGCAGCCGCTGGCGCCGCATTATTACTCGATCGCCGTTGCAACGGTGTTCTATTTACTGGCGCATTGCAAACCGCACAAAAAATCAGCCACGACATTCAACTCGCCGGCGGCAATAAAGCATTCATCAGTGAAACCGGTAGCGTGAACTGCATGCTAGTGGATAGCTCGGCACAAATAGATCAAGTCTGCAAAGACGTACTCACTTCGGCCTTTGATAGCACCGGTCAGCGCTGCTCCGCACTGCGGATTTTATGGGTACAAGAAGAGATCGCAGACGAAACCGTACAACGAATCAAGCGGGCAATGGCCGAATTAAAAGTTGGGAATCCGGCGCAATTGCGCACCGATATTGGCCCTGTGATTAGCCAGATTGCTGCCAACAAGATCAATCAAGCCATTCGCCAATACCATCACTGTGCAATTTATCAAACACCGCTAAGCGATGATTTGAGCTACGGCTTTTTTATTTCACCCACGCTGATCGAATTGGGCGAAAAAGATCCACTCCCCGCAGAGATTTTTGGCCCAGTGCTCTTTGTGAAGCGCTTCAAAATGGCTCAATTAGATCAAACCATCCAAGCGATTAATCAACTCGACACAGGGCTCACGCTAGGTATTCAGTCTCGCCTTACCGCTACCGTTGATCGCTTAATTGCGGGTACACGAATAGGAAATTACTACATTAATCGCACGCAAATTGGCGCAATTGTCGCCAGCCAGCCATTTGGTGGAACAGGTAACGCTGGGAGCGGACCGAAAACGGGCGGACCATGGTCGATTTGGGCTGCCACTCAAGATGGCGACCCTTGCCAAGCCCATGAAGTACAAACTAGCCAATGCTTAAACGATCTAACACAACTACTTGCCCAATGGGATAACGCAACGGCTGCGTCACTAAAAGCACAGTTGGACGACGTCGCCCAGCGCACGCCGATAGGCTGCAGCATCACACTACCCAGCATCACGGGTGAAAGCAACACACTCAATTATCGCGGCTTAGGGCGAATAGCCTGCCTTGCCGACGAACCCGCCAGCCTATTTGAATTAATCAGTGTCGCGCTGCTCACTGGCAATATTCCTGTCATCCGCTATCTGCCGAATCCATGGCGTGAAGCATTAAAACACCACGAAATTGAAATCAGGCCGAACTTTAATCTAGAGCAGATCGATGGCATTCTTTGCCAGCAACGCGAAAAACGTCCTTATGCAATCAGCTTGCTAACCCCCATCATCACACCGCTCAGCAATGGCCAATGGCCTTTATTTCGCCTCGTTAGCGAATACACCATCACGACCAACACCGCAGCGATGGGCGGTGATCTGCCGCTAATTTGTGATGCCAATGGGTATGCAGATGCAACCATTGATAAATAAAGTCTACAGCGCAATACATAAAGCCCCAAGCAAGCTTGGGGCTTTATTAAACATGCGAACTTTAAGCCTAAGAGCTTACTCGCCCAGATACGCTTGCTGTACTTTCTCGTTCGCTAACAAAGCCTTAGCATCATCGCTAAAAGTGACTTTGCCTGATTCCATCACATAGCCACGATTGGCGGTTTGCAAAGCCAACTTGGCATTTTGTTCAACCAGCAACATCGTCACGCCTTCAGCAGCCACCATGCGGATGATTTCAAAAATCTTCTGCACAATAATCGGTGCCAAACCCATTGATGGCTCATCGAGCAACAGCAATTTCGGACGACTCATCAACGCGCGACCCATCGCCACCATTTGCTGCTCGCCACCGGATAAAGTTCCTGCCAACTGTTTGAAACGCTCTTTCACGCGTGGAAACAATTGATACACGCGCGCCAGATCGTTCGCGATTTCGGCTTTATCATTGCGCCAATACGCGCCCATCAATAGGTTTTCTTCAACCGTCAAACGGCCAAAAATCCCGCGCCCTTCTGGCACCATGACCAAACCGTGACGCACATAATCGTGCGGCTCGAGCTTTGCAGTCGATTGCCCTTTAAATAAGATTTCGCCGCCCGCTGGCTTAACCATGCCCATTAAAGTTTTCAGCGTCGTGGTTTTACCTGCGCCATTCGCGCCGATCAGCGCCACCAACTCGCCTTCTTTGACTTCAAGACTAATGCCTTTGACCGCATGAATCCCGCCGTAGGCGACTTTTAGATCATTGACTTGCAACAATGCTTTATTTGATGATGCGCTCGTCATTCTGGTGCCACTCCCAAATACGCTTCAATCACTTTTGGATCATTTTTCACTAGCTCAGGAATCCCTTCAGCAATTTTTTTGCCGTAATCGAGCACTGCAATTCGATCGCACAAACCCATCATCAATTTCACATCATGCTCAATCAATAAAATGGTTACGCCATCGTTGCGAATTTTTTCCATCAAGCGTTTCAAATCTTCGGTTTCTTTTGGATTCATCCCTGCAGCAGGCTCATCAAGAGCCAACAGTTGCGGGTTCGTCGCCAAAGCGCGCGCGATTTCTAAACGACGTTGATCACCATACGATAGATTGCGCGCCAATTCATAGGCACGATCCGCAATCCCAACATACTCCAGCAATGTCTCGGCTTTAAGTTGAATAGCCGCTTCTTCTGCGCGTGCTTTCGGAGGGCGAAACACAGCACCAATCACGCCAGTACTGGTACGCACATGCTGGCCGACCATTACGTTTTCGAGCGCTGTCATATTGGCAAAAAGACGAATATTTTGGAAGGTTCGCGCAATACCCGCTTCGACGACGATATTCGGTTTTTTGCGGAATAAATCTTTGCCATTAAAAGTAAACCGGCCTTCATCCGGCTGATACAAGCCCGTCAACACATTAAATAATGTCGTTTTGCCCGCGCCATTCGGGCCGATCAAGCCGTAAATTTCGCCTTTATTAATCGACAAACCAACACCCGACAAAGCATGCAAACCGCCAAAACGCTTATTAATGCCTTCAATAGATAATAAAACCTCAGTCCGTAACATCTCAGTCATGATTACGCTCCGCGTCTTGCAGACTATCTTTTTCTTGTAGCGAAATCGTCTTAGTTTTTGGTTTTAGCTCCGCACGGCGCTGCTTTGAAGGCCAGATCCCAGCAGGACGAACTAGCATCACAATAATCATCGCCAAACCAAAAATCAGCATCCGTAGGTTTTCTGGATCAACCACTTTGCGTCCCGCAATCGCCATTTGCACCGGATTAATCACATCGCGCAAAATTTCTGGCGTGATTGACACCAAAACCGCACCCAAAATCACGCCCGGAATATTACCCATGCCGCCCAGCACCACCATGGCCAAAACCATAATCGATTCCATCAAAGTAAACGATTCTGGTGACACAAAACCTTGGAAGCTGGCAAATAAAGCGCCGGCCACACCACCAAAACTCGCGCCCATTGCAAACGCCAATAGTTTCACATTGCGGGTGTTAATCCCCATTGCATTGGCAGCGATTTCATCTTCACGAATCGCCACCCAAGCACGGCCAATCCGCGAATTTTGTAGGCGTTTCGACACAAAAATAATCAAAAAGCACATTGCCAAAATTAGGTAGTAGTACAAATGAATTTTTTCGAAAACGATGCCGAAAAACTCAATCGGACGCCCCAAATCAAAGCCAGCAATCTGCACCGCAGGAATATTATTAATCCCCTGTGGGCCATTGGTGATGTTAACTGGACGGTCTAAATTGTTCATGAAAATACGAACGATTTCACCAAAACCCAAAGTTACAATCGCCAAATAATCGCCGCGCAATTTCAAAGTTGGCGAGCCCAGCAGTAGGCCAAACAAGCCTGCAACAAACGCTGCGATTAGCATCATCACCAAAAAATTAGGTCTAAATAACCATTCAGGAATAAAAGCCTGCAAATGCGGCGAGTTTAGCAAAGCGAAGGTATAAGCCCCCACCGCATAAAACGCGATATAGCCTAAATCAAGCAAGCCGGCATAGCCCACCACAATGTTGAGCCCCAAGGCCAACATAATGTAGAGCAAGGCAAAATCGATGGCGCGCAGCCATGAATTCCCGCTTTCAAAAAAGTAGCCCAAAGCCCAAGGCAAGATCGCTAACACCAGCGCCATACCCGCCAGCACCAGCGTGGTTTTTAAATTATTCGCGCGAAATTCGGCGCTATTGAATGCAATATTCATGATGTCCCCTACGCTTAAGCGCGTTCTGCAACGCGTTCACCCATCAAGCCTGATGGACGGAACACCAGTACCAAAATAAGTACCACGAAAGCCAAAATATCTTTGTAATGACTACCGAGCACGCCGCCCGTTAAATCACCCAAATAACCAGCCCCCAAACTTTCAATCACGCCCAAGAGCAAGCCGCCCAAGACAGCGCCACCCAAATTACCAATCCCGCCCAGTACTGCGGCAGTGAAGGCTTTCAAGCCGATCATAAAGCCCATATAGGCATGCGCTTGATCGTAATTGGCGGCCACCATCACGCCAGCCACAGCACCGAGTGCCGAGCCAATCACAAACGTCATCGAAATAATGTGATTCACATTCACACCCATCAATTTCGCTACATCCGGATTTTGTGCCGTAGCACGCATCGCGCGGCCCATTTTGGTTTTTTCAATCAGGAAATACATGCCCGCCATTAACAATAAGGTCAAAACGATAATCGCAATTTGCACATCAGTAATCGATGCGCCACCAATATTGTGGACTTCAGACGGCAGAATCGCCGGAAATGGGCGATAGTTACGACCCCAAATCAGCATCGCCAGCTGTTGCAACACAATCGACACCCCGATTGCCGTAATCAACGGCGCTAAACGCGGCGCGCGGCGCAATGGTCGGTAAGCCACTTTTTCAATCGTGTAACCCAAGAGCATAGACACAGGAATTGCCATCATCAAACCGACCAGCAAGATCATCGGCCCCGACAATTGCATGTTTTGCCCAAGCAATAGATTGATACAAGTAATCGTCACCATCGCACCGATCATCACCACTTCGCCGTGGGCAAAGTTGATCAACTGCATAATGCCGTACACCATCGTGTAACCCAGCGCGATGAGCGCATAAATGCTACCAATCACCAGGCCATTAATAATTTGTTGCAGAAAAATATCCACTGGAGACTCCGTCCTTAAAAGGCTATTTGTACAACGAGGTCAAATAGACCCGCTGTTTTATAAAGTTCATGCTACGTTGCGTGGCATATCAGTTAGTGCCAAATATTACCGTAACAGTTTGGATAAGGTGAAAATTACCCGTTTGCTGTGGTGTGGAATACTGTGTTTTTCCCTAACGCATTTTTCTTACAACTCATTACTATTTTTTTAATCATGAAACTATAACCAAAGCAACTGCATAGCGGCACTTAATAATCTAGGTATTTAAATGCAGGCTTTATTATTCATAGGCCACAGCTCAATACATCGCTTAGCTTATTTTTCATTCAGATAAAATCAGTTTGTGAAATACAAAAAAACCCGCCATCTAGGCGGGTTTGAAAAACAGGAATACAAACTAAATTTAAGCAACAAACTGTGCGATTGCCGCCTCAAAGCGTGCCAAACCGGTATTAATCTCGTCATCTGTAATCACCAACGATGGCGCAAAGCGCACCACATTCGGCCCAGCCATTAAGACCATCAAACCATTTTGCGCGGCCAAGCCCAAAATATCTTTAGCGCGATCCTTATATTGCTCAGTCAAAACCGCACCAATTAACAAGCCCAAGCCACGTACTTGGCTAAACACATGATATTTGGCGTTAATCGCAGCAATACCCTCAAGGAACTGCGCGTGCTTAGCTCTCACACCCGCCAAGGTTTCTGGTGTATTGATCACATCCAATACCGCGCCCGCCACTGCACACGCCAATGGGTTACCACCGTAGGTCGTACCGTGCGTACCCGCCACCAAGTGCTTGGCAATATCGGCAGTCGTCAGCATCGCGCCAATCGGGAAACCACCACCTAGACTCTTCGCGCTAGTCAAAATATCTGGCACGACGCCGTATTCTTGGTATGCAAACAAACTACCTGAACGACCCATGCCGGTTTGCACTTCATCAAAAATCAAGAAGGCATTGTGTTGGGTGCAAAGCTCACGTACACCTTGCAAAAAGGCCGCGTCAGCTGGTAATACGCCGCCTTCACCTTGAATCGGCTCGATAATCACGCACGCCGTGTCGTCATCAATCAGAGCTTTAAGTGCTTCGAGATTATTGTATTCAAAATACTCAATGCCAGTCGGCTTCGGACCGAAACCATCTGAATACTTCGGCTGTCCACCAACGGTTACTGTAAAAAATGTCCGACCATGAAAACTATTCAGCGTCGAAAGCACTTTATGCTTTTGCTCACCAAAGCGCTCAATTGCGGCCCGGCGCGCTAATTTAAGCGCAGCTTCATTCGCTTCTGCGCCTGAATTGCAAAAAAACACTTTATCGGCAAAAGTCGCAGCCACCAGTTTTTGCGCCAATTCTAATGCTGGCTCATTGGTGAACACATTCGACACATGCCACAATTTATTCGCTTGCGCAGTTAAAGCGCCAACCAAAGCCGGATGGCAATGGCCCAAAGAATTCACCGCAATTCCGCCAGCAAAATCGATATATTCTTTTCCTTCCTGATCCCAAACACGACTTGCCTCGCCGCGCACCGGAACGAAAGCAGCAGGCGCATAGTTCGGCACCATATATTGGTCAAAAGCAGCACGGCTTAAAGGCATGAGAGTTTTCCTTTGATAATTAAATCAGCGATCGATATTAATGCAAACGCTTCTTAGCACAGCGCAATGCCAGAGAAAATATGGCGGAGCGATGCGGCTTAGAAGTACGTTTAGCTTTGAGCTGATGATAAACCAAGAGTCTACTTGCTGACACATTAGGACTAACCCTTTTCGCTAAAAACATTGTTCTTTGCTGAGAACAATACCCAACATTCAAACAATTAAACTTAAATAACAAAAAAGCCCAATCAACGACTGGGCTTTTTGTTAAATGAAAGCTAAAACTACTCAGCTTTTCCGCCTCGCGCCAAGAACAACCACGTCTCAATGACGGTATCGGGGTTCAGCGAAATCGTTTCAATACCTTCTTCCACCAACCACTGCGCAAAATCAGGATGATCCGATGGGCCTTGACCACAAATGCCTACATATTTCCCCAGCTTGCGACACGCTTTGATCGACATTGACAACATCGCTTTGACCGCTTCATTACGCTCATCAAAGCTTGTTGAAACCGGGCCGCCCGAATCGCGATCAATCCCCAAAGTCAGCTGCGTCATATCATTCGAGCCAATCGAGAAACCATCAAAATATTGCAAGAATTGCTCAGCCAATACCGCATTGGCAGGGATTTCGCACATCATAATGACGCGCAAACCATTTTCGCCGCGTTTTAAGCCGTTGCGCTCGAGCAATTCAATGACGCATTCAGCTTCTTTTAAAGTACGTACGAAAGGAATCATCACTTCGATATTGGTCAAGCCCATCACGTCGCGGACTTTTTTCACGGCGCGGCATTCAAGCTCAAAACAATCGCGAAACGATTTATCCACATAGCGCGCCGCGCCACGGAAACCAATCATTGGATTTTCTTCATGCGGCTCGTATTCAGCACCACCAAGCAAATTGGCGTATTCATTCGATTTGAAATCAGACAAACGCACAATGACTTTTTTCGGATAAAACGCCGCACCCAAAGTGGCAATGCCTTCAGCAATTTTATCGATATAAAAATCAATGGCCGAACGATAACCCGCGATGCGCTCTTCGACTTGCGATTTGAGTGGTTCGGCCAGATTTGGGTACGCCAGCAGCGCTTTCGGATGAATCCCGATCATGCGGTTGATAATGAATTCCAAACGCGCCAAGCCGACGCCTTCATTGGGCAATTGGCAGAAATCAAAAGCCAACTCAGGATTGCCGACATTCATCATAATTTTAACCGGTGCGGCAGGCAGCGTTTGCAGCGCAACATCGAGCCGCTCAAACTTGAGCAAGCCTTCATACACAAACCCAGCGTCGCCCTCAGAGCACGACACGGTCACCTCATCGCCTTCACGCAGCATTTGCGTTGCATCGCCGCAACCGACGACCGCGGGAATACCCAGCTCACGCGCAATAATCGCTGCGTGGCAGGTTCGGCCACCGCGATTAGTGACAATCGCCGCCGCGCGTTTCATGACAGGTTCCCAATCTGGATCAGTCATATCCGACACCAACACGTCTCCAGCTTGCACGCGATCCATTTCCGACACATCGCGAATAATCCGTACCTTGCCTTGGCCAATTTTCTGACCAATCGCGCGACCTTCGGTCATGATGCGGCTGGTTTCTAGCATGCGAAATTTGGTGAGCTTATCCGAGCCAAATTCTTGCGATTTCACCGTTTCTGGCCGCGCTTGCAAGATATACAACTTGCCATCAATGCCATCACGCCCCCATTCCACATCCATTGGGCGGCCGTAGTGTTGCTCGATAATCACTGCGTAGCGCGCTAATTCCTCGACTTCGGCATCGGTGATCGAGAACTGATGGCGATCTTCTTTGGATACCGCGACCGTTTTAACCGATTTACCAGCCACAGATTCAACATCAAATTCCATCTTCAATGCTTTACCGCCCAAGTGACGACGCACAATCGCTGGGCGACCTGCGGCCAGTGTTGGCTTGTGCACAAAAAACTCATCGGGATTCACTGCGCCTTGTACCACCGTCTCGCCCAGACCATACGAAGCGGTGACAAACACCACCTGATCGAAACCCGATTCGGTATCAATGGTGAAGAGTACCCCCGCCGCGCCCTTGTCCGACCTGACCATCCGCTGTATACCCGCCGATAGTGCGACGATTTTATGATCGAAACCTTTATGTACGCGATACGCAATCGCGCGGTCGTTATACAGCGACGCAAATACCTGCTTCATTGCATCGACGACGTTTTGGTAACCAACGATATTCAAAAACGTCTCTTGCTGGCCTGCAAATGACGCGTCAGGCAAATCCTCAGCAGTGGCCGATGAGCGCACCGCAACGGTGACGTCATCACCCAAATTCGCATAATGCTCGGCCATCTCAAGCTCAAGCTGAGCAGGCAATGGTGTTGCCATAATCCAATCACGAATTTGCTTACCGACGACAGCGAGTTGCTTCACATCATCGACATCTAATGTACTTAAAATCGTATCAATACGTTCAGCCAAACCGCTTTGCGCCAGAAAAATACGATAAGCCTCAGCGGAGGTCGCAAAACCACCCGGCACTCGAACACCTTTTTCGGTCAACTGCGAAATCATTTCGCCTAAAGAAGCATTTTTCCCGCCCACTTTTTCTACGTCATGCATGCGTAGCTGAGCGAAATCGAGTACGTATTTTTCAGTCATCTGCTTGGCCCTTATTTGTTTAAATGCTGCATTGCAAAATTTTCTTTTCCAGTTTAGCTTTTTAGATGCAGAAGCCAAGTCGGGAATTACCTTAACAGGACTTACCTTTACTGGTTTTCCTGCGCATTGCGCGGTATTCTAAAAACAACAGGGGGAACTATGCGCCGCACTGCTTTTTTTATTTCAGATCGAACAGGAATTACCGCCGAAATCCTCGGCCATTCATTGCTATCGCAATTTGAAGACGTCGACTTTAATCGGATCACACTACCGTTTGTCGATACGATTGCCAAAGCCGATCAAGTCGCGTTGGATATCCGCCGCCATGCGGTCGTTGATGGCTGTCGACCTTTGGTGTTTAGTACGATTGTTGACCCGATTTTGCGTAAACGCATCTTGGTTGAAGATGCGCTGACCATTGATTTTTTGGAAAAATTTATCGGCCCAATCGAAGAGGAGCTTGGAGTTGAATCAACGCATACCGTGGGTCGCTCTCACTCCATCGGTAATTTCGAAGAATACAAAAATCGCATTGATGCAGTGAATTTTTCAATCAATCACGACGATGGCATCATGCCGCGCGATTTAGCCGAGGCTGATTTGATTTTGGTGGGTGTGTCTCGCTCAGGCAAAACCCCCACCTGCCTTTATCTCGCGTTGCAATTTGGTATCAAAGCCGCCAATTACCCGCTCACACCAGAAGATTTTGGCCAGCACACTCTGCCAAGATTATTACTCCCCTATCGCAACAAACTCTTTGGCCTAACGATAGATCCTGTGCGTTTGCAGCAAATTCGCGAAGAACGCAAGCCCGACAGCCGCTATTGCGCGCTCGAAACCTGTCAATTTGAAGTCGCCGAAGCCGAAGCTTTGCTACGCCATGTAGGGGTGCCCTATTTGAATGCAACCAAAATGTCGATTGAAGAATTATCGACCACCATCATGCATCGCACGGGTATCAAGCGCCGCACTTACTAACAAGTAAATACATTTCAACTGAGTGATTTATCACCACACCACCATCATGAATAGATACTGGCACCAAGCGTCGCACCCTACTAACGAGTAAGTACATCTCAGCTAAAAGACTCATCACCACAATCATGAAGGGGTACTGGCATCAAACGCTGCACGGACCAAGCCCCATATACAAACTCTTGTCACGATAAGCCATTAAAACCTGCGATTTAGGCTGTTTTTCTGCAAAAAAATCGCTTACAGGTAAACACAGCTTCCTAGCATTGCGCTGAGACGGTAAACTGCGTTTTTACGCCGTTGTGACGCCACTATTTATATGACCAGCTTTGCTTATACCGATGATTCGGTGAATGTATTTGAGTTCAAAAGTACCAGCACCAAACTCACCGCCTTCGTGCCGACAACGCTAGAGCCAGAAAAACTCATTCTTGCATTGCAAAATCAGCTCGGCGATGGCGAACACTTCCTGTCTGATGAACAAATTGCACTCGATTTTAGCCAGCTCGCCAGCATTCCATCGGCGATTGAAATCGTCGCTCTCATTAGTTTATTGCGCCAATTTCATTTGTATCCGGTAGTGGCACAAGGCGGCAATATCGATCAGCAAGTCGCCGCCAAAGAAGCAGGCCTCGTCGTTTTGCTCGATAGTGGCATCACACCCGCTGCCGCACCCGTAGCTGAACCCGTGGCAGCACCGAGCGCGATGATTATTGATCGTCCAGTTCGCACCGGTCAGCAGGTCTACGCTAAAGGCTGCGATTTAATCGTACTGGCCTTGGTATCACACGGCGCAGAAGTGATTGCCGACGGCAATATTCATGTCTACGCCCCCTTACGTGGCCGCGCCCTTGCTGGTGCTCGTGGCGATACCAGCGCGCGAATTTTCACCACCTGCATGGAAGCTGAACTTGTTTCAGTCGCTGGGGTCTATCGCTCGCTCGACGAAGACTTGCCAACGTCTATCGCAGGCAAGCCCAGTCAAATTTTCCTCGATCAGGACAAGCTCGTGATCGAAGCGTTACAACAAACCAATTAAATCGCACACTAAATTCAATTATCCCAGGGGAACTCTGTGGCAAAAATCGTAGTAGTAACATCAGGCAAAGGTGGCGTTGGCAAAACGACAACTAGCGCCAGCTTTGCTTCCGGCTTGGCTTTGCGCGGCTTCAAAACTGCCGTTATCGACTTTGACGTGGGCCTGCGTAATCTTGATTTAATCATGGGTTGCGAGCGCCGCGTCGTATATGACTTTGTCAATGTCATCCAAGGCGAAGCCAGCTTGCGCCAAGCACTGATTAAAGACAAAAACTGCGACAATCTGTTTGTGCTGCCCGCCTCGCAAACACGCGATAAAGATGCGCTATCAAAAGAAGGCGTGGAAAAAGTACTCAAAGAACTTGAGCACGACGGCTTTGATTACATCATTTGCGACAGTCCAGCGGGTATCGAAACGGGCGCATTCTTGGCACTTTACTACGCCGACGAAGCGATTGTCGTCACCAATCCTGAAGTCTCATCCGTACGTGATTCAGACCGCATCATCGGCATTTTGGATGCAAAATCCAAACGCGCTGAAGACGGCGGCTCAGTTAAAACGCATTTGTTGATTACACGTTACAGCCCGGCGCGTGTTGAAAGCGGCGAAATGCTATCGCTCGACGACGTACAGCATTTGCTACGCATTTCATTGATCGGGATTATTCCAGAATCGGAAGCGGTTTTGCAGGCATCTAATGCCGGTATGCCAGCGATCCACAATGCGGGCACCGATGTGTCGGAAGCCTACAAAGACGTGGTTGCGCGCTTCTTAGGTGAAGACAAGCCGATGCGCTTTATTGAAGTACCAAAGGCACCGTTCTGGAAACGGTTGTTTGGGGGTTAAGCGATGTCGATTCTGAGCTACTTTTTTGGCGAAAAGAAAAAAACCGCCAACGTTGCGCGCGAGCGTTTGCAAATTATTTTGGCGCATGAACGCAGCAGCCATAACACCACACCGGATTATTTGCCGCAGCTGCAACGTGAATTATTAGAAGTCATTTCTAAATACGTCGCGATCAATCCAGAAGACATTCAAATTCAACTGGAACGCAAAGACGATTTTGAAGTACTTGAACTCAATATCGTTCTGCCAGAGCACCACAAGCGTTAATTATTACGACGCTTCATAGTAAGACCTCTAAGGGTTCAGCCAATGGCTGAGCCCTTTTTGTATTGCGCCATCCAACGCAAGAACAGGCTGTGCGCCGTATGCAATGTTATACTGATTACACATTAATATTGACCAGAAGAAGCTGCGGCTTCTCTACAGCACGTAAAGGCTCGTATGACTATCACCATTAAAACTGCCGAAGAAATTGAAAAAATGCGCGTTGCTGGCCGTCTAGGCAGCGAAGTGCTCGACTACATCACGCCATTTATCAAACCAGGTGTGACGACCGAAGAAATCGATCGCCTTTGCCACGAGTATATGATTAATGTGCAGGGTACTATCCCAGCCCCCTTGAACTACTGCCCTCCTGGCTATATACCCTACCCAAAATCAATCTGCACCTCAGTCAACAATGTGATTTGTCACGGTATTCCAAACGAGAAACCACTTAAAAATGGCGACGTGGTCAATCTGGATATTACCGTCATCAAAGACGGTTACCACGGCGACAATAGCCGCATGTATCTGGTCGGCGACAATGTTGCAACCCACGCCAAACGCCTGTCGCAAGTGACATTTGATTGCATGTGGATTGGGATCGACCAAGTGAAAGCCGGTGCGCGTTTAGGCGATATTGGCGCGGCGATTCAAAAATACGCCGAAAAAGCCGGTTATTCAGTCGTACGTGAATTCTGTGGCCACGGCATTGGCGCCGTATTTCACGAAGAGCCACAAGTATTGCATTACGGCAAAGCTGGGACTGGCGTTGAACTCAAAGCAGGGATGATTTTCACAATTGAACCGATGATTAACGCGGGTAAACGCGAAATCAAACAAATGAGCGATGGTTGGACGATCGTCACCAAAGATCGCAGTCTGTCGGCACAATGGGAGCATACGATACTCGTCACCGAAACGGGCTACGAGGTATTGACCGTATCCGCAGGCACCCCGCCACGCCCAGAGAAATACCTACTCGCATAATACACACGCCCTCGTTTGAGGGCGTTTTTAAATCTAAAGATTAAAAACGATTGGATCACGAAAGATACGAAAAAAAGCCGAAAAAAAGCAAAAAAACCCCGTAGGAAACCCAAAAAAGCGCTGCCCAAATGAATTAATGATTTGTTTGTTTTTTTGCCTTTTTTTCGTGCCTTTCGTGTTACGACTTTTTTCGTGTCTTTCGTGATCCCGCCTTTTTGCAGTTGGAGTTTGCCGCCATGCGCTCGGTTAGTGCCATTCGTGAATCCTATGCCAGCGCCAAGATCGCGCTGCGTGATCGTTTTGATGTTCCCACTAAGGCTGCGCCTTTATTGAATGCGCTGGCGCATTTAACCGACAAAACCTTGGCAGAGCTATGGGAACGCCACGAATTCACGCCCGATGTATTGCTCTGTGCGGTAGGTGGCTATGGGCGTGGTGAGCTATACCCCTATTCCGACATTGATCTGCTGATGTTACTGCCTGATCAGCCCAGCCCAGCACTTCTAGAAAAGCTGGAAGTACTCATCGGTGAGCTGTGGGATATTGGCCTTGAAGTCGGCCACTCGGTGCGCACGACGACCGATTGCTTGTATGAAGCCGAGCGAGACATTACCGTACAAACAGCGCTATTAGAAACGCGGGTTTTATCCGGCGACAAGCAGCGCTTTAACGAGTTTATGGACACCGTCCATCGGCATATTGATCCCAAAGAATTCTTCGAAGCCAAGCTGATTGAGCAGCAATCACGCTACGGCCGTTTTCAAAATGCAACGTATAAACTCGAACCGAATATCAAGGAAGCGCCCGGCGGCTTGCGCGACCTGCATTTAATCGGCTGGATTGCCGCCAGCCAGCGCCTTGGCCGTGATTGGCATTCGCTTGCCGCGCTCGGCATTTTAACTTTTGAAGAAAACAGCAAACTCTGCGAAGCCGAACGCGTGCTACGCACCTATCGCATCGCGCTGCATTGGCGCGCCAAACGCCGCGAAGATCGGATTTTATTCGACTATCAACACGCGCTCGCCAAAGATTTTGGCTTTGACGACCTTTCTACGGCAGGCCGGATTACGCAGCGCGCCTCTGAGGCGCTGATGGCCGAGTATTACTTGGCGGCGCGAATTATCACGCAGCTGGTTCCCGTCTTGGTGCATGCGCTGCGGCAGCGGATTTATTCGTACCTGAGCAATACCACGCCGGTGAACGACGATTTTTATATTCGTGACGGCCTGCTGGCAATTCATGACCCCGAATTATTTAACAAAAATCCATCGGCGATTTTGGCGCTGTTTTTGCACTTAGAACAACGCCGCGAAGCGACCGATATCGCGCCCGAAACACTGCGCGCACTGTGGCATGCACGCGAACTCATTAATGATGAATTTCTAGAAAATCCGCACAATAGACAGCTTTTTATCGCGCTATTTCGCGAACCGCGCGGCTTGACGCGCATTTTGCGCCGCATGAATCAATATGGCGTATTAGGCCGTTACATCCCCGAATTTGGCGATATTGTGGGCCGCATGCAGCATGATTTATTTCACGTTTATACCGTCGACGAGCATATTTTGATGGTGCTACGCAATATGCGCCGCTTTGCTGTACCGGCGTTTACGCATGAATATCCGCTGTGCTCCAAGCTGATCGAAGAATTTAAACATCCTGAAGTGCTGTATTTGGCGGCGCTGTTTCACGATATCGGCAAGGGGCGTGGCGGCGATCACTCGCAAATTGGCGAAAATATCACACGAGACTGGTGCAGCAAGCATCCACTGCCAGTGGAAGACACTGATTTAATCGTTTGGCTGGTACGCCATCATTTAACCATGTCATCCGTCGCGCAAAAACAAGACGTTTACGATCCTGATGTCATTACCGAGTTTGCCGAGCTCGTCGGCGATGTGCGCCATTTGAACGCGCTGTATTTACTCACAGTGGCCGATATTCGCGGCACCAGCCCGAAAGTATGGAATGCGTGGAAAGCCAAACTCCTCGAAGATTTGTTTAAAGCGACCCAGCGTTTTCTGAACCGCGAAAGCGGTCATTCATGGTTGAGTGAACGACAAGAAGAAGCACTAAGACTATTGCGTTTGTACGGCCTGCGTAACGATGCGCACGATGAATTTTGGGCGCTGCTCGACACTGTCTACTTCCTACGCCACGACGCGCGCGATATTGCATGGCATACCCGCATGCTGTTTAATCGCACGCACAGTGAAGAAACCGTGGTGCGCGCCAAATTGTCCGAATCGGGCGAAGGCCTACAAGTCGTGATTTACGGCCCCGATCAAGCCGATTTATTCGTACAAATTTGTAGCTTTTTTGAGCGCGCGGGTTATTCCATCTTCGACGCACAAATTCATACGACACACCACGGCTATGCACTCGACACCTTTTATGTGTTCATTCCCGACAGCCTGCACGCCTCGTATCGCGACTTAATTAATTATGTTGAGTACGAGTTGAGCGAACGAATTAATCAGAAAAAGCCAATCCAAGCCGCCGCCTGTGGCCGTTTATCGCGCCAACAAAAACACTTCCCGATCAAAACACACGTCCAAATTCGCCCAGATGATAAAGGCAAGTATTCGGTGCTCTCAGTCGTTACCGGCGACCGACCCGGTCTACTTTCCACCATCGCCCGCATTTTGGCCGCCAATCGCATCGAGATTCAATCGGCCAAAATTATGACGCTGGGCGAGCGCGCTGAAGATAATTTCTTAATCTCGGGCCGCGTACTGAATGATGAAAAAGTCGTTTTACAATTAGAAAATGAGTTGCTACAAGCTTTAACTCAAAAATAAACCAAGCCACAAGGAGAGCATAATGCGTTGGGATAAAATGCCGGAAGACCATAGCAATGTTGAAGATCGTCGCGCCAGTGGTGGCTCAAGTCGGCGTGGCGGTGGCAAGCTTAGTCTCGCGGGCATCGCCATCGTCGTTGTGATTGGCTTAGTGATGGGAAAAAACCCCGTCGAAATTCTCGGCATGGTCATGCAATGGCCTGAAGGCAGCGCGCCTACCCAGCAAGCCGGCCCCGTCAATACCGCCACCGACAACGATCAAGTCAAATCGCAAGCCGTGAAAACGCTCACCGACACCCAAGACACTTGGACTACTATTTTTGCGCAATCAGGCGAAAAATATCAGCAACCGAAAATGGTGTTGTTCCGCAATGGCGTGCAAACCGCCTGCGGCAGCGCCACCTCGGCCGTCGGCCCCTTCTACTGCCCGGGCGATAGCAAGGTGTACCTCGACTTAGGCTTTTTTGATGAAATGCACAAAAAGCTCGGCGCACCAGGCGACTTTGCGCAAGCCTATGTGATCGCGCATGAAGTCGGCCATCACATTCAAAATCTAACAGGCATTTCCGGCCAAGTGCATCAAAAACAACAGCAGCTTTCCAAAGCAAAAGGCAATGAACTCTCGGTGCGGCTCGAATTACAAGCCGATTGCTACGCTGGCGTTTGGGGATATTACGCAGCCAAAAAAGGCTTGGTAGAAACGGGGGATATGGAAGAAGCGCTGAATGCCGCCAATGCGATTGGCGATGACACCTTGCAAAAAAACGCTGGCCACAGCGTGATGCCCGATTCTTTCACGCACGGCACGTCCGCTCAGCGCATGACTTGGTTTAAGCGCGGTATGGACAGCGGCAACCCACAAGAATGCGATACATTCAAGTCGGCTATCTAGGTATAGAGCGCTAGCCATTATTAGTAGATACTTAGAAAGCAATACCCCAACAAAAACCCCAGCAAATGCTGGGATTTTTTAAAACAAATCGATCACGAAAATCACGAACATAATTCAAAAAACACGAAATTTAAATCTCCGTAGGTCGGGTTTTAACCCGATTCCGCAATGCTGTCGGGTTGAAACCCGACCTACGTTTACAATCTATTTCGTGATTTTTGCCCTAACTCGCGCCGTTCGTGATCCTTATTATTTTTCAGACTTGCGCGGATTGCGGCCTAATGGGCTTGGTTCATTGCGTTTTTTGGCCAACTCGATTTGCTTTTGACGTTCCATCGCGCCACTACGGGTTTTTTCGCTCAGATTGTCATAGCAATGCGGGCAGCTTACGCCCGCCACATAATGCGGCGATTGTCTTTCTTCACTAGAAACGGGCTGACGACAAGCGTGGCACAGCTCGAAATCGCCCTCGGTCAAATCGTGGCGCACCGTCACACGGTTGTCGAACACAAAGCAATCGCCCTTCCACAAAGTGTCTTCTTGTGGTACTTCTTCGAGGTATTTCAAAATCCCACCTTTTAAGTGGTAAACCTCTTCAAACCCTTCACCCAGCATATAGCTTGATGCTTTCTCGCAGCGAATCCCGCCAGTACAAAACATTGCGACTTTTTTGTGGACTGCCGGATCGAAATGTTCTTTCACGTAGTCTGGGAATTCACGGAAAGTTTCGGTTTTCGGGTCAATTGCACGCTCGAACGTACCGATGGCTACTTCGTAATCATTGCGCGTGTCGATCACCAACACTTCAGGATCTGAAATAATCGCATTCCAATCTTTGGGCTCGATGTAGGTGCCGACTTTTTTATTTGGATCAACACCAGGCACGCCCAAAGTGACGATCTCTTTTTTGAGTTTTACTTTGGTACGCAAAAACGGCTGCTCGTCGCAATACGATTCTTTATGATCGACATTCACCAAGCGCGGATCAGAGCGCAGCCACGCCAACAGAGCATCAATCCCTGCCCGCGTTCCTGCTACTGTGCCGTTAATGCCTTCATCAGCTAGCAACAGCGTGCCGTGCACGTCTAAATCGGTCATCGTTTGTAAGAGCGGCTCGCGCAAAGCTTCATAATCGCTGAGCGTCACAAATTGATATAAAGCGGCAACGACAATACTGCCGTTCTGAGAGGCATTGTTCGACATCATTTCTCCAAGTGGTCGCCCACGTAAAGGGCGGACCGGAATATTTAAAAACCGCTAAATAAAAGATAGCCACATCTTGTGGCTATCAATCACAACCAAATTAGTATGTTTAATTATTCAATACGACAAAAAATATAAATTAATGGGCGCTCGGGCTTGCCATTTATCCTTTCAATCTCGCCAAAAATCACTCGACCGTCGCAAACGAGGGATGTAAACCATGGCAAAAATGCACGATTAACATAACCCAGCCTACCTTGCTTAGAAACAATCTGAACTGCATTTATATCAACCGTGTTTGCACAATCTACTTCAAAGGCAACGTTATCTCCAACTTGTGGAGTTAATTGCTCCAAGTCACTCTGATGCCGAAACCCCGCCACTTCAAGCAAAAGATCAATTGGCTGTGAAATAGAAGAAAAATCTGGGACAAAACTAAATGTATCAGAAGGTAATTTGCCCCCTGTATAACCCAACAAAGAAAAATCACTACCTGAAAAACTACTAGGCAAACGAAATTGCATTAAATAATTAGAAAAGTCTTCCCGTTTTCTAGGAGGCAGCCGTCGTGCTAAAGCATCCATCACACCAACATTATGAACGGGCTTTTCTAAACTAAATGCTGCATAGCCCTTAAAACCCTGTTTAATTGCAAAATTATAATCTTCTGTATCAATTAAATAATTAAAAATATATTCATCATTTGAGCGAACGACTTCAGCCACCACTCGACGTGTGCGTGGACGCTGGTCTTCCGAACATTGCCACGTTAATAACAAACGCTCAGGCTCATGTATATATTGTAAAAAATTCACTTTAAAATCTCTCTCATCCGCTCAAGGCGATAACTTAACAATTTTTTTATCCATTCAATTCTCAGCGGATCTAGCCTGTCCTTATCTGGCAACTCAAACGTCCCTAAGGCATTCATTATTTCCACAAACCGATCAAAATCAAAATTTGCTAATTTTGCAACAAAATAATCTTTTATTTCATTACGCGTAACTAAAACTTCAAACAGCACCATATGCGGCACACGAACCAAATTTTTCGGATTATCTCGCATATGGTGACAACCTTTATCAACATATACTCTCATCCTATCGCTCGGCCAATTTAAAACTCGATCAGGCCATCGGTCACTACCAAAACTAGTTCCATTATCGAACCAAGGAGCAAAACGAAAGTGATATTGCCCCAATTGAAGATCTGCAACATCAATCAAGAAGCCCCAATTATCTTGATGTCGATCTGAATTCCCGATTAAGGTATCAAGTAAGACCATATCAGCAATTCCCTTCCGCCAAATTTTTCCTACTGTTTCTCGACTAATTCTACAAGCGTCGCTCCAGTTATGCTGCCCGCCCTTCCTGCGATCAAATGTTTCATTTTCACGCTGAAAGATATGCCCTGCTGGATAAAACTCTGTAATGCCCTCCTGATAAAACCACTCAATTAAAGCTGCATATTGTTGTGTACTTTCATCGTAAGCAACAAAAGCAGGTGGCACTGAGATTTCCAGCATCAGTCCAATCTGATAGGCCAGAATCTCACCCCAAAATTGCTGAGGGTAACGTCTATCAGAGTGCTTAAATAAATAGTACCAATTCGGTTTTATTCCAACAAAGCACGGCTCATCTTGAGACAAAACCCTCTTTTTAGCTCTAGCACCTTCTGGATAAGCAAGTCCCCATTGCTCATCAGCTCGCCAAGTTCCTACCTGAATAACGTGTGGTTGCAGCAAATGGATCTACCAAGTATTTAATATAGATATTGAATCTTGCGGGATATTTTTCATTCGGTCAAAATTACACAACTACGTCGCTCTCAATCCCATAAAAAATCATATCTAAATCGCTTCTCAGCTGCTTTTTCAATTCAAACACAGCATCAAAACAATCGCGCCAGCAACGCATTGGCATATTTGGCATCCAGCGGAATCGCCGCTTTGGCGCCACTGCCCAGCGCCGACTCAACTGGCGTACCGCTCTTGCCGCGAATTTCAGTAAGTTTCACAATGATATTGCCGCTTGGGTGGATCACTTCAAGCGAGTCGCCGACTGAGAATTTATTCTTCACATCAATCTCAGCCCAACCATCGTGGATATTCAGTACTTCACCAACGAACTGGCTGCGGTGCGCTTTGGAATGGCCTTCGAGGTAGTTTTGCGTTTCGTGCGTGCTGTGGCGTTGGTAAAAGCCATCGGTATAACCGCGATTAGCAAGACCGTCCAAATCAGCCAGCAAAGTCGGATTGAATGGGCGGCCTGCCACAGCATCGTCAATCGCTTGGCGATACACTTGCGCCGTGCGTGCAACGTAATATAGCGACTTGGTGCGACCTTCGATTTTTAGCGAATCGATACCCATTTTGACTAAGCGCTCGATATGCTGCACCGCGCGCAGATCTTTGCTGTTCATGATGTAAGTACCATGCTCGTCTTCGATGATGGGCATCATTTCGCCAGGGCGATTAGCTTCTTCGATCAGATAAGTTTTATCGGCTAGCGGATGACGCTCAGCGCCGCCGCACGATGAAACTGGTGCAAAGGCTTGATTGGCATCATTCATCGCTTTTTGGAAATCAAATTGAATCACCTGCTCTTTCAACGCTACATCACCCGCGTCATCTTCCACCGTGTCGTGCGTTTTATAGTCCCAACGGCAGGCATTAGTACAGGTGCCTTGATTGGGGTCGCGGTGATTGAAGTAGCCCGACAACAAACAACGGCCTGAGTAGGCAATACACAGCGCGCCATGTACGAAGACTTCGATTTCCATATCTGGGCAAAGCTGGCGAATTTCTTCGATTTCATCGAGCGACAATTCGCGCGATAAAATCACCCGTTCCAGCCCCATTGATTTCCAAAATTTCACGCCAGCGTAATTGACCGTATTGGCTTGCACCGACAGGTGAATCACTTGCTCGGGCCACTTTTCGCGCACCATCATAATCAGGCCAGGGTCGGCCATAATCAGCGCGTCGGGCTTCATCGCGATGACCGGTTCCATATCAGCGAGATAGGTTTTTACCTTGGCGTTGTGCGGCAAAATATTGCTGGCGACAAAGAATTTTTTGCCGCGCGCATGCGCCTCCAAGATGCCTTGGCCGATTTGCTCCAACTGAAATTCATTATTGCGCGCGCGCAAGCTGTAGCGTGGTTGTCCCGCGTAGACCGCATCGGCACCGAAATCATAAGCTGCGCTCATTTTTTCCAGCGTACCAGCAGGCAATAAGAGTTCAGGGGCTTTTAAGGTCATGGTCTACGCACACTCAAACTAAGAAAGGCGCGCATTATACCGCAAATGCATTGCACAAAAAACAAGCAACAGCAATAAGTTGAGCTAAATCAGTAACTTGATCACCTTACCCACAGCTAACCCACACCGTATCCTTTTTTATCGGGGATAAATCGAGTAAAACGATTTTTTCCGCAAATTCCGCTGCGATTCGCTTCAATTTCAGCCTAAATCACACATTACTCGCTCATTTTTTAAGCAGAGCATTAAAATCACAATAAAACAGCAACTTAGCACAGATATCCACAGCCTTTCAACACAACGCTCCCGCCACACTGTGAATTAGACCTTGAAATTGCTCAAAAAATAGACACCAATAAATTTTTCTTTAATTACAACAAGCTAGATCGTTTACCCACAGCCCACTCACAGGCTTAGGCCAAATAAAAAGGGAAAACGGGTTTGATTCCAACAGACAACAAAAAACCGAGCATAAAGCTCGGTTTTATTCACATTGGGCCACAGCCAAAGCTAGATTTTAGGCGAAGGCCACACCTTCCAACTCGGCCATCATTTGCTCTTCATAACGCTCAACCGCGGTATGCAGCACCTGCTTCGCACAACTACTACATTTGCCACAGCAGGTCGCAGCGGTGGTGACCCGCTGTAACTGGATAAAAGTACGCACACCGGATTGCTCAACGGCTTGGCATATCGCTTTATCACTGACATTATTGCAAACGCATACAATCATAATGAGAACCTTATTAGCAACTGTTCTCATTATCATAAAAAAATCCACTCCTGCCAAGTGGATTTTTATTTTGGTGATTAACGGCAAGCGGCGCCCCCTACATGCGTTAACGCTCAACGCCCCGACGAATCGATCTAGCCAAATCCTCCGCCCACTCGCACCGACTGCAAATTGCTTTGTACCAGCAGCCCCTTTGCGCCACCTTCAAATACGCTTCGCCCAGATACTGGAGAGCAACGATACCCCGCAAACCACCGCAAAAGAAAACGACTCGCCAAATCCCCACCGATAAAAAAATTAGCCCCGCAATCGCAGGGCTAATTCATTTAAATCCATTCAGTTCAATTAAAGCATGGCTAGCTTTAATTGAATACTCGCCGCAATCCCAGTCGCATCAAGACCACAGTCAGCCAGCAGTTGTTTCTGCTCACCATGCTCAACGTAGCTATCGGGCAAGCCCAGCTGCAATACCGATTTGAGGACGTTATTCGCCATTAAGCACTCCAACACCGCACTGCCTGCGCCGCCCATAATCGCGTTATCCTCAACGGTGACGATCAAATCGTGCGTTGCCGCTAATTCCAACACCAGCGCAGTATCCAGCGGTTTAATAAAGCGCATATTGGCGACCGTTGCATTTAATTCTTCTGCGGCTTTAAGTGCCGGTTCCAGCACCGTACCAAACGCCAAAATTGCGATTTTTTTGCCATTGAGTTCTGCGCCTTGGCGGCGAATTTCGCCTTTACCCCAAGGCAGCAAACTCATTTCCGCATCGACCTTCGCGCCTAAACCACAGCCGCGCGGGTAACGTACTGCAGCAGGCCCGATATGTTGATACGCGGTATAGAGCATTTGGCGGCATTCGTTTTCATCGCCTGGCGCCAAAATTGCCATATTCGGAATGCAGCGCAAGAAAGACAAATCAAAACTACCCGCATGCGTTGGGCCATCTGCGCCGACTAAACCGGCGCGGTCAATCGCAAAGGTTACATCCAAATTTTGCAGCGCCACATCGTGAATGAGCTGATCGTAGGCGCGCTGCAAGAAGGTCGAATAAATCGCCACGACGGGTTTCAAACCTTCGCAGGCCAAACCTGCCGCAAACGTCACTGCGTGCTGCTCGGCGATGCCGACGTCAAAATAACGCGTTGGATATTCGGCATGAAAACGCACCATACCCGAGCCTTCGCGCATCGCTGGTGTCACCGCGACTAATTTCTCGTCGCTCGCGGCCATATCACAGAGCCAATCGCCAAAGACTTGCGTAAACGTTGGCTTGGTCGACTTACTGCCACATACGCCCTCTTCCTGATTAAAGGGGGTAACTGCGTGATACTTAACAGGATCAGCGACTGCAAGCTTATACCCATTGCCTTTTTTGGTCACCACGTGCAAAAACTGTGGGCCAGACAATTGCTTGATATTGGATAAAGTCGCCACCAGCGTTTCCATATCGTGACCATCAATTGGGCCGATATAGTTAAAACCGATTTCCTCAAACAGCGTACCCGGCGTTAAAAAGCCTTTGACGCTCTCTTCGCCTTTTTTTGCCAGCTCTTTGAGCGGCGGCACCACATCGAGCATTTTGCCCGACGCATTGCGGATGCCATTGTAAAATTTGCCTGATAAAAGCTTGGCGAGGTAATTATTAAACGCGCCGACATTCGGCGAAATCGACATTTCGTTGTCGTTTAAAATCACCAGCAAGTCGATATCATCACGATGCCCCGCGTTAAACAGCGCTTCAATCGCCTGCCCCGCAGTCATCGAGCCATCACCGATCACTGCAATCGCTTTGCGTTTTTCACCTTTGATATGCGCAGCTTCCGCCATGCCCAGCGCAGCACCAATCGATGTCGACGAATGCCCGACGCCAAAAGTGTCGTATTCCGATTCTTCGCGCTTTGGAAATCCAGCTAATCCACCCTGCTGGCGCATCGTGCCCATCCGGTGTTTACGGCCAGTCAGGATTTTATGCGGGTAGCTTTGATGCCCCACATCCCAGACTAAACGATCATGCGGCGTATCAAAAACATAATGCAGCGCAACGGTCAACTCAACCGCGCCCAAATTGCTGGCAAAATGCCCGCCAGTTTGACTCACTGAATCGAGTAAATAGCTGCGTAATTGCTGCGCAACAGCGGGCAATTCTTTGCGCTCGATTTGGCGTAAATCGTCGGGTGTTTGGATAGTATCAAGCAAAGGGTAATTCATTTGTACCTTGCACAGCAGGGGTATATCCCTGCAAGTCCTATTAATATTTTCTGTCAACGATATACCCAGCAAGGGCACTTAACATAGCGGCTTTTTCGCCAAACGGAGTGAGCGATGCCAAGGCGGACGCTTTTAGCTCAGCGGCTTTTTCTTTCGCGCCCTTCATGCCCAGCAAAGCCACATACGTTGGCTTATGATTTGCAGCGTCTTTACCCGCAGTTTTACCCAAAGTCGCCGAATCGGCTTCGCAATCGAGAATATCGTCGACCACTTGAAACGCCAGACCAATGCATTTGGCGTAATGATCCAGCGCCTCACGCTGCTCTGGCGCGAGTGCCGTACCGCAATACGAACCGAGCAAAACTGACGCACGAATCAGCGCGCCTGTTTTCAAAATATGCATCATTTCCAGTTGCGGCAGCGTCAACTCTTGGCCAACGCTATATAAATCCACGCCCTGCCCGCCGCACATCCCCAAACTACCCGAGGCATTCGCCAAAATCCGGATCATTTGCAATTGGTCGACCGGATTATCCGCCAAAGTGCGGTTAGACAATACTTCAAACGCCGCCGTTTGCAGCGCATCACCCGCCAGCAAGGCCGTTGCTTCACCGTAAGCGACATGCACCGTCGGCTTGCCACGGCGCAGCACGTCGTTATCCATTGCAGGCATATCGTCATGCACTAAGGAATACGCATGAATCAACTCCACAGCAGAAGCGGCGTATTGCAAGCGCTCTGGCGACGCATCAACCACCGCGCCCGCCGCAAACGCCAGCAAAGGCCGCACGCGTTTGCCGCCATCGAGCACGCTATAACGCATCGCATCGTGCAGGCGCTCGGGCAAATGATTGCTCGATGGCAACACGCTAGCCAGCGTTTTTTCCATTTGTGCTTGGACTTCATTCATCCAAGTCTTGAAGTCTGTTGTTTCAAGCTCGCTCAATTTGTAGCTCCAGCGCCCGACAAAGGCTTAAGCTCATCGCCTTCCAGCACACGCACTTGTTGCTCTGCGCTTGAGAGTTTCCCTTCACAAAAACGGAGCAATTCAGTACCACGCTGAAATGCAAGCAAGCTAGCATCCAAAGCCTGACTACCGCTTTCCATTTGCGCAATCAAGCCCTCCAGCTCGGCCAAACCTTGTTCGAAATTATCGGGCAACGCCACCGATTTAGCTGCTGCTTTCGCCATAGTCCTAACCCACCGCCAAATAAAACCCGTGAAACGATAACGACCCACCGCACGGCAGTCAAGCCAAGTGCACTGGGCAAAAGGAGCTTATTGTACCCTTGCCGCCTCAGCGAAAACAGTAATTCCGTCACCAAGCCTGCGCCAGCAGCGACTCAGACGCTCAGACTGCTAGAATAGAGACACTTTGAACACCGCAATCCGATAAAAATGCCCCGCATCGCTTACTTTATTTTGGCGCACGCCCACCCCGAACAATTAACGCGACTTGTCACTCAACTGAACTGCCCGAGCGTACATTTTTATATTCATATCGACGCCAACACGCCCGATGCTGTGTTTACCGCGATACAAGCTCAAGTTCAAACCAGTCGCAACAACATCACTTTCATTGAGCGCCAGCCCTGCCGCTGGGGCGGATTTTCATTGGTTGATGCCAGCCTACGCCTCATTCAACGAGCAATGCAAGATGGGTTCGATTTTGGGGTATTACTCTCTGGACAAGACTACCCAATACATAGCAATGAATACATCAATAATTTTTTATCTAGTACAGATAGCCTCGGCTTTATCGACATCAAATCGGCGAGCGATTTTGATGTCGCTTACCGCTACCGCGCTTGGCATTTTGAAGTGCTCAATGGCAAAACCAGCGGGAAGATTCTACAAAAAATCCAACGCTTTACCCGATTGATCGGCCTGCAACGCCAGTTGCCCGCTCCACTCCAGCAAATCCATGCTGGCTCTCAATGGTGGATACTCAGCCAAACCGCCTGCCAAGCTGTATTGGATCTCTGCGAGCAAGAACCCCAACTGATTGATTTTTTTAAGCATACCCTCGTGCCCGATGAAATGTTTTTTCAGACGCTTTTAATGCACACCGCATTAGCGCCACAACTCACGAACAACGCAATGCGTTATCTCGAATGGGAAGAAGGCGCTTGGTCGCCACGCACATTCAAACCCGAAGAAATTAGCCAACTAGCAGAAAAACCCGATTTATTTGCACGAAAGTTCGCTCCCGACTTGGCGAGCAGTCAAGCGTTAGCTTTGTTGCATAGCGAACAAAAAACCAAAAACAAACTTTAAGCGAATAACAGAGCAGTCTACGATAAGGTATCGCTTACAAAACTTTGCAGAATAACCATGGATACCTTGCTCGGCGGCATTTCACTTCACAATATCGGCCCGCAACTCATGCGCGCCCTCAAGCTCAGCCCGAGCCCCAACGCCCATCTCGCAATGAGCTACGCCAGTGAAGCGCGTAGTTTGCTATGGCAAGGAAAAATAATCCCCGATACCGCCAGCATTCCCGAATGCCAGCAAGCTATTTTACGCAGCAGTGATTACGGTGCTTTAGCAGCTGCTCCCCACCTATATCAAGACCATCTGTGCATAGCGATTTGCGGTACGATCGAAAATTTAGAGCACGTTAATGCACTCTTAAATGACAGTGAATCGAGCAATAAGCGGCAAGAACACCTGATCGCAAGCTTGATTGATCGGCACTGGCAACAGCACCATGATTTATTGCGTGCACTACATAGCACGAGCAAAATACTGCAAGGCTATTACACACTCACCGCCTACTCCAGCAAAGATCCAGAGCATATTTACTGCACCACATCGGGCCCCGCCTTTTTTGTGGCTCATGGCAATGACAGCAGTGTTTTTGCGTCCGACCCGATTTTTTTGCGTGAGCGCGCAGCCCTCATTACCCAATTGCATGATGGTGATGTAGCACAACTCTCTGCAGCAAAAATCAAACTCATCGACTCGAACGGCACAGTCATACATCGCGACCCAGCACCAGCACACACAGCGGGGCAATTACCACACTTTATGCTGCGTGAAATTCATGCACAGGCACGTAACTGCGCCGAATTCATTCATCACGCAGAAGAAAATCGGCTAGAAAACTGGCTCAGCACGCCTGAATTATTTGCCAATATTGATAGTGCACTACTGATTGCCAGTGGCTCCAGCCATCACGCGGCGCAAACTGCACGATTTTGGCTAGAAAGCCTGGCGGGAATTCCTACCCAAGTTGAATTGGCCAGTGAATTTCGCTATCAAGAGCGCACGCTCAGCCCCAGCACACTGATTGTCGTGATTTCTCAATCTGGCGAAACTGCCGACACCGTTGCAGCGCTTGCGCATGCACAACAATTAGGCTGCCAAATTACGCTAGCGATTAGTAATCAGGGCAACAGCACCTTGATGCGCCAAGCTGCGCTGCAATTGCAATTACATGCCGGTGAAGAATTGGGCGCCACATCGACCAAAACCTTCAGCGCCCAATTGCTAGGCTTATTCTTGCTTGCCCAAACATTAGCCAAAGCCCGCCACAAAAAGCTTCCTGCCCAGCTCAGCAATGAGCTACGCGCCTTGCCTGCAGCGATTGCGGCCGTTCTCGCCCTTGCCCCCAAACTGGGCGAGTGGGCTAAATACCTAAGCAAAAAACCACATTTATTGTTTACCGCACGCCATATGTACTACCCGATTGCACAGGAAGGCGCACTAAAATTTAAAGAAGTCACTTATCTGCACGCAGAAGCCTACCCCAGCGGCGAACTCAAGCATGGGCCACTGGCGTTGATTGATAATAACTTCCCTGTTATCGCTTGCTTGCCGTGGGATATTCTGGCTGAAAAGCTGCTCGCCAACCTGCATGAGGTACGCAGCAAACATGGTGAAATCTTCGCCCTTAGCGACGTCGCACTCCCGCCGATTGCTGGATTTAACACCATTCGTATGCCACCCAAACTTCCCCACCTCAACCCAATTTTATATGGCGTCGCATTGCAAATACTGGCTTATTACACCGCCACATCACGCGGAAATAGCGTCGATACACCACGCAACATCAGCAAAACTGTCTCAACGGAGTAAATTTTATCGATAAAAAAGGCCACATCATCGATGCGGCCTTTTTCTATGCACACTTAAACTTAATTATTTTGATGCGTTAATGATATATAAAGCAGCAGCTTTAAATTCTTCATCCGACCCACTAAATCCACCTTTAGGCGGCATTGCATTCAAACCTTTAATCGCAATCGCCACGGCATTATCAACGCCATCTTTCAAGCGCGGAGCCCAAGCTGCTTTATCACCAAACTTAGGTGCGCCAGCAAGACCCGCATCATGACAGGCCATACACACACTCGCGTAAATCTCTTTACCTCTAACCGCAGGATCAATCGCAGCACCCACTGCGCCAGCCACTTTTGGCTCTTCAAATTTCGCGCCACCAGCATTTGCCATAAAGGCCACGCCGCGTTTCACTTCATCATCAGTCAAATCAGCAGCGCCGCCCTTAGCTGGCATCGCATTAAAGCCACTAATTGCATGCTTAACGAGGGTATCAAAACCTTGGCCAATACGTGGAGCCCAAGCGCCAGCATCTGCAAACTTAGGTGCCCCCGCCAAACCCGCGTCATGACAGGACATACAGACGGACTCATAAACAGCCTTACCGCTTTTTGATCCTGGTGGACCACCATCAACCACTTTAATTACGGCAACAGGCTGCAAGCGCGCAGTAACAGCCTCTTTAGTCATCGTTGAACTGGTGACGTCCGTCGCCATACCAGAAGTGAATAGTTTAATAACCAAGTATGCAAACAAAGGCACACCAATTAATGCCGTCACAATAATGCCGACAACGCTTTTAAACGCCGATGCGCTGGAACTGCCCATGCTGTCATCCCTTTTTAAATAATGTAATTTGTGTTTGCGAATCGTTATATCGCTCTTATCGTCGGCAATTATACCGACAACACAGAAACAACAAAACACTATTCACAAACCAACTAGACGAAAGCATCATAAGCCGTTATCATCGCACCCCTACTCGTAATGCGCCCGTAGCTCAGTTGGATAGAGTATCAGTTTCCGAAACTGAGGGTCACAGGTTCGATTCCTGTCGGGCGCACCAATAAAATCAACAGCTTAGCTCAAAGATGATTTCAAACTCATCGAGCTAAGTCTGTATATAGTGCCAGCTATAGTACCACTTTCATAAAATACTTCAGCATTGCCCCCACCTAAAATAAACATTTCTAAGTGCAATATAGCCAAAACAATAGAGACGTCGCGCTTGCTCAACAACCACAAAACAACAAATACACACCTCAAATGACAAACTTGTTCACAATCGCCAACGTAAAACAAGAAGCAAAGTCAGAAAAATACAACAGATAAAATTGAAATAAAGCAGAGGCAACTCTGTTTGAACTAGAAACCTTGGTCAAGTTGCTTTCAGCTTCCGAGCTAGCCTCAGAAACATTTAATTGAGCATGGGTTAACGCCAACATAAAGTTACGGCTAGTCTTATGAGTATTAGATGAATATCAAAAACACTCCCCCTCAAGATGACAGTTTGTCGGACGCCCCATAATCAGCTTGTGCGCTAGTTTTCATTCGACAGAGCAGCCAGGAGTCGCTTGGCTTCGCATCCATGCTAACACCCCATCACACTGCCAGCGGAATGCCGGACAAAGATAAGACTGCCCCAGCGTTCGTTTACGCCATTGATGAGTTCATTAGAACCAGTGCGCAGGGCTGGTAGATATTTGCCTGAAATAGCGAAATCACGCTCCCTTGATGTGTACCGCGAACCGGAGCGTCTCCCCCCCCCCCCCATAACGCCACCTGTTTTGACGAGCTGATTCTGGTTGTTACCCGCTTTAAATACGTGGCTGACGTCAATAATGGTGACGTTATTCTACAACAATGCACAGTATTAACCCGAAAGCCTAGTACTTAAAGGCTTTGGCGACGATACGTACTGAATTTATATCAAAAAATCCACATCTAACGATGAATAACCAATAGAGATGACCCACATATCTATGCAAAAAATAAATAAATATTTTTTTTATTTAAAGTAAAAATAGAAGTTAAGTAAAAAATAAACAAATGCTAGAAACAGAAAATAATAATTTTTAAATTGCGAGCCCTTGAATTTCAATGAAAATTAAATTATGTTTGTAATAGTTAACAAACAACGGGAGAAATACAACATGAGTAGAATCATTAGATTCGCGGAAGCCGCTAAGATTTTTGGGGTATCAAATTCGACACTTTACCGCCTGCAGAAAGCGCATGATTTCCCACCACTTATAAAAGTGACTCCGAATGGGCGCGCATCAGGTTTCTTTGAGGATCAGATTGAAGAATACCTTGCAAAGATAAAAATTGACAAGAATAAAACTACAAATACATCACAGACAGATCCTTTATGCGGAGAATCAAAATGAGCAAGAAGATCACATTTCGGCTTCAAAAAGAAATGCACACCACTTTAATAATGCTGGCAAAAAAAAGAAAGGTACCAATATCTGGCTTGGTTCGCGAAATAATCAGTGATTCAGAAAACATCATCTGCTACCTGCAAGAACAGGCAGAAATCTTCGAAAATGAAATACAACAATTAAGAGGCATAATTGAAGAAAAGAACAAAGAGATTCAACAACTTAAATTAGGGTAAAAAAATGAATATCACAATTATTCATGTCCCTAAGCTACGCTTAAAATCCCCACGTGACCTTATTCATTACTTGGCCAAAAATGCTGACCTAAGTTTACCCCATGGCATTTGCAAATTACGATTCCTAAACGGGGTAACTAGCAATATACAGTACGAGATCGATGAGTTTTGTCGAGAAATTAAAAGGACCAGAGCTAATTCAAGGCCGCTACTTCATATCGCAATTAGCTTTAGCCCTTGCGAATATGCCAGCAAACTTGAAATTGAAATGGTGATTATGAAAATTCTAACGAAGCTTGAAATTCATAAGCACCGTGTGGTTTATTGCCCCCATTTGGATACGGCAAACTTGCACCTGCATCTTGCAATATCTCGAGTTGATCCAGATTCAGGAAAAGTGGTAAGGATTAACAATGGCTTCACCAAGAAAGGATTTCGACGGATTATGGATCAAATTTCAGCTGATTTTGGCTGGACATCTGAAGCCAAAAGCAGAACCGCACTACAGATGCTTGAAATTCAATACGATAAAAAATCAGCACAAATCGTCAAAAGTCCTAAATTTCTAAACGAAATTCTTAGATTAGCTTTGGGAAAAGCAAAATGTTGGCAAGACTTTCATTTACATCTCCTTAGAATTGGCCCTAGAGTTTCATTTTGCTCTCAGAACAGGTTGCTCTATTACTTTAATAGTGTTTACTTCTACGAGAAAGAATTACCAAAAACATTTCATCTTAATAATTTAATTAAGAAATTTGGCCCATACGAGGAACTAAATTATGAATTCGAAACCAGAAAATTCCAGCCACACGCTTCACATTTTGGGATCAGAAAAGACATCAGTTTGTCATCACGATTGCAAGAACGCCCACATTTTCTCGACCGAAGATCTGCGTCCAATCGTATTTTGCCTAATCCTGCAAAGTATCATCGACTTCAAAATTCCCCTATGCGATGGGAACACGACAGTGAATCTGACCGATCTGACCGATCTGACCAATCAGAAACAATCCGAAGCGATCGAAAAATAGCTGAGCAAATTTACAGGAATCTAAAAAATAACAAAGATATTTCACTCCTGTATCGACTTGGCAGCAATCCAGATCTACTTAAATTTGATTCTGAAGATTTAACCATCGGCAAAATTGAGAATTTTTTACGGAAATCAAGACTTGTCAATAGATCGATTGAATTTCATCTTCAATTTAACAGCTCGAAATGGCTTTGTTTTCGCCTAAACGACCATGCTTTCGCAGTGCTAGAGAAGCTACCTTTGCTGCTAATTAGTGGCCGTATCAATAAGGAAGTATATGTAGCAATAAATATTGTACCGATTTTAGAGAATTTCATTGGCAGCTCAACGCTAGCAGCAATAGCCCTATTGGAAATAATTCTTGAAGCAATTAGCGTTGACCGATTTGCTCGCCAAGAAGTTGGATTCTTAATTTATTCAAAAAATCGAAAACAATTGACCAGCAAAAAACATGGATCCAAGGAAATTAGCTGTGATTTTTTACAAAAAATATCCAGTAAAATTAAAGAAAACATCAGCAACAATAAAGGGTTAGATCGGCATGACATAAAAAGCTTTTTACTTAATGCTAGAAGGCACTTTATAAGTCCAAAGGTACATTTCACCAGAGAACTTTATTTGTTCTTTTTTATTGGTGTAAAAAAGTTTGGCGACCTGTTATGCAGAAAGTCTTTAACTGACGCATTTGCTGACATTGCGGAAAACCATGGCTATTCCCGTGATGAAGTGCAGGATATGGTTTTGAATTTTGATTGTTGCATTGCAAACCGGCCAAAAATAACAAATAGCAGTGGAAAGGTAAAACCAAAATATGAAGACAAACCCGAATTAGCAGAAAAGTACGCGGTCTCCATGCTGTCTTGTGACCTTGCATGCTTAATGGAGCAGCATCATTACTGGATACCACATTTAATCGGCGCTCGAACAGCGACAGACTTATGTTCAATACCGACTGAATTGGCTCCTTCATCATTACCAACTATCTAAGTTACACTCGGCCCTACTTAGCGTTAAAATTTTTCCACTGAACTGTCAAGTCGATTGTTTTTCACCAAAATACTCAAGTTTGTCATCTGAATCACACAGGGTTTCACGGAGACGCCAATTCTTGAGAGAATGGCGCCATGAAGAAATCTAATCAGTTTTCACTTGAAGTCCGCGAATGCACTATTCGCATGTGAGCACCGTGCCGAAGACCCATCGAGTGCGCAATACTCGTTTGAATTGCTAGCAAAATAGGCTGCGCGCCCGAAACGCGCTTACAGTGGTGGTTGCTGTAAATCGTACGCTACTGCACATTCGCGTAAAGTTTGATCGTGCAGATCAAGTACTGGTCTAATGGAACCCAACTCGTCTCTTTGATAACCTCCTGCGAGATTCCATGCCACCGGCAGCTGAAAGCGCCGACAGTATTCAAATACAATACGATCTCGTCTTTGCATTTGCTCACTCGTTAAAAAGCCGCCTAGTGGATCATTGATGTGTGGGTCTGCTCCAGCCTGATACAGCAGTAGAGTGCAGTCGGCAAAGCTGTTCATTACCTTGGGCAAATCGGCTAGAAAGCCTTCGGCAAACTCAGGCATAGTACTCCATCGTGCCCCCATGCTGATGTGCTCAATCCAGCCCTCAAGCTGAAGGCGATCAATGATGGCCTGACTACCATCACCATAATGCACATCGCAGTCCAGAATACCTACTTTATAAACCAAACCAGCCTGCTTGAGTGCGATGGCGGTTACTAACAAACCATTAAACGTGCAATAGCCAAATGCTTCGCCATAGCCTGCATGATGGAATCCAGATACTGGAGCAATAGCAACTTGCTGGTTTTTCAGAGCATCATGGGCCGCCGCCAGCATTGCGCCAACCGTATAGCGACAGCTTTCCGCAAGTACGGGATCTTTTGCCCGAAAACCATTCGCCCGCGTGCCTGCAAAAATACCGTCCACATAGTCTGGATCATGCGCTAGTTTCAATAATTCAATACTGGCAGGCTCGATAACATGGACGGAAATTGAAATATCCAAGGCTTGCCAAGAAGCTAAAACTTCCCTCGGCTTCGCTGCGCTAGGTGAAAAACTGCCCACATTGCCAATCATATTTTCCGAATAAAACACGGGTATGGCAGTCATTGGAGGCAAAGGAAGCATCATGATAAGCCTCCGTTCGCAAGTTGATGACCTTAGTGGCTACCTTCCACATTCGTTTTGAGTAAAAGCCTCTGGGTTTGCAGAACCTGTTCTAACAACAAGGCAAAATGATCTTTGGCACGCCCATTCAGTTCAGCGACAAGCGCCTCGTGATCAGCCTTTAACTTGCTCACGTCTAGGCTGTGTAGGTACTCCGGCACGCTCATGCCCGTGGGCCGCATCACATGATCTTCTGGGGTATGACGCTCTACGCACCGGAGCTTCATAACACAATTGGCGTGTCATTTCCCACTCTAAGCAAGGAAACGGCCTGTCACCTAGCCTACCTGCTTCAACTGAACAACGAACGTTTGAAGCTCTTCTCGCACGATCAATCTGATCTGATCGCTAAGGCCAACGGTTTCTCCTGCTGCGTGATTGGCCTTGGCATCCTCCTGCTCAAAACTGGATTGCAATCTTGCAACAATTTCTGCATTCATGCTTCTGTTATTGGCTTTTGCTGCGGCAGCAATTTGTTCTCTCATTCCATCAGGATAACGAAGAATGTATTTGTCTGCGCTCTGGCTAGGTGCGTTATTTTTCATAATTAATCCAGACACATGGCAAGTAGCCATAAACACAACAAGAAAATGGCAAGTAGCCATATTTAACATTGACTAAGACAAAATGCTAGTTCATTATAAGCATGGCAACTTGCCATGTTTATAATGTAGCATCTTAGTAAAAGGAAAGCCCCAAGGTGCTGGAACACCCCAAGGCTTAATTTGAGCAGTAACCCACCCAGTGCATGAATCTCAGGAGAGAAAACAATGCAAAGACATACTACCACGCAGCTTTACTTTGTAGCACAAGTCAAATCTACGCAGGAGCACAATGATGCGTAACTTCAATTCATTTGTGAACGCTCCTTTCAACTTTCAGTTAAAGCCTGACTACCTGATCCGTGACGCGAGGCATCTGTTTTTTCCTCCAGCAGCGAGCGAGTTGTTCGCCAGCACAACAAAACTCTTCACCATACAGGTGCATTCAGCGCCTGTGACATCAATAGAACAAGCGCCGTCCACTTCAACAAACGATCGGAGTACAGTCATGAATTCAGTCAATTTTGCTTCGTCAGTACTTCGCATACCATCACTTATCTTTGCTCAAATTTCTGAAAATATAACTTCAGAATATGATTCGACCTTCAAATCTCAGGAACATGACAACGATATATTGTTTGATACTGACTGGTTTGGCTGCGAAAGAAGCACAGCTCAACCTGCAATGGTTCAAGTCTCCAAAGAAGATGCCGAAGCGGAATTAGTACTAGAGCCTGCCGAATTCGCTCAACGCGAACTGGAATCAAAACAACAACGTGAACTCAGTCAGTTTTTTGCAACCGTACTCAAGCTAGCGGGCCCGTTCCATTCCAATTTTGAACGGACACGTGTGGTCAATTTCAACACTGAATTAACCACAGGACTGATTCAAATTTTACAAGAAACATTACAGATGATTGCTAGGGAACTAGAACTCATTAATTCAAACCATGCCAGTTGGCCACAGTCTCTAACGAGTCAGAAAATTCCACTTATCGTTTCGACGCAGAGCAAAGAACTCAACAAATTTATTGATCGCTACCATCCAGCGATTGTGCTGTGGTGCGCGCCAAATCAGCGCATTAAAAGAGCGGGAGTTAGCGACATTGTTTTAAAAGATGGCTTTATGCCACATTTGCAGCTCACATATGACTAGAACATTTTGGTGGGCGGCGGCGCATTCATGCAGGATTTTTCGTTCGCGCAACGCGAAGAACTACTGTCCTTGCCATTTAACGAGCGGGAGCTCACGTTACTCAGCGCGTCTGAGTACCTTTATGAAACGAAAGAGTTACCTCCAAAGTTATCAAATTTACTACTTGTAGAAGGCGCTTACGAGCAGGAAGACCAAGCATTCAAAATTGATTTGTATGAAATATGCGATGCATTTCATAAGGCTTGGCGTGCAGGCGGATTCGGTCTGCTACAGATTAGTCAAGACGTTCATCAAGGCAAACTTGAAATCCTGAGCCATAAACCATCCCCCCATGTGCAAGCTAATTTCGATATTCAAGCGCTAGATTGTGGAGATTATCAGTTGCAATTTACGATTCCTCAACTATGCGCCACGGCACAAACTGGCATGCTTGCTTATCACTGCAATGCAGAGAATCAAAAACCAGCAAATGGCATCCACACTTATGACTTGCAGAATGCCGAGAACCTTCAAGCAAGTAGCCAATACAGAATCGCTCCCCACTTTATTGAAAATCGAGAACAACTGTATAAAAAGGTGTGTGCGATTTGCGCTGGTTACAGTCAATTTTTAACCAATTTGACAGATATTAATGGGAGCCAGATGCAATGAGCCAACAACTGTTAAATTTAATGTCGCAACAGCAAATGGCTCTACTCACTAAGATGTCATTAGCGTCTAACTTGGCGACACCCATCCCCGCTAGCACAAAAAACTCTGTGTATTTAATTGAATATACCGCGTTGGTAAAACGCATTCAGGAGATGGATAAGTCATCGAAAAATGAGGGGGGCGGCACGAAGAAAATGCTAGAACAATTATTGCAGCCCAAACCGCTACGTATGGCGAAAATGGCCGATTTGGATGCACTTGAGCAATTCGCGGCTGAAAATCCACATTTATCAGATTTACTTAATCAAATGGTGATTCAAGTACATCAGCAAGTGGTCACCGAGCAAGCTCTGCATTTTAGTCCACTCCTTTTAGTCAGCCCGCCAGGCTTGGGTAAATCTTGGTTTACTTTCAAACTCGCTCAAGTACTGGACTTACCCTGCTTTGAGTTCCAGCTCAGTGGCTCTGCTGATACGCTGCAATTATTGGGGACATCAAAGCACTGGTCACAAGCCGCACCCAGTGATTTATTACGTCGAATGGCGGATTGCCCGATTGCAAACCCAATCATTGTGTTCGATGAGGTGGATAAATCTGGCAGCTCGAATGGCAGCAAGCTCAACGATATTTTATTGATGCTGCTGGAGCCGGAAAACGCGCGTCGGTTTGAAGATAAGTATATTGGGCTACCAACGCGGATGGATTACCCCAGCTATTTACTCACCGCCAATGAACTTGAGCAGATTTCATTACCGCTGCGTGATCGTTGTATATTGCAGCAATTCGTAGTGCCGAACGACAGTGCTGCGCGCAACCAACTAGTACGCAATGTGTATCGAAAGCTAATCGAAGAAAACAACTTAGGCAGTTGGTTCAGCTCTGAACTCACAGATGAATTGTGCGAGCAATTTTTCCCGACGGAATGCAAATCAGCACGTGAAATTCGCCAGCGGCTTAGTCAAGGCATCACACTGGCCCAGCAGCCATTTGCTAAAAATCGAATCACTCAACCGCCAGCGCAAAAACTCATGCCAATCGTACCGGATACGCCAGTTGCAACCCCAGCTCCAAGAATGGGTTTTTTGCCTTAGTTACGTTTTAAGGCTAAAAATTGAGTAAATTACTACACTGCTGCGGATTTTAAGGCCGCGTGCACAAAACTAATCTGACTGAAATAACAAAGGCAGCTCAATGCTGCCTTTGTTATTTCAGTCAGGTCAAATCTTGCATCTTAAGCAAACAACATTCAATCAACACTAAATTTAACGGTTAACGATCAGAGTTTCCCGTTTTCATAAGTGCAAATTCAGTCAGAAGTTTCTCAATTAATACCCTCTGATACTCTGGTAACACCCGAAGTTTTTGGATGTGCCGAATTTCTTCATCACTCAGCATAACGGGGTTATTTAATGGCTCCAGCCTGATGAGACGCTCCTCACTATCACCATTTCTTAACCATTGAAATGGCACGTCTAGCCAGTTCGCCAGCACACGAATTTTATCATCTGTTGGAATTGACTGTGCATTAAGCCATTTATGGGCTGTTTGTTGGCTAATGGACTCCCCTAGGTAGCGCAGATTAAATTGAATCGCTAATTGCGTCCCCGTTTCGACGGTACGGGAACTACGTTCTAGCGCTTGCTTCAAGCGTACCGAGAAAGCGATTTTATCGTTTGAACTCATATCAAGAGTATCTGTGAATAAATTCACACACATAACAACCGACGATTGTTAAACAACAACCAAACTACTAAAGTAAGGCCTTACCCTATTTTTGCCTCCGTGGATTAAACGGATTACTCGAATAAATATGACGAATCAATATCAGTACGGCAAAGACACTACCGAATTTTCCTCTATTTCTGGCGCGGTACTGTCGCCCCAAATACAGCAACGTTCCTCTACGCGCACAGATTCGCACTTCTGGATCAAAGTTGACGAGGAATATGAGCACGAGGTGTACCTGTCTCATACCAATCTTCCTCTTCGCCAAGGCCAAGAAGTCACAGTGATATTTGCAAAAGTGATCAAGGGATCAAGATATGGGCGACCAGAGCAAACGTGGGCCTACCTTGGGGGCATCAATCACACAACCCAACGCAGCACAAAATTCGAGGATACGGCGTCCCTGCGCCATAGCTTTCATCTTCGCGATAACAAGATTCTCTTAAATCTATGTCAAATATTTTCAATTATTGGAATCGCGCTCCTCATCCCTCCCGTAGGTGTCGCTTTAGGAGTGGTTTTCATACTAATTACCCTACCGAACATGTTCAACAACGAAAGATTTCATTTTGATTTTATGGATTATCACTTCAAGAAAAAACCAGAGCTGAACGCATTGATTGATCAAATTATTTTCAGCAACTAACACGGCCACGCAAATAACACTGAATTTTACCAAAAAACTCAATTAAACAAACACATAGGACTAAAAATGAAATTACGATTAATTGCTATTGTTGTGAGTAACTTGTTATTAGCGGCATGTGGTGGGGGCGGTAGTTCAACGCCAGAGAGCCCTGTCACAACTGCTAAACCAACAGCGGACCCTACCGCAACAGCCGTACCTGGCGTGACTCCCATTCCGGTTGGCGTCAATATCGCACCAACACCAAAACCCGAGACACTGATTCAAGCAGAAGCGGCTGGTGTTCAAATGCTCAATGCCGCCAGAACATCTTGCGGGTTCGACGCATTAGTGAATGATGCCGTACTTAAGGTGGCCGTAGATGGTGCGGGTAATTATTTCAAACTGCGCTACGCGGAAGCCTTATTCGCTTACGGACACTATCAAGCGGCAGGGTCTACCGGTTTTACCGGTGCCACTCCATCAGATCGCGCTCAGACGGCAGGCTATCCAACACTGATTGGTTGGGCTGGCCCACGTGTATACGAAAATTTATCCACCAGCATAGCCCCTACCGGTTACACGTTTTATTCAAAAGTGGATGCGGCCGAAGCGATGACCGAAGACTTATTGAACACGGTGTATCACCAATTGAGCCTGATTGCGCCAATGCGTGAAGTCGGAGCCTCCTATGTTGAAGCTTCCTATATTGAGGGAACTGCTCCAAAAGAGATAACACGGCAAGGCTCCTCGATAGCTCACCGGATCACCTTCAATACAGGTACTCGCACAGCAACGGATGGTGCCGCTTCTGGCAGCAACACCGTACTCAGCTACCCGTGCCAAGGCAGTGAAATTCCAGCAACCTTCAAGCCCTCTCTTGAATCACCGAACCCGATGCTCGATGTGGGCAGCAAGGTCGTGGGTTCGCCAATTGGCCTGCGTGCGCCAACTGGAACGACTTTGGACATAACCAGTTATTCAGTGCAAAACCAAGCAGCACAAATACTCGCCAGTCGTCTGCTCACGAGAACGAAAGACTCGATGATTTCGGGTAATAACGCCTCAATTGTGCCGGAAGAGGCTTTGGAAGTAGGTAAAACCTATCGCGTTACCGCGCAGGGTACGTTTTCGGGTAATGGCTTTGCTGTGACGCCATTCTCCATCGATTTCACCTTTAAAACCCGGGCCGCTCGCCAGAATAATTTGGTGAAAAAAGTGTAACGAGACGGATTAAGCCTCTGTCACCTCAAAAAGTGGCCGAGGCTTTTTTCTAAATTTCCCCTTTAGCCGACGGTACACAATCAACTCGTGCGCCGAAAAACGGACTAACAAATACCACGCTGCAATTGATTTTGTCATCAATTAACCGGAATACACGCCATGAATTTTCGCACTCAATTAATTTGCGCCATAACGACCTTTTTAGCCAGCAGCAACATGATTTGGGCCGCTGGCGACAAGCCCAATGACCTGACTCCGCAGCAAATAACATCGCGCTTTCAGGGTGAAGCTCGCCCAATGAGTCGTGATGTTTTTACAAAATCACCATTAACTAAAAAATTACCAACTGGCTGGGTGATTTCGCCCTACGGCGGCACCACCATTTTTTTTCCGAACGGCCAAGGTCGTTATCATAAAGTGGTTGAAATGAATAATGCCGCGCTTTATGCCGCGTACGAGCTTCCAAACAATAGATTATTACTGATTACGCAAGATACCCGCGAAGGCGCTTTGCAACTGGCTGCTTTTCAAGTCTGGGCGAGCGATAAAGTAAAACCAGAACTCGTCGCTAGGTGGGTGGGCAACAACGAAGATACAGCTTCGTGCATGGAGACCAAAGCGCACTGTTATTCGACCAAACATCAACTGAGTAAAGATCAAACGCGCCTGACTTTTAAAAGCACAGGTAAAGATGCGGATTACTCTTTGAAAGATGCACCAATTATTGATCGACATAGCGCTAATTTTTGAATTTAGCATCTTGTTAAAAATCAGCATGAGTATGCGGTCTACTCATGCGATTGATTTTGGGATTAAGTAAAACATTCCACTTTAAAAGCATCAAACGATCAGTCGTCATGACTGACTATTTTCGAACGCTCCACTACTTACATTTTTAATAAAGCTCATCAAGATGAAATGTCTGAATTGCAACACAGAGAATAAAGCTGGCATCAAATTTTGCGCTGGTTGCGGCAACAGCCTTACTCATGCATGCTTGAGTTGTGGCCAGCATAATCCCATCGAGGTGAAGTTTTGTCGGGGTTGTGGCGCTAAGACGGCTCTGATTCAACCTTTAGATGTAGCCTCTACAATTGCGTCGGCAACACCAGATATCAGTTCAAAACTGCAAGACAGCTTACCGCAAATTCAACATAGCCAAGAGCCGCTTGTTCCGCCGAATATCGCTCCTCCTGCCGCAGCCGCAACACAATCAGATGCCACGACAGACCTTATAGATGCGCCTGCCCCGTTAAGTTTACCTAAGGCTTCGATCGCGAACCGACCTAAGCACAAATCCCATCGGCTACAGATTGTCTGCGGCGTAGTCTTACTTATCGGTTTCGCTAGCGCGGGTGCGTTATATCTTAGTAATCCAGCGATTTTGACGCCAGATCATGACAGTCATTCCGCCAGCGGCGTTATTGCGGCACACACTGCAAGCCCTTCAACGACAACACTTCCCACTGCGACACCCGCTGAGACTGCGATTCCAACGCCAGAAGTCACGCCCACTCCAGAAGCAACTGCAATTGCCACAGATACCCCTACGGCACTACCCGTCATTATTACAAAAACAACTGTGAAGCCTAAACCCAGCCGTTCTCCCAAACCGACACGCACAGCGACGCCGCCTCGCGAGTCGACTCTGAACACTGAGCGTGAGATACAGGCGACTGAATTACCGACACCTAAAACATTTGGATTTGCTGAAAAGTTCGCAGCGTGTGCTCGATTGGATTTCATTCATCGAGCGGCATGTGAAGTCAAATTGTGTTTCAACAATTCTGCCGCCCCCGAATGTAAGCATGAACCTTCAATCCAAGATCAACATCGTCGCTAATTGAACCTGCTATTCAGTTTTAATCAAGAAGACAAACACAAGGTTCGACTTACTTCAGGTAACAGAAACTGAAATGCTAATTTTTACTGCGTTTAAAGAAATTAGCATGACCAACAATTCATTTAATACACGCAAATCATAGAGGAAAATAAAATGGCTTATTGTGCAAACTGTGGAACCAAAATTGATGAAGAGGCTAGATTTTGTGGGGAATGCGGTACGCCCGTTGTGCACGCGTCTATTGCTTTGCCAGCTCAAACGCCTAGCGTTTCAGCAACTGCAAGCCCATCAATAGCAACCCCAGAGTCCGCACCAGAACCAGGCGCTAACTCAGAATTAAATGCAAAGTATGCAGTCGATGCTGCGGTTAATGTAGCAAGTTCAGCTGTAGCAGCTGCTGCGTCCGTTACTGCGACAGGTGCTGCTATTGTGAATGAAATCGGCAAAAGAACCATGTCGAGCGTGAATGCAGCAAACCCTGCAACTAAGAAAAAAGTGATCGGCACTCTTGTGCTCGTAGCACTGCTTGGCGGAATCGGTTTTAGTGCCAAAACCTTATTTTTTGCACTGAGCCCGAAGAGCCCAGAGTCCACAATTAAAGAATTCTATACCACGCTTGAACAGGGCGACGTCGAGGCCATGGTTAAACTTTTCGTACCCTCAAAAACTAATTTAGCCAATGAAAAAGAGAAAATAGCATCGGTTGTACTTTCAAGCGCCGCCGACATTAAAAGTAAAGGCGGACTCTCTCAAATTAATACCAAGTGCATACAAGATGAAGACAATGAGAATGAGCAAAGTTGCAAAGTCACTATTAAATTTGGTGACGGTGACGAAGAAGGCCCCACAAAACATCTTTTGAGAAAAATTAATGGCGTATGGAAGATCAAATAAGGCGCTTCTTAATTAGGCTAGGCACGATTGCTTTGCTGGGTTGGATCAGCTTTTTGTTGATCACCACATGGAGCGATCGCCGCCATCAGCAAACTGCACCGATTTCGCTTTACCAAACCATCTCCCTGAATTCACTGCCCAATGGAGCACTACTGTTTCGGCGCGGGAAAAGCACTGAGTCTGACGCAGTCGTCATGAGCAAAGATGGCAGCAAATGGAGTCATGTGGGCTTAATCGCATCAGGAGCCAATGGCATAACAGTCATTCATGCCGTTCCGGCTGAGGAATACGGCAAGCCCGATGTCGTAAAAGAAGATCAACTTCAGTATTTTCTGGCTGATGAACGTGCTGTTGATGCGGCAGTGATGCGTGTTAATGGTGTAGATGACAAAGAAGCTGAAGCAGCAGTTCAGGCGGCCAGACGCATGATTGGGATGCCGTTTAGTATTCATCCAGAAAATAAAACAACCAATGGAATTTACTGCACAGAGCTGGTTTTATTGGCTTGGCAAGCAGCAGGAATCACTTTGACCGAGCTACGTGACAATGTGCAATTTCCTTTTTTTAGTGGTCAGTATTTGTTACCCGACACACTGGCATCATCAAATTGGCTTCGGCCAGCCCAACTTCTTCAGGTCACACATCAGCATTCAACTGATTAGAGTTTGCTCATGAGCATATTGGGAGACGCCCTTTACCAGAAGTAAATGTCACTTGATTTTGCGGAGTAATATTAATATTCAAAGCCATCGCACGCTTCGAAGTACTAATACACACCCAGTAATTCGTCTTGCACATACAAGTACAACGCACGATGAATTATACAAAGAGCATTAAACTCATCACCAGCGACATTGAGCCCGCCGTCTTTTACGCTGCCATACACGTCCATACGCCTCTTTATAAACAGACGTTTAAAATAGTAAAAACGCCAGCCGACCATTATACAAATCAGCGATTGAATCTATACCCGTCTTCAGCACGACTCTGCTCAACGACATCGAGCCTAAAAATCAAACTGACTCTGTTTTAAGTTAAAGCATTGAGTAGACAAACACGCCTTGAAAAATAAAAAACATGTGCTACACGCGCGCACCCGCATGCAGGCGCGCACGCTCGCACGGAGAAATCCTATTTAGAAAATAAATACAATTATTTTTAAAAAAACATAAAAAAATGAGCCGAGCCTTTTGTTTTTTTAAATTTTTATCGTAAAGTTGCCTCCACCACTCAACTGTTGAAAAGAGAAAAACATGGAAAAAATCATTCGCATTACAGATGCTGCAGAACGTCTTGGCGTATCTCGCTCAACGCTGTACAAAATTGTTGAACAGGGTCATTTGCCTCCACCAATCAAATTAATTCCTGGTGGGCGAGCCTCTGGTTTTTTTGAAAGTCAGCTTTCTGACTACATCTCAAAACGTAAAGACAACAAGTAGAAAGCCCAATTTTGTTTAATCTAAAAGTCAATTAATTAGCATCAAGGAAAATGAAGGTGAGTAAAAAAAATATCTGCTAGGATTTCAGGCTGTGGCATCCACATTTATTAAAATCTGCTGAAAACCCGAAGAAAACGCTACCAGACCTAATTGTCGCTGCGCTTACTGAAGTTCAGATGAGGTAAGATACCTTCATCATAAAATAAAACATTGAGACATTGAAAATGCCAAACTAAAATACTCAATTGATAAAAAGGATTCGAATTGTGAATTTTATAATTCGAGAATTTGATGTCAAAGAGAATACACTAGTTAAAAAATGGCTACATTTGACAAAGCCAAGATGAACTTGCGCGTAAAATAAGTAGATGAACTGCAATTTATCAAAAAAATGGCATCAAAAATGGAATTTGAAATTATTGAATTTTGTTATGAAACAAATTCTGCAATGAACAATGAAAAACTACTGCTTTATTTGTCAGTTAGACTTCGGCCAACTATGATTTAGATGGTCGTTTATTTTTAATTAAGCGTGAGTAGCACCGAAATTTTTATATTTTGAGTGACTCTAACCAAGATAGCGACTCTAGGATTTTAAACATAATGACTGCTAATCATCCGATTGCAGTCTTTCAAGGTTTGATGTCGAGCTTCTGCTGTTCGGCCTAAGCGGACATTAGCATTGTGCGACTTGGACAACAGCTTCCGACCAATTATTTATATAATTTTTGATCCTCAAAATAAAAAGCACTCATATTTCTACGGGTGCTTTTCAATAAGATTAAGCTATCTGCATTGCATGTAATCGTGCGTAGTAACCATCAGGTCGATTAACAAGCTCTTGATGTGGCCCTTCTTCTACAATTTGTCCTCGATCCATTGCAATGATCCGGTGAGAGTTCCTCACCGCAGAAAGTCTATGCGCAATAATCAGCACGGTTCTCCCAGAACAAATGGCTTTCATATTATTCTGAATCACTCGCTCAGATTCGTAATCTAGCGCACTGGTTGCTTCATCAAAAATTAAAATTCGTGGATTGGTTACTAATGCGCGTGCAATCGCAACTCGTTGACGTTGGCCACCAGACAGTCCGGTGCCATGTTCACCGACATGAGTATCATAGCCTTCAGGTAACTCAACAATGAATTCATGTGCACCTGCTAATTGAGCGGCATGAATAACTCGTTCCATGCTCATACCAGGATCAGCCAATGCAATGTTGTCGCGGATACTGCGATTGAAGAGCAAGTTTTCCTGCAGAACTACACCAATTTGGCGGCGTAACCAAGCGGGATCTGCAAGACTTAAATCAACGCCATCAATTAACACACGACCACGCTCCGGCACATACAGCCGCTGTAAAAGCTTAGTTAATGTACTTTTTCCGGAGCCAGAGCGACCCACAATCCCAATAATTTCGCCCGCGTTAATGCTGAGATTAATACCTCGTAAAATTTCCGGCGCATCTGGGCGATATCGGAAATGAATTTGATCAAATTCAATTTGCCCTTTGATTGGCGGGAGTTGTGCGCGATTTTGGTTTATTTCCGTACGGGTATTCAAGATGTCACCCAAGCGTTGCATTGAGATACCGACCTGCTGAAAATCCTGCCACAGTTGGGCTAAGCGCATCACAGGACTGGCAACGCGGCCCGCTAACATGTTAAATGCGATGAGTTGGCCGACAGTTAACTCCCCCTCAATAACCAGTCTTGCTCCCATCCACATCGTAGTGACAACGACTATTTTTTGAATCAGATTGACGCCTTGGCTACCAATATTAGCCAACTGAGTGACTTTAAAACCTGCCGCAACGTAACCTGCAAGTTGATTGTCCCAACGCCGTGTCACTTGTGGCTCAACGGCCATTGACTTGATCGTTTCGACGCCATTAATCGTTTCAACTAAAAACGATTGGTTTTCGGCACCACGAGCAAATTTCTCATCAAGCCGTACTTTTAGAATCGGTGTGATGAGTACAGACAACAGCACGTAACAAGGTAGAGATAAGACAACGATCAGCGTTAACCAACCACTGTAGTAAAACATGACGGCCAAAAATACGACTGAGAACACGAGATCAAGCACAGAAGTGAGAGCTTGGCCCGTTAGAAAATTCCTAATGTTCTCTAGCTCTCGAACGCGAGCAACTGAGTCGCCAACGCGCCGCGCCTGGAAATAGGCCAATGGCAATGCCAATAAATGCCTAAATAATTTTGCCCCTAGTTCAACATCAATCCGATTGGTCGTGTGTGAAAACACATAAGTGCGTAAGGCCGTCATGCCGACTTCAAATATCGAAATCACTAACAAACCAAGCGCAAGAACGTCCAATGTCGTGAGCCCCCGATGGACGAGGACTTTGTCCATAATGACTTGGAAGAATAACGGTGTAGCTAATCCAATCAATTGCAGTACAAACGAAATCAGCAATACTTCGCCTAGTAATTTTCGGTATTTGACTATCGCCGGGATAAACCAAGAAAAATCAAAACGCGCCAAATCTCCTGCGAGACTAGCTCGTGAAGTAAACAAGATAAGACGACCTGACCATAGTGTAAGCCAATCATCTTTAGAGATTTTCTGCGGTCGACCAAAGAGTGGATCTTGTAAAAGAACTTCATCACCTTCGATTTTTGCGAGGATGACCCACTTTCCTTCACTGGTTTTTGCCATTGCGGGTAATGGCGTTCGTTCAAGTCGATCAAAATGGGTATCAAGCGCTTTAACTTTCAAGCCAGACTTTTTCGCGGCTAGTAAAACGTCAGCTTCAGTCATCATGCCCTGACTACTGGCAAATTCATGCTTAATCTGTTCAGGTTCAATCGCAACTTGATGAAAACGAGCTAGCATGACTAAGCAGGCTAGCGCAGAATCCATCGGTCCTTCATTCCCACCCAAATCTGGCGAGATTGTGTTTGCATTCATCATTTAACTCAAAAGAAAACCGCCCCCTGAGGGGGCGGATATAAGTGTAACTTAGATCAGCTTAATGCCAGTTTGCTGCTAGGACTGGCTGCAATTGCTCACGATATTGATCAGGAAGTGTTGTTTCTGCAGCTGAAAGAGGTGCCATCCCCGCCATCGCAGATACCAACGCATCGACTTGTGTATTAAGCAATGTTTTGCCATCTGCAGTTTTGATTTGCTCGATCTGATGACTGATGTACCAATCCTTCACTACAACTTGGCCATCTCCACCAATGATATCAATTGCGAGGTTATTGCCATCGCGTTTAAACCAAAGTTCGTCAGAATTAATTCCTTCAAGGGTTAGATTGTCATTACCACCCCAATCTAGAATCTGGTCACGACCATCACCACGCGCATAATGGTAAGTGTCATTATCCCAGTCGGCAAATAATTGATCATTGCCTTTACCACCACGAATATCGTTACCACCACCGCTGGCACGTACGACATCATCGCCATCGCCAGCATCAATAAAGTCGGCACCATAATCGGCTTTAATCAAATCATTGCCAGAACCACCATAGATTGTGTTTTTACCCCCACGTCCGTCAATGACATCATTACCAGAACCTCCGTTGATGAAGTCATCCCCCCAATCACCCGTCAAAGTATCGTTACCGGCACCTGCAATAATCCGATCTTTACCACCCATACCTTGAATCACATCATTACCATTGGTGCCGATTAATGTTTCATCGCGCCAATCGCCATTTTTGGTAATGCCTGGATGTAATGGCATAACCAGCTTAAATACATCATCAGCATGCAAACCGTAGCGATCTGAAGCGCGAACATTAATATCCCAGCTACCTAAGATTTCAGGGTCGATATCCGCATGGAATTGGCCTTTGGCAGCATCAAATTTGAGCCACTCAGGTAAAGCCGAACCATCTGCTTGCGTGGCAGATAGGGTGAGCCAATCGCCCATATCAGGATCAACAAATGTGCCAATTGGCACAGTAACGTCGATTGGGCCTGGTGATACAAAACTCACATCAGTAAGTGGGCTTACCAACTTCGGTGGGCGGTTAATTAACTCAGCCAAATTACGCACTGTTCCATCTGCAAATTCAACTTTTGCGGTTGGTAGTGTTTGTTCTGCGGTGTACGGGTCATAATTCATTTGAATTGTGTCACCCGTAGTGCCGTAATGAATCAGCAGGCTATTTGGCGCGTATTCAAACGACAAGCTGCTCAAAACAATACCAGCGCCAAAGCGCAGTGTATTGAGGCCGCCAGAACCATTTTCTTGAGTATCGCTCACAGAGTCATGACCATCGCCTTGTTCAAACAAGAAAAGGTCGTTCCCTAGACCACCAACCAGCACATCATTCCCAGCGCCACCGTGTAGCACATCGTTGCCAGCTTCGCCATCAAGGGTATTAGCACCAGAGTTACCAATCAAATTGTTAGCCGAGTTATTACCTGTACCTGAAATATTGCCTTCCCCTACCAAGGTGAGGTTTTCAATATTTCCGCTGAGCACAAAAGATGCGCTAGCCATAACGGAGTCGACACCTTCATTAGCAAACTCAGTAACGGTGTCACTACTGTTATCGACGTAGTAAAGATCGTTGCCTTTGCCACCATACATTCGGTCTGCACCTGCTAAACCATTCAGGGTGTTGTTGCCTTCATTACCGACTAGGCGGTTGTCCAGCGCATTACCTGTTGCAGTCAGATTTTCTTTACCGAATAGGCTCACATGCTCAACATTGTCGCCCAGGGTGTAGCTCAGATTGGTTCGAACCGTATCTTCGCCTGCATTGGCTGATTCAATGACAACATCTCCCACATTGTCGACGATATAGACATCATTACCTAGACCACCATCCATTTCATCAGCACCTTCGCCGCCATCCAATAGATCGTTACCATCTTGACCGTAGAGCCAGTCTTTATCGTCACCACCAGAGAGTTCATCATTGCCGAGCCCTCCGAGCAGTGCATCATTACCTGCTTCGCCAAATAGCTGATCATTGCCTTCTCGACCGTCAAGGACATCGTTACCCCAACCGCCAGAAACAAAGTCATCGCCCTCACCAGCAAAAACCAAATCATTGCCGCCTTCGGCGTAAATCTGATCATTGCCTGTATTGCCAAAGACCATATCGTTGCCAAGGCCAGCGTAGATCACATCATTGCCTTCGCCCCCATCAACAAAGTCGTTATCCGCACCGCTATAGATTACGTCATTGCCTGCTTCACCTAAGATGGCATCATTCCCGACATCATCATAAACAAAGTCATCACCCGCGCCAGCCTTCACGACGCTATTGCCTTTACTCGCCAGCAATATATCGTCGCCCTCAGTACCCAGTGTTTCAGTACCTGAAGGGCTAAATGGTGAGGTGGGTACAATCGTGCTAGTGCCATCAAGATTCGGCACTTGAACTTCAGGGCGGGTAGCGAGTGTGACGTCACCCGCTTTAATGACGCGACCATCGGCAAAAGTTACATCGATTTGCCCATGTACGGTATTACCATCTTTAACAAACGATTTACCATCGCTCTTCAATGCGATTGAGGTAATGCCAAATGCGTCTAAAGTACGGAATTCACCCGCATCAGTTACACCGTTTTCATTAGCATCAACCCAAACGCCAAACTTGCTCCAGCGCTCATCTAAGCTCGATAAGAAACCATCACCATTGCTGTCAAAGCCTCGCAAACCTTCTAAGTCAGTTTGAGCGCCAGCTTTATAACCAACGAATGCAAGTTCATCGGCTCGATCAATTTTACCGTTGCCATCGGCATCAAATGCTAAGAAGCCATCACCACCTTTTAACCACGACATGCGGTCCCGCCAACCATCTCCGTTGATGTCAAAGAACACGTTGCTATCGTCAACATGGATAAATGACAAGCCGTCGCCATTCAAATCAAGTGCAATTGGCTTTTTACCATCGCCACCTTTTGGCGTTGGGGGTGGACCAAAATGCGTTACTTGAATTGTTTGCTCAGTCCACGCACCAGAGGGATCCTTAACTCGAATCTTGAATGCATCAGGTGTTTGCTTTGCTGTTGGATCTAGAACTGTAATTCGTGTTGTTGCGCCTTCAACACCCGTGTGCCCCCAATATTTATAGCGCCCAGTCACAGGGTCTAATTCAACTTCACCCCAATTAGGCTGAGCCAATATTTCAAAACGTAGCTCCGCTGCAGTATTGTCAATATCAGATGCTTGTGCCCAACCCGAATTCGCATCTTCATAACCAATAGGTTCAGTATGCTCAATAAGCGTAATAATTGGATTATCACGCGAACCTCGGTATTCAACTTTGGTTTCAGTCCAAGGTGTATAGATTGGCGTCGCTTCTTGAATTGTGCTAATTGAAGGATCAAGCTTCGGAACAATTGTTGTTCTTAAGTGTTCATTCCCACCTCTGCCAATAATGTAAAGGTCCCAACCATAGATTGACCGACCTGGGTCGTCTTGAACCGTTAGTGTTGGCGCATCATTGATACCTTTGACTGTGACAAAAACAGGTACTGAAGTACGTGAGCCATCTGGCGCTTGCAAGACGTAATTAAATGCAGCTTGATCACCATAGTAATTTGGTGACGCTAAAAATTCGATCGTGCCATTATCCAATAACTGTACCGAACCGTTTTTAGCGCTTTCAACTGCCACAACCGTTGAGCCAGCTGGTACTTTACGATCATTTTCCATTAAGATTTGAATCGGAATATAAGCAGTTTGATCCTCAAATACGGTAACGCCATCAGCATTTGGCGTGAATGCACTTAAATCCTGAGTCGTAGTGACGATGAGTGATTTTTGACCATCACTCTTCTCAACTAAAATCCCCTCTGGGATCTTAATCGCACGCGAGCCTTTAGTATCCGCCGTCAAATCAGCGGACACCATAGAGCGTTCTTGGCCATTAATATCAAAGGTGTTGCGCGCATAATTCAGTGAAGTCACGCCCAAATCGCTGAGTTTTTTCGACTCACCGTCATCCACCACGCCATCACTATCTTTGTCTTGCCAAACTTGCAAGTATTTAAAGACCGGATCTGCACTAGTTAGGCGTTGATCATAGTTGCTATCCCAATAGCGTAGCGTTGGAACCCCCTTGAGTTCATCCACTAGTTTTGCATTGGAGAATAGATCGGTACCCGCATCTAAGTAGCTCGACAAGTTACGATCTAAGACCAGCATTGCATCGTTAGCGCCAACCCAACCCGTATGCTTCAGGTAACCAGAGTCATCGACATTGAACGAGACGTTTGAGTTTTCACGTGCAATCGTTGAAATCTGCCCATCGCCATTCATATCCAGCGCAATCGGGCGGAAGCGCTGCGTATCGCCTGTCGGCGTTGCAGCTAACTTACCTTCAGAAGCCGCCATCTGCACTTCAGTCAAAGCGGCTTTCGGATCACCAGCTTGGTTTTTAAGATAAACCGTATCCACTTCGTATTGAGCCGCTAAGCCTTGGCGTTCAACTGCATTCGTTAACAATGCCTCTTGTAAATCAACAAAGAACTCTGGGTCATCGGTACTTACACCGAGGCGCTTACCTTGGAAGTCATACACGCGATCTCGGGTTACGCCGGTTACAGGATCAAGATCATGCAAGGTGAACTTATCATCGCGATAAGTCAGCGAACCAAAACGCAATGGAATCGCGCCAATCGGCATTTCAGGGTTATCGGTGCGTGCTTTTTGCACCAGATATTCCATGGTCGCTTTCAAGTTGCCCAGCATGCTGCCAACTCGAGCATCGCCGCCAGTCTCACCAACTACGCTCATGCCAAGTTGACCATTGTCCCAAGTGAAGTGGCCTTCACCCCATGCATCCGGTACTTTAGAAGCATTAACTAGCGAGTACAGCATATAAGCCACGGCAATCACTTGACCAACGATAGGCACAGGTGAAAGCGCTGCAACCATAGAGATGGCGCTGACTGCGGCGCCTTTGACGTCTCCATTCACCAAACTCATCACAATACCCAATGCAGGCACTACTTTACCGAGAGTCACGCTTGCTATTGAGTTGGCAGTATTGACTGCAGCAGCACTAGCACCCGCCGCACCTGCAAAACTAGCAAAGGCGCTCGCCGTGTAGCCAACCAGGGAGGCACCAGAGTATGCAATGCCAAGGGCGTTTTTATCTTCGATGGCTTTTTTAAGGCTGACGACACTACCAATTGCGCCCAGCACAGCAGTAACACCTTGGATGCCATTAACGATTTTTCCGGCATCTGCAGACTTACCCCAATCACTGGCTTCAATGACCGTCTTACCAATCGTTAATGTTGCTCGTGTTACGGCTAGCGGCTCACCAGATTGAATCGCTTGGGCTAAAGCCAAAAATTCAGCAGTTCGGTCTAGGGCATCGCTAACTTGGGCTGTGGTTTTGTACTCTTTGATTTTATCTTCGAGCTGTGTTTTTGCGGCAACATCGCCTTTGGCTGCACTAAACAAATCCTCAATAGACGCATCACCAAATACTTGACGATATGCATTGGCATTGATCTTATCGCTTCCATTTATTGAAGTAATTTGAGAATTAATCGGTTTTCCTTCCCCATTGAGATGGAAAGAAATGCTAACTTCATCACCATTATCCGATTTCAGTACAGTCGAAGCGACAGGGATTTTATAAGCAGATTGTGAATTGCTCTCATCAATAACATAGTTCACATTAAAAGAGTAAGGATTTCCTTCTTTGTCTACGCCTGTTTGTTCGAATCCTCCATCATTTCGCAATCTAATTATTGAAAGATGTTCAGCCCCTTCATTGAGATTTAATCCAAGTTTAACATTTAATTCATACTGTGCACTTGAGACAAACTGTTTTGAAATAATGTCTGAGTTTTTTTCAGTAAATAAATAACCACCATTTGTAGGGGTTATTATTACTTCAACATTCTTTACAACCGTTTCTATAGAGCCATTCTCTTGGGGGACTTCCACTGAAGAAGTTCTTTTAAATACCCGCACGCCATTGCTGAAGCTTACTCCATCCAAAACATCTGAGGATCCATCTGGATGGTTTAGCGATATTTTAATTGGCTCAGAACTATTAGGATCGATGTTGAAATACTTTTCCATAGCATTCCGGACATAGTCTTCACCATACATGCCCCCCACAATGCCCGCACCAAGAACGAACACTCCAGCTGCTACAGCGCCAGCTGGTCCGAGAGCGGCAAGTGGAGCCGCAAGTTCTGCCGCTAAGGTCGCGCTAATTAAGCCTGCATATACACCACTAGCCGTACCCGCAGCAAAAGTTGCGGCTATTTTCATTGCCCCATCAGTATCACCCTTCGCATATGCAGCCTGAACTTGATTTGCTGTGATCAGGACACCTAAAACGGCACCAACCTTTGTTAAGGTCCCTAAAGTCCTGAGCGTGCTTGCTGTTAATGGCGCATCTCCTATTTTTGTTGCATATTCATTTAATTGCTGAAAGTGAGTAGATAATTGACTATTTGCTGTTTTTGATAATTCTAATTGCTCGAATGATATTGCGCCAATTGATTTCTGTGAGTCATTATAAACATCCAAATTAAATAATTTAGAGTATGGGGTATCGGCAGCAAGTATGCCATCAATTCGCAACTTGCCAGCATCGATTAGTTCGGAAGAATTAACGAGTGTATTAAAATTTTGCTCGCCAAGTAGACCCCCCAAGTCAACGCCTGCGATGATATTTTTCTTCGTTCCATCTGCAGAAGTAACTATATTTATAGCAATCTTGAGGTCATCTAACTTATTAAATGAAGCCGCTCGTAATTGGCTATAAACCGCCTCGATCCCTTGCTCATTTTTCAATTGAAGCAAATAGTCACGACTCAAACCATTCAATTCGGTATTGTTGGAACGAAAAAAAGCGTCAACCTCTGTAAGCTCAAAGATGCGATCTTTCGTAGCAAATGCGGTCAGACTAACAACTTTTCCATCTCCAGCCAGTACATATTTTTCTGAAATAGTTGCCCAAGCGCCGCCTTTTCCAGCAAAAAGATAGTCTCCTGGAGCAATATCTTTGCCTTGCGTAGCACTCTCTTTCGCCGCAATACGGTTAACAGTATCAGACCACGTGGAATCCGTTGATGTTAAGAATTGAAATGCCTCGGTTGCATCTAGAATACGAACATTTTTCAACTCTTCTGACTTTATTTTTTCCGCTAGGTAGCTCGCGAGCTCCCCCGTATGCAATGAGTGGCCTGTGCCAACGAGGTTACCGCTATAGGCAATCGAAATTGCATTCTTGTCCGCACCAGGGACATCCACAGACAATTCTGACAAAAATTTGTTTAAATCTGCGAATGAATTGTAATTTTCAGGATTGTTTTTGAGTTTACTAATCGCTTCTTGTGCAGTGATTCCACTCATTTATCAAACCCCTCAAACAGGCATGAAAATTTCACTTCTTTCATTTCAGGATCAACTTTCATGCAATATTCTGTAAAACGCTTTTTGTCGCAAAAAAACGAATCTTTTAGATAACTAAAAATTTCTTTTGTTTTCGAATCAGTCAAATCGACAGGCAATATTTTCTTAAAAGAAAATAAAAATTGAAAACTCCACGAATCACCATCTTTGTTAGTGTTTTGGTTTTCGTAGTACCATACATATGCGATACTTTCGCCATATAGTAAAGCGCAAACTTTCACTTTATTATCATCATGAGCAGCTGTAATCCTAGTGACATTGATTGCTATAAGTTCACGCTCAGTATCTACGGCTGCTACGTTAGCACCATCAAGATCATAATCACAAACTAATCCAATATCATTGGCATAACTTAAGCCAGCTTTTTTTAGTCGCTCGACTTCATTCTGATTCAATTCTCTAAATGTAAACGACATAAACACTCCGGGAAAATTAATTAAATCTCAATTAAGAATTTTAAAATCATAGAAATTAATATTGGCACTTATGCTGAATAAACATTTAAAATATTTCCAGAGAGCACTGAAGACTTTAGTTCTATCAGCATATCTTCCCTTTGCCCAAACGGCGTCACAATGTCAATCAACCACAAATGCTCCCCACTTTTCCATTCATGCGGCTCAAGTTGAGTATTGCCCTGTAGCAAGCGCTGGTGAACGTCTTCAGCAACATACGCCCAGCTAATAAATCCCAACGGCATTTTTTCTTTCATAAATAGGCGGCACTGATCCAGAATCAGCGGCGGTTGCACTGCCCAATCTAGGTCGGCCAGCGTCAGGTGCTTTTTGGCATCATCGCGGCCATACAGCCAAGCGACTGGCCCCAAGGTAGGCAAGCGCTCAAACGCGGTTTGTGCGTACTGCACCAATTGCATTACATCTAGGCTTTGCTCTGACATACTCATTTCCTTTGGATTTAATTCGAATTCGATTTGAGGTTTAAGGCGTAATTACCACCGATATTGGTAAACCCCATTCGGCGCAGCATTTTATCGGTGCGCTCAATGTAGTGAGCACTAGAAACGATAAGCTTGAGCTCGGTCACGCCGCGATTTTTGGCCCAGCGGTGAAAGCCCATGACCAACTTAGTAGCGGCACTACTGCCACGCGCCTCGGGTGAAACAAACCATGAGATATTGGTCGCAACGACGCTATCGCAAAACCAATAAGCTTCTGCCATTACAAATAAGTAGCCCAAGATTTTGCCTTCATCGACCGCAACCAGAATGGCATATTTGCCACGCTGATCGGCTAGATAGGCTTCAAGCGATTTCCGTACTTTTGCATCATCATAATTAAATGTTTGATAACGCGACTCTTCTAAGGCCTGACGACCCATAGCAACCAAGACAGGAAGATCTTCCATAATGGCGAGGCGAATTTGAATCATGCTTACCTTTCACGAACACTTTCAGTGACGTGTTGAATGAGGGGGGAGAGGAAGTATTCGATCAGGCGGCGCTGGCCTGTTTTGATTTCGACGGTCACCGCCATACCTGGCGCAAGATGAACTTGTTTCCCATCGATATTCATAATCGAGCGATCCAGTTTTACTTTGGCCTGATAGACCAATCCGAGCTTTTCGTCGGAGATGGCGTCGAGGCTGACGTTTTGTACGCGACCATCGATTAGGCCGTATTTGGTGTAGTTGAATGTTTCAATCTTAATCGCAGCATGTTGACCGGCATTCACAAAACCGATGTCTTTGTTGGGTAAGACGGCTTGCGCTTCGAGCTGCTGCCCTTGTGGAACGATCACGAGTAGTGGCTGTGCGGCGGTGACTACACCACCAATGGTGTGAACTGCTAGCTGTTGCACCACGCCATCAACGGGAGCTAAAAGACGCGTGTATTTAGCAACTTGATCAGACTTAATAACTTCTTGCTTCATCGCATCCGATTGTTCAGCCGCCTGTGCGAGGAGTTCGTTTTGCGCCCGAATAAACTCAGCTTTAATCGAGTCTCGCTGTTGTTGACTGGTATTCAGCCCTGCTGCTAGTTCTCGACGTTTATTCCGCAAACTGGCGAGGTCTTGCTCCATTTCAATTCTGGCTTGCTGTTTATCAAGCACACCATGTTTCGAAATGAAGTTTTTCGTAGCGAGTTCATTAAAATCAGTCTCCCGCTGCTTCACAATCGGGAGTGTTTTTTCAAGCTTCTGGACTTGGTCTTCCGTACTGGCTAACTCGGCTTGTTTGCGCGCTGTGTCGGCATCTACTGTACTCAGTTTTGCGAGTAGCTCTTGCCAGCCACTGAGCATTTGGGCTGTTTTGCGTTCGCGCAGCGCTGCAATATCGCTGAGTTTGTCGAGGTCTGGGTCTGAGCCCAATACGGGAGATTTTTTCTCTTGCACGGCTTCAAGCAATGCAATCGCTTTGAGGCGATTTAGCTTAGCTTCCTGCCAACTACCTTGATTTTTGGAGGACTCTGCACCTGCAATGGTGCGATCAAGTTCAATCAATAAATCGCCTGCTTTAACAACCTGACCATCTCTGACGTGAATGGTTTTAACAACCCCAGGCTCAAGCGGTTGAATAGTTTTACTCTGATCAGAAACAATCAATTTACCGGGCGCAACGGCAACAATATCAATTTTGCCCAAGCAAGCCCAAATTAAGGCCAGCAGCAAAAAGCTGATCAATACATAGATCGTAACGCGTGCGGCGGGATGAGGCGGGCTCTCCTGTAGCTCTAAAGCAGCAGGTAGAAATGCAAGCTCGGCAGGCTGGCGAGGTGTTGAATCAAGAGCCTTTCTATTGATCCAAGCCTCTTTAAATACGGCGCGATACTGAACAAACAGCTCCCGCAAAGCCAAAAGCTTCATAGACTATATTTTTCATTTTGTAAATAAAGAAAAATACCAGTAATCTATTACTTAGACAATAGAAAACGCACCTTAAATACAATCTTAATGTTGCACCCAAGAAAGGTGATGCAGTGGTTTCTGAGAGGAAACTGAAAAATAATCGTGCCGAATGTTAAGACAAAAACACGTATCAATCGGTGGAATGTCTGCTTAGGCCGATGTGTCGATGCCGACGGGTGACAAATGAGAGGCCGCAAACCAACTGGTAGCGGCCTTCATTATTTTGGTTTTGCAGCTGAGCTACTCGGCCAAAGCCGACTTGCCGGCGCAGTGTCTCTCTAGAGCGAAGGGTTAGATTTGATTGTGGGCGACGCGGTTACTCTCTAGGACCATTCAAGCGCACCTGATGCGGTTTAGCTCGTCATTTGTGAATAGAATGTTTTGAACATCTCCTGACGTCTCAGAGATTTCCTCAAAGTTACTAAACCTAGAAAACCAGACCCAAGTAGCGAAGGCATCTAGCTTTGTAACCCCAATTACTTTGTGGAAGTCGGTCCAATGCCCGTTTCCAAGCGAGTGGTAGTGTGCTTTTTTCTCACCCTGAAGAGAAGTGACCAAAATGAGGTTGTCTTGTTTTTCAAACTTCCCCTTAAAGCTGGCCATTTTTGTCGCGACAAATTCAAATCTTGAGTCCTCTGTCTCTAGGGCAATAAGTGCTGACGCTCCATTGGCTTCTACGTGAACAGGGATTCTAACGGCAAAGTTCAGATATCTATTGGCAAGCGATTCGTTCCCGGCCAGTTCCTCTACCAAAGGCTGCCAAAACTTAACCTCTATGCGTATGCCTCTCTTGCTTGATAACATTAGTTCAACAGCCTTGTTTACCAGCCTTGTATCCCTTTTGACTGTCACTACAATGATGTAATGCTTTAGCGGGTTCTTGAAGGATTTTGTCTTGTCAAATTCATTGGCTAGATCATCGGCAGTAAAAGTCTCCACGCATTTACATTGCACACCGACAGCAGTGGTTTCGTTATATATGTAAACGTCGACGCCATCTTGAGCCTGCCCATGGGTTCCATACTCGTCGACAGTGCAGTCTGAAAATTTGCTTTTATAAAAATCCGCAGTTATGCGCTGTAGTTGCTGCCAGTCTTGCGGTGCTGGAATTCTTGTTTGATACAAATTCATTGTTTAGTCGGCTTGGTGAAATATACACCTGTGTAGGTGTATATTTGGTTTATCTGCGTGTATAACTCAGTATGTTACGCGCTTTTTTCATTGCTTTTCAAACATGTGGGGTTGATGACGCCCGAAAGTAAATAACCAACAGGGACAGCCGTCAGCAGACTATTTATTGTCACCTCGTACCGTAGCTGACGCAAATGTACGTTGTATGGTGTAGGCGCAGAAACACATGAGTGGCAGCTTTGGCCGTTATTCTGTTTAAAAAGTCGGTCGCTTGCCGCTAGGTGAAAGATTTAATGCAAAATTTAGTACATCTGCTCGTTAGCAAGTAGCGCACAAAGCGGACTGCGCAGTCTTTAAAAGTCTTGGGCGACTCAATTGGGCCTACTAAGCTTGTTGCACGTCGAAGTACAACTTGCCAGTTGTTTGTCGTGGTAGTTCATCTGCTGCGATTTGATAGCTAACCTCGAACGAACGGATATCCGCTTGGTTGCTCATCACAATCGTGAATGATGGGAATTTCCTCTGAAAGCCCTGCTGCGTCTTGTCTGTCCGAAAAGTGATAGTTTTATGGTCATCGGTTATGCGTGGCGGACTCTTAAATAACGACATATCGAGCCGTGCAGGCTGCAAAATCCCGACGTTATCGACTCCATGAGGGGCAAAAGGCGGTGGTGTCGGTTGATCTGGTGCCTTTGGCAAATCATCATCTTCGTAAATCTGGATACCGTCTGGGAATGTGATTTGTGCCCATACATCTGTCGCAGGTCGTGTTCCTAGGTTCGCAATGGCAAGCCGAATACTGATAGATCGCTGCTGAAGCAATCTGTACTCTTTAAGCTTTTCAAGGTACGTCTCATATTTTTCGTAATACCATTGCACGCGCTTGTTGTACCCACCGATTTCTTCTTTTGTCCATTCCCTGAACGACTTAACGCGCCCGCGATGGAGCAGCGTATCAAACGGCTGAAAGCCTTCAAACGGCGATGCAGGACCCTCCTGTTGCTCCTTTGATCTTAATGGTGTCCGGGTCGCGATGTCGGTTAGCGATGGCACATCGTTCAGTTGCACCTCTTGCTTAACCACCAAAACTTTCGGGACATCCTCGCTAGCCACTACCGACAAAGCTGGCATTGGATTGCGAATCAACTGGTCTTCTCTTGGCGCTGTCAAATTCGTCTTGAGCGCCGCCACAAGCTGTTTAACCAGATCCTTCCGAATCTTTTCGATAGACGGGTCTTTTGCAGAGTCAAGGAAATAAGTGATCGCGCCACGCCGGTGCCGCAAGTCGAACGGTAGTTCCTCTGGTTTGCCGCCAAAGGCTAGGTTTGCAACGGTAATGACGCGCTGCGGACCTGCTTCACGGATGGCATAACCCAGTTCGATCATGACATTAGGGTTTGGGATCTTCTTTGTTGCCGTTTTTGTTGTGATCTCGGCAACAGGGGTGATATCGGCAACAAATATTTGACAGTTGTCGATTTTCCTAAAGATCGTGGATACGATCTCTACCAGCCCTGGCTCGCCCTTAGTGTCATGGTCCAGTTCGAGTCGATCAGCCGCCTCAAGTTCAAGCTCTTCGGCTACCTCTTCTAAGGCCTGAGCAAGTGCTTCCTTGATGAAGTTTTTAGTTGTTGTGGCAGAGAGGTCGCTCTGCCACGACCAGAAAACGGTTTTGTTCATGAATTCATCCTGAAGGTTGAGCTGACATATAGCAGGGTCTGCTGGACCCGAAAGGAACACCGAACGCCCTAGCAACCATGGTAGGTGATTGTCTCAGACTAGCGCCCCTTGTGCGCCAGCTCCAGCAGCAACCGCTGGCCCGGCCTTTCTCTTCTTAATGGTCTCTTCCGAACGCTTGTGAACCTGCGCACGCCAGCTCTCCAACGCGAGGATGTCTGTGAGCAGTTCGTCTGGATCAGGAACAGCAACGCCCCCCATCATCGCTTTGTCATGGGCGTAGTTGGAGCACTTGCTCATCCCTGCGTCCAAATCAAGAGTTCCTGCAATATCGCCATAATCCCTCCCTGCCTCTATTCGCAATTTAAACGACGCCCCCAAAGATTGAGGCCCGGCCTAGTTTAATCCTGCGCCTATGATACAGCAGCCATTAGGAAGTGAAACTGCCAGCCATTGAAAGGAAGTGCTGTATTTGGCAATAGATTGTCCGGAGTTCTGTGTAAAAGAGTCATTGACTATCGGTTTATGCATGTCCGCTTAGGCCGAGTAGCACAAGCGTGACCACCGAATACGAAAGGCCGCAACCTGATGGTTTGCGGCCTTTCGTTTTTCAGCCTTGGGCATCGAGAGATCGGCCAAAGTAGCCGTTCATGTGCTTTTGCTTCCACATCGCTCATCTTACTTTTGCGTCAGTTTCAATCAAGGCTGACAATTGCCTGCCAGCTGACGGTAGTCGGCCAACTACTTCCTCTCAGGTCGCAAAATCAACCATTTTGTTCAGGGGGTACGATGCTGCTTTGCTTATAACAACGTGGCCAAAATAAGTTGATCACTATAGCCACTACACCTTTGCTTACAAAACTAATATTTTGGGGATTAAGATGATAATTAAAAATTGTGCTTTGCTGGGATTCACTCTGTCGTGTGTATTGAGTGCCTCATTAGCTCAGGCCTATAGCGAGTATGACGCAAAGCGAGAATGCACATATCAAGTGGCCGGTTGGAGATCTGGATATAAAGATGCTCGCTTTGACAGCGTAGAAGATACAGGCAGGGATTCCTACGACTTAAACGGCAAAGTACGTGGCCGCAATGATGGCAAAGATCATCAGTTTACATGCCGCATTCAGCATCAAGAGTTAATCAGCTGGAATGTGAACGAAAAATCCGTTGATGACGAAAAAGATCACAAGAACCGCAACCGCGCTCTGGCAATTGGTGCTGGCGTAGTTGGATTGGCAGCATTGGCGGCCATTGTGAGTAGTAATTCTAAACCGGAAAATAAAGAACAAGAAGACAAACGAGCTGACTTCAATACTGGCAAAGCCAATCCATTAGAGGATATGTCCTATCTCAAGTATGAATGCAGCACCGTTTTGCAGCGACATTTGAATGAAGATCAAGGTGAGGTTCAAGCCGTGTCGATTAAAACAGGCAAACTGAGTGGACGCGCGCTCAAAGGCGAAGGCACCGTTCTTTTTCAAGAAGGTTCACAACGCAAACTGAACTACGTTTGCGACTTTGATCGTACAGGTCGCATTTTTGATGGTCGTTATTCCTTCTCTCGTTAGAACTCTTTGGGGGTGTATTTTGAACCATTTAAATTAGCTTAAAACGGTATATTTCAGCCCAATTAAACCTAATTCATGTTTTACAACCAACATCAAGTCAAATTTTGACAAGAAAGCGTGGCAAAACAAACATTTAATATTGCTTTCATAAATTTACAATTACAATTTACAGGCAGAAATTGCAAGCCTTTTACAAACCACATCAAGGACGACGTCAGCCATGAAAAAACTAATGTGCGCTATTTTCTTATTAGCTGCTGCAGCAAGCCAAGCCCAAACGCCAATGCCAACAGCAAAGGATCTGTGTACTGCTAAAGCTCAAGAGAAAAAACTCAGCGGCGAAGCAGCTGAAAAATATATTGCGGCCTGTATTCCGACGCTGCAAACAGCTGGGCACGTTAAATCTTGCCAAGCCAAAGCTGATGGCAAAGCACTAAAAGATCAAGAGAAAAAACGCTATGTGAATGCTTGTGTTCAAACACTGAAAACCGCAGAAAAAACCAGCCAATGTGAAGCAAAAGCCGATGAGAAAAAACTGACTGGCGATGAAAAAACACAAACAGTTCAAGCTTGCGTCAAAGTTCTCCGCGAAGCTGATCGCGCTCAAGTATGTGAATCACGCGCAACAGTGAAAGCCTTGACTGGCGAAGACAAAACCAAATTCATCCAACAATGCGCAGCTACGCTTAAAGGCGCAGAACGTGCAGGCCAATGCGAAGCGGCTGCCGATGAGAAAAACCTGAACGGCGATGAAAAACGTAGCTATGTGCAAGCTTGCGTAAAAACACTTAAAGCTGCTGAACAAGCTAAGCCTAAGCCTAAGTCTTAATACATCCATTGAATAACATCAGTAGCCTGTTAGCACAATGCAAAAATGCTTGGCATCACTGCAGTGTCAATAGGACTACTGATGACGTGAATACAGAAAAATACCGGTTATCAAGAAATGAAAAAAACACTTATCGTGAGTGCGCTATTACTTACTTCGTCGCTGAGTTTTGCGTCCAGCCCAATGCACGTTCCAGAAGAAATGATGCGCGGACGTAGTGATCAGTATCAGCAAGGTTTCCGCGACGGTTTTCGTGAAGCGATGCGCATGATGAATGGCGGCGGCGATTTTGGCGGCAACGGAGGTAGTGGCGGCAATGGCAATAGTCGAATCCTGCGCATTGAATCCGCGACCTATGGTTATGGATCATCACAGCGATGTGATCTGACGCAAGCGCTAGCACGCGAAGCGAATGGGCACTCTAACTTCAACTTTAGATCAGGTAATCAGTGGTGTGGCAACCCAGCATATAATCAAGCGAAGTCGACCAGTATTCGCTTTTACTGCGGTAACCAGGTTCATACCACGTCAGTGCCAGAAAATAGAACGACAACCTTGCGTTGTGATTAATCTAAGCTTGCATTCAAGCATAAGAACTCCTGTCTGGTGGGGTACGGATAGCTAATGCATTGCGAGCAACATTGGCAATCACCCCACAAGGAAATACGATGAGCAACATCATCAATGTACAGCGCACCGATGGCTGGGTGGGCATTTACGAGCAAAATGACCCTTCGCTGATTCGTGACTGGATGGAGTATCTTGAGCCGCGTTTGCTTTTCAAGCGTGGTAGTTTCTGCATCGCCAGTCAGGGCGTCGTCAATCTGATTGCCACGCAGCACATTGCCTGGATCGACGTACACACCGATCAACCCTATCAGCATGTTATTACACGGCTACCCGCGTATGGTTATGTCGATGAATCGCTAGCGCTCGATGGCCGCGCGGTTTTTTTGGCCGAGCTGGAGAGCTGTCGGATGCGCTGGCGGCTGGAATATAGTGGTCAGGCGCGCGTTGGCGAGCCGTTTGAAGCACTGATCGAAGTCTTGTTTGACGGCGGTTTTGAATATTATCTACAGGTAAAAGGTCGCCTCGCGAGTGCGACCGAACGGGTCAGTCTGCTCAATGGTCTACTCGATCAGGGCGTATTTCTGGTGCAACGCTCCAGCGGTGGCTTTACTATGATTAACACCCGCAATGTCACTCGGGCGCGCATTTACCAGAGTCACTCTGCAGATCGTCTGCCTCCAGCGACTTTATTGGCCGAACCGCGCGACGATGATCGCGATTTTGGTTTTTGACCGAATAATCACTTACGCTAATTAGGTCTGCTTTGGCCGAGCAGCACTAGCATGACCCCAAAAATCGAAAGGCCGCAATCTGATGGTTTGCGGCCTTTCGATTTTCGAACTTTAGTATCAACAGATCGGCCATTGCGGACAGTCAAAACCTCTATGTCGATGGCCAAAATTAGTGTGCCACTACAAGTGGACGTCCCACTTGAGCGAGTTGTTAGGCAATAGCATTCTGAAGTGACTCCAGCCACCCGAGTGCGATTGCCCCTGAATTATCTCGATCTTGTTTTTTTGCAGCGAGTATATTTGAACGAGCGGTTCCCCACAGGAACCTTGCCTTGTGCTGCGTCCTTAAGAGCTCAGCCAATGACACAGTTGACTTGTAATGGGTGCTGCTACTCAAAACAAGTTCTGAAGCCTTAACTTTGAAATTTGGGTCAACTAGCGCCGCCGTGGCCGCTAGCTGAGGGGAGACCCAGCTTCCTTCTTTGATCCTCATCCATAGCGCCTCCAAAATGTGGCTGCTTGAGAAGCCAAGAGCAATAAATACGCAAGCAATATTATGGTAGCGCCAATTTAGAGCAGCTAGGAGACTGATGAGATCTGCCTCCAGTGTTTTCTCTGGCACTTCTTTGAACAGGGATCTAAGCCTCTCGACCTCTGCAGGGATTTCTGCCCCGCGCATGGATAGCAGCGCTAGATAGTTTGCTCTGCTAACTCTAACTTTGCGGCCCTCAAATTCTCCTTCTGTAAAGAAACAGGTCTTTGATGCAGCCTCTTCGAGAGCGTGATCAATTTTCGGGAGTTCAAGCATTTTTACTGCCTAACGTTTGAGCTCAGGCCGCGGCCCGTCAGGGCTGTCGCGCCTGCAGCGAATTGTGTAGTGGCATACTGATTTGGCCATCAATAAACAAGCTCTGACAGTCTGCTAATGGCCGACTGCGGCCTGTGAACTACATCATGCTCGAAATGTGCCTATAGCTGCAACCACAGACAGCTCACGACCCAAAGCGGTCATTTAATGCGAAATTGTAGGGTGTGAAACACACAGCGTTGCGCACTAAACATAAAGGAGCAATTAAACCCTATTCGACGCCACAATGTTGTTCCGCGTGCGCAAGTTAAGGTTGAACATCCTACTGGTTACACTCGCTCATATACGCCACCAAAGCCACCCCAGCCATCTTGCTCAGGGTCAGTCACTATTAGGCAATCATTTGTCAACTTAATCTCTAGAGTAATATTGGGCGAACCAATTCGAAATAACTGCAATTTGCAAATTGACAGCATAAAAGGCGTTGATGATTGCCAGCATGACGGCGAGTTTTTAATGTCGTTTGTATTCGAGGACTCCGGCAAATTGGACAGATATAAGTCACCAACTTCGGTTATATACAAATACGTTCGCCTGAATTGGCCTTCAGTCCTGTCAAACTCACGTTTGCTTTGGAATAATCCGGAAACCATTTGTGTTACCTTTTGGTAAGTATGTGCTTCTGCACTCGACCCATTGCAGCCAGTTGCGCCCAGAAAAAGCGGACCTTAAGAACTGATGTTAAGTGCCGGCCTTGTGTGCCAATGCACCTCATCACTTTTCTAGCCTTGATCGAAGCTCAAGTAGTTCAAGTGCTCCCCAACAACCCATACTACACACCAAGTATTCACATTGCTTTCGACTGAAAAACAGAGAGCATTATCAAACGAAACGGTATCCTGAAACACCTTTTTATTGGCATTCACAAAGTTACAGCAATCTGCACTTATGTCGCTTGGTGCTGCGCAATTGCTAACAAGCTCTGCGAGGTCCTCTCCCCAATCAGGACTCTGAAGCACCTCGGACGGGGGCTTTAAATTCAGCTTGGCAATAACTAGTGACCAATCAGATGGAGTGACGTTGCAGCGTATTGCAACCCTGTCATCAACGCCACTGCCGCCACTATAGAAATTTAAGGAGTAATCGAGTCCATTGATTTCAGGGGCGAAACCCAAGATGTTTTGGATGAGGCGGGTTGCTTTGCCTTTATCCGTATCCGAACTAGTGTAGCGGTAGTCAATTCCGTCGTAGGGATTCATGCTGGGTTCTTCCATTTATACGCCCACAGTTTGTAATAAGAACGCCTGAATGTCCGCTTTTTGATGAAATGTTCATTGGCCGGTTGTGGCCGACCGCCGTCAGCTGACTATTGATTGTCACCGTGTACCGTAGCTGACGCAAAAGTAAGTTGCATGCTGTAGGCGAAGAAACACATGAGCGGCCGCTTTGGCCGATCTGTAGATGCCCAAGGTTGAAAAACGAAAGGCCGCAAACCATCAGGTTGCGGCCTTTCATACTTTAGAGTTGTGCCAGTGCTGTTCGGCCTAAGCCGACACAGCGTAAATCTAGACATCTTAAAGTTAATCTCTATGCTCGGAGCCATATTTCTCAGTTTAACTCACTACGCACAAGCCACTTCAACCCGAAAACTGAACCAAAAGCTGATCGCTTTACACCTCAATTTTCCGTCACTGCCAAATGCAAAGCATCATCAGCGCGTAACTCGAATTAGCTTACCCCACTAGCGCTTCATCTGATTGCATGTCGGTCGATTCGTCAGTTCTACGCTTGCGCTGAATGGCTCCAATCGACTCGGTGCGTGACTTATGGTTCGCGTTCGTAACTATTGGGTAGCTCCGCCATAGCAATTTATGCGCGTTTTAGCGCCAGCACGTTATTAGCGATATGATTGGGGACAACACCAGATTCACACTCAGCTAATGCAGCGCCCCATTGATCAAGAGCTGCGCACCGCTCTTCCCACCTTGAAAAACGCACATATTTATCAGTTTCGCCATGTTGAGCTTTCTGTGAATGCGCCAGTACCCGCTTTACCACATCCCAATCTGCCCCCGTCAATTCCATCAAACGTGTTGCGGTCGTTCTGCGCAAGTCATACAGCGTCCAACGCCCACCGGATAGGTTGTATAAGTTGTACTGGCTACGAGCCCGGCTTTTTGTCATCCGCTTGGCAAGGTCTTCATCGGCGTAATGCTGTCGGGTGGTGATATCGGTCGAGACGTTACTACGCAACACATGCGACACAGCTTTAATCGGTGCAGGAAATACAAAATCATTAGTGCGGATAGATTGCATTTGTAGTAATTGCTGAAAAGCAAAATCACTCAAATGAACATGGTGCATTTTGTGTTTTTTCATAGAACCCGTCGGATAAATCACCATCCGGCGCTCCATTGAAACCCAATCCCAGCGGAGCTTAACTGCCTGCGATGCACGAACTCCTGTTGCTAGCATGTAACGAACAATACACTTTCCCGTCATGGCCTGTGCCGACTCGGGTAGCTTCTTTTGCAATAGCTCAGTTAATTCGCAAAACTGAAGCGCCCGTCCTGCCTTACCTTCTTCTCCGTCTTGACCAATGACCTCATCGCCGTGCTTGGCAATAAAATCATTTGCATTAAAATTTTCGGGGCGCTGGTCTTCGGAAATTTTGGTTTTTCGTGCTGGCTTTTTAAACAATCTTAATTTGTGATCTTCGGCAACCAACCCACGCTCTACGCCCCACTTGATAAGCTGAACCAACAATCCAAGTGCGTCACGCGCCGTATTCGCCTTACCATTCGCCACTGCAGCATCGTACGCCGCCATCACCGCGTTTTTGCTGGCTTCTTCAATGAGCACGCCACCAATGGCAGGTCCTAAATAACAATGCCAATGCGAGCGGCGAACTAGTCGGGAATGCGGGTCTATCGTCAGGCCGTGCGTACTATCCCAGCGTGCATACAGGTCATTCATGGTTAATCGACGAGCTTTCTCAGCTTCAATTTTAGCCAACGTTTGTGCGACCTCTTTCCGCGCCAGCTGTATCGCATCCTCTCGTTCAGCTCTGACTTGACGAATATCTAGTTTGGCTGCTTTCTGCATACGACACCATGCAGCCCAGCGACGCGCTTCAGCTAGTTCATTTTTGGCGGTCGTTTCCGTGGCGATACGCTCCACTGGATCACCATTCATCCAGCAAACGATACGCACACCATTCAATGAATACCTAAAACGCCAATAGCGCCCCGATCTAGTGATGAGTAATTGCAGTCCATCACCATCATTCAAGATTAGCTCAGCGCCCAAATCATCGTCATGGAGCTTATCAGGGGCTGATTTCACGTCTGTTTCATAGCTCAACAGATTTCTAGCCATTTTCACCACCACTTGACTCTATAGTGCCAGCTATAGTACCAGCCTCACAAAAAATCAAGAAGAGTCACAGAGTATCGCCAAAGTATTAGCACTTGATTTAATTGAGTTTTGATACATCATGACTCTTCATGATTAGGTGGAAAATTACATTCCGAAACTGAGGGTCACAGGTTCGATTCCTGTCGGGCGCACCAATCAAATCAACAAGTTAGCTACAAACTAAGATTACAGCCTTAAAAACTATAAAGCCACTCAGTGTTTTTGGTTACACTTAGTAAGTGCTTAGTTTCGCGATAGAATATTGCGGTGGTGTTGGTTTAGCTCTACAAGCCTTTATCTAGAATGCCCCATAACATACCATTGATAACCCTTAAGGCAATCACTAGTGTGTATTGATACACTTAGCTCGGATTTTCGATAATTTTAATTTTCAAGTCCCCCCTACACACTGCCGCAACCAATTCCCGCCCCAAGCTTAATTAGCGCATCTCGACGACCTACAATAAATAGCAGCCCCTGCAGAACAAACCACAAAACAACTTAACTTGATTGCCCTGCATTTTGTAGTCAGACGCTCAAGAGAAAAAAATCCTGATATCTCGCGTTTCATTTTTTAACCAACTTAGTTAGAGTGACCTCATTCAGACATACAAAGCACGGGGCAGTTCCTCAAATATTCTTTGGCAAGTAACGACCCTCAGCAAGCCAGAAAGCGAAGTCATAAAACTTTAGTTTTTAAACTACGAATCTCGTCCTCACAAGCCAGCACTAAGCTATGTATTAGATAGTGCCGGCATCAAACTTAGGCTATTTACCAAGCATATTTGAGTGAGGTTGTTACGCTACGTGCATTGCCGAAATAGCAATACTTTTCGTCATAGCAAGATGCCACATAATCTTTATCAAACAAATTTTGTGCATTGATCTGCACGGATGCGCCTTTCATCGATCCCCACCAGATTCCCAAATCTACGCTGGCCGACAAATCGAATACGGTCACATCAGGTACGATCAGCGTATTGGCTAAATCAGCGTAGCTCTTGCCGATATAGCGCGCCCCGCCCCCAATGCGAGCCCCTGTTACTGGGGTGTAGTTGATCCATGCAGAGGCAAGCTGCTGTGGCGATTGGCGTGGTCGGTTGCCGTCCTCATTCGGCACCCCATTCTGGATCGACATTTTGTTATATGTGTAAGCGGCCATTAAATGTACATTCTCTGTGACCGCAAAGTGTGATTCTAGCTCTAAACCACGAGAGTTCACCGCTCCGACTGGGTCAAAATAAGACTCGCCAGGCACCATACGCGCTAAATTAGTTTGGTCTAAGTCATAGACGGCGGCGGTGAATAAAGTCCTTGGATTGGGCTGATATTTCAGGCCGGCCTCCCACTGTTTTCCACGAGTAGGTCGCAGGACCTGACCGTTTTGGTCGGTATTACTACTTGGATCAAACGACTCGCTATAACTCATATAGGGCGCAAGGCCGTTCTCAAATAAATACAAAGCCCCGACGCGCGTACTGGTTTCGCTACCGTCCCAGTCGGTAGAAATAGCCGTATCGGTATCGAGCGATGAAGTGCGTGCGCGATCATAGCGAACCCCGCCCGTAAAGCGCCATGCACCCACACTAACTTGATCCTGCAAATAAAAACCAAGCTGTCTGAATTCACGAATCCAATTGGATTGCGCCTTATCTTCGATACTGTGCTGGCGATAAATCGGATTGAACGCGTTAATCTCTCCAACACTGCCCCAGCCCCAATACCCTTCGTTTTCACGAGTTTGGTAATCCACACCAAACACAACATCGTGCAACAAAGGTCCTGTTGCCAACACACCCTGCATGCGGGTATCAACTGCTAGGCCATTTAGTTTCTCATTTGAGAATGAATACCCCCTAGATAAGTGAGTATCATCGCTCCAACCACTTTGATAGACTTGCTCTAGATTAATATCTGAGCGGGTGTAACGCAGATTTTGTCGAAACTCCCACGTGGGGTTAAACCGATGCGCAAATTGGTAACCGACCATGCGCTGTTCCCGATCAAATTGATCGTTGTCTGGTTCGCCATCAAAAAACTCGCGACTCACTTTACGGCCAGCATGCTCGGTCACTGAGCCTTCAAACGGTGTACCGCTGTGATAGCCGCCCTTCGGGTCGTTTTGCAAATACGCTTGCAGCAATAAGGCCGTATCTGCACTGGGTTTCCACATTAATTGCGGCATCAACGCGAGGCGCTCTTCACTTGCATGATCTTGCATACTATCGGCAGCACGCCCCATACCCGTTAAGCGATAGCTCAATGTTTCAGTTAATCCTCCCGTGAAATCAAAGCCAAGCGCACGCTCGTTATTTGTTCCCACATCGACGCGAACTTCACTATGGCGTTCCATTTGCGGCTTTTTGCTCATCAACGCCACCATCCCGCCGGGTGCCGCATTGCCATAGAGCACCGACATTGGGCCACGGACTAAGTCGACTCGCTCAATGAAATAAGGATCAACTTGGAAAGCACTAAAACTCCCAGCATCCGACATCAAACGCAAGCCATCTAGCACTGTATTGGCCATGCTGGTGTCAGCAAAACCACGCAAGGCCACATAGTCATAACGAGTGGCACTGCCGTATAAACCCGAATACGCGCCTGCCGAGTAATTGAGTGCCTGAACCACTGTTTTTGGCATTTGTGCTTCGATTTGCGCCTGCGTGACCACGCTAACAGACTGTGCCAACTCATTGAGCGGCGTGGTTGTTTTGGTTGCGGCACGACTATCACGCCCCAGCCAATCGCCTGCGTTACGCGCTTGATCGGCCTCCGTTGCCCCTACAACCTCAACCTCTTGCAGTAATGCAGCATCACTCGCTAGCACAGAACCGGCCAGTACCGTAATTCCAGCGGCGCATAAGGCCTTCACTAGCGGGCGCAGTATCCATTGTTGTTGCTTCATACATTCCTCACATAAATCCACCGGAGCGACATTACCCCAAGGCGAACTAAATGATAATGGTATTGATAACCATTGTCATCTGTGACATCATTTGCACCAACTTACAGGCTGTATTGATTGAGCCTGACATTTGCACCGTCTTGGAGATGAGAATGCATGACAGAATTTACGATTTAATCGGTGTTGGGATTGGCCCGTTCAACTTAGGTCTAGCAGCACTGAGCGAGCCAATTTCTGGGTTCGATACTCTATTTCTTGATATGGCCGATGGCTTTAACTGGCATCCTGGCATGCTACTCGATCACGCCACGATGCAAACCTCGTTCATCGCCGACCTCGTCACCCTAGCCAATCCCACCAGCCCGTATAGTTTTTTAAATTTTGCCAAGCACAGTGGCCGACTTTATGCCTTTTACATCAAAGAAGACTTTTTTCTACTGCGGCAAGAATATAACCAATATTGCCAATGGGTTGCCGCTCAGTTGAGCAATGTCTGCTTTCAACAATTTGTACAGTTTGCACGCTATGACGAAAAAAAATCATGCTATGTATTAAGCTGCATCTCAACAAAGACGGGAGTTACAAGTCAATACCTTGCCAAGAAAATCGTGCTTGGTACGGGAACCAAACCATTACTTCCGCCATGCTGCGAGGCCATCCCTGTCGTTCACAGTAGCCAATATGCCTATCGAAAAAATGAACTTCAGCAAAAAAAACGCATTGCAATTGTCGGTAGCGGGCAAAGTGCCGCTGAGATTTATCTTGATCTACTCAAAGACGCGCGTCGATTGGGCTATCAGTTGGACTGGATCACCCGTTCGGCACGGTTTTTCCCACTCGAATACACCAAGTTAACCTTGGAAATGACGTCGCCCGATTACATCGACTATTTTCACTCACTACCCAGCGCAGTGCGCGCTCCCTTGCTCGACTCACAAAAAGGCTTATACAAAGGAATCAATCGCACCCTTATCAACGCCATTTTTGATGAGCTCTACCGAATCGGAATTGATGGACCACCGCCGAGCCAACTCGTCTGCAATACCGAATTACAGTCGATTCGATACAAGGACACCTTTTTTTTAACTCTGTACCACGAAGAAACCAAGCAGCTCAGCACTGCAGATTACGATAGCGTCATTATCGCCAGCGGTTATGGCTATCAAGAGCCTGCATTCTTGCAAGGGATTGGGCAACGGATTTTGCGCGACGAGACGGGTCAATTTGCTGTACGACGCAATTACAGCATCGACCCGTTGGGTAAAGAAATTTTTGTCCAAAATGCAGAGCTGCATACACATGGCCTTGCCGCGCCCGATCTGACGATGGCTTGCCATCGCAATTCAATCATTCTGCGTGAAATCTTAGGCTAACCTTGTGTTGTTCTGGGTTTTATCGTTGGCAATGATCGTTTTTAAAGCCAGCTACCTATTAATTTACCCCTATTTAATGGAAGGGGAAGACGAAGCCAATCACAGTAGCACGATTGGTATTTTGTCGATCGTGGTGCATTTTGGGCATATCGCGGGTGCCGTCCTTGGCGGTTTTGCATTGGCGTACTGGCCACTAGAACGCGCATTTTTACTCATGGCGGTGGGTGATGTCGTGCAGATTATTGTTTGCGCCTACATTATTTATTCAGGATTAGAGCGCCCATCCATTCACACTCATCCAGAACAAACCATTAAAACATCGCCAGGAATTTACGCGCTGGGCATTTTGATGTTGGTATTTTATTTCAGCGAATACCAAATCGTTCCGTTCTTTGTTCAATATTGGCAATACATCGAACCTGAACACGGCGTGCAATTGGCTGCATGGGTATATGCCATTCCTGCTGGTGTTGGTCTGATTGCGCTGTGGTTTAACCATAGCAATCGCCAAAGTAGCTTTGCGAGCAATGCCAGTTTCTGCCTCATTTTGGGCATTGCAGGGCTGATGCTGCAAGGCTCAGGGCAAGCCAATTGGGTCTTACTCGGCCGCGTTTTATTTGGCTGGGCTTCATTTCAATTAACGGTGCGACTTGATGCGCTGATTTTTGAAAAAAGTAGCCCCGAGGCTTACGCGCACGACTATAGCAAGATCAATATCTTTCAAAACATTGGCGTTCTTTTGTCCTATTACAGCGCTGGATGGTTGGTCAGCCTGCACGGCTTAAGCACACCATTTTGGCTCGCCGCAGCGGGCCTATTACTGACCCTATGTATTTATCCCTTCATTAATCCAGAGCCTAAATTAGCCAACGGGAGAATTGCCGATGTCTTGCCATGATGCTGTTGTCCATACGCCTGCGACCGTGTTTAGCCACATCATCAGCGGTGTGGGTGAATTTCAAATTCGACCACTGTGCAGCGGTGATTTTCAATTACTCCACCAATGGGTGACCGCGCCACGCGCTGCTTTTTGGGGAATGCAAGACGCTAGCCTTGCTGATGTTGCCCACTGCTATCGCCAGCAAATTGAGTCCAAGCATAGTTGGCCCTATCTGGCGATCCACAATGGCAAACCCGCATTTTTGCTAGAAACCTATGATCCGACGCACGATGAACTCGGCCAGCACTATGCCGTTGCTGTGGGTGATATTGGCATGCATTTTCTCGTTGCACCTGCACAAGGAACGCCAATTCATGGTTACACCCGTGCCGTGATGGCGACCATATTGGCATTTTTATTTGCCCAGCCCGATGTGCAGCGTGTCGTAGTTGAGCCTGATGTGAACAATGAAAAAATCCATCCGCTCAATCGTGAGGCTGGCTTTCAGTATCAGCATACCGTCGCGCTCTCGTACAAAACCGCATGGTTTGCCACCTGCGACCGAAGCACTTTTTTGAATTGCACCGCCCTGGAGACTGCCGTATGACCACTCGCCTGCCCTCAACCCAACTTGCCGAATGCCGCCATCTGAACCCCATCGTTTGGCAAAAAGTAAATCGTTTACTCGTTCGCAAAGCATTGAGCGAATTTGCTCATGAAGGTCTGATCAAGCCCACGCTCATGCCAACTGGGAAATATATGATTCAAAGCGATAACGGTCAGATTCAATATTGCTTTAGTGCGGCCGTACATGATCTTAATCATTGGAGTATTCCCGCTGATTCGATCAGCAAACACAGCGACGGCAAGGAGCAGGTGCTGGATGCTTTGCTATTTATGATCGAGTTACGGGACACTCTCTTATTGAAAGAAAGTGTGCTACCTGTTTATCTCGATGAAATTAGCAGCACCCTGTATGGCAGTGCATACAAGCATGATCGTACCGCGCCCAGCGCTGCTGAACTCATTGAGGCCGATTTTCAGCGCGTTGAAACCGCCATGAGCGAAGGCCATCCTTGCTTTGTCGCCAATAATGGTCGACTAGGATTTGATGCCAATGATTACAGTCGTTACGCCCCAGAAGCGGCCACGCCGTTTCAAGTGGTATGGCTCGCAGTGCACAAGCAACGTGCAACATTGTCTATTTCTGAAACCCTCACTTATGAGCAACTGATTGAAGAAGAACTGGGTGAAGCACAAGCGCTTAAATTTAAGCAGCATCTACATGCACTCGGTCTAAACGATCACGATTACTGGTTGATGCCCGCGCACCCGTGGCAATGGCAAAATAAATTAGCGATGGCCTTTGCCGCTGAAATCGCTCAGCGCCAAATCGTATTCTTAGGCACGAGCGAAGATTTATACCTTGCACAGCAATCCATTCGCACCTTCTTTAATGTGAGTGCCCCGCATAAGCGCTATGTAAAAACAGCGCTCTCGGTGCTCAATATGGGCTTTATGCGTGGCCTATCGCCTTACTACATGCTAGCTACGCCAGCCATCAATGATTGGGTTTATAAGCTGGTAGAAGGTGACGCCTACCTGCAAAGCAAAGGATTTAGCATCTTGCGTGAAGTGGCAGCCATCGGCTATCGCAATCCGTATTACGAAGCGGCGATTCAAGAAAACAATGCCTTCAAAAAAATGCTGGCTGCGCTGTGGCGAGAATGCCCAAGCACGCGCCTACGCGATGGCGAAAAATTAATGACAATGACCGCTCTGGTGCATTTAGATAACGATGGCCGCGCCTTGATTGCCGAACTGATTGCCGCGTCAGGGCAAAGCACCGATCAATGGGTCTCTGACTACCTTGAGGCCTACTTTGCCCCCTTGCTCCACTGCTTTTACCAGCATGACTTGATCTATATGCCGCATGGTGAAAATCTAATCATGGTATTAAAAAACCATCAGATCGTTCGCGTATTGATGAAAGACATTGCTGAAGAAGTCGGGATCTTGAACCCTGCAGTCGAGTTACCCGAAATTATGCAGCGCGTATCGACCTATCTGCCCGATGAGATGAAAACGCTATGCATTTTTATTGATATTTTTGACGGCTACTTACGCCATATGGCGGCCATTTTGCACGATCAGTGCCACTACAGCACGACTCAATTCTGGCATGCCGTTGCGCGCTGCACCCATGGTTATCAAGCTGCACACCCAGAACTAGCCACGCAATTTGCACGCTACGATCTGTTTGCCGAAGACTTTCAGCACTCTTGTTTGAATCGCCTACAGATGGCAAACAATAAACACATGCTCAATCTAGAAGACCCGGCAAGCGGGCTGCAAATGGTGGGGCGTTTACAAAATCCACTCGCTCGCTGGCGTGATCAGAGTCGTTTGGGTGAATTAAACTAAATGCTGCAATCCGTACTGGATCAAGTCGCTGTGCTGCTCCCTGCTTTGCAGGGGCAGCTTGCTGCGCCGCGCAATCAGCAAAACGATTTGCCTGCTGAGTTGTTGACGCACTGGCAGGCGGCGCAGCCTCAGGCTGGCAAGCTGTATTGGTGCGCCCGCAGTTGGGGCATGCTGATGTGGCAGCCCGCGTATTTGACTGTATTTGCCGTTTACGCCAGCCGTACAGCGCTTGATCTCAGTGGTTTTTGGCAAGATGCGCAGGTAGGAATAACGCAAGGATTTACCTTGCCTGAAGAGGCCGCTTACCGTGGCGCGCAGCACGAAATCATCCCTGCTGCGGCGCAATTTTTGTTGGATTACCACCAGCGGCAATATGCACAGCTCAATACCATTTATGCGTATTCGGCGAAACAAGCAGCGTGCATGACCGTCGATTGTGTGTTGGCCGCTTTACTGCATGCCCAGCAGCACTATGCTTGGAGCAATTCAGAGTTAGCAGCGCACAGCGAGGCGTGGCTGGAGGCTTTGCAATGGACTCGACATGGCAATCTGATGTTTATCCCCTTGCACGAGAACGAAATCGCGGCATTGAATCGGCAAGGTTGCTGCCAGCATTTTCGAATTCCCGGTGAAGAAGCATGTAGCACCTGCCCACGCTGGCCCATGCCCATACGCGTCGAAAAAATCAAAAGCGAACTCACAATCACCGAATAGGTATCAAGCTCTAGACCATATTTAACATTAACTACAAGCAAATACCCATACAATGTATCAACTTAGCAATATCAACATCGCCCGCCACGGGCGACAACTACTCAGTATTGAGAAGCTCAACATCGCGCCACATGGCCTCAATGTCATTTTGGGGCACAACGGTTCAGGAAAATCGACGTTATTAAAAGTCCTTGCGGGACAACTGAAACCCGACCAAGGAGACGTGCGTTTGGCATCGCAAGATGTTTACCAGCTCTCGCCACGCGCATTAGCCAGACACATCGCCTATATGCCGCAACAAATCCCACAACCCACCTTATTGCAGGTGCGTGAGTTGGTCAAACTAGGCCGATTTGCTTGGCGTGGCTGGCTGGAGCGCTGGCAAGCCGATGACCACCAATGGGTCGATGCCGCAATGACGGCGGCCGATATTAGCCATCTCGCCGAACATGCTTTGCATGAAATCTCAGGTGGCGAGCGCCAGCGTGCTTGGCTGGCCATGCTATTGGCACAAAACGCGCCGATGCTCTTGCTCGATGAACCCAGCTCAGCACTCGATTTGGCGCACCAATATCAATTGATGACTTTATTACGCCAACAGGCCGACCGCCAAAGCTGTACGGTGATTGCCATCTTGCACGATTTAAATCTAGCGCTACGCTATGCCGATCGGATTATTGCTTTGCACAGCGGCAAAATCTGGTTTGATGGCAGCCCCGCGCAATTGTTGGCGCACCCGAATCTGCACGATTTATACGGCATCGCGCTGGATATTTTGCCCCGCGACGGTAAACACGCTGTGGCGGTGGTGGCATGAAGCGGCCGACAATTTCTATGCTGTGCGCCTGCGTTTTGCTTTGCGCGCTGCTGCATTTACAACTGGCCACGCCTTTATCTTTGGCCGCGCAATGGCAGGCGCTTTGGGGCACAGCGCCCGCCCAGATTGAGCAAATTATTTATCTGAATGCGTATTGGCCGCGTACTGTGCTGACGATTCTACTGGGCGCGGCGATGGCGCTATCGGGCAGCTTATTGCAGCAATTAACCCAAAATCCACTCGCCTCGCCGATGACCTTGGGCACTTCAGCAGGTGCTTGGTGTGCGATTGTGTTGGGCGGCCTACTGCTACCGAGTTGGCAAATCCCCTTGGAATGGCTCGCCATGGGCGGTAGTTTGCTGACGCTGATTTTGCTTGGCTGTTTAGCAGGCTGGCGACAATTACATAGCTTGGGCGCGCTACTCGCCGGCACCGCGCTCAATTTATTACTAGGCAGCATTGCGGGCATCGCCGTGATGATGAACGATCAATACAGCCGTTCTTTACTGGTCTGGGGTGCGGGTGATTTGGCGCAAAATGACTGGTATTGGGTTGATTGGATCATCCCGCGACTCTTGCCCGCGCTGCTGATTCTGCCTTTCATTTGCCGTCCTTTGCAGCTGATGCAACTAGGCCATGACGCCGCTGCAGCAGCGGGATTGAATGTCGTTCGACTAGCCATCATCACCAGCTTACTGGCCTTGTGGCTCAATGGACTGGCCATCAGTGCCGTCGGTTTAATTGGCTTTGTGAGCTTATTAGCGCCCGCTTTAGCGCGACTGATCGGTGCGGAAAAACCGGCAGAAAACATGAGGTATTCAGCGCTAATCGGCATTCTAGCTTTGCTACTGGCCGATACATTAGCGATGTATAGCTCGCAATTTTTATCCGATATTTTACCGAGTAGCGCAGCAGCAGGTTTGCTTGGCGCTCCGCTTTTGATTTGGCTGTGCCTCAAGCAGCCACTGGCCGACGGCATTGATGTATTACCGGCACGCAGCCTCATACGCCGCCATGTTCCACTGGCATTTTGGCTCATATTGAGTGGGGCTTTATTGCTGATTTGCGCGCTACTGGGGCGCGATGCTTGGGGCGGCTGGACTTTAGCTTGGCCCGATGCGCAGCTATGGGCTTTGCGCTGGCCACGATTATTAGCTGCGTGTGCCGCAGGTGTGGGATTAGCGATAGCAGGGCTGATTTTGCAGCGGCTGCTGAATAATCCACTCGCTAGCCCTGATTTACTGGGCATCTCGGCTGGGGCGAGTCTAGGGATGTTAGCGGGTTTGATGTTGGGTGCAACACTGTCGCCGTGGCTGTTTTCTGCCGCCGGTGCAGCGATCGTCTTGCTGGGATTGTGCTGGCTGGCGCCACGACAAAACCCAGCACGGCTAATTTTACTGGGCATCGGACTCTCAACTTTGCTCGAGGCGGTGCTGCAATTTGTACTCGCCCAAGGCAATAATGACAGTTTTCAACTGCTCAATTGGCTAGCGGGTTCGACTTATCACACCACACCAACGCAAGCCCTGCTGCTGTGCGCGCTGGTAGGCGTGCTTGGCGTATTCACCCTGCCTGCTGGGCGTATCCTGACGATCTTGGTACTGGGCGAAACGCATGCCCGAGCGAGCGGCTTAGACGTGCGCCGTGCCCGCTGGGGACTGTTGCTACTGGCAGGGAGTTTAAGCTTGGTCATTAGTAGCCAATTTGGGCCGCTGGCATTTATCGGTTTGGTGTTGCCGCAATTGGCAATTCAACTTGGCGCGCGGCAAGTTTATGCGCAAATTGGCTTGGCCAGTGTGCTGGGCGCGCTCATGCTGGGATTGGCCGATTTAGCCAGCCGTACCGTGTTCTTTCCAGCGCAGCTGCCCGTTGGCGCTTTGGGCTCACTGACGTGTGGCGCACTACTCTTACTCACGCTACTTTTTTCACGGAGCCGCGCATGAGATATGTATTCCTACTAAATCTACTACTATTCAGCTCTTATTTGCTCGCCGCGCCCTCTCGGGTCATTGCGCTCAGCTGGGAGGCGACTGAATACCTACTCACGCTGGGTATCACACCGTTGGCCGTAGCAGATCGTCACGACTATCAGCAATGGGTGATCGCACCTGCGCTACCGCCAACGGTACTCGACGCAGGCAGTCGGCTTGAGCCCAACTTAGAGCGGATTTACGCGCTCAAACCTGAACTCATCATCATCAATCCAGCGCTTGCTAGCATGCAAACCAACTTAGAACGCATTGCACCCACGCTCTTATTAGACTCATTCAAAACAGAACACGATAACGCACAAGCGGCCGAGCAACTGCAGCGGCAATTGGCCCTTCGTTTAGGGCGAGAGAAAGAACATGATTTATTTCTGCAAAAGAAAGAGGCCAGACTAAAAGCGCTACGCCAAAAAATCCTGCAACGTTACGGCCAATCGCCGCCTGAAATTTGTATGGTGCGCTTTGCATCTCCGACGACTTTTTGGGCGTATGGCGAAAACTCGATGCCAGAGGCCGCAATGAACGCTTTGGGTCTAAAAAATGCGTGCCCGCAACCCAGAACGACCTGGGGAACACGCTTACGAAAAGTCCCTGATTTAGCTCAGTTACACTCCTCTGCTTTACTCTTAACGATTGCTCCCTTTGCACGCGAGGCCGAATTGATACGCAGCCCGCTCTGGCAAGCGCTCCCCGTGGTACAGCGAAAGCAAGTCCGCTCGGTTGCCCCTGTGTGGACCAATGGCGGTCTCTACTCAACAATCAGGCTGGCGGAAACCATGACCGATGCTATTACTGAACGGCAGTGAGTTTCTGCTTTGGCCGAACTGTCGGTGCTGAAGTCCGAAAAAAATAAGGCCGCAAACCATCAAGATAGCGGCCTTCATTAATTTTTGAAATTTGCCAAAGCTGTTCGGCCAAAACGGACATACAGACATTGAATCGCCCCAGGTTTCCTAGACACCTAAAGAGCCTCAAAATGAGGTTATTAGGAGGTCTTATGAGTAAATCCAATCGCTACACCGAAGAGTTCAAAATCGAAGCCGTCAAGCAAGTGACGGAACGCAACTATCCTGTCGCAGAAGTCGCCGAGCGACTTGGCGTTTCAGGGCACAGCATTTACAGCTGGATCAAGCGCTATGCCACGCCTTTGCCAGAACAAGCGCAAACGACCACTCAACAAGATGAAATTCGGCAGCTTAAGGCTGAACTACGTCGAGTCACTGAAGAGCGTGACATCCTAAAAAAGGCCGCAGCGTACTTTGCCAAGCTATCCGGGTAAGGTACGCCTTCATTCGTGACCATCAAGCACGACATTCGGTTCGACGGCTCTGCCAGATGATGCAAGTCCATCCGAGCGGCTACTATGCATGGCTGCAGCAACCTCATTCATTGCGCACGATTGATGATCAGCGCTTGACTGGCATTATCACTGAAGCCTGGCAAGAAAGCGGCGGCGTCTATGGCTATCGCAAGATTAGTGATGACTTGCGTGATATGGGCGAACAATGTGGCAAGCATCGCGTTGCGCGCTTAATGCGCTTGGCTGGCCTTCGTTCACAAACCGGCTATCGTCGTCGACGTGGTTTTTATGGTGGCAAGCCCACCGTGACAGCACCGAACCATTTGGCTCGGCAATTTAATGTTGATACACCCAATTAGGTTTGGGTGACCGACATTACCTATATTCGCACGCATGAAGGTTGGCTTTATCTGGCGGCCGTATTGGATCTGTTTTCAAGACAGGTTGTTGGTTGGTCGATGGGCGCGCGGATGGATCGTGAATTGGCGATTAAAGCTTTATTAATGGCCGTTTGGCGACGCCAGCCCAAGCAAGAGGTTCTAGTGCATTCGGACCAAGGCAGCCAATTTAGTAGTTATGATTGGCAGGATCTGCTGCGTACGCATAATCTAAAACCGAGCATGAGTCGGCGTGGCAATTGCCATGACAATGCGGTGGCGGAAAGTTTCTTCCAGCTATTGAAACGGGAACGAATCAAACGACAAACCTACCGTAATCGAGAGGATGCGCGTCGAGATGTGTTCAATTATATCGAGATGTTTTACAACCCTAAGCGCCGCCATAGTTTCAATAATGGGCTATCACCAGTAGAGTATGAAAAGCAGTATTTCGAACGGCTCGGCAGTGTCTAGAAAACCGGGGGCGATTCAGTCAACCATGACCCGAGAATTGGCGCTTGATGCGTTGCTGATGGCGATATGGCGGCGCAAGCCAAAACGCCAGTTATCGTGCATTCTGATCAGGGCTCGCAGTATGGTAGTGATGATTGGCGGCGTTTTTGCCAAGCCAATCAGCTAGAACCGAGTATGAGTCGACGTGGTAACTGCTGGGATAATGCGGTTGCAGAATCCTTCTTCAGTAGCCTGAAAAAAGAACGTATTCGCAATCGAACGTACAAAACCCGAGATTTAGCGCGATCAGATATATTCGATTACATCGAAATGTTTTATAACCGTAATCGGCGCCATAGTCATTTAAATGGTGTCAGCCCTGAGGCCTTTGAAATGGCCGCTGCGTGAGATTTGAAATTGTCCACCAGACCCGGGACAGTCCATATAGGCCTGAAATGTCTATTACACCCGGAGCAGTCCAAGCTAAAAAATAATTAATTCCACAATATAGTTACTTTATTAAGCGCTACAGGTTAAATAAGGTGGGTTTACGCTATTTGCGCCTGGCCCACATGATGATAAGCACGATTAAAATAAACCAAGCCTTGCTCACATTCGCTTTGCTGAATAGCGACAATAGGGCAAATAAAAATAGTATGCGTGCCGACTTCTTGAATTTGTTCAATCTGACAATCAAAACTCACTAATGCATCCTCTAAAACAGGCGCCCCCGTTTTTAATTGGGTCCAGCTGCCATATTGAAAGCGCTCTTCTGAATTGATAGGGGATGAAAATACATTAGAAATAGGCTGATGATGCACACCTAAAACATTCACCGTTAAAATTTTATTGGCTATAAAATGAGTGTGTGATCTCGCTGATTTATTCATGCAGACCAATAATGTTGGTGGTGTATCAGTAATACTGCAAACTGCAGAAGCAGTGAAGCCATGACGACCCGATGCACCTGTCGTAGTCACTACATTGACCGCACCCGTTAACAACGACATTGCACTTCGATAGTCTGTTGCTTCAATCATCACATTATTCCTAAATTAAACCGTACTATTAAATCTGAAAATGACATTCTATTGCGTGCACTAGGTACATTATCTACAGCGGTGCTGAATTGAATGGAAAAGACCCGATGCAGATACGCAGAGAAAGAATCAAATTGACTAAGCTCATTCGAAACTCATGGCAATAGACCCGATTTCTCTGCTTTCTGCTTTGAAAGATTTTTCTAGGCTAATAATTCGTTGCGAACGATTTGCGCACCAGCAGTTAAAGCATTGAGCTTGCCTCGTGCGACTTCACGCGGCAAAGGTGCCATACCACAATTGGTGCAAGGGTAGAGCTTATCCGCATCGACAAATTGCAGGGCTTTTCGCAGCGTATCTGCGACTTCCTCAGCGGTTTCAATGGTATGGCTTGCCACATCAATTGCCCCTACCATCACTTTTTTGCCGCGAATCAGTTCAATCAGATCCATTGGCACTCGCGAATTTTGACATTCTAGTGAAACGATATCAATATTCGATTTTTGCAGTTTTGGGAAAGATTCTTCATAGTGGCGCCATTCTGAACCTAATGTTTTTTTCCAATCGGTATTGGCTTTAATACCGTATCCATAGCAAATATGTACGGCAGTTTCACATTGAAGTCCTTCAATGGCTCTTTCTAAAGTAGGAATACCCCAGTCATTCACTTCATCAAAAAATACATTAAATGCAGGCTCATCAAATTGGATAATATCTACCCCAGCAGCCTCTAATTCACGGGCTTCCTGATTAAGAATTTTAGCGAATTCCCACGCCAGTTTTTCACGACTTCTATAATGACGATCATATAAGGTATCGATCATCGTCATTGGCCCTGGCAAAGCCCATTTAATTGGCTGCGTGGTTTGCTGGCGTAAAAATTTGGCATCTTCAACAAAAACTGGTTTTGTCCTAGAAACCGCCCCCACCACGGTAGGTACACTTGCATCATAGCGATTACGAATTTTAATCGTTTCACGTTTTTCAAAATCAACGCCGCTGAGATGCTCAATAAATGTAGTGACGAAATGTTGGCGCGTTTGCTCTCCATCACTCACAATATGAATCCCTGCGTGTAATTGCTCTTGCAGTGATAAACGTAAAGCATCTAATTTGCCGTCTGTTAATTCTTGATCTTGTAATTTCCAAGGAGACCAAATTTTCTCAGGCTCTGCAAGCCAAGATGGCTTAGGTAAACTGCCAGCAGTTGAAGTCGGTAATAGTATTTTCATAATCAATATCCGCGATGTTTTATTGAATTAAAGAGTGCAATTAACAGCCCATTGCCCAAGAATGTCTTGGTATGGTTTGATGAAATGCTCTTCAACAAACTTCCCTTGCTCAACCGCTAGTCGGCTACGTTCTTCTCGATCATAAACAATGCGGGTTAATGAATAATCTTGGTGCTGTAAACTGGGTTGATAAAATTTCCCTGCAACAGAATTGGCATTATAAATTTCAGGCCGATAAATCTTTTGGAACGCACCCATGGTGCTGATGGTGCTAATTAGCTCAAGATTCGTATAATCAGCCAGCAAATTACCAGAAAAATAAAATGCTAAAGGTGCAGCGCTATTTGCAGGCATGAAATAGCGAACCTGCAAACCCATCTTATTGAAATATTCATCAGTAAGAGAGTATGCATCTTGGATGTATTCAACACCTAAGACAGGGTGCTGGTTTTCAGTCCGTTCATAGCTTCGACTGCTGGAAACACTTAAACAAATCACCGGTTGTTTTTTAAATTTTTCTTTGTATGCCTTAGAGTTGATGAAACTTTTAAATAGCTTTCCGTGCAACTCACCATAATTTTCTGGCGTACTAAAATGAGTTTGCTGTTTATTATGTTCCAGCAGCAAGACGCTAAAATCATAATCTCGCACATAAGAGGAGAAATTGTTTCCTAAAATTCCTTCGGTCTTCTCGTTGGTTTTATGATCAATAATACTGGTTTTTAATATTTCAATTAAAGGTAAGCCCTTAGTGCTATTTTCAGCATCAATATTCAACTCAACGGAAATAATTTCAATTTCTACAGAATAACGATCTGATTTAGGGTTGTCCCAATGTGCTAGTTCATTGAAACGATTATTAATCATACTCAAAGTATTGCGCAGATTTTCTTGGCGGCGCTCTCCTCTGGCCAAATTCGCAAAATTGGTGGTGATACGCGTATTTTCTGCAGGCAGATAGTTTTCATCGAAACTAATGCTATTAATCGTAAATGTAAACTCTTTACTCATTGTGATCTGGCATCCTAATTTCTGAGATAAAACCTGAATTTATTTCATACACTGCTTGTACTTTCAAATTCTTTCGGATACTCACAGTCAATCGTAATCCAAGTCTTTTCTAATTCATTTCTGATAGCATCATTAAACATTGGCAATAGCATTGTTTAGCCTTCAGAACTCAGTGTGATTTATACCTGAATCAGCCCATGAATAAAAATGAACTAATTTCAGAAAAATCATGAGAGCCATTCATGAGTGGGTTTTGTGGGGTCAATTATCAGAATGAAGGCTAGAAAAATTGACTAAAACTGAGGAGTGGGGTTGCTTGAAACTGAGGGGCACAGCTTAAAACGGGCGCCAAAACTTAAGACAAATCAGTTATACAATGTCCCAAAGATGCCCACTTAGGCCGTACAGCACTGGCACAAATTCAAAATAATGAAGGCCGCAACCTGATGGTTTGCGGCCTTTCGTTTTTCAGCCTTGGGCATCTACAGCTCGGCCAAAGCGGAAATTTACTATATTTGCATTTTTTTCGTCTTATCGAAAAAATAGGTTAACAATAAGTAGTAAACAGGCAAATTAATCTATTTTTTTACGCCGCCCTTCAGTAACTCCTGCAAGATGGCCATCAATACGGCAGCAGTCATACCGAACATTAAAATACCGTTGCCTGCTTCCAATGGGCCGAGTAATTTCCAGTCTTTACTCATTACCACGTCGCCATAACCCAAAGAAGTGAAATTCACTCCTGAATGGTAGACCGCGTCATACCAAACTGTAAATTCACCCAGTTGCATAAACAGCCAGCCCCAGATCACAATTTGCAGGAAATTCCCCACGATTAGCATCATCATCACGAGCAACAAAGTCAGTAAGCCACCATTCATGGTTTGTGGTTTGCCTAATCGTGAAGTTCGATGCGCATAAAAACGTAAAGCCAAACCCACTACGGCGACCTGCAAAATCAAACATAACAACATCACTGGCAAGCCAACTAATAAATTCATTAACATCTTTAAATACCTCGCAGTAAGGCTCGTGCTGGCCGTAGCCTAGTCCGAGTAAATTCTAATCCATAAATTGCAGCCCAAGCATACAAGGCGATAGCGGTAAATAACGCTAAACGAATCGCTGCTGCACGGTAAACATCATTGCCATTCGCGCTATCCTGCACGGCGGGGCCAATAAAAATCAGCAGGGTAATCAGTGCATTCATCCAGAATGACGGTGGATAGGCGCTAGAGCAAAGACGATACAAGCGCTGTGCTAGCCAGCCACTCACCAACATGATCCACAGGCTAAACATCCAGAGTGAAGGCCATAAAGTCAATCCTGCCCAGACCAGCATCGCGAGTAGCGCCCCCAAAAAGGTTGAGCCGACTAACTCACGCCCAGCTTGCTTGGCACTGAGCGTACCAGCCTGCTGGCTGAGCGCCGTCGTTTTCATGATCGCCGCCATATAGAACGCCGGATTTTGTAGAGCCAAAATCAATACGGGTAATACGATCACAACGCCGCGTATCGCAATCCAGCCTGCCGCCTCCGCATCAGGGGCTGGCTGCGGTTTTTTCTCGGATACCTGTGCATCAGGGAAAATGGTAAATGCGATAAAACCGCTGAACGAGCCCAACAAGACGCCCGCAGCCAAGGCTTGAATCACAGCGGTGGCCGCCGCCTGCTCTTGCACCCCTGCAACAGGAATCAGTGTAAACGAGAGCACCAGTATATTTAGCAGTGGATTGGCATTGCGATTACCCCAATAAAACAAGACAAACAGCACGACCGCGATCAGCAAAACAGCCATGAATGCATAGTTTTCTAATAAAGGAACCAGCAGTACGCCAATTCCCGTGAGTAGCATTAACAGCACCGCCAGCACCGCGCTTTTTAATAAAGGCAGTGGCTTGGGCTGGCTAAGTAATAGCACCGCAATGAGCAGGCTGATATGGGGAATACTTAATGTCAAAAAACCATATGCTGCAGGCAGTGCGATCCCCATCCCCAGCATTAGCCGCAATACGGGGCGACTTGAAGCATCGATCCAAGCTCGTTTAGTAAACATAGGACAGCAGGCTCATTAACTTAATCAGCTGCTCACCCAAGAAGCGCATCACGCCGCTATCTTCGGTATAAATAATCACATCGGCCTGCCCGCCAACTCGCACGCCCTTGAGGCGCTTGACCTCACTTGGATCAAACTCGACCACCACTGGAAAACGCTGCGCCTGACGCAACCAATCGCGGTTGTTTTCGATTGTGGGCAAGCTGCCTGCGGTGCTTTCTCCCGAATTCACACCACTCCCCACGCTGCGCACTCGACCTTTGAGCACTTCACCGGGCATTGCATCCAGCACGATGCCCACCTCAAGACCCGGTTTGACATGACCGAGGTTATTTTCGGTCATTTCGGCGCTAATCCATAAATCGTGAGTTGCAATCAGCGTCATCATCGGGCTACCCGCTGGGGCAAATTGCCCCACATCACTGCGTAAATCAGTGACCAAACCGCGTGATGGCGCGGTGACTGTGGTGCGCTGCAAATCGAGTTCCGCCTTGGCAATCGCAGCGCGGGCACTCGCCAACTTGGCATTATCATCCCCCGTGCCACCCACATTTTCTTGTGCCCTCACCACCTCCGCCTCAGCCGCAGAGACTTGTGCGCGGGCTTGCTCGCGGCTAGCACGTGCGACTTCGAGTCGACGCACCGAAATGGCACCGGGATCTTCTGCATATAAATGCTCTTGCCGTAAAGCATCCTGCTCGGCTTTCACGCGATTTGCCTGCGCTGCGCGCAAAGAGGCTTGCGCCGAACTCACTCCCGCCGTCGCCGCACCCACACTACTTTTGGCAGCGGCTAAATCGGCCTTAGCGCGATCCAAGGCAATCTGATACTGATTGCTATCCACGGCAAATAAAGGCTGACCTTTTTGCACCTCTTTATTATCTTTCACAAAGACTTGTTTCACGATACCAGGCACTTCGACGGCCACCGGCACCACAAAAGCTTGTACGCGGGCTTGTGAGGAATGTGGTGTCAATCGGTCGGAGGCAAAATACCATAGCAAGCTCAATATAATCAGCAACAGTAAAAGCCAAGAAGCCGCACGCGCCGCGCGCCCAGGTGTCGCCGTAGTTTCTGTAGCAGGCGTATCGCTGTTCGGCGACGTATTCACATCAGTCATGAAGTTCTCAATATAAATTCAGTGTGGGTCGTCGTCGTACTCAAGGGGTAGCGGGCAATGGTGTATCCAGCAAATCACCCCAATCAGTACGCATTTTCATCATTTGCAATGTTTCATCATCGAGTAAAGGGCGTGAGCGCCCTTGTTCCCATCCGCCGCCCATGGCTTTGTAGATGGCAATCAAACTGCTAATGGCATTACCGCGATTACTGACCACTCGATCTTGTTGACTAAACAAAGATCGCTGAGCATCCAATACCCGCTGAAAATCAGATATCCCTTCACGATACTGAATCATCGCAATATCCAAGGAGCGCCGTGCAGCAACTTCCGTCTGCGCCAGCCAAGACATTTGCTCCAGATTTTTAGCATAGGAAACCGCCGCATCATCCACATCCCGCGCTGCCTGCAAAAGCGTGTCTTGATAGACCTCGGCCAATTGCTGGAAGCGCGCATCTTGCACCCTGACATTATTGCGAATGCGGCCATAATCAAACACATTCCACTTTAAACTAGGGCCAATTCCTAGGTCCAAATTGGTTGGCGAGCCACTTAAAGACGTCGCCGAAAGCCCGAGCGAGCCTAATAAACTCAAAGATGGATACAAATCGGCTTCTGCAACACCAATCAGAGCCGATTGCGCTGCCATTTGCCGTTCTGCCACACGCACATCAGGACGGCGTAGCAAGGCATCGGCTGGCAAGTCAACAATCAAATTGAGCCCCGCACTTGGAATAATCCCCTTGCCCCCCACCATTTCTGCGAGTGGGCCGGGCGGACGAGCTAAAATCGTCGCCAGCGCATTTTGTGTTTTACGTAAGCTAGCTTCAAGTTCAGGAATGCTCGAAACCGTACTGAGATATTGCGTTTTGGCTTGCTGCACATCCAACTCAGATTCATTGCCGCTTTTAAATAAACGCTGGGTAATTTCTAGGCTGCGTTTTTGGATCGCGGCGTTGTCATGTACGATTTGTAAACGCGCCTCCAAAATACGAATCGAAACGTACAAGTCCGCCGTCTGTGCCACCATCAGCACCTGTAAATCATCGTACTTTGCTAGCGTCGCAAAATAACTCGCATCGGCGGCCTCAATTCCACGACGAAAACGCCCCCAAAAGTCGATCTCCCAGCCCAAATTAAAACTTGCACTGTATTGCCGCATACCTTGGCTCGAGGAAGGCGTTCCGCCGCCAAATTGGCGGCGTTCAGTCTCAAGCACGCTGCCGCTCACTTGCTGCAACTGCGGATACAGCATGCTGCCCGCAATTCCCAATTGCGCGCGCGCCTCAAGAATGCGTAAACCTGCGGTGCGTAGATTGTGGTTTTTACTGAGGGTTTCACTGATCAGTTGATTGAGTACGGGGTCATTAAAATGATGCCACCATGTATCAAGCTGGGGGTCAGTGGCGATTTTTGGTGCGTCATTCAAACTCGTGCTTTGCCAATCGGCGGGTAGCTCACTACTGGGGCGCACATATTGCGGCCCCAGTGTTGTACACGCAGACAACATAGCCACCCACAGCACCACCGATAGCTGTAGTAGTTTTGTGAATTTTAATGACTGCATTTCATTCCTGTACTGCATCGGCAGCATCTACTTCGGTGCTTTCAACGTTTTGTATCGTGACCCACGCCATAAAGATTTGATAGCCTAATGCCAGCAACACCGCGCCCACAAACATCCCCAAAATTCCCGCCGATACCATGCCGCCCAAAGCACCCAATAAAATCACTGGCATTGGCGCATCGACACCACGGCCCAACAAAATGGGTTTCAATACGTTATCTGCCATGCCCACTACGACTAGAATGATCGAATACAAAACCGCAGGCACCGTGTCATAGCTGCCACTCATCCAAATATACGCAATCGCGGGCAAGCTAATGAGCAAGGCAGGCAACTGAGCAATACCCAATACCAAAGCCACAATCGCCAAGATACCAGCAAATGGAATACCCGCAATCAGCAATGCAATCCCCACCAAAATCGCTTGAAAAAACGCAATCCCAATGACGCCCTGAGCCACCGCACGAATTGTCGCGGTCGATAAAGTTGCAAATTCATCGCCCTTCGCTGCACCAACAAAACGGCGGCTAATTGCCCGTGCACTATGCTGACCATCTTGACCGTAAGCCATAATCACGCCAGCAATAATGAAAGAAAATAAAAATTTCAACATATCGCCACCAATGCCTGCGACCAAGCCTAGGGCTTTTTTCGTAACATCGCCAATTTTAGGTTGCATAGACTGAATCAATGCAGGCAAATCAGTCGCCGCCGCATGCCAAAACGTATACAGCTTCGCGCCAATAATCGGCCAACTAGCAACTGTTTCTGAAGGCAGCGGAATTGCCAAGCTATTATCTTTAGCGCCATGCACCAAATCAATAATGGAATCACCAAAGGAGCTAGCAAGGATCACCGTAGGAACTACAATCAGCAATACGCCCAGCAAAACCAAAACAGTCGCCGCACGACCTTGTTTCCCATCAAAGCGACGGGCTATTCTTTGATGCAAAGGAAATAAGGTCACCGCCAAAATCAGCGCCCATAGCATCATGCTCATAAAAGGCGAAAAAATTTTGTAGCAGAATGCAATTAAAACCGTGATCAAACCCGCTTGAATCAAAACATCCAATAAACGCCGCGATAATTTTTGTTCTAATTCATTGAAACTTAACATTTCAAACTCCTTATTTGTGTGGGGGGGGATTTAGCCAGTATTACGCATTTGGTTAAAAAACATAAGCCACAATGGCCGTAAGCTCAGATTTATTCAAGAAATAATCTAATTTTGTGTACTTTCGTCCATTTAGTTTTTAATAATTTCGAGCAAAGCAGCACCATCGAGATTAAAAATAGAAGCTGCATATTTAAATTTTACTGACTTGAAATACATCAACTAAAAATAATAAGACCGATACCAGCATGCCAGTTAATCCAGTAATGCAGATACATCATTCAGTCGCTCAATTGCCAAATCATAATCAAACGCCTCACAAGCTAAAGCCGCTTTCCGCATTGGCGCTTCGAACACGCTGCCTTTGACTGTGATCATTAATTCGTCGAGTAGCTCTGCTGAATCGGTATTACTGTCTTCTAGCATAGAACGCAGCTTATCTAGACGAATACTCAGCTCAGCCACATTAATTGAAATAGAAGAATGATCTGGGGTCTGTTCGAGATCAAGCTGAGACAGGCCAAGGATGACTGGTGCTAAGCTTGTAAGAACGTCGTTAAGTAGCAAGTTAATTTGCGTCGCCGTCGCGCTATTCAAACAAGCTTGCTCTAATTGAGCTGCCGCATATTGCAAATCTCTCGCACCAATATTGCCTGCCGTTCCTTTCAAGGTGTGCGCGGCACGAGCTGGAGCAGAAAGGTCAGCATCAAGCTGAGCAACACGAAACAGTTCAGCAAAAGCCCCTTGGCTCTCGCGAAATTTAACTAGAAGTCGGCGATACAATTTCATATTGTTCATCGTGGTCGCTAGACCGGTGATCACATCAATGCCTTGTAAAATCGGTAGTCCGGTTTCAATTAGGGTTTCAGTGGCGCCATTTTGTGCCATCGTTCCCAGCTCGGCTTTACCATCATTCACGATTATCGGATGTATCCATTTCGCCAAAGTTGCAAACATATCCTCGATATGAAGTGGTTTGGCGATATGGTCTTGCATGCCCGCTTCAAGCACTTTTTCCCTGTCCCCAGCCATTGCATTCGCGGTCATCGCAATAATCGGCATCGCCGCAAACTGGGCTTGCTGACGTAAAGCACGAGTTGCGGTATAGCCATCCATCACTGGCATTTGGCAATCCATTAGCACGCCATCAAATTGTTGATCACGAGCCAGTTCGTCCAATGCTTCTTGCCCATTATTCACGGTAACAACCTGCATCCCGATTTGCGCCAATAGTTCTTGCACCAACTCCTGGTTCAATTCATTGTCTTCGACTAACAAAACACGCGCCCCGCGTAATTTAGCAACGGCCTCATTCTGCCCAGTCGCTTTTTCATGCAAACGTGTTTCGATAACTACGCCTTTCCCTAGCGCCTCGGCGATCGCTTCGAGCAAGGTCGATGGCGTCACGGGTTTGGCGAGTACGGCTTTGAATGCGACACCTTGTAAAGTCGCATGGTTCAATGCCTCTTCGCGGCCAAAAGCGGTGACTAAAATCACTGCAGGCTGATGCTGTAAAGGCTGCAATTGCATCGCTTGCATGGTGGCAATGCCATCGGTGACCGGCATTTTCCAATCCATCAGCACCAGCTGATAAGGGTGCTCGGTTTGATCCGCTGCGGCAATCATTTGTAAACCTTGTTGCCCATTGGCCGCTGCATCGGCAATTAAACCAAATGACTGTGCGATGGCAACCAGAATTTCTCGAGCGCTCGCGTTGTCATCGACAACCAGCAAGCGGCAGCCGCGCAATTCATCCGCTCGATACATTCGGCGCGGCATTGCTTCGGTCTGCAAACCGAATTTCGCATGAAAATGGAAGCTAGAACCCCGTCCCGGCGTGCTTTCGACCCAAATTCGCCCGTCCATGAGTGCAACCAATTGCTTGGAAATCGCCAGCCCTAAGCCGGTGCCACCATATTTGCGCGTCGTCGACGCATCGGCCTGACTAAAACTTTGGAACATTTTGTCGCATTGTTCCGCCGTCATGCCAATGCCCGAATCTTTCACCCAGAAATGCAATTCAACGCCATCCACATCTTCGGATACCTTTTCAATACCAACTACAATTTCACCTTGCTCGGTAAATTTGACCGCGTTATTGCCCAAATTAACCAGCACTTGCCCAAGACGCAACGGGTCACCGATCAAAGCGGTAGGCACATCGGGCGCCGTATTAAATAACAATTCTAGCCCTTTATCTTCGGCTTTAATTCCCACCAAATTAGCCAAATTATCCATTACATCTTCAAGACGGAAAGCCACGCTTTCCATCGTCATTTTGCCGGCTTCGATTTTTGAGAAATCCAAAATATCATTAATGATGCCCAGCAGATTCTCGCCGGAACGATGGACTTTCTCGATGTAATTACGTTGTTTTTTATCGAGCTCGGTTTGCAAGGCTAAATGCGACATACCGATAATGGCATTCATCGGCGTGCGAATTTCATGGCTCATATTGGCCAAAAATTCACTCTTGGCGCGGGTGGCATCTTCGGCGATTTCTTTGGCGTGCAAGACTTCAATTTCGGCTTGCTTGATTTCAGTCACATCCTGTGCCACGCCATACATAAACAGTGGATTGCCATTTTCATCGCGGGTGATATTCCCAATCGCGCGAATCCACGCAACTTTGCCGTCGACAGGGCGTAAATAACAATAGGTGGCGTCATAGCATGGCAGTTTGCCGGAGACAGCATCCGCAAACAGCGTACTAATCGTTTCGGCGACGACCGGATCTGCGGCGACAATTCGGCTATACCATTCATCCATCAAGTGATAACGGAAATCGGGCTTGGCGGGCTCACCATAAATCGCGGCGGCGCGAGCTGAGCTGGTGTAATAGTCTGGATTTTTAAAATCAATCAACCAATAACCGGCTTTGCTCAATTCCAGTGCCGTATCACTCATTTGATTGGCATGCGCAATCGCCTGTTCGGCCTGTTTACGCTCGGTAATATCGCGCACCGAAGCGCAAACGCAAACGCTGCGGTCGCCCAAAGCAGGCAGGCGAGATAAGCCCACTTCAATCGCAAATTCTGAGCCGTCCTTACGCCGCCCATTCAGTTGACGATTAAATTCGCCCATACTGCGCCGCGCTGCACCCGCTTGAATGTATTGATCACGTAGCGCCTTATGTCGCCCCCGCACCATATCGGGCACTAAAATTTCAATCGGATTGCCCACCAATTGCCCAGGTTCAAAACCAAACATCGCTTCGAGCTGTGGATTGGCCAGAATAATCTGGCCGGCTTCATCAATCACCAGCATCCCATCCGGTGCGGATTCGATAATGCCGCGATACCAAGTTTCGGTTTCCATCAAAGCACTTTGCTGTGCTTCGAGTTCCTGCGTTTGCGCTTCAAGCTGGCTCGCTTGCTCTTCCAAACGCGCCGACTGCCGCTGAGTTTCTTCGAGCAAAGTGCGAGTCTTCACATTGCGTTCCAGAATTTCTAAATTCATTGCGAGCATCGGCAAGACACCATCCAGTAAAGCCTGCTCGCCACTGCTCAGTGAATCAAAATTAGCCAGTTCTAGTACCGCTAGTAATCGATCCTGATGCAAAATCGGCAGCACTGAAATCGTGCGTGGCGCAGCCTCGCCCAAGGCCGAACCAATTCGAATGTAATCCGCCGGTGGATTAGTCAAAATAATCGGCTTGCGCTCCATCGCACACTGCCCGACCAAACCTTGCCCCAGTTGGAAGTATTGCCCAAGGTGTTTACGCTCGCGGTAGGCGTAGCCATGCAGTAAACGCAGCTGACGCTGTTCAGCTTCATAAATATAAAACACGCCATGCCCAAGCCGAATCAAGGGGGCAATACTCGATAGTAGGCAGCGCGCTAAATCACTGAATATGGTGGCGCTTTGCAATTCATTTGCGATACTCGCCAAGTGCGTTTTGATCCAGCGCTGCTCTTCCAGTTTTTGCGCTTGGCCGCGCAATACATCAATTGCACGCGCCAAATCACCAATCTCATTCGGGTAATCGGTATGTGGTACTGGAAAATCCAACTGACCCGTCGCCAATTTCTCCACTGCGGCACGAATACGCCCTGTCGGTCGTTGAATCGATTGTGCTAAGGGAATACCGAAAAGCAAACCGCAACCTAGCGCAGTGCCCAGTAATAAAATACTCAGCAATAAGCTATCGCGAGCTTCTTCCTGCTCCTTTAATACCGATTGATTGGCGCCCTCCACTTTAACGCGCGCAATGTCCTGCAAGGCCTGATCAGCCTGTATTCCTGGCTGAGCAAAACGCTCACTCGCCACCAAGGCCATTGCACTACTTGGATCACCGCGCTGCAGCAAAGCCAACACTTGCGCAATATTGCTGCGGTAATGTTTGATGTGCTGCTCAAAGAGAGCGAGTTTTTGCTGGTTTTCTCGCCGAAAAATCCGCCCACGCGCTTCCTCAATCGCACTATTGACGCCTGTATCTGCCTCAGCCAACAATTTTAATGCGCGTTCACGCTCGCTGGAACTAGGCGCCAAAGTGGCTTGCCGTACTGATCGTCCCATTTCGGCGAAAGCAACTTGCGCATCCTTAATGTGGACGATACCGAGCAGTTCTTGCTGGTAAACCTGCTGGAATTGATTATTCAACATTCGCAATCGATACAGCCCGAAGCCACCTAATAAGATACTGAACAGCAAAAATATCAGCAAAGCTGCGAGTAATTTACTCTTTAGCGAACGCTGTTCCAGCATAATTTTTAATTTAAAACTCATTAAGTCAACTCCAAAGTCGCCATCAAAATGCCATGGGTATTCTATTGAACGCTATATATTAAAATGGCTAGGTGTCAATACCTAGTAAATTTATTCTGTTTGTGCTGTGTGGCTGCTTGGCGCACACGCGGTTTGAGTGCTTAAATTACGTCGTGCGATAGTTAGATTGAGCGCCAGTAATGTATTCAGTTGGCTAAAGAGTTCTTGCTGTGCCGCATCCGGCGGCGTCAACATCGCTATCTCAACCACACCCACTAGCGAATGATTCAATAACAAGGGCGCGAGCAGCAGCGCCGCAGGTTGAATTTCGCCCAAGCCCGAGCGCAACATGCCCAAGCCACTGGTAGCGAGCAATTCAACGCGCGGCAGATAATCCAAGGCACATTGCCCCAGTAATCCTTCGCCAAGGTGCAAAGTATGATTCGGTAAAGGGTCACAAGCAAAACTGCCCGCCAATACCAATTCATCTTTAGTTTCTGTGCTTAGATAAACAACGCCCTGCGTCATGCCGAGCATGTGATGCAGCTCGCTCAAGTAGTAAGACAGTTGCTCATCCACACTAATATATTGCTGTAATTTAAGTGTGGCCGCAGCGATTTGGTTTTTACGTGCGGCATCGGCTTGCTGCAATTGTGCAAACTCAGCCAGCTTCGCGTTCGCCATGCCTTTCACATGCCAATTTATCAATACATATTGTCCGCCACTACCGAGCAACAATACTAAAAATCCAACGAACAACGCAGGAGCAAGAAAATTGGACAATGGCACACTGCGCTCAAGATCTTCGAGCAGCACTAACTGCCAATCGCCAAACGGATCATTCCATTGCACAGGCGCGCGACTTACCGCATAGCGACCCGTCGCCGTTTGTTGCACGCCTGAAGCGATGGGAATTGCTAATATTTTCGGATCTTTTTGTGCAAACATCGCGCCAAATTGCCGCAGCTCACGAATAGCGTGCAATTGCTCTGGCGTGGCCGCTTCCGCCAAATAGCCTATCCATTCTTTATGATTGCTAGCAAAAACCACACCCTGCGGCGACAGCAACAGCGCAATATCGGCTTTACGCTGCAACAGCTCATCCACTTTGAAAATGCCCGATCGAGCAACCATGGCGCCCACCGCTTGATGCCCTGTCGCCGTATTCACAAAAACGGGAGCCGAAAAATACAGTGAACGATCACCACGCGCCAAGCTCACCGCAGCATAAACACTGTCTTGCCCTTTCATCGCCATTTGAAAATACGGCCGAAATGCGACGTCCACGCCTGTCGATGATTTACCGCTATTGTCCCAAGCCGACGCAACTTTTCCGCTGGCGCTGACCAAAAAAACACCGTCAACGCCCAAGGTTTGACCCACACGTTCGAATAAAATATTTATTTCCGGCGAGGCGACGCCAAGACCCCGCGCAGCCTCAGTTTGAATGCGGGTATCGATCAATCCCAGCATGGCGACTGAGCCCATCAGATTGCTGCTCAAGGTTTGCGCCAACAGTTCAACCGCAGCACGCTGTGCCGCGATCTCCAGCAATTTCTGCTGCTGGATTTCACTTTGCTCACGCAAAATGAACGCAGTGCAGAGCGCCATGCCGATGGAGAGACACAAAATCGCCAATCCAGTCAGCTTTCGATACGTCACCAACAATAAGGTTAAACGATTGCACATGAGCGCTTATCCAAAATGAGAAAGCCGTGCTGCTCGATAAATTTACTCGCCAGCAATTCGTTTCATTTGTGCGGCCTTTTCGGCCATATCTTCATCGGAATCGCCAAATTGCTGGGCAATCGCGTGAAACTCATCGGCTAACTCGACAAATGCATCGATCATATCAGGGTCAAAATGTGTGCCTTTACCTTCGACAATAATTTGCACCGCTTTGTCATGCGGCATACCGGGCTTATAGACTCGGCGTGAAATCAAGGCGTCATATACATCGGCGACCGCCATCAGCCGCGCAGAGATCGGTATCGCATCGCCGCTTAAGCCCTCTGGATAACCGCTGCCATCCCATTTTTCTTGATGGCTATACGCGATTTCTTTGGCGCAGCTTAAGAATGGAACTTCAAGTCCAAGACGTTTTTCAGCATGCTCAATCGCAGCACGGCCAAGTTCGGCGTGGCTTTTCATAATGCGAAATTCATCATCATCAAAACGCCCAGGTTTTAATAAAATACGATCGGGAATGCCGACTTTGCCAATATCATGCAAAGGCGCAGATTTAAACAACATACTGATGGTGTAATCATCCAGATAAGCCTGAAAGCGCGGATGAGATTGCAGCTTTTGTGCCAGCGAGCGCACATAATGCTGAGTACGCAGAATATGCCCACCCGTATCGCTATCGCGTGTTTCGGCGAGTGAGGCCATCGCCAAAATAGTGACATCCTGAATCGCGGCTAATTCGCGCGTGCGTTTGGCGACTTCATTCTCTAAATAAACATTCTGATCTTTTAAAAAATCAGCTGCCGCTTTAATTCGCAATTGCGTGGCGACGCGCGCCAGCACCACGGGTGGATTAACGGGTTTGGTGATGAAATCGGCCGCGCCCATTGCCAAGCCTTTGGTTTCTTCCTCGGTTGCCGTCATCGCAGTCAAAAAAATAATGGGAATATCCCGTGTCGCTGGATCACTTTTAAGGGCTTGGCATACATCGTAGCCCGACAGACCGGGCATCATAATATCGAGCAGAATCAAATCAGGCGGTGGAACGCTGCGCGCAATTTTGAGCGCTTTCTCGCCATTATTAGCCGCCTTAGTTTGATACAGCGGCTTTAATAAGCCCGTCATTAAGGTCAAATTATCTGGCGTATCATCAACGAGTAGAATCGTTGCCTTATCCTTTGCATATAACGCGTCCATTTCTGCTCCTCCAATTATTCCTGTGAACTATAGCAAGCAAGCAGAAAACAAAGCAGAAGTTCTGCTGTCAGACCCATGAGAAGACACAAAACACACGCGATCACATCGGCTAATTCAACCGTAAGAATTTGAGTGTTTGCTGGCAACGCACCGTGGAAAGTAAGTCACAATTTTGCATGAAATTTGAATTGGCCTGCGTTTAAAAAGCTAGTTGATGAATAACTCCCCCAGTACATTACCTAGATAAAGCGGCAGTAAAGTGGCCTCTCGAGGAGCGCTCACCGTACAGCGTGCCAAATAGAAATTGAATCGCACCGGGTTTCGCGGAGGCTATTTGGTTTGAGTCAGACCAACATAGCCTGCTCGCTTTGATTACGGTAATAGTTTGCTTCTGCTTCCGCAGGTGGAATATGGCCAATCGACCCCAGCAAACGATGATGATTGAACCACGAAACCCATTCTAATGTCGCCAGCTCCACGGATTCTAGGCTTTTCCACGGTCCTAAACGATGAATCACCTCCGTTTTGTAGAGCCCGTTATTCGTCTCAGCTAACGCATTGTCGTAACTGTCGCCAGTCGTACCAACAGATGGCTCGATACCAGCCTCAGTCAATCGCTCGGTATAGCGAATCGAAACATATTGCGAACCGCGGTCGCTGTGATGAATTAGCGCTTCTCGCTCTGGCTGGCGCGCCCAAAGGGCTTGCTCCAGCGCATCCAGCACAAACTCCGTCTGCATGTTGCGACTGACTCGCCAGCCCACGGTATACCGAGCGAATACGTCAATGACAAACGCCACATACACGAAGCCTTGCCAAGTCGACACGTAGG
>NZ_KK211082.1:0-56842 GCF_000620145.1 Deefgea rivuli DSM 18356
CCCTCAAACATTGATCGCAAAAACCCCGCCCCGTTTGTTCCTCGCTCGGCTTGACACAAGGGATCTCACGCAGCTCAACGATTTTTGTTCTTTTATCGATATATTGCCAGTTAGGCATTGTAGATAAAGGGCTGCAATCAAATACATCAATGCCGTAGGGCGGGTTAGCCGAAGGCGTAACCCGCCAATCTGATTCCAGCGTCACAAATTGCAATCAGCGCGGGTTGATAAAACTAACCCGGCCTACAAGGCTTACCCATTACCTAAATAGCGTTATGCAAACTCTTCGTCATCAGCCCTATCAGTGGAAACTTCTAAATTGTCACTTCCATAAGCTTCTTCGAACGTTCTCATAGATTTTCGGGCATACATAGGTCCTCTAGACGAACTTTCTGTAACAGCTTCGAAAATTGCACTTCGAGACTCTCGGCTTAATTCAATAAATGATGACCATTCCGCCATAAAATCTTGATATGTTGAATATGAAAATCTGGCCTCGTAAAAGGTGCGATCAGATAAGATTAGAATTAAGGCTGTTCCTCTAAGACCCTGCTTCGTTATAACCTCTTTAATCTCAACGATATCAGCAGCAATTAAAAGTTCTTCCCAGCTACTACCTGATAAGATCATTTGGTGCAAATCTATAAATCGAATCGAATTTAGAAAATCAATCACGCGTCTAAATCTTATCGCACCACTAGCTGTTTGGCGCAAATCAGGCGTTTGAATAGAACTCATTACCGCAGCCTTTAAATCTGCTATTTGACTTGCAAAATAGTCAATTTTCTTACTTTCAGATTCTATATTTCTCTGCTCATGAAGTAAGCGTTGAAATAACGATGACCATTGGGTACTTAAGTAATCATTAATATCTTCAACTTTAGAGAATGCATTAACACTATTCCCCTCAGTTCTGTGCCTGAGAAAGTTAATAAACTCAAATATAAATTTTGCTGTTTCTGGCTTCTCAATTGATGGAAATTTAATTTTATCAATTGCGTCACTAGCTTTATTAGCCTCATAAACTAAGTGATCGTGCATTACCCTGTCATCTACAAATGTAAATACTGGGATGCCATCTGATATTGCTTTACATATTTCCAACTGTGTTACAGAAAGCTTATCCTGACTTTGTAAAATGGCAGGACTTGCACTTTTCCCTTCAAGACCTAAAAAATCAATATCATTGAAAGCAGCAGGAACACCTTTACCGCCAAATCTTGAGCCAATAATTAAAATAGCAACGTCGCAACCTGATATTTCTTGTACACAACTTTTATGAGTATGTTCTCTCGGGTCATAAAGGACTTCCATATAATCACTCATTACAGGATCATGGCCCAGTAGTTTTATGTAACCCCTTACTTGAGATCTAACTGTGCTGAGGTCATAACAAGTAGAAGAAACGAATACTTTCAATTTTGCCATTTATTTATCCTTAATACTGAGGTGTACTACTAAATATGAACGCTAAACATGGGACAAAATCTACTAAAAATAAATTTTTAGATATCTGTCATTACCAAATTCCATAATTTTTTTAAGAAATCATCTTCTATCGGTCCGAGCCAAAATATCCGACATAGTTTTTTCAGAAACAATATCCCGATGTAAATCCGCCGCCCTTAGCTGCGTATACCTTGCCAAGTTTTTCCAGCTCTTATGCCTAGATACGAAGGCCACTTCTTGAATCTAGCTGCCCTTCAAACAAGCCACTAATGCCTTGATGGCGCAGATCGTGAAAAGTTAGGTCGGTAATCCCTGCCAACACACACAGCCGCTCAAAACGTGCCCTTACAATATCGCCATGATAAGGGAATATTCTCGCGTCAGCTCTAGGCTGCGCCTGAATAATCGCAAATGACTCACCCAATAAGGGAACTGTTTGATTATTGCCAAGCTTTTCTTGTGGGTCTTTGCGATCGCGGATCAACTCGTAAGCCGCAATCGTTCCGAATCCGATGCTATCGTAGGGGGCAATGAGCTTTAGCGAATTGCACCGGCTTTTGCGTAAATTGCACCTATCTTTTATCTAAATTGCACAATGCGTGAATTGAATCGTCTGCGGTGGCTGCTCCACGTTGGTTCGGCGCAATTCGCTTCGCTCATTGTCGCCCTACGGTTTGATGTATTTGATTGCAGCCCTTTATCTATAAAGCCTAGCTGGCAATACATCCACTTAATGACAAACCTCGTTGAGATGCGCGAGATCCCTTGTGTCAAGCCGAGCGAGGAACAAGCGGGGCGGGGTTTTTGCGATCAATGTTTGAGGGCGGCCGATGACTTTGCTTTTGAGGCCAACCGAGTTTTGAGCGCAACCGCCTCGATTGTCCGCAGCGAGGTGACGCCAAAGCTTAGCGGGGATGATTTTTTCGCCGCTTAGCGACGCGGGATGCAGAGCGCATCCGACGAAGTCGGACGCAGATACTAGGGCGGCCTTCTTTTGCTTACTTTTCTTGGCCGTTCAAGAAAAGTCAGTGCCGCGCGGCATTAGCGCGACTCAGCGTAAAAACATCTTGCAGTATCAATCGCTCGCTTCAGCAGTTTCGATAAGGTTTTTAGCGCATTTGACCTACGCAATCGAAATTTTGTCGAAGGCTAAAAGTGCTGCAAATGACCAACTCTTGAGCGAAACGGTGCAATTCGCGTAGCTTTTTACACCCTACGACACTGACGTATTTGATTACAGCCCTTTATCTACAATGCTTAGCTGGCAATACATCGACTTAATTGCAAACCTCGTTGAGCTGCGCGAGATCCCTTGTGTCAAACTGAGCGAGGAACAAGCGGGTCGGGATTTTTGCGATCAATGTTTGAGGGCGGCCGATGATTTTGCTTTTGAGGCCGACCGAGTTTTGAGCGCAACCGACCCGATTGTCCGCAGCGAGGTGACGCCAAAGCTTAGCGGGGATGATTTTTTCGCCGCTTAGCGACGCGGGATGCAGAGCTCATCCGGCGTAGCCGGACGCAGATACTAGGGTCGCCTTTCTTTTGCCTACTTTATCTTTGGCGAAGCAAAGAAAAGTAGGTGCCGCGCGGCATTAGCGCCGATCCCGCATTAAAAAATCACATCAGATTCAATCTATCGCTAAATTTCATGACGAGCGAAACGGTGCAATTCGCTTCGCTCAGTGCATCCTACGCAATCTTCGCAAAGCCTTCGCGGGCAAGCCCGCTGCCACGAGGGTTTCTGAGGCAGAACAGATTAAGGGTATACGCCGCTATCATTTAATTAATAAAGCCTATATCGCTTGATCCATCGCCTTCCACCGGGCATGAAGTGGATCTAGATGCGCCGCTAAATACCGCATATCTGCGTCGCTCATACCTGCATTAATAAATTTTTCTCGCCATTCCTGATTCACCGTTGCAATCAGCTCACGTACAACATTTCTAGCTTCTTCACTCTGATAGTGAAAATGATGCGCCTCCGCGAGCAACTGCTCCAGGCTAGGGGAAGCATTATCATTCACCAATGGCATGCCCATATATTGCAGATGCGTACCCTGTGGGTGGACATCATACGCAGGTGCTAGCCGGTATTTATTGTCACCAACATGTAAAAAACCATGATTTTTAATATGATCATCCGTGTTATCGATCAAAATATTGAACACCATTCGCCGAAACAATTCTTGGCAATCTTGCTTTGGATTAGCACCGAAGCGCGTTAAGGCTTGAGCCAATTCGACATAACTGCCTAGGCCTGATTCATAGGCCACATTCAGCAAACCAGCTGCTGATAAGAAATGGATGCGTTGCTCACCCTCAGGATTCGTTACGCGGTCAAACCTTTTAATCATGAAAATTGTGCTGTGATTAATTTCAACGCAGCGAAACTCAACGGTTTGGATGTTGCATATTTGCGCCAGTGCCATTGCGCCGGCTTCTGCCAATTCAATATTGAAAGGGTCTTCTCGCAGCGGGAACTTAGCCAGCCATAGCGCGCCTTGATCAGTGATGCTGGCTTTGGGTCTAGCCCCACCCAACGAGCCACCTTGCGTCAGCAAACGACGAATATCCAAAGGCACATCAAGGCCATATTGAATAGCCATCGCCATTTCATACAGTGCAGCCAATGACAATTGAGGCGCTTCAACCAACGATTGCGGTTCATCATGGATAACCACCAAGGCACCGATGCGATGCTGATTAGTACAAGACAACATCGCGTAGTCATCCAGGGCTGCACCCTGATTGGCAGCAGCCAAAACCAATCGCCCCCAGGCATCAGGCAGTGAATCTTTTAGATAAGGAGGCAATGCGCCGCCATCGCGTATCCTTTTGGCTGGCAAATGATTAATCGCCTGAGACAAAGCAGGATCGGGGTGAAATCGAAAATTGTGATTTTGCTGATATTGCCGCCCATAGCTGAGCGTGCCACTTTCAACAACGCCTTGCCGCTCTACTTTCAGCAAAGCAGCAGGCGTCGGCTGAGTAGCCTCAGGCAAATAGAGCCCCAATAGCAGACTGTAAAGACGAGAAGCTTCCATCAGAAATCAATCTCCTCATCCGTAGGCAGCGTTGGATTCACCTTGCGTACTCGTTTGCGCATGACTTCGGAATTGATGAGCGACTCTACTGGCACGGGTGCAACGGCGGATAAGCTATCCAAGACCCCCAGAATACTCAACGCATTCACCAACAGCCCGACTTGAGTCGTTGCTTCGCCCTTTTCCAGCGCAGAGTACGTGGACAAAGAACACTGGAGCCGCTGCGCCATTTGCGCCATCGTATCGCTACGCATAATACGCAGCGTCCTTAGCCGATTACCCAGTTCGGCTAGGGCTTGCTGACCCACATCATCAACAGGAAGAAGTTTTCTACTCATGCTATAGCAGTCATTAAGATCAATAAAAACTATTATAGTACGTATTACTATCTGTAGCGTTTAAATCCTACGGACTAAAAAACGTATCATTCCTGATTCTCAGCCAAGAAAAACGCTCACAAAGGTTCTGCGTTTTGGCTCCCCCACCACGCCTGCCAGCCCATCACTTGATTGCGCCAAAGCTCGCAGCTTTCGTAAGCCGAGAGCTTCGGCTTTGCCTGCCGCTCAAACTGACTCGGCTGTCCGACAAAGTCGGACACAGATACAAGGGCGGCCTTCTTTTTACCCATCTTGGCCGCTCAAGAAAACAAAGTTTCTACGAAGCTAAAGGTAAGCGCCGCGCGGCATGAGCGCGGCTCAGTTCATAAAAGTGCGCGGCGGTTTGAATCAAAGCAAATCTTAAAACGGGTTTAATCCGGTGTAATTCGCTTCGCTCAGTGCACCCTACGCAATATTCACAGAACCTTCGCAGGCAAGCCCGCTCCTACGAGGTTTTTCAATCATAAAATACCAAGGGTATATGCCGCTATAAATTAATTATCAAGCCCTACAAGAAGATACCCATCATCACTATAAACTCAGCAAATCCATCACCAACCTCATCACACCTCCCCCGCCCCCTCCAGTCGACTAAAACAAGCCAGCCTGCTGCCAAACGCGTAAAATGAGGCCGATTCAGGGCTAGCCCCTACACCACGATGAAATCAATACTGTAATGTCCGAAATCAATACTGCCATGTCGACCCCAAACACCCCTTCCCGCCGCTTTTGCATCGCCCCGATGCTGGATTGGACCGACCGCTATTACCGCCGATTTGCGCGAGAATTAAGCCAACATACTTGGCTGTATACCGAGATGGTCAATACGGGTGCAATTATCCATGGCGATAAAATGCGTCATTTGCGCTTTGATCCGGCAGAAAATCCGCTGGCTTTGCAATTAGGCGGCTCCGAGCCTGCCGATTTGGCTAAGTGCGCCAAAATCGCTGAGGAATGGGGTTATAACGAGGTGAATTTGAACGTCGGTTGCCCGAGCGAGCGCGTGCAATCGGGCTCGTTTGGTGCGTGTTTGATGCTGGAGCCGAGCTTGGTCGCCGAGGGCGTGAAGGCGATGCGGGATGCTTGCGATATTGATGTGACGGTGAAGCACCGCATCGGTATTGATAAGATGGAAGATTACAGCTTTGTGCGTGATTTTGTCGGCGTGGTGGCTGAAGCCGGTTGCAATACGTTTATTGTGCATGCGCGCAATGCGATTTTGAAGGGCTTAAGCCCGAAAGAAAACCGCGATATTCCGCCGCTGAAATACGATTACGCTTACCAATTAAAGCGTGATTTTCCGCAGCTAGAGATCATTATCAATGGCGGGATTACGACGCTGGCGGACAGCCAAATTCATCTGCAGCACGTCGATGGCGTGATGCTGGGGCGCGAGGCTTATCATAATCCGTGGATTTTAAACGAGGTCGATGCGGCGATTTATGGCACTGAGCAAATTGAAAAAACTCGCCGCCAAGCGATGGACAATCTGCGTAGCTTTGTTGAAAGCGAACTGAGTTCCGGTACGCCGATTCGCTATGTGGCGCGGCATATTTTGGGGCTGTATCAAGGCGTGCCTGGCGCGCGGCATTGGCGACGGATGTTGTCGGATGCGGCACTGCTGAAGAACGCCGATTGGCGCTTGATTGAAGAAGCGCTTAATATTGTCGAATCTCGTCAGGAACAACACCATGAAGCCCATTCGACCTAAATTAGCGCTCGCTGCAATTAGTCTGTGTTTGAGTGTCAGTAGTTTCGCCGAAGAAATCACTTTGCTCGCCACGATGGGCAGCAAGGCGGTGTTTCAAGTGAATGGGCAGAAAAAATCGCTGCAAATCGGCCAGCAAGTGGGCGATGCGAAGATTATTTCGATTGCCGCTGATTCGGCGGTGATTGAGACCAGTAATGGTCGGCAGCGTCGTCTTGGCTTGGGCGAAGGCTATGTGGCATCGATCCAAACACAAAGCGATGGCGATAGCAGCTTGGTGTTGTCGCCTAGCTATGGTGGGCATTATTTGGCCGATGTGTCGATTAATGGGCAAACTCAGCGCGGCGTGATTGATACTGGCGCGACGCATTTATCGATGTCGAGCAAAACCGCAGATGCACTCAACATCGACTACCGCAGTGGCATACAGGGACGATCACAAACGGCCAATGGCACGATCAAAGCATGGCTAGTTAAAGTGCCACAGCTCAGACTCGGTACCGTTACGCTGTATAATATTGACCTGAGCGTGCGCGACAGTAACGAGGCAGGACCGGTACTAATCGGCATGAGTACGCTGAACCGCTTTCAAATGAAGCGCGAACAGGATTTGATGATTTTAAGTAAAAAGGCTTACTGATGGTGACGACGGCAGCGACGGTGGAGAAGATGACCAAGCAGCGTATTGTGCTGGCCAGCAATAATGCGGGCAAAGTGAAAGAATTTAATCACCTGCTGGCGCCATTTGATTTTGAAGTCATTCCACAAGGCGAACTCGGCGTCCCCGAGTGCCCCGAGCCATTTGCCACCTTTGTTGAGAACGCACTCGCCAAAGCCCGCCATGCGGCTGAGTTCACTGGGCTGCCTGCCTTGGCCGATGATTCTGGCCTTTGTGTGCATGCACTGGGCGGCGCGCCCGGCGTGCTGTCGGCGCGCTTCGCGGGGGAACCCAAATCAGATGCGCGCAATAATGAAAAATTACTTGTCGAAATGCAGGATCAAACCGATAGACGCGCTTGGTACTATGCCGCTTTAGTGTTGGTGCGCTCAGTCAATGATCCGCAGCCTTTGATCGCCGATGGCGTGTGCACGGGTGAGATTATTCAAATACCGCAGGGCGACGGTGGTTTTGGTTACGATCCGCTATTTTGGCGCGCTGATTTGGGCAAAACCGTCGCGCAACTGAGTGCGATAGAAAAAGCGAGCATTTCGCACCGCGCGAAAGCACTACAAAAATTAATTACACAGCTCAAGGAAACCGGCTTGTGATGCAATTTACACAAGCACAAGGATACACAGCATGAGTCAAGATGAAAGCCGCTGGGCACGTTGGGTGCGCGATGATGGCTCGGTGGTATCCTGCACCGAGAAAGTCAAAGTGATGAATGAAAACCTCGATGAATTAATGCAAATGGCACAAGACCTGTTTGAAGACGGCCTGCTGATGGAAGTCTCCGAGACGCAAATGCGCGACGTGCTCATGCAAATGATGCATCGCCTACATAATCCCTACTCGCAAAATCGCTAGTCACACTAAGGATTTAGCGATAGAACTTTTGTACCAAGACCTGATCTACTGTAATAACATCACGCACACCGCAGCACTCACCCCTAATTCACTCCACTTTTTTAGAGTAAAAGCCATGTTAAAACACAGTCTGATTGCACTTGCCCTGATACTCCCAATCAGCAGCTATGCGGCACCGAAAGCCGAAGCCAAAACAACGAGCAACTCGCCCTTCACCAAAGCGCGCAATCAAGCCGCAGGCAATCTGAGCACCAGCATTGTGACAATGCAAAAAATGGTTAATCTCTGCGCCAATAATAGTAATCGCGAAAAAATTAAAACATCGACGTCTGATTGGCAAACTCGCAATAAAGCATTTTTAAAAATGCATTATGGCTATGTCACCGCTTTGATTGAATCGGTTCAAGAAACTGCAAGTGAAGAAGAGCTTAAAAAATTCAAAGAAAATCTAGTCAAAGTGAATAATGAAAATGCGAATACCATTATCAAAACACTGGTCGACAAAGATGGTCAAGAATTAGCTTGCGAGAAATATTTCACCTACCTTGATGGCGGTGAAATGGATATCAAACAAGGCAAACCTGATTATGCAACGCTGAAAGAAATGCTCGATTTTGCGAATAAAACCCCAACTGAAAAACCAGCGAAGAAGAAATAAATACTTCATCTGCTGCCTTAACTTTTAGTTAATTTCTCTGCCCGCAAGAGCCTGCCAGCCTCTGAACCTATCTTTTTCCGTGGCCTAGCTACTGAAAAATTTGGGTTTAAGCGCTGCACCGGGCTCTTGAACTTTTTTAGCGACACCATGCAAACTGTTTCCTTCTCGCAATCAGGCCTCACCGCCCTGCCGCCACTCGCACTGTATATTCACTTTCCGTGGTGCGTACGCAAATGCCCGTATTGCGATTTTAATTCGCACGCGGTCAAAGAAGGCATCCCCGAAGATCGCTACATCGATGCGCTAATCGCCGATTTAGAAAGCAACTTGCCGCAAGTTTGGGGCCGTTCGGTCAGTAGCATTTTCATGGGCGGCGGCACGCCGAGCCTGTTTTCAGCGGCCAGTATGGATCGATTGCTTGATGGTATTCGTGCGCGGATTAAGCTCAATCCCGATGCCGAAATCACGCTGGAAGCCAATCCAGGCACGTTTGAAATTGAAAAATTTGCTGGTTACAAAGCCGCTGGGATTAATCGGCTATCAATCGGCATTCAAAGCTTTAATGCCGAGCATTTAACTGCGCTCGGGCGAATTCATAACCGCGATGAAGCGCTGCGCGCAATTGAAATCGCCGCGAAACATTTTGATAATTACAATCTCGATCTGATGTATGCGCTGCCTAAGCAAACGCTGGCGCAGGCCGAAGCTGACATCGATCAGGCCATTGCCTGTGGCTCGACGCATCTATCGGCCTATCATTTAACGCTAGAACCCAATACGCTATTTCACCGCTACCCGCCTGCGCTGCCCGATGATGATCTCGCCGCTGATATGCAGGAAATGATAGAAGCCAAACTCGCCGCAGCGGGGTTTGAGCATTATGAAACCAGTGCATTTGCTAAACCCAATAAACGCAGCCAACACAATTTAAACTATTGGCGCTTTGGTGATTACCTCGGCATCGGCGCTGGCGCGCATGGCAAAATCAGTTTTCACGATAAAATCATTCGCCAAGCGCGCTTTAAACAGCCCAGCGAATATTTAACAAAAATGACAGCAGGTTCGGCGATTCAGACTGAAGAAATTATCGAAAAATCAGCCTTGCCGTTTGAATTTATGCTCAATACACTGCGCTTGACTGAGGGCTTTCCAATTGCACTATTTACCGAGCGCACTGGCCTGCCAATGACCAAAATCATCCACGAAATCGAGCGCGCCTGTAGTGAAGGCTTGCTAGAGCGTGATTTGCATCACGTCAAACCCACGCTGAAAGGCCAGCGCTTTTTGAATGTATTGATGGAACGGTTTTTGCCGGAATAAAAATAGATCACGAAAAACACGAAATAAAGTCAAAAAAGCACGAAAAAATAGCAATTTCAGATTCGATGTTGATGCCGTGCCACGATGGTTGGGCTGGGGCTTAAAAATCCCGTCCAAGCACACCGAGTGAAGGAGAGAGACGAACAGTTTTATCGTTTGGCTCACGACTGACCGAGGGCATCGGGGACCGATGTGCGCCCGGGTCGCCTTTCTTTGCTTCTTTCTTTGGCGAAGCAAAGAAAGAAGTCCTCGTCGCGGATTGCGACTGTAAAACACTGTGCCGTAGGCACTTAAAACCATCAACACGTACTCTGAATAAAACCCTTTATTTAAGGGTATACAAATATAAGTATCAATAAATAATGGCTACAGCCATATACCTACTGGATTAAATGATGGAATGGCCTGTCTCTGCGCTCACCGCAAGTGAAAAATACACCCTGATCACCGATTGCGTCGTGCCGCGCCCGATTGCTTGGGTGAGCAGCGTCGACCTGCTCGGCAAGATCAATATTGCGCCGTTTTCTTACTTTAATATTGTGTCCAGCGACCCGCTGATTGTGTCGCTGAGCGTCAATCGGCGACAAAGCAACGACGGCAGCTGCGAGCAAAAAGATACGGCGCTCAATCTACTCAATGGTGGCGATTGCGTGATTCATATTCCGTCGCACGATCACGCACCCGCCGTGCACGCCACGGGTTCGGGCACGCCACCGAGCGACGCGCAAATCGATGCGCTCGGCCTGCTGTTCTGCGCATCGCAAGCGGTGAAAACCCCGCGCATCCAAAACTGTGCCGTCGCACTGGAAGGCCGTTTATTGCAAAATATCGAAGTCGGCAATCCCATCGTCGCCGACCTGATTTTGGTCGAAATCGTGCATATCTTCGCCGCTGATGATCTGATGCACAACGGCCATGTTCATCCAGAGCCGTATTCGATTAATGCGATGAAACGCCCTTAAATTAGAATTCAAACTCAGAAAAGCTAATTATGTTAAAAAAAATATCATCTATTTCATTAATCCTGCTTCTGTCTGCCTGTGCAGGACAAATGAGCCAAGTAAAGAAAACTCAACCGCAAAAGAAATACAGCAGCATTTATATTGAAACTAATACAGCGGAATCAAGCAAATTAAAAATCACAAAAAACAAATCAAGCGATGATAATTTTACACGCGAATCACTAAGACAAAGTAATGCTGGATTCATGCACAGAGTGAAATTTGAAATACCTGAGAAATTGAGTTCAATATATCAAGCTAACGATATCATCGTTACTAATAATAAAAATCAAGCTGACTTGGTCTTTACTCTTAAGACGCCGACAACGCTTGAGGTCATGTGCCAGATACTTTGGTGTGCGACTAGCACAGATACTAATTTTTTTATCACTGATGCGAATACAAGCGAAAAAATATATTCAGGTAAGGTACTAATTTCAAGTGGCGTTTACTGGAATAACGAATACGCAAAAAAGAAAGGCTTAACTAATGGTAAAGATGAAAAAGACCTCGCTCTTGAAATTGCCAATAAATTTTTCGACGACACCAAATCATTCTTTAAATAATTCACGCGGTTATCCTGCATTTCATTCAGAGGACTAAATTCATGAGCAAAGAAATCATCCATTCAGACAATGCACCAAAAGCCGTTGGTACCTACTCGCAAGCGATTAAAGTCGGCAATACCGTGTATTTATCCGGCCAAATTGGTCTTGACCCAGTGACGAATGTGTTGGTCGAAGGTTTTGAAGCGCAAACGCATCAAGTGTTCCAAAACTTGCGTGCGGTGTGCCAAGCGGCGGGCGGCGATTTATCTGACATCGTAAAACTCGGCGTATTCGTCGTGGATTTGGCTAACTTTGCCAAATTGAACGAAATCATGGGCGAATACTTCACCGCGCCCTTCCCTGCGCGCGCCGCAGTACAAGCCGCCGCCTTGCCCAAAGGCGCGATTGTTGAAGCCGATGCGGTGATGGTGCTGGCCTAAGTATGAATATCAGCGGCTATTTGATTGCCAAATACCTGATCACTGCGGCGCTGGTGGTCGGGATTTCTGAGATCGCCAGCCGCTACGAGCGAATCGGCGGCCTGCTCGCCGCCTTGCCGCTGGTTACCTGTTTGACGCTAATTTGGCTCTACGTCGAAAAACAGCCGCAAGACAAAATTGCTGCGCATGCGTGGTATACGTTTTGGTATGTGCTGCCGACTTTGCCGATGTTTTTAACTTTCCCACTGCTACTTGCCCGCTTTGGCTTTTGGCCTGCGCTGGGGATTTCAACATTGGGAACGGTTGCGTTGTTTTTTATTTATGCCCAAGTATTAAGCCGATTTTTTCAGATTCAGTTGCTGTAAATTGGATAATGCACAGATTTGGTGTTGATAGTGTGCCGCGATGATTGATCTGGGGCTTAAAATCCCTTGTATCAAGCCGAGCGAGGAACAAGCGGGTCGGGGTTTTTGCGATCAATGTTTGAGCGAGGCCGACGTTTTTGCCTTTGAGGCCGAACGAGTTTTGAGCGCAACCGACCCGATTGTCCGCAGCGAGGGAATCCGGCGCAGCCGGACGCAGATACTAGGGTCGCCTTTCTTTGCTTACTTTCTTTGGCGAAGCAAAGAAAGTGAGTGCCGCGCGGCACGAGCGCGACCATGCTGAGTAGAAAATTGATGCCTTCATTTAAGCGAGATGCTGATCCATACCGAATTTCAATACGCATTTTAATGGCGATGTATTTACCTCCAAGCATTGAAATATAAGTCCTCGCAGGTAATACCCAAAGGATAGACAATGACTTTTCAAAATCCATCAGATGCTGAAATCAAAAGCATGCTTGAAGCGACCCATCGTATCGCCGTAGTCGGTTTATCTGATAAGCCCAATCGCGCCAGCCATGGCGTCAGCAAGTTGATGCAACAGTGGGGATTTAAAATCATACCGGTCACGCCCAAACCGCAGGCTGAGATTTTGGGTGAGAAGGTCTATGCAGATTTGGCCAGCGTACCGGGTGAGATTGATCTGGTGAATGTATTCCGCCGCAGCGAAGAAGCCGGCGCAGTGGTCGATCAGGCCATTGCCCGTGGTGCGAAGTTTATTTGGCTGCAATTGGGAATTAGCGACGAAGCCGCTGCTGAGCGCGCTCAAGTAGCAGGCATTCCGATTGTGATGGATCGCTGCTTGATGGTGGAATACGGTCGCTTGTTCAACGACTAATCCGCAGCAACAATACGCGATGCAAAACGCAAACAATCGCCAGAAACCGTGGCTTTCGCAGCATTTTATCGACGCACTATCGACGGCGCTTGCCCTGATTTTGCTCAGGCGTTAGCCTAGTCCATTCGCCTTGCTGATGACATAAGTAAAGCTAGGCAAGCAATCAAATTTATCGTTTTACCTATCTAATTGACTCTGCTTCAATTGGCCATCTTCTCTAACTAGATCGAATCATGAAACTCAACTTCAGCAAAATGCACGGCCTTGGTAACGATTTTATGGTCATCGATGGCGTGCGCCAGACGGTGGCACTGAGCAGCGAAACCATAGGCCAGCTCGGCCATCGCCAATTTGGCATTGGTTTTGACCAACTCTTGCTGGTCGAAGCCAGCCACACGCCGGGCATCGATTTTCGCTATCGAATTTTTAATTGCGATGGCTCTGAAGTGGAGCAATGCGGCAATGGCTCGCGCTGTTTTGCGCGTTTTGTATTCGATCAGGGCCTCACCGACAAAACCGAAATTTCTGTGGAAACCGCCAAAGGCGTGATTTATCCGCGCCTTGAAAGCAATGGCCTTGTCACAGTGAATATGGGCGCGCCGCGCTTTCATCCGAGCGAGATCCCGTTTGAAGCGCCGAACGAAGCGATTATTGATCCGCTGATTGTCGACGGCCAAGTTTATGATATTTCAGTGGTGTCGATGGGCAATCCGCATGCGGTTCAAGTAGTCGATTCAGTCGATACCGCCCCCGTAGCGCTGCACGGCGCTTTGATTGAAAATCACAAACGCTTCCCACAAAAAGTAAATGCAGGTTTTATGCAAATCCTTGGTCGCAGTGAAATTCGCTTGCGCGTGTTTGAGCGCGCAGCGGGTGAAACGCTGGCTTGCGGCACGGGCGCTTGCGCTGCCGTCGTCGCTGGTATTCGCCGTGGCATGCTTGATGCAACGGTACTGGTACATACGCGCGGTGGTGATTTGACGATTTCTTGGGCAGGTCATGATGCCCCGGTCATGATGACAGGCCCGGCTGTGACTGTTTTTGAAGGCAGTATTGAAGTGTAGAGCTTGCAAAACATCGGCTTAAGAGTAATACCTCAGCTAAAGTTTTGCGCTAATCCAACTCCTTATTACAGGGAAACTCAAACATGCAAGCCAATGAAGTGGTGCTGTGGTTAAAACAAAATCCCGAATTTTTTGATGTTTTCGCCGATGATTTGGCGGAAATCTATGTGCCGCACAATCATCGTGGCCATGCGGTTTCTTTGGCGGAGCGACAATTACTGACCTTACGCGATAAAAATCGCACGCTTGAAGCGCGTTTGGGCGAGCTGCTGCAATTTGGCGTCGAAAACGACACAATTTCCGACATGCTGCACCAGCTCACCGTGGGCTTAATGCAGGCCAACGATTTGCCAAGCATTATTGGCACGCTCGAATACCACCTCAAAGAAAAATTCGCCGTACCCCACATGGCGCTGCGCCTGTGGTTGCCCGATGTGCAATCGAATTTGCGTGAGTTTTCAGCGGTGGATGAAAGCATTCATAAACTGGCGGATAACTTAGCAGCGCCCTACTGCGGCCCGTATGTGACCGACGATATTCTGAACTGGTTTGCACTCGAAACCGGTGAACTCAAATCCTTTGCGCAGTTTGCACTGCGCACTGGCGACACGCCGTTTGGTATTTTGGTTCTGGCCAGTCCCGATGCAGAGCGTTTTTATCCAGAGATGGGTACGCTGTATTTGCAACGACTTTCGGATTTGGTGTCGGCAGCGGTGCGCCGCGTTGTGCCGTTAACGCTGCCCCTCGCTGAACTAGAAACCGTTTGAAAGCCAAGTCATCCAGCACCGAAGTGCCAGCAAATCCGATGCATCCACAAACGGAGCAGCACTTCGCGCATTTTTTCCGCTATTTGCATGGCGAAAAAGCCGCTAGCGCGCATACGCATGCCGCGTATCAGCATGATCTGCAACGCCTTTCTGTATCTGCAGGCGACAAAGACCTCGCGCTGCTTAATCCGCTGGAAATTCGCGGCTTTGTGCGGCAGCTTTCTAGCCAAGGTTTATCAGGACGTTCGATTGCCCGCATTCTGTCGGCATGGCGCGTTTTTTATCGGCTGATGTGCCGTGATTTTCATTGGCCGCTCAATCCAGTGGAAGGCGTCAAAGCGCCTAAAATCATCAAAGCGCTGCCTGCCATGCTGAATTTGGATGCGGCGGTCGGTTTTTTAGAAAATATGCCGGATGGTGAATCGCTAGAAGCGCGCGATAAAGCGATTTTTGAATTGGCTTACTCATCCGGTTTACGCGTGAGCGAGCTGGTGAGCCTGAAGCTTATCGAAATCGATTTAAGACAAGGCCTCGCCACCGTCACTGGTAAAGGCAATAAAACCCGCATCGTTCCAGTGGGAAAAATGGCGCTCGAATCGATCCGCCGCTGGCTATTGATTCGCCCGCAACTCGCTCATCCCAATGCGCTAACGGTATTTGTGAGCAATAAAGGCACGCCGCTCACCACGCGCGCGGTGCAATTGCGGCTGCGGCAATGGCAGGAAAAACTCGGCATCACCGAGCCACTGTATCCGCACAAATTACGCCATAGCTGCGCGACGCATTTATTGCAATCTTCTGGCGATTTGCGCGCAGTGCAAGAATTCCTCGGCCACGCCAGCATCGCCACCACGCAAGTTTATACGCATTTGGATTTTCAGCATTTAGCAAAGACTTACGATGAATTCCATCCGCGCGCCAATAAAGAGAAGAAAAATAACCAAGGTATTGGCCTATACCCCTTATTGGACAAAGCCAACCTACCAATACCCAAGTAAATAATATCTAAGCTTGCCATAAGCCAAGAATTTTCCCGTCACAGTTTTTGCGAGCCATCCATATAGCGCTGCAATAAGCGCTGTGTTTCATTACTCGTTTTTAATTCCATCAATGCCTTTGCAAACTGGCCAGCAAGCGAATCGGGGCTTACCAGCATCGGCAAATTACTGGCTGATGGCGCGAGCTTGCTGTTGTAATTTGGATTGGGGATTTCAGCGTAATGTTCTGAGGAACGAGAAAAACCGACGAGTAATGGATTGGCTTGCGGTAAACAATTGGGATGAAGTTTCAAACCCAACACATCCAGCGATGCGATGCGATTTTTATGTAGATAAAACTGCAAGGGTTCTTGCTCAATAATAAACAAATCGCCACGACGTCCTTTTAGCGCTTTGATGGCTTTATTTGCATCAACGCCGCCGCCGAGTACTTCTGCCGTGAGCGCAGGGTAGCGAGAATGAATACTGGCTTTGCTACTACCCAGTTCAGTGATCACTCGCAGTGGTGGTGTCTGATTTAAATCAGTAATGGTCGCTAAATCAATTCGGCTTAAACAGACTTCCTTACTCACCAAGCCATAAGGAAACCAATTAAGACTATCCGCCCGTTCCAATGAAAATGAGCCCGGCGTAAAATCAACCTTACCTTTGTGAATTTCTTCATATAAGCGTTTTTTCGGGAAACGAACGATTTGGAGTTTAAAGCCAATTTTTTGCGCTGCGCGTGAAAATAAATCATTGAAAAACCCTTGATTACTCGGGCTTTCAGCAATAAATGGCTCTTTTTCACGCTCGATATAGCCCATGATCAAGATATTTTCTTTGGCAAACGCAACATTTAAGCTCGCCACCAAAAGAACGAACAGTAGTCCTCGCATTATTCGCCTCCACAGATTCAACTATCACTTAAATTTGCGCGTAGCGCCTGACTCAAGGAATCCCAAACACGAAGAAGCTCGATGCTAGTCTGATGTGTACTCAAATAAATCGTAGCCCATTTGCTGTTCGATCAATTTTGCGCAGCGAATTTTGCTTTCTTCACCATTGCTATTAAGCACAGTAAATTCGCGCAGCGGGGTGTAAAGTCCTTTGGCAGTCACAGCGCGCTGCGATTGCTTGAGTGCTGCAATGCTGGGCAGCAGCAAAGCGGGCAGAAAATCGAGTTCGGCGTTTAGGCCAATCGGCCGCAATAACACGGGCTGCGCTTTGGCGCTCATCACCTGCAAACCCATTTCAGTCGCACCATCGTAGCGCTGCTGTAACCAGCGAATCGACGCCACCATCCAGCCTGCATCGCTTGCCGCACGAATCGCCACCACTTCGCCGGGGCGAGCTTGCTCGCTGGGCAAATCACGCGCCAGAATCGCATAGCCGCCAGGGCTTTCATTGATCACTTGCCAAGGAATCGACTGAGCCGACGTTAATGCATCCAATGCCGCTGCGATGCTCTGCTCCGGCATCATCAGCGGCATACCGCCATTCAGTTGCAATACCGCCTGCGGCAAGCCCAATACCACTTCCACCGAGGCTTGCGCCGGAATCCGCTGATACAAGCGCTGTGGCGAAATGCTCCACTGCCGAATCACGCGGCGCAGAATTTCCAGCCACATTTGCACTTTTTGCCTGTCATTGGCCAATGGCACTTTGGACTCGACATTGCTTTCGGCTTTATGCAGTTTTTTAGCCAGTTCAATCGTGTCAAATAGCAGCGATTGACCCGGTAAATGATCTAAGGAGCGATTGCCAACAAACTGCGGCGGGCGATCAAACTCCAGTTCAATCAGGAAAAATCCTGCCGAAGAATTGAGTTTACTCACGGGCTGAAAATGCGCGTACGACGCATAGCCTTCGATGATTTCTAAGATTTTATCCAGCTCTGGACCAGAAAAGCGCTGCGGATCGGCCAAAGCCAATAAGAGCATCTGCTTGTACACAGTCGCAATTGAGCGTGAGGCTTTTTCTTTTGGATTGTCGCTTTTGCGTTCATCAAGAAATTTATTCTCCGCAGCATAACGGAACACCTGATGAATCTCGCCCCACATCCCACTCGGCAAAGGCTGAAACAAACGTGTGCAGACTTGATAAGTGCGCCAAAAGCTGTAAACAACCGCTTGCAGTAAAATTGGCACCATTTTGGTCGATGTGAAAAAAGAAAATTTCTTATCGACCTTATCCATCAATGCTTGCTTCCAACCCAAAGTCATTTCGACCCATAAATTGAGCGCCAATTGCGCGGCAAGTCGCGCGCTCTCTTTCATGGGTAAACCGGGTGATGCATAAGCCGATTCAAAAGCACCGGTCAGCATCTCAAGTGAATTTTGGTACTCGTCCAAAAGTTTGACGCGCTCTTCGGCTTCTAATTTCACGCGGTTTAAGGTCGACAGCGCATCGAGCAACATGCGCCCTGCTTCCATCACATTTCCGGTCGGCAAGCCAATCAGCCACTCGCGCAAATGCAGTGGATTGGTTTCAACCGAACGGGCTAAATTCGGATCAGGATCGGGTAAGGTTAATCGCATCGGTTTCGCAGTGTATTTACCAGCAATTGCTTAGCGCACTCATCGTGCCTGCCAGCAAAAATTGAGCTTCTATATCAGTCAGACTGTAGGGTGGCATAAAATAGAGCGTATTGCCGATGGGGCGCAACAAAATTCCTTCTTTTAAGGCTTCAACAAAACACTGCGTCGCAAACTGCGGCGGTGCATCGCTGATTTCAAATGCCCAAATCATGCCGCAATGTCGCCAGTTTTTCACCCGAGGGTGCTGCGCTAAAGGCGAAAAAATAGCACTAAAGCGAACGGCTTTTTCGCGATTAGCCGCAATCACCGCGTCATCTTTAAAAATGGCCAAGGTCGCCAAGGCCGCCGCGCAAGCCAGCGCATTGCCAGTATATGAATGAGAATGTAAAAAGGCTCTGGCGGTTTCATCCGAATAAAAGGCAGTATAGACCGCTTCGCTACAGAGTACAGCGGCCAGCGGCAAATACCCCCCAGTAATCCCTTTTGAAAGACAGATTAAATCAGGTTTAATCTCTGCCTGCTCGCAAGCAAACATCGTTCCAGTGCGGCCAAAGCCCACCGCAATCTCATCGGCAATCAGCAAAACTTGATATTGATCGCAGAGTATACGCGCCTGAGCCAGATAGATCGGGTCATACATCGCCATACCTGCTGCACCTTGCACCAGCGGCTCAACAATCAGCGCAGCAATTTCATGCTGATGCGCGGCCAGTACGCGTTCCAAATCTTGCAGCGCCCACAGCGCGACGTCTTTCGCCGTTTGCTCGCCCTTGGCTTGGCGGGAATCTGGGCTTTGCACTGCAAAGTTCTCACGCACCAAGGGCGCGTACGCCGTGCGGAAAATCGGCACATCAGTGACCGATAGCGCACCCATCGTTTCGCCGTGGTAACTGTCTTGCAAATAGACGAAACGATTTTTTTCCGGCAGCCCCAAATTGCGCCAATAATGCGCCGCCATTTTCAGTGCGATTTCAGTCGCCGAAGCGCCGTCTGAACCGTAAAACGCATGACCTAATCCGGTTAATTCTGCCAGTTGCTCAGACAACTCCACCACGGGTTGATGCGTAAATCCAGCCAGCATCACGTGTTCAAGCTGATCCATTTGTGCTGAAATCGCCGCTTTGATGCGCGGCTGATTGTGGCCAAATAAATTCACCCACCAGCTTGATACCGCATCCAGATAGCGATTGCCATCCATGTCGTACAACCACACGCCATCGCCGCGCGCGATGGGAATCAGCGGCAGCGTTTCATGGCGTTTCATTTGCGTACACGGATGCCAAACCGACGCCAGACTACGTGTTAACCACGTTTGATTTTGAGAGGCTTGATCCATCAACTCTTATCCATTGCAACAATCGGCTTATCTTACAGAACTTCGCGCTGCGGCTGTAGTTAGCATTTTTCCAACTCAACAATCGCCGCAGTCAGCAGCGCCCCCAAGACGATCCACAGCCAGTAACTTGCCGGGATCGGACTCGAAGCGAATAAGCGATTCATGGGCGACCAGTAAGTAAATAAGCATTGCAGCACCAGCATCATCGCGCTGCCAAACCACACCCACGGGTTACTCCACCAGCCCAAAGTCCAGCAAGCCCCCGTTAAAGAGCGACAAGTAAATAGATAGGCAATTTGCGCAACGACAAAAGCATTCACGGCAATCGTTCGGGCTTCAATTAAAGGCACTTGCTGCGCCAGCGCCCAGTGAAATAGTCCAAACACCAAGAGTAAAAATAAGAATCCGACCATCAGCATCCGAATCACCAGCGTTTTGCCGAGCAAGGGGCTAGCAGGATCGCGCGGTGGCTGCTGCATCACGGTGGGCTCAACCGGCTCAAATGCCAGCATCATCCCTAACAGCAGCGCCGTACTCATATTGATCCACAAGATTTGCAGCGGCGTCACCGGCAGCAGCGTGCCGCTTAAAATCGCCACCAAAATCACGCAGCCTTCGCCAATATTGGTCGGCAAAGTCCAGGTAATAAACTTCTGCAAATTGGCGTACACGCCACGGCCTTGCCGCACGGCGGCGACCAAAGTGGCAAAATTATTATCCGTCAGCACCATAGCCGCAGCTTCTTTAGCAACTTCCGTGCCGCCCTGCCCCATCGCGATGCCAATCTCTGCCGCTTTGAGCGCGGGCGCATCGTTCACGCCATCGCCGGTCATCGCAACGATTTCGCCATTGGCCTGCAAAGCACGCACCAATTCCAGCTTTTGCTCAGGCGCTACGCGTGCAAATACCGCGACATTGCGCACAATGTCTTGCAATTGCTCGGGGCTATTTTTGGCTAATTCTTGCCCAGTGAGCACGGCATCATCGGCTTGCATCAAACCCAATTGCGCCGCAATCGCCACTGCTGTCACCGGATGATCGCCGGTAATCATTTTGATGCGGATGCCAGCGGCTTGGCATTGTTCAATGGCCGCTTTCACTTCTGGGCGCGGCGGATCAATCATGCCCATCAAGCCTAAAAAGCGCCAAGGCCCTGCTGCATTCGCGCTTAAATCCAGCTCCGGATCCAGCTTTTCAGCGTCATTGTCTTTGGCGGCAAACGCCAGTACGCGCAATCCCAGCGCTGCCATCTCGCTGACTTTACTGGCGACTTCATCTCCCATTGCGCACAAGGGCAAAATCACTTCTGGCGCGCCTTTAATGTAATGCTGCGCGACGCCGCCCTCTGTTGCTTCATGTAGCGTTTGCATGCTTTTTCGCTCGGCGGCAAACGGCAAAGCATCTCGCCTTGGCGCTTGCTGGCGAACTTGTTCCACATCCATACCCAATTGCTGCGCCAACAGCAGTAGCGCGGTTTCGGTGGGATCGCCGCTCAATGCGCCATCAGCCAGAACAGTCGCATCATTACACAGCACTGCAGCTTCAATTAATTTCTCGACCGATGTATCTTGATGCAGATCTTTATTATCAATGCCTACATCGCTATACCTCAGATTAATAATATCTTGCTCTAGGTACAAAGCGGTGACTGTCATGCGGTTTTCAGTCAAGGTGCCGGTTTTATCCGAGCAAATCACCGTAGTGCCGCCCAAAGTTTCGACGGCCGGTAAATGCCGAATAATCGCGCTTTGCTTGGCCATTCTCGCTACGCCAATCGCCAGCGTGATCGTCACTGCGGCAGGCAAGCCCTCGGGAATCGCGCCAATCGCCAAGGCCACGGCGGCCATAAACATTTCATACGCACTTTCGCCACGCGCCATACCCACCACAAAGGTCAGCACCGCCAGCGCCATGATGATCCATAAGAGTTGGTTGGCAAATTGGGCAATTTGCCGCGTCAGCGGCGTGATCATGGCATCGGTTCGCAGCAAACTGGCCGCAATTTTTCCGGTTTCGGTATTCAAACCCGTCGCGACGACGACGCCTTTAGCGTGCCCCCGCAAGACCATCGTGCCGCCAAACACCATATTGCCGCGCTCAGCCAATTGCGTGGCGGCATCGAGTACCGCAATATGCTTATCAACGGGCAAGGATTCCCCCGTTAGCATCGCCTCGTGTGCGGCCAGCTCATTTACCTGTAATAGCCGCACATCAGCGGGAACTTTGTCCCCGGCCGCCAAATGCACCACGTCGCCTGGAACAAGTTCTGCTACAGCCAGCCGCAGCGCCTGCCCCGAACGCACGGTATGAATGTCTTGCCCCAGATGTTCGGCCAAGGCCAGCAGCGCTTGCTCAGCACGGCCTTCTTGAATCAAACCCACCGCAGCATTAATGACGACAACGCCAAAAATCACCGAGCTATCCACCCATTCACCCAAGACCAAGGTGACTGCACCCGCCAAAATTAGCACCAGCACTAAGGGTTGCGAGAGTTGATCCCAAACTCGCCGCCACAGCGGCACCACCGCAGCAGCAGGCAGTTGATTTTTGCCATATTCAAGCAGCCTTGATTGCGCCACGGCATGACTCAAACCTTCTTCAGGATGTGACTGCCAGTGCGCCAAGACTTCATCGGAACTCATTTCATGCCAAATCTTCACAATCGGCCTCCATAGGCTGAAATGCTGCATTTAGTTTAGACTGCAAAAACCCATAAAGGAGCCATCATGGACAGCATACTCGACCTACGCAGCGACACCGTTACCCAGCCCACACACGCGATGCGCGCAGCAATGGCCAATGCCATCGTTGGTGATGATTGCTATGGCGACGATCCAACGGTGATTGAGCTGGAACAACAAGCTGCGGCGAAACTTGGCAAAGCCGCTGCACTATTTGTACCGAGCGGCACGCTGGGCAATCAATTGGCGATTTTTACGAATTGCCAAGCCGGTGATGAAGTGATTTTGGGCGACGACTGCCATATTGTGTGCCACGAAGTGGGCGCGGCGGCGGTGATTAGCGGTGTGCAATTGCGTACGCTAGAAAGCAATAACGGCGCGCTGGATGCAGCAAAAATCCACAGTAAGATCCGCCACGGCATTGATATCCATGAGCCCAAAACCGGTTTGATTTGCATCGAAAACGCGCATTCGAATGGCCGCGTGATTCCGCTGGCGACGATGCAAGCCATTTGGCAAGTGGCACAAGCTGAAAACATACCGGTTCATTTAGACGGCGCGCGCGTATTTAACGCCGCCACGCATTTGAATGTCGACGTGCGCGAAATCACGCAATATTGCGATACGGTGATGTTTTGCCTGAGCAAAGGCTTAGCAGCGCCGATTGGCTCGATGTTGGCAGGCAGCGAAGCGTTTATTGCCAAAGCGCGCAAAAAACGCAAACTGCTCGGCGGTGCTCTGCGCCAAGTCGGCGTTTTAGCCGCACCCGGACTGCTTGCGCTGAACGACATGCCGCAGCGTTTGCTTGAAGATCACCAGAATGCACAAGAACTCGCCCGTCAGCTCGCCTGCATTGATGGCATTGAAATCGATCTAGATTCAGTACAAATTAATATGGTGTGGCTACGTTTTACACGCGACATCGACGTCGATGCCCTGATGCACGCACTGCACAACGCCGGTATCAAAGCCAATCCACCCGAACATGGCTGGATGCGATTGCTGACGCATTGGCAAATTAAGGCTTCCGATATCGCCCATATTGCGCGAACAATTCAAACTGAGATAGCACAGCAGTAACACAAAACACTAAGGTCAAAGCCATGCTAAAAGCATAAAATATGTGTAGTTTTACATCGCTGCAATACGTATTTGTTCACGGTTTCAGAAAATAATTTACATTAACCTTCACTCAACGCTTCTTAATAACTTGCTCTGATGTAATTGATACAAAAGCATATTGTTTTTTTGCGTTACTCAATAATTCGCTTATAGTAAACAGCGATTTCTATTTATGCATCTAAGGGGTTTATTTTATGAAAAAACGTTCAATTCTTGCAGCAGCCATCTTATCTCTAGCTAGCGTAACGGCAATCGCTGCAACGGCCAGCGCGCCAATGAAAGGCGAAGGTGGTAACGACAAAGCTACTGCACCAATGAAAGGCGAAGGCGGCAATGACAAAGCAGCTAAACCAATGAAAGGTGAAGGCGGTACCGCAAAAGCAGCTAAACCAATGAAAGGCGAAGGCGGCACTGCTAAAGCAGCTAAACCAATGCACGGCGAAGGTGGCAACGACAAAGCTACTGCACCCATGAAAGGTGAAGGCGGCAACGACAAAGCGACTGCCCCAATGAAAGGTGAAGGCGGTAACGACAAAGCTACTAAACCAATGAAAGGCGAAGGCGGCAACGACAAAGCTACTGCACCCATGAAAGGCGAAGGCGGCACTGCTAAAGCGGCTAAACCAATGAAAGGCGAAGGCGGCACAGCGAAAGCAGCTAAACCAATGAAAGGTGAAGGCGGCGACGATAAAGCAGTTGCACCAACGAAATAATAAAATTGAAAAATGCTGCGAAAATGACAAACTCTAGTTGCAGCATACTCATTTAAAGTAAAGGGTGGCCAAGTGCCACCCTTATTCTATTGGGAGTGGAAAATGCGAAATATCGTTCATTTTGTTTCAACAGCATTATTTTCTGCAACATTAAATGTCGCTTTCGCTGCACCGCAAGTGATTGTCACTTATACGCCACCTGTAGATGAAAACTTAAAACCCTACTATGAGTTTTTAAAATCACATAAAGCACTCGAATCAGCAGCAAAAACCGCCGAACTATTAAAGTGGCCAACGCCAATCACACTCGAAACCAAGCAGTGCGATGAAATAAATGCAATGTATGTACCTGGTGAAGCTCGCGTCATCATGTGCTACGAAATTTTTAAAGATTTAGTAGAAAAAGTTGAAGCACAACTAGGCCATCACGACCAAAACTATCGCAACGATATCAAAAAAAACGCGGCTATTTTTCTATTCCGGCATGAACTAAGTCATGCCATCTTTGATATTTTTAAAATTCCACTGATTGGCAACGAAGAAATAGCCGCAGATGCAGTGGCATTTCACTATTCACTAGAGCAAAAAAATATCGCAGAAGTCAAAAAAGTTTTGCAAGGCGCAAAGTTTTACTTCATGCGTAGAAATGAGAAGTTTGGCGAAGCAACACAGTATGATTTCGGCGCATTTTCCGATATCCATCCGTTATCTGAACAACGCTACTTTAATATGCTGTGCTACACCTACGCAAAATACCCTGAACAGGCCGAATTTCTGGTTAAACAGGAGTTATTGCCACAAGGACGTGCTGACTACTGCCCTCGCGAATGGACTCAACTACAAGATGGAGTCCACCGTTTAATTGGTCCTTACGTCTTAAAGCCAAAAAAATAATACGATCAACAGTGTAATATCGTTAACTATAAGAAAAAAGCCTCGACTTCTAGCGAAGAAGTCGAGGCTTTTTTATGGTTCTCAAGTCGTGATTCTAAAAATGATTACGAAGCATTATTGACCAATTGCACCAACTCCGCCTCACTCAATTCGCCAACGATTTTCTTCATCAAGCGGCCATCTTTACCCAAAATATAGGATGTTGGCGTCAGCTGTACTTCGCCGAAGGCTTTGGCGATTTCACCACTTTGGTCGTGCACCACTTCAAACGGCAATGGCACTTTGGCTAAATAATTCTGAATATATTCTGGATTGTCGTAGCTCATTGCCACGGCAATCGTCGCCAATTTATCCTTACCCAGCGCGTTCTGTGCTTTGACCAGGCCCGGCATTTCAGCCATACAACCCGAACAGCTGGTTGCCCAAAAATTGACCAACACCACTTTGCCTTTGAAATCATCAATTTTGATGTTTTTACCCGCCAGCGTGGTCATCGCTTGCGCGGTCGGCATGGGCGCTGCTTGACTGACATACAACCAAGCCGCTACGCCGACTGCGACCACCGCAGCCAAGGCGATTTTTATTCCTACTTGCATTACTGATGCCCCTCAAAATTTTCGCTACGATAACATACCCAATCCGAGGATGCAGCTGCATCAGGCTTTCAATTTGGTCACATTAAACATCAACATTTCATCTTTTAGATCTTGCACCACCAATTTAATCTCTAATGCATATTCAGTTGATTTTTGGATCAACTCATCATTCATCGAAGCCCCAGCAGAAACTTCATCCACTTGCTGACTAATCGCATCTGTCGATTGCGCCTGAGCACGAATGGACTGAGAAATTTCCCCCACCGTCGTCGCCACCCGACCTGAATAATCCGCAATTTTAGCAATCACCGTGCCGGTTTGGCTCGCCAAGGTCACATTCTCGCCCATGCCAATGACTAATTCATTCATGCTCAGCAGTGCTTTTTCTTTGCTTTCGGTAATTAAGGCAATCATCTGATTGATTTCCAATGTCGATGCGGCTGTTCGCTCCGCGAGTTTTCTCACCTCATCGGCCACCACGGCAAAACCACGTCCCTGCTCGCCCGCACGCGCGGCTTCAATCGCCGCATTGAGCGCTAGTAAATTAGTCTGCGCCGCAATGTCACCAATCACTTGTACGATGTCTTTGATTTTATCGCTGCGTTGCCCCAGTGTTTCCAAATCATTCGCTGTGCGACCGATGGTCGCGGCAGTGTGCTGCAAATCATTCACAGTGCGCTGCATCAATATCGCGCTATTGGCCGCCTCCGTAGCTGATTCACTGGATAAACGCGCGCCTTCGGCAGTGTTGTCGCTCACTGAGCCAAAACGCGTTTGCAAGGAACGAACCTCATCGGCGATTTGATTCGCCGCATTGGTTTGCGTCGAGGATTGCCGCGAGACCTGAAGTGTCAGGCCATTAAGATCTTCTAAATGCTGATGAATTTTCTCGGTGTCTTCTTGCAATTTACGCATCAAACGGCGAAAGCGCGTTTGCATATCCACCACAGATTCAAAAATCGGCGTGGTTTTACCGTCCATTTGAATTTGCGTCGCCAAATCACCTTGCGCCATCGTGCTGGATAACACCAAAATCCCCGCCGATTCAACAGCCTCTTGGCGCATTTTGATCGCAATAAAAATCAACACCATGGTTTCCATCACGACAAACAAGGCGTGCACGATCACCACCCAAAACTCTTTCACACTGGGATAAGCCCAAATGCCAACTTGATTGCGCTGTAAATAAAAAAACAGAATATGGTGAACGGCAATCAGTACCGCAGCCAGCAAAATCGGCTGCCAATCGCGGTAATAAATTAAAAAAGCCAGAAAACAAAAAATCGCAAAATGCATTTCCAGCATGCCGCGACTTTGATGAATAAAGAGCGCCGAAAAAAACATCAATGAAGCGGCCACAGAGAGCCGCACCAACAAATGCCCAGCAGGAAAGAAGCGATAAATCAAAAATGGCCCCAATGCCGCTGGCAAACCAATCAGCAAGGCCGCCCACCATGTATCGTACCAAGTCGCGAGCAAGAGAGAGGCCAGCCATAACACCGCCAGCAAAGGTTGCATCATTCGATCGACATCCGAGCGCAAGCTCATCAAATGACTTTGAATCGTAATCGTGGCTTGGGCAGGTTTAGTTAACATTTATTTCGCTCCTGTGCTGACATTGCTAAAACAAAAACTCGCTTCGGGCGTTGCTTGGGTCAGTAAATAAGTCGTCGCGACAAGGCAATAAATAAACCAGCAAAAAACCGCAGCAAACAGGCCCCATTTTGAAATAGGTTTAGGCGCCAGCACCTGCTGTGGCGTGTGTTTCAGAGCATGTTCCATCGCTTCACCCCACCCATTTTCAATTCAAAAACTGACTCATTCGCAGTGTAGTGCATGCATCCATAAAAACGCATGAACTTACAAAAATCAGCGCCAATCGGACGTACATCTAATAAATGTCCAGCAACTGCGCAAAACCAAGTGAACTTCAGCGCAGAAAAGTAAATCAAGCTCACTTCGCTACAGATCGACTGCTAAAGCCATAAAATATTGGTATATCTTTGTAGCTATTGATAGATAATACACAGGCGGCAATACCCTCTATTTTTATAAAAAAAACACCCTCTTCACTTAAGAAAATAATATTGAACTCCACTTGAAAAAAAGCACTCTCGCCCCTACTATTTAGCACTCAAGCCAGTCGAGTGCTAAATCAGTTCATAGTCCGAACTCACTCGCTAGCGAAATAATTTAAATTTGAAGTGCCAGTGCAAAAATTTTATGGCAAGGCAGCCAAGCCTAGGCAGTACATTGAGTACGACAAGGCAAGGCAACGATGCAAGAAAATTTTTGCTTAACTATTTAACGACTGTTCAATCCTCAGGAGTTTTACACCCATGAAAATTCGTCCATTACACGACCGTGTTGTTATCAAACGCGTAGAAGCTGAAGAAAAAACTGCATCTGGCATCTTGCTTGCAGGTAGCGCGGCAGAAAAACCAGATATGGGTGAAGTGGTTGCAGTGGGTACGGGCAAATTACTCGACAGCGGCGAAGTTCGCGCTTTGGCCTTGAAAGTTGGCGATAAAGTGATTTTCGGCAAGTACAGCGGCCAAACTGTGAAACTAGACGGTAACGAATTACTCGTTATGCGCGAAGAAGACATCATGGGCGTGGTTGAGGCTTAAGCTTCCCCGTGCATTGACGGTGGGTTCATCCCACCCTACATCATTTAATTTCATGAATTTGGAGATTTAAAAAATGGCTGCAAAAGAAGTAATCTTCGGCGATAGCGCCCGCGCAAAAATGGTTGCTGGTGTGAATGTTTTGGCAAACGCAGTAAAAGTAACCCTCGGCCCTAAAGGTCGCAATGTGGTACTTGAGCGTTCGTACGGCGCACCAACGATCACCAAAGACGGTGTTTCTGTTGCCAAAGAAATCGAATTGAAAGACAAATTCGAAAACATGGGCGCGCAAATGGTGAAAGAAGTGGCATCAAAAACTTCTGACATCGCGGGTGACGGCACCACAACTGCGACTGTATTGGCACAAGCCATCGTGCAAGAAGGCATGAAATACGTTGCTGCTGGCATGAACCCAATGGATTTGAAACGCGGTATCGACAAAGCTGTGATTACTTTGGTGGCTGAGCTGAAAAACATCTCTAAACCTTGTACGACTAGCAAAGAAATCGCGCAAGTTGGCTCAATTTCGGCTAACTCAGACGAAATCATCGGCGAAAAAATCGCTGCTGCGATGGAAAAAGTCGGTAAAGAAGGCGTGATCACCGTTGAAGACGGCACTGGCTTGGAAGATGAATTGGATGTCGTTGAAGGTATGCAGTTCGACCGTGGCTACTTGAGCCCGTACTTCATCAACAACCCAGAAAAACAAATCGCGCTGCTCGACAATCCATTCGTATTGTTGTTCGACAAAAAAATCAGCAATATCCGTGACTTGCTACCGGTATTGGAAGGCGTAGCAAAAGCTGGCCGTCCATTGTTGATCGTCGCAGAAGACGTTGATGGCGAAGCGCTGGCAACTTTGGTTGTGAACAACATCCGTGGCATCTTGAAAACTGTAGCCGTTAAAGCCCCAGGCTTTGGTGACCGTCGTAAAGCCATGCTCGAAGACATCGCGATCTTGACTGGCGGTACTGTGATCGCTGAAGAAGTGGGCTTGACGCTGGAAAAAGCTGAATTGTCGATGCTCGGCCAAGCTAAACGCATTGAAGTGGGTAAAGAAAACACCATCATCATCGACGGCGCAGGTCAAGAAGACGCAATCAAAGCGCGCGTAGCAACGATTCGCCAACAAGTTGAAGCTTCAACCAGTGACTACGACAAAGAAAAACTGCAAGAGCGCGTAGCCAAATTGGCTGGCGGCGTTGCGGTCATCAAAGTCGGCGCAGCAACTGAAGTTGAAATGAAAGAGAAAAAAGCCCGCGTTGAAGATGCATTACATGCAACTCGCGCAGCGGTTGAAGAAGGTATCGTTGCGGGTGGTGGCGTTGCATTGCTCCGCGCTCGCTCGACGATCACTGAATTGAAAGGCGCTAACGCTGATCAAGACGCGGGTATCAAAATCGTATTGCGTGCAATCGAAGCGCCATTGCGTCAAATCGTACAAAATGCAGGCGACGAGCCAAGTGTTGTTGTGGCTAAAGTATTGGAAGGCAAAGGCAACTTTGGTTACAACGCGGCCACTGGCGAATACGGCGATATGGTTGAAATGGGTGTTCTCGATCCAGCTAAAGTTACGCGCTCTGCATTGCAACACGCCGCTTCGGTTGCGGGCTTGTTGTTGACCACCGATTGCATGATCGCTGACCTGCCAAAAGACGACGGCCCTAGCATGCCAGATATGGGCGGCATGGGTGGTATGGGCGGCATGGGTATGTAATTCCAATGATGAAATTCAAACCTGACTTTGTCGGCATCACCTTGCCGTGCTAGAGCACTGCCTGCGGTTCGCCTTCGCGTCATCTTTGATTCATCACTGGAATAGACCAAGCCAAAACATCGGCTTTCCCGCAAAAAAAAACGCCACCGATTCGGTGGCGTTTTTTTATATCAAATCAATAAATTGCTTTTGCCTAAGGTATACAAGGTAAATTCAATTGCCTGCTCCACCCCCATCCTGTAAGCTTTACATCGCCGCTTGAGGCCGTAAATAATAAATCTGAACGAGTGGACCCGCTGTGAATTCGCAACTCCTTAATTTACTCAATGGTGATGCAACGCTCTACCCGCATCGCTTAGAAGAGCTGCATCCACGCGTGCTGGAAATGATTATTGCGTCTTGTGGCAGTACCGAATTTGATAGCTATTTACGCACTTTGATTCTCGATGATCGCGGTGGTCGGCAAGGATTCTGCTCGGAAGTCATTTCTGAAATTTTCGCCCTGATTCAAGCCTATGAGCAAAGACAGCTTGGCTACTCCGATGATGAAAAAGACATCTGGGGCCATGTTAAACAAGCTCGTGAACACCTAGAACAAAGCGGCATTACGTTTAATAAAGAAGGTTTTTTTTCCGCAGCCGAGCGCGGTGAAACACTGAAATTAGTGCTGTTTTTAAAAGCCGGTATGCAAATCAATACCATCGACAACCATGGAAAAACACCGCTCATTTGGGCTTCGTCATTTGGCCAACTGCCCTGTGTCGGCTTATTGCTCGCCAATCAAGCACATACTGAAATCAAAGATTCAGGCGGTTATACCGCATTACATTGGGCTGCTGCCAATGGCCATGCTGAAGTCATTAGCCTCCTGCTGGAACATGGTGCCGATGCCAATAGCGTCAGTAAAACCGGCCGAACACCGCTAATTCAAGCCGCTGCGCGTGGCCAGCGTGATGCATTAATGACGCTGATGGAAGCGGGTGCAAAAATTAATCAGCAAGATGAGGAAGGCGAAACCGCGCTACACAAAGCGCTGCATCAAGGCCATGTGCACGTTTCGCAGGCGCTGATTAATCACCATGCCGATGTCGACCTCACAAATAAAGCGCAGCACAACGCCTATTCCATAGGCTTGCAACATAATAATTTAGCGATTCGTAAATTGCTGAGTGAAAAACGCTTTATCAGCGGTAAATAAAAAACCATTCCAAGTGCGCTTGAGCACAGATTAATTTCTGCGGCTTGAAAGCTTATTTTTTCAGCATCAAACGAATATCCCGCCGCGCTTCAGCCTGCACCCAACGTATCACCGCGTCTTCATCTTGCGGCACCAAAGGTTCGACCTCCAGCGACTTACCATCTGCTGTCATCGCCACCATCGTGAAATAGCAACTATTGGTATGCCGCTCAGTTTGCTCGCGAATATTTTCCGCCACCACGCGAATGCCAATCTCCATCGACGTTCGGCCGGTGTAATTCACACAGGCCAAAAAATGCACCAACTCGCCGACAAAAATAGGCTGCTTAAACGTCACTTGATCGACTGAAAGCGTCACCGCATACGCGCCTGCGTAACGGCTAGCACAGGCGTAAGCCACTTGATCGAGCTGCTTAAGCAACGCGCCACCATGTACCTTGCCAGAAAAATTGGCCATATCCGGCGTCATTAACACCGTCATATTCAATTGATATTTGGGTAAATCATGCATGTATTATCTCCATAGGGTATTTGACTGTAGCCCACGTTAAATAAGTTCTACAATTAAATACCACATAAAAAAACGGAGCCATTGGCTCCGTTTTTAAATTCAGAAAAAATCAAACGCCAGCGTTATGCGCCTGCTGATCTGCATGATAACTCGATCTAACCATTGCGCCCACCGCGGCATGTTTAAAGCCTAGCTCATACGCGCGATTTTCAAAGACTTTGAATTGGTCTGGATGCACATAGCGCAGTACTGGCAAATGGCCGTTCGATGGCTGCAAATACTGGCCAATCGTGATCATATCAATGTCGTGCGCGCGCATGTCTTCCATGACTTGGAACACTTCTTCATCCGTTTCGCCAAGACCCACCATAATGCCGGACTTGGTGTTTACGTGCGGATAAAGGCGTTTGAATTCTTTGAGCAAGTCGAGCGAATGCTGGTAATCCGAACCCGGACGCGCTTGTTTATACAGGCGTGGCGCAGTTTCCAGATTGTGGTTCAGCACATCCGGCAAAGCTTCTTTAAAGATCGACAGCGCAATCTCCATGCGGCCACGGAAATCCGGCACCAGCACTTCGATTTGCGTTGCAGGGCTCAATTCACGCGTTTTCTGGATGCATTCCGCAAAGTGCGTCGCACCGCCGTCGCGCAAATCATCACGATCCACTGACGTAATCACCACGTATTTGAGTTTCAGCGCAGCAATGGTTTCGCCCAAATGGCGCGGTTCATTTTCATCGAGCGGATTCGGGCGGCCATGGCCGACGTCACAGAACGGGCAACGACGCGTACAGATGTCCCCCATAATCATGAAGGTCGCAGTACCCTTGCCAAAACATTCGCCGATATTCGGGCAAGAGGCTTCTTCGCACACGGTATGCAGCTTTTGCTCGCGCAAAATTTCTTTGATTTCGTAGAAACGGCTGTTATGGCTCGCCGCTTGCACGCGTATCCATTCTGGTTTTTTTAGCTTGGTTTCAAGCTGCACGATTTTAATTGGGATACGCGCCGTTTTCGCTTCGCCTTTCAGCTTCACACCGATTTCTTTTGAGGCTGGCTTAGTGACGGGCTTAACGATTAGCGTTTCCGCTGCAACTTCTTTGATTTGATCTGTCATATCGTCCGAATCAACCCCCTATTTAAACGGGATGTGATTGATTTGTTGAAGAATTTTGTCTGCCATTTTACCGAACAAATCAGCGGGTGTCTTGTTAATGCCAAGATCGCTCATCCGCGTCACTTGCAAACCTTGGTAACCACAAGGATTAATCAAAGCAAATGGCGCTAAATCCATGCTGACATTGAGAGCGAGGCCGTGATAACAACAGCCATTTTTAATCCGCAAACCCAAGCTAGCGATTTTGGCTTCAAATTCACCTAACTCAGTTTTTCGATGTATATACACGCCAGGAGCATCTACCTTGCCATAGGCGGTGATACCCTCATCAGCGAGTACACCAATGACGCTGTCTTCGAGCAGTCGAACTAAATCTCGCACGCCCAATTTGTGTCGGCGTAAATCCAGTAAGAGATAGGCAACCAATTGCCCCGGGCCGTGATAGGTCACCTGCCCGCCGCGATCAATTTGGACAATCGGAATCTCGCTGCTTTGCAGAATATGTTCCGGTTTACCGGCCAGCCCTTGCGTAAACACCGGCGGATGCTCCAACAACCAGAGTTCATCCGGCGTCGTTGCATCGCGTGCCACAGTAAACGCTTGCATCGCTTCAAACGTCGGCAAATATTCAACTTGCCCCAGCTGCTTGACGATCACATCCGCCTTTACATGCGTATTCAAATCAGTCGTCACATCAGTCACTTAAAGCACCATACGCACCATCGGATGCGCGCGCAGGGCAGCATCAAGGGCGTGAACTTGTTCGATATTGGCAAAGGTAATCATTAAGGTCAGCGCGTGATAATTGCCGCTACTGGATGCACGGTGTTCAATCAGCGCTTCGGTAAAATCAACAATATGCACTTGCGTTAACGCTAAAACTTCAGCAGCAAATTCAGTATGTGTAATGCTTTTGTGGCTGACCGCCTTCACTGGAATCAACACCGGAAACGTCACTAAATCTTCGAGTTTTTGACTCGGAATATCGGTAAAACCCGCCATAATTACTTACTCCAATCCACGGCGCATCACCGCCGTTTTAAATTCTTGATAAAAACCCAACATTTTCTTATATATGGGGCCAACTTGGCCATTTCCTACTGCCTGCCCGTCCAACAATACAATCGCCAGAATTTCTTTCGATGATGACGTTAACCAGACTTCATCGGCTTGCCGCAGCATCGCCTCTGTCACCTCGCCCAACTGCAAAGGCAATCCATTATGCCGCGCTAGTTCAATCAGCAAATCATAGGTGATTCCCGTTAGCATCAATGGCGATGGTGCTGGCGCATAAATTACACCGTTTTTGACGATAAAAATATTGCTGGCAGCGCCTTCAATCAACAAGCCATCGCGCAACAAAATCGTTTCCGCCACGCCCGCATCAGCGGCCTGCTGCTTTGCCAAGACATTCGCGAGTAATGAAATCGCCTTAATATTACAGCGCAGCCAGCGAATATCATTCGTCGTGATCGCACTCACGCCTTGCTGCACTAGATCGCTAGCTGGTGGATCAAGTACATCGGCGAACATAAAAACCGTTGGCGTCACGATAGCGGGAAAAGCATGATTGCGCGGATACGCTGGACCACGCGACACTTGCACATATACCGATTGATCAGCAAAACTTTGCTGTGCGACTAAAGCGCCAATAATCTCACGCCATTGCGCTAGCCCATAAGGATTTGGGATGCGCAGCTCGGCGAGATTGTGTTCCAGCCTCGCCAAATGTTCATCCAAGCGAAAAATAAATCGATCGTACACCGGAATCATCTCATACACGCCGTCGCCGAACAAAAAGCCACGATCCAGCACCGAGATTTGTAGCTGATCTAAAGGCGCAAACTGACCATTTAAATACGCTATCAAATGAGGTAATTGCATGATTTCCCTCCTGAAATAAGAACGAACTGATGCAGAAAAGGCGCCAGATAAGCCATTGTAAAACGACAGAATAAATGGCGCTTGGAAAGTCAGTGCTTCTCAGTCTATACTAAACACGCAATTTCAAACGAACGTTTTAAAAGGTGAGTATATGAGTGATTTATTGAGTCGTTTCAAAGCCGCGCAAGATGAAGTAGTGAACCTAAACGACGCGCCAAATGTACAAACCAAGCTACGCTTATATGCGCTCTACAAGCAAGGCAGCGAAGGTGATGTCAGCGGCGATCGCCCTTCGGCGATTCAATTTGTTGCGCAGGCCAAATATGATGCGTGGGCCAAGTTGGTCGGCACCAGCAGTGAAGCGGCAATGAATGGGTATGTTGATTTAGTTGAAGAACTAAAAGCCAACGACGCCTAATAGAGCGTTGAAAAACGGTTGCGAGACTCAAAATCTGCGCTACAAAATGGCTCAAAATCCTCGCTTACTCGCTGTAAACTACGGTTTTTCGCCATTTTTTGCCTTGTCTTTGAGTCACTCGCCACTTTTCAATGGACGATAAAGCAGTGCTCCCTCCCCTCACTGCGGTAGGATTAGCACCTTTTTTTGCTCTTGCATCAGCTGGAACTGCGCCGCTGCAATCGGGCGACTAAAGAAATAACCCTGAATTGAATCCGTACCAGCAGAACACAAAAACTCTAGCTGTGGCTGAGTTTCAACGCCTTCAGCCAAGACCGACATCCCTAGCGTTTTGCCCAAACCAATAATCGCCATCACAATCGCTGCATCATTTGGGTCAGTACTAATATCGCGAACAAAGCTTTGATCTACTTTCAGCTTATCAAATGCAAAGCGTTTCAAATATGCCAAACTTGAATAGCCCGTTCCAAAATCATCCAAAGACAATTTCACTCCCAAACGCTTGATGCCTTGCAAAGTGAGCATCACTTGTTCGACTTCTTGCATCACCACCGATTCAGTCACTTCAATTTCTAAATACTTCGCCGCCAGCCCTGCATCATCTAATGCATGTTGAATCAACTCCAACAAATTGGCCTGATGCAATTGCAATGGCGACATATTCACTGCAATCGTAATTGGCGCTAAACCAGTTTGCTGCCATTGTGCCGCCAAGCGGCAAGCTTCTTGCATCACCCAATTACCAATCGGCACAATTAAACGTGACTCTTCTGCAATCGGAATAAATTTAATGGGCGAAATTAAACCTTGCTCGGGGTGATTCCAACGAATTAATGCCTCTGCTCCCAAAATACAGCCAGTACTTAAACTCACTTGCGGCTGGAAATAAAGCTCAAATTCATTATTGTCCAGTGCTTTACGCATACTAGTTTCTAAAATTAAACGCTCTGAAGCGCGAGCATTCATATCGGCGGTGAAATACTGATAATTATTGCGGCCATTGGCTTTGGCTTGATACATCGCAACGTCAGCATTCTTAATCAATACATCTGGATCACGGCCATCATCGGGAAAAACACTAATCCCAATTGACGTCGACGTAGCGAAATTACCTGCCTCCAGAGAGAATGAGTCATGAAATGAAGATAAAATACGATCGGCAATATTACCCGCAACTAAAGGATTGGGTAAATCGGCCAATACCAGCACAAATTCATCGCCACCTAAACGCGATAAAATATCTTGTTTACCGACAATTTGCCGCAAACGGCCTGCAACTTGTGCCAAGACCATATCACCCGCTGAATGACCTAATGAATCATTAATCGTTTTAAAGCGATCCAAATCTAAAAATAATACCGCCAATTGCGTGCTGTGTTTTTCGGCATTCGCCAATGCCAAGCGTAATTCATCACGCAATAAATTACGATTCGCTAAACCAGTCACCGTATCAAAATTAGCTAATTCAGTAATTCGATCTTGTGCTTCTTTACGCTCAGTAATATCAGTCATTGTGCCGATTAAGCGACTTGGCTTACCACGCGAATCAAAATCAACAAACTTACCGCGTGTTTGAAACCAGCGGAAATCACCGAGTTTAATTTTACGGCGAAATTCAACAGCAAATTGTGCCGAATTACCAACGTAATAATCACGATAAGCAGAAACTGCTTGTTCTCTATCGGTAGGATGAAGCTGGTCTTTCCACTTATCAAAAGTTTCAACCAATTCACCCGGCTGATAACCCAATAATCTATCGTACTCGGGGCTCGTAATTGCAGTGCGGCGGCCATCGAGTGGCATATCAAACAAGCCAGTGCTTGAGGCCTCTAATGCCAAACGAAGCTGTTGCTCTGATTTAACAATCGCTTCTTCTTGCATTCGGCGCTCAGAAATATCCCGAACTACGGCACAATTATATTCTTGACCCTTAAATAAAATATAATTGGAATGCACTTCACATGGGAACTCCTCACCAGTGCGTGTTTTTAAAATAATTTCGTCAAATAAATGCCGATGCTGGCGCAATAAGCTCCAGAATTTAGGCCAACTTTCAGGTTTGAAATTAGGATTAATATCGCGAAAACGCATCGCCAATAAGTCTTGCTCGGAATAGCCAAAACGATGACAGGTTGTCGCATTAATATAACGAATATGGCCTGCAGGATCGAGCCAAATCGCCATATCTGCGCCATTCTCAATTGCTACCTTAGTGAGATATAAGTCAGCCTCGGTTCTTTCTAAACGGCGCAATTGCCGCAACACATAAAATAATAAAGCTGAACCACCCAATAAAAGCGTCATAGCCATACCGATGGTAATAAATGTTTCTTTCCACCACGGTGCTAATACATCATCTCGGTTTACGCCAACAGAGACGCCTAATGGCCAACCTTCAACACGCCGCCAACCATAAATTCGCGTAATATTATCGACTTTGCTAGTTTCATAAAAAACACCGCTTTCTGTACCACTAGAAACTCGCTCAAAGAATTCTTTATGCGAAATATCACGGCCAATTTCGTCATCCAAACGCGGATAACGCGCCAATGAAATACCATCATCACGAAATAAACGAATTACTACGTCGCGATTATTGCTAATTGAGGTATAAAATTTTTGGAAATACTCTGGATTTAATCCCGCAATAATTACACCAGAGAAATTAGCTTTCTTATCCAATACACCCGTCACAAAAGGAATAATAGATTCTGTTCCTGTTGGATCATATTGTTGTTCAGCAATATAGAAAGGTGCTTGCGGGCGAGAACGCGCCACGCGGAAATATTGCGTATTCGATAAATTATGCGGTTTGATTGGATAGAGTAAACTTGAAGCGGCTAAATCACCATTTTCATAAGCTAAACCCATACTACTGAGCTGCGAATAGCGGCCCACAAAACGCAGCATATAAGCGTGCAAACACGCCGCGTCTTGAACCTGAACACAAGATTGAAAAACTTCATCTTGCTCAATTGTATTGAGCGCCGACATTGTGCCTTCCATCGTACGGCCAACATGCTCTTCAAACGTGCGCGCCAGCAAGAGCATTTCTTGCTCAGCTTTGGCTAAAGTGGCTTGATAGCTACGCCATGTCGAAACGCTTTGAATCACTAAAGCGGCGACAAACACACAAATGAATAAAAATACGAGGACTTTACGAATCCAGCCAAAAGAATCACCCGATTCTTCGTGATGCTGATTAGAAAGGTTATTTGACACGCAGTCTTTCTCTTATGATCGATGAAGTTGGCTTTCCCAACGTTTGGGATTGTCCTTTATTCTGAAGGTAAAAACACCAACTACCCTCATTTAGTGATTTTTTTCCAAAAGATTGCTGCACTAATTGGACAGTATAGTGCGGCAATCTTTTTTATAAAGCAAAGCGGTGCTTCCAATCAATATTAGTACTTTTCAATATTTAATCTAAGGCCAACCTCGATGCACTAAGGCAAAGAAGCAGCTTTCTCTTTACAAAAATCCAAGCAATATTGATGATATTTTCAGACAGCATCAGCCAGAGGCAATAGCGCACGATTTATTCAAACGATACGCCGCTCCACCACAAAAAAACCGCCAAATCTGGCGGTCTTTTTAACTTCATCGAATCGACTTATTTGCTTGTTGTTGACGCATTATTGCGGCTACGCTCATCCAGATTGATGGGCTCTTTATCCCATAACAGCGCACGACCATCGATTTGGCCTTGTTTGAGTTCTGGATCTTTTGCCAAAACACCTTCGATAAATTTCGTGTATTCAGAAACATAACAATTGTCTTTGCCGAACATGATGCTCTCCTAGATTCTAATTTATTGCGCATTATAACCGATGCGGCGCAAAGCCGATGCCGCGCTTGGCAGCAAACGTTTTAAAACTGCTGATTCACGACAGCTATGCCACCGAAAAAATACCCTCGGAGTACAAAATCATTCGACAATAAGGTCGTTGTACTTCAAGCCGTTTTAAGCTGAACATGCAAGTAATACACACGCGATGATTGCATTTCAGCACTGCATACTAGTTTAATATGTATTGACATGTAGCCATTAAAAATAAAAGCCTACATAGCAATACCCTTAGAAAAACTACGCCATCGCCTCTTCTAACACTTCAATAAACCGCGCATTCTCAGCTGGCAAGCCAATCGACACACGCAGGCTGTTAGCCATGCCGTAGCCCGCGAGTGGCCGCACAATCACGCCGCGCTCGAGCATAAATTGATTGAGCATTTTGGCGTCGCCGCAATGGAAAGTCACAAAATTCCCGCTCGACTCAATAAAACCCAAATCAAGACGGCGCAGTGCGTCGGTGATTTGTTGCATGCCTTCGTTATTCACGCGTACCGATGCTTGCAGGAATTCCAAATCATCCAGCGCCGCGCAGGCTGCGGCTTGCGCGAGGCTATTCACATTGAATGCTTGGCGCACGCGGTTCAGCATATCGATGATGTCGCTGCTGGCCAGCGCAAAACCAACGCGCAAACCGGCTAAACCGTAGGCTTTGGAGAATGTCCGCACCACGATCAGGTTCGGAAACTGTTTTAACCAAGCTATCGAATCACTGCGTTTGGCTGCCGGTAAAAACTCGGTATAAGCTTCATCCAAAACGACAATCACATTTTTAGGGCACAGCTCCAAAAATTCAATCAAATCACCTGGCCGCGCCAAAGTGCCGGTTGGATTATTCGGATTCGCGATCCAAACGATTTTGGTCGTTGCGGTAATCGCCGCGCGCATTGCATCTAGATCGTGGCCGTAATCAACAGCCTTCACGCAAATCCCAGTCGCGCCCATCGCTTGCGTTGCGAGTGGATACACAGCAAACGCGTATTCGGAATACACCGCCGAATCACCCGCTTGCAAAAACGCGTGCGAAATCAATTCCAGCACATCGTTTGAGCCATTACCCAATACAATTTGATTGAGTTCAACTGAAAATTTCTGTGCTATTTTGGCTTTCAGCTCAAAGCCATTGCCATCGGGATAACGCGCCAATTCAGCGATTTCTTGCTCTACCGCTGCACGGGCTTTTGGCCCCATACCGAGCGGATTTTCATTCGATGCCAATTTAACGATATCGGCTGGATTTAAACCCATTTCGCGCGCCAATTCAGATACCGGTTTACCCGGTTGATACGGCGCAATCGCGCGAATGTATTCGGGAGCAAGGGAAGTCAGTGACATAAGACGAAATCCTGAGTTTGCTGCTAGAGCAACGTTTTAAGAATGAGTTAAACGATTGAGTATTTTGACGAGACGCAAACTGGCGGCGAGCTGGAATCGTGCCAGTTGCTGCACGTTTGATTCAACCAGCACTTCAAATCCATGCCGGATATAAAAGCGCAGCGCGGCGGTGTTGCAGCTATCCACATCCACGTGCAAGCTGGCGTAGCCCGCTTCACGGGCGGCGTAGCAGACTTGCGCCAGCATTCGATCACCCAGTTTGCGATTGCGATAGTCTTCGTGAACGGCGATGGTGCGCAAATACCATGCATTTTTAGGCACATGCGGAAATAAAAAATCGAGCTGATATTGGCGCTCGCGCAAAATCCCAACGTCCAATGCAAGGGTACCGACCTCAAAGTCATCACTCATCTGCAGTTGCGCGCCATACCCTGCTGAATAATGAAAGACTACAGCGATCAGCTCATCATCGCCATTGCGCAGCACTTGCGCATTACGATAGCTATAACTACCCGCATCACACTGCCAAAGCTGCGCCAAATTGACTAAGACCAATTCAGGCGGCAAAGCAAACCAATAGTCGTAAAAAGGGGCGTCGGACTGATAAATCAGTGCCGCCGCCCGCTTCGCATCACTAGCGAGTGCTAGACCTAAGTTTTCCACCACTCACCTGCGCTGCTAGACGGTTTTTGCTGCAAAAGCGCCAGCAAATCATGTGATTCATTGGCGCAAAGTAATTTGGCCGCATCACTCTCTTTTACAAAACCTTCATTCACCGCTTGCGCGACCATGGCGCGGAGCGGTACAAAATAATCGGCGGTATTCAGCAGGCCAACTGGTTTTTCATGCAGACCGATTTGACCCCAAGTCAAAATTTCAAATAATTCGTCAAACGTACCAAAACCACCCGGCATGGCGATAAAGCCATCGGCCAATTCAGCCATACGTGCCTTGCGGGTATGCATCGAATCGACAACTTCCAATTGACTGCAAGCGCCATACCCCAGCTCACGCTCAACCATAAATTGCGGAATGACGCCAATCACTTTGCCACCGGCATCAAGGCAGGCTTCAGCGACTGCGCCCATCAAACCAACATGCCCGCCACCATAAACGAGCGTTACCTCGCGCTCGGCCAGCTCGCGACCCAATTTTTGCGCCGCGTGGCGATAGATTTCTTTGGTGCCAAAGCGTGAACCGCAAAATACAACAACTGATTTCATTGAGTTTTCCACATTTTAGAGTGCTGATTTTTAGTCCACGAAAAACACGAAAGGCACGAAATAAACCCAAAAAGCAAAACAACACTTAATTCACTTTGCATTCCGCAGGTGGGCGCAAAGAACGGATTCACTAATAAAGAAGTGTTTGCCGTTTTTCGTGCCTTTCGTGCTTTTCGTGGACTCCCGTTTTAAAGCTGTTGCTTTACACCCCAGCAAAGCCATTAAACGGTGTGAACATCACAATTAAATGACAGCTTGCGGATACGAGCCTAAAACCTTCACAAATGCTGCAACGTCTTGCAATTCCTTCAGCGCAGTTTGCAAATGGGCATCCTCGACAAAGCCATCCACATCCGCAAAAAACACGTATTCCCACAGACCCGTTCGGCTTGGCCGCGATTCAAATTTACTCATCGACACGCCATTGCGCGCCAGCGGTTCAACCAAAGCGTGCAAAGCGCCGGGACGATTCGGTGCTGAAATCACCAAAGACGTTTTGTCTTTACCCGAACGCGCTGCATTTTGGTAACCCAGCACGAGGAAACGCGTCGTATTATTCGGCTCGTCTTCGATATTTTCAGCCAGTTTATTCAAGCCAAATTTTTCTGCCGCCGAATCACCGGCAATCGCCGCGCTCGTTGGATCTAGGCTAGCCAAACGCGCCGCTTCGGCATTGCTCGCCACGGAAATTCGCTCGACAGTATCTGGTAAATTTTTATTCAACCATTCGTGGCATTGCGCCAAGCTTTGCGCATGTGAATACACCCGTTTTACACCATTCAAACCTTCGCTGGCGCGCAAAAAATGATGATGAATTCGCAGTACCACTTCGCCGCACACTTGCAAGGGCGTCGTCACCATCAAATCTAAAGTTCGGCCTACTGCGCCTTCGGTCGAGTTTTCGACTGGTGCAACGACATAATCTGCACCGCGCGCTTCAACCACGCGAAATGCTTCATCAATCGACGCACAGGCATGTGTTGCTGCTGCATGACCAAAATGCTTGATTGCCGCAGCTTGGCTAAACGTGCCTTCTGGCCCCAAAAACGCAATCGTTAACGGGCGTTCCAGCGCCAAACACGCCGACATAATTTCACGGAATAAACGCGCACAGGTTTCACCGGACAAGGGGCCAGGATTGAGTTCTTTAATCCGCGTCAGCACTTGCGCTTCGCGCTCAGGGCGATACACCACCCCGCCGCCCTTGATTTCACCAATCGTACGCGCGTGCTCCGCGCGTTGATTAATCAGCTGCAACACTTGCTGGTCGATGGCATCAATCGCATCGCGATGCTGTTTTAACAAATCATCAGACATGAATAAGCTCAATTATTGGGTTTGAATAAGGCAGCGTCGACAATCGACCAAAGATGAATAATCCAGCCCATTAGAATCCACCATAACACCGCGGCAGAGATAAACATCAGCGCAGCTTTGAGCACGCGCCCTTGTAGCAACTGCCCTAAGCCAGGAATGAAAAAACTCGCCAGTGCGGCAATGACATTGCCGCCAGATCCTTGTCCCGCCATGATCTTAACCTTTTGTCCGTGCAAATTCGTTCATATAGTCAGCCAGCACTTGGCAGCCTTGCAGCGACATCGCGTTATAAATCGACGCGCGCATGCCGCCGACCGAGCGATGACCTTTGAGCTGCAATAAATGCCGCGCTTCAGCGCCAGCAAGGAATTCTTTATCCAAGTTGCTATCAGCCAGCGTAAATGGAATATTCATCCGTGAGCGATTCGCTGCTGCCGTTGGGCAATGATAAAAGCCGTTCGATGCATCAATGGCCGAATAAATCACATTGGCTTTGGCGATGTTTTTTTGCTCCATCGCCGCCAAACCACCTTGCTTCAACACATATTTAAAAATGAGGCCGGCAACATAAATTCCAAACGACGGTGGCGTGTTGTACATCGAGCCATTATCAGCATAGGTTTTGTAGTTCAACATCGTAGGTGTATCGCTGCGCGCCTTACCCAGCAAGTCCTCACGAACAATACTCATTGCCACGCCGGATGGTCCCATATTTTTTTGGGCGCCAGCATAGATCATGCCGAACTGGTTCACGTTCACTGGACGCGACAAAATATTACTCGACATATCGCAAATCAGTGGCACGCCGTTCGATTCTGGAATGTGGTTGAACTCGACGCCGCCAATGGTTTCATTACTGCAATAGTGCAAAAACGCCGCATCGGGCGTGCGCTGCCAAGTGGCTTCATCCGGCACATAACTGAAGTTTTTATCTTCGCTGCTCGCGGCAATATTCACATTGGCATAGCGGCTCACTTCTTTGATTGCCACTTTGGACCAATGCCCGGTATTCACAAAATCAATCGTGCTATCCGCTTGCGCAAAATTGAGCGGCAACATCGCAAATTGCAAATGCGCGCCACCTTGCAAAAACAGCACTTTGTAATTTTCAGGAATGGCCATCAAAGTGCGCAAATCGGCTTCAGCTTCAGCCAAGATTTGACCAAATTCAGGTCCGCGATGGCTCATTTCCATCACACTCATGCCTGAACCATGCCAATCGAGCAACTCGGCTTGCACTTGTTGCAATACTTCCAATGGCAAAACGGCGGGGCCTGAGGAAAAATTAAATACTTGAGTCATGGGCTATCTCGAAAAAACATGATGCTTAAAAATAGTAGAAGCAAGCCGAGCTGCGAAGCAAGACAACGCCGTCTCCTACGATAAAACTGAAATTAACTTAATAAGAAATGCGCGCGGGCGGTGGCGACGGGTTGGGTTTCATCGTCTTGCCATGCCGTCATCAACACATTGGCGACGCGTTTACCTTGGCGAACGATTTCACAGCGCGCATGTAAATCCAAAGCACGAGCTGAGCGCAGGTAATCAATCGAAAAATCGACAATACGCGGAATGCCGCTGGATTCTTGCGCCCACATCAGATGCAACACGGCGGCGTTTTCTAAAAAGCCACCAATCACACCGCCATGAATCGCTGGCAATAAGACATTACCAATATTGTGTTCAGCAAACGGCAAATAAAATTGTGGCTGGCCATGACGCTCAATCGCTTGAATCCCTAGCAATTTTGCATAGGGTATTTTACCCAAGGCCTCGTTGATACTAGCAAAGCAAGCAATACCCTCGGCCATTATGCAGACTCCTTGGTCGATGCCATCCGTGCAAATGTAGAGACAGAATGCGCAACTGGCTTATCAGGATCGGCTTGATACGCCGTGGCGCGCATAAATGCAATCGACTCGGTCAAGCGATAACATTCGGCGGTGCAATAGAGGGGTAAATCAGGCTTAGCGGGGCGCAGGTAATCGATGCGCAAATCCAGCGTCGCTGCGGCTTCAGGCTGATCGAGCAAGGTATAGAGCGAAATGCCGCTGGCAGTGTCAATCAATGAAGTGACGACGCCGCCATGCAAAACGCGCGTTTCGGGGTTGCCGATCAGCGCGTCTTTAAATGGCAATTTCAGCGTGACTTTACCGCGTCCTGCGGTGACCAATTCCAAGCCCAAAGTTTTGCAATGCGGCAGCGCCATAAACCACGGCGCTACTTGGGCAAAAAAATCAGGGTGTGCAACTGGTAACCACAGTCCGCTGCTCATATTCGCCTTTACTCTTCGCTAGGGGTTTCGTCGGCGGCTGCATCAGGAATGATAGCCGCATCATTGACTGCTACGCCTGCTTCAGCACCTTCTTCAGCGATGACTTCAGCTTCGTCAACTTCTGGCTCGTCGACTTCGGCGACTTTTTGTAGTCCCGACAGATGCTCGCCGTCATCCAGATTAATCAGACGTACACCTTGTGCTGAACGACCCGTTTCACGAATTTGATTCACTTTGGTGCGAATCAACACGCCACCGGTAGTAATCAACATCACGTCGTCAGATTCTTCAACCAAACTGGCTGCAACGAGTTTCAGGCCGGTTTTATCCGTCAAGTCCATCGCGATCACGCCTTGCGTGCCACGGCTGGTATGGCGGAAATCGCCGACTGGCGTGCGCTTGCCGTAACCGCCATCGCTGGCCGTCAACACCATTTGCTCATCCGAATTAGCCACCAGCAATGAAATCACTTTCTGCCCTTCGGCCAATTTCATACCGCGCACACCGGCAGCAGTACGACCCATCGCACGAACATCATCTTCAGCGAAACGTACTGATTTACCCGCATCAGAGAACAACATCACTTGATCAGTACCATTGGTGAGCGCAACGCCAACCAGATAATTACCTTCATCCAAATTAATCGCAATGATACCGTTGCGTTTAGGACGAGAGAAATCAGCCAATGAGGTTTTCTTCACCGTGCCATCCGCCGTCGCCATAAAGATGTAATGATCTTCAACGAACTCTGCAACTGGCAATACCGCATTGATTTTCTCACCCTCTTCCAGCGGCAATAAATTCACAATCGGTTTACCACGACTGGTACGGCCACCTTGTGGCAATTCATACACTTTCAGCCAGTAAACACGACCACGCGAGCTAAAGCACAGGATGTAATTGTGCGTATTTGCAACAAACAAACTATCGATAAAGTCGTCGTCTTTAGTGGCTGCCGCTTGCTTACCGCGACCGCCACGTTTTTGCGAGCGATATTCTTCGACCGGCGTGGCTTTCATATAGCCGCCATGTGTCAACGTTACGACCATGTCTTGCGGTGTGATCAAGTCTTCAAGACACAGGTCTTCACCATGCGCGATGATTTCTGAACGACGCGCATCACCATAGTTCGCTTTAACTTCGAGCATTTCATTACGGATGATTTCTGTGACGCGTTCATCTCTGGCCAAGATATCGAGCAAGTCGAGAATTTTCTCAACGATCTCTTTATATTCAGCAATGATTTTGTCTTGCTCAAGGCCGGTCAAACGTTGCAAACGCAATTCCAAAATCGCTTGGGCTTGCACATCAGAAAGGCGATAACCCTCATCTGATAAACCGTAGCAATCAAGCAAACCTTCTGGACGCGATGCGTTCGCATCAGCACGGGCGAGCATTTCACCCACCAAACCTGATTTCCAAACTCGGCTCATCAAGCCGATTTTCGCTTCAGCAGGCGTTGGCGCCGCTTTAATCATCGCAATGATTTCATCGACGTTCGACAATGCAACGGCCAAACCTTCGAGTACATGGCCACGGTCACGCGCTTTACGCAGTTCAAACACCGTCCGGCGCGTGACAACTTCGCGGCGATGTTTCAAGAAGCACTCTAAGACTTGTTTCAGATTCAACAGGCGCGGCTGGCCATCGACCAAAGCCACCATATTGATACCGAAGCTGTCTTGTAACTGTGTGTGCTTATAGAGATTATTCAGAACCACGTCGGCCATTTCGCCGCGTTTCAGTTCAATCGCCACGCGCATACCGGATTTATCCGATTCATCGCGTAGATCAGAAATCCCTTCGATGGTTTTCTCACGCACCAATTCAGCAATACGCTCGAGCAAGCGCGCTTTATTCACTTGGTACGGCAATTCATCGACGATAATCGCTTGGCGATCACCATTTTTACCACACTCTTCAAAGTGGGTACGCGCGCGCATTACGACACGACCACGGCCAGTGCGATAGCCTTCACGCACACCATGAATGCCGTAAATAATACCGGCGGTTGGGAAATCAGGCGCAGGGATGTAGTCGATCAATTCATCAATCGTCAGCTCGCTATTATCTAATAGCGCCAAGCTGGCATCGATCACTTCATTGATATTGTGCGGCGGAATATTCGTCGCCATACCCACGGCGATCCCTGACGATCCGTTCACTAATAAGTTAGGAATCCGCGTCGGCAATACCGTTGGTTCGAGCTCTTTTTCATCGTAGTTGGGTGTGAAATCGACGGTTTCTTTGTCGATATCAGCCAGCAACTCACTCGAAATTTTTTGTAAACGGCACTCGGTATAACGGTAAGCCGCAGCGCGGTCACCGTCGATAGAACCAAAGTTACCTTGACCATCGATCAAGGTGTAACGCAGCGAAAAGCCTTGCGCCATCCGTACCAAAGCTTCATATGCAGCAGAATCGCCATGTGGGTGGTATTTACCCAACACATCACCGATGACACGCGCGCATTTGACGTAAGGACGATTCCAAACATTACTACTTTCATGCATCGCAAATAAAATACGGCGGTGTACGGGTTTCAAACCATCGCGTACGTCAGGCAGAGCGCGTCCTACGATAACGCTCATGGCGTAATCTAAGTAGGAGTGACGCATTTCCTCTTCGAGGCTGACGGGGATCGTTTCTTTGGCAAAGCTGAATTGTTCGAGCATTGATAAGGCCGGTGAGTGAAAAACAGAGGGACTATCAAAGCCAGTACTGAAATGGATTCAGACTAGCGGACGTTACGGTAATTTTGAAACTTTGTTACAAATAACACTAACGAGTCACATTTAACTATTCTATAGTGATGGTGAAGTTTACCACGCAGAAGCATTCGAACCAATTTTTGCGTATATCGGTGAATCAAGGAGTTGTACAATGTTACAATTCCTTTAAGTTGTTACTGCACTAGCTTTTTATTTGCGTCATATTTGCCTAAGACAGTAGAATACGCCTTGGGACATATTTAGTGTTTATGTAACGCCCAGTAAGTTACATTCATTTTGATTTTATAAACGGGGAATACACATGCTGACAATCAAGCAAACTCTGACATCATTCGCTATCGTTGCTGCTTTTGCTGCAGCTGGCGCTCAAGCTGCTACAGAGATCTACGTAACAAACGGCACTAACGTTTCAGAAGCCAACCCAGAAGGCGCGGTTAAAATTTCTGACGGCACTTGTGTTCAAACAGGTTCTTGGAATGCAGAAGCAGCGAAAAGCGTTAAAGGTTGCCAAGGTTATGTAGCTCCTTCTACTCCTGCTGTTGTTGCTCCAAAACCAGCCGTTGTTGTTCCAGCTCCTGCTAAAACTTCTAAGAAATTTGAATTGAAATCAGACGCTTTGTTTGCTTTCAACAAATCTGATCTTAAACCAGCTGGTAAAGATGCTTTGGATGCGTTGTATGTTGAAGTTCAAGGCATGAACCCAACTGATGGCGTTGCTGCTGTTGTTGGTTTCACTGACCGTATCGGTTCAGCTAAATTCAACCAAGCATTGTCTGAGCGTCGTGCTAACACAGTACGTGATTACCTAATCAGCAAAGGTGCACCAGCTGACAAAGTAACTGCAGAAGGCCGTGGTATGGCTGATCCAGTAACTGGCGACACTTGCAAAAACGTGAAACCACGCGCTAAATTGATCGAATGCTTGGCTCCAGATCGTCGCGTTGAAGTAACTGTTTCTGGTACTGCAGTCGTTATCAAAAACTAATTGAACTTCAATTAGTCAGAAGCCCCGCCATGGCGGGGCTTTTTTATTATCACGCATAACGTCGTGGAGCGAACAATTGCCCAACTTTATTCGTCAGATTTGCATTGGTTTTGTTGCTAGCTTTCTAACAGCTACACCTGCACTAGCCAACAATGTAGCCAAATTACAACAATATTTAAACGAAACCCAATCGTTGCAAGCCTCGTTTGTTCAGCAAGTGAGTGGTAAAAATAACAAAACTCAAACCTCAACTGGCCAAGTCAGCCTTGTCCGCCCTGGTAAGTTCCGCTGGATTTACAGCAAACCTTATCCACAAGAAATTATTAGTGATAGTAAACAAGTCTGGCTTTACGATGCCGACCTCAGCCAAGTCACCATCAAGCCCGTTGGCAAAGCGCTCGACGCAAGCCCTGCAGCGATTTTGGCGGGCAATAACAAGCTGGATGCAAGCTTTAATAGTAAAGACCTCCCCATCAAAGATGGCTTGAACTGGGTTGAACTCAAACCCAAGCAACAGGACAGCAGCTTCGCAAGAATTCGTATTGGTTTTAATAATAGCAATCTGTCGCGCATGGAACTCGACGATCAATTTGGCCAAACCACACAGATTCAATTTAACCAAGTGATTCGCAATAAAGCGATTGATCCCAAATTGTTCACCTTTACTCCACCCGCAGGAACGGATGTCATTCGTGAGTGATCTTTTTGCCCGCAAGCCAGTACAGCCGCTTGCCGAACGTCTGCGCCCTAAAAACATCAGCGATGTCGTTGGTCAACAACATCTACTCGCAGCCGGCAAGCCACTGGCGCTCGCACTCGCCAGCGGTAAAGCGCACTCAATGATTTTTTGGGGGCCGCCCGGTGTGGGTAAAACCACGCTGGCGCGCTTATTAGCCGATGCGTTTCATTGCGAGCTGATCGCGCTCTCTGCCGTTTTTTCTGGCGTCAAAGACATTCGTCTCGCGATGGATCAAGCTGAACTCAATCAGCAACTGGATCGGCGTACTATTTTATTTGTCGACGAAGTTCATCGATTTAATAAAGCCCAGCAAGATGCTTTTCTGCCTTTTGTAGAATCTGGCCTCATTACTTTTATTGGTGCAACGACAGAGAACCCATCATTTGAAGTCAACGCCGCGCTTTTGTCGCGCGCACAAGTGTATGTATTGCATTCACTCGGCGAAGCGGATTTAAGCCAACTGATTGCGCGTGCCAAAGCGCAGTTTGATCCGCCGATTGAGATTGCGACTGATGCGATTCCTGCGCTGATTGATCTAGCTGATGGCGATGGCCGCCGCTTACTGAACTTAGTTGAGCAAGCCACACAAGCCGCCCAAGCCAGCGATCGTACAGAAATCGACGCGGCATTTTTAGCCGATGCACTCAGTATTGGCAGTCGCCGCTTTGATAAAGGTGGCGATCATTTTTACGATCAAATTTCGGCGCTACATAAATCCGTGCGCGGCTCGAATCCTGATGGCGCACTGTATTGGTTAGTGCGAATGCTCGATGGCGGTGCTGACGCGCGTTATTTAGCGCGTCGCATCGTGCGTATGGCGTGGGAAGACATTGGCCTAGCCGATCCACGTGCGATGCAAATCGCCAACGATGCGGCGACGACTTTCGAGCGGCTCGGTTCGCCCGAAGGTGAATTGGCGCTCGCCCAAGCCGTGATTTACCTTGCCGTTGCACCCAAATCGAATGCTGGTTATTTGGCTTTCAAAGCCGCCAAAGCACTCATCAAACAAGATCAATCGCGCGAAGTGCCGCTGCATTTACGCAATGCGCCGACCAAATTAATGGCCGAACTCGGCCACGGGCATGACTATCGATATGCACATGACGAACCTGAAGCCTATGCAGCAGGCGAGACTTATCTGCCCGATGGCTTGACCGATGTGCAGCTTTATCAGCCAACTCCGCGTGGATTAGAGCAAAAAATTGTGCAAAAAATGACACATCTAGCTGAACTCGATGCAGAGTGGCAAAAACGGCAGCGCAACAAGTAAATTAAATGCAGGTATAGCCCTCTGTAGATTACTCAACAATGGCTACAAGGCGATACCCATAAGGACCTCATTTTTAACTCAATAGATACCGAGCCGCGACGGCCTTGGTGTAAAATCTCCTTATCCATTAATACAAGCCTCCACGACAATCTACTATGCTCGATATCCAACTCCTTCGTACCGACCTCGCCGCTGTAACCGCCCGCTTGGCAGAGCGCAAATTCGTGCTTGATGCGAGCGCTTTCCAAGCGCTTGAAAACGAGCGCAAAGTATTACAAACGCAAATGCAAGATCTACAAGCCAAACGCAATAGCAGCTCCAAGCAAATCGGTGCGGCAAAAGCGAAAGGTGAAGATGTTAGCGCTATCATGGCTGAAGTCGCTAATTTGGGTGATGAACTGAAAGCCGCTGAAACGGCATTTGCACAACTGGATGAGCGCATCAAAGCTTTGCTGCAACACATCCCGAATCTGCCAAGCGATGACGTTCCTTTTGGCAACGATGAAAGCGGTAACGTAGAAGTCAGCCGTTGGGGCACACCGCGCAATTTTGATTTTGCCATCAAAGATCACGTCGACCTCGGTGCACCATTGGGTTTAGATTTTGAAACCGGTGCCAAGCTTTCCGGTAGCCGTTTCAGTGTTTTGCGCGGCCCAGTCGCCAAACTGCATCGCGCTCTAGCCCAATTCATGCTCAATACACACAGCAATGAACACGGCTACGAAGAAATGTACACGCCATATATTGTGAATGACACCGCGCTTTTTGGTACTGGCCAATTGCCTAAATTTGCCGAGGACATGTTTAAAGTCACGCGTGGTGGTGGCGAAGAAGGCGATGTTGATCAATATCTGATTTCAACGTCTGAAATCACACTGACCAACACCGTCGCTGGCGATTTACTCAAGTTAGAACAACTGCCAATTAAACTCACCGCGCATTCGCCATGTTTCCGCTCAGAAGCGGGCTCTTACGGCCGCGATGTGCGTGGCCTGATTCGCCAACATCAATTCGACAAAGTCGAAATGGTGCAAATTGTTCATCCAGAGCAATCGACTGCGGCGCTAGAAGAACTCGTTGGCCACGCAGAGAAAATCCTGCAATTGCTCGAGTTACCTTATCGCAAAGTTTTACTCTGCACTGGCGACATGGGCTTTAGCAGCCAAAAAACTTACGATTTGGAAGTTTGGTTGCCAGCGCAAGACACTTTCCGTGAAATTTCGAGCTGCTCGAATATGGGCGCCTTCCAAGCACGCCGCATGCAAGCACGCTTTAAAAATGAAGCAGGTAAGAATGAATTGGTACACACCTTAAATGGTTCAGGTTTGGCAGTCGGCCGCACTCTAGTAGCGGTACTAGAAAACTATCAAAATGCGGATGGTTCAATCACGGTGCCAACGGTATTGCGTAGCTACCTTGGTGGAGCAGAAACGCTCAGCGTTTAAACTTCAGCGGCAGTGAATTCACACACAAGCGCACCTGAGGGTGCGCTTTTTTTGCGCCTCAGACTGTAGTCAGCTACGCTAGACCGGTGTTCAACCTCAAGACAGGCCGCCTTATGTCCTCAAGCACCATTTGGCTTATCCTTGCCGCAGTGATCATCTCCTGCGAGATTTTCACGACCACCTTTTATCTCCTCGCGATTGGTATCGCCTTTTTGATTGCCGCCGCAGCCGCTAGTCTCAACCTCAGCCTAGGCATTCAATTCGGAATTTGCGGCTTCGTCGCCTTGATTGCGGTACTCGGCGTTCGCCAATGGAAAATCAAGCATCCACGCCCCATCATTCCAGCCGATGCCGACGACATCGGCCAGCGCGTACAAATCGAAACGTGGAAAGACCCGCAGCATGCTCGCGTCAAATACCGAGGCAGTCACTGGGATGCAGTCTTAGCGCCCAACGCTCAGCAGAACGACAACGAATATTGGTATATCAGCGCTCGTCATGGCGCAATTCTTGAAATTTCACCGCAAGCCGCGCAATAACAGTCCAGGAGGACGTATGTCATTTGAATTTATGCTCGCTTTTTTAGTTGTTGTTATTATTTTTGTCGCCAAAACTTTCAAAATCGTGCCACAGCAAAGTGCGCTCATTATTGAACGACTTGGCCGTTTTCACGCCGTGCTCGCACCCGGTCTCAGTATTGTGATTCCTTTTATCGACCGCGTGGCTTACAAGCATTCACTCAAAGAAATCCCGCTCGATATTCCTAGCCAAGTATGTATCACGCGTGACAACACACAGCTTCAAGTCGATGGGATTTTATACTTCCAAGTTGTAGATCCACGCATGGCTTCTTATGGCAGCTCTGATTTCGTCATGGCGATTAGCCAACTCGCGCAAACCACGCTGCGCTCAGTGATTGGCAAGCTCGAAATGGATAAAACCTTTGAAGAGCGTGATGAAATTAATCGCGCTGTCGTAGCGGCACTTGACGAAGCCGCAGCCAGTTGGGGGGTGAAAGTATTACGTTACGAAATCAAAGACCTCACGCCACCGCAAGCCATTTTGCATTCAATGCAACAACAAATCACGGCAGAACGTGAAAAGCGCGCCTTGATTGCACAATCTGAAGGTGTGAAACAACAGCAAATTAACTTGGCAACAGGTCAACGCGAAGCGGCGATTCAAAAATCACAAGGCGATATGCAAGCCAATATCAATCAATCGGAAGGCGAGCGCCAAGCACAAATTAACCGTGCTACGGGTGAAGCTGAAGCCCTACGATTGGTCGCTCATGCCACAGCAGAAGCCGTGCAAGCGGTCGCCACCGCGATTCAAACGCCAGGTGGCATTGAAGCCGTTAACCTAAAAGTGGCCGAGCAATATGTCGCTGCATTTGGCAATATCGCCAAAACAGGCAATACGATGCTGCTCCCAAGCAATGCGGCCGATGTCGCTGGTATGGTCGCGACAGCAATGAGCGTAGTGAAATCAGCAAACTTGCCAAAAACCAACTAAAGTAAATGCACTAACGCAGGAGCTTTCCCATGGCAGATCAAAAGTATCGTTTGGTAACTCGCAGTGATTTTGATGGATTAGTATGCGCGGTACTACTTAATGAACTCGATTTAATCGACGACATTTTGTTTGTTCACCCCAAAGACATGCAAGATGGGAAAGTTCCAATTACCGATCGCGATATCACTACCAACCTACCTTATGTGGCAGGTGCTTATTTAGCTTTCGACCATCATTTATCCGAAACGATCCGCAATGAGGCCAAGCTCGATAATCATATTATCGATCCAAAAGCGCCATCCGCTGCGCGCGTTGTATTTGACTATTACGGCGGTAAAGAACGATTCCATGATATTAGCGATGACATGATGCTGGCGGTTGATAAAGCCGATTCTGCTGAATTTAGTCGTGATGAAATTTTAAATCCCAAAGATTGGGTTTTACTTAATTACCTGATGGATGCACGAACTGGACTGGGGCGATTTAGAAGTTTTCGAATTTCTAACTATCAATTAATGATGGATTTAATTAAATATTGCCGCCATCATGGTATTGACGATATTTTAAAACTGCCCGATGTCGTTGAACGAATTGAACTGTATATGGAGCACGCACCACTGGCTAAAGAGCAAATCCAACGTTGCAGCCGAATTTATGACAATTTAGTTGTCTTGGATTTACGTGATGAAGAAACGATTTATGCAACTAATCGCTTTATGATTTATGCGCTCTACCCACAATGCAATATCTCCATTCATGTCATGTGGGGATTACAAAAGCAAAATACGGTCTTTGCAACTGGAAAATCAATTATCAATCGATCTTCACAAACCAATATTGGCGAATTAATGCTGCAATATGGCGGCGGAGGCCATGAAAATGCGGGCACCTGCCAGATTGAAAACAGTAAAGTCGATGAGGCCTTGCGCGCACTAGCCCTAAAAATTACATCTGATGGTTAAGTTCTACCCATCCTGATCTATAAAAAATGCCGCAATTGCGGCATTTTTTAATTGGGGAAACGTCGCCCTTGCGTAGCCAAAAGTCCAACCCGACCTTCATGCGGCTGGTATTCGACCTCATGATAAGCAATGGCAGTCGCATCAATGTGGCGATATAATTCGCCAAGGGCAACGATCTGATAGCCCTGAGCCAACCAGCCATCCAACAAACGCGCAAAATCATCGCTCGCCTGCACACCTTCAAAATCAGCCGCCGCATTGTAAACATGACCAAAGGGCATCTCATTCAGCGTTTTCGCCAAGATAGCATCCACTCGATCCAGCCCCGAATACGGCAGTATTTCTTCTAGCATTGGCAAAGTCACAGGCAGCTGCATACAGCGTGACACTTCAGCATTCACCACTGGCCAAAAAGGTGAAATTCCACGGGTATCACTAGCAAAGCTCCATCCAGAAAGCTGTTCAGAGCGATACACTGCACGGTTCGCCTGCCATGACTTAGCAGAAAATGCGACTGGTACACTCCCCGTTAGACGAGTAAATTGCGCTAAGTCCTCGGAGATCAAACAAGAAGTCTCATCCGCTGGCAAAGTTACAATCCGCTGTTGCCATTGATAGTTTTGTGCCGGACGTAAACCATGCTCAAATTGTGGCAAATCCTTAAGCGCCAAAAGCGCTAGTTTACTCAGCGATGCAGCAGGCCATAAGCTGCCACGGCACAAAGCTTTTGCACCAAAACGTGCACGCAGTGCTAACTGCCCAGCGCCGGAAAAACGGCGCAAACCCCGCGCGGGCAGCATACAGATGCCATTTTTTTCCCGCCCTAGCGACCAAAAAAAGCTAGCGCCACATTGCCGTTCCAACAAAATTTGCTGTAACCGTGGCACACCCAGCTCAATGGCCGCTAAATTATCGACATCAATCTTTAAAGCAATTAGTTTCATTTGGGATTCAGAAATAGACAGGGCAACAAGCACGCCGCAGCGCACCTCTAGAATTTGTCGGCTAGTGTACTACGAGAAACACGATAGAACTTGCATCGCATCGGTCAATTGCATGCCGAATTAACCAAAAAGAAACGAATTGCTAATTATGGACTTGGATAATTTCTAAACCCAGCTCAAACAAGGAACAAGATTCTATTTGATGACTGCGCTTTACGCGTACACGGGCAGAGAAAGGCTCACTACGTAGTGCATGCGTCTGCGCTGGCATCACATAAATATCAAACTCTTCTTCGGGGCGCGGTACGTAACTGGTTTTTACTGTCATACCTGTGACGCTTAGATCAGTGCATTCGCCATAAAACGGCAAACCCAAATCCATCGGACGAATTTTTACTTTGCAAGAAACCTGCATGCGTAACGCACCACGCTGGTCTTGCTCGCGCATCCCTACTTTCATAACAAGACCTTGTTCAGCGACATTCAATAGCGCCAATGAATTCAAATTGAAGCATGAGAGCTTAAAGTGCCAGCACATAATTGCAAAGAGCCGATCATCAGCCGACCCGCAACCAAACGCATCTCACAGTTAATAATCTGATTCCTAAGTACTTTCTACCCCATCACCGTGTGCAAAAGCGAAAGAAGTGGTTTTTTTATTGTAAAACTGTTGACGGCGTAATCGGGAAATGATTTAATTCGGCCTCTCTCGAACGAGGGGTCGTTAGCTCAGTTGGTAGAGCGCCTGCCTTACAAGCAGGATGTCGGCGGTTCGACCCCGTCACGACCCACCA
>NZ_KK211082.1:57197-423491 GCF_000620145.1 Deefgea rivuli DSM 18356
ATGGGTCGTTAGCTCAGTTGGTAGAGCGCCTGCCTTACAAGCAGGATGTCGGCGGTTCGACCCCGTCACGACCCACCAAATTCTAGGGCATCTCTAAGCTGTCGAGTTGTTCTTCTAAGTTTTAAAGTTCCACATTTTTGTATATTACTACCACCAAAATAAGTGGTAGTTGAAGCGGCATGTTTTTAACTAATTGAATGTGCTGATGTACAGATAAGTTTGTTAGTGCCACTGCGGAGTGGTAGTTCAGTTGGTTAGAATACCGGCCTGTCACGCCGGGGGTCGCGGGTTCGAGTCCCGTCCACTCCGCCATATCTCTTGTTGCTTCCCATCAGTAAAATCCAGAAAACTATACCTAAGACTCAGCATTCACGTTAAGATTGGTAATACTCACATAATACCAATGGCATTCGCTGATTGCTTATGACTAAAAAATCATCTTCGCCAAACTGGGCAACAGCAACTCACAGCCAACAAGCACGTATCCTCGTGTATCTGGCTATTTTCCTTAGTTTATTCATTCTATTAATTTTTTCTAGTTCAGAAAGTCAATTCAGACTTCCAAGTCAGATTGCAATTACACTATGCCTTTTCTTACTTTTGGCAACTCTGAGTTACGCTCAAGTGGTATTAAAGCCAATCAAGGAAGAAACCACCACCCTCGCAACAAATACGACGATTGTTCTACCCGCAGAAGCCTCTGAAGCTTTGGCTGCGCTACCTGATTTAATTTGGACCATTGATTACGCCAGTCGCCGCGTCACAGCGCAAAATCAAGCACTCAGCGAGAGCCATCCTGATGGCGTTGAACAAAGTAAACTCGCCTCATTATTCCCAGCCCGCGTTTCACGCCAATTTTTAGAAAGCCTGATCAAAATCCAAAACACCCAAGCGCCGCAACGCTTTGAATATCAACTCGACAATACCGAAATCACGTTTGAAGCTCGGCTTTCAGCACTTACCTCACGCAGCTGCGTCGTGGTAATTCGCGACATTTCCAGCACCAAAGCGATTGAAACTGCACTATTTCAACAGCAAATGTTCACGCAGCAAATTTTGGATGCCAATCCAAGCTTGATTTTTGTGCGCGATAATCACCGCCGCTTCTTGCTGGTGAACCAAGCGACGCAGTCTTTACTAGGGCATGAGCTGCTAGTTCAATCTCATATGGGGCTAGACGAAGATACCTCGATACTGACCGCCGGTGACGACGAGGTATTGCAATACGGTAATACCGTGCGTTTAGAAGACCATTGCACATTGCACAATGGCCGAACGCATTGGTTTGATCTGACTAAAATTCCGCTTGAGCGTGAAGGCCAAGTGTATATTTTGACGATTGCGATGGACATTACGCATCTGAAAGAGGCCGAACAAGCACAAGCCGGCACCAGCCATTTAGTGCGTGCAATGGCCGATGTCTTGCCGCAAGCTTTTTTATTAGTGGAAAATGAAATCATCCAGTTTGCCAATCTTGCCGCTTGCGAGCGGCTTGGGCTAACGCCGGAAAATCTCATTGGCGAATGCATTAGCCAATTCGCTCAAGGCGAAAGCAAATACGCCAACCTGACCCACTTAAAAAACCCACAAGGCGAAGCAATCCATTGCGCTTTGCATAAAGTCGATCGTGGCAATCAAAACACGCACTTAGTGACGCTGCATTAATCCTTCTGTATTGAGTTGACTCCCAAGGTTCGCAAGGAATGAAAGTGCGGCGCATGCTAAAATTGGCGCTTTAGTACCTTTTAAGCCTCTGCCGCAATGAATCTGGACTTTCGCGCCCTGCGCGCACAACTCGCTGACTGCCAATCCAACGACTTTCACTCACTCTCGCGCCTGCTACAACAATGCAGCGAAAGACAAAAAAAGCAGCAAGACTTTGCACAGCAGCACGCTGATTTACTCGCGGGCATCGCGAAATCGCAAGCTAAAACCCACTTGCGCCGCGAAAGACTTCCTGCTCCCGAATACGACGATAGCCTACCCGTCAATCAGCGCCGCGATGACATCAAAGCGGCGATTGCCAAGCATCAAGTCGTCATCATTTGCGGTGAAACTGGCTCCGGCAAAACCACGCAGCTCCCGAAAATCTGCCTTGAACTCGGTCGTGGCGTACATGGCCTCATCGGCCACACGCAGCCGCGCCGTTTAGCAGCACGCTCGGTCGCCAGCCGCATTGCGCAAGAGCTGAAATCTGAAACGGGGGCGATTGTCGGTTATAAAGTGCGCTTTACCGATAAAAGCACGCCCTCTTCGTATATCAAGCTGATGACCGACGGTATTTTGCTCGCCGAAACGCTATCTGATCGCTTTTTAAATCAATACGACACCATCATCATCGACGAAGCACACGAGCGCAGCCTGAATATCGATTTCTTGCTAGGTTATCTCAAGCAATTGCTACCACGCCGCCCAGACCTGAAAGTGATTGTCACCTCGGCGACGATTGATTCAGATCGCTTTAGTAAACACTTTAACGATGCGCCGGTGCTTGAAGTTTCGGGCCGCACCTTTCCGGTAGAAGTTCGCTACAAAGCTCTCGCCAGTAAAGATGAGGACGATCAAGAAATCGAAATGGAAGAAGCCATCGCTCAAGCAGTCGATGAGCTGTGGCGCAAAGACGGTAGCGGTGATGTTTTGGTGTTTTTGCCCGGCGAGCGCGAAATTCGCGAAACCGCAGAGGAACTCCGCAAAGCCAAACTGCGCGACGCCGAAATTTTGCCGCTATTCGCCCGATTATCCAATGAAGACCAACAGCGGATTTTCCGCCCGAGCAGTACTGGGCGACGTATCGTGCTGGCAACTAATGTGGCCGAGACTTCTCTAACGGTACCCGGCATTCGTTACGTCATCGACAGCGGTCAAGCGCGGATTAACCGTTACAGCCCACGCGCCAAAGTCGAGCAATTACTGATCGAGAAAATCTCACAAGCGTCGGCGCGCCAGCGTGCCGGTCGTTGCGGGCGCGTCGCCAGCGGGATTTGCGTTCGCCTGTATTCTGAGCAAGATTTTTTGCTTCGTTCTGAATTTACCGATCCAGAAATCACTCGATCGAGTTTGGCCGGCGTGATTTTGCGCATGGCCGCATTGAAACTTGGCAATGTCGATCAATTTCCATTCCTTGAAGCACCATCGATCAAGCTGATTTCTGATGGGTATCAGCAGCTACGCGAATTGGGTGCGGTAACAGAGAACGATACCCTCACTGAAATTGGCCGACAACTATCACGCCTGCCAGTCGATCCGCGCGTTGGCCGCATGTTGCTGGCGGGTCGGGATGAGGGCTGCTTAAAAGAAATGCTGATTATTACCTCAGGACTGTCGCTGCAAGATCCGCGAGAGCGCCCTTTCGATGCGCGCGCGGCGGCCGATCAGGCGCACGCGAAGTTTAATGAAGAAAAATCCGACTTTTTATCCTACTTACGCTTGTGGGATTTCTTCGAAAAACTGCTCGCCAATAAAACGACCAATCGCCAATTAGTACAAGATTGCCATCGCAATTTCTTGTCCTATTTGCGCCTGCGCGAATGGCGTGAACTGCATCAACAACTCTCCGACATGGTGATTAGTGATGAGGCCAGCGATTCGCGCAGCCGCCATGCACCGTTCCGCTTAAATGAAAAACCCGCTACGTTTGAGCAAATTCACAAAGCACTCATCACTGGCCTCTTGGGCGTACTGGGCTTTAAGCAGCCCGAAAACGACGAATACCTCGGCGCACGCGGGATTAAATTTAATGTGTTTCCCGGCTCTAGCCTAAAAAAAGCTCGGCCAAAATGGATAGTCGCTGCTGAACTGGTTGAAACCAGCAAGCTGTATGCGCGCTGCGTTGCGGCGATTGAGCCCGAATGGATAGAAAAACTCGCACCACATTTGATTAAGAAACAATATTTTGATCCGCATTGGAGCAAAGACAATGCGCAGGTGAATGCCTCGCTACGTATTACGCTGTACGGCTTACCCATTGTGGCGCGCAGAACCATACACTATGGCAGTATTAATCCAGTCGAAGCACGCGAGCTGTTTATCCGCGAAGCTTTGGTGCGCTTTAATTACAACTCCAAAGCCAAGTTTTTTGAGAGCAATTTCGCACTGCTGCTGGATGTGGAAGAGCTCGAACACAAGGCGCGCCGCCAAGATGTGTTGGTTGATGAAAACGCGCTGTTCGCTTTTTTCGACGCGATTATTCCGCACGACATCGTCAACGGCGCTGGCTTTGAAGCGTGGCGTAAAGGTGCTGAGAAACTCAATCCGCAAATATTGTTCCTGAAAAAAGACGATTTGATGCAGCACAGCGCTGCCACGGTGACTGAAGAGCAATACCCTGAATTTATCCGCCTACACGATGTGAAGCTGCCGCTCTCGTATCGCTTCGAGCCCGGCCACGTGCTCGATGGCGTGACAATGACACTGCCGCTGCATTTACTCAATCGCGTCAATCATGCGACGTTTGATTGGCTGGTGCCCGGACTAATCCGCGAAAAAATCACGCTCTTGATTAAATCGCTCCCCAAATCCACGCGCCGTCTGTGCGTGCCAGTGCCTGAGTTTGCGACCAAAATGCTGCTGGCGCTAGAAACCGCCAGCCGTGACGAACCGCTGCTGCCGCAATTGGCGCAATGCGCCACGCGCGGCGTCGGCCAGCCAGTCAGTGCAGATGAATTTAATCAGAGTGATCTACCGCTGCATTTGCGAATGAATTTCCGCATCGTCGACGATGCTGGGCAAGAACTGGCGCAAGGGCGTGATTTGATTGCAATTCGCGCCCAGCTGGGCGAAGCCGCCCAGCTCACATTCCGCGATACCGCAGATGAAACCACTGGCATTGAAAAATCCGGCATTCGCTTGTGGGATTTTGGCGATCTGCCGAGCAAGCTCAATTTCACGCGCCACGGCAAAGCGATGATCGGCTTTCCAGGCTTAGTTCCTGATGAAGAATTAGCGGCGGATGGCAGCATTAAAGAATGCGTTGCGATTCGTTTATTTGACACCGAGCACGCGGCCAATGAAGCGCACCGCGCTGGCGTGGTGCGGCTGTTGCAGTTGGAGTTGAAAGATCATCTGAAGCAATTGCCAAAAAGCTTGCCGAATTTTAACCAATTGGCGATTCATTTCCGCTCGTTCGGCAATAGCGATGAGCTGATGAATGACGTGGTGACGTGCATTTGCAATCGCGCGTTTTTGGGCGACGACGACGCGCCGCGCAAGCTCAAAGAATTTAACGATCAAAAAAGCCGCGCCCGTGTTCGCCTGCCATCGGTACGCGACGGCGTACAACGCATTTTGACTGAAATCGCACCAGACTATGTGGCGCTCAGCAGCTTACTGTCCAAAGGCGGTGCGTTCCAAAATGAATTGAAAGCGCAATTAGACAGCCTGATTTTCAAAGGTTTTCTCAGCGCCACGCCATGGGAGCAACTCCCTCGCCTGCCGCTGTATATCAAAGCGATGAAAATCCGCCTTGAAAAACGCTCGGTCAATCCATCGAAAGACGGCCAACGCGGCGCGGAAATCAATGAGTTAATGCAAAGGTATACGGCTGAAATGATTAAGTGGCAACGCGAAGGGCGCGATACCGCAACCCTCTTGCCATTCAGATGGATGATAGAAGAATTGCGAATTGGCCTATTTGCGCAAGAACTCAAAACACCATATCCGGTGTCGATGAAGCGCTTGAATAAAACATGGGATGAAATAACCAAGCGCTAATTACCCGAAACCCAGCATGATCGATGATTATACGTTCAACACAACATCGGTCTTGCTGGGTCACTGCACCACTCGCTCCATGATCCTGGATACAAGCGCCCACCGTCCAAACCCGCTACAGCCAAGGCCAGTAGATTATGGCAAGCGGTGACGCCGCTACCGCATTGATGCACGATTTGATCAGGACGCTGCATACCCAAGAGCGCTTGCCATTCTTGCTGCAATTGCTCAGGCGATTTAAAGTGACCATCGAGCAAATTGAGCATAAAAAAGCGATTGATCGCGCCGGGGATATGCCCTGCGATTGGGTCTATCGTTTCGCCCTGCCCGATAAAACGCTCGGCGCTACGTGCATCAACGAGTTGAAATTGCGGTTCGCTTAAATTGGCCAATACCTCATTCGCACTCACATGCAGCGCGTATTGTGGACTGAAAGCAAATGTCTGAGGCTGCCATTCAGAGATTTGATCACTGACTACCTCGCCCGCAGCAATCCACGCCTGCCAACCGCCATCAAGCACTTGAACTTGCTCGCAACCCAGCCAGCACAGCAGCCACCAAAGCCGCGCCGCAAACGGGCCACCGCTGGCGTCATATGCCACGACTCGGCTTTGTGCATTGATACCCAATTGCCCCAGTTTCTCTGCCAGAGCCTCAGGTTCAGGTAGTGGATGTCGGCCATTCAAACCCGTTTTAAGCCCCGATAAATCCTCATCCAAATGCATAAACCGCGCACCGAGAATATGGCTGGCAGCATACGCAGCGCGCCCCGCCGCAGGCTGCGCCAAATCATGGCGACAATCGATAACAATCACATTCGGATCACTCAGAATGGCTTGCAGTTGCTCAACACGAATCAGAGGGTGCATACAGAAATCAGCCTTTAAACTGACAAAGAGCCAGAATCATAACCTAAGCGTCTTTTTTACTTCGCACTGAGCACATAAAGTGTCGCTACCACGCCCAATCAATACAGACAAAATAAGTATTTTCCCCTAGAAGCCACTCTGAATAATGTGCGCTTATTCACACAATCCAACAGCCCTCAAAAACCTAGTAAGAAACATTTGTTCTTGCCTTCGTGACCGTGTTAAATTACGGGCGCTTGGCGCAATATAAATCAGCATTATCAAAATCTTATAAGCAATTTTTGTGCTGCAAACGCACAAAAAGAGTTGCAAGCGTTAAGCGAAATTTCTACTAAAAAATGGAGCAGACGAAGTGAAAACAAAACATATTTCTAGCTTAATCGCCAGCAGCTTATTGGCTTCCAGCGCCGCATTGATGATGCCACAAACCGTTTCAGCACATGGCTCGATGGAAGTGCCGGTGAGCCGTGGTTTGAGCTGTTTTAATGAAGGTCCTGAAACCCTCAAATCCGCGGCCTGCCAAGCCGCAGCAGCCACTTCGGGTAAACAAATGCTTTACGATTGGCCTGGTGTGAACCAGTTGCCAAACGGCGATCACCAAGCTTTTGTGCCGAATGGCCAATTGTGTGGCGGCGGTAAGGCCGATTACGCCGGTTTGAATTTAGCGCGTACCGATTGGGCAACAACCCCGATCGCTCCGGATGCAAACGGCAATTTCGAATTCATTTTCAATGGCACCGCACCGCACCAAACTCGCGACTGGCAATTATTTGTCACGCGTGATGGCTGGAATCAAAATGCGCCCTTGGCGTGGACTGATCTGGAAAAATTCTGCACTTTAGGCAATCTGCCAACGGATGCCAATAAACGTTATCACCTGACGTGCAAGCTACCGAAAAAAACTGGCCAACATATTATTTACTTGGCTTGGCAACGCAGCGACAGCACTGAAGCGTTTTACTCTTGCTCAGACGTGAATTTCACCGGTGGTGTTTCTACGTTTAAAGAGCTAGGCCAAGTTCGTTCTGCACAAGATTTGGCAACAGGTACCAAAGTCTCATTCCGCCTGTTTGACAGCAAAGGCTTTGACGTAGAAAACATTCAAGTGACTTTGGGCTTTGATAATGTCACCGGCTTGGAAACCAACCTCGCAGCCAACTGGCCGTTTGCCTTGGCACAAAAAGTGAACGAAACATCACGCAATGTCAGCATTGGTGTATTGCAAACCAATAACACCATCGTGCCAGTGAAAAGCGCGCAAGACAATCGCGTCTACAACCGTAGTAATTTGGAACTGACCTATCAAATTGACATTGCTTCACCAGGTAATGCCACACCAGTTCCATCACCTACTGTAACTGCAGCACCAACTGCGACACCGGTAGTGACTGCAACGCCAACACCAACGCCAGTTGTGACTGCGACACCAAAACCAACTGCAACACCAACTGTTACCCCAAAACCAACGGCAACTCCTGTTGTGACAGTGGCACCGACTGCAACACCCGTTGCAACCATTGCACCAACGGCGGCACCAACAGCAACTCCATCTGGCAGCTGCGTTAACGCATGGAACAGCGCAACAGCCTACACGGGCGGTGCGATTGTTTCTTACCAAGGCCGCAACTACAAAGCGGGCTGGTGGACACAAGGTAATGAGCCTTCAACTAACACGGGCTCTGGCAAACCTTGGACTGATATTGGCGCATGCGGTGCTGCAGTAGCAACGCCAACAGCAACGCCAAAACCAACTGCCACAGCGACTCCGGTTGCCACTGCGGCACCAACGGCAACTCCGGCAGTAACAGTCGCTCCGACGGCAACGCCAGTGACAACGGTAGCACCGAGTAATGCTTGCGTAGCAGCATGGAATGCAAGCACTCCATACGCAGTAACTAACACAAAAGTATCTTATAACGGTCGCAACTACAGCAACAAGTGGTGGACGACAGGTGAAATCCCTAGCACCTCAGGCCAATGGGGTGTTTGGAACGATTTAGGCGTGTGCAACTAATTTAGTCATCGCCCAATGAAATAGCCCGCTTTAACAGCGGGCTATTTTTTATTCTGGGCTAACAAAATGACATCAAGCTGAGATTTTACAATGCGCGGTTATTCTGCGTTTTGCATTGCTGCCACAGCCTGCTGATGCAATGCCTCACTGGCCGCGGCAATGACTCGTCCCACCGAGCCTTTTTGTAATGGTTCGCCATGCCAATCCGTCATCCAGCCACCTGCAGCAATCACCACTGGCGCGACGGCAGCAAAGTCGTGTAATTTCAAGCCCTCTTCAATCACCAAATCCAAGCCGCTTGTGGCGAGCAAGGCATATTGATAACCATCGCCGCCATACACCGTAAAGCGCCCCTCGGCTTGTAATGCATTAAACTCGGCTAATCCACCGATAGAAAAATACTGCGGCCCTGTTGTGCCAACGCGCGCGCGCGCTAGCTCGCTAATGCCACTCACCGTCACTGGCTCACCATTTAACGTGCAGCCCTGCCCCGGAACACCCAACCAGCGCTCGCCCGCAATCGGCTGGTTCACAATCCCCAACACCGGCTGACCGCGATACAACAAGCCGATCAAGGTCACAAACAAAGGGCGACCCGTAATAAATGCTTTAGTGCCATCCACCGGATCGAGCACCCACACCCAATCAGCATCCTCGCGCTCGGCACCAAATTCTTCGCCAATAATCCCCTCATCCGGCCGCTCGGTATTAATTAAAGCACGCATTACCTGTTCGGCTTCGCGATCAGCCTGTGTCACAGGGCTGGCATCAAGTTTGTCGTCAATCGCTAAACCGGTGCGGTAGTAAGGGCGAATCGCCGCGGCGCTAACATCGGCCAGTTTGTGGGCAAAAGCAATTTGTTCTGGGCTTGGGATCACAACATTCTCCATCTGAAATAAGGTGGCGCTATTTTACGGTGATTTGATGACAGAAAGTATATCGTCTAGATGTAAGTCACAGGCAAATAAAACAAGTTTGCAACTTCTGCTTATTAACCGGCCAATTTGCAGCAATCTTAGCTTTATTGCGAGCGATATTATTTAAAATAAAATCATTCATTCGTAATAAAGCTGAATAAATGCTGACATCAAAATAATTTATCTTATTTTATCAATAAGAATCAATCTTATTAGTATTTTCATTCATTACGCCAATCGTAATTTATATTGAAATTCACAAATAACAGCGTAAAATCGATGCAAGGTGAGATAAAACCAATAAAATTATAAACTACGCTCTGGAGAACAAAATGCAAGGCGATAAAAAAGTCATCAAAACCCTGAATGGCGTGTTAGCCAACGAGTTAATTGCCATTAATCAAACCTTTTTGCATGCCCGTATTTTTAAAAATTGGGGCTACAAAAATCTCAATGACAAGGTCTATCACGAATCAATCGATTCAATGAAACGCGCTGATAAGTTGATCGAGCGCGTATTGTTCCTAGAAGGTTTACCGAATTTGCAAGATTTGGGCAAACTGCTGATTGGTGAAGATGTCGCTGAAATGTTGGCCTGTGACTTAAGCTTATTCACCGGTTTTCTTAGCACGCTACGCGATGCGATCAAAACCTGCGAAGCCGCACAAGATTACGTCAGCCGTGATTTGCTTGAAGATTTGCTAGAAGATGAAGAAGAATACGTCGATTGGCTAGAAACCCAACAAACACTCGTTAAAGACATGGGCTTGGCTAACTATCTACAATCACAAGCATTTAGCGAGTAAGGAGTACGATCATGAAAGGTAATGCTAAAGTCATCGCAGCGCTGAGCGAGCTTCTCGCTGCGGAACTCACGTCGGTCGATCAATATTTTGTTCACAGCCAGATGTATCACAACTGGGGTTACGACAAACTATTTGCGCGCATCGACCACGAACGCCAAGACGAAATCGGCCACGCGACTTTGCTGATTAAGCGGATTTTGTTTTTAGATGGCATCCCCAATGTCGCAGCACGCACACCCTTACGTGTGGGCGCGGATGTGCCTGAAATGCTGCAGTTTGATTTACTGACTGAATACGAAGTCGCCGCAGCGCTCAAAAAAACCATCGCGCTGTGTGAAAAAGAGCAAGACTACGTAACACGCGACATGCTGATGGTGTTGCTTGAAGATACTGAGCAAGATCATGCGCATTGGCTAGAACAACAACTCTTCCTGATCAAGCAAATCACGCTAGAAAATTACCTGCAATCTCAAGTTTAATTTGATCTACGTATTGACTTGTAGCCCTTACTAACAAAAGGCTGCAAGTCAATACTACGTAAAACCAACAACTTTACCCAAACTAATTATTTCAGCTGCATCACTCTGTCATTCGCTCTAAACTGCTTTTTTCCCTTGTTCTGAGCATCTTATGGCGCTGAGCGTGATTCTTAAAACCGTCGTGAGTAGCTTTCTACTTCCGCCTGGTTTGTTTATTTTTCTGTTGGCCATCGCCTTTTTCCTGCGCCACAAAGCCCCCAAATGGAGCCCACGCTTATTCTGGGCGACGCTTCTTAGCTTGTATTTATTCAGCACACCATTGATCAGCAATGCCATCTCGCACCTTGTTGAAGCTCAAATCACCAATGTTGCCAATCCGGGCACCAGCGCGAATGTAATTGTCGTGCTAGGTGGTGGCAAGCGTTTTGGCGCTGTCGACATAATAGAAGGGGAAACCATTAATAACGTTACTTTGGCGCGGCTGCGTTACGCTGCGAAAGTACACAAATTTAATCACTTACCGATCTTAGTTTCAGGTGGCGCGCCCTTTGGCGGCATCAGTGAAGCGCAACTCATGCGGCAAAGCCTGAAAAATGATTTTGGTGTGGATACCACATGGCTAGAACCGGCATCGAATGACACCGCAGAAAATGCGAAGGAAAGTGCGAAATTGCTCTTGCCAAAATATCCAGAAATTATTCTCGTAACGTCAGCAGATCATATGGTTCGCGCCAGCCGCAGTTTTGAACAAGCAGGCTTTATCGTTCACACTGCGCCAACCGATTTTCATAATGCTGAGCCACTGAGCATCATGAGTTTTGTCCCGAAAGCCAGTTTCTTAGCCAGCAGCAGCAGCGCAGCAAAAGAATTGCTGGGGCAGATGTGGTATCGACTCTTAGGAAACTAAGTGTATAGGGTTCTAGCCTTTAAACAATAAAGGCTAGAACCCTATACATCAAACATGTGGAAAATCAGGATTCCACGCCACTTCCCACAGATGACCATCGGGATCCGCAAAGTAGCCCGTGTAACCGCCCCAAAATGCTTTATGCCCAGCTTTGACTAAATGCCCGCCGCCTTGCGCACCAATCGCCAGTAACGCATCAACCTCTTCGGGGCTGCGCACATTGTGCGCTAAGGTAACCCCCCGAAAGCCGCCGCCCTCACTCGGAACGCCAGCATCTTCAGCCAATAATTCATGTGGATACAGCGCCAGCCACGTTGCACCCAATTCAAAGAACACCACGTTATCGAGAATACTGCGCGGCTTTAAGCCCAAAATATCACGGTAGTAAACTAACGATCGCTGCAAATCACTCACGCCCAGCGTGATAAAACTGACTCTAGCGTCCATTTTAGCGTGCCGCAGTATTCGGTTTAGCTAATTCATAGACGGTTTTGCCTTGCAACTTAAAGTATTCAGCAGCGTGATAGAGGTTTTCCGAATGCCCTACAAATAATAAACCTTCATTTTTAAGCAGCGGCGCAAAGCGTTGCAGGATTTTTAACTGCGTCGGTTTATCAAAATAAATCATCACATTACGGCAAAAAATCGCATCAAACGGTCCACGCAGCATCCAATTGGTTTCAATTAAATTCAGTTTGCGAAACACAATCATATCGCGTAATTCTTGTTTTAATTGATAACGGCCATCAGGCTGTTTATTAAAGAATTTACTCACGCGCTGTGGGCCGAGCTTTTGCACTTCTTCGCCCGGATAAATCCCCAAACGTGCCACATCCAGCACGTTGGTATCCAAATCGGTTGCCAGTACTTTCACTGGTGGGCGCAAGCTATCAAAGGCTTCACAAGCGGTCATTGCAATTGAATAGGGCTCTTCGCCCGTGCTTGAAGCTGAACACCAAATATTAATGGTGCCTACGCTGCGCAAGGTTTTAAGTTGCTGATTGAGAATATCGAAATGATGCGCTTCGCGAAAAAATGACGTTAGATTCGTCGTTAAAGAATTGGTGAATAACTCAAATTCTTTATGATCGCCTCGCTCTAAAACCTGCAAATATTCATTAAATGTTTTCAAATTCAAAGCGCGCAAACGTTTCGCCAAACGGCCATACACCATATCGTGTTTGGACGTGGCGAGCGCAATGCCGGCATAGTTGTAAATCATCACACGAACTTTTTCAAAATCCGCTTCGGTAAACTGAAATTCGCGATTGCTCGGCAGCATAGTGTTTAATCCCAAAAATAATCGTGGCGAATGAATAACAGCATAGCTTAATTACAAGCCGAGTTCGCCCCAGATTGCATCGATACGCGCAGCAGAAACCGCGTCGCGCTCAATCACACGGCCCCATTCACGGTTGGTTTCACCCGGCATTTTATTGGTTGCATCCAAGCCCATTTTGCCGCCTAAGCCTGAAATCGGGCTAGCAAAGTCCAGATAATCAATCGGTGTGTGCTCAACCAAGGTCGTATCGCGGACTGGATCCATGCGCGTGGTAATCGCCCAAATCACTTCTTTCCAATCGCGGCAATCCACATCGTCGTCAACGATGATGATGTATTTGGTGTACATAAACTGGCGCAAATACGACCAAACGCCAAACATAATTCGCTTCGCATGACCCGGATATTGCTTCTTAATCGACACAATCGCCATGCGATAGCTACAGCCTTCCGGCGGCAAATAAAAGTCGACGATTTCGGGAAATTGCTTTTGCAAAATCGGCACAAATACTTCGTTCAGCGCCACGCCGAGAATTGCCGGTTCATCTGGCGGTTTGCCGGTGTAGGTGCTGTGGTAAATCGGATCAGGTCGCGATGTAATACGCTCCACTTCAAACACTGGAAACCAATCTTGTTCATTGTAATAACCCGTATGGTCGCCATACGGGCCTTCCAATGCGTGCAAAAAGCCGTTCACTTCTTTTAATGGCACGCCGTGCTCAGATACACCGGTATAGCCCGTCTCGCAGGGTTTAAGTACGCCTTCCAAAATAATCTCGGCACTTGCTGGTACTTGTAAATCCGAACCTATACATTTCACTAGCTCGGTTTTACTGCCACGCAATAGCCCCGCAAATTGGTATTCACTCAAGGTATCAGGAACTGGCGTCACAGCACCAAGGATCGTAGCTGGGTCACAACCGAGCACCACGGTGACTGGATATGGTTTGCCAGGGTTTTGCTTAGCGTGCTCACGAAAATCCAGCGCGCCGCCGCGATGCGCCAACCAGCGCATAATCACTTGATTGCGGCCGATTACTTGCTGGCGATAAATCCCCAAATTCTGACGCTTTTTATTGGGTCCGCGTGTAACGACTAAACCCCAAGTAATCAGCGGCGCGACATCACCCGGCCAGCAGTGCTGAATCGGCAATGCTGTTAAATCCACATCAGGGCCTGCTAGTACATTTTCTTGGCAGATGCCTTTACGCACTTCTTTCGGTGCCATATTCAGCACTTGTTTGAGCAGCGGCAATTTATCCCAAGCATCTTTAAAACCTTTTGGCGGCTCGGGCTCTTTCAGGTAGGCCAAGGTCTGACCAATTTCGCGCAGCGCAGAAACTTCTTTCGCGCCCATGCCCAAGGCCACACGCCGTGGCGTACCAAATAGATTACCAAGCACCGGCATGGTGTAACCCGGCACATTTTCAAATAGCACCGCTGGCCCCGCCGCTCTAAGCAAGCGATCACAAACTTCAGTCATTTCTAGTTTGGGCGAAATGGGCGCTTGGATACGTTTTAACTCGCCCTGTGCTTCTAGCTGCGCCATAAAATCGCGCAAATCTCGGTATTTCATTTAGACCCACCCAAAAAAACGCCCGGCAATCACCGGGCGTGTGTTGATGCTGTAAGCACGTTTAAGCAGATAAAGTCATCGTCGCGATGTGTTTTTCGCCGGCAGCTAAAGTCAACGCATTATCAAAGACATCGCCGCGCTCGACGCAAACAAAATGCTGATTGGCCCCGCCACCAATATCGCCAATTTTTTCCGCGTGATCACCAGGATTCCACAGCACCGCACTTTTGCTATTGCCTGAAATTTGAATCGTGCGCGCCGCATCGACAATCGTTTGCACTTTTGCCACATCCAAATAAACGCGGTCAGTTGCGCCCGTAAAGTGTACGTCACCCTCTTGTACCAAGCGGCGCACTTCACCCAACGTATCAATATACGTGCAGCCTGCAAGCCCGGTCACGGCAATACGGGTATAGTCCTCTACAGCAAAGTAAGTATGGAATGCGTAGGTATACGGCACGGTAGTATCGCTTAAATTTTCAGCACTCAAACTCAAATCCAAAGTTTGACCAACGCAAATCGTGAATTCAAAATTAAATGCATGCGGCCACAGCGCGCGCGTTTGCTCACTATCTTGTAAACGCATTACGACTTCAGTCCGACCATCGGCTAAATTACGTGCTGAATGCAAAGACCAATCCATACTGCGCGCAAAACCATGTGATGGTAAGCCATCAGGATGGCCACCAAACCAAGGCATACACAGCGGAATACCGCCGCGCACTGCTTTACCTGGTTTAAATACCGCATTGGGCGACAGCCAAAGCACGTCTTGGCCGCCCGCCGGAATAAACGAAATTAAATGCGCGCCCTGAAAAGCCAACACTGCTGAGCCTAAGGCATTTTCTATCACCAATAACGGCAAACCTTCATCCGCTTTATTGAAATAAGCGCCCGAATCAATGACGCGAACGCCTTGTACATTGGCTAAAACAGCAGAAAAATTGTGTTGGCTCATTCCAAAAAACTCCATCGATAAGCGGCCTATTTTAATGTAAAGCGGACTAGGGAGCTATGATTCTTTGATGGGCACCCACACCAAAGCATCGCCCGTTAACACCACTTCACCCCGCACTAAACACTCAGTTAAAAGCTTGATACGCTGTTTTTCAGGGTAAATCTCAATCACCGTGGCGCGAGCAGTGACGGTATCGCCAATGTGCACGGGTTTTAAAAATTTCAGATTTTGCCCCATGTAAATGCAGCCTGGGCCCGGCATTTTCATGCCAATCACACTAGATAGAAAACTCGCAGTTAGCATGCCATGAATAATCCGGCCACCAAATCGAGTCTGACTAGCAAACTCTTCATCGATGTGCATAGGATTATTATCCCCAGTCAATCCCGCAAACAGCACAACATCGGTTTCGGTAACTGTTTTTCGATATTCATCGAAATCACCAAGCGATAATTCATTGAAAAATCGAGCCATGTTAAACCCTTTTTAGATGAGTGAACGCAGCAAAGGCGCAAAATCAATCGTACAGGATTTAAGGCATAGATTTATGAATTGGGCACAATTTAAGGCAAGTTACTTGGCGGCACGCCTTGCATGCTGCGCTCGGGATCAAACCAGCGTGAAATCCATTTAAATGAACGACGCCATGCGTCTTGTGCCGCGACTGAATTGGGTTGTGGGACAGGCTTAGCCGTCGATTTATCTGCGCGGGGCTTTTTGCTACTCACATCGGCATCGGCAAAGTCATGCTCCGCATCGGGATAGCTCACTTGATGAAATAAATCTTGCCCCGATTTATCGCCCAGTTCACGGCACCACTGCGCTGCGCTGCGCTGCCCTTCTTCGCCGACCAACAACAAAGTGGGTGCCGCAACGCGGTAACCATTTTTGCCTAAAAATAATTGGCAATTGGGATAAAATGCCACCGCAGATTTCACGCCTGGATTTTTGCGATTCATTAAAGCCAAGACGGTAGTAGCGCCTTGCGACCAACCAATCACTGCGATACGGCTGGCATCGACTTCATTACGTGCTTTTAGCCACGCAATTGCAATCTGTGCATCGTTGGCCCGCAAACCAATATTTTTTTTATTATTTTTACCCGTGCAGCCCTTGCGTTTGCCTTTGGGGCCTTCCAAATCCAGCATCAAGACGCCAAAACCCATTTCCTGCAATAAAGACGCCATTTTCATGGTTCGCTCGTAGCTCGGCGTTTGCTCGTACCCCAAGCGACTGCAACCATGCAAGAGCAGCACGGCCGGACCAATCACTTTAGTCGGCGCAAGGAAAATCCCAGACAAACTCACTTTGCCCGAATTGATTGTAACCGGCTTGGCAGATGCCTGAGCCGTCACCATCAACAATACAAAACACAGCACAATTTTCATTTAAGCAATCAAACGTAGTGCAAAAGGAAATCGATAGCTCAAACCCTTACTGGCGTTTAGCGCGGCTAAAATACAGCAAATCACATTCGTTAGGTACAACACACCAGCCAAAATCCAGCCTAGAAACGGAATCCACGCGAGAACAGTCGATAGCAATAATAAAGTAATCGACCAGTTCAATGCTTCTTTGGCCGCGACACAGACAAATTCATCCTCTTTTTTAAAGCAATACGCCAACAAGCTAGGAATAAAACTAAAAAACAGCGTCAATACAAACACCAGCGTAGCAAGGTTTTTGGCGTCCGTCGAAATGACTGTCGACGGCGTTAAAGATGGGCGCATTCTTGATGTCTTGGAAGCTAAAACATGGGCTGCGACTTTACCACAGCGGGCAGCACGAAAAAAGTTAATCCGGCCAAAATGGCCGCTCAATTCAAGCTTTATTAATCAATTACAATTTAAGCGGCAAATTCACTGGCACAAATCCGGTTTGTACACTAAACCAGAATGAGTCTAGTGCGCTGCAACATTTTAATTCGTCGAGGTCATAGCATGAGCGATACCACCAGCTGTTCAATTGATCGCCGTGGCGTTGCGACGGTGACATTAAATCGGCCTGATGTGTGCAATGCAATGGACGAAATCATGATTGCCGAGCTCACCGCAACGCTCACTGCTCTGCGTCTCAATAGTGAAGTACGCATGTTGATATTAGCAGCAAGCGGAAGCTGTTTTAGCAGCGGCAGCGATTTAAAATGGATGAAGCGCGGCGCCTTAGCCGACCCCAATCATAATTTTGAAGATGCGCTCCGGCTGGCACGATTGCTACGCACTCTTGATCGTCTACCGATTCCTACCATCGCCCGAGTACACGGCCCTGCGCTAGGAGTCGGTCTAGGGATTATTTCTTGCTGCGATTTAGCTGTTTGTACCAAAGATGCCTGGTTTTCAATTCCAGAAACTCGGCTTGGCCTTATTCCTGCCGTGGTCGGCCCGTATATTATTAGCCGAATTGGCAGTACAGCGGCACGGCGGTATTTTCTGACTGCAGAAAAAATGAATAGCGCCACGGCCTGCAAAATAGGTTTAATCCATGAGGAGGCGCATGACCTCACTGGCATGGATGCACAAATTGAATGCTGGGTGAATGAAATTGGCCAGAATAGCCCGCATGCATTAGCGGCTGCGAAACGCTTGATTACTTCGGTGGATCATCGCCCGATTGATGATGCGATGATTTCGGATACCGCGCATCGGATTGCTCACATCCGTACACACGAAGAAGCGCAAGAAGGCGTCAATGCTTTTTTAGAGCAACGCGCGCCTTATTGGCTTTCGGCAGCTATTTAAAAAGCCAAGGGCGTGGCCGTGGAACGGGTTGTTGCTCTTCCGACTCTGCAACGGTAAGCAGGCGTAACGCTAGCTCGTTCTGTGGATATTGAGGGCAAGTCGCTGTCGCTGTACGCTCATTCGCGAAACTTGGATCTATTTGGCCAGAAGCCATGTCAAAGGTGCGGGACATTTTGTGCTCCTCCATCAGGGTAGTGCGTTGAGGAACCTTACAAATACGGCCTTACAATTAGAATATCGGCCCGTTTGAGTCAAAATGCAATTTTTATTTCGCTCAAAATAGAAAACGGCAGCCAAGGCTGCCGTTTTTGTCTACCAGCGGCTTATTCCGCTTTAGTTGGTTTTAAGTGATATTTCACTTGAATGTCTTTCTTGATCGCCTCAATGAAGGCCGTCATTTCAACCTGACCATACATTTTTGCCAAATTTTCCTGCATTTTAAACTGGTTCTCAGGCGACAAAGCAGGAGCAGGAATCGCTGCATTTACTTTATAAATCGCATAGCCACGTCCTGGAATTGGCGCACCAATATAAGCCGGTAGCTTTGCAGTATCCGCTTTGAAAATCGCTTTCAAATCAGCCTCAGCCACACCCTGCTCTGCAATACGCGTAAAGCCTTTACTTTCACTCCACGTTAATGGCGTAGCAGCACCTGACTTCAAACTCGCTAGCTTTTTCTCGCCATCAGCTAAAGCTAAAGCCAACGCTTTTTCTTGCTTGAGTTTTTGTGAAATTAGCGCTGAAACTTCAGCTAAAGTTTGTGTACTTGCTGGTTTATGCTCAAGCACACGCACAGAAACCAACTGGCCTGGCGCAACTTCAATCGCTTCAGAATTATGCTTAGCTTTCAGCACATCATCAGAATAAGCTGCTTCAATCAACTTAGGATTATTCAATAATGGATCTGCAGTTCCCGTACGAGTCACCCAATCGCTCTGTTTCACGGTCAGTTTGAGCGTATCAGCCGCCGGTTTTAAACTATCTGATTGCTGATAAACCAGCTCAGTAAACTTTTCAGCTTGGGCTGGAAAAGCAGTTTGAATTTTCTGAAGTTTTAATTTCTCAACAATGCCTGGCTTCACATCAGCCAAAGCTGTTGATTTCAAATCATTCAGCTGCAAAATATGAAAGCCAAAATCAGTTTCAACCAAACCACTGATTTCACCTTTCTTTAATTTGAATGCCACTTCATCAAATGGTTTTACCATCGCACCACGAGGGAAAAAGCCTAAGTCGCCGCCATTCACTGCCGAGCCTGGATCTTGCGATTTCTGTTTTGCCAATTCAGCAAAACGGGCAGGATTCGCTTTTAGCTCAGCCAAAATCGCCTCAGCCTGTTTACGCACAAGCGCTTTATCTGCAGGCTTCGCAGTTTTATCTACAGTCAGCAAAATATGGCTAACACGGCGCTCTTCTTTCGCGAGTTCTTGCTGGTGATCGGCAAAGTATTTCGCAACTTCTTCATCGCTCACCGTTTGCGCAGCAGCCAAATCGGCTTGCGACAACAGTAGATATTCTAATTTCACCATTTCTGGTTTTTTAAACGCGGCCTGATTCGCGTCAAAATATTTTTTGATTTCTGCATCAGACACAGTGACTTGCGCTAAATATTGCTCTGGCGACACGATCGCCGTTGCTACTTCTCGTTTTTCAGCCATTAGCTGATTAAGTTGTTGCATTGATGCATTAGATACAAAGCCAGTTTGTACAAAACCATCCATCAATTGGCGCATTACGATGTCTTGGCGAACTTTCTGCTCGAAAATCGCAGGCGTCATTTGCTGTGATGCCAAAAGCTCTTGATAACGTTGATCGTTAAAACGACCATCAACTTGAAATGCAGGAATCTGTGTAATGACGTTGCGAACGAGTGAATCGGGTGCCGTTAATTTGAGCTGTTCTGCACGCGCTTGTAGCAGTTTTTGGCTCACGATTTGTTCTACCACCATCGGCTTCATCTCATCGGAGACCACTTGATTGCCAACCGCTTGTGCCACATCGCGCTCAGTAATCATCCGCCCGCCTACTTTTGCAAGATAAGGCTCACTATCATCACTCATTGCGCCCAAACCGGAAACGCCAGCCCCCACCACTAAGCCCAATGCCACCAAGCCCAACACAACGGTTACTGCAGTTTTATTCTTATTTACGATATCAAACATACCAGCTAGCTCCTGCTATTTATGCGCGTTATCATGCCATATTGCGGCGATGCTGTCTGTAAGCGAGTCATTTTAGGCAACAAAAAGGGCAAACATAACGTTTGCCCTTTTTCATTGTTTGGCGGAGTGGACGGGACTCGAACCCGCGACCCCCGGCGTGACAGGCCGGTATTCTAACCAACTGAACTACCACTCCATGCATGTAAGTGATAGCAAACTTAAAACGGGTATTGTAACGCCGCTTAAGTGAACTACCACTCCATTTAAGTAATACTCAACTCAAAACGCGTATTCTAACGTTACTTAAGTCAACTACCACTCCATAAAATACCGACTCTGAATTACATAAATTCCAGCCGGCATTTCACAATCATTCGTTTAACAGCAGTTGATTATTGAACTGCGTCTTTCAAAGATTTACCAGCGCGGAATTTTGGCTGTTTTGCAGCTGCGATGGTGATGCTTTCGCCAGTGCGTGGGTTACGGCCAGTGCGCTCTTCACGCTCAGACACGTAGAAAGAACCAAAACCAACCAAAGTCACTTCATCGCCACCCTTCAGGGCACCAGAGATGGCTTCAATTGTTGCATCTAACGCTTTACCAGCAGCAGCTTTAGACAAGCCTGCAGATTCAGCGATTGAGTCGATGAGTTCAGATTTATTCACTTACATCCCCTTTCAATTTTGATTGGACTTAACTGTGTTTTGATTTGCTACAAGCTTTATATCAAGCGACAAAAATACATGTCAACTTAGCTTGATACTTTGTTGGGTAGTTTCGACGTAATGAGCTGTTTTCAACTACACCAACCGTTTAAATGATTAATGCTTGGTACTCGGCTGTGGTGCTTCGGTGCTTTCTGGCACAGGAACATCTACGGCAATGACTGCCACCGCCTCAGGTATTCTCTCTAAAGCATGTGCCAATACGTCATCAAACCATTTGACGGAATGAATAGCAAGCCCTCGCTTAACATTATCGGGAATTTCTGCCAAATCTTTGACATTTCCTTCCGGAATCAGCACGTGCTTGATGCCGCCACGGTGTGCAGCGAGCAATTTCTCTTTCAAACCACCAATTGGTAGCACTTCACCGCGCAAAGTAATTTCACCCGTCATTGCCACATCGCAACGTACAGGTATACCCGTCAACACGGATGTGAGTGCCGTCGCCAAGCCAATACCTGCCGATGGGCCATCTTTCGGTGTTGCGCCTTCTGGCAAGTGAATATGCATATCGTTTTTCTGATAAAACTCAGGATCAATCCCTAAGCTGACAGCACGCGTACGCACGACCGACAAAGCCGCTTGGATCGATTCTTGCATCACATCGCCTAACTGCCCAGTCTGGATCATTTTGCCCTTACCTGGCAGCTTCACAGCCTCAATCGTGAGCAATTCGCCGCCGACTTCAGTCCAGGCCAAACCGGTGACCTGACCCACTTGATTTTTCAGCTCAGCTACGCCGTAGTCATAACGGTGCACACCCAGATATTTATCCAAGTTTTTATTGGTTACGCTGAGTTTTTTGTCGCTTGGCTTCATTAGCAAGGCTTTAACCACTTTGCGGCAAATTTTCGCGATTTCCCTATCCAAACTACGTACACCTGCTTCACGTGTGTAATAGCGAATAATATCGCGCACAGCCGTATCAGCAATTAACAACTCGCCTTCTGCAACGCCATTATTTTTCATTTGTTTCGGCACGAGATATTTCAACGCGATATTCACTTTTTCATCTTCGGTGTAACCCGAGAGGCGAATAATTTCCATCCGATCCAATAAAGGCGCAGGAATATTCAGTGAATTCGCGGTAGCGACAAACATCACGTCGGATAAATCGTAATCCACTTCTAGGTAATGATCGCTAAACGCATGATTTTGTTCAGGATCGAGCACTTCCAGCAAAGCAGACGATGGATCGCCGCGCATATCGCTGCCCAATTTATCCACTTCATCTAGCAAGAACAGTGGATTTTTCACGCCAACTTTGCTCATGCTTTGCAAAATTTTACCTGGCATCGAGCCGATATACGTACGGCGATGACCACGGATTTCAGCTTCATCGCGTACGCCACCCAGCGCCATACGAACGAACTTGCGATTCGTAGCACGGGCAATGCTTTCACCTAAAGATGTTTTACCCACACCCGGTGGGCCAACCAAGCAAAGAATCGGCGCCTTGAGTTTTTCTACGCGCGTTTGCACCGCGAGATATTCAACAATCCGCTCTTTAACTTTATCCAAACCGTAGTGATCTGCATCCAATACCGTTTCAGCTGCCGCCAAATCTTTGCTGATTTTGGTTTTTTTCTTCCACGGCAGGCCCAACATCGTTTCGACGTAATTGCGAACGACGGTCGACTCAGCCGACATCGGCGACATCATGCGCAGTTTTTTGAGTTCAGCTTCGGTTTTTTCCTTAGCTTCTTTGCTCATACCTGCGTTTTTAATTTTCTTTTCTAATTCATCCAGATCGGCATTTTCATCCAGCTCGCCAAGTTCTTTTTGAATCGCTTTGACTTGCTCGTTTAAATAATATTCGCGCTGGCTTTTTTCCATTTGGCGTTTTACACGGCCACGGATGCGCTTTTCAACTTGCAAAATATCGAGTTCAGATTCCAATTGCTTGAGCAAATGATCCATTCGCGCAGCAACGTCTTCCATTTCAAGTACCGCTTGTTTTTGCTCCAGCTTCAGCGGCAAATGCGCCGCTACCGTGTCGGCTAAACGACCAGCAGTATCAATGCCAGCCAAAGAAGTCAAAATTTCTGGTGGGATTTTTTTATTCAGTTTCACGTACTGATCAAATTGCGACAGCAAAGCGCGGCGCATGCCTTCGGCTTCGTGATTGCTTTCATCGGCAAGAGGTTGCGGCGTTGCCATTGCTTGGTAAAAGCCATCTTCGTCTTGCAAAGATTCAACCAATGCCCGCTGCACGCCTTCAACCAAAACTTTAACCGTACCGTCCGGCAACTTTAAAAGTTGCAGCACGGTGGCAACGGTACCGACAGGGTACAAATCCCCCATCGTCGGCTCATCTTTAGACGCATTTTTTTGTGCGACCAGCAGAATATGTTTGCCACCTTCCATTGCCGCTTCAAGCGCTTTAATCGACTTTGGGCGACCAACAAAAAGGGGAATAACCATGTGTGGGAATACCACCACGTCGCGCAATGGCAACATTGGGAACGAAGTAGATTCAACCGCGAGTAATTGATGTTCAGACATATTGGGATGACCTGATCGAGAGTATGTTCACAATATGTGGCCATTGCGCTTAAATTCAATTGCAATGCCATAAGTAGTAAGGCAAAAACTGCCATGCAAGCCACTTCGTCTCGCCATACAATTTGTACTGGCGTCACGTACGACTTGCGTGAAAGCTTTAAACAACACCGCCCGCCTTAAGCTCCAAACCACGGAACTACCGGCGGGCGAGAGAAAAACAGACTTTACTTACTAGCTACAATCGTTTCCGCAGCTACGGGTACAAATTCTGGTTTTGCTGCCGCAGTGATGACTTCTTTACTCACCACAACCTTAGCAATCCCTTCCATCGCTGGCAACTCAAACATCGTATCGAGCAATGTTTGTTCTACGATAGAGCGTAAACCACGCGCGCCAGTTTTGCGCTCCATGGCTTTATGCGCAATCGCAGCCAAGGCTTCAGTACCGATTTCCAGCTCAACGTTTTCCATTTCAAACAGTTTTTGATACTGTTTGATCAAGGCGTTTTTCGGCTCAGTCAAAATAGTAACCAGAGCGGCTTCATCGAGCTCGGCCAAGGTGGCAACCACTGGCAAACGACCCACGAATTCAGGAATCAAACCGAAACGAATCAAATCATCCGGCTCAACTTCATGCAGCAATTCGCCGATGTTTTTTCTATCATCTTTGCTTTTCACTTCAGCGCCAAAACCAATGCCGCCTTTCACTGAACGATTGCGAATGATTTTATCTAAACCCTCAAACGCGCCGCCGCAAATAAACAAGATATTGGTCGTATCAACTTTCGGCAAATCTTGATTTGGATGTTTACGGCCACCGCTTGGCGGCACCGAAGCCACCGTACCTTCAATCAATTTCAGCAACGCTTGCTGCACGCCTTCGCCCGATACATCGCGAGTGATTGACGGATTTTCTGATTTACGCGCGATTTTATCCACTTCATCGAGGTAAACAATGCCGCGCTGCGCTTTCTCAACGTCGTTATCGCACTGCGCCAAGAGCTTGGCAATAATGTGCTCAACGTCTTCACCGACGTAACCGGCTTCGGTTAAAGTCGTCGCATCGGCAATCACAAACGGTACATCCAACAATTTCGCCATTGTTTGCGCGAGCAAGGTTTTACCCGAACCCGTTGGGCCAATCAGCAAAATATTCGATTTAGCTAACTCAACGTCATTACCCGCTTTGCCTTTAGTCGACAAGCGTTTGTAGTGGTTGTACACCGCCACCGACAAAATCTTTTTAGCCCGCTCTTGCCCAACCACGTACTGATTCAGATCATCACGAATCTCAGTTGGCTTTGGCAAACGTTTGCCATCGGTTGTTGTAACAGGGCCAGCCGCTAAATCAGTTACTTCTTCTTCGATCACATCGTTGCATAAATCAATGCACTCGTTGCAAATAAAGACCTGAGGGCCGGCAATCAATTTTTTCACTTCGTGCTGACTTTTGCCGCAGAAGGAGCAATACAATAATTTTTCTTTATCTGACATGAACAGCTATTCCGAATAAAACGCGCCAAGGAAAGAAAAGCCGCCAGACAGGCTGGCGGCTACAGGAGTTTCGGCGAGAGATTAACTTGCCAGAGCTGCCCGCGAAGCCAGTACTTCATCCACGAGGCCGTAGGCTTTTGCCTCTTCGGCATTCATGAAATTATCACGATCGGTATCACGCTCAACCGTTTCGATATCTTGACCCGTGTGTTTCGCCAGCAATTCATTCAAAGTGCGTTTGGTCTTAATCAATTCACGCGCATGAATTTCAATATCCGAAGCTTGGCCTTGCAAACCGCCAATCAAAGGCTGATGAATCATGATACGAGAATTAGGCAAGGTGAAACGTTTACCTTTGGCACCACCCGACAACAAGAAAGCGCCCATCGAAGCCGCCATCCCGATGCACAATGTCGAGACATCAGGCTTGATAAATTGCATCGTATCGTAAATCGCCATCCCCGCAGTGACCGAGCCACCCGGTGAATTGATGTACAAAGAAATGTCCTTATCTGGGTTTTCTGATTCCAGAAAGAGCAACTGAGCCACCACAAGGTTCGCCATTTGATCATTCACTGGACCGACCAGAAAAATGACCCGTTCTTTCAGCAAGCGTGAATAAATATCATACGCACGTTCGCCGCGGCCGCTTTGCTCAACGACCATTGGTACTAGACCGATATTTTGCGGATCAAATCCCATCTTGGACAACCTCTTATGTTTATTGACCTTGCTGACCCATCAACTCATCAAAAGCAACCGCTTGTTCTGTTACTTTTGCTTTTGACAAAACGAACTCAACCACATTGTCTTCTAGCGCCATATTAGTTGGGCCTGACAAGCGATCTGGGCTAGCGTAGTACCAAGCCACAACTTCGCTTGGATCTTCGTAGTTTTGTGCCAAATCTTCGATAATCGCTTTGATTTGTTCTGGTTGTGTAGACAGTTTTTCTGCCTCAACCAATTCAGACAAAGCCAAACCGAGGTGAACACGGCGACGCGCTTGCGCTTCGAACAAAGCAGGTTGGAACGGAACCGTTTTCGGATCGATACCACGTTGTTGCAAGTCAGCTTGTGCGCCTTCAACCAAGCGGCCGATTTCAAGAGAAATCAACGAACGTGGCAATTCCATTGGCGTCGCTTCAATGACAGCGCTCATTGCGCTTTCTTTGATGCGTGATTTCAAGCGGAAACGAACTTCACGCTCCAAATTACCTTTTACTTCGGCGCGCATTTTTTCAACATCGCCATCTTCAATGCCTAAGCTTTTCGCAAAGTCAGCATCCAACGCTGGCAAGTTGGCCGCAGCGACGTTTTTCACAGTGATCGCGAAAACAGCTGTTTTACCTGCAACGTCTTTACCGTGGTAATCGGCTGGGAATACAACTGTAACGTCTTTGCTTTCGTCTTCTTTCAAGCCAACCACACCCGCTTCAAACTCAGGCAACATTTGGCCTTTGCCGATCAAAAATGCGTAGTTGTCTGATGAACCACCAGCGAATGCAACGCCATCAATCGTGCCTTTAAAGTCGATGATCACGCGATCACCATCTGCAGCGGCGCGCTCTACGCGCTCAAAACGCGTGCGTTGGCTGCGCAAAATGTCGATGGTTTTGTTGATTTCTTCGTCACCAACAAGCAGTGTTGGTTTTTGTACTTCAATCGCGCTCAAGTCACCCAATTTAATTTCTGGGTAAACTTCAAATGTCGCCAAGAATTCAAATGGGCCATTTTCAGCCACATCTTGTTTTGCTTCAAAACGTGGGTAGCCAGCAACTTGTAGTTTTTGCTCAACAACCGCTTCGCCGAACGAGCGCTCAACCGTTTCACCCAAAACTTCTTCTTGGATACGGAAGCCATGGCTTTGAAAAACCACGTTCAACGGTGCTTTACCAGGACGGAAGCCATCAATTTTAGCGGTTTTAGCAACGCGCTTGAGGCGGGCATCAACTTGCTTAGCGATTTCTTCGCGTGGCACCGCAATGGACAAACGACGCTCGAGAGCGCTCAGGGTTTCCAGTTGTGCTTGCATTACCAGTATTCCTCAAACGTATTTCTGGATGCTTTTGATCCAGAAAAATATTAATCAATAAAATATAAAGCGCCTAAAACGCTGCCAAAGTGCTTGTGCACCGGCCAGCTCGGCCACTCCAATCCTGCTTGACAAAGCGCCATTCTGACGGCTCTATCCAGTAAAGCTGAGCATTATAGCAAAGTCTCAACCCCATTACCATCTACCGCCCGGCGCGGAACGCCTGTGCAACAGACCCTAAGCATCAATTACACATCAGGCTCAATCGCCATATTTCAAGCCCTATCGCCCCAATTCGCGCGGACGCAAAAAAGCCACCCGTTTTCACGTGTGGCTTTTCAGTTTTGATGCAATGCATCTTTGTTCTGGTGGGGGATAAGAGACTCGAACTCTTACACCTTGCGGCGCTGGAACCTAAATCCAGTGCGTCTACCAATTCCGCCAACCCCCCAACAAGTGCCGAATAGTACAGAACTTCCCTGAGCCGGTCTAGTATTTTCGTTGAAATTTATTTATGCCGAGCAAACAAACCACAGAAAATCCTTATCTTTCAAATACTAAGTGTTTCTATTTTTTTACATCACCGCCTGAATATTCAATCCAAGCCTGACAGCAGCGCGCTCAATTCATGATTCACGTTAAAAAATATCGCCTGTACTTGGCGTGCTTTCCGTTGCAAAGCTATACTCGCCGAACGTTTAACACGCACTCAACGGAAATATGTACCATGAAAAAAATCGAAGCGATTATTAAACCTTTTAAACTCGACGAAGTGCGTGAAGCTTTGTCTGAGCTGGGCATTTCTGGCCTCACCGTGACTGAAGTAAAAGGTTTTGGCCGGCAAAAAGGCCATACCGAACTGTACCGTGGCGCGGAATACGTCGTTGACTTCTTGCCGAAAGTTAAAATCGAAGTGGTTTTATCGGACGATCAAGTCGATGCTGCGATCGAAGGTATTATTAAAGCCGCGCACACTGGCAAAATTGGCGACGGCAAAATTTTTGTGAGCCCGGTTGAACACGTAGTGCGGATTCGTACCGGTGAAACCAACGATCAAGCCGTTTAATGCACTGAATTGCTACTGATCGAATAAAAATGCCAGCTCGCGAGCTGGCATTTTTTATGAAACCTAGGGTATAGATACCTAGCCATTACCTAATAAGTTCTAGAGCAACATACCCACTACACCTCAACTGGATCCACATCCAGCGTCCAGCGCACTTTGCCCAGTTTGAGCGCCTGAATCGCTGGTAAAGCCTCATCAAGCACCGCTTGCAATTGCGCTTTGGATTTCGCCGCAATCAAGAGTTGCGCACGCTCAACACCGGCGCGTTTGAGCATCGTCGCTGCGACGGGTTGATTGAGCGTCAAATTCGGCTCTGGCGCAATGCACATGCGAATCTGCGTCAGCGCAGCCAAGGCTTGCTCCAATTCAGGCGCATCGGCGCGAAACAGCGCCCATGCGCTAGCAGGCGGCAAGAGCAGCATATTGCGCTCTTCTAAAGTACGATTCGCAAACGGTGCATAATCGCGCGCTAGCAATTGGTGATAGAAAGGATGATCGGAAAACGCAGTTTGGATAAACACTTCACCCGGCGTTTCGCGCCGCCCTGCTCGCCCTGCCACTTGCGTCAACAGCGCAAATAATCTTTCCTCAGCGCGAAAATCGACGCTATACAGCCCCGTATCGGCATTCAGCACCACCACACAGTTCAACCGATCAAAATCATGACCTTTAGCCAGCATTTGCGTGCCAATAATAATGTCGGCCTCGCCCGAATGCACTTGCGCCAGCGCCGCGTCGAGTTCACCTTTTTTACTGGTCGAATCGCGATCAATGCGCAGGATTTTTTTGCCTGGAAAATGCTGCGGCAAAGATTCCTCCATGCGCTGCGTACCCTGCCCGACCGGTTTCAAATCGTGATTGCCGCAATCGGGGCAAGCAGGCGTAATCGCTTCTTCATGCCCGCAATGATGGCAGCGCAGACGACGCTCTTTCAGATGCAGCACCAAGCGTGCCGAACAATGCGAGCAGCTCGCCATCCAGCCACATTCACCGCATTGCAAAACCGGCGAAAATCCGCGCCGATTTAAGAAAATCAGCACTTGCTCACCACGCGCCAGCGCCGCGTGCATCGCGGCCAGCGCCATCACATGCAGGCCGTCGACCAAGCCAACGTTTTTGGTCGGCAACAAGGTAATTTTTGGCAACACCGCGCCCGGCACAGCGCGCTGCGTTAAAGGCAGTAGTCGATAACGTTTAGCTTTGGCATTTGCCCAACTTTCGATACTCGGCGTCGCCGAACCCAGCACAATCGGCACCTTCGCTTGCCGTGCGCGGTAAACCGCGACATCTCGCGCCGAATAGCGCAGACCTTCTTGCTGCTTAAAGGAGGGGTCGTGCTCTTCATCGACGACGATCATGCCGAGCTTAGGTAGCGGCGTGAACACCGCCAAACGCGTACCCAACACAATCTGCGCTTCGCCGCGCAAGGCGGCCAGCCAATTGACCGCACGTTCGGTATTATTTAAGCCGCTATGCAGCGCCGCCATACGCACGCCTGGAAAGCGCGCACGAAAACGCCCTTCGAGTTGCGGCGTCAGATTAATTTCGGGAATTAAGACGAGAACTTGCAAGCCGCGCGCCAAAACTTGGCTAATCGTTTGCAAATAGACTTCAGTTTTACCGCTACCGGTAATGCCATACAGCAGGAAGGGCGAAAAATCAGTCGCCGTGGTCAGTTCGTTCACGACCAGCGCTTGCTCAGCATTCAATGGCAAATCAGGACTCGCTACACCCACGCGGCATTCCTCAGCCGCAGCCGACACCCAACCTGCCGCATGCCACGCCTGCACCCAACGCCAAGCGCTATCGTGCAAGCGACGCAGCGCGGCTGGTGTATGTGGCACCAACAGTGCCTCGGCAATCCGGCGCTGCGCAGGCGCGCGTTTGGAGAGTTGATTCAGCAGCACATCCACATCGTCGACAAAATAAACGCTAGCCGCCGCAGGCTCACGAAACGCCGCCGTACCGCGAAACGCCGTTGGCAGCGCAGCGCTCAGTACCGCACCAATCGGATAGTGATAATAGTCAGCGACAAACTGGCACAGTTGCAGCGTATCGCTAGTCAGCGCGGGTAAATCATCAAATGTCGCCAGAATGGCTTTCGGCGTGCCAGTAAAATCGGCGGCGTCGTCCCGTAATTCCATCACGACAGCCGATAATCGGCGCGGACCGAAAGGAACCAACACCCGTGAGCCTACAGCCGGTGTAAACCCAGCCAGTGCATACGCAAACAGTTTTTTGAGCGGCACGTCAAGCGCAACGAGGGCAAAACTAGCCACTTTATCTCTCTTTATCGCGTAAATACTTTGGCGCGGGGGTTATGCACAGTTTCTGTGGATAATTTTGTGGGCAAGTTGTCAAAATGCCAGAAAAGCCCAATAAAGCCGTGGTTACGGTTAGGTTGCACAAAAATTAAACACGAAAATTAATTCAACAAAATCAACAACTTAGCTTTGTCAACGATTTACATCATATTTTTCACAAGGGATTGACAAGTCAAAAATCAAGCTCAAAGCAAATGTGCATAACTTGATGTAGCTTTGCAATCTAAGACTACATATAACGCCGATAAATCATTGATTTTCATCATCATTACAAACAAAATACAACTTGTAAGTTTTATACTTTGCCCGACAAACGATGTACCGCTGCCACCAAAGCTGCCGCGTGATCGGGATTGGTAAATTGCGAAATACCATGGCCTAAATTAAATACATGCCCCGTCCCGCCACCATAGCTTTGCAAGATCCGCTCAACTTCCGCTTCAATCGCCGCAGGCGGCGCAAACAAGGCGATTGGATCAAAATTGCCTTGCAAGGCGACTTTATCGCCGACGCAGCGACGCGCTTCGCCCAGATCAGTCGTCCAATCCAAGCCAATCGCATCGCAACCCGTTGCCGCAATGTCTTCCAGCCATTGACCGCCGCCCTTGGTAAACACAATCACCGGCACTTTGCGACCATCGTGTTCGCGTTTTAGGCCAGCCACAATCCGCGCCATATATTGCAATGAGAATTCTTGGTATTTACCGAATGGCAAAGAGCCGCCCCAACTATCAAAAATCTGCACCGCTTGCGCGCCCGCTTCAATTTGTGCATTCAGATAATCAATCACCGTGAGGGTATTGACCTCTAAGATACGGTGCAAAAGGTCTGGACGCGCATACATCATGGTTTTTATTTCACGATAATCGCTAGAGCTTCCGCCCTGCACCATATAACAGGCCAAAGTGTACGGACTGCCAGAAAAGCCAATCAAAGGCACGCGATTATCCAGCGCCTTGCGAATTGAACTCACTGCGTCAGTGACGTATTTCAGCTCGGTACCAACATCCGGCACAAAGAGTTTGGCAACATCGGCTTCGGTACGCACCGTGCGCTCGAATTTCGGGCCTTCGCCTTCAGCAAAATACAGCCCCAAACCCATTGCATCCGGTACGGTCAAAATATCGGAAAACAAAATCGCCGCATCGAGCGGAAAACGCTCCAGCGGTTGCAAAGTCACTTCAGTCGCCAAATCGGTGTTTTTGCACAACTGCAAAAATGAACCGGCATTTTTGCGCGTCGCGCAATATTCCGGCAAATAACGCCCCGCTTGGCGCATCATCCACACGGGCGTGTATTCAACAGGTTCACGCATTAAAGCGCGTAGGAAGGTGTCGTTTTTTAACATTTAAAATCTCTCATTCATAGCGGGCATCACGTCCAGTAATCCTTCAGGGAAAACTGGCCAGCCCAAAGCATCGATTTGCTGGCGCGTTAACCAGCGCAAATTAAATTCTTCGCCATTACTCTCAACGCCGCGCAACAGGGATAAAGGCGCGGCCAAATCGGCCTGATACACAAAAACAATTTCGTGCCCTGCGATGCCATCAAACGTGAATAAATTCTCTAGCACGGTTAGCTGTCGCAGATTCAGAGCTTCAATTCCGATTTCTTCTTGCACTTCACGGCGAATGGCATCTTCACAGCGCTCACCAAACTCAACGCCACCACCAACAGGCATCAAATAATGCTGGGTTTTGCTCGGATCATAGCCTTCAGCGAATAAAAACAGCCCTTCTTGCTCAAACAGGCAAATCACTTTGACACGAATATGGGCTGACATTTATTTCAACGCCGCCAACGACCAAGCGCCCTGCCCTTGGCACTCCAAGACTTGGGCGTGATATTCAGTCAGGCCAACACGATGACCAACGCTCACCAGTACGCCGTCTTTCATGCATTCAACCACCGCCGCATACAAGCGCGCTTCACCCGCCACATCCAGCGCCGATGTCGATTCATCCATAAATAGGAAATCAGGTTTCAGTAAGAGCACACGCAGCAAGGCGATACGTTGTTGTTCACCCAAACTCAGTACGTGCGACCAAGCGTCGGTTTCGTCCAAGCGCGGCAGCAAATGCGATAAACCCGCCATCGCCAATAGCTCGGTAATTTTGGCATCGTCATGCTGTGCTGGCTGTGGGTAATACAGTGCGGCTCGTAATGTACCCAGCGGCATATACGGTTTTTGCGATAAATATAATACTTGGGTATTGGCTTGCAAGCCTAATGCACCCGATGCATACGGCCATATACCTGCCAGTGCACGTAGCAAGGTTGATTTTCCAGCGCCTGAAGCACCGCGCACCAACAGTGTATCGCCCGCTTGCAATTGCAGATTTAATTTATCCAGCAACACTTCGCCATTCGGCTTGCTTACCGATAGATTATCTAGCGATAAACCATGGCTAATGTTTTGTGGTGTGAGGCGTGGCAAGGCTTGTGCGGCATCGAGGCTGGCTTCGAACGTCGTTAAACGGTCGATGACCGCTTTCCAATTGGCCAATGTACTAAAACTGCCAATGATAAAATCCAGCGCGCCATACACTTGACCAAATGCTGAGTTAATTTGCATCAAGCCACCCAAAGAGATTTCTTTGGCAAAAAAACGTGGTGCAGCGACGATCAATGGAAAAATAATCGCCAATTGCCCCCAAAATGACGTAAACCAAGTTAAGCGCTTATTCATCCGCATCAATGACCAGAAATTACCAACCACAGATGCAAAACGCTGACTTAAATTTTGCTTTTCCTCAATATCGCCATGGTACAAAGCAATCGATTCAGCATTTTCTCGTACACGTACCAAACCAAAGCGAAAATCAGCCTCATAGCGCTGTTGCAGGAAATTCAAACCAACGAGAGGACGCCCCAATAAAATGGTAATTCCGGTACCAATTAAAGCGTAAATAATCGCAATCCAGACCATATAGCCCGGAATATTAACTTCAGCGCCACCTAACATCAGCTTCATTGGTCCCGACAAAACCCATAAAATCCCAATAAAAGACACTAGCGTAACAACAGCTCGCAACAAACCCAAAGACAGCGAGAGTGAAATAGAAACAAATTGTCCAACGTCTTCCGCGATACGCTGATCTGGATTATCAGTTCCCTTATCAGTGAGCTGAATACGATAAAAATTACTCTCTTTTAACCAGCGCGCGGTAAAGTGTTCCGTCGCCCATTTTCGCCAGCGAATTTCCAGCATTTGTTGAAACCAAATTGCATAAACTGCAATCACGATATAGGCAAAAGCAAGGTAGCCAAATTTATAGAGCGCGGCTTTAAAAGCCTTCGCATCCAGATTTTGTAAAGTGTTATAAAACTCGTTATACCAGCTATTAAACTGGACATTCATATACACGAGCCCTAGCGATAAGCTAATGACCAGCGCCAATAAACCCCAAGCATAAAGCTTGTCTTCCGACACCCAATACGGTTTGGCGAGCCGCCAAAAATTGCCAAATAAATTTCGAACAACTGGTGCTTTTTCAGACATAAAGCTCATAGCTTTCAACTCAAGGTGTACGCGCGTTTAAAATACTTTGCGGTAAAAAATGAGGGCGATGGCCCCCATCCATTATTTGCTACTTATTTACAAGGTTTTTGCGTCCAGCCTTTACTTGCACCACGGCGGCATTGCCAATCTTGTTTGACCGTATCGATCAACCATACCGATGTTTCTTCGTTAAAACTCATACCCAATTGAAAACGCTGCGTTTTAATTGAATCGTCCAGCAAGCCTTGCATTTGCGCTTCAATGCTGACCTTTTTAAAATTTTCCGGCCCCGCCGCACGTTGTTTAATCACTAATTCGCGGTATTCACCAATGCCGTATTCATCGGCAATGCGATTTTTTAGGTAATCAAACATCACCTGCACCGGTGCTTGGCCCAACTGACCGGTATACAGTTGTTTACGCGGCTCTTCGGCCATAGCCATGCTACTGATTGCGGCGATCATTATTACCAAGATTGTTTTCATCTGTCAGTCCAAATGTAATGGGTTTGATGGTCGTAAGTCGAAGTGAGCGCAGCGCTACCCGACGCGTCAAAGGCAGTGCCAAGTCGGATAAGGCCTTCGGCTCATCCGACCTACGTGATATTTATTTTGCCCAACTGTCTTTTAGCGTCACTGTACGGTTAAACACGGGTGTGCCGCCCGCTTTATGGTTGTGACGGTCGGTGATGAAATAGCCCAAACGCTCAAATTGATAACGCGTTTCTGGCGCGGCATTCACAACGCAGCTTTCCACATAAGCGGTAATGGTCTTGCAGGATTCTGGATTGATAAATTGCGTGAAATCGACGTATTCACCATCCGCACCGCGAATCGCATCGGGGCGCGCTTCGGTAAACAAGCGCTCGTACAAATTCACCGTCGCTGGCACCGCATGCTCGGCTGAAATCCAATGAATCACGCCTTTCACTTTGCGGCCTTCTGGATTTTTACCTAGCGTTTCGGTATCCAAACTGCAACGCAATTCGATCACATTGCCAGCAGCGTCTTTCACCACTTCATCGCATTTAATCACGTAGGAATAGCGCAAACGCACTTCCGAGCCCAAGGTCAGACGTTGCCAACCTTTGGGTGGCTCTTCTGCAAAATCGTCTTGTTCAATCCAAATTTCACGCGCAATCGGGATTTCACGCTCGCCAAATTCTTCGTGATGCGGATGGAATGGCGCAGAACGACTGCCGGTTACGCCTGCTTCAAAATTAGTCAGCGTCACTTTCAATGGATTCAACACCGCCATGACGCGTGGGCTACTGCCTTCCAGCTGCTCGCGCACCGCGCCTTCTAGCGTCGTGAAATCAATGATGTTTTCGCCTTTGGAAACGCCAATCCGCTGCGCGAATAATTTGATGCCTTCAGGACTATAACCACGACGGCGCATGCCGCTGATCGTCGTCATGCGGGGATCATCCCAGCCCGATACAAAGTTGCCGGTTACTAGTTGGTTCAATTTACGTTTCGAAGTGATCGAATACAGCAACTCAAGGCGCGAAAATTCGATCTGCTGTGGATGGCATTCGAGGCTGATATTGTCGAGTACCCAGTCGTATAGCGGGCGATGATCTTCAAACTCCAAGGTACACAGACTATGGGTAATGCCCTCTAGCGCATCAGAGATGCAGTGTGTGTAGTCATACATCGGGTAAATACACCACGTATCACCGGTTTTGATGTGCGTCGCGCGTTTGATGCGATAAATGACTGGATCACGCAGGTTTAAATTGGGCGATTGCATATCAATTTTGACGCGCAGGGTTTTGCTACCGTCTTCAAATTCACCAGCGCGCATGCGGCTAAACAAATCGAGATTTTCAGCAACCGTACGTTCACGAAACGGACTATTGCGGCCAGGCTTTTGAAAGTCGCCACGGTAATCACGCATTTCTTCCGCGTTCAATTCGCAAACGAAGGCCTTGCCAGCGGTGATGAGTTCAACCGCGTAGCCGTACAAGGCGTCAAAATAATCCGAAGAATGGCGCACGTCGCCGTTCCATTCAAAACCCAACCAGCGCACGTCGGCTTCAATCGCTTTGGCGTATTCGTCGTTTTCTTTTTCTGGGTTGGTGTCGTCCATGCGTAGATTGCACTGGCCGTTGTAATCTTGGGCGATGCCGAAATTCAGGCAAATCGATTTGGCGTGGCCGATGTGCAAGTAGCCGTTCGGCTCAGGCGGAAAGCGCGTCTGCACCGCAGTGTGCTTGCCGCTGGCAAGGTCGGCATCAATGATTTGGCGGATAAAATTACTGGACACTGGTGCGCTATCGGCACTCACTGCAGGATTGTTTTTTTCACTCATCGCGGCTCAAACTCATGGGATTTTTACTCAAGGCAACGATTCTACCAAAACAGCGCTCTCGCTGCCTTCCCAATCACAGAACGTGATCTATAAAGGTTGCAAAACCTAAGCGAGAACTGAATATGCAAATCAGCAACATTCCCTTTGGAACGACCGACTGGTCGAACCTAGAAAAGACCGAACACTCTGGCATCAGTGGAATAGCTTATTGGCGAACTCAACAATTTGGCGAGATTCGGGTACGGATGGTGGAATACAGCGCAGGCTATCTGGCAGATCACTTGTGCAGCAAAGGACATATCTTATTGTGCTTGGCTGGCGAACTAACGACCGAGCTTGAAGATGGGCGGGTTTTTACACTTAAGGCAGGCCACAGCTACCAAGTCGCCGATCATGCCGAAGCGCATCGTTCGTCAACCCAACACGGCGCAACGCTGTTTATTGTCGATTAAACCACATCGATAAAAAAAGCCGCTCAGCAATTTTGCTAAGCGGCTTTTTATTACCATGGGTATATGGTGCTAGGCTTCTAATTTCCTAGCATACGAACAAATACCTCTATACATCCTGCCCTTCAACAATTCCATCATGGTGCTGATCTTTGGGCAGTAGCAAATTCAGCGCAATCGCCAGCACGCTAACTAGCCCCACGCCCGCCAGATTAAAGTTACCCACTTGGACCATCAAACCGCCAATCCCGCAAGTGAGCACCACCGACACAATGACTAGATTGCGCGGCGACATCAGATCGACTTTGCTATCAATCAGCGTTTTCAGGCCTATCGATGCAATCGTGCCAAATAGCAGTACCATAATCCCACCCATGACGGGTAATGGAATCGACACCAAAATCGCATTAAATTTGCCAAAGAAGGCCAAAATCACAGCCAGCACCGCAGCGTAGGTCATGATGACTGGATTGAAATTGCGCGTAATCATCAGCGCGCCAGTGACTTCGGAATAAGTCGTAATCGGGGGGCCGCCGATCAAGCCCGCAAAGCACACGCCTAAGCCATCGCCCGCCAAGGTGCGGTGCAGGCCAGGCTTTTGCATATAATCCTGCCCCGTCACTTTGCCGACGGCCATCACCGCGCCGATATGCTCAATCGTCGGCGCAATCGCCACGGGCAACATAAACAGCGCCGCCGCCCAATTCACTTCCGGCGTTACAAAATGCGGTTTCGCTAACCACGGCGCGGCGGCAATCGCCGCCAAATCAACCACACCCAAAAAGACCGCCGCAATATAACCGACGATCACGCCCGATAAAATCGGCACCAAGCGCAACATGCCGCCCGCAAAAACCGACACCGCAATCGTCGTCGCCAAAGAGAGCGCAGCTAAAAACAGCGACACATTGTAGGGAACGAGCTGTTTACCACCGCCCTGCCCCATAGCCATACCCGAAGCCGCCACCGCGACCGACAAGCCAATCACCATAATCACTGGGCCAATCACCACGGGTGGCAGCAATTTATGGATAAATCCCATGCCGCGCCATTTGATCAGGCCCGCGATAATGAAATACATAAATCCGGCAAAAAATAGCCCGAACTGAGTTGCCGCTTGGCCCCAAGTTTGCATCGAAAAAATGATCGGCCCAATAAACGCAAACGACGAACCTAAAAAAATCGGCACTTGCCGACGCGTCACCAGTTGAAACATCAGTGTACCGACACCGGCACCGAGCAGCGCCATCGCTGGGTTGAGTCCGGTTAGTAGCGGCACCAGCACCAGCGCACCGAACGCAACAAATAAAATCTGCGCGCCGGATAGTAATTGTTTGATTTCTGAAAACATCACAACCCCACATAAAAAATCTTGGATCACAACAATCACGAAGGACACGAAAACACACGAATACTTAAAATAATCACGGTCCGAAATACCACACTCAACAATATCGTCATCCCCGAGTGCTTTTATCGGGGATCCAGCTGCGCGGCTGGATTCCCGCTACAGACATGCGGGAATGACGAGCTTTTGAAGATTGGAAGTTAATCTGAACCACATCCTCAGCTGCTTTGCTTCCCACTTTTTATAAGATATAAGCAAAACCAACACCTTAAGTGAAGCGCATTTAAGCTTGTTCGGTTCGTGTCTTTCGTGATCTGCCTTGGCCTCACTTACTAATCGTGCCGAAAATCTTGTCCCCAGCATCTCCCAAGCCCGGGATGATGTAGCCCAACTCGTTCAAATGCGAATCGAGCGAAGCGGCGACGATTTGTACATCAGGATGCGCTGCATTCACCAATTTCACGCCTTCCGGTGCGGCGACCATCACGATCGCTTTGATTTCTTGGCAGCCATTGCGTTTAAGCATATCAATCGTCGCCACCAGCGAGCCGCCTGTGGCCAGCATCGGGTCGATAATCAAAGCGAGACGGTCTTCTAGATCACCGACAAATTTTTCAAAATACGGCACAGGTTGCAAAGTTTCTTCATCGCGCGCCAAACCCACGACGCTGATTTTGGCCGATGGCACTAGATCGAGAACGCCGTTCAGCATGCCGATGCCTGCACGCAAAATTGGTACGACGGTGAGTTTTTTGCCTTTGATTTTTTTAACTTGCACATCGCCGCACCAGCCAGCAATTGTCACGTCTTCAAGCTGCAAATCCCGCGTCGCTTCGTATGCCAAGAGGCGTGCTAGCTCTTCGGTCAGTAAGCGAAATTTGTTGGTCGACACATCCGCTTCGCGCAGTAGCGCCAATTTATGCTGTACCAATGGGTGATTAACGACAGTAATTTGCATGATAGATCTCGTCATAAAGGATGCCGACATTGTAGGCCTTAGCACGCAAAATACTATTGTGGAAAATGCGGGTACTGGCGCTTTGTTGATCTAGATCGCAGCCATCACTACCGCAAAGCTTGCTGCCGTTTGCAATCCCATTCAGATAGCAACGCCACACAGTGTATGCATTTAAATTAAAATACATCCATAAAAAACAAACACATTAAATCAATTACCGATTTCCCGTATCAATTAGAAACCACTCATTAAATGAAAATAATTTAGATGACACTTTAAACATTTAATTAATAAAAATAAATCTACGGCAAAACAATCGTTTAACGACTAGAAAACAGCCAAATCATTAACGTCATATATTTGTGATAGTTTTGTCATATCCCCCGCCTATTCTCGCAAACTTTTATAAACACGATAAAAGTAATCGGGAGAGATATGCGTATTCAAACCATCACTGGTGCGGCATGTAGCGTACTGGCATTAACCTTAGCCGCTTGCGGCGGATCATCTTCTTCAGTCGATCCTATTCCTAGCCCAAGCAGCGGCGCAGTACTCAATGTACAACCTTCGCTCGGTCTGATTTCAGGCGCGGATGTCAATTTAAAAAGCCTAAACGGTAGCATCATCGCCACGACGACCACGGGCGCGGATGGTATCGCCAAATTCACTTTAAGCGCCGAACAAGCCAAATTGACTGGCCCATTTTTGCTGGAAGTCACTGGAAAAGCCGGTGCTAAATATTACGATGAAGGTTTGAATATCGACATCGATCTACCGGCTGGCAATACCTTGCATACGCTGATTAATCACCTTGATGGCAGCGTGGGTGTGACGGCGCTGACTGAAATTGCGTATGAACGCGCTTTAAAAATCAAAGCGGGCAAGCTGGAAACGATCAGCAGTGCTGATATCGACAAAGCCAATGAAGAAACCCGCCTGCAATTTGCACCTGAACTCAAAAACATCGCTTCAGCCCCGCAATTAGTGAGCAAAGCCACTGCCGCTGGTGCGCTAGGCGATACGGAAGCCGGACGCTACGCGCTTAAACTGACTGCACTGGCTAAATTCGCCGCGCAAGCGATTGAAGAAACCACCGCTGGCGCGTCCACATCAGACGATGTGAAATCGGCAATCAAAGCCAAATTACCGGCGCTGAAACTTGCCAAGTTATTGGCCACTGATTTTGCCGATGGCAAACTCGATGGTAGCGATTTGTACCAAGCGATTAATTTCCACGACAAACTGCAAGATAAGCTCAGCCAAGCCGTGCAACAGTTGGGCAATGAGCAGCTACTCGCGATTGTGAATACCCTGCAAGCCATGCCAAAACCCGCCGTGGCATTAAGCACTGCCGCTGTCGGTAGCCAAATTGATTTGGCAATTATGGGCACGACCGATTTGCATACCAATGTGAAAAGCTACGATTACTACAAAACCAATGACGACCTTACACTGGGTTTCGAGCGCACCGCCAGCTTGATTGATGCGGTACGTAAAGATAATCCTAACAATCTTTTATTTGATGATGGCGACACCATTCAAGGCACGCCGCTGGCCGATTACCAAGCGCTGGTTAACCCTGTGAGCTGCAATACGCCGCTGGCGATTCATAAAGCCATGAATGCAATGCGCTTTGATGCGGGCAATATTGGTAACCATGAATTTAATTACGGCCTGCCGTTCTTGGCGCAAGTGACTGGCGCGAGTATGCGCATTGCGGGCACTGAAGCCAGCAAAGGCTGCCAAGGCCCGCAATTCCCATTGCTACTCTCAAACGTGTTTAACGCGACCGATAAACGCCCGATCTTCGCGCCGTACAGCATTTTAAGCCGCAGCTTTAAAACGGCCGATGGCAAAACCATCGCGCTCAAAGTCGGTGTGATTGGCTTTGCGCCACCGGGCATTATGAATTGGGATAAACGCAATTTAGAAGGCAAAGTTTACGCAACTGGCGTCAAAGAAGCCGCTGAGCGCTATGTGCCTGAAATGAAAAAAGCCGGGGCCGACATTATCGTGGCGCTGTCGCACGGTGGTATTTCAAATCAAGCGTATTCGCCAACGATGGAAAATGCCGTGTATCACTTGGCAGAAGTACCGGGCATCACAGCGATTGTTTCTGGTCATTCACATAGCTTTTTCCCTGATGGCAAAAACTATGCAGGCATCAAAGATGTCGACAATGTCAAAGGCACGGTCAAGGGTATTCCAACGGTGATGGCGGGCTTCTGGGGTAATCATCTTGGGGTCATCAAGCTCAATTTAAAATTTGATGGCAAAGCTTGGACAACAGCGGATTCGAAAGCAGAATTGAAACCAATTTCAGGCAAATCAGCCGATGGAAAAACAACGATCGCGCTGGCCGAAGTGAAACCTGAAATCAGCAAGCTGGTAGAAAAAGAGCATCAAGCGACGATCAAATTTGTGAATACCGGCGTGGGTAAATCAGATTACCAAATTAGTTCTTTCTTCTCTCAAGTCGCACCGACCGCAGCGATTCATTTGATTAATTTGGCGCAAATCGATTATGCGACACAATTTATCAAAACTAATCTACCGCAGTATGCCAATCTGCCGATCTTGTCGGCTGCCGCGCCGTTCAAGATGAATTTCCGTGGCGGTGGTTATACCGATATTGCCGCTGGTGATGTTGCAATCAAAAATATCGCCGATCTATATATTTACGCCAATACGCTTGAAGCGGTCAAAATTGATGGCGCGATGGTCAAATTGTGGCTAGAAAAATCAGCCGAGCAATTTAACCAAATCGATCCGACTAAAACGACCGAGCAAGCGCTGATTATGCCAACGTTTGCTTCGTATAACTTTGACCAGATTGATGGCGTCACCTACGAAATCGACGTTACACAAGCCAAAGGCAGCCGCATTGTGAATCTCAAACTCAATGGCCAGCCATTAGATCCAGCGCAGCAAGTGATTGTCGTCACGAATAACTACCGTGCTTCAGGCGGTGCGCCCTTCACGTTCTTGGCGGGTGCCAATGTGATTATCAGCGGTGGCGATGCCAATCGTGATGTGATTGTGAGTTATGTCAAAGCGCAAAAACAGCTGACTTTAGCCAAACACGCAGCAGTACCAAACTGGCGTTTCAAACCTGTTACGACGCAAGGCGCAGTAACATTTGAAACGGCGCTTAATACCGCGATTGTGAATGCAGTTGCCAAGCAAGAAGGCGTGAAGAACGTCGTCTACACCGGCAAAAACAATGATGCGGCGGGCAATGCCATCTATAGAATTGACCTCAGTTACGGCTTAGATAAATAAACCCAAGCTGATTCAGTACTTTAACTTCGCAATGGAGTTGGCCCGAGTTCGCTCGGGCCTTTTTAACAAATGACTAAAATCTATACCGCCATCGCCCTCAGCCTGATCCTAATTGCCAGCGCCGCAGGCTACTTCTTGCTGCAACAACAGCGCTTAGCAACACCCAATAATCAAGTCCTCAAAATCGCGCAAGAAATGGGCGCCAACCCGCAAAAACAAGAAGAAATAAATACACTCGCTCGCGCCGGCCATCCTTTAGCCATGCGCCTATTGGCCGATCAAGCCAAAGCAGACATCGCTAACTGGCCGCAAGCACTGGTGTGGTACCAAAAAGCTGCAGAAGCTGGCGACGACACCGCGCGTTTTGCAGCCGCAATGATGCATTTGCAAGGCCAAGGTGGTCGCGAAAACCCAGCACTAGCTCGCCAAGAATTCGCGCAACTCCCCAATATGCCGCGCGCCCAATATCGGCTTGGATTAATGCTGATTAACGGCCAAGGTGGTGCTGCCGATGTTGCCAAAGGCCAGCTGCTCATTACTACTGCAGCACAAGGGAATGACAAAATGGCACAGTTTTTACTCGCCAACTGGTATCGCAACGGCGAAGGCAATCAGCCTAAAGACGAGAAAAAAGCATTGCAGTACTTTGAAGCCGCCGCCAACCGCCAATATCCACCGGCAATGCAAGAGCTAGCCTTGGCTTACGAGGTGGGCGATTTAGGTTTAGAAATGGATTTAGGCCGCGCCCAAACCTTACGCAGCATGGCCGAGCATATTGCTAAATGTAAAGACGAACACGATGTGCTTGTAAAGCTTTTTTAAAGCTATTTGGTAGCATCAAGACTAAGGCATTCATTAATAATCATTTTTCAAAGTCAGCATCATGGCATTGCGGCACACACATGCCCATTCTTTTCGCGATGTATTTCTCAATCATTAACACGAATCAATTCAGTCATTCATAAAACTGAAATATGTTGAATCTTTTTATTTCAATACAGAACAATTTGATTGATTGCAGCAACTCAAATCGCATAAAATTCACGCGCAATTACTTACAATAAAAACAACCAAAGCCTTCTGTAAAATTTCAGAAGCTTAAATAAACAACAGGAAACCAGATGAATACATTTTCTAGCCAACAAAAACTGCTCGTTGTGCTTTTGGCCTCTGCGCTGAGTGCATGCGGTGGTGGCGGTAGTGACTCAAGTGTAAGCACGACCCCCGCAACGCCAGCGACACCAGCAGTACCAGTCGCTGTAAATGCCGGCAGCTTAAAAGGTTCTGTCGCGATTGGCAGTGCGTTGGCCAATGCCAAAGTCGAAGTGAAAGACGCCAAAGGCGTTATTGTTAGCACGAGCACCGATGCCAAAGGCGCTTATAGCCTATCTACTGCAGCACTCACCGCGCCGTTTATTATTCGCGTGACTGGCGGCACCGTCGTCACAACCGGCGCAGCCAATACCAGCGAATTGTATTCAAGCAGCGTATCGGGTGAAACCTCAGCCAATGTCAGCACCTTAACCACGTTGCTGATTGCACAAATGAGCCAGCAATTACCAGCCGATGCGTTTGCTAAATTTACCGATAGCAAGGCACTGCTCGCGGCCTTAAATGATAAAGCTAAAATTGATTTGGCCATCACCGCGCTGACTCAATATATTGCCAAAGAACTCGGCATTGATATCAGCAAAATTGGCAACCCAGTCACCGCCTCACTCGATCCCATCGCGAGCGGCAATGCTTATGATGCCTTGCTAGAAAAACTCAAAGAAGCCGACCCAAATATCATTAATAAAGCGATTGCAGTCGTCAAAGCGGGCGGCGGTACAGTCACAATCAATCCGGCAACCGAAACATTGGGCCAATGTATTGCCTCATTGTCTTTGCCTGCGGATCTAAAAATCGTTGACTCAACTGAGCCTGCTGCTGCCATCTATGAATGGAATGGCAATAAATCAGTCGATTGGACTGGTCAGCAAAAATTCCGTGAAGGCTGGTTTGGTGGGCTATTCAAAACGTATTACGGCAAAAACGCCAGCGAAGCTGAATTTAACGGCGAAAAAGTGCTGCGCCGTTTTGATGAAACCTATTTAAATGACGACTTAACGGGTTACGCAGTTAAGCAAACATATCCACAAAAATTTATCTTTAACTGGTACACCTCGCTCGACAGCAAATACCGTAAAGGCTGGCAAGAAGATACTTTTGATAAAGATAATAAGCTGACCGAATGGCATAAAAAGTTTGAGCAAACCGGCGCTCAAACAGACCACATTTATGACATCACTGCCACAGCGCCGCTTAAAACGAGCGTGAGCCGAAAATCATTGGGTAGCTGGTACTCTCCTGCCAATGTAGCGCGAACAGAAACCTTCACCGAAGAAGTCGTCTTCCTTGGGCGCGAAACCGTACCGACCTTGATGGGCAAGTTTGAAACATGCAAGTCGAAAAACACGACCAAACTGGTTCAAAAAGACGCCACAGGCAAAGTTACAGTCAAAGAAACTTGGACGACCAGCAAATGGCACGTGCCTAAACTGGGCTATGTAAAAAATGTAACGACCGATTCTGAAACTGATGAAAGCGGAAAAGTTGTCTATTACACCGATACGCGCACCTATGACATTATTGCCGCGCGTAATCATGGCAAACGTTATGGCGCCTATGACGTTTGGAGCGGTCGATTGACCGGCACTGGTTCATCGGCAACACCGGCCAGTTCAGCGTGTGATTACAATAATAAAGATGTGACGGTGGGCAATCATTGGCTGGTTGATACGGCAGCTAAAAAACTGCATTACTGGAATGGCACAGCGGTGGTCGATACCGCACTGAACTATCCGGGAACAACCGAATTTAAAGACTTCCGATCAGAAACCTATGCCAACGGCGGTAATGTTTGGTCACAAACTCTGATTTTTAATGCCGACAAAACAGCATTAACGGGTAGCTATACACGCAAAGAAACGCAAAAAACGCCGATCTCTTGCAGCGGAACACACCCATCAAGTATTAACGCCAGCAAAATATTTTAAGTCGTAAATATTAACTAGCGGCCACTTAGAACAAAGCCCCTGAGCTGCATTCAGGGGCTTTTTTCATGACGATGAGCCATTCGCAACGCTATTTTATCAATAGATCCGTCGTACCCATAACACAGTTGGCATTTCGCTTTTGGATCGATCCAGCAAAGCGCGGTGTTGCAGAAAAACTTTTCCAAAACGCGCGCCCATGTCGGCCCAGAAAAACTGGCTATTCACTGCCAACATCGCTTGCGGCACCTCAGAATCTTTGGGTAATTGATCAACTAATTCAGATACATTAGAGAAGTATTTGCTTCTACGCTTTGTTAACGCTTGCTCAGCGGCAGATACACTCAATTTTGGCACCCATGCGGCGAGCACTTCAGCCGAAACAAAATTCACATTCAGCGTAGTCGGCACGGGCAGCGCCACGATACTCGGCTCGATTTGCCGTACGATATCAATGCTAAAACCTTCAATTTGGTTCAGCTCATTCACATCCACCAGCGGCAAAATTTTGCTCTTATCATTCTCTTTTACCGCTTTCGATTGCAGGTGTTTGGCCAAGTTATCCGCCAAATTAGCAGGTAAGCCTAAGTTGCTGAGTAGTTTTTTAAACGCTGCCACGCCCAGTGGATTGAGTTGCCCGTCTTTATCCAGCAAATTGGCCAGATTAAAACGACCATTGAGCTCAGTAAGTCGACCACTCATTGCGCCATTTTCAATTTTAATTTCAGGAATCGGCACCGCCCAAGGTTTGAGTAAATGATCGGGCTGCCCCGCTCGTGCATCATCGCGCAAAGTGAGCCGCACCAATTGCAACACCGACCACGTCGCCGCGCGCGCCTCAGCAGTGTCTTTGCGAATTTCGAGCTGTTGCAGTGCACGTTGCTGGCGCAGCATCAGTAATCCAGCGACCGAGGCGACTAAGGCGGCGACCATCAGCGCGGCAATAATCGCGACACCCGCTTGTTTAGGGAAAATGAAAGTGGGCTTCATGGAATCAAAAATACCCTTTCGTATTCACCCAAATGCTGATCCACTGCGAGGCGAATGCGGATTGCACGCGGGCGGCTGGCAGCTTCGTTCCATTGCGGCCGCCATTGATTTTTACTATCTAGAAAATCAATTTCGCAGCGACTGAGGTTTTTTAATAATTCATGGCTAATCGCTAGCTCGCCTGCGGCGATATCCGGTTTAGGAAACAACTTTAAAATTAGGCTGCGCTGCCGACATTGATAAATCCCATGTAGCGGTGCGCGGTCGGCATCAAAGCGAATAAATTCCAAACCCACGCTCGCATCAGGATTGCTCACACTGCGTAGCGGCGGCTGGATTTTACCGCTTGCATCGGTCCATGGTCGTGGCACGAGTTGGCTTAAATCGCTTTCCATCCGCTCGAACGCCAGCGTTAATTCGCGCCAATACGCCGTTTCACTGACCACCGCCGTGCGCGTATCAATCACCATATTTACGCCACGATACGTAATCAGGCTCATGATGGCAAAAATCGCCAAAGCCACCAGCACTTCCAGCAGGGTAAAGCCGCAATGCTTTGATTGATTTTGAGTACGATATTTTTCAGAGAAAAGTACGTTTAAATCGCGACTCATGGCGTATCCACCCGAGCAGCATAATAAACTTGCAGTGCCAGTATATGCTCAGGGCGCTCAGCCACTGCGACGCTCAGCTCGATACGTCGAAAACTATAGTTCGGTGTTGGGCTCACATTCATGCTGTAAATAAACTGCTCACCGCCTTGCGTAACTTGCCCTTGCGTGGCTCCGGTTTCAGGAAAAGCGCGCATCGCCAATTGCTGATTGACCAAATTACTCGCCACCCAGCTCGCCAAAGTTCGGGTGCGATAGGTCATCAAGGTATCGGTAGAACCGATGACCAGTTTGGCGGCGGCGGCCAAGGTAATGCCCAGCACCGCCAGCGCGACCAGCACTTCAACCAAGGTAAACCCAAGCGATTTTCTCTGCATCAAGGCTGCGCCTCGACTTGCGATGACGGTTGAGCTTCTGCTTGCGACAACGGTTGGATCTGCGACACCGCAAAGCGCCCCATGACATCACCGCTAACGCGCCATTGCGTCTGGCTGCTTTGCAAGTGCACGATAAAAGGCTCGATGACGCCATCAGCAGGAAACAGGATTTTCTCGCCCAATGGGCGCGTCTGTTGATTAATACTTTGCGCCTTCACTTGCACGCCATCAGCAAGCTGAGTCGCACGCAGACCATCGCGGGCATTGAGCACTTCCCATTCTTGGCGCTCGTTTTTCTGCCAAAACTGATAACCCGCACCATCGCTGGTCCATGCTAACGCTCGACCACTGGCAATCGCCTCGTCGCGCGCGCTTTCAAATTGCAGCATCAAACGCTCCGCCGCCGCTTGCGCCCCATCGCCACGGTTAAAATGAAACACCGTAAAGCTAGTCGCAATCAAAATAATCGCCGTGACGACGAGGATTTCGAGCAGGGTGAAACCGGATTGTATACGCACTGAGCTATTCATAAGAAACACTGGATTTTGCGTAGCGAGAAGCGCAAAGACAAGGCATTGCGAGGAGAAAAACCGGAGTTTACATCAAGTAAAAGAGGATTTTTCCCCGCAGCAATAACGCAGGATTTGCGGTTCGTAGTAGCAAAAATTTTGCGTAGCGAGAAGCTCGAAGACAAGGCATTGCAAGCTAAAAAACCGGAGTTGGCATCAAGCCAATGAGGATTTTTTAGTGAAGTAATAACGCAGTATTCGAGCTTCGCAGTAGCAAAAATCATTACTGCCATGAACCGATCAGATTCTCTGGCTTATCACTACCCGCTTGACCTTCTGGGCCGTAGCTCAACACGTCAATCTCACCATGCGCACCGGGATTCAGATAAACATAATCCTGACCCCAAGGATCTTTCGGTGCTTTTTCCAGATAACCACCCGATTTCCAATTCATCGGCACAGGGTCGCTGGTTGGTTTTTGCACCAAGGCTTTCAGGCCTTGCTCGGTGGTTGGCAAGCGACCGTTATCGAGCTTATAAATTTTCAGCGCCGCCATAATCGCCGACACGTCTTGCTTAGCCGCGACAATTCGCGCTTCGTTCGGCCTATCCATAATCTTTGGCACAATCAGCGCGCCCAAAATCGCCAAAATCGACACGACCACCAAAATCTCAATTAAGGTAAAACCACGACTTTTTTTCACACAAACTCCATACAGGTATACAGATAGGAACTAATAAAAATAAGGATCACACTCATATACTGCCAACTATTCGCTAGCGAGCCAAAGTAGTTTGTTGTCGGCCGGAACACAGAAACCGGAATGTACTTATGTACATGAGGATTTCGAGTACCGCCCGACAGCAAAATACGCAGGCGCAGCAGCGAATTACTTCACCAACTGATTCATCTCGAACACCGGCAACAAAATCGCCAGCACAATCACCATCACCACAGCGCCCATCACGAGCACCATCAAGGGGCCGAGCAAGCTGGTGAAGGCGGTGACTTTGCGGTCGAGTTCTTTGGTTTGCTCAATCGATGCGCGATCGAGCATCAGCGCCAAGCGCCCTGTCGCTTCGCCGCTGGCGACCAGATGCAATAGCAGCGGCGGAAATTCATTCGCGCTTTTCATCGCACGCGCCAAGCTCACGCCTTCGCGTACTTCGGCTGCCACTTCACCCACCGCACTTTGTAATTTCAAATTGCTCATCACGCCTTCAGCAGCATCGAGCGATTTAAGCAGTGGCACACCGCTGCCGACCAAAATCGCCAAGGTGCTGGCAAAGCGTGCGGTATTGGCGAGGCGATCCAAATAGCCGAGGATCGGCCATGTTAAACGCCAAACATGAAAGCGCAATTTCAGCTCGGGCTTTTTTAACGCATAAAATCCAGCGACACTAGCAATCATCGCCGCCAGCAAGACCCAGCCACCGGCGCTTTTGATCGCCGCGCTCGTCCACAACAGCGCACGCGTGAGTAGCGGCAGCGTTTGTTTGGCTGATTCAAACACTTGCACCATTTGTGGCACCACCCACGTTAGCATGCCCAAAATCACCAAGGCCGACACAAACATCACCACGGCGGGATAAATAAACGCAATCGCAATTTTACTATTGAGCTCGCCACGCGCTTCCAAGTAGTCAGCCAAACGCTGCATCACGCCAGCGAGTTTGCCCGACTCTTCACCGGCTTTCACCAAGGTGCGGTACAGCATCGGGAATACACGCGGAAATTGCGCCATGCCGTTCGACAGCGGCATACCGGCCATCACGTCCGCACGCAATCCGGCCAAAACTTGGCGGGTTTTGTCTTGATCGGCTTGCTCGGCCAACACAACTAATAGCTCGTCTATCGTTAAACCCGCATCAAGCAGCGCCGAAAATTGCCGCGTTAGCGTTGCAAGATCTTGGCTGGATAATTTTAAGCGCGCAGCTTGGCCCACAGCGGCGGTGGATTCGCTCACACACGTCGCCAGCAAACCTTGCTCACGCAACAGGCTACGGGCGTGACGCGGTGAATCGGCGTCGATTTGGCCGGATGTCTCTTTTCCCCCGATCAAGGGAATAGCTTGGAAACGAAATGCAGTCACGGAAGGTCGCTTGAAAAGGCTGGCGGATAAATAAAAAACAAACAAACTCTGCGTTGCGGCATCTCGCCCTGCATAATTTGTGTCGTTACTTAGCCCGAAATTCTTAAAAAAAAATCAAAATAGCAGATGAATGCCATATTACAGTCATCTATATGTGATTCAATGCCGATGAATGATGAATATTTCGATGATATTACTATTGTTGATGTAAAATTTTCTACTTTCCCGTATGAGTTCGCTGCGAATATTTCACAGCATTGAATAAAAACGTCAATCTACCGCGCAGTTTACGCCGCAGAGATGACGATTATAAGTAATTAGATAAGCAAAAGTTTTCTTACATCGTTGTTTCCCGAGTCGTACTCGATGTACTGCCTGCGGCTTCGATGCCTTGCCATAAAACTTTTGCACGAGTACTTTATTCTGGGTACAAAATATTCCCGCATCGCTGCTGGAATATTTTTTTCTTCGTACTGAAACCACGTTCAGTTAAATAAAACTACACAGCGTTGCTGCCATTAGGACTATGTCTTTTTCTTTAAAACATCTCGCGCAAATCACCCAATATGGCGCAGTTGCACTTCTAATCTGGCTTGGCGCCGGGCTCGTTTGGCAATTACTGAGCCCCACCCCGCACAGCGCAGCATTGCGCTTAGCACAGGAAGCGCCCAAATCATTTAACCCTGATGCGGTACTGCGTTTATTTAAAAGCAGCACGACGACAACGGTTGCCAATGAAGCCGGCAGCTTAACATTAAAAGCACTGATTTCAGGCCACTCAGGGATTGCGATTATCGAAGGCCTTGAAGCCAGCGCTGTCGCGGTGAAAGTCGGTGGCGATCTCGGTCAATACGGCACACTGCTCGCGACAAATCGTGATCACATCGTGCTTGAGCATCAAGGCGTGCAAAGAAAAGTCTATTTACCGGCCTCTGCTGTGGCAAGTAGCAACAACGCCCCCATTACCGTTCAGCCAACGGCAGTCGCAGTATCCAATCCGGTATCACCGTCGATTACTTTAACGCGTGGCCAGTTAACTGGCATTTTACAAGGCGGCAATCTCGCCAATTGGAGCAAAGGGCTGAACACCAGCGCAGCAGGCGGAATTGTCGTTGAACAAGCCAGCCAGCAGCAATTGGCTCAAGTACTGCAATTGCGCGATGGCGATATTTTAAAAGCGATTAATGGCCGCCCGCTCAATAAGCTCGATGATTTATCCTTGCTGTATGGCGCATTTAGCCAACAAACTAATCTCACGTTGCAAATTCAACGCCAAGATCAACCTCAATCAATTAGCTACACTGTTAACCCATAAATCCATGAAAAAACTATTGATTGCCGCGCTGCTTTGCAGCCAAGTCGGTTTCATCAACCAAACCGCTTTTGCTGCTGACGATGCCAGCGAAAAAATCATGCTCAATTTCGTTAACTCCGATATTGAAACCACAATTAAAGCAATGAGCCTGATTACGGGTAAAAACTTTATTATTGATCCGCGCGTTAAAGGCACGATCAATATCGTTTCGACCCAACCCGTCGCCAAAGATCTGGTGTATCCGATTTTGCAATCAGCATTGCGCCAAGCCGGTTTTGCGACTGTGCAAAGCAACGGCGCAATCAAAATTCAGCCAGAAGCCGACAGCAAGACACTCAGCAATAAAACTTTGCTGCGCGGTGAAAATGCCAACGGCGAGCAAATCATTACGCAGATTTTTAATCTGAATAATGAAAGCGCCAATCAAATGGCGACGATGCTGCGTCCTTTGGCAACGCCCAATAGCCTGATTAGCGCCTATCAATCAGGCACCAGCAATACGCTGGTGATTACCGATTACGCCGATAATATTCGCCGCCTTTCGCGCATTATCGACAATATCGATCAACCCAAAAATACCGATGTTTTTACCATCAAACTAATCAACGCTTCGGCTTTAGATGTCGCGCAAAACATCGCTCGCCTAATGCCTGAAGTAACCGTACAAGCCGGTGGCGCGCCGATTCCGCCTGCCGATGGTGTACGCCGCTCGATTGTAGTACCTGATCCACGCGGCAATCGCTTAATGATCCGTGCACTGAATGCCGCACAAGCCAGCCAATTGCGCCAATTGGTGAAAAGCTTAGACGAAGCGGCAACGACCGATAGCGCGATTAATGTGGTTTATCTGCGTAATGCCGAAGCGAGCAAACTCGCGAGTACGCTCAAAGGCCTACTCACCGGCCAAGACAGTGCAGAAACACCAAGCACGAGCAGCAATACCAGCTCGACCAGCAGCAGCAATAATTCGATGCAAAGCACCGCAGCGCCCGCCACCAATACAGCGACCAACATCCAAATTGCGGGCGCATCGGTGCGGATTCAAGCTGATAGCACGACCAACTCACTGATCATCACCGCACCACAGAATATTTATAATAATTTACGCTCAGTGATTGAAAAACTCGATGTGCGCCGCTCACAAATTTACGTTGAAGCAATGATTGCCGAAGTGAATTTATCCAAGCTTTCTGAGTTTGGTTTTCAATGGCTAGTTGCAGGTGGTAACGATAAAGTCGGCGCTGGTGGCGTCAGCAATCTGAACCCTGGCGCTGGCGGCTTGGGCAATATTATCAGCAATATTTTAGCCAAAACCCCTGCGGGGATTCCTGCAGGCTTGACGATGGGTTTGTTTAATGGCGATCCACGTGACGGCAGCGCCTCGCTCGGCCTACTCGCCTCAGCACTGCAAAGTACCGGTAATGGCAATGTGCTCTCCACGCCTAATCTACTGATGCTGGATAACGAAGAAGCCAAAATCACCGTCGGCCAAAATATTCCGATTATTACTGGTTCACAAAATGGGACTGGCGCGAATGCCAATCCTTTTGTGTCGGTTGAACGTAAAGATGTCGGGATTAAACTGCGCGTTCGCCCGCAAGTCTCTGAGGGCGGCGTGATTACGCTGAATGTGTATCAAGAAGTCTCCAGCGTGGACACGTCTTTAAATACCAATGGCGCGGGCTTGGCGACCAAGGTGCGCACGATCGAAACCAAAGTGCTGGTCGATGATGGGCAAATTGTCGTGCTCGGTGGCTTGATCGAAGATCGCGTGACCAATAACGACAGCCAAGTACCCGGCTTGGGTGATCTGCCTTATTTGGGGCATTTATTTAGATACGAAAATCGCAAGTATGAAAAAGTTAACCTGATGATTTTCTTACGCCCTGTTGTGATTCGCGATGGCGCAGCCAATAGCCAATTGGCCGATGATAGATACCAATATCTACGCAAACAGCAAGGTGATTTCAAAGTGGGCGAGCACTGGTTCTTGCAAGATATGCCAAAGGTTCAGCTACCTGATCGCTTACCCGAAGCGGGTAAATCGGTTTATTCACCGCAGCCGAAAGCCAGCGCGCCAGCTGTAGCTCCTGCGCCCACTGCGACTCAACAATAAAAATATGACGATTGTTTCTTATAGTTATGCACGCGAGTTTGGCGTTTTTGATGGCGATACAGTCGATGACGTGACCGCAATCATCATGCGCCAAGGTGCAAGCATCGCTGCACTGGGCGAATTGCGCCGCAAAATGACTCACAGCCAATTGCACGTTTTAGCCAGCGATGCATTTGATGCCCGTCTCACGCAGCACTTCAACAACAGTCGTGATAGCAGCGCGATGAATATGGTCGACGATATCGAGGAATCGGCCGATCTAGCGCGCCTCGTGCAAGACATGCCCGAAGTGTCTGACTTGATGGAAGCGACTGAATCGTCGCCCGTCATTCGGCTGATTAATGCCATTTTCACCGAAGCGCTACGCGAAAATGCATCCGATATTCATATCGAACCGTTCGAAACGCGCTCCGTCGTGCGTTACCGCGTGGATGGCAGCTTGCGCGATGTGGTTGAGCCCAATCGTGCGCTGCATGCGGCGTTGGTATCGCGGCTCAAAGTGATGGCGGCGCTGGATATCGCCGAAAAACGCTTACCGCAAGACGGTCGTATTAATCTGCGCATCGCGGGTCGTCCCGTCGATATTCGTGTTTCGACCTTGCCCACTGGCCACGGCGAGCGCGCGGTGCTGCGTTTACTGGATAAATCCGCTGGACGTTTGCAACTGGCCAAACTCGGCATGGCGGAAAAAACGCTCAAGCCACTGAATCAATTGCTCGCGTCACCGCACGGCATTGTGCTGGTGACGGGGCCGACTGGCTCGGGGAAAACGACGACTTTATACGCGGCGCTGGGCAGCATGGATGCCAAAAACAGCAATATCATGACTGTGGAAGATCCAATCGAATACGATCTGGATGGCATCGGCCAAACCCAAGTTAATACGCGCATCGAGATGAGCTTTGCCCGCGCACTGCGCGCTATCCTGCGCCAAGATCCCGATGTGATTATGATCGGTGAAATCCGCGATTTAGAAACTGCGCAAATCGCCGTGCAAGCTTCGCTCACCGGCCATTTGGTACTCGCGACACTGCACACCAACGACGCCGCTAGCGCCATCACCCGTTTGGTCGATATGGGCATCGAGCCATTTTTGCTCGCATCATCGACGATAGGCGTGCTGGCACAGCGTTTGGTGCGTACGCTGTGTATCGAATGCAAACAAGGGTATATAGCTAGCAGCGATGAGCTAAAAGAGCTAGAGCTAAATACCCAAGAAAAAATTACTTTATATCGCGCCGTCGGTTGCCCGCATTGCGCGCAAACCGGCTATCGTGGCCGTACTGGGATTCATGAATTATTGGTCGTTGATGAAGCAATGCGCACGCAAATTCATAACGCGGCCAACGAGCAAGATATTCGCAGCTACGCGGAAAGTATCGGCATGAGTAGCTTACGCAAAGATGCACTTGCGCGTGTATTGGAAGGCAAAACCAGCGTCGAAGAAATGCTTAGAGTGACTCGTAGTCAGTAATATTTACGCGATATGAGGCAATTAACCATCAGTAGAATCATTGACTTGGCAGCCTAACTTTCATAACATCCACTTCAATTAGTAAGTTTTAAATAAAAAAACAATATCATTTAATCCAATTTTCAAATCGATCAAGTACATTCCCTTCACCGCCTAAGGATTCACCATGCGCTACCTATATATCGCTTTGATTGTTATTTTGACCGCTGCAGTCGTGCTATTTAAATTTCAAAATCTCACCGCAGTCACCATCACGTTTTTTAACCTGAGCTTGACCATGCCAGCATCGCTGCTCGTTTTTGCGGTCTACGCCTTAGGCATGGTGACCGGCGGCGCGCTCCTGTCGTTATTACGGACATGGATTAACCGAGCAACACGTAAACCGTACTAAACCCATCGGGTCAAAGCGTCTTTTTCATCATCACTATTTTTAGTGAACCGCAAGGAGTTGTATTTATGAGTAATTTTTGGGATGTATTTTGGCTCATCGCCGAAGCTTTTATTTTTATTGTTTATCTTTTCGTTCTATTTCATATCATTGCCGACTTGTTCCGCAACCATGAAATGTCGGGAATTAGAAAAGCATTCTGGATTATTGGTTTGATCCTGCCTGTGCCGTTTGTTGCTGTCATTTACATCTTGTGCCACGGCCGTGGCATGGCACAACGCCAACGCCAATCAATGGAACGCGTAAAATCAGATACTGATAATTACATCCGCCAAATCGCCGGCAAATCGCCAGCCGAACAAATCAGCGAAGCAAAAAGCTTGCTCGATGCAGGCACGATTACTGCGGATGAATTTGCTCAACTAAAAGCAAAAGCATTAGCCTAAACTCCTGACTTGAACGCCCCAAAAAAAGCCATCCGAATCGGATGGCTTTTTGTTGAAACATTCATTATTTAAAAAATCATCTACCTACCTTATGGCGACTCAGCATAACTACCTGCTGGCACTGGATTCGTATTAACGGGGCTAGATTAGAAATGCGCTACATCACCATCAACAAATAAATTCATTACAGAAGCACACTTAAAATTTACAAAAATTGCAAATAAACGTAAGTAAAAGTATCATCCACGCTAAGTATTACGTCACTAAGTATAAAAATACCAATTACTCAGGGGAATTAGCATGGCCGTAAAATCAACGTTTGTATTATTACTTGGCTCCACCTTGCTATTAGCCGCTTGTGGTGGTGGCGACAACGTTACTGCTGAAGCTAAGCAAGACATTCAGAAAATCATTGAATCAAATACCAAAACCATTTCATCGATCAACCCAAGTAATACTGATTTTAGTGATCTTGCTCCCTTTGGTGCCGCAGTGGGCAATGCGCGGATTGTATTTTTAACCGAATCCATTCATGGCTCGGGCGATACAATGCTACTCAACACGCGTTTACTAAAATACCTGCACCAAGAAAAAGGTTTTGATGCCATTTTGATCGAAAGCGGTATGTTTGATTTAAGTCGGATGGTTGAAATGAAAGCCGAGCTTGGTGTTTCCTATCTCGATTCTGCACCAGGACGTATCTTTTTTGATTGGTCCAGAAATGAAGAAGGCCGCAAGATGGTCGAATATCTTGACACGACTTATGCAAGTACCCGTCCTTTGCAGTTAATCGGTATTGATGGTTTACAAGCTGGTGAAGCCTCAGTCAATGAATTACAGCCACGTTTTGAAGATTATCTAAAATCAATTAGCTCAACGATCCCCCAATCCGCCAATTGGCCAACTTATAAAAAAGTGGTGAGTTTAATCGCCAATCTAAGCGATAAAACACCGCCAAGCAGCGCAGATTTAGCCACCTTCAAGCAAGTCAGCATGAGCTTAGAGGCGGCACTTTGCGATACCCCTTATGTTTCTGGTGAACTGCCGCTGAAATCAAAAAGCTATTGGTGCCGGATGACCAGAACCATCATGAATGAGACCGATTATTTGTGGAATAAAACTGGCGGCCTAGATCATATACCTCGGGATAAATCACAAGCAGCCAATGCACAATGGTGGTTGGAGGGGCCGCTCAAAGGGAAGAAAGCAGTGATCTGGACGCATGCAGCGCATGGTCTATCAGAGCGCGGCGCAATAGACGAAACCAACACGGGATCGGAAATGAAAAAGTATTACCCCGGTCAAATCCATACCACGCTCACCACGAATAGCTCCGCTTTCCGCTGCAAAACATGCCTACCAACGGCGCGTGATTTAGAGTTTTATCTACAGCCGAGTCAAAAACATTTGTATCTAGCCTATCCAAGCGACCCAGCCACACAAACGCTATTAAGTAGCCTTGCGATTCGCCAAACTAACTTTTCGCCAGTGATGCCGAATCACTTCAGCAAAGGTTACCAGAGTCTATTTTATACACCGAGTGTGGGCGTGTATTCGACCGATTGGGTGAAATATCCAGCAAAAGCTTGGCCTCAGAAATTAGTCAACTAATGAGCTAAGTCGATCAGTAAACGTATTTGCAGCCTTGTTTCGCCTTGTCATAAAACTTCTGCACGATTCACGATTACTTGTATGCAGCATCCAACAAAAAAGCCATCCGAATCGGATGGCTTTTTGTATTTCAGTGCGCCGTACAAATTTGCACCGCACGGCACAGGCAGATTAAAACTTAATCTGATACCCCTCACTTGTAGCTGGTACTTGCAATAACAGCGGTGCGAGTTGTTGGCGGACATTTTCTTCAGGCTTTAAATTAATCGTGCCATGCGCCGCGCCTTGCCACTGCAGCTCACCCTGTCCCGTTACGGCAATTGCACTTGCTCCGGCTGGCGTGACTTGCCATTTCGTCCCGCCATCGATCACATAAAATTGGACGCGCAGTGCTGTTAAGGGCATCAGCGCCGGAACCAGCTGGCTAAAAATAGGATCCAGCACCAGCTCGGCACTGTCGCCCACTTGCTTGGACAGCCGTGTACTGCGTAACTGCGCGCGGCCACCCAAACCCCAGTTTGCGACTTGTGGTATCGCGCGAAACACGCCTTCTAATGGCACAGTGACATCGACATTTTCCAAAGCGATACCGCGCCAGCCCAAAACTGCACGCGCTTGGCTAGCCGCTCCCTGCGCCTCACCACGCAACTGCCAAGCAAGCGTGCCAGCCAACACCGCTTTAGCATCAAACTGCCAGTTTAAATTTTGCTGTAATACCACGCCCTGCCAGCCCACAGCGCTGGCTTTGCCATCCCAAATACTGCCGCTCGCCTGCACCAAACTCACGTCTTTGGGCAAAATCCAATTCAGCGCACTCACTGGCATCCTAATCAGCAAGATCAGTACACAAGCAAAGAGCACCGCTGCCCCGATCGCAATCCGGCGTAAAAATGGTTTTTTCATGCTACTCATGGCCGCTCCAAAACAAGTAACAAGGCCACCGCTGCTGAATCTTGTTTAATCTGAATACTCGTTACTTTGGCTGCAACTTCGCCGCGCAACGCACTCGCCAGCTGCAAAGCCTCGCCCACCGACGCATGTGTGCTGCGTAATTCCAGCTGCGTAGGCGAAATGGAGCGCACATCGGCGCTGATTTTCTTGATCGACAAAGCAGCAAAGACCGCGCTGCGTAAATCGACGTCCTTACCCCGCACGCTTAACACTTCCGGCTTACTGCCACGCATCGCCAGCAAATGCCCTTCCAAACGCGGCACATTCACTGAAAGTCGCGCAATTTGCGTCGTCAACGGCGCGTAAATCCCAAAATATAAAATCGCGCACAGCACCGCCAACAGCCAAATACTCAGCATCTTGCGCTCACGCGGATTGCGTTGCTGCCAGTACTCGCGGCCCTGCTGTATCCAAGCTTGCATCTTTACGTTCATGGCTGCACCTCGATACTCATCCGGCCATCCGCCAATTTATTACTTTGCACTTTAACGCCTTGCGCGGTGAGTTTAGCCAGCAGCGCTGCCGCTTTAGCCTCATCCAGCAAAATCTGAACTTTGCCTTCTTTCACGCTGATGCTGTCCACACCGGCTTCCAAATCAATTTGCGCGGCCGTTTTATACAATAAATCCAATGCGTCTCCGCCTGAACCGCTCTGTGCTGCACCGGCATTCTGGCGGCTTTGCCATTGCAAGATTGGATCAACAATCGGCACGCCAGGAAAAATACTGGCAAAGGTTTGGCGAATTTCTTGGCGCAATGCCGATTCTTGATTAGCCAAGCTACGCCACTGCAACACTAAACTCAGTAAAAATACCGCCAAACAGACAATCAATAGGTATATCGCTCTACGCCAATCTAACCAATTGGTAGCGAGCAATACCTTCTTAGCTTGGTAAAAAGAAACCGCCTCTTTACTAGGCGCCTGCAATTGCGTGGTCGCCACACTCTGCCAGCTAGACTCAGGATACAGTGCGAGTAATTCCGTTTCACTCTCCAAGCAACCCCATTCGCTAGCCGTACGAAATAAAATGCCTGAGCTACTAGATGCATAAGTAGATTCACCGGGCAACAGCGCAAACTCAGGCACCCAGCGCACAAACGCCAAGCCTGATGCAGCAACCCACGCCTGCAATGCCGCCAAGCGCGTTTTTTCCAGCACCCAAACGGTGGTTTTACCCTCAACGATAGGGCCAGCCAGCCAGTGTAATTCACTCAATTTGCCCAGCACGCGATCTTCCAGCGCCTGCATGAGCAATAACTGCCGCTGCTTGCTCGATACCACAGGCAAAGCGATGCTGTGCACCGTCAGCCATGCCGCAGGAATCGCCAATTCCAGCACGCGTGCGGCAGGTAAAGCCACATCATGACCATGCGAAACCAGCGCACCGCTGGCATCAAAACCCAGCCAATCATAAATCTGCGGTTCTGCGCCCGCATTAATCCGAATGACCAAACGATCTAAGTAATCTTGATCTAGCCAAATTGGGTCTAGCCTATCCGACATGAAAACCTCAAAAAAAGACGACACCCCCAGAGCGCCGCAAGATCTGCAATTGTACTTAACTTTAGTCAGGCAGCGGCTTTTACTGTACTCAACTCAAGCACAGCCTTCATCAGGCGAAACAATTTGCTGTATTGCCTTTAGCTTGGGCTGAAAATTACGATTTTTATTTCATTACACCCCCTCAAGGAGGGCAAAGGGTAGGTGATTAAAATGAAAGTTGATTGACAAATTAATGACAATTTAAAGACATAAAAATTAGTGCTATTAAAACAGTGATTTAAGTACAAGCAGTGATAAACATTGAACAGCTCTCTCAATTATTTTCATCATTTTTTTCAAAATAAATGGGTATAAGGCGATAAGCCTTTGCTATGAATAGCCCCAAACCAATACGTGCAATAGGTATTTTCAAGCAAGCCAATCGCACGATACTTAAAAAAATCATAGGTAGCACTTTGTTCAGCACATCTTGCTGACTCAGCCTCAGTATAAAAACCGATTTTCAGTCACATCAATGACATTATTTTATGTGTGGCCACAAATACAAAATTGTAAAACAGCCGATGCTTATCTACGTTGAGAGGAGAGCCTTATTTCGCTCTAAAAATAATCAATAAGGCCGACCTATGCCTAAAACTGATCCATTCAAGCTATTGCTCATTCTGCTGCTGTGCTGTGCCACGGAATTAACTCGTGCCGATGAGAATGTAGTTAGCCAAGCATTTGGCGAAAACACGCCCGATTTTTTATCCGGCATGAATACACACAACGATTGGCGAACGTGGATTACCACGCCGGTATGGACGCGTCATTACAATCGCGAAATGGCCAATCATGGTGAACTCTCTGAAAATAATCCAGGAATAGGCCTCGAGCGCAGCAATGGGCGCTGGCATTGGATGCTGGGCGGCTACCGCAATTCAATTCGGCAAACTTCGCTGTATGTGCAACTGGCTTGGACGCCGCTGCAATGGGAATTTTGTAAAGATGGAAATCTGTCGTTGGGCGCTACAGCGGGTTTACTCACGGGATACCAAACAGAAAAAAATAATTACCCCGTCATTCCCGCCGCTGGATTGTTGATTTCGCTAGAAACGCCCTATCACTTTGGGGTGAATTTGGTGATTGTGCCGACGATTAAATCCGTTGATTTAGAGGGATTTGTCGCGGCACAAATCAAAATCAGCTTTTAAGAAACAGTCTTAATATGCCGTGCAATCCAAATCGCCGCCAATCCAGCCATGCAGCTGAGCACACCAATCCAGCCGTAATGATGCAAATGCCCTTGCGCATCTTGCGTCAGCATCAAACCCGCCAATAAAGAAGCTGCACCCGATGCAAAGTTTTGCACCGCTGAATTAAACGCCATCAATCGGCCACGCAAATGCGGCTGCGTCGCCGCAGTCACTAACGTTGAAGCGGGAATAAAGCGGCCACTAACAAACACAAAAAACAAAGCCGAGATCGCCAAATGCCAAGGCAGGCTCAGCATAAAATTTTGCGTAATTAAGATAATCGGCACAAAGCTCGCAATCACCAACCATGCAACGACTTTTTTCGCCGAGTATTTATCCGTCAGGCTACCAATCAAAGGGCGGCTAAAAATAGTCGCCGCGCCGCCCACCAAATACACATACATTAAATCACTGACTGGCAAACCCACATTGGCGACCATCGTGGGCGCAATAAATGGAATCACCATAAAGCCCGACACCATCAGCATCGCCGTCGAACCGACCGCCCACCAATGATTGCGCACCTGCAACAGCTCGCGGTAGCTATCCACAAAGCTTGCATCGCGGTTCAACGTCGCCAAATGCGCGCGAACTGGCGGAATAAAGCGCACCATCGCCACCGCCACTAAAGCGCAAATTCCCGTCAATGCGAAAAACGGCATCCGCCAACCACTTTGCGCCGCCAACCATAAACCCAACGGCACACCCGCGACGGCTGAAATCGAGAAACCCAACATCACCCAGCTCATCGCCTGACCACGGCGCTCAACTGGAATCAAATCCCCAACAATTGCCAGCGCAATCGAACCAATCACACCACCAAAAATCCCTGCCAATACACGCGCGGCCAGTAGCGTATAAAAACTATTACTTAAACCACAAGCCAACGTTGCCAACATGAGTCCGGCGTAGCAAAACAGCAAAGCATGGCGACGATCAAAGCGATCCGCTTGTGATGAAGCCAACAGCGCCGAACAACCCGCAGCCAATGAATACGAAGAAACTAATAAACCAAAATGGGCGGTATTAATCTGAAATTCGGCCATTAAATATGATGCCAGCGGCATCATAATCATGAAATCGGCGATGGTGGTGAACATCACCAGCATCAAGGTAATGAGCATGGCGAATTCTTGGCGGGAGGAGGATGACATAGCAAAACCTTGCAAAAGGTAATTCAATAGTCTACCCGAATTGATTCTTATTACAATGTAGAATTATACAAAATGGGTATTGCTGCCTAGGCTTTAATTTATAAAGACTAGACAGCAATACCCATTGTATTTTCTAACACTCAAACCACGAAGGCACTAATTTAAATCAAAGCACGATACAAATTAAATAAGCTCAATACTGAAATCAAAGTGCCGACCAACCACAGCAAAGTGCGCGCATTGAGTTTGTGGCACAGCCATGCAGCGAATGGCGCGGCGAATAAGCCGCCGACGATCAAGCCCGCCACCAACAGCCAGTGATCCATTTTTGCCCACAGCAAAAACGCCCCGGCGGTCGAAAACGCAATGAAAAACTCAGCCGCATTGACAGTACCGATGGTTTTGCGCGGATCATTGCCACGCCCGACTAAGGTCGACGTCACCACGGGCCCCCAGCCGCCGCCGCCGACTGCATCGACAAAACCACCGAGTAATGCCAACGGCGCGACGTGTTTGATTTCATTTGAATGCGGCTTAGGATGTGTTGCCAGCCACGCTTTGCGCAGAATATATAAACCCATCAGCAATAAATAAGCCGCAATAAAAGGCTTGATCAACTTGCCATCAATACTGGTCAGCAAATAGGCACCGACCACGCCCCCCGCCACACCAGGAAACACCAAACGCTTAAACAGCGCTTTATCCACGTTGCCAAATTTCAAATGCGACAGGCCAGAAAAACCCGTCGTAAACACTTCGGCCACGTGCACCGCCGCCGACGCAGACGCTGGGCTCGCGCCAATGCCAATCAAAAACGTATTCGAGCTAATTCCGTAAGCCATACCTAGCGCGCCATCAATCGCCTGCGCCGTGAACCCTACCGCGACGGCCAACCAAAACATTGGCGAGGTCAGTACATAATGCGCACCAGTCAAAATACGCTGTGGCATTGGCTCAGGTAGATTTTGAAAGGCATACGCAATGATCGTCACCAAGACCAATAGCGCCAAGCCAAGATAGCGTTTGCGTTGCCAAAATTGCCGCTCGCTCCCCACCGCCTCATCGAGCGGAGGAATGCCTATGGCTTGATGCTCAATATTTTCTTGGGATGAGCTTAAATCGGGATGGCGAATTTTCATGGCAACAACCAAAAACAAAATTAAGCCCAAAGTGTAAGCGAAGTTTTAATACCTAAATAGACTAATTTATAAATAACAAATAACCATTAGTTCTATAAAAAAAACCGAGCTAAGCTCGGTTTTCTATTGATGCCACTCAAACCTTACGCCTTGGGCGTATCGTCCCCCGAAACCGCCTGCTTCACGCTGGCAATCCCCTGTTCAACACGCTCACCCGCCTTTTCAGCCAATTCACTGGCTTTCAATGAAGCTTGATCCGCTGCAATCAGCGCTTTATCACCCAGCTCGCTGGCTTTAAAAACTGCCTGATCAGCCGCTTGACCGGCTTTATCGGCCAACTCTGCCGCTTTTGCTGCCGCCTGATCCGCAACTTCAGCCGCAGTTTGCTTCGTTGCATCCCAAGCTTGATCCGCTGCAATCGTTGCTTTATCGCCCAACTCACCCGCTTTTAGCACTGCCTGATCAGCAGCTTGACCTGCTTTATCAGCGAGCTCGGCGGCTTTTAATGCAGCTTGATCAGCCACTGATTCGGCTTTTGCAGCCACTTCGGCGGCGGTTTGTTTCGTCGCATCCCAAGCCTGATCGGCAGCAATCGCAGCTTTATCACCTAACTCACCCGCCTTAAACGCCACCTGATCGGCGACTTGGCCCGCTTTATCTGCCAGCTCAGCCGCTTTGGCTGCAGCTTGCTCGGCTGCCGCCTCTACAGTTTGCTCTGCGGCGCCAAAAAGTTCTTTTACTTTGTCGAAAATACCGGTCATTGGACTGCTCCATGAAATCAAGAAAAAAAACTTACTTACAATCAAAGCTAAATAGCCATGACGAGCCTAACACACAAAAGCAGGCTACTCCGACATGGCCCGCTAAAGTTAAAACACGCTGAATATATAGAGATTCTGCTTGCCCTTAACATTGTGTTTTTATCCACACGCAAACAAAAAAATTACTTGCAGCGAAGTGCTTTTAGGTATTTAATTTCTGTAATAACAGAAACAAAGGAATAACAATGAAGCTCAGCCCAACCATGCAGAAATACATCGTTCATTGGGGCGAAATGGGGACGCGTTGGGGCGTGAATCGCACCGTGGCACAAATCCACGCGCTGCTATTTTTAGCCAACAATCCAATGACCGCTGACGAGATTATGGAAACACTGAACGTGGCTAGATCAAATGTTAGCAATAGCCTCAAAGAGCTGCAAAGCTGGGGTTTGGTCAAAGTACAGCATGAACTGGGCGACCGCCGTGATCACTTTGTAGCGCTGCAAGATGTGTGGGAAATTTTCCGCGTTATCACTGAAGAACGCAAAAAACGCGAGCTTGATCCAACGCTAACAGTCCTACGCGAATGCGCGATTGAAGCTGAAACGGATACCGAAATCGAAGCGGCAACGCGCGAGAAAATGGATCAAGTGTTGGAATTCTTAGAAGTATTGCTATCAGGCTACGACGATTTTAAAAAGCTACCGCCGAGCACAGTGATTAAATTACTCAAAATGGGCAGCAAACTGGGTCAATTGGCTTCTTTATTTGGTAAGGAAGATGTTTAGGTTTTAATGGTAATGCCAAACAAATAAAAAATTTCAAACCCTAAAAAAACGCTGAGCTTCAAGCGCTTACATCACAGCATCAAACATCGATTTTTCGCTTTAAACCAAGGAGATAATCATGCCACGCTACGAGATTTTTTTTGATAATGCCTGCCCTATGTGCCGCTTTGAAGTGATGCGCCTACTGCGCTTAGACAGGAAAAATTGCTTCACCGCCATAGATATTAGCGCGCCGAAATTTGATGCGAGTACCTATGGGTATGGGCTGGAAATGGCGCAGATGCAGCGCTTGCTGCATATACGTCGCGATGATGGCGTGATGCTAATCGGCGTTGATGCGATTGCGGCGCTGTACCGCAGCATAGGTAGCGGCTGGTGGACTGGGCCGCTCACTTGGAAAATCACTCGCCCAGCGGCTACACAGCTGTATGCGTGGATTGCACAACATCGTTATCGCATCAGCGCCCTACTCGGCTTTGCGCCGCGTTGCAAAGACGGTGTCTGCAAAATGTAAACATTTGCCCATTTGTTTCTGTTTTAACAGAAATAAAAGTAAACTATCAACAAGGAAGAAAATCATGTCTGCGCTCTCTTACTTTATTACTGTTCTGACTCTCAGCCTGATTAGTAGCGGCGTGTTTATTTGCTGGCAACAAGCGGCGATTGGCCAGTTACTTGATGAAAGCTGCCCCGGCAGCGGCGCTGCATTACTGGCGGCACACACTTGCGGCGTTGCAACTCTTAATCCCGATGCTCTTGGTGCTCGTTTTTGCCAGCCACTTTGACGGCAATATCGTCGATTCGCTGCGTACTGCAATGATTTGGCTGCTATTGGGGCATTTAGTCGCGGTGATGTCGATTGCCAATATTGTCTGGAAACGCTTGGTGCCACCGCCTGAAGTCGCAACAGACACTGTGCAGCCACATAACGTCATCGCTTAGGAATCATCATGCGTATCCTCATCCTTGGCGGCACCGGCCTGATAGGCTCGGCACTCGCCTCACAACTCAGCAGCCACGATGTGTGCACACTCAGCCGCAGCCGCGCGCCCAATACGATTTATGGCGATTTTGCGCAATTACGCAGCGCTGAGGTGTGGTTGCCTTTGCTCGATGGCGTTGATGTGGTCGTCAATGCGGTGGGGATTTTTAATGAGAGCCCTTCGCAAACGTTTAGCGATTTACACGTTAATGCACCAATCGCGCTGTTTGCTGCTTGTGAGCAAACTAGCGTTCGTGTGATTCAGGTTTCGGCCTTAGGCGCAGCGCCCGATGCAGTCACCGCGTATTGGCGCAGCAAAGGCCAAGCCGATGCCGTGCTGTGCGCCAGCTCGCTGAACTGGAGCATCATCCGGCCCTCGCTAATTTATGCTGCAAATGGCCGCAGCAGCCGCGCCCTATGCAGCATCGCCAGCCTGCTCTTGCTGGCTGATTTACAAGGCTGCGGTGACGTTCAACCGGTGCATTTAGATGATGTCATTGCGCTCTTAGTCCGCTTAATTGAAGCGCCAGTTGCGCAGCGACAAATCATCAATGTGGTCGGCCCCGCAGCGATGCCACTATCACAATGGTGGCAGCAACTCCGGCAGGCCATGGCAATGCGGCCAGCAGTCACTATTAAGGTATTGCCATGGATGCAACAGCTAGCAAGCGCCATGGCTAAATACCTACCATCATCATTATTGAGCCGCGATAGTTTAGCAATGCTGCGCGCAGGTAATTGCGCCGATGTGCAGCCTTTCGCTGAATTACTTGGCCGCGCGCCCAAAGCCGCATTGCCCGCAGCCGATGAAGCCGCCGCAATTCGCCGCACCGCACAGTTGGGATGGATGCTGCCGATGCTGCGCATTGCATTAGCGCTGGTGTGGTTTTTAACTGCAGCGGTGAGTTTATGGGGCTGGCCGCGTGATGAGAGCTATGCGCTGCTCGGTGAAGTGGGTATTCCAAGCAGCCTACAAGCGCTTATGTTTTATGGCTCGGTGGCGATGGATGCGGCGTTTGGCTTGGCCTGCTTATTGAATATCGCTTGGCGCTGGCAATTACTCTTGGTGCTGTTTTACAGCGTCGTCATTGCGATTGCGATGCCGCAATTTTTATTGCACCCGTTCGGGCCGCTGCTGAAAAACGTGCCGATTCTGGCTTTGTTATTGATGTTTGATCAGCTCAGTAACACGCGTCAAAAATAAAATTCAAACACGAATCACAAGCAAAAATATTCTAGTTAATCAACAAGGAGCGCATCATGGAACACTATCTCTTGATCAAATGGCTGCATATTTTGTCGGCAACGCTGATGTTTGGTACCGGCTTTGGCACGGCGTTTTATATGTTTGTGACCAATCGCAGCGGCAATGTGCAGGCGATTGCGGTGATTACGCGCTGGGTGGCGCGTGCGGATTGGTGGTTTACGACGCCGTCGGTGATTTTCCAGCCGATTTCAGGCTTGCTGATGGCGCATTGGCTGGGTTACCCGCTCACAGCGCAATGGCTGCTCTGGTCTATGGTGCTGTACGCAATTGCGGGCGCGTGCTGGCTGCCGGTGGTGTGGCTGCAATTGAAAATGCGCGATATGGCACAAATCGCCGCGAAAAATAACGAACCTTTACCAGAACGCTACTGGCGTTTTGAGAAAATCTGGACTGTGCTGGGATTCCCCGCTTTTATCAGCCTCATTATCGTCTATTGGCTAATGGTCAATAAACCATTCTAAACTGAGTGATACAGCTTTAATCTGCAATCTGACCATTCTATTTTTTGCTTTCAAAGGATGCACATCATGAGTAATCCAAACCTGCATATTCTCGTCACTGGCGGCACCGGTTTTATTGGTACTGAATTGGTCAAGCAACTGCTTGCCGCAGGCCATCAAGTGAGTTTATTTAGCCGCCAACCTACCGCCGCAATCGCTAAATTGAATGGGAAAGTGACTGCATTTTCTAATTGGGATGATTTAAAAAATGATCAAGTTTTTGATGCGGTCATTAATCTAGCGGGTAGCCCCGTCGTTGGTCCGCGCTGGTCGGCGGCACGCAAACAAGTTTTACTCGCCAGCCGCGTCGGCACAACAGAAGGTCTGATGTCATGGATTGCGCGGGCGGCGCAAAAGCCTGCCGTGCTCATTAATGGCTCAGCCATTGGCTATTACGGCTGCCGTGGCGACGAGGCACTGGATGAAACTGCGCCAGCGCAGGACGAATTTATGTCCGAACTCTGCCAGAAATGGGAAGCGGCAGCGCTCAAAGCGGAGGATTTTGGCGTACGCGTCGTGCGGCTGCGTTTAGGCTTGGTATTTTGCTCGCACGATGCCAAAGGTGGCGCGCTCCCCAAACTGATTACGCCGTATTATTTTGGACTTGGCGGCCGTATGGGCGATGGGCAACAAGTAATGAGCTGGATTCATAGAGACGACGTCATCGCGGTGATTTTGCGCGCAATTGACAATGACACAATGCACGGTGCTTATAACCTCACAGCACCCGAAGCGCCAACACAAGCCCAATTTGCTAAAGCCGTCGGCGATGCTCTGCATAGACCGACTTTTCTGGTCACACCCGCTTGCATCATCAATACGCTGGCCGGAGAAATGGGCGCGCTCTTCACCAAAGGCCAGCGCGTAGTGCCAAAAAAACTACTGAATGAGGGGTATAGCTTTAAATACCTAGATTTAAAAAGCGCTTTGAACGTATACATAGGTAAGTAATCGTCATAGAAAACCAGCCATACGGCTGGTTTCTTATATCAGCGCTTAAATCACGCTATAAACCTGCCCCGTTTGTGCGCCTTCGACGCTTTTGCTAAAGGCGCGCGCGACTTTAGCGGCGGGCACTGATTCAAAGCCACGGAAATACGGCCCGTAGCTGGGCAGGGATTCGGTGAGTACCGTTGGGCTCACCACATTGATACGCAGGCCACGCGGCAATTCAATGGCGGCGGCGCGAGCAAAACCTTCCAAGCCGGCGTTCACCATGCTGGCGCTGCTGCCGTACACAATCGGGTCTTGGCTGAGCACGCCGCTAATTAAAGTAAAGCTGCCGCCATCGTTCAGGTATTTTTGGCCAATCAGCACCAATTGCACCTGCCCCATCAATTTATCGTTAATTCCAATGGCAAATTCCGCTGCGCCCATTTCAGCGAGTGCGCCAAAGTGCACATTGCCCGCCGCTGACACCACCGCATCCACCGCGCCGACTTGTTGATACATCGCTTCAATACTCGCGATATCGCTTAGATCAACGCGAATATCGCCGCTATTGCGCCCCGCGCTAATCACTTCATGCCGCGCGGCCAATTCTTTGACAACAGCTTGACCGACTGCACCTGCTGCACCAATCACGATGATTTTCATCTTGTTCTCCTAAAAGTGCTTGAAATTAAACTTGATTACATCTTAACAAATCACCAATAATTTAAAATCCAGCTAAAAATAAACCTATTGTTTACTTTATGAAACCAATCGAAGATTTAAATCAGCAACTTTTGGCCGCAATCACCTTCGCTGCCGTCATCGAACATGGCAGCTTTACTGCCGCAGCAGAAAAACTCGGCTACACCAAGGGGCTGGCCAGTCGTCGTGTGGCGCAATTAGAAAAGCAGCTCGGCGTGCAGCTTTTATTTCGCACCACGCGCAAGCTCAGTCTGACCGAAGCAGGTCGCGTGTATCTGGCGCATTGCCAGCAATGGCCACAATGGATAGCCCAAGCCGAACAAGCGGTGCATGAGGCCAGCGGCCAAATTAGTGGGCAAATTAAAATCACCGTGCCGACCAGTTTTGGCGGCACCTTTATGGCGCAAGCCTTGATTGCATTTCAACAGCGCTATGCTGCGGTTGAAGTGCTGCTTGATTTGTCGCGGGATATTCGGGATTTAGAAAGTGAAGGCTTTGACTTGGCGATCCGCAGCAAACCGGCGGCGCATGAACGCGTCATTGCAACGCCCATTACGCAGGCGGAGGATTGGCTGGTCGCCGCGCCTGCGCTATTTAAAGATCAGCCTGCGCCGCAACACGTCAACGAGCTTAAAGATTGGCCGTGCATTGCCAATAGCCATTTTAAAAACCCATTGGCTTGGCAGTTTGATCACATCGAGCAGCCGGTGCAGATTCATAGCCCGCTGCAAGTCAACGATTATCAGCTGATTCGGAATCTGGCTTTGGCGGGAGCCGGCATTGCGCGCTTGCCCAGCTATTTGCTGATTGATGATTTAGCACAGCAAAGATTAATTCGCATCTTGCCCGAAGCCAAATCGACTCGGCACGAGCTGTATTTGGTCTATCCGCCGCGCACGCCGCAACCGGCCAAAGTGCGCGTGATGATAGAATTTTTGAAGGAATGGTTTGCGGCGCAGCCTTAAGGCGTATCGCTAAGCGGTAAATCAGCGGCAACTTCCGGCGCTGCGGCTTGGCGCGCCAGCCAAGCTCGATACACGCGCAGCGCGACTTGCGCGTCATCGGCGGCGTATTGTTTTTGCTTATCACTCAAGGGCGAGATCGCCCAATTAGACGTCGAGATTTTTTTCGATTTTTGCAGTTTCTGGCCAAAAAACTGCGCCACTGCCGTTTTCGCGCCAACGTCACAGCGTGGCTCGGTACGCAACAGACGAGCTAGGTCGAGAACGTTTTCGGTTGAAACGCCCAGTTTGGCGTGCAAGCGTTGCTTATCATCGCTCAAACCAAAGCCCACTTTCAAAATCGTCGGCGATTCTAAAATGGCTTTGATTTCATCGGTCTGCACACCACGGCCAATCGGAATCAGAAAAACTTGTTCATCCGTCGCCAGTTGAATCAAATGTGGGCCGTTCGATGCTTGGCCTTTATGAAACACAGGCTTGGATTCGGTATCAAAACCCAGCACATCAGCACGACTGAGCACTGCCAAAGCACGCGCAAAATCGTCCGGTGTTTGCACCAGCACCACATCCCCCATCGCCACGCCGCAATACGGCGGTAAAATTTCTTCACTTATCATCCAAAGATGATAACGCAAGCAGGATCTAGCGCGGCAATATTTTATATTTATATGGGTATTGCTATCTAATCCTTAATTAATAATGGCTAGATTGAAATACCCTATTGATTAAATCTAATTAGCGATTTATCTCAAAATCGTCATACCGGCGAAAGCCGGTATCCAGAGCAACGGCCAAACCAGCATTGCAGCTAGATTCCGGCTTTCGCCGGAATGACGAAATCAAGTTTAAAAAGGCTCATAATCAGGCAGATATACCATAAGCAAGCATCGTCCTACCCATCCACAACTCTGAATTCAATGACGGTACATCAAGCCAAATAACGCAGCTCTAAATGTTGGCGAAAATGCTGCGGATTGAGCGCTTCGCCAGTCGCGCGGCGAATAAGTTCGCTGGTTTCCCAACGGCTGGCTTGGCTCCAAATATTCTCATTAAGCCAGTCGAACACAGGCGCTAAATCGCCCGCCGCAATGCGCTGATCCAAATCAGGATGTGCGGCACGAATGGCGGCAAAATATTGCGCCGCGTACATCGCGCCCAGCGTGTAACTTGGGAAATAGCCAAATGCGCCATCGGTCCAATGGATGTCTTGCAAACAACCATTTTTAAAGTTGCCCGTGGTATCGACGCCCAAATAAGCCTGCATTTTTTCATCCCACAATGCCGGAATATCGTCGGCCTCGATTTCGCCATTAATAAGCGCGCGCTCAATTTCGTAGCGCAAAATCACATGTGCTGGATAGGTCAGTTCATCGGCGTCAACACGAATAAAATCGGGCTTAACGCGGGTATAGATTTTGGCGAGATTGCTGGCGGAAAACGCCTCTTGCTTGCCTAAATGCTGTTCCACCAAGGGCTGAATTAAAGCTAAAAAAGCGGGGCTGCGACCTAATTGCATTTCAAACGATAGACTTTGGCTTTCATGAATCGCCATCGAGCGCGCCTGCCCAACCGGCAAATGCACCGCCTCACGCGGCAAGCTTTGCTCGTAACGCGCATGGCCGGTTTCATGCACGATGCCCATCATGCTTTGCGTAAAATCAACGTCGGTATAGCGCGTTGTGATGCGTACATCTTCGGCCACGCCGCCGCAAAAAGGATGATGCGACACATCAAGGCGACCGGCAGCAAAATTAAATCCCAGCAGCTTCATCACATCCAGCCCCAACGTGCGCTGCGCCTCAATCGCAAACGGACCTTGCGCCGCAATCGTCGCCTCTTGAGCCTGTTTGGCTATCGCTTGTTGGATCAAGCTTGGTAGCCATTGCTTTACATCGCCAAAAATCCGATCCAGCTCAGCACACGTCATACCCGGCTCGTATTTATTCATCAACGCTTCGTACGGCGACATACCACTACGCTGACTGAGTAGCTGCGCTTCTTCGCGCGACAAGCGTACTACTTCGCGGAAATGGACTAAAAATCCGTCCCAATCGTTATTCGCGCGCTGCGTGCGCCATTCGTGCGAGCACAATGATCCCGCCAAGGTTTTTGCTTCGACCAAGCTGGCGGGCAAAAGGTTGGCGTGTTCCCAGCGGCGCTGCATTTCACGCAAGCTGGCTTGCTCGAAATCAGTCAACGCTTCATTGCTCGCAGCTGTTATTGCCATAGCCAGCGCCGGATCGGTCAGGCTGTTATGGATTAACACATCCAATTCGGCCATCGCCGCGCCGCGCGCCGCATTACCCTCAGTCGGCATCATCGCCGCCTGATCCCAACCCGCCAGCGCCGCTAAATGTTCATAACGGTAAATGCGGGTAAACAAAGTGACTAGCTGTGAGTAGGCCGTTGGCTGCATCATCAATACTCGGAAACAATAAAGGTGCTGCGATGATGCCAGCGCTGGCGGTAAATGCACAATCGGTTTTTAGGCGCAGTGCGCATTGAGTGATATTCAGAATCTGCAAATCAACTTTTAAAATCGAAAGCTCAGACCAAACTAGCTACTTCTGAGCTTTCGACCTTATCTTAAATACATCGTTGAATTATTCGCTTCAATTAGCGATTCAAGGAAGCCCAATTATTGCCCATAAGCCGCCTTCACTTCGGCCTGAACTAAAGCACTAAATTCATCGGCACCAAATTGAGTGAGTGGTTTGCTATTTACAAAGAAACTCGGCGTTTTTTTAACATTCAGTGCGGCCACATCCGCCGTGTCTTGAGCGAGCCGGGTGGCGATTTGCGGGCTATTCATATCCAATTTGGCTTTCTCAATGTCAACGCCGATGGCGGCCAAGGCATTCCAAATCAGTTCCGGCTGCGGCGCGCCGTGTGAAGCCCATTCTGGCTGCGCCTCCAGCACTGCCTCTACCGATTCCCAATATTTATTTTGCACGCGCGTCGCTTCCAACGCTTTGGCGACGTAATCTGAGCCTTGATGAAAAGTCGCATAGCGCAGCGTGAGTTTGACTTTGCCCCCATTAAAATTAACGATGTTTTTTACATAGGGATAAAAAGCGCGGCATGCTTCGCAAGCTGGATCGAAAAATTCAACAATATGCACTTTGGCATCGGCTGCGCCCATCGAGGGCGCGCCAAAACGATTCAGCGCTTGCCCACTGTTTTGCGCCAACTGCTGCTGCGCTTGATTTTGTTGATTGGTATAGACATAAGCCCCCACGGCAAAGGCGGCGAGTAATGCAATGCTGCTAAGAATAATCAGTGTCGTACGTTTCATTTTTGGGTTCCTTTTTGCACGGCGAAAAGCAGCGCAATAATGAGTGAAAAAGCCACTAAAGATAAAAGTGGAATTGTGATAAAGCCAAATAAATCTAGCTGCATTTGGGCACATGACAGCCCTTGCGAACAAGGCTGCATACTTTCTGGGATCGCGCCGTGATAAAGCAGAGTGTGATACAGCGCGACCAGCCAACCGCCAATGGCTAAGGGCAGCGCATAGCGAGTACAGCGAGCATCAAATGGAAATAAACCGACGCTAAAAATAAACAGCAATGGATACATAAAAATCCGCTGATACCAACACAGCAGACACGGCGGCATTGCCATCACTTCACTCAAAAACAGACTGCCTAGCGTGGAAATAGCGGCGATCACCCAGCAAAGGAAAATCATATTCCAGTGCGCAGGTTTAATTTGCGGTGGGCTCATTGTTTAGCTCATTGATTAAATACGGTGAATTAGGTCGAGATCCATTCCAAGACGAATGGGATAAGCAACAGCCAGCCATAAAACGGCAGGCGCTGTCTTTTAGAAGAATCCGATTTCATTGATGAGTGCCGCCTCGATGCGGCAAAACTCAAACAGGAAATTTGGGTGGTTTTTTCGCGGGGGAAATCGATGCTGAACTTGGCTCAATCGGCTCTGTATGAGTCCAAGCGGCTTGAGCAACCTCAGCCAAGCTGGCCTTGATTGCAAACCATTGCGGAAGATCGTGCGTGTGATCGAAGCTGGCGTGTCCATGGGCATGCGCCGCGATGGGCTGCTCGACGTCTAAAGAAACGTCGCTCACGTCCAATGGATTATGGATTTGCAGCGCAATAGGCAGTGGCTGATGCGCCATCGACAATACCGTGGAGACTGGCAGCCACGCGCAAAGCAGCATGATGCAAAAGATCACGAGCTGCGTTTTACACAAAGGGGTTGGGCTGAACAGGCTGGGCATAAGCCCGATTTTAGCGTTGTTTACGCTGCGCGCTCAAGGCTTTTTCAGTCAGAAGGCAAGGCGGCTTAGCCAATGGGGACGCGCAAGAATCAAAGCCTTTGACCCCCAGCCACTAGCCGCCTTGCTGCCAAGAGACTCTAAACTCGCTGAGCAAATAGCTCACGATTATCCAGCGACTAAGCGCCGGAAGTAATGGCTGCGAGCAGCATCATAAAGCCAGTTGTAAACGTAGGTGTACGGCAAAAAGAACAGGAAGAAGCCAAGATCAAGCAAGAGCGCTTCCCAGATCCCGATGCCCATCCACCACATCGTCAGCGGTAGTGAAAACCCGATAAATCCGGCTTCAAATAGCAGCGCATGCAAGGCACGAATTTTCGGGGTGCGCTGCCATTGGCGGCGGCGCTCGACAATTTCAAAACCATAATTAAACACCATATTCCACAACATTGCCGTCGTAGCGAGCATCGCCGCTAGCACGCCAACATGGCTGACCGAAGCGCCCATTACCCAAGCCGCCAATGGTGTGGCCAACGCAATCCCGCCAATTTCAAACAGCAGCGCATGCATAAAACGCTCTTTCACTGTTTTTTCAGGCATCACGCTCATTGCTTGATTCATTGCTTTCTCCTTATCTTTCCTTGACAACAGCCACGATTATCAGCGATTTTACCGTTACTTAAAAATTGATAACCATCGGGAATTCCGATATGTTTAATTCAATCGATGCGTTGAGCGCCTTTGTACAAGCGGCTGAACTCGGCTCGTTTTCTGCGGCGGCGCGGCATTTGGGCAAAAGCCAATCGACGATCAGCGAAGCAATTAGCAATTTAGAAATCGACGCGGGATTGGCGCTATTTGATCGCACGCAGCGCCAGATCAAGCTCACCGCAGCAGGTATGCAGTTGCTGATTCATGCCAAGCAAGTGCTCAATAGTCACGACGCGCTCAAGCGCCAAGCCAGCGCTTTGCATGCGGGTCTAGAAGCACAATTGAGCATTGTGCTATCCGATACCTTCCAATCACGCGAATTTGAACTGCTGCTCAGCGAATTTGCCGAGCGATTTCCGCTGCTGCGCCTGGAATGTCTGGCCGATGAAGATCAGGACGTACTGCATCTACTGAGGAGTGGCCGCGCGCAATTAGGCTTGATCCGTGCACAAACCGCGTATGGCGCGGATTTTTCGGCGCTGCCGATTCCTGGTCAACGCGAAATGGCGATTTATGTCAGCCAGCAGCATCCCCTAGCTCACATCGAACACCTCAGCGTTGCCATGCTGGCCGAACACCGCGAATTGGCGCTCAGCAGCTATACGCAGCACAGCAATGCGCAATACAGCCCACGCTGCTGGCTAGCGCCAAGCTATTTAATGCTACTAGAAATGACTTTACGCGGCTTTGGCTGGGCGGCGCTGCCCACATGGCAAGTTGAGAATTTCGGCCGCGGGCAACTCGTGCAACTCAAACTCCCCAGCTGGCCGCGCAGCGTGCAAGTCGACGTCATCTGGTCCCGCAATGCAAAATTAGGGCCTGCGTGTAGTTGGTTGATCGATCACATTAGTCAAACTAGACCGCCAACTTAAATCCCATTACAAAACAAAAAAGCCCCGAAGGGCTTTTTATGTCAAAACACACTCGATGGCCACATCGCTTCATCACGCCAGTAATTATGGCGTTGGCTGTGCGAGGCTTTTATCGATTTGATTCAGTAAAGTTTGCTTGCGGTCACCCGACATTTCCCAAATCATTGCACCGCCCAGTTTTTTGCTTTTCAGAAAATCGAGCTTATGCGCCAGAGATTGCGAATCTTCATAAGTAATAAACTCGCCCTTCTTTGGATTGAACAAAAACGGCACCTTGCTCACATCATTCCAATAGCGGGTATAGCCATCTTGGTTGACCAGTTTTTTCTCGATTTCAGAATAATCCAAATTGCCATCTTCCCAGCTACCGCGGCCTTTACCCGCACAATCTTGATATTCCCCCTGCTTTTCTGGTGCGCAACCTTTCCAGCTATAGCCATAAAAGCCCACACCGAGCACGATTTTATTTGCAGGAACACCTTCTTTTAGAAATAACTGAATCACCGAATCGATATTATTTTTCGGCGATGCACCTTCGCGCTGATACGCGGGATCGTTATACAGTGGCGCAAAATGCCCCGAAAATTTATTCCACGCGCCGTTGTAGTCATAAGCCATTAAATTGACCCAATCGACCACTTTGGCGACCTTACCCATTTCGGTATTATTAATCCAGCGCTCGCCAGGGCCAACCGCTGTAGTCAGCAGATAAGTCCGATTATCCTTCTTGCCCGCCGCATCGAGTTTTTCGCGCAAAGTCGTCATCAAAAGCGTGTAGTTTTCTTTATCTTCTGGGCGCTCAACGTTACCCGCATTGCCGCCGACGACTGGGAATTCCCAATCAATATCCACACCGTCAAAGCCATGCTCACGAATAAATGCCACTGCGCTATCCGCAAAAATGGCTCGGCTTTGTTCGGTTAAAGCGACATCGGAGAAATACTTCGACCAAGTCCAACCGCCGACTGAAATCAACGTTTTCAAGTTAGGATGTTTCTTTTTCAAGCTACGCAATTGGCGAAAATTATTCGCCTTGGATGTATCTACGTTTGGATCACCCACGACGAGTTTGCCGTTTTCGATATTGGCAAACGCAAAATTAATATGGGTGAGCTTGCTGGCATCAATATCACTAGGCGTGAAATTGCGACCATACGCGCCCCAAGAAATCGAGTAGCCCACCACTTTATAAGGCTCCTCAGCCTGCGCCGCAAAGCCACTCAACAGCAAACTCATCGCCAAACTCAGCATCGTTTTACGCAACATAAAGTCAACTCCATCGTTTTTTTATAAAAAATAATCATAAAGAACCAGAGCAAGATTGAAACAATTTGCTAATTCCTACTCTATCATTAACAAAATCCTGCTGACATAAAAAAGCTGGCAGGGGCTAACAATGTCGTTCACTGAAGCCAAATCAACAGCGTTTAAACCAGTAAGTCGTCTCTTTCTTCAATCTTTTATTTTCTAATCCAAAATTCAAATCATTTAGTAAAAATGCTCGACTTTTAGTTCACACAACTCAGGAAGCTATCTTATGCGTATGAAATTAACAGGGCAGCATGTTGCGATTACCGACTCGATACGCGACTATGTCGCAGAACGGTTTACCCGACTGGATCGTCACCTTGCGATGACTAAATCCGCTCATATCGTTTTGACAACTAAAAAAAGTAATATCATCGCTAGAGCTAAATTACACACAAAAAATGGGAAAGTAGTCGCGACCTGTGAAAATGAAAATATGCAGACCGCCATTGAATCCATGGTCACCAAGCTTTGCCGACAGCTGTCCAAAAAGCGAGACAAGAGCCGCTTAGCATAAAACTACGTTTTGAATGCCCAATAAAAAAGCCCTGTATATAAACAGGGCTTTTTCAGTTCAACGATGATCTAGCAGATCATTCCCACTCAATCATTAACAAGCAGCATAAGCTAATGATTTATTGAACAAATCTACCAAGTAAAAAATATAAGACGATGAAAAATACTATGGTCAGTTCATAGCGTTTTCGCCCCTCTAGCACACCTCAGTGCAAGCCAAGCAACTTAGCCTGTCAACCCCCAACCCGTCTGCTATAATCGTTTTTATTGAAAATCTTCAATTTATAACTGTTTTTATGGCGGAGTAATCGATTTTATGGCTGAGATCGGGTATCAATGGCTATCACTCACCTACAATGTTCATGCAGTACACCCGCTGGCCGTACAGAGTGAAATCGGCCGTAACCGCTCAACATCGAGTGACGGTGACATACGTTTTGAAGTTTACCCAGAATCATACCGCCCTGTTGACAGTTTTAGTGAGCAACTGGCTTTTGCGTTCAAGTATGAAGGCATCCATTTGGAATTTCTGGCTAGGCTTTTTTCTCAAGATTTGGTCAAGCAAGAACTAGAACAATGGATTGCGCGAGAGCCAACGGGAAGTTATGCCCGCCGAGCCTGCTTCTTATATGAATGGCTGACAGACGCCACGCTGGATGCGCCGAATCTGACGCGAGGCAACTACATTGATGCACTTGACCCCGAACTGTATCTAGTCGGAACGCCGATCAATTGCCCGCGCTGGCGGGTTCGAGACAATCTGCCGGGTAATCGTGATTACTGCCCGATTGTACGACGAACAACAGCTATTCAAGCCGCCGAAACTTATGACTTGCCAGCCAAGCTGGCCGAGTTAGAAACGGATTTCGGCGTTGATCTGATTTTGCGCAGCACGGTCTGGTTAACTGTCAAAGAAAGCCGCGCCAGTTTTCTAATTGAGCGTGAGCAGGATAAAGAAGATCGCATCCGCCGCTTTGCCGCCGTAATGGAAAACGAATGCGGACAACACGACAATCCATTCACGCCCGAAACGCTGAGCCTATTACAACGCGGCATTTTGGGCGATATGGCGCTACGCTACGGGCTGCGCCGCTCCCCTGTATATGTTGGACACTCAGCTCACTATCAAGCAGTCGTTGATTACATCGCGCCACATTGGGAACAAACAAAAGCCCTTCTCTCAGGACTTGCGCATTTTCTCGAACGCAGCCAAGGCGCGTCATCCATCGTGCGCGCAGCAGTCGCGTCTTTCGGCTTTGTGTATATTCATCCAATGGCGGATGGCAATGGCCGAATTTCGCGCTTTTTAATCAACGACATCTTACGCCGCGATGGGCTCGTACCCTCGCCGATTATCCTGCCTGTGTCTGCAACCATCGCCGACAGCACACAGGCACGTGCCGCTTACGACAAAGTGCTTGAACGTTTTTCGCGCCGCCTGATGCGCAAATATGCCGATCAGTATTATTTTGGCGAGCCAGTCATCGCCGAGGACGGTGTTGAATACAACCTTTACTTCAGCGCTTACAACGATGCACTGCCCGCATGGCGCTACCCCGACCTCACGGCGCATGCCGAATATCTCGCAAAAATCATCGACACAACACTGACACAAGAAATGCGCAAAGAAGCCCGTTTCTTAAAAGCCAACGACCAAGCCCGAAGCGCCATCAAGCAATTTTTAGAAGCACCGGACAATGAGCTAGACAGCATCATTCGCAGCATTCGGCAGAATGGCAACGCGCTGTCTAATCAGCTTTGCAAGCGGTATCCAATACTCACCGAAAAATCAGTTATTGGTGAACGGATTGTTGATGCGGTGCAACAGGCATTTGCTGATTAAATATTGATGCTGAAATTAAAGCTTACGGGAAAACGATTTTGAGCCACTTAAGCAATCCAACATACTGCGGTGATGCGGAATCGAGCAAATGATCCTTGACCGCGCAATAAAGCCCCTCACCAGGTTGCTTTTGCCAAGCCAGCCAAGTCGCAACTTCCGCTTTACTCAATTTAGTAACTTTGAATTTTGGCGCGGCGAGGCCTGCAATTGTGTTTTGGGCTTGCGCCAACAGACTTGCCTCAGCAGGCGAGATGCATTGCTTGATCCAGTCCTCCAGCATGCCATCGGAAGCGTTATCGGGCATGATCCAAACTCCGAGATCAGGCAAACCATCGTTGTGTTTGTAGAGAAGACCACCCGAACCAAGCGACACAGGCGGGCTATCATAGCCATGCTGAGTCACCTTGGCCGTAATTTGCTGGATTGTCTTTGCAAAACCACCATCAGGGGCTCGGTCAGCATCAACAACAATAGCCAGCGCCTGCAGCCGGCCATCATTCAAATCCGCGATCTGCGTTTCCAGTAAATTCAAAACACCTTGCTTGGAATTCCAATCACCACCAAGCCCTTTTGGAGGAGACACTTTAATAGCTTCGGCAGCTACGGCGTAATTTCGACAAAGCAGTTCAAAAAAGGCTCGATCCGCCTCCCCCTCAACCAGCAACAAGCGATCCGCCATCAGCGCACCTCAACATCAGATTGCGTGATATTGAACAGCTTCTGCTCGTCAAACACAGTGGCAATCACCCTACCCTGATCGCTGGTTCTAACACTGCGACCAACGCGGAATAGCACGCCTTCTGTTTCGGTTTTTTCAACCGCCACTTTGGCAAAGCTCTCGATGCAATCCCAGCTGTGGGTGGTGGCAAAAACCTGAATATCAAGCTTCTCTGCCAAATCAAAAACAAGTCGCCAGACTTCCTCTTGAACTGAGTAATGCAGGCCATTTTCGAATTCATCAACTAGCAGAAAGCCTCCTTTGGCTGCAAATAACTTCAGAAACAGTTGAAGAATCCGAAAAATACCATCACCCATACTATTCAATGGTACTGGAGTATCAACATTTTTCAGCTTGACGATTGCGCTTCTCGAGAATGAACCGGAATCACGCTCATCAATCTCATCATCTCGAACAAATAAAATTTCTTCGAAATCAGGATTGACGATGCGAAGTGCACTCTTAACAAATTCCTGTGCTTCAGTGAGGCCAACTCTATCCCACATATCAGCTAGCTCATCTTCGGCAGTAAACTGAGTCGAAATATATGAACATGAATTTCTTTTAATCATCCTCAGAAGAGGCCTAAGTCTGCCGCTAGGAACACCGAACCGCAGAATAATGAGGTTACTATCGTTGATTTGAATAGCAATTGATTCATTGACATCTTCACCTTCAAAGTCAACCAGCTCACTTTTTAAGATATGTGTTCTACGGACACGCGGTCTGCCCTCACCCTCTGCCTCAGATTCAACGTACTCTTTCTCATAATAAAAAACATGTTCAATCTTCACTAATTTGTCAGCTGTACCATCACCTATCTCAATCCCTATCCCATCAATTTCAGGAAACTGCCGGCCTGAAAAAAAGGACTTAAAAGGCAAATCATTCTGAAATTCAAACTCACCTTTTTTAATTTTCCATTGTTCATCGTGGCTTATTGCCAAATCCTCTAACAAGTCCGGATGCGCATTCCCCGCATAAATCCGCAGAGCTTCTAACACCGAGCTTTTACCTGAATTATTCTTGCCGACAATCAGATTGACACGGCCAAGTTTGCTGACTTGGAAGTCTTCAAGTGCGCGAAAATTCTTGATATGCAGGGATTTTAAATGCATGTTTTTTCCTTTTTTGGCAGTGCGTAATCATCTGATCGAGCCGAAATCGCTTTCACATCGGCTAGCAGACCAGTAAATTTACCATAACTGACTATGAAGCTACTTTTTCAGGCTTAAAATTGCAAAAAAGCCCGCATTTCTGCGGGCTTGAGGGGTGTTTACTGCTATTTATTGCCAAACATTGCCAGACGCGGGATCACTCCCACTCAATGGTCGCTGGTGGTTTACCTGATACGTCATAAACCACACGATTAATACCACGTACTTCATTAATAATGCGATTCGACACTTTGCCGAGCAAATCGTACGGCAATTCTGCCCATTTGGCGGTCATAAAGTCGCTGGTCACGACGGCGCGCAGTGCGACGACGTAATCGTAAGTGCGGCCATCGCCCATTACGCCGACTGATTTCACTGGCAAGAACACGACAAACGCTTGGCTGGTGAGTTCGTACCAGTTTTTGCCGCTTTTTTCATCGACCGCAGCGCGCAATTCTTCGATAAAGATCGCATCGGCGCGTTGCAGCAATTCGCAAAACTCTTGTTTTACTTCGCCAAGAATCCGCACGCCTAGGCCAGGGCCTGGGAACGGATGGCGATAAACCAGTGTTGGTGCGAGGCCGAGCGCAACACCGAGTTCACGCACTTCGTCTTTAAACAATTCGCGTAGCGGTTCGAGCAGGCTCAATTTCATTGTTTCTGGCAAGCCGCCGACATTGTGGTGGCTCTTGATCGCATGCGCTTTGCCGGTTTTTGCGCCAGCAGATTCAATCACGTCAGGATAAATCGTGCCTTGTGCCAACCATTTTGCGCTTGGCAATTTGGCTGATTCAGCTTGGAATACTTCAACGAATTCGCGGCCGATAATTTTGCGTTTGGCTTCAGGGTCAGACACACCGGCCAAATGACCCATAAACTGTGCAGTCGCATCAACGTGGATGACTTTTACGCCCAAATGCTCGGCGAAAGTTTCCATGACTTGCTTGCCTTCGTTCAGACGCAGCAAACCGTTATCGACAAACACGCAAGTGAGTTGATCGCCAATCGCGCGGTGAATCAGCGCTGCGGCCACTGATGAATCGACGCCGCCTGACAGACCGAGAATCACTTCGTCCGTACCGACTTGTTCGCGGATTTTCGCGACAGCTTGGTCGATGTAGTTTGGCATCGTCCAGCTTGGTGCTGAGCCGCAAATATCGAGCACGAAATGATTAATCATTTCACGCCCTTTGATCGTGTGTGTTACTTCTGGGTGGTATTGCACCGCGTAAAAACCGCGTTTCACATCGGCCATCGCCGCAATCGGGCAAGACGCGTTGCTGGCGATGACTTCAAAGCCCGCTGGCATCGCAGTTACTTTGTCGCCGTGGCTCATCCACACTTCAAGGCATGTTGTATCACCGTGAACGCGGTCAGACAGGCCTTTAAATAATGGGTTGGCTGCATTGACTTCAATTTCAGCAAAACCGAATTCGCGCACTGTGCCCGCTTCCACTTTGCCGCCCAAGCTTTGCGCCATCCATTGCATGCCGTAGCAAATACCCATTACAGGGATGCCCAGCTCAAACAAGGCTGGATCGGCTTGGTAATCGGATTCGTACACCGAGTTCGGGCCGCCCGACAAGATAATGCCTTTAGGATTAAATTCTTTGATGAAGTCGATACTCACATCAAACGAATGCAATTCACAGTAAACATGCGCTTCGCGCACACGACGGGCAATCAGCTGCGTAACTTGTGAGCCGAAATCAAGAATCAGAATCTTATCCATACCGAATGTCCCATTGGGTGTGCGTGAAAACGCGGCATTTTACCGTGCATCAGCGTTCTACGCGAGTCCATATATCAAGCAGCCGCTGGCAAGTTTTATTTCATCTCACCAATGCAATCTTGATACCTCAATGCGATTGCTGACAAAAAACAAGCTCAAACTACATAGGTATATGGCTGTATGCGATAAAAATAAAAGACTCTATGGAAATACCCATCATTTAATCTCTGATTTCTAATGCCATTAGAATTAACAGAAGTCTTGGATTGCTAAGAATGAGCCTGCCCGCGCGGACGTTATGGATTTGAACTTTCGTTTTCTCAAATCGGCTTTCGCGGGCAAGCTAGCTAAATAAGTACCATCACGGAGCAGCCGGTATGGCATTCATTTGTTTGAGCACCGCATTAAATACCTCGCCAGAAGACTGGATTAAGGTGAAATGATTGCCGCTCATCGTCGTCAAACTGACGGTATGCCCTAGGCTCGCTTCGTGCTTTTGATAAGCATCGGCATATTGCGTCGACACAATATCATCCGCAGTTGTTGAAAACAGGTAAATTGGCACTCCGGCGGACGACATCGCCTGCGGGCTGACTTCTGCATCGCTCAAACTCCCGCGCAAGCCAGGGATATAGCTGCCGCAGCTACTTGCCTGATAAGTGACCAAATCGGGGATGGCCGCCAAACCAATCACCGCTTGTGGCAAATTAGGCTTAGCCGTATACAACACACTGCTCGACGGAATACTCGGCCTAGCCGCTGCCCACAGAGCCAAATGCCCGCCCGCCGAATGCCCAATCAACACCGTGCGTTTCAAATTCACCGGCAAATTAGCCAGCATTACTGGCAGCGCATCCATTGCACTAGCGACATCTTGAAAAGTCATCGGGGCGGCGTAAAGTGGATCACTAGTAACACGGTATTCTAAATTGAGCGTTGCCCAACCTGCTCGCGTTAGCGCATCGGCCATCGGCTGCATGATGTTGGCCGAAGCAATAGAGCGATTCCAGCAGCCGCCATGCAAAATGACCGCGAGCGGAAACGGGCCGTTGCCTTCCGGTGTTTTAAATTGACCATATTGCTCAGTTTGCGGGCCATAGCGAACCATCATCGAGCTTGCCGGCGCTAAAGGGGCGGTAGTCGTAGCAGGAGGCGCATCACCGCCGCCTCCGCCACATGCACTCAGTAAAAACACCATCACTAAGTAAAAATAAGGCATCGAAGCTACTCCATAGAAAATAAAGTTACCAACCAGTAAAATAATACACCGCAAGGTAACTTAAGCAAATTAATACCGATGAATGCATCTATAAACGAGAAGAGCACGCCGATGGCTTGCGTAACGCCGCAAGCCATACAGCGGCTATGGCATAATTAGCCGCAATCCAAACTCACAGCCCGACTATGCCGCATACCGCCTTTTGGCACTCGCCCTTGATTTCTTCGCCACGCGCTTTGCGCCCTTGGCTGAGTGAGCGTGGCTCGCTGACAGAGCGATTGATCGCAAATTACCCTGCGTTTAGCGTGCGTGTTTTGGCACAAGGCTGGGCGCGCGCGCATCAAGATGAAATGGCGATTTTGCAATTAAACGGCAAAACCGCGGTGGCAACGCGTGAAGTGCTGCTGTGCTCCAACGGCACGCCGCTCGTTTTTGCGCACAGCATTACTGCGCGCAGCAGCCTGCGCGGCGGATTTCATTTATTTGGCCGCAGCGGCAGCCGCCCGCTTGGCGCGCTACTCTTTGCCGATCCAACGATACGTCGCTCACATTTAGCGTGGCGCAAACTCAACCACCGCCATCCTCTATGGCAAAAAGCCGTCGCCGCCGCAGGACCGCAATCTGCCACACTCTGGGCACGGCGCTCGGTGTTTTATTCGGGTAGCGATCAATTACTGGTGACTGAGGTGTTTTTAACTGCGCTTTTAAGCTCGCCCTGCCGCACGATTTAAATGACGATGCAAATCCAACTCACTCAAGCGACTACTGACGATTTAGAGGCACTGATTGCCCTGAGAATTGAAGCGATGCGCGACAGCTTAGAACGCATCGGCCGCTTTGATCCGATACGCGCCAGAGAACGCTTTCAATCGAGTTTTGCGCCTGAATGTACCCAATGGATTTATAGCAATCAGCAACAGCGCATTGGCTTCTTCGTACTCAAACCGCACAGCACGTATCTGCGATTAGATCATCTTTATATTCGGCCATTCGAGCAAGGGAAAGGTCTTGGTACGGCTATTTTGAAAATTATTTTTGCTAAAGCCAAACAAGCCTCGCTACCGATTCGAGTCGGCGCACTACGTGGCAGTGACTCAAATCGCTTTTATATTCGTCATGGCTTTCAACTCATCGAAAGTAGCGAATTCGACCATGAATACGTACGACATCACTCTTTATAAGAAACCATGCGACTCAACTCACGCCTTTCGCCCTATTTCCGCCTCGCCCGCATGGACAAACCCATCGGGACTTTATTGCTGCTGTGGCCAACGCTGTGGGGGCTGTGGATTGCGGGGCAAGGTCGGCCAGATTGGCATTTGGTGGTGATTTTTTGTCTTGGCACTTGGCTGATGCGCTCCGCCGGTTGCGTGATCAATGATTGGGCGGATCGCGATTTTGACGGCCATGTCGAGCGTACCAAAATGCGCCCGCTCGCGTCGGGCGAAATCAAATCGCGGCATGCGCTGTATTTTGCTGCGGGTTTAGCGCTACTGGCCTTGCTGGTGGCGCTGCCACTCAACACTTTGGCTTTGTCATTGACTATTCCAGCGCTGTTTTTAGCGGCAACTTATCCATTTACCAAACGCGTTTTACCCGTGCCGCAAGCGTATCTGGGCATTGCGTTTAGCTTTGGGATTCCGATGGCGTTCGCTGCGCAAACAGGCACTGTGCCGCTGATTGCATGGCTGCTGATGCTGGCTAATTTGCTGTGGACGGTGGCGTACGACACCGAATACGCAATCGTCGATAAACCGGATGATTTAAAAATCGGCATTAAAACGTCAGCGATTACTTTTGGCCGATTTGATATTGCCGCCGTCATGGCCTGCTTTTTTGGATTTTTAGCGCTGATGATCTGGGTTGGCGTGTTGGCCGAGCGAGGCCTGATTTATTTCGCGGGTTTGGGCTTAGTGGCGGTGCTGATTTTCGATCAATACCGCCGCATTCGTACGCGCGATCGCGCCGCCTGCTTTGCGGCATTTTTAGCCAATAACCGCATCGGCGCGATCATCTTTACCGCCTTAGTTTTGGATTTCTGCTTTCCGCTATGAAAATCACGCCATTGAGCTTAACCGAGCAAGGCACGATCATGCGCCTGCTTTCCGATTTGGAATCGGGATCGAGCAGGCAATGGTATTGGCTGGAAATCGCGCAAAAATATCCGGCCTCAGAACACACTAAAAAAACAAAAATACTAGGTATTGCCATGCAGTTATTTGGCATCAATGCCTGCATGGCAATACTGGCAAGACTCAATTTAAAAGGCCTGAATATTTACCATACCGCCAGCCAGCAATTTTGGTCGCTGGCGCAGCATAAAGCCAATGATGCGCTGCTGTTTTCTGGCTGCGTATTGGCGCTCTTATTGGGTTTTAATCGCCTCCCCGCCAGCCAGCAACTTGCAGCTTGGTGCTTGGCGCTTGGCGGTGCGGCCTGGCAGGTTTGGCGCACGGCGCGCCAATTTACGCCACCAGCCCAACCCGAAACCGATGAAGAAACCACGCCCGGTGCAGAGGCGAGTTTGGGCTTGCAGGGCATGTTGCTCGCCGCTGGCGCAACGCCTGCCGTATCGATTGCGCTGGTTAAAGGCATTGCACAAGATCCAGCCGGATTTCTCGCACCGCTACTGGCCAATCTGCCCAGCCTTGCGCCTGATCCGCAACCCAGCCGCACGCAGCGCTATGTATTAAGCGCCACGCCGTGGCTGATTGTTGGATTGATAAGTAGTTGGCTGATCGGCCATTTGCCCGCGTATTGGGGTGGCGCAATTGCACTAATGCTGATGCTGGCGGCAGGCTGGGGCATTCATCGCACACCAAAACCTGTTGGACTCTTGGCCATTAGCTGGTTGGCTTGCGGACTACTCGCTCGCCTCACTCATTACATTTAATCGCTAAAAATCGGTGCAATATGCCCCACGACCTGCCTATTTTGTACTCATTCCGCCGCTGCCCTTACGCGATGCGCGCCCGTTTGGCGCTGTGGCAAAGCGGCGTTATCGTTGAGTTGCGCGAAGTCGTGTTGCGCGATAAACCCGCTGAACTCATCGCCGCCTCGCCCAAAGCCACTGTTCCCGTATTGGTTTTACCGAGCGGCGAAGTCATAGCCCAAAGTCTGGACATCATGCACTGGGCGTTGGCGCAATCTGATCCGGCCGCTTGGCATCCGCCCGAGCTCGCCGCCCAGCAAATTGAACTGATTACGCGGCACGATATTGAATTTAAACCGCTGCTGGACGCGTATAAATATCCCGAACGCCATTCTCAATTGTCACTAGAACAGCATCGAGATAACGCGATGTATTGGCTTGCAGAAAATATTAATCAACGCCTAGAGGGCTATACCTACCTAATCGATAATCAGATGCGAATCAGCGACGTCGCCATCGCCCCGTTTATTCGCCAATTTTCTGCTGTGGATTTTCCGTGGTTTGAGCAACACGCACCAGCGCCATTGCAAAACTGGCTGGCGACATTCACTGAATCGGAATTACTGGCTGCGGTAATGAATAAATACCCGCAATGGCAAGCCGGCGACGCGCCGATTTACTTTGGCCGTAAAGCTTAAAGATCAAAAACTGGGATCACGAAAGGCACGAAAGTAGGGCAAAATAAAAATCAGAAATGATGATTCTATTTTGCCTTTTTTTGCCGTTCTTTTCGTGTCTTTCGTGATCCACGTTGTTGACCTTTAAATCCCCCCAACTGTTACGCGCATAAAAAAGGCAGGGATTGCATCCCTGCCTTTTTTACATCACAACTTAAATCAACGCGTAGTCCAATACTGGTTTTGCATGATTTCTGGCTTAATCAAATAGCCATTCGCCTCTTGCACCACCATGCCTGCGGCATTTTTGCCCGCAGATCCCAGTGCGGCGGCTTTACACGCATTTGGATTGGCGCGGCGATACAGTGCTGCCGCTAACATGCCTTCGGTAGCGCTGCCCAATGGCTGGCTGAAATCATCACTGGCGCTGCAATTGGGCGCAAAGCCATCGCTATAATCGTCAAATCCTTTGGCATTCGCTCCTTTTGATTCGATTGGCAAATAAGTCACGCCACAATTCGATTTGCCGACGAAGGCATACGGTTTACCGCAGGTGGTTTTACCAATGATTTGTACGTCAATATCTACACCACGCAAACCATTGATAATCGCCTCGCTGGCCGAGCAAGTGCTACCTGTGGCCAAGATAAACACTTGCTTCAAATTCAAGCTTGGCAATGCTTTTCCATCAGTAGATTTTTCGTAAAATGGAATCACACCTAGAGCAGTCTGAACTGGGCGCTTATCGCTGTATTGCAATTTATCGAATGGCTTACCTGATGTTGCCGTTTTACCCGCCACCATATAGGCCAATACACTCGCCACATCAACAAGACCGCCGCCGTTATAACGCAAATCCAAGACCAATGATTTCACTTGATCGGCTTTGAATTTCTCCATGGCATCTATCAATGGTTTTTCAGCCGATGAAATGTGCGTGTTAAACACCAGATAGCCTACTTTATCTCCGGCCACATCCAAGGTTTGCGCCACGGGTACTGGAGAAATCGTAATATTTGCCGCCGCAATGGTGACATTTTTGACTGTGCCAGCGCGATCAAATATCAAATTATGCGCCGCTGAATTCGTTGGATACAGCAAAGCGCCCAAGCCAGACACAGAGCCATCGGCCACTAAACCATCCACCGTTTTAAGTTGATCGCCACGTGCAACGCCAGCCAGCGCAGCCGGTGAATTGGGCTGCACATAAGCCACGCGCACCGTATAAGGAACCGCATCGCCCGTCACATGCCATTGAATACCATATTCCAACGAAGCCCCAGCCTGCCAGCCATTCCATTCACGAGTAGAAATCACAAAACTATGCTTATCTTTTTTCGCGCCAGACGCCGTCAATAGCGGAGATTTCAAGGCGTTGAAATAAGCCTCAACCGAAGCCAAAGTCGCAGATTCTTTGCTATATGCAGGCAATGCAGCATCCACCGCAGGCATGTCTTGATACCAAAGATAATTTTTTTCCATATTATCTTTGAGCCAGGCTTTCTCATCTGCCAAAGTACCGGTCGTGCTAAAAGGGCTATCGTCATAACGATAAGGATTATTCGGCGAACACTTTTGCCCAGTCACTGGACTGGGTGTCACAACCGCTGCAGTGCCCGCAATCGGTGAAGCGTCAGATCCACCACCGCCGCCACACGCAGCCAAGACCACGCTCAAACTAGCCGTCGTTAAACGTAAGCCCAATTTTTTACCATCGCATAATTTCATTTATCTTTCTCTTAGCTGTTAGAATTCGCGCAGATAATAAGCGTGGCGTAAACAAAAAACAAGCTGTTGATATCAGTAACTAAGGCGATGGCCATCGAAGAAATATAAGTTCAACTGCGCACCAGCCCAGCCTAACGATCAAACGTCTGCATCATTCTGAGGCGCTCACGCAATCTGATCCTGCCGCTTGGCTCCCCCCGAACTCGCGGCGCAGCAGAAGGGACTGATTACGCAGCACGATATTGAATTTAAACCACTGCTCGACGCGTATAAATCTCCCGAACGCTATACTGAATTTTCGCTAGAGCAACATCGCGATCATGCGATGTATTGGCTTGAAGCGCATATCATTGAAAGCCTAGAGCGACATACATATTTGATCGACCAACAGATTAGATTGGCAGACGTCGCTATTTTTCCGTTTATCCGGCAATTTGCAGCCGTCGATAGCGACTGGTTTCGCCAAGATGCCAATCCAGTACTACAACACTGGTTAGAGCAAATGATTCAGACCAGTCCCTTTAAATCGGTGATGGAAAAATATTCGCCATGGCGCAGCGATAAAGCCATTTTAATCTGGGGTGCCAAGGAGATTCAGCAAGCAATCAGCACTAAAAATTGAATCAGAACGCAGGAAAAACCAGCATTTCAACTTGTTTCATGTAAGATATTCGTCATATTGAAAAGTAGAAACAACTCATTTACAACGAGGGAATGCCACAATGTCTAAAGCCAAAAAACACACCGCAATCAGTACCGAAGTAGCCGCCACGCCATTCACTAACAAACAATACGATAAAGAGCTCAAAAAACTGCATGGCGAGCTGGTCAAGCTACAGCAGTGGGTCGTCCACAAAGGGCTGAAAGTCATTATTGTTTTTGAAGGCCGTGATGGCGCTGGCAAAGGCGGTACGATCAAAGCACTTACCGAGCGCGTGAGCCCACGGGTGTTTCGCGTGGTCGCCCTACCCGCGCCAACCGAACGCGAAAAAAGCCAAATGTATTTGCAGCGCTATATTGGCCATTTTCCAGCCGCTGGCGAAGTGGTGATTTTTGATCGCAGCTGGTACAACCGCGCGGGTGTTGAACGCGTGATGAATTTTTGCACGCCTGCACAAGCGAAAAAATTCCTTTCATCAGCGCCGATGATGGAACGCGCCATGACCGAATCTGGGATTATTTTGCTGAAATACTGGCTCGAAGTGAGCCCAGAAGAACAAGAACGCCGCCTGCTCGACCGCGTGAAAGATGCTCGAAAAACGTGGAAATTGTCGCCGATGGACATTAAATCCTTCACGCAATGGGATGCCTACACGCAGATGCGCGATGAAATGTTTGCCGCCACCGACAGCGAATGGGCACCGTGGTTTTCCGCCGTATCAGAAGACAAGAAAAAAGTTCGCCTCAATATCATTCGCCACATCCTGACGCAGATTCCATACGAAAGCTTGCCACACGAAGAAGTCGTTTTCCCAAAACGAAAAATTAGCCACTCGAAAGTGGCTAAATACCCTGCAAAATTTATCCCAGAAGCGTATTAATCACTCGCCACGGCAGGGGCAGCAGCCCTTGCCTGCATCGCTTGGTAGCGAATAATCGCTTGCCGCGCGTTAAACAACATACTTTCTCGGCCTAACACATCGGCAAATCCAGAGCGTCGCACCACATCCAGCGCGGCTGGATTGAGCCCCACCAGCCACAAAGCAATGCCTTGCGCCTGAATTTTTTCCCGACTTTCTATCAATTGCTGCAAAGCCGAATACTCAATATCCGGCACTCGGCTCATATCAATGGCCAGCACTTGCGGCTGATATTGCTGCGCCAACTCGGCGATTTGCTCGGCAATATGCTGCACATTGGCAAAAAAGATCTGCCCTTCAGGCCGCACAATCAATAAGCCTGCAAACTCTTCGTCATCTGGATGCAAAGCAGATTTCGCGCGCAATACATCAGTACCGCGTTTACGCACCACCACCGACACTTTGGTTTGCGAATTCTGCCCCACCAGCGCAATCAGCGACACGATAATGGCAATCACAATGCCTTGCAGCGTGCCAAACAGCAACACGCCCAAAAATGCCACCACTGCCCAGCGAAACTCCATCGAACGAATTTTTCGAATCGCCATAAAATCGCGAAAACTAATCAATCCCACTGAATACACAATCACTACCGCCGCCAAAGTAGCAAACGGCAGTTTGGCCAATAAAGGTGCCAAAAACAGCATCGTCGCCAATGCCATCGCTGCGGTCACGAGTGAGGCCTTTTGCGATACCGCACCAGCCGCGCGCGCAACAGCCGTTTGCGAAGTACCGCCCCCCGCTGGCATCGCGCCAAACAAAGCACCTAGCCCATTCGCCAAACCTGTTGCGACCAATTCACGATTAGGCTTAATCGTTGGATCACTGGACGCCGCAAATGCACGCCCAGCAGCAATTGACTCGGTAAAACTCATCAGCGCAATCCCGAGTGCACCGGGCAATAACTGCTGCACCAAACTCAAACTAGGCAGCGTGAATGAGGGTAAACCCTGAGGAATATGCCCAACAATCGCCACACCTTTGGCTTCAAGACCAAAATAAAACACCGCCGCAATCCCACCACCAATCGCCACCAAGGGTGCAGGAGAATGCGGCCACACTTTATCCATGCCCAGCAACACCACAAAAGTCGCTCCCGCTACGCCCATCGTGATCAACGAAGCTTCTGGCATATGCTGCACGACTGAAATCACATCCTGAAAAAACCCTTGCTTCGTAATGTGGGTGCCAAATAATTTGGGCATTTGATCCAGCACAATCACAAAGCCAATCCCAGCTTTAAAGCCCGTCAACACCGGTGCAGAAATAAAATTAGCCACAAAACCCAGCCGCAACACGGCAGCCAGAATCAAAATCAGCCCCACCATCACCGTCAGCGTGGCCGTTGCAGTGAGTAAAAGCGCCGGATCACCATTAGGCACCACCAAACCCAATTGTGTTGCCGTCAAAATCCCCAGCGTCGTTGTCGAGCTGACGCTCAATACTTTGGAAGAGCCCAATAAGGCATAAACCAGCATCGGAATAAAGGCGGTATATAAGCCAATCTCAACTGGCAAGCCAGCTACCGTCGCATACGCCATCGCCTTGGGCAGCACCACCGCCGCCGCAATAAGCCCTGCAACGATATCAAAACGTAATCCGCCTAGCGCAGTCGTGCGCGCTACCTCATTCACCGTGCTACTCATTCCATCTTTCTCCACTGATTTGCCCCAGACAGGGTAAAAAATGCACAGTACGCCCAAAATCATTGCCCAAGGCCATTTCAAACCCAAAAGCAACATTGCCACAACAGATTCAATTAACGCGCCGCAGGATCATCTCCATACGCCTCGCGCTCGAAATGGTTGTCGCGATAAAAACGCCGCCCGCGCAAAACTTGCCAGCAACTTGAGCCGAGATACAGTGGAAAAAACAAAATGCCCCAGCGCGCGTATTGGCGCACATGCACGCGTTCGTGTTCGCGTAGCGCCGCCATTTGCGCCGCATCACGCGCAATCACCACATGGCCGAAAGTGATCGCGCCAAAGCGGTGGCTTAGGCGAGCGATGCTGCGCGGTGCGCAAACTTCCCACACGCCGTCAAACCACGCCACGTTGCCACCCAGCACTAATAAAGGCAGTGCCAGTATTGCCCCGCAAGTACTCGCTGGTAATACCCACAGGTAAATACCCCAGAGGCGAATTCGGCCAAGTGATTCATTTTTCAAGAAAATACCCATTGATTAATCCAGATCGTGTTTCGCACTCACTGCGGGATACAATCGCCCCGCAGCGGCGTGCTAGAATATCGCCCTACTGACGACACGACAACACAGGTGCAGCATGGCAGGTCATAGCAAGTGGGGCAAGCAGAAGAAAACGCACCATTAAACCATTGATTTTATTGATTATTTTTAATTTAAAATGCTGATTTCTCTGTGCATTTGACAATATCAGTGTGTATTTTTTGTGTATTTTTTTTCAAGGCTACTGCAAACTGGCCTGTGTATAACTTTTCCTATCCTGCTGTTTGAATCCCTTTCACAGCCTTAACCGCAATAGCAACTTACTGCGGAAAAACGCTTTAAAAATACCGCTTTTAAACGCCAACTTAAACTTGGGCTTCAATCCAAACGTTCAAAAAAACCAACCCCACACACTATCTGTTGTCAGTTATTTTCAATCGCATGTGTCTGTACTCTATGAGCAAGAGATGGCAAAGAGATTTTGTTGCCCGAAAATACTTGGTCACGGCTCCCTGCTGGTTTCGCCTGAATGGTTTTGCACTTGTGGTTCTGCAAATATCCATCAGATGTGAAAAACAGGCCTGATTCGACCTGTTTTTGTTGGTTTCAATAATGTATACATAAATTAATTTTATTTTTCCGTACTTTATTTTCCTAAATCAAGAACAAACTCACTATGGAAACGTTTTTTCAGTGCATTATATTCATTGATAATTTCTTTTGATTTTCTGTATTCTATAGTTTTTATTAGTACATCTTGTACATCTAAAAAGTGTATGTTTTCTAGTGAAACATCTTCTGCCTTTATTCTTAAAATAACTTCTTTATCTTTTGTAAACAAGAAAACTTGCGTGCCATTCTTGGCCTTTTCAATTGCCTGCTTAATTATTGTTACATCTAGATATGCATTAATATTAGCTACATGGTTTGGTAACTTCATAGATAACAACTTAGAATCTAAGTACGTCTCTATTCTTGCCATGGCCAATCTAGCTAGTTTGCTTTTTTCATCTTTATACGATTTGTTTTTTAAATTCACGATTTCATCAAATTGCTCGTGCGGTACCGTTATTTTTAAATTATTTCCCTTTATGAATTCAGAAAAATTTACAAAGAACTCATCAATTGACGCATCCATCCACACATTAGAGTCTATTAGTATATATACTTCACCTTTTGATTTCCATTCCGCATGTAACATCTCTATAAAGTCATGTGCTTTTTTTGCCTCCTCGAATTTTTTATGTGAGAAAGTTCCTGGATATTTTTCAATGTCGTTGTCATTGTTTTTTATTCGCTCAATTTCTATAGTTTGCGCAAGAGTCCTTTTTTTTTGTACCGCACGAATTTTTTGGCGTTCTCTATTCCGCTCTTCTATTTTAGATTCTTCGTAAAACCTGAGTGCCTTATCAGTTAATACTGCAGCAACTTTAAACCAATCGCTCATTTTTACTTCTCCGTAAATTTCATGCTAATAATAAATATTAGTTTCTATAAATAGATACATTGCAATAATAGTGTTCTACATATTTTATTGCGATTATTTATTCAAATATGAAAATCGCATCACAACGTAATGGACGTCGTCAATGGTTGAGCACCATTGTTAATCCATTCTCTAAAATCAGATTCACAGCAATAACGAACTATAGTTGGAGTGATACTTGGTAGATAAAGATTACCAATACTTGTTACGCTAACTCGATCGTATGGTCTGGATTTTAGTGCTTCATAACCACTGCTATTGAAGTATGTCAGCATAAGTTTGAGTAAATCATCATGACCTTCTTCTAGTGAATAATTTTGAAAAAACCATCCTGAACTGTTGAAAATTGGCACAAGTCGTTCAACAAGACTGAGCATGTATGAAGGTTGAATCTGCAAGGCATTACAGACGCCAAATAAAGCATCTGCAGTGAGTGTTGACTGTCCATTTTCAATTTTTGTCCAAGCGTTTGGCGTTTTACCAATGTATTGAGCTATAAGTCCTTGATGTATTCCGCGCTCAAGGCGGATCTCTTTAATCACCAGAAGTAATCCGGTAGAAAAGCTGGCATTCATTGACTTTTCTGACATGTTCATTCTCCGTATGATTTTTTGGCTCAAATGAAGCCTGTACGGAACTTATTGTTCCTATTTTTAGTATATCTAAAAAAAAATTACTGGCAAGTGTTTTTGATTGGAACGTTGGGAGGTAAAGTTATTAGGGGGTACGTGGGAATACGTTAGTGCCAGAGAAACCGTTTACTGATGCGGGCTGTAGTCACGATGGTTTCTTAAAACGCATGAAAACGGACATGCAAAATAGAGAGTAAACTTCGAGTGCTTTTTCAGAGTTGAATTAGGTAGTTGTAGCTACTTTCTCAGCACTATGATCGAAATCAGTCGTTTTCAAGAGTAGGGATTTCTTAACTTACAATATTTCCCATCTTCTCAAGTACCCCGAAATTGGCAATTTTTTGCATGTTTGCAATTCAACCGCTAATGCTGACAAGCTGTTTTTTTAGCAATAGTCTGACCTCAAGTTGCTGACACGCACTGCATGATTGGTAGAAAAGTAACTACAATCAGCATTGCCTATTTTATAGAGCGATAAAATACTAACTAAAATATTAATTTGGTGTAAACAATTCCCCTGAAAAACACCCACAATATATAAATTATTATAACTCTATAAATTTCTCTACTTCAAATTTCATCAATGCATCTTTATTTCTCATATACTCTCTAAACTCATCCTTGCATATAACGTCCCCAAATTCACCTAGAGTTAAATTTTTTATTTGACCATCCCTATCTAATCTGTTTACCAATGACCCACTAAATCCAACTTTCACAAAATCAGAATTTTTCCTATTTTCAGTCCCGTAAATATGTTTATTATAATCGCCTTCACTAATTAGTTCTAACTCATACAGAATAGTCACATACTGATTTAGAATATAAGATACAAAATCGCTTTCAATTTTAATCTTCACTAGCGCTATGTTTACCAATTCTTTATGTGTTTTGCTTGCCAAATCAATGAATACATTTTGTCCATACGAGTTTCTATCTTCATTGAATTTTGATTTTTCACCGTAAGATTGCCCAATATAAAAATCTCGTCCACTTTGTTGATTTCGTATCGAATAAAAATATTCCACCATGTCTGAAATGTGCTCTTTCAAGCTAAAACGATGAAGCTTATCTATAAACATCCTATAAAAATCCCTCGCTTTAGCTTGCTTAAGCCTAGCAAATTCATAATTGCAAATATTTTCCTCAAGTCCATGAATAAATAAAAGATAAATTTTATTAATAACATCCTCGCCCAACCATTCTGGACTAGCCATTACTTCATGAACTCTTGACTCAATTAGCCTAAATACATCGCGATAGTTTTGATAGTTAGTACTCAACTCGGATTCAGAGAGTATCCTCATTATTCTATAAGATGGAGTATCTTCCCCAAAAATTATAAATCGCTCTCTATCCTGTAAATCTTGCACTTCACTTAAAGCTTTAATTTTACTGCTTTCACTCCCACCACTTTCAACCTTGTCGTTCAATTTCTGTTCAAACTCTTCAAAATTAAAATTTAAAAGAAGTGGGTTCTTTACTTCATCCTTAAAAAAACCATTCCTTAATAGTTTAATTTTATTTTCCATCTTCCCACGAATACCATTGTACTTTTCAGAATTAATGAAGTGTATTTTTGGGGATAGCTTTTTCAAATACTTATCTTCTTCAGAAAAAACCTCATTCAATCGGTTTACACGACCAATCAAGTTGGTCAAACCTTTAATATTCAGTGAGTATGTATTTAATATAAAAAGGCTATCAACAGGTAGGTTAACCCCTTCTAATATCACAGAATTTGCAACAATAAATTTGACACCATCAATCTTAGCAAAACTATATTCTAAATATTCTTTTATTAAATCTGGCAACTTCCCATGAACATATACCAAGCCTTTTTCTAATGTAATCAACACAATAAAAATCAGCATGGATATTATTTGACAATGAATTAGCTATTTCATCTAACTTGACATTTTCCTGTACAACTAAAGCCTGCGCAAAGTCTGATGCAAGCTCCTCAACTTTTCTAGGAGCCATTAAATACAAAAAATTCTTTCTTGCGCAATTATTGGTAATATAATCAATAAAAGTACTATTATCCTTCTTGCCTTGTAAATAGAATGAATTCATGAACCTATTGTACTTGTAAACATCACCATTCTTTCTATATTCATGTATATCTGGTTCTTTAATGTTGCTAGCAATTCTTCTCTCAAAAAAATTATCACTTGAATTTATCTTCAAATTATTTGCATCAGAAATTAATGGTGACAAGTAATAATTTCTAGACTTAGGATTACGATGTCTATTTCTACGTATCAACCTAGTAAGTAATATGCTCCTACTATCTTTCTCAAATAAATTATGCGCCTCATCAATAATTAACAAATCAAAAGATAACCCTTGATTTTTAAGCAACCGTAAAGCACGCTCCTGAGTAAGAATCGACAAGAATTCATCAGCGCCATCGTACATTTCGTCGTGAAATATTATCCTCTTCTGTGGAAAATTTTTTTTAATACTTTTATAAGTTTGTGCCAAAAGTGACTTTGTTGGTACAATTATCGCAACTTTTTTTAATTCAGTATTACCTTTAATCACATCCACCATCAATGAGCTTTTACCAAATGACGTTGGTGCAACATAACAATTTTCATTATTCTCACTAGCAACAATTTCTTGCCGATATCTACTTTGCTCATAAGTCTCAATGATATTATTGTTTCTAAATCTATCTAACTTATAATCTAAGGCAAAATCTAAGCTACTAGCGTTTTCAATTAATTTTTTATCAAGAATATGCTTAGATATCGGGTACAATCCAAAATTCGAACTAATATCTAACAATGGATCATAATACCTATTACTAATAGCCACCTTCATTATAATAAAATATGCAATTTCGTAACAAGTAACTCTTCTTTTATCTTTTGCAAACTCATTCAAGAACAATATTGCACAGCTCAAAACAAAAACAAGTTCATCCTCCGACAACTCCTTATTCAAAGTTACTTTTTCTATAGCGGATGAAAATTTAATATCTTTCTTCAAGTCTGATAATTGCTCTGTCATTTTAATTGCTCAAGTATTTATTTAGTAAATGGATACTTTGCTTCGTAATACAAACAGCCTTAATACTTTTACCCTTGAAATTTAGCAAACTCTTATAGTCACCCAAAATTTCATCTGAGAAATTACCAGACCATTCACCATCCAAAAAAATAGTTGAGCATGGAATAATATTAAATTCCTCAACTTTTTTGAAGTTATTTTTATCATACAAATCAGACAATTCTTTTATTTGAGTTCTTATGGCTTTTGAAGATCCAACATCAATATGTGAAGCATGATTATATGCATTTCTCCAAGGATTATTACTTCCTTTATCGCTTTTCCCTGAGACATATTTTTCAATATCACTAAAAGCCTCTTTCAACTTAGCCTCATGCTTTATATTTTTTGTAGTCATTAAGCCCGATTTGCTTTCAACAATATACGTCTCATCCTCTTTAGAGAAATATCCATCGAAACCTTTTTTAATAGATCCCTCCTCAAGATTAAAAAATAAGAATTCTTGTTTATAACCATTAATTCGCATGTATAGATGAATAAAAAATTCAGCGATAGCTCCCATTCTGGTGCTTTCAGTTTTAGTGCTAAGAAAATCCTTTAACCTTTTCTTCACATTAATTATCTCGCTAAATGACTCGCCTTCGCAGATCGACACTAAAAAATCATCAATTTTTTTCTCAAATTCATAGTCTACTTCTTGAATATCTATTACATGAAGTTCAAGATGAGGAGCTAGTTTTTTTATCTTAACTAAATGCATTTCAATCCTTCTAGATAATGAAGTAGGTCAACACTGTCACAGCTTACAACAAACAATCAAGTCAATATCACACAAGCAACAAAATATTGACAAATAAGTTACAAAATATTGTTATTTATTAAATATTAGGGGTCAACAAGTAAATTTAGTTGCGAAAAATCATTCATGCACAGCATGATGAGCATCAAAATAGGCCTAATCTATAACTGCCTATTTTTTCATCAAACAGTTAAATAGACGTCATAAACACTAAGCTCGGGTGTAAAAATTGTGTATTTAATCCAAAAAATACACAATTAAATCTCCATATCGATAATTAACCATATAAATCAATAACTTGTGATATGCATATCAGGTCACATAGCTAAACATCACATGCATTACGCCATGAAGAGCACAAGCCAATAGATCATTGATTTTATTGGATATTTTTTAAATAAAATGCTAATTCGGCTGTGCATTTGACAATATTCGGTGTGTATTTTTTTTGAATATTTTTTTCAAGAAAACTGTAATTGTTCCGTGCATAACTCTACCTATCCTGCTGCTTGAATCCCTTTCAATGCCTTAGTGCCCCTCCTGAATGCCTTGTAATTCGTAGACTTGAGCAATAAATTACTTACAAACAGCATGATTAGCATCAAAATAGCGACTATCTAAAATTGCCTATTTTTTGATCGAACGGTAAAATGTGATCAATAGATTTTGAAGATGGTGTGTAAAAATTGTGTACTTTTTGAGTATTTCCAAAAAAATACACAATTTTATTTGATATTTAAAAAAATATCCTTATAAATCAATAACTTATATTAGATGGTAGGTCATAAATGGCAGGTCATAGCAAGTGGGCAAATATTCAACACCGTAAAGGCCGCCAAGATGCCAAGCGCGGCCAAGTTTTCACTAAACTGATCAAAGAAATCACCGTTGCGGCCAAAATGGGCGGCGGCGATGTGGCAATGAATCCACGTCTGCGTTTAGCAATTGATAAAGCCAAAGCGCAATCGATGCCCAAAGACAATATCGAAAGCGCAGTAAAACGCGGCTCGGGCGCGCTCGACGGCGTGGATTACCTTGAAACCCGTTACGAAGGCTACGGTCTGAACGGCGCTGCGGTGATGGTCGACTGCCTGACCGACAATAAAGTACGCACCGTCGCCGACGTGCGTCACGCTTTTGCCAAATACGGCGGCAATATGGGTTCGGACGGCTGCGTGTCGTTCCAATTTAAGCACTGCGGCTATCTGATTTTCGCACCAGGCACCGATGAAGATGCCTTGATGGAAGCGGCGCTCGAAGCGGGTGCGGATGATGTGACCGTGAATGACGACGGCTCAATCGAAGTCATCACACCACCTTACGATTTCATCACTGTCAAAGAAACGCTAGAAGCGGCTGGCTTTAAAGCCGAAATGGGCGAATCAACGATGAAGCCACAGACTGAGACCGAACTCGAAGGCGACGATGCGATCAAAATGCAAAAACTGATCGACGCGCTAGAAAGCTTGGACGATGTGCAAGAGGTATATACGACTGCGGTGTTTGACGAGGAGTAAAATTCCAGCTCTGAATTCAAACCTGACTTTGTCGGCATCGCCTTGCCGTGCTACAGCACTGTCTGCGGCTCACCTTCGCGTCAGCTTTAATTCATAACTGGAATACGCAGCATTAAAGCGACGTGAAATTGCAACATATGAAAAACCACCAAATTTTTGGTGGTTTTTTGTATCGAGCGAAAAACGTAGGATGGGTGGAGCGAAGCGATACCCATCAAATATCGGCGATGGCTATCGCCGAAAAGGATGGTTCAACCCATCCTTGTATCTACGGTGCTTACGAGTTTTATACTTTCATTTAGCGTTAACGCTAATACTCTTCAGAAAATCACGTGCAACATCTTCATTACCCTCATCAAAAATAGCCAAAGCTTCAATAAGATTTCTTTTCATTAGGAAAAATTTATAAATAAACTTTTTCCCACCCCCAGGGACTTCAGCTACCAGATCAAAAGTAGTGCTCTTATCAAGCATATCAAATGGAGTTGACCGATCGTGATTTATTAATACCTGCATTGCTTGTATCTTTCTATAAATATTACGGATGTAGTCTCGCTGATTTTTTTTATCGACCGGTCCCAACGAAGATAAACCAAGAATGATTTCTTCCGTCTTGTACGAATATCGGACACTATTCCCTAGCGGAGATTGTGTATGCCATCGCTCCATTTCTGGAGTTTCAGGAAATGCTGCTTTTAATCTGCCATAGTCAAAATCATTTTCTACAATTTCTGATGCAAAGACGCTTTGAGCAATCATTAACAACGCAGCACCAACAATAGAACGAATAATTAAAAAAAACATTTTTTTCCTATACAAATCAAAAAGCCCTGTAATGGGTTAGCCATGTAGGGTGGGTTAGTTTTATCAACCCGCACTGATTAATATTTAATCTATCAAACGTATATTGGCGGGTTACGCCTTTGGCTAAGCCACCCTACAAATTCATCCCCGCTCAGCGAAACAGGAAATAATAAATCACATAAAACCAGCTCAAAAAGCCGTGAATAATCGCCCAAAGAATCGAATGATTGGCACTCCATGACAGCGCGACGGCGACGAGGGTACCGAGACTGAATCCACCGATGTATTTATTCATTTTCTGCAGTTCCATTCATTGATCGTAAGTCATCATAACTTAAAGCTGTGCGCCGTCATACTCGTGCCGAAATGCACGCGATGCGTCTGCGATAAGGCAACGCGCTGCGGTATACTTCGCGCATTCAATCTTGCCCATATTAGGAACCACAATGCGCCCTTCACAACGCCAGCCAAACGAACTTCGCACCGTTACATTAACGCGCAACTACACTTGCCACGCCGAAGGCAGCGTATTGGTTGAATTTGGCGCGACTAAAGTGCTGTGTACCGCCAGCGTCGAAGAAAAAGTGCCGCCGTTTTTGAAAGGCAAAGGTGAAGGCTGGGTGACGGCAGAATACGGCATGTTGCCGCGCTCGACCGGCAGCCGCATGAAGCGCGAAGCCGCTGCGGGCAAACAATCTGGCCGCACACAAGAAATCCAACGCCTCATCGGCCGCTCTTTACGCGCCGTCGTGGATTTGAAAGCATTGGGTGAGCGCCAAATCACGATTGATTGCGATGTGATCCAAGCCGACGGTGGCACGCGTACGGCGAGTATCACCGGCGCGTTTGTCGCGCTGACCGATGCAATCAACGGCCTGATCGCTGCGGGTAAACTCACAGCCAGCCCGATTCGCGAAGCGGTCGCGGCAGTTTCAGTCGGCGTAGTCGGCGAAACGGCGGTACTGGATCTGGATTACATCGAAGATTCGGGCTGCGAAACAGATATGAATGTAGTGATGACCGCCGCCGGTAAATTCATCGAAATCCAAGGCACAGCGGAAGGCGAAGCGTTTAGCCGTGACGAAATGAATGCGCTGCTGGATTTGGCGGAAAAAGGGATTGGCGAGTTGATTGTGAAACAGAATGCAGTGCTGGCGGTTTAAAATATATCTAGGTATTGCCATGTAGGCATTATTTAATAAGTATTACATGGCAATACCCACAAATTAAATACGTATTAATGATTTTGGTGTTGATAACAAAAAACACCTTAACTTGGAAGCGTCTATTGTCTTCTAACCATGGTCGCGCTCATGCCGCGTGGCACTAACTTTTCTTGAACGGCCAAGAAAAGTCAGCAAAAGAAGGCCGCCCTAGTATCTGCGTCCGACTACGTCGGATACCCTCGCTGCGGACAAGCGAGGCGGTTGCGCTCAAAACTCGTTCGGCCTCAAAGACAAAAGCATCGGCCTCGCTCAAACATTGATCGCAAAAACCCCGCCCCGCTTATCCTTCGCTCGGCTTGATACAAGGGACTTTAAGCCCCAGCCCAACCATATCGGCACAGCATCAACATTAAATCTAAACATTATTAAAAGTAAAAATGAATTCACCAGACCAACAAATCAAACTCACCCAAGACGATGGCCGCGTGTTTGTCGATATGCCCGATGGCGACGATCATGTTTGCGCCAGCTGTGGCGCTTGCTGTAATCACTTTCGCGTGTCGTTTTATGTCGGTGAAATTGCCGGAGGCTTGGCGGACAGCGCGATTGGCGTGCCTGCCGATAAAGTAATTCCGATTACGCCGTTTTACGCGGCGATGGCCGGCACCAATCAGGAAAAACCGCGTTGCGTATGCTTTGAAGGCGAAGTGGGCAAAAGCAGCCGTTGCAGCATTTACCACCATCGCTCCAGCACCTGTCGCGAATTTTATGTGCATGACGAGCAAGGCCAGCCCAACCCCGCCTGTCAAACCGCCCGCGCCGCTAATGGGCTAGCGCCACTGACGGCGATTCAAACGTAGATGCACTGCTTAATTTGAGGTATCAGCTTTCTTGTCAGCATGGTCGCGCTCATGCCGCGCGGCACTGACCTTTCTTGAACGGCCAAGAAAGGTCAGCCAAAGAAGGCCGCCCTAGTATCTGCGTCCGGCTACGCCGGATGCCCTCGCTGCGGACAATCGGGTCGGTTGCGCTCAAAACTCGTTCGGCCTCAAAAACAAAAGCATCGGCCTCTCTCAAACATTGATCGCAAAAACCCCGCCCCGCTTGTTCCTCGCTCGGCTTGACACAAGGGACTTTAAGCCCCAGCTCAGCCATCACGGCACAGCAATAACGCCAACCCTATATCCACTAGGTATCTACGTCTGAAGCTTAATTAGCAATGCCTAGCAGCAAATACCCAATACGAACTACTTCACCAACTTCCCAATCACCGCACTAATATCACTCGGGCGGTGCAGGGCTTCGCCTTGGCTGGCGAAGGTTTTGAGTTTGCCGTTAATAATTTGGCCAGCTTCTAATTTACGATTTTCACTATCGATTAAGAGCCAAGTCGTTTTACCTTGCTGCTCGTTCAATACATACAGCACGCGCTCTTGTTTCAAAATCGCATTGGCGAGCTGGGCTTTAAAGGCGGCGGCATCCGCGCCTAATAGCGTATTGAGTTCAGCTTCAATCGGGCTAACGGCAGTAAATAGGCCGATTTCGGTGGCCGTTTTGCCGGTGAACGCGTTCAAGGCTTGCCAATCCGTGGTGGATTTCAGCGCTTGGCCGAGTAAAGTGCTGGCTTGATTTTTCAGCGCACTGCTTACTTTGCTGGCATCAATACCCAGCGGCGAAAGCGCTTCGTTGGCTTCACCCATGGTTTGCTCAATGACTGCATTAGCTTGATTTTTAACTTCTTGACCAACGACAGCGGCGACCGATGAAGCGGCTTGTTGCGCCAATTGCGCGCCTTGATCGCAAGCACTCAGGCTCAATAAAAATACGGCGGGAAGGACCAACTTCAACATAAAAAACTCCATTGATGTGTCGGAATATAAAAGTACAAAAATGGGCCAGCAAGGCGCAACGTCGAAGACAGTACAAATCGTACGTCGAGACGGTGCAACGATGCTGGCAGTTTTTTGTCTTATAACCCGCCGACACTGATTATTTAATTGCTAAAACTTCAACTTCAAACGTCAACGTCGCATTGGCAGGAATCACGCCCGGTACGCCACGGCTGCCGTAGGCTAATTGTGGTGGGCAGACCAATTTGGCTTTGCCGCCGACTTTAATTTTTTGCACGCCTTCAGTCCAGCATGGCACCACGCCGCTCAATGGAAACGTCGCTGGCTGGCCACGTTTGTACGAGCTATCAAATTCTTTGCCATCTTCCAGCGTGCCACGGTAATGCACTGTCACCGTGTCAGTGGCTTTTGGTGCTGCGCCCGTACCGGCTTTCAAGGTGGTGATTTGAATGCCGGTATCCGTCGTTTCAACGGCTGGCGCGGCGGCAATGGCGGCAACTGCACTGCTCATTAGGACTACGGCGGCGAGTAAATGTTTCATGGTTTTTCCTTTTGACATAAATAAAAGCAAATCGACTGAATGCCGATGCGCTCATCATAACAGTGGATTCTTACGTACCGAAACGTGTCGCTTTATTTTTTGCTATCTTGTTCTTCGCGCAATTGACGAATCCGCGCTTCGATACTGGATAAGAGATAAAAATCACTACCCGTTTGCTTCAGCGCCAAATCAAATTGCTCGAATGCAGGGGTATATTCTTGCAAGCGAACATAGTATTCGCCTTGAGCTTGATACTGCCGCATTAAATCGCCCTTCTTGGCATACATTTTCGCTCTGCGCTGATAAAACCACGCATCAGACGGATATAACTCCAGCGCATCATCAATCGCGGCTTGCGCGGCGGCGAGATGACCAGCAGCAATTTGTGCGTCAATCAAACCGTAGATCAAGGCGCGGCTAGATGGAAAGCGCAGCGTGGCGGCGCTTAAAATTTGCTCGGCTTGCTCAAATTGACCGAGTCCAATTTTGATACTACCTGCCAAAAATTCGAGCATCGCATGGCTTTTGCCGCCCTTATCCTTATCCACGCCCAAACTGGCTTTGGCCTCTTGCAAAGCAGTCCATGCTTGGTCATATTGCTGCAGCAGAAAATGCGAATACGCCAAGCCATAGCGCTGCGCAGTTTCATTAGCGTAGCGTTTTTCGGCGATGATATTGGTGTAATACGGCACGCCCTCACGCCCGCCCAGCTCTAAAGTCCGGCTTTTTTCCCGAATCAGCAAAAATTCAAGGCTATCGGGAACGGGCTTGTATTTAATTTCACCAAGGCGCGCTTGTGCATCAGAAATGCGTTTGAAAGTCACCGGATGCGTGCGTAGAAAGTCGGGAGCATTGTTTTCATACAGCCGATTGTGTTTTTGGAGTCGCTCAAAAAACACCACCATCGCGCTGGGGTCATAGCCAGATTTTTTCAGCGTTTGCATGCCGATCCGGTCGGCTTCTTGCTCGAATGAATAGGTAAAATCGAGCTGTTTTTGCACCGCCATGCCCGTACCAGCGGCAAGCGCCGCCATCGCCGCATCGCCCCGCCCCGCTTGGGCTGCCAATAGCGCGACGGCAATCGACGCCACAGACATCCAAAGCCCTGATTTCGTACCGTCGATCAAGCGCGCAATATGCCGCTGCGTGACGTGGGCGATTTCATGCGCCAACACGCTGGCGACTTCTGATTCGTGCTGCGCCTGCACAATCAAACCGGTGTGCACACCGACAAAACCACCCGGCATCGCAAATGCATTCACGCTCGGGTCGAGCAAGGGGAAAAAGGTAAATTGCGGCTCGCTCACTTCGGCCGCATCAGTCAAGCGATAACCGACTTGATTCAGATAGGCGACGATTTCTGGATCGTCCATCATCGCGCCGCTGCGACGAATTTGCCGCATCGCGTTTTCGCCAATTTCACGCTCTTGCTGCGTGCTTAAGCCTTGCTGTGAAATATCGCCAAAATCAGGAATATCAGCAGCCTGCAGCGGCACTGGCACCGACATCGCCGTGCTCACCATCAACATCAATGCGATTAGCTTTTGTTTCACATGGCCCTCTTAAACATTGAATAGCGCATAAATTGCCAAATAACGCAGGATTTTACCGATCGCCAAATACACCATCACCGCCAGCCAAGGCCAGCGCAACCAGCCCGCAACACCGCACAGCGCATCCCCAACAATCGGCACCCACGACAGCAACAAACTAACTGGGCCGAGTTGTTGTAAGCGTTGTAGCCAAGGTTTGGGTGGGGCCTCTAACACTGATGGGATTGACGGTAAACGCCGCCCCAGCCAAACCGTCAATAAGCCACCTAAAATATTCCCTAGCGAAGCCACTGCGACAGCGAGTAATCCCAGTTGTGGCTTAAAGTGCAGTGCGGCCAATAATGCCGCCTCAGAATTGCCCGGCAACACAGTGGCTGAGACAAAGGCCGAGACAAACAAACCACCCAGCCACAGCGCCGTTTCAAAAATCAAAAATGAAACGCCGCGCCCGCATGCGCGCTAATTGCGGTTGCCACATCAGCATACAATTCGCCATCGCCACGCGTATTGATCCATTGCGTGTCTTTTAAGCGGTAGTGATAACCGCCAGAGCGCGCCGCCAGCCAAATTTCTTGATTCGCCGCATGGCGATTCACAATCACTTTGCTACCGTCTTCAAATTCGATTTCCAACACATTGCCAGCGCGCAAAGTATCAACATCAAACTCAACCTCGTCGAGTGCCATTTCGATTTGCGCAAATACTGCGTCGCTCACATCCAAAAATTCTGATTCGGTCATTTCTATCCTTTAAGCCCAAGCAATTATGGCGGCACAATGCGGCTGCCCGCCATGCTAAAATACCAATTCTACCACCTACAGCCACTACTCCTATGCGCGCCCTGATTGCCTTTGTACTAACTGCTTTTTTCCTCAGTGCTTGCGGATTTAAAGGCCCTTTGTATTTATCAAAGCCAGCAGAAGCAAGTAAACCGCTTGCAGCCAGCCCTGTCGCCAGCGCCGTTGAACAATAATATTCACGCGAGCTGCGCCTGTGGCACGGTGAGCTTACAATCCAAAATACCGAGTAGCATGATTCATTGCCACTAGCCAGCTCTGCCGTCGCTGAAGCGGTGCGGCATTTACAACATGGGCTTCCATAGAAAAAGCATCGCAACAACGACAAGGTGCAGGCTATGCGCCACACGGAAAATAGGCGACAAAAAAGGCGATATAAATCGCCTTTTTTATTAAGCTCAATACGAGACAAGCAGCTAGAAAGCTTTAGCTGATTAGAAACGTTCCGGCAATTTTTGCACGATGATAATCCGCTTGTTTTCCAAACGAATATAACCGCCAAACACCAATTCTTTCAAAATCCGCGCAATCATTTCGCGTGAAGAGCCAACACGGTCGGCAATCGCTTGCTGAGTGAGTGGCTGCGAAATCATTTCTTGGCCGTCAACGGTCTCAAGCATCGATTCAAACAAAGCCCGCACGCGACCGTAAACATCGAGCAAAGCAAGGTTTTTCATTGTCGTAGACAGTGAACGTACCATGCGCGCCAAATTAGCGATCACGACATCTTTGACTTGCGGTTCACGATTGAGCGCTTCGCGAAATTCGTGCTTAGTGAACATCAAAAATATGCAGTTTTCTTCACACTGAACTGACCAGCCACGTGGCTCGTCGTCCAGCAAAGAAATTTCACCCATCGCGTCACCCGGCTCGGCAATTCGAAATACAAATTCTTTACCTTGATTGTCGCTGCTGAAAAAGCGCGCTTGACCCTCTAGCAAGACATACATGCCTTCTGCCGGATCGCCTTCACGAAATACAAAAGCACCTTTAGGCATGCTGCGTTTCACACCCACTTGCACCATGTATTCGAGCTGCGCGTCACTAAACCCTTGCAATAGGGGTACTTTTTGTAAAATAGGTAGCATACAAAACCCTGTAATTGACGCTCAATGCGTGTTATTCAAATAATAGTAAATTAAATGCTGATGCAAAAATTTTATGGCCATAAAATTAAAATTCGGCCAAAAACATTTGCTACTTTACTTTAAAACTGTTCAGGTAATTTTTTCAAAATTACCAATCGTTTGCGTCCCGTTTCCACATAACCACCGGCCACTAATTCACGCATAATTTTTGCAATCATTTCTCGTGATGCCCCAACGCGATCGGCAATATCTTGCTGGCTCATTTGCTCGTCGATCAGCAATCCTTCTTCAGTGGGCTGTGCTAATCGCTCGAACAATACACGAATTCGGCCGTACACATCTTTCAATGCAAAATCGCGCACCATCACGGTTAACGATCTGATAATGCTCATCGCACTGGTCAGCATTTGGTCTTTAAGCTGCGGATTAGTTAGCAATAAATTCATAAAGTCCGCTTTATAAATACTCATCACAACGCAATCGGTTTCTGCCTCAGCACAGATCGAGCGACGTTGATCGCAAAAAAGCGCTAACTCACCAAACGACACTCCGGACTCCGCAACGTAGTAAACAAACTCGCGCCCGCTGTCATTGCTAGAATACAATTTAAATCGCCCCTCAAGTAGCACATACATGCACTCAACAGGGTCATCTTCATAAAATAAAATGGTGCCTTTACCGATTTGCCGTTGTGTCCCCAGAGATTCAACTTGGAGTAGCTCTTCATCTGTGAGCGAAGAGAATAATTCGGTTTGAGCCAATAATGGACGCATTCTTTACCTATTAATTAATGTTTGGCCGCTTTTTCTGCTTCAGGCGCAGAGGCCTCCGCAGTTTCTGATGCCTTACTATGCAGATCAATCTCAGCAATCGGCGACAAAGAGCCCGTTTTTACATCGGGTGGTGGCGCAACTTCATTGATTTTTTTCGTCTGCATGTATTCATTCATTTCTTTCCAGCCTGCAAAAATATCGGCTTTAGCGACTTTCGTATTGCGGCGAAAGCAATCTTCTAGCGAGCGGCCACTATGACGGCACGATGCACCAATGGCTTTGCCATTGGCTTTTTGCTTATTCACTAATTCTAAAACTTGATCGCAACCTGCCAGCAAAAAAAAGAGTGGGCATAGCAGAACGAAGGTTTTGACTGACTTCACTGGCAGAATCCCTAGGTCAAGTTGATGTATTCAGTGTATGTGAAAAAGCCCATCACGTCGCAAAGACATAAGGGGCTTTTGTGTTTAATTCAACAATTTAGAATTAAGCTTGCTGAATCCCCGCCAACATCCAACGTGGGTCACCATCAATCGGGCGAACAAAGTGCCAGATTTCGCGGAACGGTACGGGTGCGGCGTGTAGGCTTTCGCTCACTCGACCGGTAAATTCCACGCTGGCAATCATCCGTCCGCCTTCATTCACCGCTTCAAGAATTTGCAGATTCAGCTCAGGGAATTCAGCCACATCCGTATTACTGCCAATTTCATGTTTCAAATCTTCAAACAATTCTGGTGTCATGTAGCGGCGCATTTCTTCGGCTTGCGACGGCGAATTGAGCGATTGCATGTGCATAAAGCTGGCACGAGCTTGACGCAAAAATGCTGCAGCTTCAGTCCCATCTGGCAAACGCGTGATCGGCGCAGTATTCATTGGTGCTGCTGCACCACCAAATAATCCGCCTGCTGCTGGAGCTGCACTGCCAGCACCTTCACCAATACGGAACATGCGATCTTGTTGCGCTGGTGCAGAAGACATTGCTTGAGCAGGAGCACCTGCGTAGGCCATGCCGTTGCTAGGGTGAGCCGTTTGCGCCTGTTTACGACGACGCATCCACATCACACCACCCGCAGTCAGTGCACCCAAGAGAAGCAATGTCCCCCATGGAATACCGCCATCGCCTTGTGCCGCGCCCGATGCATTATTGCTCGAACCAAACATATAACCGAGCAACGAGCCCGCTGCCAAACCACCCAACATACCGCCCATCATGCCCATGCCACCTGATTTTTGTGCTGGCGCCATTGGCTGCTGTTGAGGTTGCTGCTGAACATTATTATTGCGTTGCGGCGCAGGTGCAGCTTGACGCTGCATACCACCCGAACGACCACCACCGACCCGTTTTGCTTCTGCAATATTGGCAGCAAACAAAGTCGTACTCATCATCACAACCATCAAAGTCTTAGCAAAACGTGCCATTATTAAATCCTTAAGTAGTAAAGCAGAAGTTTTCTTGCGTCGCAGCGTCCAAAACCTTACTCGTTGACTGTTTTCGGCCTCTACGTTTTGCCATCCGGGATGGCCATGGGCTCAAACTTTTACACGAGTATTTGCATACGAATTTTAGCTTTCCATTCTTAGTGGGGCTGAAAGCATAAAAGTTCAATAGCATCGCAAAAATGTTTAAATCAACGATTACAGAAAAAACTAAAGGTATTGATATATAGCCATTGATAAACAATGTTCATATAGCAATACCCCAGTGATTAGCCGCGATGACCGCGTTCAATCGTAACGCCAACTTTCGCCACGTCCTGCAAAATCCCCAATTTGGTCACCGAAACTTTAATCCACGGCGCACCAAAATCATTGAGCACAATTTTTGCAATATGCTCAGCCAGCGCCTCGAGCAGCAGGAAATGCTTTTCCGCTAAATCTTGCCGGATTTGCGTCACGACTTTGTCGTAATCAATCGTGTCGTTCAAATGATCCGACAAACAGGCTCGGCTTGAAGCCAGGCCAATTTCTAAATCCAGCTCAACCACTTGCGCCTTGACGCGCTCCCAGTCGTACCAACCCAACACCGTGCTCGCGCGCACTTGCTGCAAATAAATAATATCCATGAACTTATGTGTACCGTTAGTTTGCGTAACCGGTTTGAGGATGAGGCCGGTTTAGCTTAGAATCAAAACCCCTCGATTGTAGTGGAAATTTGAATGTCGCTGCTGATGTACTTACCCATTTCATTGCTAATTCTCGCCGCCTATTTACTAGGTTCTCTGTCTTTTGCCGTGATTGTGACCAAAGCCATGGGCTTGGCCGACCCGCGCACCTATGGCTCAAACAATCCGGGCGCGACCAATGTACTGCGCTCAGGCAATAAAAAAGCCGCCGCGCTGACTTTGCTCGGCGATGCACTGAAAGGCTGGATTGCCGTATTTGCCGCACAACAGATCGCGCCGCACATTGGCCTCGGGGCTGCCGGCTCAGAAACCTACACCCAAGCGATTGCAGCGGTGGCGATTGCCGTCACCATTGGCCATATGTGGCCGATTTTCTTCAAGTTTAAAGGCGGCAAAGGCGTTGCGACAGCGGCGGGGATTTTGCTGGCACTCAATCTATGGCTGGGTTTGGCGACTTTAGCAATTTGGGTGTTTGTCGCAAAAGGATTGAAAATTTCTTCGCTGTCGGCGCTAATCGCGGCTGCAGCAACACCGCTACTCACCGCATGGCTCATGCCCAATCAGCCGATTTATCTGGGCGCAGTCACGGTGATTGCCGTATTACTGATTCATCGTCACAAGCAAAACATTATTGGATTAATGAAGGGTAAAGAAGGCAAGATTGGCGACCAGTCATGATGTTTGCGTCGCCGCGACATCAATTTTAGACGTTAAAAAAGCCGAACACAGTTCGGCTTTTTTGCAGCTCGGAATAAGGTTTAACCTTGCTTGGTCGCATCGCGCACAATCCGCGCTTTTTCACGTACCCATTCGCGATCTTTTTCATTTTGGCGTTTATCGTGCTGTTTCTTACCTTTAGCAAGACCAATCTCAAGTTTGATAAAGCCATTCTTAAGATGCATATTAATCGGTACGACGGTGTAACCCGAACGATCAACTTTAATCGCCAAGCGATCAATTTCGCGCTGCTTCAATAATAATTTACGCGTACGTACCACATCGGGGACCACATGTGACGAAGCATTCAGCAAGGGCGAAATATGGCAGCCAAACAAATAAAAATCGCCATTCTTGTGGATTACATAAGCCTCTTTGATTTGCACACGGCCAGCGCGGATGGATTTGACTTCCCACCCTTCCAACATAATGCCTGCTTCTAATCGCTCTTCAATAAAGAAGTCGTGAAACGCTTTACGATTATCAACGATAACCATGATGTACCTCCTGAACAGAAAAGGATTCTAGCATGCCCGCGCAAAACATCGCACCCCAACGCATTCTTTGCCTTTATACCGGCGGCACCATCGGCTGCGTGCCCACCGCGCAAGGGCTTGCGCCGATGGCGGGCGTGCTGCAAGAACCCATTGTGGAACTGCTCGCCAGCCTGCCGAATCAAGTGCAACTGACGCTGCGCGAATATCCACAACTGCTCGACTCCTCCAGCATGCAGCCCAAAGATTGGCTGCGCATCGCCAAGGATATCGACGCCGAATACGACCATTTTGATGGTTTTATTGTGCTACACGGCACGGATACTTTGGCGTGGACAGCGGCGGCCTTGCATTGGCAATTGGCGCACATCGCCAAACCTGTGGTGATTACGGGTTCACAGCGACCATGGTTAATGCCAAATAGCGATGCGCCCGCTAATTTTGAACTCGCCCTGCACGCCGCTTGCGGCAAGCAAGCGGGCGTCATGGTGGCTTTTGGTGGCCAATTGCTGCCGGGTTTTGCGGTCAAAAAACTCGATGCCGATGCAGATTGCGCCTTTGCTGCGCCCAATTGGCAAGAAAAATGGCCGGCGCACCCGACTGAGCAATATCACTTTCAACCTATCAATCCAGCCTTAAATATCCTCGCAATCAAGCTTTTTCCCGGTTCCGAAGCATGGTTAGCCCAAAGCCTGAATCATCAATCATTTGATGGTATAGCCATAGAAGCCTATGGTAGCGGTAACCTACCGAGCAATACCCAACTAGAATCAATCCTTACTCAATTGGCGAACCAAGGTACGGTCTTTATTAATTGCAGCCAATGTATCGCCGGTGAAGTACGGCAAGGCCATTACGCAGCAGGCGATTTTATGCAGCAAATCAATGCCTTGCCCGCCGGGCGCATGAGTATTGAAGCAGCAACGACGTGGCTGTATACAGCGTTGACCGCAAATTCAACGCAGCAAATGCGTGCCAAAGCATGGCAATCCGCGCAGCTTATGGTATAGTGGCGCCCTATCGCTGCTTTGCGAAATCGAAGGAATTTGAACCCGATTTTGCCAAGGTACTCGACGGCGGGCCTCCCCGCATAGCTAGAAGGTGAACTTGGTCAGGTCCGGAAGGAAGCAGCCACAGCTTTTGATGCTAGTGCCGGGGGTCGGGCTCGCCACCTCCCCTCCTTGTATGACCCGTTTTATTGCAGCCTTACCATGTCAGAGCACGGACTGCGGCCTCTACACCTTGCAATAAACCCATAAGCAATTCTATAAATTCGCACTCATCAGTTCGCTTGAACAGCTATTCGCAGCTCTAAATGCATTCAAATCCCCTAGCCGACGTAATTCTTGACCGACATCAACGCATCCCTGCGCCAAAACACGCACTATACGTTTCGCAAGCTGATGCTTCGTGTATCTCCAGTGGTATTGAGCGCCATTCCTCGTAAATCGTCGAATGGCGTTTTTTTCACCTTGAAACCCCGCCGACTCCACTGCATAATCGCCCAAATCATTTTTTGGCGCGCCATATGAAATTTCTTTTCGACCTGTTCCCGATTTTGCTGTTTTTCGGCGCATACACCTACACCGACGATATTTTCCTCGCGACTGGCGTCACCATTGCGGCGACCATCGCACAAGTCGCCTACTGCTGGATTCGCCATCGTCACGTCGACAAAATGCTCTGGATTAGCTTAGTGCTGATTACTGTCATGGGCGGCTTAACGATTATTTTCCATAACAAGCAATTCATTATGTGGAAACCGACCGTACTGTACTGGCTATTTAGCGTCATTTTGGTCGGTGCTTGGCATCTCAAACAAAACAATCTGATCGAAAAACTAATGGGCGCGCAAATGGATTTGCCACGCCCGATCTGGACTCGCGTTATGTACGCTTGGGTCTTGTTTTTCATCGCGATGGGCGCACTTAATATTTTCGTATTTCATAATTTTGATGAAGCGATTTGGGTCAAATTCAAAGTGTTTGGTACTTTAGTGCTGACTTTGGTGTTTGTCGTGGCGCAAAGCCTGTATCTCTCTAAGCACATTTTGCCGGAAGATGAATCCAAACCCTCTGAGCCGCAATAAGGATTATTTATAAAATGCCTTTGTACGTGATTATCGGTACCGACAAAGCCGACTCGCTCGCCGACCGCCTTGCCGCACGCCCAGCTCATCTAGCCCGAATGGAAATTCTCAAAGAAGAAGGCCGTTTGATTTTAGCGGGTCCGTTTCCAGCGATTGATAGCGTTGATCCAGGCCCAGCAGGCTTTACCGGCAGCTTGATTGTGGCCGACTTTGCTTCATTGACTGATGCGCAAGCCTGGGCAGAGAACGACCCCTATGTCGTGAACGGGATTTTTACCGATGTAAAAGTCAAACCCTTCCGCCATGTACTTCCTTAAGAGTCTGGTATGATAATGATCGCCGATGAAATCCGCCTACGTTTGGCTACGCTGAATCCTGAAAATCTTGAAATTTTCGATGACAGTGCTGCCCACGCAGGCCATGCTGGAGCCGCCAGTGGTGGCGGTCACTTTGAAGTCACCATCGTTTCAGCTATATTTGCCGGAAAAAAAACGCTAGAGCGGCACCGTATGGTGTACCAGCCCTTAGCTGATCTAATCCCCAGTCAAATACATGCTCTTAGTATTCGTGCCTTAACGCCGGATGAATTTTAAATAAGATGAATTTTAAATAAAACTAGCTGATTCAATAGAGGAAACACTACATGTTTAAAGCAAACCGTTTGGCCTTAGCTATCGCCGCAGCCACACTGACTACCAGCGTTTTTGCCGCACCTGCAGGCACGATCGCCACTGTTAATGGCGTTGCCATTCCAAGCAGCAAAGCTGATCTATTTGTTAAAGAAGTGACGGCTCGTGGTCAACAAAAAGACACGCCAGAACTGCGCGCACAAGTGAAAGACGAACTCATTAAAAATGAAGTTGTCTATCAAGAAGCCATCAAAAAAGGCGTTGATAAAAGCCCAGAAGCACTCGCACAACTGGAAATGCTGAAACAACGTATTGTGATCGGCGCGTTTGTGAATAGCTACGTTAAAGCTAACCCAATCAGCGATTCTGATTTGCGTAAAGAATACGACAAAATCAAAGCTAACTTTGCTGGCAAAGAATTCAAAGCACGTCACATCTTGGTCGCTACCGAAGCTGAAGCCAAAGCCATTCTTGCTGATTTGAAAAAAGGCAAAAAGTTTGATGAAATCGCTCAAGCGAAATCAATGGACAAAGGCAGCGCAGCAAAAGGTGGTGATTTAGGCTGGGCGAACCCAAATAGCTTCGTAAAAGAATTCGGCACTGCATTAGCTGCACTGCCAAAAGGCAAAACGACTGAAACTGCAGTGAAAACTCAGTTCGGCTACCACATCATCAAATTGGATGACGTGCGCGAAGCCAAAGGCCCAAGCTTTGAAGAAGTGAAAGGCGAATTGGCTCAGCAAATGCAAGGTCAACAAGTGCAAAAAATGGTTGAAGACTTGGTGAAAAAAGCCAAAGTTGAATAAGCTTTTTTAGCAGATAAAAAAACCGGATCATGCTGATCCGGTTTTTTTTATTACTCAGTATCCGTACAAATTTGACTTGGCAATCTCAAAAGCGATGCCAGAAAACATTTGCTGAAGGTGCGCTGCGGCTTATTTCTTAGCTGGCGCACTCGCTTTAGCTGGTTTTTCTGTTTTCATTGGTGCGCTGGCTTTTGGCATTTTATCGGTCTTCACTGGCGCAGCAGGTGCTGCCACTTTGCCACCAACAGAAATTTCGCCTTTAATTTTTGCATACGTACCTTCTTTAATACCTGGTACTTTCATAACATCTTCAGCCGATTTGAAAGGACCATTTTTAGTGCGAAAATCAATGATGTCTTTCGCTTTAGCTGGGCCAATACCTGTGAGCGATTCCAATTGCGCTTGATTTGCTGTATTTAAATCCACCACTGCAAATGCCGCGCTCATCAAAGCAAAACTGGCCAATAAGGTAATAAATAGTTTTTTCAACATGATCAATCCCGTAAAATTTTAGAAGAATGCGTATCGCCGATACGTAGGGGCAACTATAGCAGGCCGCACCATTATTTCCATATTTTGTCAGCTCCAATCAAGGAATCCGTATGAAGGGCATCACACCGCAGCAAACGGTTGAGCATTATGAGAACTTCCCAGTCGGCTCTTTCTTACTCCCAAAACAATATCGCCCTGCTGTTGCCGTCGTGTATCACGTTGCGCGTTATGCGGATGATTTAGCCGATGAAGGCGACGCCAGCTCGGCGGAACGTTTGGCGGCGCTCGATGAATGCAGTGCCGAGTTGCAACGTATTGCACGCGGCGAGCCGGCGCTCACACTGCGCTTTCAAGCGCTCGCGCCCGTCGTGGCTAAATATGCGATTCCACTGCAATTATTTGAAGATTTGTTTTCTGCATTTCGCCAAGACGTTATCAAAACGCGCTACCAAGATTTTGGTGAAGTGATCGATTATTGCCGCCGTTCGGCCAATCCAGTCGGGCGAATTTTATTGCATATCTTTGGCCAAACCGATAGCCGCCAATTGGCGCTCTCAGACGGGATTTGCTCGGCATTGCAACTGGTGAATTTCTGGCAAGACGTTGCAATTGATTGGCAGAAAGATCGCGTGTATTTACCGCAAGACGATTTGCAGCGCTTTGGCGTCACTGAAGCTGACTTAGCCAAAGGCATCGCTAGCCCTGCATTTAAACAATTAATGAGTTTTGAATGTGATCGAGCACGGCGTATGCTGCGCGCGGGATCGCCACTTGGCGTGCAATTACTGGGCCGCGTCGGCTTAGAAATTCGCACGATTGTCTTGGCGGCAGATCGGGTACTGAGCAAAATCAAATTAGCGCAATACGATGTGTTTAATGCGCGCCCTACCCTCACTCGCGGCGATTGGCCGAATATTCTGTGGCAAGCACTGAAATCTGGAATCACGAAAAAAGCATGAGAATGAATCAGAAACAACAACGCGCAATCATTAGTCTGTTCACCGCGCGCTCTTGGGCAGCACGACTTTCTGCGATTTTAATTTTAGCGCTGGCGGCGTTTACGTGGTGGAATCAAAACCAAGTCAGCCCGGGACAACTAACGAAAGGCAGTAGCATTAGTGGCCGTGTCGTTGGCGTGGCCGATGGCGATACGATCACGGTGCTCGATGCCGATAAAAAGCAGTACAAATTGCGTTTGGCGTATATCGATGCGCCCGAAAAAGCCATGCCTTTTGGTCAAGCGGCGAAAAGCAACTTGTCGGATTTAGTTTTCGAACAACAAGTCACCGCGCAGATTGATGACGTCGATCGCTATGGGCGCGGCGTAGCGCGGATCAACAAAGCTGAGCAAGATATTAACTTGGCGCAAGTGAATGCAGGCTACGCTTGGCACTACACTACCTATGCAAAACGGACGCAAAGCAGTAGCGACTTTTCGCGTTATGCCGATGCTCAACAGCGCGCACAAGCACAGCGCAACGGCTTATGGCAGGATACAAATCCAACGCCGCCGTGGGATTGGCGTAAAGCAAACCGCTAGGTTTGAATCGACAATACATTGATGTATTGCTCGCTAGGCAATATTAAATATTACCTAGCGAGCAATACCCATCAATACCGAAACATAAAATACACCGCCCCCACCATACACAAAGCCGCCCACAGATAATTCCATTGCAAGGGCTGCTTCAGATAAAACACTGCCAATGGCATAAACACCGACAGCGTAATGACTTCTTAGATGATTTTGAGTTGCGCCGAGCTACACACTGGATAGCCAATTCGATTGGCAGAGGCTCTGCAGCAAATATTCAACAAAAGCGATGCTCCAGCTCAGCGAAGCCATCAACAACCAAAGTTTTGTTTGCCCCTCTTTCAGGTGTGCGTACCATCCAAAGTCATAAATAAATTAGAACTAAACAAGCAATAAAAATACTCGAAACACCTGCTGGTAAGTTCATCAAGGTCAAATCTCTGAATATTTGGTAGAATTGCGCCAGTTGACCGCGAACCCTTTCTCGCATGGAATCCAAATGCTCGTAGCTCGTTTCACCCTTGCAGCACTTTTCTCTGCCCTCGCTTTTGCCGCTCACGCTGGCGAAGCCGAGGATATTCAGCAATTATTACGTGCCAAGCAGTTTGTGCAAGCCATTGAACGAGCCGATAAATTTCTAGTCAAATCCCCCAAAGACGCACAGGTGCGTTTTTTACGCGCGATTGCGTTGACCGAAGCCGGCCGCAACGACGAAGCGATTAAAGCCTTCACCAAATTATCCGAAGACTATCCGCACCTGCCAGAGCCGTACAATAATTTGGCGGTGCTCTACGCCAATAGCAATCAGTTTGATAAAGCACGTTCCGCGCTGCAAATGGCGATTCAAACCAATCCAAGCTACGCCATTGCGCATGAAAATATGGGCGACTTATACGCCCGCCTTGCATCGCAAGCGTATGACAAAGCCTTGCAACTGGAAAACAATAATTCCCAAGTACAAACCAAGCTGAAATTAGTCAGCACGCTATTTAATCCAAATCAAGTGCCTAGCGCACCGGTAAAAGCCGCCACAGCAGCAGTGCCCGTAAAAGCGGCACCTGTGCCAGTGGCTACGCCGATTCCTGTCGTTGCCAAAGCCAGCGCAACAGCGCCAGCGAAAGTCGCTTTAATTACCCCTCAACCGACCTTGCCAGCGACGGTTGCCACGAAACCGCCAGCCAAAGCAACTGTCGCACCAACAAGCGCACCTACTGCAAGCGCAACCGTTAAGCCAAGCCCATCACCAGTGCCAAAAACCAATGAGCGCAATGCCGATCGCCAGCAAGTGATTGCCAGTGTAGAAAATTGGGCCAATGCATGGAGCAAGCAAAATGTGGGCGGCTACGTGGGTAGCTACGCCAAAGGCTTTAAAGCGCCAGGTGGACGTAGCGCTTGGGAAAAAGATCGCCAACTGAAGATTTCTGGTCCGAAATCAATTAATGTGCAAGTCGATATTCTTAAAGTTGACTTCATCGACGATGACACTGCCAAGGTCAAATTGCGCCAAGATTACAAATCAGATCGCCTCTCAAGCAGCACCGTCAAAACCCTGACCCTGCAAAAATCGGGCAATCGCTGGTTGATTCTTGAAGAACGGATTGGTGGTTAAGTATACGCATGTCACGTTTACCACCTTGGGCCAAGCGCGTAGCGTGCTTGGTCATCTTGCTTTGTTTGGCCACTGCCGCCACTCCGCGTTTATTTGAATTTGGCGATACCACGTTTAGGCTCACGCCCGACAAGCCCGGCGTAGCTCATTCTGGCAGCAATGAAAGCCGTATTCTCGCCGCGCTGGATGCTATCCGCGCGGGCAAGATGGCAGATGCGCGGGCCACTGTGGATGCCTTAATCGACGAGCAACCCAATTACCGCCTCGCTCAATTACTGCGCGCCGATCTCTATGCCATGCGCGCGATGCCGCTCGCTACGATTGGCGGAGGCGTGGCCAGTGCGCCAAGCAGCAGCGTGCTGGACGATTTGCGCAAGGAAGCCTTGGTACGCATTGCGCATCGCGATGAAGACAGCACAACCGCCAATCGCTTGCCCGCCAATATCGTCGCTTTTGCCCCGCAGCAAAAATACGCCATTGTCGTCGATGCTTCCACATCACGGCTGTATGTGTTTGCCAATGAGAATGGCCAACCTAAACGTATCAAAGACCATTACGTCACCGTCGGTAAGCTCGGCGTCGATAAAAAAGTCGAAGGCGATCAACGCTCGCCGCTCGGCGTCTATTTTGTCACCAGCCACTTAACGCGGCCGCAACTAGACAAAACCTACGGTGATTTAGCCGATTTATACGGCGTGGGCGCTTGGCCGATTTCTTATCCCAATGAACTTGATCGTAGTCAGAGTCGCACCGGCCACGGCATTTGGCTACACGGCAGCCCTGCCGCAACTTACGCTCGCGCGCCGCAAGCGTCTAATGGCTGCGTGGTGCTCACCAATGAAGAAATGCTCGATGTATCAAAATATCTGCAACCGGGCAATACACCCGTCATCGTCGCGCCAAAAATTGAATGGCTGAGCGAAGCGCAGTGGCAGCAGCGCCATACCGCAGGCTTAGCCCTGCTCAACGAGTGGAAAGAAAAATGGGCAAAACTCGATTCGAATGGCTATCTAAATTTTTATGGCGATGACTTCCGTAGCGCTGAAGGCCAAAATATTCAAGCTTGGCGCAGCCAAAAAGCGGCGGTCAATCTCGGCAAAACATGGGCGAAAGTTGAATTGAATAATGTGTCTATTTTTGCTGCTGGCGAGAATAGCTCACAGCTCGTTACGACCTTTGAGCAAGACTACCGCAGTAATAATCTGAACAATCAAATGAAGAAACGCTTGTATTGGCAACAAGGTACAGAAGGTTGGAAAATCATCTGGGAAGGCGCAGCCGCAAACTAAGGGTATTTTACTGTATGCCTTTCTATATAATGGCTACAACTCAATACCCATAAAAAAACCCGCTTGAATCTAAGCGGGTTTTTACTTACTGTGGATCGTGAACTGGGGGGCTTATAAAGTCAAACCACCTGTCACTTCAATCGCGGCACCGTTGATGTAGCTGGCTTCATCTGAAGCCAAAAACGCATACACGCTGGCGATTTCGGAAGGCTGTGCGAGGCGACGCATCGGCACTTTTTCTTCCATCGCTTGAATCACTTTTTCTGGCATGTCATTCAAAATCGGCGTAGCCACAAAACCTGGGCAAACCGCATTTGCACGAATGCCTTTTTTACCGAGTTCTTTTGCCCAAGTTTTCACAAAGCCAATCACGCCAAATTTCGACGCTGCATAGTTAGACTGACCAAAGTTACCATACACACCGACCACTGACGACGCGTTCAAAATCACGCCCGAATTTTGCGCAATCATCGTATCGACAACGGCTTTCGTGCAGTTGTAAACGCCTTTCAAATTGACATCAATAACGCGGTCGAACTGATCTTCGCTCATTTTGAACAATTGGGCGTCCATGACGATGCCGGCGTTATTCACTAACACATCAATCCGATTGTATTTTTCTTTTACGGCAGCAACCATCGCGGCAATCGTATCGGTTTTGGTAACATCAACCACAAAACCAACTGCATCCGCCCCGCCCGCCACTAAGGCCGCAACGACTTTATCAACACCAGCTTGGTTGACGTCGCAGACGACCACTTTCGCGCCTTCAGCAGCAAATTTAATGGCCGTAGCTTCGCCGATACCGCTAGCAGAACCTGTAATGATGGCTACTTTGTCTTTCAGTCTCATGGCACACCCTCTTCACGGTCGACGCCCTCTTTGGGCAAGACCCATAGCATAGAGCACATGTTGCGTCGCAACAATAGACAAGAAAGGGGAATTGATACAAAAATCACCTAAACATTACGCAAAGCGAAATTTAGTGATCATTGCCTTGGATCAGCGAGCGGCAGTCAACAACTTGTAAGTCATTATCCCGCGCAAAAGTCATGATGAATTCAAACACGCGCGGATCGATTTTTTCGAGTTGCTTATCCACCGCCACACAGCGCACATTATTATGCACCATCGGTCGCACAAAGGGTGCGTAAGAAAGCTTTTGGTCGACACCAAAAGTCGACAGAATGCCCGACAGGCGCTCGGCCCAATCGCTAGGACGAAACTCGCGTCCATTGCTGGTAATGCCTTGAATAATGATTTCGTAGGGATTGCAGATCATGTGGGCGCTTGGCTTTTTTAATTCGAGAACTGCCTGCATTATACCACCGCCCCTAGCTGCAACGCATGAAAATGTAGCTCAGCTTGGAATAAGTACATCCTCCACAAATCAAGCAAAATACTTGCTTTTTTAGGGTATAACACTGAAAATACTCGTTTTTTCAGCCATTTGGTCGCCCTCTAACGGCGTGCGGCCAGGACAAAACTCTGATGCGTCACTACCTAAAGTTCAGCGATTTCACTCTTGAAGAATACCAATACCTGTTTGAACGCACGGCTAAATTAAAAGCCCGTCTCAAATCAGGTGCCCTGTACCAGCCATTGCCTGGCAAGGTACTCGGGATGATTTTTGAAAAATCGTCAACGCGAACTCGGGTATCGTTTGAAGCGGGCATGTTCCAATTGGGCGGCCATGCGATGTTTTTGCAATCCAAAGACACGCAATTGGGTCGCGGCGAACCGATTGAAGACGTCGCCAAAGTGATGAGCCGCATGGTCGACATCGTCATGGTGCGTACGTTTGAGCAAACGATTATTGAGCGTTTTGCCGAAAATTCTTTGGTTCCAGTGATTAACGGCCTGACCAATGAATATCATCCTTGCCAAATCATGGCCGATATTTTCACCTATATCGAACATCACGGCTCAATTGAAGGCAAAACCGTATGCTGGGTGGGCGATAGCAACAATATCAGCCGTACTTGGTTGCAAGCCGCCAAAATCTTCAATTTCAAACTTAATCTGGCTTGCCCACGCGGTTACGAAATGACCGTGCTCGATGGCGAAACGTATAGCTCAGACAACTTCGAAACCTTTACCGATCCATACCAAGCCGCGCGCGATGCCGATATCGTCACCACTGACGTTTGCACGTCGATGGGTTACGAGCGCGAAACGCTGCAACGCAAAAAAGACTTTATCAATTACAAAGTCTCAGAAAAATTGATGCTGCAAGCGAAAGCCAATGCGTTATTTATGCACTGCTTGCCAGCGCATCGCGGCGAAGAAGTCGATCCTGAAGTCATCGACGGCCCACAATCAGTGGTGTGGCAAGAAGCAGAAAATCGCATGCACACGCAAAAAGCGGTCATTGAATATCTGCTCTTAGGTCGCGTGGACGATTAATGTTTGGCATCACCGATCTTTGGACTTACCTGCTGGGCACCGTGCTGATTATTTTGATGCCGGGCCCCAACTCGCTGTTCGCGCTGACGATGGCCAGCACGCGTGGGCGTAAGGCTGGCTTTGCTGCTGCGGCAGGAATTATCGTCGGTGATTTTATTTTGATGTTGGCAGCGACTTTGGGCGTGGCGTCTTTAATGAAGGCCAACCCGATTGCCTTTGATGTAATCCGCTACCTAGGTGCTACCTACTTGATGTATATCGGTGTACGTGCTTTGCTAGCAAAGCCACAGCCAGATACCCCAACTAACCAGCCCAGTGAAAACTCTACCCATAAAGCATTTCGTTCCGCACTGGGAATTTCGCTGATCAATGTGAAAGCAATTTTGTTTTTCATGGCTTTTTTCCCGCAATTTGTGAATCCAAACTATCCGCATGTTTGGCACACGTTTGCGGCGCTCGGCCTGATTGTGCAGTTGGTTAGCATTAGCTATTTAACGCTATTAATCCTGCTGGGCAGCAGCCTATCGCGGCGGCTTTCAGCTAAAATCTGGCTGAAAACCGTATTAAATAAATTAGTTGGCACCCTGTTTGTGAGCTTTGGCGTACGCTTGGCACTGAACTAAGTATGAGTGCAAAAATTTTATAGCAAGACAGTAAGAAAACTTTTGCTTGAACACGATTCGCAATTTTCTTTTTTGAACATCTTCAGACTAAGGCAATACGTATGTCCGATATTAATAAAGTAGTTCTCGCTTATTCCGGCGGCCTTGATACATCTGTCATTTTGAAATGGCTGCAAGACACTTACCAATGTGAAGTGGTGACCTTCACTGCCGACTTAGGCCAAGGCGAAGAACTCGAACCTGCCCGCCAAAAAGCACTGCAATTTGGTATCAAGCCAGAAAATATTTTTATCGACGACTTGCGTGAAGAATTTGTTCGCGACTTCGTATTCCCGATGTTCCGCGCTAATACCGTATACGAAGGCGAATACCTGCTCGGCACCTCAATCGCACGTCCATTGATCGCCAAACGCCAAATCGAAATCGCCAACGCCACTAACGCTGATGCGGTATCGCATGGCGCAACCGGCAAAGGCAACGATCAAGTTCGTTTCGAACTCGGTTATTACGGCCTGAAACCGGATGTGAAAGTGATTGCACCGTGGCGTGAATGGGATTTATTGTCGCGCGAAAAACTGCTCGCTTACGCCGAAAAGCACAATATCCCAGTGGATATGAAACACAAAAACGGCGGCGCACCGTATTCGATGGACGCCAACTTGCTGCACATCAGCTTTGAAGGCCGTCACTTAGAAAATCCATCGGCTGAAGCTGAAGAAACCATGTGGCGTTGGAGCGTGAGCCCAGAAAACGCACCGGATGCAGCTGAATACCTCGATGTTGAATTCGAGAAAGGCGATATCGTGGCGCTCAATGGCGTGCGTATGTCGCCAGCGACGGTATTGACTAAATTAAACGAACTCGGTGGCAAGCATGGCATTGGCCGTTTGGACTTGGTTGAAAACCGCTATGTTGGCATGAAATCACGCGGTTGCTACGAAACACCGGGCGGCACCATCATTCTGAAAGCGCATCGCGCAATCGAATCGATCACGCTGGATCGCGAAGTAGCGCATTTGAAAGACGATTTAATGCCACGTTACGCCAGCATGATTTACAACGGCTTCTGGTGGGCCCCTGAGCGTAAAGTATTGCAAACGCTCATCGATGCAACGCAAGAAACCGTGAATGGCTGGGTGCGTTTGAAATTGTATAAAGGCAATGTCATTGTCGTAAGCCGTGATTCAAAAACCAATTCATTATTCGATATGAATATTGCAACGTTTGATGATGATGGCGGCGCGTACAATCAAGTCGATGCGGGTGGCTTTATTAAATTGAATGCACTACGTATGCGTATTGCAGGTCGTTTAAATAAATAAGTTTTGCTTTAGATAAAACCAATTAAAACGGCTCGGTCATTCTGAGCCGTTTGCACTCAGATAGAGAAAGCCAATGCTTGATGCACTTTTAGCGATGGATGAAGAAAAATTTACCACGCTGTCGGTGACGATTTTATGCACGGGCTTAATCATTTATATGGGTTTTATTATTTACAATTTAGCCAAAGAATCCAAAGCCGGAAAATATGGCACGATTGTGCTGTTTTTTGTTTTAGGCTTTGGCATGCTGGGTTTTATTGCCAAAGAAATTTTAAGCCAAGTATTAACTCATTAAGTAACAGTACAAAAGTTTTCACGCAAGGCGCAAAGCCAAAGACAGTGCAGGTAGTACGGCGAGGCGCAGCAACGCAGCGTGAGAACTTTTGACTTACTACTTAAAATTAACCTTTATCTAGGAAATCATCATGAGCCAATTTGATAATGTATCGGTTTTAAAACAAGGTAATGTGTACTTTGACGGTAAATGCATGAGTCACACCGTGGTATTTGCGGATGGTACGAAAAAAACTGTAGGCGTGATTTTGCCATCGGCATTGAATTTCAATACTGGTGCACCGGAAATCATGGAAGTAGTTGCAGGGGTATGCAACGTTAAGCTAGCTGGAGAAAGCGCTACAAATACATACTCTGCTGGTCAATCATTCAATGTACCTGGCAATTCAAGCTTTGATATTGAAACGACTGAAACCTTGCACTACGTTTGCCATTTCGCTTAAGAGCATATTTTAAAAGTGCTACGCATCCCGTGATAGCGGTGCGGGCGGTGCTCGGAATCCTCATGTACAAATCGTACATTGCGGTTCCTGTGCTCCGGCCTCTCCGCTCTAACGGGCGCTCGCTACTTTTAAAACACTCTCTAAGCGCGAGCTGATACCAAATCAGGACGACTGTTCTGATTTGGTAAGCCATATTTCCCATCTATCTTCCAAGCGAGCTAAATTATGCCTTCTTTCGACATTACTTCTGAAACCGATATGGTGGCATTAAAAAATGCGATTGATGTGGCCGCGAAAACCATCATTAATCGTTATGACTTTAAAGGCACCAGCGCCAAAGTTGAACTCAATGAAAAAGATAAGCTGATTACTTTAAACGGCGACTCTGAATTTCAACTCGATCAAATTAAAGATATTGTTTTCCCGGCGCTCGAGAAAAAAGAACCCGAGAGCAGCAAGCGACTCGAACAAGGCGACATCCAAAAAGTTTCCGGCAATAAAGTGAAGCAAGTGCTGACCATCAAAGATGGTATTGATAAAGAACTAGCAAAGAAAATTATCACTATCATTAAAGATTCAAAACTTAAAGTTCAATCGGCGATTCAAGGTGATGAAGTACGTATTACCGGCAAGGATCGCGATATTTTGCAAAGCGTGATTGCTTTAATGCGTAAGTCTGTGAGTGATTTCCCACTGCAATATCAAAATTTCCGCGATTAAATCTCGCGTCAGCATAAGGTTCAACTAATATATAAAGCAACATCCATTTGCTATTCACAGGTTGAGCCTTATGCACTGGCCATCGAAAAAACCTTACCTCGCGCCATTTTTCTCATTAGTTTTTGCCGTGAGTGTACTCTGGGTCTTAGCGATCCAAATTACCGACTCCTATCAAGGGGAAATGAAGCGCGCCAACCTAGAAATAGAAAACCTCAGCGCTTCGATAGAGCAGGAACTCCTCGCCACATTCCGCGAAATTGAATTAGCCCAAAATCTTGCAGCAGCACAAATTAATTCTAATATTTTTTCGGCGAATCCAAACCAAAACAGTCTAAATAAAACCTCTGAATTATTACAAAACCATTTGTATCTGCTACCTACCATAGATACGATTGGGATTATTGATTCCACAGGAAAACTAATCGCTTCAGCAAACCAAAATCCAACATCCACTACAGAAAGCAATCAAGAATTAATTATTTCAGCAGCCAATAGAAAAGATGTAGGGCGTATTACAATAGTACAAATAGATAAAACGAAAAACGCTCTACTGCTAACACAGAATATCAAAATCGAAGAGGAAAATTCAGCCGTATTTTTTTCCAGCATTTCGCAAGCTGCCATTGAGAAAATTCTCAAGCAGTTCAGCAACAATGAAAACACGTCCATTTCAATTATTAACCTTGATTTAAATGCCGTCAGTACAAAACCTAAGCAGTCAGTTAATCAAAATGAACTAAAATATTTAATACGCTCAAGGGAAAAATTTCAAACAACCAGTAGTTACAAAAATAATACTGCGATCCAAAGTAGTATTCGCCAAATTGCGAACTCTTCACTCTTTATTATTGTTTCCAAGCACAATTCAAACTACTTATCTAACTGGAAGCATACAGCTTTAGTTTATGTTTTAGGTAGCTTTTTAATGCTTGGGCTATCCTTGATGATGATTTATTACTTCTGGCGCTCACAAAGACTCAATCAAACCTTAATCCAGAAAGAAAGTAAATTAATCGCCAGTGAAGCACGTTTTCGGCAAATGATTGAAGCAATGCCAATTGGTTTAATTCTAGCAAGGATGCCTGATTTTTTAATTCTGTATATTAACCAGCCTGCCGCACAGACATTAGATATGCCGCAAGCGACTGCGCTATCAAAACGAGCATTCGACTTTTATCATGATACCGCTGAATTCAAGCAGCAGATTAATCAACTGACTGAACTTAAAGCACCGCAAAACATTGAATGTATTTTACAAAAAAATACCAAGGAACAATTCTGGGGCAGCATTTCAATTTCAATGGTGCAAGGCACAGAAACACAAATGCTACTAATTGGCATAGTGGATATTAGCGAGCGCAAACAGTTAGAGGCTGAATTAAAGCATCAGGCAACTACGGATGTTTTGTCGGGCCTATTTAATCGCGCTCATTTCATCCACTCAGCCAGCAATGAAATGCAAAGAATTCAACGCCATCAGCGCAATGCGAGCCTATTAATGCTAGATATCGATCATTTTAAACGCGTCAATGATAATTATGGACACGATGCGGGTGACTTAGTGATTCAAGCGATTGCATTAACCTGCAAAAATATATTGCGGGATATCGATATCCTCGGTCGACTCGGTGGCGAAGAATTTGCCGCCCTACTCCCAGAAACAACACCTGCTGCTGCGTTGCAAGTTGCCGAACGCCTTAGAAGCGCAATTGAGTGCAGTCGCATTCAGCTTAAAGATGGGCAAATCATCCGCATCACCAGCAGTATTGGCGTGACTGAAGTGAGTATTCACGATGAAATTATCGACATCCCACTCAAACGAGCCGATTTAGCAATGTATGCTTCGAAGAAAAATGGCAGAAATCAAGTTCAATACTATAAAGAGGCCGAGCAATAATTTTGATCACCATCAATACAACTAGGTAAAAGATGCGATTAGATAGAGCATCACGACTAGGAGAGCATGATGGAAAATTCACCGCTTGGCGTTATTCTATTTTCAACTGTTGGCTTACTCAGCCTCTTCACTATCGGCTTTATCATCGCCATGGCGATTTATCTCTTTATCTACGTACAGCGCCGTGTGAATGCAGAAATAGCAGAACGAGATTTAAGCCAAGATAAAGAATAATCTCGCACAATTATCTTCTGTATAAGCCAAAAAATTCATCCTTTTCCCCTAAGCGACTGCCACTCCAGAGCAGTGAATCACTCTGGCTTGGCGGCTCTTTTGACCGCTGCAAATACAAAGCACACTGATTATCTGGACGTGCATCGAGCTCTAAATCGGTAAAATAGACAATGGCTGCGGCGGGATCTTTAGCAACAAGGCTTAGATCAATACATTCATGACGTCTGGACTGCATCGCCTCTGCCAATCCTTCGGCAACTGGGCGATAAGATTTGCCCGCATCGACCCAAGTTTGAAACAAACCAACCAACAAGCCAATCAATAAAGTGAGGCCACTCACCCAGCTCGTCAACGCTCTACGTCCAATTGGACGCTTGCGACACAGAACCTGCCCCCAGAGTAAGGTCACCAACACAGCAAATGCAGTGCCATAACTGAATACCGACATTTCAGCAGGGCTGAATCGTCGCAAATAAGCGACGACCTCCAAAGGGTAACCCAATACCAGAGCCAACCAGAAAAACCACACAACGAGCACTGCAAGGCCCAATGTTAGTAAACTAAACCAATTCAGTGCGGCAGCAGCCCCTCTGCGTAACTCATCCACGCCGCCGCTTGCCAGCAAGGAGAGCGTGACCAAAAGTGGTAACACCAGCGTTTCATTGGTTTTACTCACCAGCGTCACAAATACAATTTGTGCCAGCAGCAGCGTAATCAATAATTGCCAGCGAGGCTGGCTCAATTCGCGGCGAAACACATACAATGCCCAGCCCGCCAGTGGCAGAGCCGGCCAAGCAAACCAAACCAGTACCGATGGTAAAAAGCCAAAGTTATGTCCGATTGCAAATGAACGCGCCCCACCAAAAGGCCCCCATGCATAGTAGCGCCACCATGTCTGAAACAAATCACTGGAACTAGTTTGCAGCGAATAACCCCACAGCGCCGCAATCGGAAATGCAATCAACACAGCAGTCAGTAAAGTAATGGCGTAACTTAACTTTCTCCACTGCGTAAACATAAGCATCAGCGATGAAATCAATACCGCCAGTAAAGCATCAGCCCAGCTTGCTCCCGTTAATAGCACCAAGAATACGCAAGCTAGAATAACCCCTGCTCGCAGAGGACGTTTTATTGCCAGCGCCAGTGCATAAGCAAGCCACGCAAATCCGCACAACACGACGACCGCCGGTGAAACATGGTGCCCCCATAAAGGTAAACCAAGGCAACCTAAGAGAATCACCACAGCAAGCCGGCCATAACGGCGACCAAAGAGTTCTCGTGCAGCGAGGCCTGTTCCCCACAAACCCAGCGCCATCCACAAGCCGGTGCTTAATCGGGCTGCATCATGCGCAGCTACACCAAACCAAGACAATGCATTGGCCAGTAACGCAGCAAGCCAAAAATAAAGCGGCGCCTGATTAAATTGTGGCACGCCTGCGATCGATGCCAGCGTCCAATCTGAATGATGCATAAAGTAGGCCACAATCGCCATACTTACATTTTCATCCGGTTTCCATGGATCGTGCCCAACTAAACCCGGAATTAACCAGAAAAAACAGAGCAATAACAGCAGCCAAGGCTTATCTTGGCTTTTTGTTACATTCACAGGACGGTCTTGGGTAGCTTGATAGGTCAGCATGTCATATTCAATGAGTATGTCTAAATAATTTTGGCATAAGCCAATAAAAAAAGGCAGCTATAAAGCTGCCTTTTTTTATTTCTAACTCTAAATTAGCGAGCGAATCGAGCGAATTTAGAATTGAATTTCTCGATACGACCTGCAGTATCAACGATTTTTTGCTTGCCAGTGTAGAATGGATGGCATTCTGAGCAAACCTCAACGTGCAAATCTTTGCCTAATGTAGACGCAGTTTTGAATGCGCTACCGCAAGAGCAAGTCACGTTCATTTCTTTGTAATTTGGGTGGATATCAGCTTTCATGTTCTTTTCCTTGGGTTAGCGGGCGCCGGGATTTTGCCGACGCTGCAAAGTCTGGGATTATCGCAAAATGCGGGCTAATCCGCAAGAATTAACGGCGCATCGAGTCAAAAAAATCTAAGTTCGTTTTCGTTGACTTGAGCTTATCCATCAAAAACTCCATCGCTTCAAGGTCGTCCATTGGGTAGAGTAATTTACGCAGCACCCAGATACGCTGTAATTGCTCTGGTTTAATCAATAACTCTTCGCGGCGCGTACCCGATTTATTGATATTAATGGACGGGAAGATGCGCTTTTCGGCCATGCGGCGATCAAGCTGAATCTCATTATTACCCGTGCCTTTAAACTCTTCATAAATGACATCGTCCATACGGCTACCCGTATCAACTAAAGCCGTAGCGATAATCGTTAAGCTACCGCCCTCTTCAATATTTCGTGCGGCGCCAAAGAAACGTTTAGGACGTTGCAAAGCATTCGCGTCGACACCACCCGTCAAAACTTTGCCCGATGATGGAACCACGGTATTGTAAGCACGTGCTAAACGCGTGATTGAATCGAGCAAAATCACCACATCTTTTTTGTGCTCAACCAAACGCTTGGCTTTTTCAATGACCATCTCGGCCACTTGAACGTGACGCGTAGCAGGCTCATCAAAAGTAGATGACACAACTTCACCCTTCACGGAACGCAACATTTCAGTCACTTCCTCAGGGCGCTCATCAATCAGCAGCACAATCATGACGACTTCAGGATGATTGGCAGTAATTGCATGTGCAATATGCTGCAACATCACGGTTTTACCAGTTTTTGGCGGCGCAACGAGCAGAGCACGCTGACCTTTACCAATCGGCGCCATCAAATCAATCACTCGACCAGTAATATTTTCTTCAGCGCGAATATCACGTTCTAACTTCAAACGCTCAGTTGGAAACAACGGCGTTAAATTCTCGAACAGGATTTTATGCTTAGAAGCTTCAGGTGCATCGCTATTCACGCGATCCACTTTCACCAAAGCAAAATAACGCTCGCCGTCTTTAGGGATGCGAATTTCACCCTCAATCGAATCACCTGTATGCAAGTTGAAACGACGAATCTGGCTAGGGCTCACATAAATATCATCAGGCCCAGCGAGGTAAGAAGTATCAGGGCTACGCAAAAAGCCGAAGCCATCTGGCAAGACCTCAAGTGTCCCCTCACCGAAGATGCTCTCCCCTTTTTTGGCTCGATTTTTCAGCAAAGCAAAAATTAAATCTTGCTTTCGCATGCGATTGGCACCGTCAATTTCAAAACTAATCGCCATTTCGACTAATTCAGTGACGTGCAGATGTTTTAGATCAGACAAATGCATAAATAATTACGCTTAAAATAAAGTAAAGGGGAGGTAGTACGGGATATTCTTAGAGGGGGTAAGCCGTTATGTGGAGCGCTTAGCGCGCCACATAACCTTACTTTTTTGAAGCGTATATGGATTTAACTACAGTGTCAAATATTACTATCAATAAATGCAGTCAATTGTGATTTAGACAAAGCGCCGACTTTCGTCGATTTCACTTCACCACCCACAAACAGCATCAAAGTAGGGATACCGCGAATACCAAACTTAGGTGGTGTGGCTTGATTTTCATCGATATTGAGTTTAGCAATTTTCAGTTTACCCGCATATTCAACGGCAACATCATCCAAAATTGGCGCAATCATTTTGCAAGGACCGCACCACTCAGCCCAATAATCCACTAAAACAGGCTCTTGTGCTTGCAGTACTTCTGCTTCAAATGTCGCATCGGTGACATGTAAAATATTTTCGCTCATGATTGATGATTCTCCAGTGTTTACGGGTTAAGCCAAATAAATGCGATTTAATTACCGACCTTATCTAAATCTATTAATGCGGCCTAAAATATAAATTTCAAGCACTTTCAGTTAAAAAGCTGCTGCAACAGCCTCATCCAAGCGCTCAACAGCGGTGACAGTCATCCCTTCAATCGGCTGCCGTGGGCGATTCGCCTTAGGTACAATCGCGTGGGTAAATCCCAGTTTTGCCGCTTCTTTTAAGCGCTCTTGCCCTCGTTGCACAGGACGAACCTCACCCGCCAAGCCCACTTCACCGAACACGACCATTTTAGCTGGTAAAGGCTTATTCTTCAGTGACGAAACAATTGCAATTAGCATGGCTAAATCGGCAGCAGGTTCAGAGATTCGTACACCGCCCACCGCATTAATAAACACATCCTGATCAAAAGCCACAATACCAGCATGGCGATGCAAAACGGCCAGTAGCAAAGCCAAGCGATTTTGCTCGACGCCCACAGCAAGCCGCTTCACTTGCGGGGAATGGGCGTCATCCACCAAGGCCTGCACTTCGACCAACATCGGCCGCGTTCCTTCCTGCGTCACCATCACACAAGAACCCGCAACAGGCTCTGCATGCTGACTCAAGAACATTGCCGACGGATTAGAAACTTCGCGCAAACCTTTATCGGTCATCGCAAACACACCTAACTCATTAACCGCGCCAAAACGATTTTTAATCGCCCTAATCAAACGAAAACTAGAGTGCGTATCTCCTTCAAAATACAGCACTGCATCCACAATGTGCTCCAAAACACGCGGGCCAGCAATCGCACCGTCTTTAGTAACATGACCCACCAATAAAACTGATGTGCCGTGCCGTTTGGCAAATCGCGTTAATTGCGACGAACACTCCCTAACCTGGGCCACACTGCCTGGCGCACTGGTTAACGCTTCGGTGAACATGGTTTGAATTGAATCAATCACGACTACTTTTGGGGCTTCATTCGCCAACGCCAGTAAGATCTTTTCCAAACTAATTTCGGGGTAAAGGCGAACTTTAGCTGTAGGCACTCCCAAGCGGCGCGCTCTTAATGCAATTTGTTGTGCCGACTCTTCGCCGCTCACATACAGTACCGGCTGAGTTTCGGAGAGTTTAGCCAACGCTTGCAGCAGTAAAGTCGACTTGCCGATTCCTGGATCACCGCCAATCAGCACCACACCGCCGGGTACCAAGCCACCGCCCAATACACGATCCAATTCCTCCATATTCGTAGGAATACGAGGTACTTCTTCTGCATTAACTTCGGATAAGTTTTTAATTGCGCCATCTGCGGCCAATGACTGAAAGCGCCCAGTTGCCGCTTTGGCTTCAGTGATACTTTCCTCAAGCGTATTCCAGTCACCACACTGCGGACACTGTCCCTGCCATTTGGGCGAGAGACCACCGCACATGCGGCAAACAAAATTTGTTTTAACTTTACTCATAGAATCCAAATGAAAACGGCTCGCACTGCGAGCCGTTGAACAAGGCACGAAAACGTTAAATATACTTGAATAAACTTAAATCTTGAACCTGAGAAAAGCTCTTGCGAGTTGCATCTAAAACCATCTGATTTTGCGCAAAATCACTAATTGCTGCAGCGTAATCTAGATCCTGCAATCCCGACAGGGTTTTTGCATATTGTAGTTTCAAATCTTCAGTTGTGTCTTTGACCGAATCAGTTTCAAGCATCCTTGAACCTAGAGAGGCTTGAGAGGTCAGTACATTCCCCAGAGAGTTAGACAAATTCGACAGTGCCGTATTTAACTGGTTTTGAAATGCTGCAGCACCTGTAGAGCCTGACTGAAAAGACTTCAACGCAGATGACAGCGCCCCCAAGGTACTAAATAAATCCACGTGAGTGCTGGCCTTCACTGAAAATTGATCGCCAGCCGCTGGGCTACCTTTTACATCCATTTTCACACCAAAATCCCAAGCCGCCACAGCACCGGGATCAGATGCTAACTGCTTAAACTCAATGTCCGCATTTTCTGCGTAGACCCGAGGAAGGGCAGAGCCCGCCGCACGAGGTACTGCAGCACCATCAATTAAAGACACATTACTAGCGTTATTCACTAAATCATAAGTAGTAATTGTTTTTCCTACATTAGCTGGATCTGGCAAGACTTGAAACTGAATACTAAAATCACGCGGAGCAGGGGCAAGCTGCCATTTATTCGGATCAAGTACTTCACCAGGACTCACAATCCCGCTTCCTGTATTGGCTGGGTTATAAGCGGTTACAAATGTCCCATTGCCATTTTTAATTCGTTGGAATATATCGCTCCCAGATTCGGAAATGGGTAATTGCCGACCATCTGAGATTTGCACTAAGCGTTTTCCATTATCGCCATTATAAGTGACCTGACCAAAAGCAGCCTCCGTAAAAGGTTTGGTATCCCCCTGAAAGCCCGAGTACAAATAATTACCTTGTCCATCCGTCGTATTTGCTAATCCCAAGAGCTCTTGATACCGACCTTGTAAATCTGCCTCAAGTATTTTTTTCTCATCTGAAGCAAATGCGGCATTGCCCGCACGCACTGCTAATTCTTGAATATAATGAATACTCGATGTAACTTGATTCAACGTTGATTCACTTAAGCGCATAAATGAATCTGCAGTAGAGCTATTCGTAGCATATTGTTCATTAATCGATTTTGCCTGTGAAATATCAAGCACACGTGCAGACGCAATAGGATCATCTGCAGGCGTCAATATTTTACGCCCAGAAGATAGTTGGGCTTGCAATTTAGCTTGATCAGACTGATGTCGTTGCAATGCATTGCTACCCAGATTAAATAGGGTTGTAGTCGCGATACGCATTTTAAACTCTCCTAATTTAGTCCAGCTTAACGGCCTAAATTAATAATCTCATCAAATGCTTTTTGTGCAATTTGAATCACTTTGCTTGAAGCTTGATAGGCTTGTTGATATCGCAACAAATTTGCAGCCTCTTCATCCAAGCTAACAGCAGACACCGAGTCTCGACTATTTTCGGCGCTTGATAATAATTTGTCTTGTGCCTTAGCCATAATCGTTGCTTCATTCGTTTGCGTACCAATTGTCGCAACCATACGCCCATATGATTCTTGATATGTTGCCGTTTTACCGTCCAATACTCGATTCGTCTGCAGCTTTCCCATTACGAGCGCATTGCGATTATCTGCACTGGCGGTACTCACATTTTTCTGCACCGTTACGCTATCGCCACTCGCTGGCAATCCATCTAATTTCATGGTCCAACCATTATAACTAACAGTATCACCCGCCTTATAAGGCACCGTACCCGCAACAGCCGGTACAGCACCAGCGACACTAAATGCCATCCCAGATGGCACTACCGAAGCATCAGGTGTAAACGTCAGTGTAACCGGTGTAAAAATATTAGGATTCAAAGAAGCATCAGTCGTTAAAGTGGTTTGTGCAACGGCATCCGGCTGAGTAATCTTCAACGTTCCCGTATTCAATGGTGCAGGTGCTTTAGGCTCGACGGCAGACACGGGCCCCGCAGCGGCAATTTCACGCGGATCCGTAATCCTGACTCCAAGTTGATCAATAAATCCCTTCAAAGGCATGATGGTAAACTTATCTCCTGCCGCGGGTGTCGTGCTCAAAGACAATGACAAACCACCCGCAGTGGTAAATCCAGCAGGCGTTGTCAATGCTGCGGCCTCAGCAGGCAGCAGAGTATACTTACTACCATCACTTAAATTAGCCAGCGCATAATTCGTGCCATCGTAAGATAATTCGTAGTTACTGGTCGTTAACTTGGAAATATCCTGAATGTAACCGGTCAAATTTGCCGTGGCGGGTACGGTGTTATTCGTATTTGGGCGCACGACGCCAAGCGCAGGGGCATCAATGCCTGCACCTAAGTTGGTTGTCGGATATGACCAAAAATTTTGCCCTAAATTACCATTCAAATCCTGCCCAGCTTTGTGTTGCTGATTGAATGTTGTCACCAAACCCAATGCAGTCCGCTCTAAGCTATTTTGCGCCAGATTTAAAGACTGGCTACGATAATCCAATAATGCGCCTAATTGGCCACCACTAACTAAATTATCAGGTAATAAAATTGAATTACCATTTTGTTCATAACTAATTGATAAACTTTCTGGATCTGCTGGATTAGGTACCGCGCCCAAAGTGTAGGTTTGTGAACCCACCACTAAACCTTGACCATTACCAACAAACAAATTAATTGAACCATCACTTAAAGGCAGAGATGTTGTTTTGATTAATTTATTCAAATCTTTGACTAATAAATCACGTTGATCCAATAAGTCATTGGGGGGCTGCCCACTACTTTGCGCAACAACAATTTTATTATTTAAATCACCCACTTGCGCAGCATAAGCATTGATACTACTCACTGTATTCTCAATTTCGCCATTCAATGATGAGCGCTGCTCACTCAGGCGTTGTGAAAAAACATGAAACCGATTCAGCAGTGTTTGCGCGCTCGACAGCATTGCTTGGCGTGATGGCGGATTCGCCGGATTGGTCGCGACATTTTGCACCGACGAGAAAAAATCTTGTAACGCAGGGGAAACCCCAGCTGTAGGATCGGCGACAATATTATTAATTTCAGATAAATGCGCCAGGCGAGTATTTTGGTAGCTCGATTGCGTTTGTGCAACTTCAACCGCGCGGGTCAAAAACTGATCATAAATCCGTACAATCGAATCGACTTTCACACCCAAACCATTAAAACCACTTCCCGCCAGCTGAGGATAAGGGGCGCTTTGCCGAAGGCCTTGCCGCGAATAACCATCCGTGTTGACGTTGGCAATATTATGCCCTGTGGTACTTAAACCCAAGTTAGCGGCATTTAAGCCGGATACGCCAATACCAAATACAGATGAGGCCATGATGCTTTGCTCCTATTCTTTACTTTATCGGCTTTAAGCGCCCATTCTTGAATTGTTCACACCCAAACGGGCGGCCACACTCTCGGCCACACGGGCTAGTTTATTCGCGTAATTTGGATCGGTGGCATAGCCTTCTTTTGCCAAAGCCTTACCAAAACCCACTGCATCACTACCTTGACCTAAAGCATCGCCAAAGCGCCGTTTCATCACGCTGGCATAGTCGGCAAAGGCTTCGGTGTAGGAGTCATAAGCACGAAATTTTTCGACTCTTTTTTGCGCCACACCATCAACAAACTCAGTCGTTAACACATCGGTGGTTTTACCTTGCCAGCTTGAACCCGCTTTAATCCCGAACAGATTGAATGAGTCTTTGCCTGCGGCATCCGTAATATTTTTTTTGCCCCAGCCTGTTTCCAAAGCGGCATGCGCCAATAAAACATGTGGCGCAACGCCTAACGCTGCGGCAGTACTTTTCGCTGCGCTACTTAATTTACTAATAAAATCACCTGCAGTACCCACTGCTGGCTTATCGGCAACACTGGCTGGCGCAACGGCAGTTTTTGCCGCAACCGCAGGAGTCGAGCGGGCATAAGGCAAGCCACGATCAGCGAAGAGATCAACACCTCGGCGCAAGGGTTGTTGCAGTAGTTCAGGATTTTGTTGGACTTGAATTTGCCGAGCAATCACGTCGGCCAAACCCAAGCCACCTTTGGCCGACCACATTTGGGTCAATTGTTGATCGTGCATACCACGGAACATCGTCAGGCCACTGCTACCATTGAGGTCATCAGTCGGGCTCGCAGTACGCATGGCCGCTAGCATTTGCTGCATCAGAACGGCTTCAAACTGCTGCGCCACGCCTTTTGCACCCGCAGCAGCGTCGGCGCGATTGGCCACACGCAGCTGATTCATCGCTTTTGGGTCGATGGCGAGCGTGTTCTGAATGGCATTGCTGGCGGTATTCACGATGCTGCTCCAAAGTGCAAATGGCTTGATTGATACAAACCAAAGCAAGGAGCATGCCGAAAGTAATTTACTTGGCTTAAATTAAGTATAAAACAGACAAAAGCACAGATGTATATCGATGCAAGCAATAAGTATTAAAGCCTGCATCAATATACCTAGAGAATAAACAACTAAATAATTTCAATCACCGCATTCAAAGCGCCGGCTGCTTTCATTGCCTGCAAAATAGCGAGTAAATCCTGCGGCGTCGCGCCCACCGAATTCAGGGCACGAACGACCTGACTCAGTGAAGTGGCTTTTGGTACTTTCACCATCGGGCCTTTACCGGTTTCAATTCCTACTTCAGCATTCTGTACCCGCTTCGCCTGCCCTGCCGCGAGCGCGTTGGGTTGTACCACTTGATTATCCGCAATGATCGTCACAGTCAAGTTGCCGTGCGCGATTGAGCATTCTTGTACAGTGACTGCCTGATTCATCACCACAGAACCCGTTCGCGCATTAATAATGACTTTGGGATTCATTTGCGCGGGAGTGACATCGATCGTTTCCAAACGCGCCAGAAAAGCGACGCGCTGATTCGGATCTTGCGGAGCACGAACTTGAATCACTCGTCCATCCAGAGCGCTCGCGACCGCTCCTACTTGGCTATTAATCGCGTTCACCACGCGACTTGCGGTTGAGAAATCCGTTTGCAGCAGCTCTAACTGCACAAACTCACCACTCCCCAGTACCGTCGGCACCGCCTTTTCCACTGTCGCTCCAGCAGGAATCAATCCAGTCGCCAACTGATTCACTTGCACACTTGTCCCTGCGGCGGCAGCACCAGCACCAGCCACCACCAGATTACCCTGCGCCATGGCGTAAATTTGTCCGTCCGCGCCTTTCAAAGGCGCCATCAGCAAAGCACCACCACGTAGGCTACGTGCATTCCCGATAGAAGAAACCACCACATCGAGCGGCTGCCCTGGCCGCGCAAACGGTGGCAAAGTCGCCGTGACCATCACAGTAGCCACATTTTTAAGCTGGATATTGCCGCCCAATGGAATTTGCACGCCTAGATTGGTCAGCATATTGCGGATCGATTGCACCGTAAATGGCGTTTGCGTGGTTTGATCCCCTGTCCCATCCAAACCGACAACCAAGCCATAACCCACCAATTGGTTATTTCGTACGCCTGCAAAGCTAACTAGCTGCTTCAAAGGCTCTGCAACACTAGGCAGCGATAAACAACACAGTAAAGTGGCCAAAATCAGGCGACGCATATTCAAGCCCTTTATCATCGCTAACATTAAAACGGCCAAACCGACAAAAATGCGCGTTGCATCCAGCCCATCGTGTTGGCATCGGCAATCGCGCCCTGCCCGACTTGTTCGATTCGCGCATCGGCAACACGCGTCGAAGAAACGGTATTTCCGGCGCGGATATCGGCAGGATTAACCACTCCGGTAAAGCGAATCAAGCTCGTCTGCCCATTCACCGCAATTTGCTTCTCACCGCCAAAGACCAAATTACCATTCGATAAAACATCCACGACCGTAACGGCAATCGTGCCACGGAAGGTGTTGCTGCTATTGGTTTGCCCTTTGCCAGCAAAGGTATTCGCCGAAGTCACATCGGCGCTGGCATCCAGCATTTTGTTCAGTACTGATGGCATATAGGGCAAATCAGTCGTGCCACTCAACTTCAGACTACCACTTCGATCCGCTGCACTATTGGCCGAGTTCACCGCAGACAGGCTTTCTTCAATCGCAATAATCAAGATATCGCCAACGCGGCGCGCATTTGGCTCTTCAAACAACAATTTGGCCGTGCCTGACTGAAAAATAGAACCATTACTAGCCTGAGTCAGTACGGTTTGCTGTGGGCGTGCACTCACTGGCTGAGTCACAATTGATTGCGGCGCAACACAAGCCGTTAAGCCCAATGAAACCAGGACAACAGCCAGAATGCGAAAATTATTCAATGTATACAATTTATAAAGTACCTAGTTTTTGCAACATTTCATCCGAGGTACGCACAGCACGCGAATTCATTTCATACGCCCGTTGCGCTTGAATCATATTGATTAGCTCTTCTGTCACATTTACATTCGATGCTTCCACATAACCTTGGTTAATTGCCCCGAGTCCATTCGTACCCGGTGTCCCTACTGTGGGCGCACCACTGGCTGCGGTTTCAAGGTACATATTTTCACCCACCGATTGCAGACCCGGTGGATTAATAAAGGTTGCCAACTGAATATTACCTAGTTGCACTGGCGCAGCAGAATCATTATTAATGATGGCGGAAACCGTACCGTCTTTGGCAATGGTGACCTTTGTTGTGCCCTGTGGCACTTGTAATGCCGGCTGCAATGAATAGCCGCTAGAGGTCACGACCGTACCCTGACTATCCACCTGAAAACTACCGTCACGGGTGTAGGATGTCGTACCATCTGGCAAGGCAATCTGAAAAAAGCCCTGCCCATTGATCGCCATATCCAATGAACCATCGGTCAACTGCAAGCTACCTTGGCTAAATTGACGCGCAGTGGCGACAGGACGCACCCCCGTACCCACATTTAAGCCCGTCGGCAATTGCGTTTGCTGGCTGCTTGCGGCACCAGGTTGACGTAAATTTTGGTACAGCAAATCTTCAAATACCGGCCGCTCACGCTTGAAACCGTTGGTGCTCACGTTCGCCAGATTGTGCGAAATCACATCCACATTAAACTGCATGGCATCCATGCCGGTTTTAGCGGTCCACAAAGAGCGGATCATGATGATTTATTCCTATTTTAACTATTGAGCGACAGCAAAGAGGCTGCCGAACGAGAATTCTGCTCTGCGGTTTGCAGTAATTTGATTTGCATATCGTAATGCCGTTGCGTCGTAATCATGCTAACCAATTGATCGACTGCATTCACATTACTACCTTCAACCCCGCGAATCGCCAAACGCACATTCGGGTCGCTTTGGCCTGCCTCACCATTACGCCGCCGAAACAAGCCATCAAGGCCTTTTTCCATTTCAGCCGCAGGTGGATTCACCAACTTTAAACGACCTACTTCCACCGTTTGCGACGGATTACTGAGATCAACTGCTGAAACCGTACCATCGGCAGCGATAGATGGTTGAGTATTTTCTGGAATAGTTAACGGCCCATTTTCGCCCTCAACCACTTGCCCAGAAAACGTTTTTAACAAGCCCGTCGCATCCATCACAAAGCTACCATTACGGGTATAAGCTTCACCCGATGCGCTTTGCACCGCAAACCAGCCCTCGCCCATCACAGCAGCATCAAGCTCACGACCAGTTTGTTGAAATGGGCCAGAAGTTAAATCCGCTCCCGTGCCCTGCTCAATCGCAAATGCCCGAGTGGCTAATCCTGGTCCACCTAAAACAGGAATCGCCCGAAAAGCGGCCAAATCTGCACGAAAACCATGCGTTGATGTGTTTGCTAAGTTATTCGCAACAGTCGATTGACGGAACTCGGCTTGCTTTGCCCCCGTCATTGCCACATAAATCAAGCGATCCATATCAACCTATCAACTTAAATTAACGATGGTTTGCAAAATCGTATCTTGCGCTTTAATCGTTTGTGAGTTGGCCTGGTAATTACGCTGTGCAGTAATTAAATTTACCAGTTCGCTCGTCAAATCTACGTTTGAGTCTTCAACTGCAGCCGATTGCAATGAACCCGTGCTACCCGAACCTGGCGCATTGGTCAGTGGCTGCCCTGAAGCCGATGACTCGGCCCAGCGGTTATCCCCGAGCGGCTGCAAACCTTGCGAGTTAGTAAACGATGACAGCACCACTTGCGCTACATTGCGCGTTTGCCCATTCGAATAACGGCCTTGAACCATACCGTCTTTATTCACCGAAATGCCAGTCAAAACACCATCGGTATAACCATCTTGCGTCAGCGTACTCACCGCATATGGGCTACCAAACTGGGTTGATTTATCAAAAAACATTTGAAAATTCAAACCATTTGAGCCGTTATTGAGCGTTGCAGCCGTCACATTAAATGTTGAGCCACCAACCGGCAGACCAATCGGTCGACCATTCGCATCAAAAGTTAATCCTGTAGATAGAGCCGCTACAGCAGGTACTTGCGCACCCAAAGTACCGTTAGCATTCACATCTTTACCATCCAGAGCATAGCGAATAGTCCAAGTACTGCTCGGTGGAACCGTCGGCACTGCAGGCGGTACATCTTTACGGAAATATAAAGTTTGCGTGTGCGTGCCACCCAAAGAGTCAAACACAGTCGCTGATGTTGAATAATTGTAAGTGGTCGGATCGGTTGACGAGAAAACAGTCGTTGCAGGAATTACTTTGTCATTGGCGTTTAAATTCAAGCCTAAATTTAAACCAGCCCCAGTGACACCGGAACCACCCGTTGCGCGTGCGCCAATATTGGAAAATTGCAACTGAATTGGTGTTGGCGTTGAACCGGCTAAAACTTGCCCCGTTCCCTGATCAACAGCCCAACCTGTTAAAAACTGTGTGTTATTAACGATATAGCCATTTTTATCCAACTGGAACTGGCCGTTACGTGCGTAACTAATTGAGCCCGTCGGATCTTGCATACGGAAAAAGCCATTTCCGGTAATCGCAATATCCAGTGGGTTATTCGTTGATGTTGTGTTGCCTTGGCCAAATTGCTGCGCAATCGTGGTGGTTTTAGCACCAATACCGGCGATATTCGATGAGGAACCAAAAGTACTGGCATAAATATCAGCAAACTCGGCACGTGCGCCTTTAAAACCCACCGTGCTGGTGTTGGCAACGTTATTGCCAATCACATCGAGATTTTTTGCCGATGTGTTCAAGCCACTTAAACCTTGTTGAAAACCCATGATATTCCCCTAATCTTTACGCGGTTGTGCTGCCAGTGGCTGAGCGAATTTGAATGACATCACCAAAACCAGTTTTACTGCCGTTCGCCAAATACACGCCAACGCCACTACTACCAAACTCAACCGATTTAGCCACTTGCCAAGTCACCGTATCTAAAGCAATTTCCTTGCCATCTTTTTTGCCACTTGCAGCAACAGTGTATTCACCAGCAGGGAAAACACTGCCATCCGCTTTTTTGCCATCCCACTCCAACTGCGCCAAACCTGGTTGAGAACTATTAGCAGGAATCTTCGCGACTTCAGTGCCATCTTTATCAAAAACACTGAGGATCACGTCACTAGCACCTTCAGGAATGCTCACTCGCAAATCCGCCTTAGTCGTTCCATCAAAGTGGAAGCCTTTGCCGGGGGTGAGGACTTCTTTGCCGATCAAACCTGCCGCTTGCATCACTTGCGTTCCGGCATACAAAGATTGCATTTGATTCATTGTTTCATTGAGCTTGCCAATACCAGTGACGGTATTGATTTGCGCCATTTGGCTGGTAGTTTGTGCGTTATCCATCGGATTCATTGGATCTTGCGTTTGCAATTGCTTCACCAGCAATTTCATAAAAGTGTCTTGCTGCTTCTCTGCCTCGGTTCTGTTCACCAGTTTTTTAGTATTGAGCGAGGTGTAATCAAAATTATTGCTAATCGTTGCCATGATGAATCTCCTTAAGCCTGACCGATAGACAAAGTACGCATCAGCAGGGTTTTTGCTGTATTCATTACATCGATATTGGTTTGATAAGAACGCGAAGCTGAAATCATATTGGTCATTTCTTCGACCACGCTGACATTGGGCATTGCGATATAGCCGTTGCCATCGGCAAATGGATTCTTTGGATCGTAAACCAGACGCGGCGGCGATTGATCTTCAATCACGCCAGCGACTTTTACGCCTACCGATGCGGCACCATGGGTATTGCTCGGAACAGCTTGAAATACAACCTGCTTAGCCCGATACGGCTGCCCATTCGAACTAGTGACCGATTCAGCATTCGCCAAATTACTCGCCACCACATTCAAACGCGCCGATTGCGCATTCATTGCTGACGAAGCCACATCAAAAACGCGAAACAATGACATCAGTGCTTTCCTTATTGACCCGTTAACGCCGTTTTCATCGACTCAATTCGCCGCGTCATAAAGGTGACAGCCGCCTGATAGCGAATCGCGTTATCGGTAAATTCTCTCATTTCGGTATTCATATCGACCGTATTGCCATCAATCGACGGCTGCTGCTCATTGCGGTATTGCAGGCTAGGCGCGAATAAATCGACGGTATTGGTGGGCTGTAAATGACGAGTGTTCGTCGCTTGCAAAGTCGCTGGCGTATTACCTGCGCGTGCAGCATTAAAAGCAGCTTTAAAATCAATATCACGCGCTTTGTAATTGGGCGTATCGGCATTGGCAATATTAGAGCCCAAGATTTCTTGACGATAACCACGCAATTTCAGTGCGGTTTCTTGGTTACTAAAATAATTGTCGAGGCGACCTAGCATGTGCAAACTCCATAGAGATGAACAACTATAAGCAGGAAGCGTGCCAATAAAAAAAAGCCAAGCTAGGCTTGGCTTTGGGATCAATTTTTGATGATTTCAATAAGATAACGGCAAGACTTGCCGACTTACTCAGCACACAAGTGCCATACAGCCTCTTGTGCAGTGATTTATTGATGAATCAATGAAATTGCAATTGAATTTGCTGTTTAGCCACTGCTGCGGCGCCTTGCAATACTGAATGCACAGTCGCACGGTGCGCTGAGGGCGCTGGCTGCCAATCCGTTACCGGTTTACGGGCATTGCCATGGCAAATTACAATTTGAAACCAGCCTTCCATCTCGGCAGAACGAGCGGACGGACGTGCTTCTACATCAAAATCAAACATACGATTAGTCATAATGGACTCCAAACTACGGGGCTTTGCTGACCTTTTTAAGTAGATAAGCAAAAGTTTTCTTGCATCGTTGTCTCGCCTTGTCGTACTAGACGGCTTCGACGCCTTGCCATAAAACTTTTGCGCGAATACTTAGAATTTCGGTCGCACAGCCAAACCCGCCCAAAAGCCGGACGGTAAAGCACCAAATAGAAGAGCACCACGTTCAGAATGAACTTTGCAGAAAAGCTGAGGAGGCTTGCTGGGGAGAACTACTAAAACACATGGCAATCATCACTTAAAGTGGATCGCGTTAATGTGCTCAATCAAATTAGTGCCGCGAATATACGACATAAAAAAATCAAAGTCAACACAATATGTCAATAAAAAAATAATCACGCACAACTAAAGCAATGATTTGTAATCATCTTATTTAATTGGCATCGTGCCGTGCACGATGCCAAGCTAGCAAAATCAGTACTCAACACCGCGCGGCAAGTCTTTCGCCTCGGCAATCCACTTCTCAACTTGCGACAAACTCGGCGTTGTTCCCGCGAGTTTTTTCGCTTCGTTGGCTGTTGCCAACGCTTCTTGCAGATTTTGCGCATTGCGGCGCGCCAATTCAGCCACGGTATCCACGCCAGCGGCTTCCAGCAACTCAGCGAACTGCCCTGCCACACCGTGAATACGGAATAAATCAGCGTGATTCACCCATTTCAAAATTAATTTATCCGCAATCCCCGTTTGCGCCGCCAATGCATCGCGGCCTTTCGGTGTGCTACCCGCAGTTAACAGCGCTTCAACGCTGCTAATGCCGGCTTCTTTGAGTTTCGCTGCGTAGGTTTCGCCAATGCCTTCAATATCGATAATTGCCGTCATATTATTTACTCTCCACGGTTAAAATAAGTATTCAGGCAAAAGTTTTATGGCAAGGTATCGAAGCCGCAGACAGTACATCAAGTACGGCAAGGCAAGATAACGATGCAAGAAAATTTTTGCTTTAAATTGAGTCCTGCGCCAAATCAGTGAGCGGCTTGACCACCCACTTCAAGCTATCATCTTCTGGATGCTGACCAATAGTAAAGCCCAAATGTTTCATAAAGGTCAACATCGTTTTATTACTACTCAGCACTTCGCCTTCAATCACCGATAAACCCATATCCCGCGCAGCGACAAACAGCGCATTCATCAAGCGCCCACCTAAACCCAAGCCCTGCCATTGATCACTAATAACAACAGCAAATTCACAGCTATCGCGATCTGGATTAGCGGTGAAACGCGCTACGCCGATGATTTCAGTGCCCGCGCTCGTTTCTACCGTCGCGACAATCGCCATTTCTCGCGTGTAATCAAGCTGAGTAAAGCGCGCTAACATCACTTGCGGCAAGGATTTGAGCGTACTCATAAAGCGGTTGTAGCGGCTTTCTTCGGATAATTTACTGACAAACATCGCGACCAAATCCGCATCTTCGGGGCGAATCGGCCGCAATACCATCGGCAAACCATTTTTCAATTGGGTAATTTGCGCTAAATGCGCCGGATAAGGATGAATCGCCATATGGCTGTAACGGCGAGCATTTTCAGGAACTGGCGCAATTACAATTCGTGCATCCACCGCGACAACACCATGCTCGTCAGCCACCAGCGGATTAATATCAAGCTGCTGAATTTGCGGGAATTCGCAGACCATTTCCGAAACACGTAATAGCACCGCTTTCACCGCCTCCATATCCACACCTGGCAAATTACGAAACGGCGCGAGCATTTTCTTTACGCGCGTACGGCGAATTAAGTTTTCTGCGAGGTATTCATTCAGGGGCGGCAAGGATACTGCGATGTCGTTAAATACCTCCACGGTCACGCCACCATGACCAAAAGTAATCACTGGGCCAAACGAATGATCTCGCCCAACACCGATCATTAATTCACGGCCTGATTTTTTGCCGTGCATCGGTTGAATCACCAAGCCACGCACATTTTCAGCGCCCAAACGCTCTTGCGCGCGTGCCAGCATTTTGCTCGATTCGGTCGCGACTTGAACCAAGCTACTTAAATTAAGCACCACACCGTCAATATCAGTTTTATGCAAAATGCCTTTGGCATCGATTTTAAGCGCCACTGGCAAACCCAGCCCCATTGCAGCCGAAACCGCATCATCAGGTGTTTGCGCACGTATCGTTAAAGTCACTGGAATATTAAACGCACGCAAAATCGCTTTCGATTCCACTTCATCCAGCACTTCGCGGCCACTGGCGAGCACCGAATCAATAATCATGTGCGCGGTTTCAAGATCGGGCGCTTCCATTTCACCCAGCGGGCTTGGCGTTTGCAACAGCAACTGCTGATTGTATTGCCAGCTCGCCAAAGAATAAAACACTTCAACCGCGCTTTCTGGCGCGTTAAAAAACGCGGTTTGCGACTTTGCCAGCAATTTACGGCTTGCATCGATTTTCTTACCGCCGACCCACGCCAGCAGCAGCGGCTTGTCGGTACTTTTACGCAGCGCGATCATCGCCTCGGCAGTCGCCATATCATCGGTGCCAACCTGCGGCGTAAATACCACCAATACGCCATCGACATTCGGGTCTTTAATCACGAATTCAGTCGCTAATTTAAAGCGCTCTGCATTCGCATCGCCCAGCACGTCGACTGGATTTTGCAATCGGCTTTGCACCGGCAAAATCGCTTTTAATTGTTCTATCGTTTCAGGGCTGAGTTGGGCAAGCTGAATATGCAAATCATGGGCGCGATCGACCGCCATCAAACCCGCACCAATGCCATTGGTCAAAATCGCGAGGCGACGACCCTTGGTGCGATACGTACCATCGAGCACGCGTACCGCAGTGAACAACTGATTGATCGAGCGTAAACGCAGCACGCCAGCGCGTTTGAGCGCCACATCAAACACATCATCGTGTTTAATTAAGCGCTCAGAATGCGTACGGCCTAATTTCGGCTCTTCATCGTAGCGACCGACTTTCAACGCCAAAACGGCTTTCGAACGCGACGCAGCGCGCAGCGCCGACATAAACAAACGCGCGTCTTTTAAATCTTCGATATACAGCAAAATAGATTTGGTTTTCGGATCGGCGACCAAGTAATCGAGCACATCGCCCACGTCAATATCCGATGCCGAGCCCAGCGATACCACCGAGCTAAATCCCACATCATGCAGCTCGGCCCAATCCAAAATCGCCGTCGTTACCGACGAAGATTGCGACACCACCGCCAAGCTGCCGCTTTTAATTTTGCCTTTGTAATTGGCCGCTAATAATTTACTCGGCGCGCGGCAATAGCCAAACACCGTCGGCCCCATAATGCGGATATTGAATGTCTTTGCCGTCGCCAAGATTTTTTCGAGTAGCTTTTGCCCCGCTTTATCGTTACCGACAAAATCGCAAGACATAATCATGATATGGCGAATGCCCTGCTGACCGCAGGCTTCGACCAATTTGAGTAGGGTGCGGCTCGGTGTCGTCAAAATCCCTAAATCAACGGGTGTCGTGATTTTACTCACGGTTTTCACCGCCGCGATGCCATGCACCGTTTTGTGCCGCAAATTCACCGCATGAATCGCGCCGGTATAGCCGCCGTCCAGCAAATTTTGCATCACAGAACAGCCTACCGAACCCACTGTTTCTGATGCGCCAATGACAGCAATCGACCGAGGATCAAATAATGGAGCAAGGTAGTGGGGTTTCATAAGGCGCAACCTCTGTGAGAAGCTGTAATTGTATAACGTCTGACAGTATGCCTGGGCTCTATTGCAATGCAATAAGTTAGATAGGCAAAAATTTTCTTGCATCGTTGTCTCGCCTTGTCGTACTAAAGTACTGCCTGCGGCATCGACGCCTTGCCATAAAACTTTTGCACGTGTACTTATCTGTGCTTTCTTTGCGCTTTCCAGTAAATTTGATGCGAGCGAACTATCAAGGCGAACAAGGGATAGATATAATCCGTGGGTTTATTTCTCACCCACTCAGGATTGTGCACCATGGACATCAGCAAGATCCCCGCCGGTAAAAACCTGCCAGACGACTTTAACGTTATCATCGAAATCCCAGCTAACGCACCACCCATCAAGTACGAATTCGATAAAGAATCCGGCGCAATCATCGTTGACCGCTTCGTCGGCACTTCGATGTCGTACCCAATGAACTACGGCTTTGTACCGCACACCTTGTCATTGGATGGTGATCCTGTTGACGTTCTGGTTTACACCCCATTCCCACTCGCACCTGGCATGGTCATCAAATGCCGCGCGATTGGCGTGTTGGGCATGGAAGACGAAGCCGGTATGGACGCTAAAGTCATCGCTTTGCCAGTACCTAAAGTATGTGCAATGTTTGCACACATCGAAAAACTGGAAGACTTACCAGAATTGCTGCTCGCGCAAGTGAAACATTACTTCGAGCACTACAAAGACCTAGAAAAAGGCAAATGGGTGAAAATCACTGGCTGGGGCGACAAAGCCGCAGCTGAAGCTGAAATCATGACGAGCTTCGAACGTGCTAAAAACGCTTAATCTATTCAAGTAGATACAAAAAAGCCGATCTTTTTGATCGGCTTTTTTATTAGGTATTTCATTGTAGACATTAATAAATAATGCCTACAAGCACATACCTATGCTTTGTTATATCGAACAAACGCATACTCAATGCCATTGGCAGCGACATGCTGCTCGCGGCTGACTTCTTGCCAGATTGCACTATCAAACACAGGGAAATACGCATCACCTTCAGGGCTTAAAGCGACTTCAGTGAGGTATAAAGTATCGGCCACAGCCAAACTTTGCTGATAAATTTCGCCGCCGCCGATGATAAAAACGCGCTCATGTCCGGCTAATTGGGCAGCATCAATCGCAGCTTGAATCGATGAAAATGGCGTTGCGCCTATTGCTTGCCAATCGGCATTGTGCGTAATCACCCAATGTGGGCGCCCCGGCAATAGCCCCGGCAAGGATTCAAAAGTTTTGCGCCCCATAATCATCGGGCAGCCCATCGTTAGCGCTTTGAAATACTTTAAATCTTCGGGCAAGCGCCACGGCAATTGATTGTTAATACCAATGACACGGTTTTGGCCTACGGCGGAAATAATAGCGACTTGCATTCATCTATCCTTTAAAACGGCGACTCAATTGGGTAAAACGCTCAGCGGATTAATCGTTTGGCCTTTATAGCGCACTTCAAAATGCAGCTTCACTTCATCCGCGCCCGTTTGCCCCATCGCGGCCACAGCCTGACTTTGCTTCACTTGAGTACCTTCTTTGACCAGTAATTTCTGATTATGCGCATAGGCCGTCAAGTAGCCATTGGCGTGCTGAATAATCAGCAGCAAACCATAACCACGAATCCCATCGCCTGCGTACAGCACTTTACCATCGGCAGCGGCAAGAATCGGATCGCCCATTGCACCACCAATCCCAATACCTTTCACGCGCGGCGGCGCGTAACCATACAGAGATTTACCCTTAGCGGGCCACACTAAACTGATTGTTGCCATTGGCGCTGGGGCGCTGGTGGTGGTCGGCGTTTTAGGTCGACTCACAGTCGGCGTGGTCGGTTTCGCCACAGCGCCATTCGGAGCTGTGACACGCAATAATTGTCCTACGCTAATGTCTTCGGCCTTAGCCAAGCTATTCCAGCGCACTAAATTACTGACGCTTTGGCCATTATTTTTGGCAATTCGATACAGCGTATCGCCGGTTTTAACACGGTAGAATCCAGCTGGCGTCGACCCCGAGACCACTGGAGCTGGATTGCTGCCACACGCAGCCAAAAATAAGCAAAAAATGACGATCCAAACGCGCATTATTTCTGACTAGCCTGCAAACCGAGAGCCAACCAGCCCGCAATCCCTAGTTTTTGCAGCGTTTCAATATTGCGCTCAAAAATCACATCCGGATTTGGGAAGGCTTCCACTGCTTTGGCGATACTGTCCTCACGCAGCAAGTGCAAAATCGGATACGGCGCGCGATTAGTGTAGTTACCAATATCGTCGCTTTCGGTATCGGCAAACTGGAAATCAGGATGAAAACTGGCGACTTGCAAAATACCTTCGAGTTCATGCTCAGCCACCACCTCGTCGGCCAAGGCTTGCACATCATTGAAAATCTCGAAATCCGGAAATAAGGTCGGATGAATCAATAAAGTGGTATCGATTTCATCCGCTGGTGTTTGCGCCAACAAATCGAGTTCACGGTCTAAATCTTCCAAAAAACCATCCAAATGCTTGGCATCGCTAACGACAAAACGGATTTGTTGCTTCACATACACCGCTTTGGCGAATGGACAGAGATTCAAACCTATCACCGCTTGTTCTAGCCAATGTTGGGTGGTTTTGATGATTTCTTCGTGACTCATGTTGATTCCTTTACAAGAGTCGACAATTTTACCTGCCTATGCGGTTTTTGGCTTGTTACAAACACCAGAGAATTTTTTGCGATAAAAAATGGCGTCGATATAAATCGACGCCGACAGAGCCTATTAATGATGGGTATATCAATGAAGCGCTTACTAAATAAACTCTTTATGCAGATACCCATTAACGCAATAAGCTAAGCACCTGCCCCGCAGTTGCTCTAGCTTGAACTTGCATCGCAATGCCCGCATTACTGCGAATATTTTCTTGCGCCAATTTAGCTGTTTCTGCTGCGTAATCGGTATCGGCCACGCGGCTTTTTGCTGCGGACACATTGAGTGATGTCTTTTGCAAATTTTGAATCCCGCTTTCAAGCCGATTTTGAAACGCCCCCAGATTAGCCCGCTGCCCTGAAATCGTATTGATATCACTGTCCAGCGCCTGCAAACTGGCAGTCGCTGCTGCCGTACTGGATAAATCAATCCGCCCGGCCACACTATTTAGCCCAGACTCTCCCGCCAAGTTGGCAGTGCTCAAATTAAGTTGATCGCCCGCATTGGGTCCTGCTTGAAAATTAACAGACCCACCTTGCAGCACAGCTTGTCCATTAAATTGCGTGTTGTTCACAATATCGTTATTACTTTGCGATAAAGCATCGGCCTCGGCTTGCAGCGCCTGCCGATCACTGCTCGACAAAGTGCTATTGCCCGCTGCAACGCTCAATTCACGCAGGCGATCTGTGTTGTCCGAAATCGAACTCAATGCACCCTCGGTCGTTTGCGCCAAAGACACGCCATCGCTCAAATTGCGTACTGCTTGATTACTTCCCACAATTTGCGCGGCAAATTGCTGAATAATCGCCGCCCCTGCCGCATCATCTTTGGCGCTATTAATCCGCGATCCACTCGACAATTTTTGCAGACTGCTTTCCTGCGTAGCTTGCGAACGCGCCGTACTATTCTGCGCCGTTAAAGAGGCGAAATTGTTATTGGGATTGATCATCATAATGACCTCCACAAGCCATTGTTATCTTATCAGAGTACGCTTAAACTCACGCAATCCCAACTTGGCGCGACTGACGGCAAGCCTTATTAATCAAGCGCTTCCAGCGAATTTGAATCGCTCACCTAAGGAATATCTCTACAGCCAAATTGACGATCTCTGGCTATGCTGCAAGTGATTCTCAATTCAATTTACAGCCATGACACAGCAAGCCCATTCCCTGGTAGATGACCTGCAAGGCATGCTTTCCGGCGTGATTTTAGTCGCGCTGGCTTTGCAATTTTTTAAGCACGCGGGCTTACTCACTGGCGGCGCGACCGGGCTGGCTTTTATTGTGTACTACTTAAGCCATTTGCCTTATGGACCGATTCTGTTTGTACTGAATTTGCCGTTTTATATTTTTGCCTATCGCGTGATGGGTAAAGAATTTACGCTCAAAACTTTCGCTTGCGTGGCCAGTTTGGCGATACTGGCCGAATGGATGCCACAACTGATTAGCTTTAAAGCACTCAACCCGATGTTTGCAGGCATCATGGGCGGATTGCTTGCTGGTGTAGGGATTTTGATTTTAATTCGGCATAAAGCCAGCCTCGGCGGCGTAACAGTACTGGCTTTATATTTGCAAAAAACCAAAGGCTGGCGCGCTGGGCATGTGCAATTAATTGCCGATTTATTGATTTTGGCTATTGCCGTCGCGATTGTCAGTTGGCAACAACTGATTATTTCTATCCTTAGCGCGTTTGCACTGAATTTGGTGATTGCAACTAATCACAAAACAGGCCGCTATATGGGAATGTAAGCTGTGCATCTAGCGCTGCTTAGCAGCAATAGTCTAAGATGAAGCTCTAATAGACAAACCGTTTTCATACATTTGCATGCTGGCTAGTTCTCAGCTACATCCTCAGTGTTAAGGCAATCACATGCTGACTTTGCTCGCCGTGCTCTGTGCTGTTTTATTTGCAATACTGATGATTGCGCTATATCGCATGCAGCAAGCGCGACGCGCTTTGCAACGCCATCAATCGCTACTCGACAGTATTCCCGATTTGGCATGGGTCAAAGATCGAAAAAGCCGCTTTGTGATTGTTAATCAAGCCTTCCGTGATATTTGGAATATCAAAGATCCGCAATGGCTGATCGGTAAAGATGATTTCGCACTCTCCCCACCTGAACTTGCCGCTAGCTACCAAACCGATGACCAACGCGTGATGAATGAAGCCACCTCGCTGCAATCGGAACGCAATTTTGAGCACTTTCGTGATGGCTCACGCTGGATGGAGCTGATTAAAGTGCCGGTGTACGAGCACAATAAAATCATTGGCACCGCAGGCATTGCGCGCGACATCAGCATGCGCAAAGCAGCGGAAGAACGCCTATCGTGGTTAGCGCATCACGATCCACTGACCAAACTGGGCAATCGCAGCTATTTGGCGATCAAAATCAAAGAGCGCATCACCACGGCTACGCCATTTTGCGTTTGGCTGATTGATTTAGACCATTTCAAACGCATTAACGATGCCTTAGGGCATCGCGCAGGCGACCAAGCCTTGGCGCAAGTCGCCGATAGCCTCAGCAAAATTGGTAGCGAAGTATTCCGTCTTGGCGGCGATGAATTTGTGCTGCTGGATGATTTACGCCATGCCGAAACCATTAATGAAGCACTCAGCCAGCAACTCAAAATCCCAGTGACCATCGAAGGCCTGTATTTCGAGCAAGGTTTTACCGCCGGCCAAGTTGATTTTCCACACGATGGAGAAACGCCAGAACAACTACTCAAACACGCTGATGTCGCGCTGTACGAAGGCAAAGAGCTAGGTCGTGGGCATATTCGCCGCTTTGAATCGCATATGGCCACGCAAGCGGTGCGCCAGCTCGAACTGGAACGCGATTTGCGTCGCGCGCTACAAGAAGGACAATTTCGCCTTGTTTACCAACCGCAAGTCGCGCTAGACGGTGCGCAATTGATGGGCTTTGAAGCCTTAATTCGTTGGCGACATCCCGAACGTGGTGAAATTGCACCGAATGATTTTATTCCCTTTGCCGAACAAACAGGCATTATTTGCCGCATCGGCGAATGGGCTTTAGATTGCGCCATTTTGCAAATTAGGGACTGGGATGAACAAGGCTTGGCCTTGGTACCCGTATCCGTGAATGTATCGGCCTTACAACTGGCACAACCCTTATTTGCCAAAACCGTCATCGCTCGATTGGATGCGCTGCCAGCGCATTTGCGTCAATACATTGCTTTAGAACTCACCGAATCGACGCTGATGCACGAGCAAGCGCTCGATAGCGTGCATCAACTCACGAGCGCGCAGATTCCGATTTTTATGGATGATTTTGGTACCGGTTATTCTAATCTTTCGACCATTTCCCAATTAACACTATCCAAGCTCAAGTTTGATCGCAGCCTGATTCAAAATGTAGGCAACGATAGCGCGCATCAACGTGTTTGCCGCGCCTTACTCGACTTAGCCGATGCCTTAGAACTCGACGTGATTGCCGAAGGCGTAGAAACCGCCGAAGAAGCGCAATGGCTCGCCGAACAAGGCGTACTCTACGCGCAAGGTTATTGGTTTAGCCGCCCACAAGAAAGCCAAATCGCCACCCGTTTTCTAGCAACGCAGAAGTAATTCGTAAGCAACATCACAAATACCCCGTCAAAAACCAACAAATACTTACAAAAAAACAGCAATAACTGGCAATAAACATTCGTTTGGATTAGTATCCGCATTCGAATTAACCCCCTCGATTTCAGCCTGTGCACACCGAATTTTCAGCCCACTCACCGTTCCACCGCAAAACACGTTGGCCACTTGCCATCTTAGTGGCGGCTTCGGTTTTTTTGCTGAGTTACCTGCTTATTCCGCTGTGGCTGGGTGATGATATCTATCTAAGCTTACTCATCCCGCACTTTCAGTGGCTGCTATTGGCGCTGATAGGACTGTGCGGCCTGATCGCGCTGCGCTTTTATATCAATGATAAACGCCAACGCCGGCAACAAGCGCATCAAGATGACGCGCCGACCAGCGATAAAGGCTTAAAACTGTGCTTTTCAACCATCAATCAGTTTTTAATGCCGCAGGCTTGGTCGATTGAATTACTACAAAAGCTCACTGCTGCCCAATTTACACAGATGTGCGTTGCCTATTACGAAATCAAAGGCATTACCCATTCCACTTTAACGCTAGGCTCAAGCGAAGGCGTTAATATTTTAATCTGGCAAAATGAAATTGTGAGCCGAGTGATTCATTGCAGTAACGATCAAATCGTTGAGATGACTGCGCTAAGGCAATTTTTGGGCGTCATGATGCATGAGCGAGCACATGCAGGTGTGTATATTCATCGCGGCAGCTTTAGCGAAGAAGTCCGCATCTTCGCCGCCAGCCACCATATCCAGCTCAGAAATGAATACGCGATACTCGCAAAAATCGAAAAACTCTCTGAGCGTCGCCAGCAGCAATTGCTAAAAATAACACTCAATTAAGTGCAAACGAAAGAACAAGCGCGCCATACAGATTATCAAGGTATATTAATGCAGCCATTCATAGGTAATGGCTACACTAACATACCCATCACATTAAAGATTCACTTCAATATTATCAATCAAGCGCGTGGTGCCTAAACGCGCGGCGATCAGGATCACCAAGCGTTGATCAGTGCTCGCCGCCGGTTTTAGTGTTTCGGCATTACGCGTATCCACATAATCAATATCGTGCCAACCGCGTACGCGCAAATCAGTCACCGTTTGCACGGCGAGTTTGGAATAATCTTTTTCGCCCGCTTCAATCGCCGCTTTCATTCGCGCCAAATGGTAGTGCAAACGCGGCGCTTCAGCGCGCTGATCGGCACTCAAAAATGCATTGCGCGACGACAACGCTAAACCATCTTCCGCGCGGCCGGTATCAACCGGCAAGATTTGAATTTTCATATTCAAATCTTTCACCATGCTCTGAATCACAAATAGTTGCTGGTAATCCTTGCGGCCAAAACACGCCACATCGGCATCAACGATATTAAATAATTTCGTCACCACCGTCGCCACGCCACGGAAATGCCCTGGACGGAACGCGCCGCACAGCTCTTCGGCAATTGCGGGCGGTGTCACTTGATATTGCTGAATCACATTCGGATAGAGTTCTCTCTCATCCGGCGCGAAAATCACATCGACACCGCCTTGCTCAGCAATCAGCGCCGCATCATTTTCTAGTGTGCGCGGATAGCGATCAAAATCTTCGCCTTGACCGAACTGCAAGCGGTTCACAAAGATGCTGACGACGGTATGCTCTGCTGCGGCTTTTGCAGCATGGATCAGCGACATATGCCCCGCGTGCAAACTACCCATCGTCGGCACAAAAGCCACCGTGCCCACGGTTTTGCGCCAAGCGCGAAGTTCTGCAATCGTATGGATGATTTTCATGGTATTTGGGAATTCAATAGGATGGATTGAGAAGGGCAAAACCAAAGCAAAACTGGAACACGAACTACACGAAAAAAGGCCGAAAAACACGAAAACAACTACAAAATTAAAACCACAATTTAAGCTTTATTTGTGGTCATTGTTCGATCCTTTTCGGCTTTTTTTCGTTCTTTTTTTCGTGCCTTTCGTGTTCTACTTTTTTAGAATGAATGCTCTTCCGCTGGGAAAGTTAAACCTTTCACTGCTTTCACATACGCTTCCACTGCGCCTTGGATGCTGTGGCTGCCGCTCATAAAGTTTTTGACGAAGCGGGCTTTTTTGCCTGGATACACGCCCAGCATGTCGTACAGCACCAGCACTTGACCATCGACATCGACGCCTGCACCAATACCAATGGTCGGGATCGTCAGCGATTCGGTAATCGCTTTGCCGACCGCTGCTGGCACCATTTCCATCAACACCATACTCGCACCCGCGGCTTGCAAGGCCAGCGCATCGCGCTTTAGAATTTCCGCTTCGGTTTCGGTTTTGCCTTGTACTTTGTAGCCGCCGTATAAATGCACCGATTGCGGTTGCAAGCCGATGTGCGCACAGACTGGAATGCCGCGTTGCACCAAGAAATCAACGGTATCGACCATCACCGCGCCGCCTTCGATTTTGACCATTTCCGCACCAGCGGCCATCAACAGCGCCGCGTTTTCATACGCTTGCGCATGCGAAGCTTGATAGCTGGCAAATGGCAAATCAGCCAGCACCAAACCTTTTTGCGTACCGCGCGCTACTGCGGCGGTGTGGTAAATCATATCGCTCATCGTCACCGGCAAGGTCGATGTATGACCTTGAATGACGTTACCCAGCGAATCGCCAATCAAAAAAATATCCACCCCCGCTTCATCGAGCAAGCTAGCAAAGCTCGCGTCGTAGCAAGTCAACATGGCGATTTTTTGGCCATCTTGTTTCATTTTAATGAGGGTATTTAAAGTCGTCTTCATGGTTCGATATCCATGGTTAGAGGTGCAGCACGGATGGTGCTGTGAGGTGTGCTGCTGCGCGTTTGGCGCAGCCGCAATGGAGTCAATCTCAAGCAAAGAATCGTAAGGCAAACGAGTTCAAAAATCGACTCTTTTAAGCAGAAATACGGGTTTTCTCGGGGATGCGCGTCAGTTCTTGCGTGGCGACGCTAGGCAAAAAGTCCGCCGCTGCGCCCAAACCTGGGATTTCTACTTCAGGCGCGATTTCGAGCAAAGGTTGCAGCACAAAAGCGCGCTCATGCATTCGCGGATGCGGCACGATCAAATCGGGCAACGTTATTTGCTCTGCACCATACAAAATCAAGTCTAAATCTAAAGTTCGCGGCGAATTCTTGAACTCTCGCTGCCGACCATTCGCCGCTTCAATCGCCAGCAAAGCCGCCAACACGTCCGGCGCAGATAAGTCAGTTTCCAGCTCGCAAACGGCATTCACAAAATCAGGCTGATCGGTGTAACCCACTGGCGCGCTGGCGTAAAACGATGAGCTTTGCAGCAAAGTCATCGCCGGCCACGCCGCCAAAGCCGCAATCGCGGTGCGCAATTGCGCCTGCGGATCGCCTAAATTTGCGCCCAAGGCGACATAAATTCTCATGCGAATTACGCCTCAGACGTCTTAGAGGATGCCTTTACTGACGCGGGTTTACGCTGACGACTACGTTTGCGGCGTTTAGCAACGCCTTCACCACTGCTTGCGCCACCCGCCCCACTTTTCACCGCAGCTTCTATCATTGCCATGCGCTCAGTGCTTTCGCAAACTTGAAATTTCGTCCACCAATCGGCCAATTCAGGCTCAACCAAATCACATTCAGCCCGCAGCAATAGAAAATCGTAAGCGGCACGGAAACGCGGTTGCTCAAACAAGCGGAATGGCCGCAAGCCCACGCGTTGCTCAAAGCGCGGTTGCATCGCCCAAATTTCTTTCATCGCTGCGCCGTAGCGATTCGGAATCGCCAAGCGTTTGCACACTTTGCTTTCCACGTCATTCATCGCATCAATCAGCGCTGGAGTCTTCACTTCACCGGCGGCAATCCGTTTTTGCCAATTCAATTCAACTTCATGCCACAGCAAGGCGGCAAACAAAAATCCAGCCGAAACCGGTTTGTCTTCAGCCAAACGCTGATCGGTATTTTCGAGTGCTTTTTGCAAAAACTTCGCCGTATCCGGCTGCGATAAAAGTTTATCCAGCAGCGGAAACAGCGGTTTATGCAGACCCAGCTCACGCAAGGTTTGCACACAAGCCCACGCCTTGCCCGACAGCAAGAGCTTCATCATTTCATCAAACAAACGCGCTGTTGGGATGTTTTCAAGTAGCGCCGCGTGTTCGCGAATTGGGTTGCGCGTATCGGGCGCAATCGCCAAACCGAGCTTGGCCGACAAGCGCGCCGCACGCAGCATGCGTACTGGATCTTCGTGATAGCGTTTAACTGGATCGCCGATCATCACCAGCTGTTGCTTTTCGAGGTCTTCAATGCCGTGATGGAAATCGAGAATTTCCTCAGAGTTTGGATCGTAATACAGCGCATTCACGGTGAAATCGCGGCGATCGGCATCCTCAGCGATAGTACCGTAGACGTTATCGCGAATAATCCGCCCCGAAGCATCGGTCGGCGATTCTGCGCTGCCACGGAAAGTGGTCACTTCAATGATCTCTTCACCGCCACGCTCATAAAACGGCACGTGCACGATACGGAATCGGCGGCCAATGATGCGCGAGCGGTTAAAAATATGCCGCACTTGTTCCGGCGTGGCGCTGGTAGCCACATCAAAATCTTTGGGCGCTTTGCCGAGCAATAAATCGCGGATCGCGCCGCCCACAATATACGCCTCGTAACCCGCAGCTTGCAGACGATCACAGACTTTCAATGCACCTGAATGCAGTTGATCGCGGCGAATGCCATAATGCTTGGCGTGAATAACACGCTTGCCCGGGCGCCGTAGCACCTTGCCGATAAATTTACGAATCATGGGGTAATTAATATTGCCATTGATTTTGCCAAAGCGGCGAAGCCCAATATTATACAAGCCCTGCGTGGCCTACAGTGGATTGATTCGAGGTGCAAACACAAAAGCAAAATCGCACACCATTTGATTACATTCGCTAGCAAACACTAAATTAGGCAGTATTGCCACCTATCCATTAATAAATAATGCTTAGCTGTATATACCCAAGGAAATAAAATGAAAAAAGTTCACTACCAATTAGTCAATGTTTTTGCCACTGAAGCGCTTTTTTCTGGCAATCCTTTGGCAGTGTTTAGCGATGCCAGCGCCATCAGCCCCACAGAAATGGCGGCGCTTGGCCAGCAAATGAATTTATCCGAGATCACCTTTGTGACGAAGAGCGATGAAGCCGATGCCCATGTGCGGATTTTTACGCCCTCGTACGAGATGCCGTTTGCGGGTCATCCCACCTTGGGGACGGCGTTTGTGATTGCCAATGGACGGGCTCAATTGACGCTGAAAATGCAAGCGGGCTTGATTCCCGTGCGCTGTGCGGGTGAACAAATCACGCTCACGGCCAATCCGCCGAGCTACCGCGCAGGCCCAGAAGTGGCTGAACTCGCGGCGGCGCTAGGAATTTCTGCTAGCCAGATCATAGGCACACCACGCTTTGTCAATTGCGGCACTGAGCAACTCATCGTCCCGCTCGCTGACGCTGCTGCCGTTGCCAGTTGCAATATCGACATCACCCAATTTACGCGTGTCGCGCAGAATCAAGCAGGACTCAGCGGCGCGCTGGTGTGGGCGCGACAAACTCAGATGGACGGCAGTGAAACGATAGTTGCGCGCTATTTTTGGGATCAGTACGGCCAAGCAGCAGAAGATTTCGGTACCGGCTCGGCCTGCGCCAATTTGGGCGGCTGGCTACTGGCGGAAAATACGCCAACGCCGTTTGCACTGACGATGGAACAAGGCCACGGCATCCAACGCATTGCGCGCTTGCAATTGCACGTTGATGCAGAGCAAGACATTCACGTCAGTGGCCGCGTGGTGCAAATTGGCAGTGGTGAATTTACGCTTTAATCGGGCATGGCCATTAGTGCCAGAAAATCCAGCGGTGCGGCGTTTTGTGTGTGCCAGCGCTCACACAAACGCCGCCAAATCCCCGCCCACTCGGCTTCGACTTGCAAGCGATCAACTGGTAAACGCCACTCGGCCACGCTATCGCCAGCCAACATCGCGGCCAGCCAAGCCAGCGCGGCACTGAGATAATTAGATTCTGGTGACGACTGATTCGCCCATTGATTTAAGCAACGCACCACATCGGCATTCACGCCCCACACCATCAGCAGCAAAGCACTGCGCCTACAATGCACTGCAAACGCTAATTCGCTTGCAGGTGCAGCCAAGCGATGCAAAAAAACCGCCCACAACATCGTATTGCTTGGGGATGGGGACAAGGAATATTCAGCCAGTACCGCGCGGGCAAAATTGGCGCTGAGTACCGCCAGCCAATCGCTGCGCTGGCTGGCACGCTGCTGAATGCCGCGCGAAGACAATAATAAATTTTTATAGGTATGCAACGCCAGGCTTTGTTGATGAAGGGCTTGCTGAGCAATACCCTCGATACACGCTATGTCTGGCAAATTTAACTCCAGCAAGAGCAAGGCACTGAGTTTTGGATTGTCCAAGCAATACGGCATAAACTGCGCCAGTAGCAATGATTCTTGCTGCGACTGTAGCAGCAGCGCATCCAGCGCCGCCGAATGCAGCTCGGCGCTGGGCCAGCGCTCGGCGGCAAAGCTGCTTTCCCGTAATGCATTCGGAAAACAAGCCACTAACTCACGCCGAAACTGGCTCGGTGACAGACCAAACCACTGCCCAAATGCCCGCTCAAACGCACTGCGCTCAGCAAAGCCAATTTGTAGCGCCACATCATCCAAACGAGCGCTCGTATTAAGTAAAGCTTGAATCGCAGTGCGGCGTTTGATTTGCAGCAAAATCTGGCTAAAGCTGGTGTTTTCCAAGCTCAATTGCCGCCGCAGCATCGCGCTACTCATCCCCAAGGCGGCGGCTGTTTGTGCCAAATCAGCATGGGCTAAATTCGCCGTTGGTGTTAAATACCGGCCCACTTTTTGCGTTAAAGTGTCTTGCACCAAATATACTTGCAAGCGCTGATTTAACATCGGCTGAATCGCTAGATATAAATTCGTACTGGAGCCGGGCAATTTGCTGGCTAAATAGTGATTGGGCCACGTGAGGCCAAAACACTCCGCCGCATAGCGCACCGACACAGCGCACAAGGTATCGAACTCGTTTGATGCGGTTTTAGGCGTCATCACCTGAATCGACACCGGCGGTGCAGCAACGCCCAGCACATAGCTCACGACGCGCATCAACCAAATCAAAATCGCTTCATAGCGCAAGAGCATGCCCATGCGATCAGTACTCACACGGGGAATCAGCCGCAATTGCCAATCGTGCGGCTTGCGAACAAATTGAATCTCGCCATCGGGAAACAACATCGGCGCTAAACGCACAATTTCGTCGATTGCGACTTCGAGTGAATTGGCGGCGCGCAGGTAATACACCAAGCCATCACCCGCCGCCATATCTAGCTCGCTGGCGATCCAGCTCATTGCATGGCTATCGCCTAAGCCATATAAAAACTCGCTCAATTGCAAAGCCGATTCAGCAGCAAGTTCGCTGACCTCATCGGCCGCCACGCGGCGCAGCCCAAATAGCTGCTCAAATTGCGCAATCCGTTCAGGATGATGCTGGTAGCGCAGGTATAAACCCTGCAAATGGCGCAGCTGTGCAGCGGCCTGATTTCGTACTGACACGCGCCCTCCTCCATGTTCTAAACGTAAATGTCATATTTTTGCGCCGCCGGATCATATCAGTCTTTTCTGATATTCAATATAATCCCAAGAAATGGGGAATCCCGTATTCATAAAAACAATATTAACGAGAGCGCATCAATGAAACGCACAGTCATTCTCAGCCTTTTGCTCGGCCTCACTGCCTGTGGTGGCGGTGGTGGATCCAGCCCCACAACTCCACCCGCTGGCACACCGAATAATCCAAGCACGCCGAATAATCCGCCGCCAACGAATACGACAGTCGATCAAATCACCAATCCCGAACTCAAGCCCGAAGTGCCAACGACAGACCCAATTGTGCAAGCTTTAAAAACGGGCAGCGTGCAGGGATTGAATGCTGGGCATTTACCTACGTTGCAACGCCTCGCCGGTGAATTGGCGACTCGCTATCAGCAACAACAAAACAGCGCTTTGGCGGATATTTACGGCGATGCGAATCTGAATCTCACGCTGAATCACACCAGTAATAGCAACGAAATCCAGCGCTTAAGCTCCACATCGGCCAGCCCTTTCATCGTCGCTGATGATGGCAGCGGTATGGCGGCGATTTCACAATACGGCCAAGGCCGTGCGCTGGCCTATGGCGCGGATGTGCTCAATTGGATGGCGAATCAATCCAAAGAAACCCAGCATTTACCGCTATTCACGCGCGCTTTTAATTGGGTGGTCACGGGCAAAGCCACTGGCCCGCTGCCGAGCACACTCAAATTTGCTAGCGCAGGCTACGATGCCGCCACAGTGAGTAAATTCATCACCCGCCTCGGCAAAACACCGCAAGCAATCACATGCGATCTGACTGCCGCTAGCAACACCTGCTGGCAAGACGCTGATGTATTGGTTTTTGGTAATAATGTCAAAGACGCACCGAATCTCAGTGCGCTGGTACGCCAATACCAAGCCAGCGGCAAAGCCATTATTTATATGCACCCCAATTGGACTGAATCGGCCACCGGCCGCAAAGTACTCAACGGCATCGGCATGGATTTGGGCGGCTATCCGGGCAATTACTTTGCCAGCGCCGCAGGTGTTTCAGTCGGCGCGAGCCGCACTATCGCCGAATCCCTACAACGTGGCGATCAAATGGGCGCGCTAGTCAAAGCGCTGAGCCAAATGAATACACCAAACTTGAGCCTAGATCTCAGCGTCGACACCAGCTCCAGCAATGCCATTACGCAGTTTCAAAATGAGCTGGCCTCGTTGCAAAGCAATGGCACAGATATTTTTGCTGATCCAACAACGGATTTACATCGCATATTGATTCTCTGGGCCGATCTGTATCGCCCATCAATTCAATACGGGAAAATCAATCGCAGCACCAATCCTGCCGAATTTTTACGCACTTATGCATCCGATTCTTGGGTCGCCTACAATCGTGCCAGCACAACCGTTGCCAGCGCAGGGCAAGGCGATTTTATGCCGGTGGCGGCGCAAAGTATTCCGGTCAGTAGCAGTGCTGAGACCATCGAAGTGACCATCGCCCAAGCCGCAGGTATCACAGCCATTGGCCGCGCGGCGATTCCGGGCAAACCGCTGTATATCGAAATCGTCGACAATGGCGGAGCCAGCAAACTCAGCGTGCAAACCAATCATCTGCGCGCCTACGGCAATCCACTCACCGACAATGTCAGCGAAGGCTATAAACGCCCGCGTCGCCCGCAATCGTTTGCAATTCCACTCAAAGCCAGCGGCGAAATCGTCTTTGTTACGCCATTTGGTGGCCCGCTGTATCTGAATTACAGCGGTGCAACAGCGGGAAAAAGCGTGACGCTCAAAATCCGTGGCGGTGCAAAATACTCGCATTTTGATTTTACTAAAACGCAAAGCGACGCCGAGATTAGCGACGCTGTCGCCGCAATGAAACGCAAAGATTTTGGCTGGCAAACCGCCAAATTGGTGGGCGGCGAAATTCAGCAAACGATTTTTTACGCCAATCAAGCGATGGGTAATCTCGACCCTAAAGTGTATATCGTTGACCAAATCAAAGGCATGTTGTTCGACTCCAACCACATCGCCAATGGCTACAACAATATGCCAATGAGCAGCAATGTCGCCACGCTCTGTACGCAGTTTGGCTGGGATTGCGCTGGGCCCATTCACCGCGCGCCCAATGTGCAGCATTTTGTCGGCTGGATCGCCCAGTGCGGCTTTTTGTGCTCGGGCAATCCATCGGATGGTTTTGCCGGTATTGGTGGCACAGGTTGGGGCCACGCGCATGAACTCGGCCACAACACCGTGCAGCGCGTGATGCATATCGAGTTTAACGGCAAGGGTTGCGTCGTCGAATGCGATAACAATATCCTCGCCAGCGCGCACATGATGCGCCAATACAAACTACTCGGCATCGACACCGGCCATACCACCGACCATCCTAGTTTATATCAAAGGATGATCGCCAATCGCGCGACTAATTTGACGGGCAACGCCAAAGTACTCGATATGCAAACGCGGCTATGGGATATGGATAAAGGCCAAGATCCAATGCGTGCGGTGCATTTCCAACTGGCATTTTTGTTTAGCAAATACCGCGAAAACGAAGCGAAACCGAGCATGGAAGCGACGATGAATTACTTTACGCTGCTCACCAAAGGCGACCGTTTAGTCAGCAAGGCATGGGATTCGGCGAATAAAAATAAGTACGCGATGTCACGTTTTACTGATAACACCACCATCAGCAATCCAGACCTGCTGTATGTGCTTAGCTCGAAAATCATCGGCAAAGATTTACGGACGATTTTTGCGATGTATGGCATCACCGTCAGCCAAACTGCACTCGATTCGGTCGCCGATTTGGGATTGACGGTATTACCCGAAGAGTTTTACGCGCTGGCAACGGCCAAATTTAACCAAGTCTCTAGCGGGCAATGGCTTAATTTGGCCGGCACAGCACCAAGCTATCCTTACTGATTGAGCGGCGCGGTGAGCGCAATATGAATTAACTGATGAATTGACTGGCGCGCTCAGGCGCCAGATCAAACCCACACGATGGCGCGCAAAATATGCGCGCCATCGTCGTATCAATACGATCAATACCGAAATCTCCCACTCATCGTCATACCGACGCAGGCTGCTATTGACGAGCCGCGCTAAAATCACCATTGCAGCGGGATTCCAGCCTTGCCTTTAGGTATGCGGAGCACCGTCGAAATGACGAACTAATAAATGTTTTGCGTGTTTTTTAAATCAACGACTGTCAAGGCGGAAGATTTACTCCCGCATTGCGGAACAAAGCCGCCAGATGCGCGTCTATGCCCATGAATTAGCCGTATAATTGCCCCACTTTTTGCTCACATCTCGTAAAAGCCGCCACTATGCCACGCATTGCCATTACCGCTAGTCTGATTGCCACCCTTTTTAGCAGCAGTATCGCCCACGCTTTTGTCGCGCCCGTACCAGAAATTGCCGCTAAATCGTACTATTTATACGATAAGCAAAGCGGCCAAGTGCTTGCCGCGCGCGATCCAGATATGAAAGTTGAGCCCGCATCACTGACCAAATTGATGACCGCCTACTTGACGTTTAAAGCCATTAAAGAAGGCAAACTCAAGCTTGATCAGACATTACTAGTCTCAGAAAAAGGCTGGCGCCAAGAAGGCTCGCGAATGTATCTGGATCCGAAAGTGCCGGCCTCTGTCGATGACCTGATCAAAGGCGTCATCGTACAAAGCGGCAACGATGCTTGCGTCACACTCGCCGAAGCCATCGCCGGCTCTGAGGAAGTTTTCGCGCAATTAATGAATAAAGAAGGCAAGCGCCTAGGTCTGAAGGACTCGCACTTCACCAACAGTACCGGCCTGCCTGATCCAGCAATGCACGTCACGACCAGCGATTTATCCCGCCTTGCTAGCGCGATCATTAGCGACTTTCCTGAGTTCTATCACATCTATTCAATCAAAGAATTCAAGTACAACAATATCAGCCAACCGAACCGCAATCTCTTACTCTATCGCGACCCGTTTGTTGATGGCATGAAAACCGGCCACACCCAATCCGCCGGTTACAACCTCGTTGCCTCCAGCAAACGCGACGACCGCCGCTTGATTTCAGTCGTCGTTGGCACGACCAGCCCAGAAGTTCGCGCGACTGAATCATCAAAACTACTTAACTGGGGCGCGCAATTTTATGAAACACCGCGCCTTTACGCAGCCAAACAAGCAGTGCAAACCGTACCCGTTTGGAAAGGCAAAGCCGATGACGTTGGCGTCGGCTTTTTGAGCGATCAATACATCACCGTACCGAAAGGCGACGCGGCGAAAATCAAAATTGAACTCACCAGCCAGCAACCCTTGATTGCACCGATCAAAGTCGGCCAAACGGTCGGCACGATGAAAATCACGCTTGAAGGTAAAGTGCTTTCAGAGCGCCCCGTCGTCGCCGTCGCCGCCATCGAAGAAGCCAACATCTTCGGCCGCGCATGGGACACGATGCGTTTATGGTGGAAAGGGATTTTTGGTTAATCCCGATCTGATACACGACAAAAAGCCCAGCAAGATTTGCTGGGCTTTTTTAATTTAAAAGGGTATTGCCATACAGGTATTTAATAGCAAGGTCTAGAAACATATACCCATAGATATCTACTGATATTCAGATTTAGTGTTGATGCTGTGCCGCAATGGTTGAGCTGCGCGAAATCCCTTGTATCAAGCCGAGCGAGGAACAAGCGGCAAGGGGCTTTCGGCGGGCTCTGTTTTGTTAAAGCCCGCCGCCTTGCCGATTGTCCGCAGCGAGGGAATCCGACGAAGTCGGACGCAGATACTAGGGCGGCCTTCTTTTGCTTACTTTTCTTGGCCGTTCAAGAAAAGTAAGTGCCGCGCGGCATTAGCGCGACCATGACGATTAGAAAATTGACGTGTCAAGTCAAACGATGCACTTTTTTTTATCAATACCCAATCTAAACACAGCCCAACACCAGCGCTAAGCTTCAAAGCACTCGAAAACTCGGCACTCCTCAATACAGACGGTTTAAAATAGTCGGCAACACTATTGCAAGGCCACACGATGTATAACTCAGATCCACAACACGGCATTACGCTGGAAAAAATGCTCACCGATTTAGTCGATCACTTCGGCTGGGAAGAACTGGCACTGCGGATTCCGATTAAGTGTTTTTCCAATGAACCGTCGATCAAATCCAGCCTCACCTTCCTACGCCGCACACCATGGGCGCGCGCGCAGGTTGAGGAGCTGGACGCTAGGATGCGGCGGTAAACCATTCAAAGCCAAGTAGGGTGTCAATAAGCATTAGCGTATTGCAACTTTTGCAGCAAATTGGTGGAATGCCTTTCAGTTATTCCACCCTACCCGCTAAAGGCAGAGGGTCTAATGAAAACGATGAAAAATTTATTATTTTTCCCTTTAGTATTAATTGCCCTTTTATTATTAACACTTGGTTTTTTTGAGGGCAGAAAGGCTTATTGGGATAATAGAGTGCAAAAAATGTGCAACAAAGATGGCGGAACTACGGTCTTTGAGCACGTAACAATTAGTCGTGATGATGCACTAAACGGTGGATTGATGCGTGGGGATTTGTTTGCAATTCCTGCGGGTAAAAACGAGAAGACAATTTTCTATGTTAATTTTGAAAGCAAAAATATTCGTGATAGCGATCCATTAATCTTTCGATCTGAAACTAGTATAGTTCGAGTTAAAGACAGCAAGATAATCGCAATGATGATTGGCTACGCCCGAGTAGGGGGGGATTTTCCATCATTTTCGCATCCAACACACCAAAGCTGTCGTGAGAGAAGTAAAGCTTTAATAAATTTTGATAAAGCAGTGCAAATTAAAGAAGAGTCCAAATAGAGTTTTATCGTAAACAAGATAAGCCAAGTTCGTAGGTTGGGCTAAGCCTGCGCAGCCCAACGTTCGAGTAGCAACAAGCCCAAGGTGGTTTGGTGCATGAGTTATAAGTATACGAACAAAGCCTATATCAATAAATGCCCCCACAAAGATACCCATAACAATCGAAAGAGATTATTTAGGTACAAAGAAAAAGCGAATCCACAGTAAACGTTGGGCTGCGCAAGCTTAGCCCAACCTACGATACTGTTTTAACCATTTGTGTATATCGTGGTGCGCAACGCTGCGCGTTTCACACCCTACCAACCAATCCGTCATCGAGTCATCACCATGTCGTCACCCTGCTCTACCTTAGAAACGCCTCCCAATCCAGAACTCATCACGCTGGCGCAGGCACATTTGCGGGATGTGTTGACGATTGCGTTTGAACACATCGATGGTGAGCAACAGGCGGTGGTGGTGTTTGATACGCGCTGTGAGCTGGCGGCGACGTTGACAGAGGCTTATCGCTTGGCTTTGCCGAACGCGAACTTCATTGATTTTGATGCCAGCACGCCCGAGCAAGTATTGGCGGCGTTTGCGCCGTTGGCCGCGAAAGATTTGGTGGTGTTAGTGCAATCGACGAACTTTCGGCTGGAAGCATTTCGGATTCGCGTCGAGCTATTTAAGCGTGGTTTAAAAGTGATCGAGCATCCGCATTTGGGGCGGATGCAGGGGGCGGAAGTCCCGATTTATGTCGATTCACTGGCGTATGATCCTTGCTATTATCGCGGCGTTGGGCATGCGCTAAAAGCCAAAATCGATAGCGCCAGCCGTGGTTTGGTCGATAGTGGCGCGGGCAATGTGCTGCACTTCGCGGCGCCGTTTGAATCGGCCAAGCTCAATATTGGCGATTACAGCCAGATGAATAATGTCGGCGGGCAATTTCCGCTCGGCGAAGTGTTTACCGAAACGCAGGACTTTGCGGCGGTGAATGGCCGAATTCGCGTGTTTGTGTTTGGCGACACGCGCTACCGCGTGAACCGCCCTAGCCTACCGATTACCTTGGTGATAGCCCAAAGCCAAATCATCGACGTCATCGATTCAACGCCCGAATTTGATGAGATGCTGGCGATGATCCGCGCTGATGAAGGCGGCGTGGTATGGGTGCGGGAACTCGGTTTGGGAATGAATCGCGCATTTAGTTTTGCGCGCACCGTCAGCGATATTGGCACTTATGAGCGTATGTGCGGGATTCATTTGTCGCTTGGTATGAAGCACGGTATTTACGCCAAGCCGAATATCAAACGCGGTGAAGGCAAATACCATATCGACGTGTTTGCGATCACCGAATCGGTGCAGTTTGACGATGAAGTCGTTTACCGCAATGGCGCTTGGGTGGTTTCGCCGTAATGCATTGAAGTCGTCAAAAATGGCCTCAATGCCGATCTAAATAAAAAATATAAAAGCAAGGTATTACCATCTAGCCATTACTCATAAAGGCCTAGATGGTAATACCCATAATAAAATGGCTATGTTCGGATTTGGTGTTGATGCTGTGCCGCGATGGTTGGACTGCGCGAGATCCCTTGTATCAAGCCGAGCGAGGAACAAGCGGGTCGGGGTTTTTGCGATCAATGTTTGAGCGAGGCCGATGCTGTTGCCTTTGAGGCCGACCGAGTTTTGAGCGCAACCGACCCGATTGTCCGCAGCGAGGGCATCCGGCGAAGCCGGACGCAGATACAGGGCGGCCTTCTTTTGCTTACTTTTCTTGGCCGTTCAAGAAAAGTAAGTGCCGCGCGGCATGAGCGCGACCATGGTGAGTAGAAAATTGAAGCCTTCGTTTAAAGTGAAGTAATTTTTTATCAACACCAAATCCGAACATCGAAAAAAGCAAGGTATTACCATCTAGCCATTACTCATAAAGGCCTAGATGGTAATACCCATAATAAAATGGCTATGTTCGGATTTGGTGTTGATGCTGTGCCGCGATGGTTGGACTGCGCGAGATCCCTTGTATCAAGCCGAGCGAGGAACAAGCGGCAAGGGGCTTTCGGCGGGCTCTGTTTTGTTAAAGCCCGCCGCCTTGCCGATTGTCCGCAGCGAGGGAATCCGACGAAGTCGGACGCAGATACTAGGGCGGCCTTCTTTTGCTTACTTTTCTTGGCCGTTCAAGAAAAGTAAGTGCCGCGCGGCATGAGCGCGACCATGGTGAGTAGAAAATTGAAGCCTTCGTTTAAAGTGAAGTAATTTTTTATCAACACCAAATCCGAACATCGAAAAAAGCAAGGTATTGCCATCTAGCCATTATTCATAATGACCTAGATGGTAATACCAACCATAAAACATTCGTTCACATTAACTTATTTCAAACGCATCAAATGAATCACGCTCGCTACATTGCGTGCAGTGCGTTGTAAATTTTCGCGTGCGTCGCCCAATGCTTCTTGCAGCGACATCGCTTTGTGCACGCAAGAAAACACTGCGTCGATGCCATGCGCATACACCTCGTCCACATCTTCGCGCAAGCAGCCGCCGATGCCGATCACTGGCAGGCCAAATTGCTTGGCCAGTTGCGCTACGCCTATCGGCGTTTTGCCAAAAATCGTTTGACCATCCAAACGACCTTCGCCAGTAATTACCAAATCAGCATCGCTTAAATGCTGCGCCAATCCGGTCGCGTCGAGCACGATATCAACGCCTCGGCGCAAGCGGCAGCGGAAGAAAAACGCCAACGCCGCTGCGCCCATGCCGCCCGCCGCGCCAGCACCGGCGATGTGTTCAACGTCTTTGCCCAGTTGCTGCCGGATGATGCGCGCGTAATTGCTTAATGCCGCATCCAACTGCTTCACCATCTCCGGTGTTGCGCCTTTTTGTGGGCCAAAAATCGCCGAAGCGCCTTTCGCACCGGTCAATGGATTATCCACATCACAAGCCACTTCAAATTCGCATTCCAGCAAGCGCGAATCAAAGCCGCTCAAATCAATCTTCGCCAAATCAGCCAGCGCTGCGCCACCCGCCGCCAGCGGCGCACTTGCAGTATCCAAAAACTGCACGCCCAGCGCGCGCAGCATGCCGCTGCCGCCGTCATTGGTCGCCGAGCCGCCAATCGCCAGAATGAATTTTCTCGCGCCGGCATCGAGCGCAGCGCGGATTAATTCACCCGTGCCCTCGGTGCTGGTTAGCAAGGGATTGCGCGCATCGGCCGCGATCAAGGCGAGGCCACTGGCGGACGCCATTTCGATCACCGCCGTGCGGCCGTCGCCTAGCATTCCCCATTGCGCCGTCACTGGCGCGCCCAATGGGCCACGCACGGTGGCGGTGTGAAATTGGCCATTGGTCGCGTCGATCAAGGCTTCCAGCGTGCCTTCGCCGCCATCGGCCATCGGCACTTGTACTAGCTCGACGTGCGGCAAGATATTTTCAAATGCGCTGGCGATAATGCTGGCGACTTCTTTGGCACTTAAAGATTCTTTAAACGAATCGGGTGCAATTACGATTTTTTTCATCTTGCGCTCCTTAAGCCAAACCAATCACGCCGTACAAAACTGTCGCGGTAATCGTAATACCGAGGCCAACTGCGGTTTCGTAGGGAATCATTTTTAGGCGTTCATTCATATTCATGCCGACAGCACCCGCAGTGGCGTGGAAGAAACTACCGTGTGGCAAGTGATCGAGCACCGTGGCACCCGAATGGATCATCGCTGCCGAGCCCAGCGCCGGAACGCCCAAGGTCATCAACGTTGCGCCAAACACTTGCGAAGCGACTGCGGTACCTGCCGTCGTTGACGCGGTGGCCATCGACATCAAAATACCAGCGACGGGTGCCAATACATACGCTGGCAAACCCATGCCGCCGATGGCGTGAATCAGTAGATTTTTCAATTCAGAATTAGCGATAATCCCGGCCAGCGTACCGGTGCCGAGCAGCATAATCGCGACTGGCATCATGCGTTGCAGGCCAGCGATGCTGTATTCATTGATATTGGCAATCTTGCCCATCGCCAAACAGCCTAGTATACCGCCCAAAGGCAATGCAATTAAGGGGTCAATGGCAATACCCGCGATAGGACGCAGTGACAATAAACCAATTGCCACTAGCGGTGCGACCATTGCCGCGCCAAAGCTGGGCAGATTGTCATTACCATGATCGTGGACTTCTTCGGCCGAAATCATGCTGCCTTTGCTTGTTAGGCGGCGCGCCAGCAAGTAGGCAATGGCGAGGCCAACCAGACCGGGAACAATCCCCGCCATCATGACGGACGTTAGTGGCTGCTGAAATGCATCCGCAGCGGCAATCGCGTTGGGATTGGGCGACATCACATTACCGGCTTTACCACCGCCGATCATCGCCAATAGCACCGCAAAGCGCGAAATTCCGGCGCGTTCGGCGATCATCAATGCAATCGGTGCCACGGTAATCACGGCCACGTCGATGAAAACGCCAACGCTAGTCAAAATCAGCGTTGCTAAAGCCAAGGCCAGCAGCGCGCGAACTTCACCCATTTTCTTGACGATGGTATCGGCAATGCGCGCCGCGCCGCCCGATTCGATCAACACCCCAGCCAACACACCAGCGGCGATAATCCGCAGCACGGCCGGAATAATATTGCGCGCGCCGTCCATCATAATCGTCACGGTTTCGCTCAGGCTTGCGCCGCCGACCAAGCCGCCAATCAAAGCGCCCGCGACCATGCCGTAGGTCGGTGATACTTTTTTCAAAATCAGGCCGATGGCAACGGCCAAAGCCGCCATCGCACCGAATGTGCTAATTGGATCCATCTTGCTCTCCAGAATGTAGTCGTAAAACAGTGACTACATTCTAGGCGTGCAAGTCGCTGCAAGTCCTCGGCATAAATCCAGAATAAACCACATAATTTGCATCTATTTTTGTGCAAATGCCCAAATTAGTGCGGTAATAAAGCCGGAAGTTGTAGTGCGATATAAATTTGCACCCGATCTTCCAAGCGGCTCAGATCCATTTTGCTCAGCTCAGCAATGCGACCAAGCCGGTAATCCAGCGTATTACGATGAATATTGAGCGCTTGTGCGGTGGCTTGTAGATTCAAATCGTGCGCAAACCAACACGCTAATGTGGGCAAAAAAACGCCTTTTTTATCTTGGGCACGGATCCGCTCGACGGGTGCGCACAGCAATTGCGCTTGCCAGCCTTGCGCCAGTGGTGCGAGCAGCACGGGTAAACGCTCATCATCAAAAAGCTGCAAAATATCGTCGCCCACCGCTTGCTGCAAAGTGGCGCTCGCCGTTTGATACGACAGCGCCAGCCCGCCTTCTTGCACAAAATAATGCCCCAAAGCCGCTTGCAAACGCAGCGGCGTTTTAGTTTGTAAGACTTGCAATGCGGGCAATAACTGGCGGCGCTGCGCCGCAGGACTCCAACGGTTGAGGTCGTCCAGCGCGGGTAAGAGCAAAACGAACTCATCAAACGTCGGCCTAGCCAGCAAAGGCGCGTAGCCAAAATCGGCGAGCAAATATTGCAATTGCTGCAAAGCGCTCAATCCAGTTTCTTGGTCGAGCAAGCTACCGCTGGCGCGAATCACCAGCGCCACGCGCGGCAACGTGAGATCAACGCCCAGCCGCTCGGCCCAGCGCGCCAGCGATAAATCCGAAATACTCTGCCGCTGAATCAGCTGCTGCACCAGGTCTTCGTACAAACGTGCATCGCGCTCGATGCTGCGCAGCATGGCTTTTTGTTCCAGCATCATTTCGGCGCTCATCCGCACCAATTCGCCCATCGGTCGCACAATATCCGGCGCGCCAGTAATACCAATCACGCCAACAATTTCACCTTGGCTATACAGCGGCAAATTCACACCGGGCTGTACACCTTGCAGGTTCGCCGCCGTCGCCGCGTCGATTTCCAGTACGCGGCCTTGCTGAATCGCCAGCATTGCGCCTTCATGCCGCAGCCCTATCCGCTCGGTAATCCCACTGGCTAAAATCACACCATGCTCATCCATCACATTAATGTTGTACGGCAGCAGCGCCATAGTACGGCGGGCAATTTCCTGCGCCAGCTTGATGGATAAACGCGACATGAGTTTCTCTTTGGGGCGATGTGATACGTATGAATATACCGCAGAGCCCAAGGCCTGAAATGACAAAGCGCAGCAGATACCGCGCTTTTGCTTTTTTAAACCGCCATCGCGCCGATTAAGCTGGCATAGCACACGCGCTGATGTCGGCTTCTTCATCAGCTGCGCTTCCCCAATGTGGGAATGGATCATTCAAAGCCGACCAGTTTTGCATTCCCAACGCCAATTCGGCGTCGCTCAGCAGGCATTGATTTAGCCGCTCGCGCAGCAGCGCTTCGTCCATATCAATACCGATGAACACCAATTCTTGCTTGCGATCGCCAAAATCGTCGTCCCAACGATCCATGATGCTGTCGATTTGCTCGTCTTCCGTTGGCCAATGCGCTTTGGGTACGCTCGCCCACCAATAACCGCCTGCGCCATGCCGACAAGCACCGCCCGCTTGCGACCAACTACCGGCAAAGCTCGGGCGGCTCGCCAGCCAGAAAAAGCCTTTGGAGCGCAATACGCCCTGCCATTCGCTATGAATCAAGTTCCAAAACCGCTCTGGGTGCAGCGGCGCGCGTGCTTGCCAAACGAAGCTGCTGATACCGTATTCTTCAGTTTCAGGGAGATGCTCACCGCGTAATTCAGCCAACCAGCCCGGTGCATTGGCGGCTTCGTCAAAATCAAAACGCCCCGTGCCTAAAATGGCATCCAGCGGCACTGCGCCGTTTTCAGCAACGATTTGCAGCGCGCGCGGATTGAGCGCGGCGAGGATGCCTTGCAACTCAGCCAGCTGCGTTGGCGTCACTAAATCGGGCTTGCTAATCACCAGCACATCACAAAATTCAACTTGCTCGGTGAGCAGATCGACCACGCTGCGGTCATCATCTTCCCCTGCCGTTTCGCCGCGCTCGACCAGCAAATCGCTGCCCGCATAATCACGCAAAAAGTTAAATGCATCGACCAGCGTCACCATCGTATCGAGCTGGGCGATGTCCGCGAGCGACTGCCCTGCTTCATCACGGAAAGTAAATGTTTCGGCCACTGGCAAAGGCTCGGCGATGCCGGTGGATTCGATCAGCAGGTAATCAAAGCGATCTTCCTTAGCGAGGCGCGCCACTTCGAGCAATAAATCTTCGCGCAAAGTGCAGCAAATACAGCCATTGCTCATTTCAATGAGCTTTTCTTCGCCGCGCGCAAAACCGCCTTGATGAATCAATTCGCCATCGATATTCACATCCGACAAATCATTCACAATCACCGCAACACGCAAACCGGCGCGATTTTTCAATACGTGATTGAGCAAAGTGGTTTTACCTGCGCCCAAAAAGCCAGATAAAACGGTAACCGGTAAACGCTTTGCCATTTTGGCCGCTCCTTAAATAAAGCGCATAGCATATCCTTATGCAACACAGTTGCGCAACTGTGTTGCATATAAAGCGAATATAGCACCCTCCTCCAAGCATAAAAAAAGCCACCCTGATTGGGTGGCTGATAATAAAAACAATGCTGCGCTTTAAGGCTGCTTTGGATCGGGATAAATCACAGGCGCAGTTTGCAGCGCTTTTTTCAGCGGTGGTGGCGGCGTAATGCCCATCGACATATAAATACTGGTCAGTTTATCCACGCCAATATTAGCCGGACGTATCCATTCCTTTGGAATATACAGCAAGCCGCCGCCAATTGGCACGGGCGCAGTGGGCACCAGCACCGCCTGATATTCGCGGCCTTCGATGTCCATGATTTCAGGATTGGGCATCAGCGCCAATACCGCCACGCCATCGCCGCCAAACAAGCACCATACCGGGCTCATCGCGCCGATATCGGCGTCTTGTTTTTGATCAAGCAAGCCGACAAACCGATCGGCTACATTATACAAACTGCCAATAATCGGAATCCGGCGCACGGTTTTATCCAGCAACGCTGCCAGCGGTTTTTTCAAGCGCGATTGCACAACAATCCCCAACGGATAAATCGCGCCTATCAAAATTACCCAGCCGAGTAAATAACCCAAAATCGGATTACTCACAATCGGCTGACCAATCATCGCAAACAATTGCCCAGCGAGGCTACGTGGCCCTAAGAAGCCATCCAAAATATTCACCACCCAACCGAGCAGTGACAGTGTGAGCAGTAAAGGCAAAAGCGCCAATAAACCCGCCAACCATGTTGTCATTACACCTTTTACACTACGCTTAATCATGCAAACTCCATTCGATACTCAGCATGGGTATATCTCTATAAAATATGAAAATAAATTACTACAGAGATATACCCATTAATTTTTGTTCTAATTCAAACCCAGTCCAATCAGCACGCTCTACGCGATCTATGACTAATTATTTTCGTGCTAACACCGCGATTTTCAATGAGCTAGCCGACAATGATGCATTGCAAGTTTACGCTATACCTCGCGGTACAACTTTTTATCGGCCGATTTCATTTTTTCATACTCATTACGCAAAATACACACCAGCTCGGCCTCGCCAATACCCCGCACCGCCACCGCGCGCGTGATGATGTGATCGGTAAAAAACGACGTCGTTCGATTATCTTCCAAATCAAAGCCACGCCGATTAAACGCAAAGCCAATCCCCGGCAATTTTTGCATCCGCGACGCCATATTGATGCACGAACCCACGTAATCATTACCCTCGCCCACCGAATAAACGGTGCCACGCGCCAGCCCCACGCGCAAACGCACTGGCGGATCAGCAACCCGAGATTTGAGCGTTGGCAAAAAATCCTGCTGATATTTTTTGCAAATACTCCACGCGCTGGCAATCACATTACGCATCGCCGCCTGCGACAAACCCCTGCTCGACCAAATCACCAGCAAGCCATCGCCCATGAATTTGGTAAAAAACGGCAAAGGGCACCACAAAGCCACGCCTTTTTCCTCGTCCTTTTGCTTCATTTCATTGCGCAATTCATCCATCAGCCAGCTTAAAAACGGATGCAGAAAACTCGGCACTGACAAATGCGGATCAATTTGATTACAAAACTGACTAAACCCCTCCAAATCAAACACCGCCGCAATCGCATCAGTCGCTTTGGATTCCCGCGTCAAATTCCCCAGCCCCAGCATCGACGCATTAAAGCGATCAAACGCTGGATAACTCAATAATTTGCGGCGATGGCCGTCAATTTCGGTACGCACATAATCAGAACTGCGGGGCTTATACGTCGGCATGGTTGGGCTAAGTTGATTTGCGGTTGAGGTCGGGATTAAACAGAGCGTGCCAGCAAAATTACCGCTGCTAGCGCGAAAAAAATCAATCTTGGCATCTTACAGCATCAGCGAGTGCAAGGCTTGATGCGACGCAGAGTAAACAAGATGAAATTATTGATTTGGCATTTTTTGACTGCTAATCGGGCGCGAAGTTCTAATAGGCTGAGAGTTTGGTGTTGATGAAAAATCGCTTCACTTAAACTAAACGTGTCAATTTTCTTCTCACCATGGTCGCGCTCATGCCGCGCGGCACTAACTTTTCTTGAACGGCCAAGAAAAGTAAGCAAAAGAAGGCCGCCCTAGTATCTGCGTCCGACTTCGTCGGATCCCCTCGCTGCGGACAATCGGCAAGGCGGCGGGCTTTAACAAAACAGAGCCCGCCGAAAGCCCCTTGCCGCTTGTTCCTCGCTCGGCTTGACACAAGGGATCTGGCGCAGCTCAACGATATTTTAAATAAAGTAGATGTATTGCCTTCTAAGCTTTTAAAATAAAAGGCTACGGTTGAATACATCAACACCCTGTTCAACTCGTCATTCCGGCGAAGGCCGGAATCCAGCAACTCTATTTGCCCAGCACCAGCACGAAACCAAGCACGCAAATGATGGATTCATGGTTTTTAAATCCCGTCCAAGCGCACCGAGTGAGGAGAGAGACAAACCGCTTTATCGTTTGGCTCACGATCGATCGAGGGCATCGGGGACCGATGCGCGCCCGGGGCTCGTTTTCTTTGGTTCGTTTCTTTTGGAGAAGCAAAAGAAATGAACCTGCAGCGGGCAGCTCCCGCCCCAAAACCTACGCGGCGTAGCCGCATAAACAACAAAACCGCCAGAATAATCCAGCGGTTATGTTTGAATCATACTCGCGGTAAACGTTGGGCTGCGCAAGCTTAGCCCAACCTACAGCGCTTATTGTCGCCCTACGAAATCATTCCGTGGAATGAAGTTCACAATTTCGACAATGAACCCAGACCCCTTCTTCGCCGACATAATAGGTGTGGCAATCTTCTACTTCCAGATTGTAAACGCGAGATTTAAACGCACGATCCCCTTCATCATAAATAATGGACAGCATTGCTTTATGGTCAAAAACCGTGCAATCAAAATCTCCTGGGTAAGAATAAGGAACAGTAGCGTCATTCCTACGGCGTAACGGATACGCCCAGAGGTCGCAGCCTGCGCGGAAATCTGCAATATGAGCTTCGGTTGCATCTGGCATACCCAAGATATCCGTCCGCACCCAGCCCATGCCTGCCGCTGGCGTACGCCAGACTTGCCATACTTGCTGCACGGTGGCGATGCCCCCATCGGCCAACTGCAATTGCTGATCTGCGCTCAAATCCGCCGCGGCAGTCCATCCTTCTCCCTCGCCACAGAAAGGATGATTGGCCGTGGCATACAAATGATGAATCGGCTTATCACGTTTCAAATGGGCTTCAGCTGCCAGCGTATACTTTACAACCCAGATTTCTTTGTCGTCGTACGTGAAGGTATTTACAACTTGTTTGTAAACCCGCTCACCACCACCTTCCGACTGCGACAAGACTCGATCACCAATCTGAGTTTGCTCGATCGGTTTTAGCCCCTGATCGGTATGCACCAATGTGCCAGCAATCAAACCCTCATTTACAGCGCAGCTCATCACGGGAGTTGAATTAAATCTATCAATCATCGACATATTATACTTACCCATCATTTCGTTTTCTTGGGTTTGCCATAGGCATCACGCCGCATCACCAGACTGCAGTTTAGCTAATCACACTGAATAATTTAGCATGTATTACCTGCTAAGCATTCAATATCAATGCCTCGCAATACATACCCCAATCACCCCTGATACTTCCCCATCAACCGCACATAATGCGCTGCCGAATAAGCGAAATGCTTAATTTCATCTTCGGTCAACGCCCGCACTTCTTTCACTGGCCGCCCCATATAGAGATAACCCGAACGCAAGACTTTATTCGGTGGCACGAGCGAGCCAGCACCGATCATCACGTGGTCTTCGATGACGACGCGGTCAAGCACAATCGTACCCATGCCGATCAGGCACTCATTGCCGATGGTGCAGCCGTGCAACATCACGCCATGGCCGATGGTGACGCGCTCGCCGATTACCAGCGGCGCGCCGAGTGGATCATCGGGGCGTTTGTGCGTGGTGTGCAGCACGCTGTTGTCTTGCACATTGCTGTCTTTGCCAACGTGGATATGGTTCACATCGCCGCGCAGCACCGCGCCCGGCCAGATCGACACGTTTTCACCGAGTTTCACTTCGCCAATCACACTCGCTTGCGCGTGCACCCAAGCGCCTGCGCCGATTTCGGGTTCAATTCCATCAAATTGTTCGATCGACATTGTCTATTCCTTGAATTCGGGCGGGTTACGCCCATCTAATTAAAATATTTTCACCATTCTACCTGAGAGCTTTCATGACACTCGCCAATCCCCTTCTCGATTTTGCCGATTTACCCCAATACAGCGAAGTCAAACCTGAACACGTTGATCCTGCGCTGGATGTTTTGCTGGCCGCTGCGGCGGAGGCGATTGCGCAAGCGGAGCAGATTTCTGATGCGACTTGGGATAGTTTGAGTGTGCTGGAAGCGCCGCTAGAGAATCTAGGCCGTGCTTGGGGTGTGGTGGCGCATTTGGAATCGGTAGTGAATTCGCCAGAGTTGCGCGAAGTGTATAACGCCAATATTCCACGGATTTCGAATTTCTTTACCGAAATCGGCCAAAACGAAAAACTGTTCGCGCTATATAAAGCGGTGAAAGAGCGCGAATATGATGGCTTGAACCCTACGCGCAAAACGGTGATTGATGATGCAATCCGTGGCTTTGTGTTGTCCGGCGCGGAATTGCCGAGCGAGCAAAAAGATCGCTTTAAAGATATTGAAGAAAAGTTGTCCGAGCTAACAACCAAATTCTCGCAAAACGTACTCGATGCGACCGATGATTTTGCGCTGTATCTGACTGCGGAAGAACTCGTTGGCCTGCCTGCGGATAATCTCTCTGCCGCAGCGAGCGCTGCCAAGGCGGATGGTAAAGAAGGCTACAAAATCACGTTAAAAATGCCGTCATATATGCCAGTGATGCAATACGTGCAAAATCGCCCACTGCGCGAGCAACTCTACAAAGCCTATGCCACCCGCGCCTCGGAGTTTGGTAAGGATGAATGGGATAACGGCAAGCTGATTCCTGAAATCCTCGCGCTGCGCCATGAAGCCGCAGCGATGCTCGGTTTTGCCAATTTTGGCGAAGAATCGCTGGTCACCAAAATGGCCGATAGCCCAGAGCAAGTGATTGCGTTTTTGTCCGATTTAGCCAAGCGCGCCCAGCCCTTTATGCTCGAAGATCGCGCCGAGCTAGAAGCGTTCGCGAAATCTGAATTTGGTATTGAAAAACTGCAAGCGTGGGATGTGGCTTTGGTTTCTGAACGTCTGCGCGAAGAAAAATACTCGTTTAGCGAGCAAGAAGTGAAGCAGTATTTCACTGAGCCAACCGTGCTCACTGGCTTGTTTAAATTGATTTCCGAGCTGTATGGCCTGCAGTTCGTTGCTGCACAAGCGCCAGCGTGGCATACCGATGTACGGTATTACGAATTGAAAAACAACGACGGCAGTTTGGTCGGTGGCCTGTATATGGATTTGCATGCGCGTGAAGGCAAGCAAGGCGGCGCGTGGATGAATGATGTACGCGGCCGTAAACTGCGTGCCGATGGCACGGTGCAAACGCCAGTGGCGCTGATTGTGTGCAATTTCGCCAGCGGTGTGGATGGCAAAGATGCGCTGTTGCCGCACGATGATGTGATTACGTTGTTCCACGAAATGGGCCATGCGCTGCATCATTTGCTGACTGAAGTCGATGAATTGGAAGTGTCTGGCATCAGCGGCGTGGAATGGGATGCGGTTGAATTGCCTAGCCAGTTTATGGAAAACTTTTGCTGGGAATGGCAGGTATTGCCCGCTTTAACGCACCATATCGATAGCGGCGAGGCAATACCCCGCCCGCTGTTCGATAAAATGCTGGCGGCGAAAAACTTTCACAGTGGTTCTGTATTACAGCGCCAATTGTATTTCTCGATTTTCGATATGGCTTTGCACCAAAAATCAGAAGCGGTTTCTGCTGGCGATTTAACAACGTTCGCACAAGCGGTGCAGCAAGAATTGGCACTGCCTTTGCCGCCAGAATACAACCGCTTCCCACAAACCTTTAGCCATATTTTTGCGGGCGGCTATGCGGCCGGTTATTACAGCTATAAATGGGCGGAAGTATTGAGCGCTGATGCGTATGCGGCGTTTGAAGAAGCGGCCGATCAAACCGGCAGCAGCGTGGTGAATCCAGCGGTCGGCGCGCGTTTCCGCAAGGAAATTCTGGCTGTTGGCGGCTCGCGCCCAGCTGCGGAGTCGTTTGCCGCCTTCCGTGGCCGCGCACCAGCGATTGATGCGCTCTTACGCCACAATGGTTTGACAACTTAAAATCTAAAACAAGCTATCGCATTAACAAAAGCCTCGTTTTCCAAATTGGGAAACGAGGCTTTTTGCTGGTTTCAACTTTAATATTTGTAGGCTGGGTTTCGCGCTATAAATCATGCTTTTTTAAAATTTCCGCCAAGCTGCCATCATGTCGCATCGCTTTCAGCGTTTTATCAAATTCAGGCAATAATTTAACAAAGTTTGAGCTTTTACGAATACAGAGTCGATAACGCAAAGTATCAAAACTGTGCGGCACTTCAGCGATTTTGTCCTTTAAACCTTGCTTCAAAATATAGGGACGCGCATGTCCGGCTACCTCAGGCGAAGCATCGACAATCCCCTCAGCCACCGAGCGATACAAAGATTCAGATAGCGGGAAATACGTGATATTAAATCCACCTAAACTCGTTTTGGTCCAACCTGCGCCAATATAAGAGCCAATTCGATACGGTATCCATTGTTCAAGCCGCGTAAAAGTTTTGATTTTATTAAAATCGGGATGATTTTTTCGCACATAAAACCGAATTTCATCCGAATACAGTATCTCGCTACTGGCCTCGGTATAACGCTGCCGATCAGGATTGTGCACCGTTACAAACGCATCGGCGTCACCCTGTTTAACCATATACTGCGCCCGCTCCCACGGATAACCGCTATGAATGGTAGGCTGCTTCATCCGTTTAACAAGCGCCTCCTGCATAATATCGACAAAAGCACCCTGAACCTGGTCACCAGCGCCACTAGAAAACGGCGGGTAATCTTGAAAATACACCACTTTGATCGCACCGCTACGCTCAGCAGCCGACACAGCCAGCGTGCAGCACGCCAGTAGTATTAGCATGAATCGGGCAAGAAACGGTTTCATTACATATTCTCAACAGCCATCTTATGATGTGACCGTAGTGGGCGGCTTCTACCGAGTCAAGCGTGAATCGCTTACACGGTCAACTCGCACCAGATTGATGGCGTACCCCATAAAAAAAGCCCCTGTAACAAAGCGAATTAGCTTTAATTCAGGGGCTTTTTGACTATTTTGCAAGACTTACTTTGCAGGACGGCCGGTTTTGATTTTTTCTAGACTATTTACCACTGCCAGCAATTGCTCATCAGGCATCGCCACCAAAGCGGCTAAGCCAGCGCGGATCAATTCGCTTTTTTTCACTTCAACGCCAGCTGCAATCGCACGCTGTTTAAGCGCGGCGATCAAGGCGTAATCGCTGGCTGGGAAAGTGAAGCTATCGCGAACCAATTTCGGTTTTTTGGCTGATTTTTTTTGCGCTGATTTTTTTTGCACTAATACAGTCGCGCGATCTAGTTTCTTTTCCATTTTGGCCAAAGGTGCGGCGTTGGATTCTTCGGCCAACAATGCTTGTGCAATCGCGCCTGATTTTTCTGCGGCAGTGGCTTTGGCGCTTGGTGCTAGTTTGGCAGTAGCGGGTTTAGCGGCTGTTGCGACGGGTTTCGCTACTGCGACTGGCTTTGAGACTGGCTTTGCTGCAGGGGCGGGCTTTGCGGCTGGACTGGGTTTAGCTGCTACTGGCTTGGCCGCTGGTGCAGGTTTAGCCACTGCAACCGGTTTTGCTGCTGGCGCTTTTGCTACGGCGGGTTTTGCTGCTGGAGTTGGTTTTACAGTTGGAGTTGTAGTTGTAGTTGCTGCGGGTTGAACTGCGGCGACAGCTGCAGGCGCTTTTGTCGCAACTGGCTTTGCGCTAGCCGCTTTGGCTTCATTGGCAGCAATGACTGCTTCACTTGAGGTTTGCAGGGCAGATTTAGGCATTAAGTGCTCCATATAGAATATAAACAGTATAAATAGTTTCTACACGTATTTTGCACTCTTTTCAAACGACCGTCTGTTGCCGTTTTATGACTAAGCCGCCCTGCACTACAAAAAAACTACACCTGCGCCAGCGCTTGTTCCAAATCGGCCAGAATATCGTCGATATGCTCAATACCAATCGACAAGCGCACCATGTCTTCCGATACACCGGCTTTTTTCAATTCATCAGGAGAAAGCTGACGATGGGTTGTACTTGCCGGATGGCAAGCCAACGATTTGGCGTCGCCAATATTCACCAAGCGTGTAATCAGTTGCAGCGCATCTTGAAAACGCGCACCGCCATCGCGGCCGCCTTGCACGCCAAACGTTAGCAAACCCGAAGCTTTGCCGCCAAAATATTGGTCGACCAAGGCTTTGCTTGGATGATCTGCTTGCCCGGCGTAATTCACCCAAGCGACTTTGGCATGGCCTTTGAGGTAATCGGCGACTTTCAGCGCATTTTCAACGTGCCTATCCATGCGCAGCGCCAAAGTTTCCAAACCCTGCAAAATCAAAAATGAATTAAACGGCGAAATGCACGCGCCCATATTGCGCAGTGGCACCGTGCGTGCGCGACCAATAAACGCCGCTTCACCGAGCGCTTCGGTGTAGACCACGCCGTGATAGCTCACTTCTGGCTCGTTCAAGCGGCGGAAACGCGCTTTGTGCTCTGCCCATGGAAACTTGCCCGAATCAACAATAATCCCGCCAATACTCGTACCGTGGCCGCCCATATATTTGGTCAGACTATGCACGACAATATCCGCACCATGCTCAATCGGGCGTGTGATATACGGCGTTGGCACGGTATTGTCGACAATCAGCGGAATGCCGCCAGCGTGCGCAACGGCAGCAAAAGCGGCGAAATCAACGACATTGCCGAGTGGATTGCCGATGGATTCGCAGAAAATCGCTTTGGTGCGCTCATCAATCAGCGCGGTAGCCGCTTGTGGATCGTTAGCATCGACAAAACGCACGCTAATGCCGTATTGCGGCAAGGTATGTGCGAATAAATTGTAAGTACCGCCGTACAGCGCACTGGTCGCGATGATATTGTCGCCCGCTTCGGCAATGGTCAGAATCGCATACGTGATCGCGGCTTGGCCTGAAGCCAGCGCCAGCGCGCCAATACCGCCTTCCAGCGCCGCGACACGCTGTTCCAGCACATCGGTAGTCGGATTCATAATCCGCGTATAGATATTACCTTTGACTTTCAGATCGAATAAATCAGCGCCGTGCTGCGTGTCGTCAAACGAATAGCTGGTCGTTTGATAAATCGGCACGGCAACCGCTTTGGTCGTTGGATCAGGGCTATAGCCTGCGTGAATCGCTAGCGTATCGAATTTCATCAACATCATCCTCAAGGGTGGGCAATCCAAATACTCTAACAGCATGTTATTTCAATCATAAATGCCTATTTCTGCTCTTCTTGGCATCAATTGATCTAAGGCAAAGCCACTTGAATATTGTGGCTCAATGCCGACGGCACGACGACGGGGCTGCCATCAATCGGCGCGCTGAGAATATCGGCTTGCACGCCGTATAAAGATTGCACCAAGGCTGGCGTAACGATGTCGCGCGGTGCGCCTTGCGCGACGATTTGTCCGTCTTGCATCGCCACCAACACATCGGCGTAGCGCGCCGCCGCGATCAAATCATGCAGCACCATCACAATGCTCGCGCCTTGTCGCGTCAGCCTTTGCGCCAAAGACAGCACTTCGATTTGATGCCCGAGATCGAGCATACTAATCGGCTCATCAAGCAGCATCAGCGGTGCGGCCTGCGCCAAAATCATCGCCAACCAGCAACGCTGCCGCTGCCCACCAGACAGTCGCTCAAGCCTTTGCTCGGCCAAATCGCTGACATTACACGCCGCCATTGCGTCTTCAACCACAGTTTGATCGTGCGCCGACCATTGTTTTAACCAGCTTTGATGTGGATGACGACCATAGCGCACCAAATCAGTCACGGTGATGCCTTCGGGCGCGAGCGGGGATTGCGGCAACAGCGCAATCGAATGCGCCGCTTGGCGTGGGCTGAGCTGCCACACATCGCTGCCATCGACGCGAATCTGGCCAGCGCACGGCGGCTGCAAACGCGCAATGGCGCGCAGCAGCGTTGATTTGCCACAGCCGTTCGGCCCCACAATAACGACCAATTGCCCCGCCGCCACGTTCAAGTTCACATCCCGAACCGTCGCCGCGTTTTGGGTATTATGCGGGTAGCGAACACTTAAATTTTCCACGACTAATCGCATCGTTATTCCTGTTTTCTTCATAGATACACCATCTGTGTATTGCTATGGAGATCTCAAATATTAAAGGCTACAAGCAGATACCGCTTAAATAGCGGGGTAATCAAATTTGATATTTAGAACCAATGCTTCACTTCACTTGAAAGCATCAACTGCTCTAATTAGCATGGTCGCGCTAATGCCGCGCGGCACTGACTTTCTTTGCTTCGCCAAAGAAAGTAAGCAAAGAAAGGCGACCCTAGTATCTGCGTCCGACTTCGTCGGATGCTAACCCGAGGTCATGGGCTACGCTAAGGCAACAAGTTGCCAAGCTACGCCACACCTCGCTGCGGACAGTCGGTTGCGCTCAAAACTCGTTCGGCCTCAAGGACAAAAGCATCGGCCTCACTCAAACATTGATCGCAAAAAACCCCGCCCCAATTGTTTCCCGAAAAAAGGGATCCCGCGTCGCTAAGCGGGGAAAAATCATCCCGCTAAGCTTTGGCGTCACCTCGCTCGGCTTGATACAAGGGATTTCGCGCAGCTCAACCATCGCGGTACGGCATCAAGACTAAATCCAAATATCACCAATAAATAACATGTATATCTACGAAGACCTTAAATACCAAGGCTTGTAATAATATACCCATACATTTTTAGGCTAAGCATTTGTTTCTTATCAAAAACATAGTCCACAAAAAGCACGAGAGAATATGAATTTATTCGTGCCTTTCGGCCTTTTTTCGTGTCTTTCGTGATCCATTTGTTTTTGACTTTTAACAAAACTCACTGCTTGCGAAACAGCACCCACAGCAAAAACGGGCCGCCCAAGATGCAGCTAATGACGCCGACGGGTACTTCAACACTGCCGCCTGCGCTGCGGCCCAAAGTGTCGGCGCAAACCACGAGTAGCGCGCCGAGCAAGGCTGAGCGCAGTAAAGGAACTTGATTTGGATTGCTCCAATGCCGCGCCAAAATCGGTGCGGCCAGCGAAATAAATGCAATCGGCCCTGCGACTGAAACACCCAAGGCTGCCAGTGCAATGGTTAATAGCAGCATCAGCAATTGCGTTCGGCGCACATTCAGCCCAAGTCCACTGGCCACATCGTCTTCAAAACGCAGCAAAGCCAATTGGCGCGACAGCAGCATCGCCATCGGCAGCAGCAAAAGCAGCCCGATGGTCGCTGGCAACGCCGCCTCAAATCCTCGCCCGATCAAGCTACCTATACTCCACGCATACACGGCGCTGGCATGTTGTAAATTAATCGTCGAGAGCAAGAGTTCGGCCAAAGCGCGCAGCAATGTCGAAATCCCCAAGCCAATAATCAGCACCCGATAACCTTGCCGACCCGCATGCCCTGCCGCCAGTATCACCAAACCAGCAGCCAGCGCAGCGCCCAACACAGCCAACGGCCAGCCACCAAAAAAGCCTGCGCCGCCCAAAATCAAACCCAGCATCACGGCCAACGTAGCACCCTGCTGTATCCCCAATAAATCAGGTGAGGCCAAAGGATTACGCGCCATGGTTTGGATCAAACAGCCCGCTGCGCCCAAGGCTGCACCCGCGATCAAGCCGGCATAAATACGCGGCAGGCGGATTTCCCACAGCAAAAGTTGATGGCTGCTACTGCCTTTGCCGAGCAAAGCTTGAATCACAGCATTGGGCGACAGCATCGTGCTGCCCAACATTAAGGACAACAGCATCGCCAAAATCAGCAGCAAGCCCAGATTACAACTCAACAAGAGCGCATCCAGCGGAATGCGGCTGACTGATGTCATCGATGTCGCGCTTCGTAATGGCGGAGGTGGCGTGTGCGCTTTCATATTGCCGTCACCAAGCGGTTCGATCGCACCAAGCCAATCAATACCGGCGCGCCCATCAGCGCCAAAATAATGCCGACTGGCGAATCAAACGGTTGGCTCAACAGCCGCGCAATGATATCGGCGATAAGCAGCACCATTGCGCCGAGCAAAGCCGAAAAAATAATTTGCTGGCTTAATCTAGGCCCAGTCAGCATGCGCGCCAAATACGGCGCAATCAAACCCAAAAATGCCAACGGCCCCGCCAAAGCGACCGCTAAACCACTGAGCAAAGTGCTAATTAGCGCCACGCCAATACGAATTCGGCCAGGGCGATAGCCCAATGCTTGCGCGCTTTCATCGCCGAGCAATAAAGCCGATAAAGGCCGCGCTAAAACCAGCGCCGCCAGCAAACTCAATACGCCCACAGGAATCAGCGGCCAAATCATGTCGCGGCTACTACCTGACAAGGAGCCCAAAATCCAGAAACGATATTGCTCATACGCCGCGGCATTACTCAGCAAAATATACGAAGTAATCCCTTGAAACGTCGCCCCCAAAGCCACGCCCGCCAGCACCAAACGCAGTGGCGAACCCGATTGCGCCAGCAGCAGCACCAAAGCATTTGCGATCAGCGCGCCTGCAAAAGCCCACAAAAGATAATCCCAACTGCTATGCACTTGCGCCAGCGCTGCACCAATCACAATACTCAACGCCGCACCTGCATTCACACCCAGCAAACCACTCTCGGCCAAAGGATTGCGCGTTGCCGATTGCAGCAACACGCCCGCCACACCCAAGCTCGCGCCGACCAGCACCGCAGCAACCGTGCGCGGCAGGCGTAAATGCTGCATCACCATCGCCAATTGCGCCGAATCCGCGCTAGGCTGCCCGAATAAATAAGCCCAACTATCGCCAACGCTAATCTGCCCCGCGCCCGACAATAATGAGCCAACAAACAAGCCCAACAACGCAGCCAGCAGCGCGAGCATCTGTAGCTGTGGATTACGCCAAATGGTATGGCTTTTAAAAATGGCTAACATCAGAACCTAACGTAGATTTTTTTCAATATCGTCGAGCACGGCCATCGCAGCCAATGGCCCGCCGACAATCGTCCACAAAGAGCCATCAATCACACGCACGCGTTGTTGTTTTACGGCATTGAGCTGCTGAAATGGTGGTGAATTTTGCACGGTTTTCAGCGTAGTCGCCGCCTCGCCTTCAGGTGCCAAAGTACCAATAAAAATCCAGTCGGCATCAATTTCAGACAAGGCTTCTAGGCTCAAAGGCGGTGAATGATTGGCACCGCCTTTTTGCTGTGAAACAGGCCGCTGCAAACCCAAATCTTGCACCACCAAACTGGCGAAAGCGTCTTTAAACATAAAGCCAGGGCCTTTCGGATCCCAACGCACAATACTCACCGTTTGCGCGGGCTTAATCTGCGCGCGTAGCGCTGCAACGCGTTGCTGATATTGCGCTAAGAATGCCATCGCTTTGTCTTCTTGCGCCAACAGCGCCGCCATTTGCTTAAAGCCGGTTTGCCAATCTACACCTGCCGAGATGGTAACCAGCGTGGGCGCTACTTTTTGCAATTGCGCCAACACTTGCTCATCACGAATCGCGCTGGTGACGATCAAATCAGGCTGCGCCGCAATCACTTGGTCCATATTGGGCTGAGCAAAACCGCCAACGCTCGCCACATGAGTGACCCGCGACAAGAGGTAATTAGGCACAGTTGCTTGGCCACGGCCATTGGTCGCGCCAACTGGCTCAATGCCTAAGGCGAGCAAAGCATCTAAATCAAATTCGCCCAAAGCCAATACGCGCTGCGGATGCAGCGGCACGGCAATTGTGCGCCCTGCCGCATCGGTGACGCTGCGCGTTTGTGCCGTAGGCGCGGCCTGCGTACCCTGCGGCGCTGATGTATAAGAGGAATACAATACAAACCCTGCAACGATCAGCAGTAAAAAAGCCAGTAAGCCGCTACGCCATAATTTATTCATCATTCCACCACTTCAGCTAAAGATTCTAAAAGTTGCTATCGCCGCTGTGTTACAGCCAACGAAGCTGGGCATTAAGCCACAAATGATAATCATTATCAATTGTGGCATTTACGGAAAGAGCGACCTCAAGCCGCGTTTTGATCCATCAAACGCTGATCACGTCGGCGCAAAAGCAAACGCCAGCACGCGCCGTGCGCCGTGCATCAACACATCTTGATGATCGTGTGCAGCCAGCGTCTGAAAATGAAGTTGCACATTCACTGCATCGTGCTGATTCAAGCCATCTGCAAACTGCCTTGCGTTATCCACCATCTTGCGCGTCGTCAGCATTTGCTCTCGCTCAGGGCTTGCAAACGCGGTGGGATATTGCTCGTCTACGCCGACGGTAATCTGCACCTGCACCGGATGCTGGCTAAAATCCTGCTGCGCCAATTGCTGCGGCAAACGCAAAACGGTCTGATGTTCGCCAAACCACAGCGATGGGCTGGCCGCCCAATAACGTTGAAAATGCTGCGGCTGCGTGCTCAGCGTATGCAGCGTAAACAAGCCACCATAGGAAAAACCAAATAGCGTTTGCTGCTGCATATTCAGCGCAAAATATTGCGCAATCAGCGGGCGCAATTCCTCGGTAATAAAGCGCAAAAAAGCAGCCGCACCGCCATGCTGCGGCGAAATCAAATCCCCCGTTGTCCCTGCCGTTGCCGGTGTGTAATCCAGCGCCCGTGCATCCACATCAAAAGGCTGACCGCTGGCGTAGCCAATCGCGACAATCAAACCGTCGCTTGATGGTTTAAGCTGCCGCCACGCGGGGTTGTCATTGTCCCGCGCAGGCTGGGCGCGAAACGCTTCCATCAGCGGATACGTCGCCAAACCATCTAAGGCCCATAGCGTGGGATAACCTTCCAATGGAGCGGGTTCTGCTGGTAGGCCGAGCAAGATGCGGTAATGCTGGCCAGTATGCTGCGAGCGAATCTCAAAACACCCAGTTCGCTCACGCTCTGCGGCGTGCCAGTCGGCGGGAAATACCTTGTTTGAGGAATCGTTGAGACTATTTTGCATACTGTTGCCCTTGAGGTTACACATAGGTATATGACTATAGAAATTATTGAATAAAGCCTACAGAGCAATACCCATAGCCAACATCATCGTTCTAATAAACATGGTCGCGCTAATGCCGCGCGGCACTTACTTTTCTTGAACGGCCAAGAAAAGTAAGCAAAAGAAGGCCGCCCTAGTATCTGCGTCCGACTTCGTCGGATTCCCGCGCTGCGGACAATCGGCAAGGCGGCGGGTTTTAACAAAACAGAACCCGCCGAAACCCCCTTGCCGCTTGTTCCTCGCTCGGCGCGATACAAGGGATCTCGGGTAGCCCAACCATCGTGGCACAGCATCAACACCCAATCTGAACATCGCCTAGTAATCAATTAAGCGAACCATCGCCAAGCGGTGCAATTCGCTGCGCTCAGTGCACCCTACCTACTCAATCCCCCTGCGGCAGCATTTTCCCCGCCTTATTTCGTGCTTTTTGAATCGTGCCTTTCATGATCCAGCGCCCGCCAGCGCAGCACCAGCGTTGGGTCTTTGAGCATCAGGCCCAAGTGGTCTTGCAGTACGTGTTCTAACTTGGCGAGTTTGTCGGCATCGTCGGCGCTGCATTGCACGTGCAAATGATCCCCGTCACGGTGCAGCGTACAGCCGCCGATGGGGAACTGGATATTTGCGTTTTCAGCGTCAAATTCAACGGGGATTTTTAAAGCGAAATGCTTGCATAATTTGTACAGCACTTTGTCGGCACTCAGTGCGACCAGCTTAGTTTGGCTGCTTAACATAAGGATTCCTCACAGAAATCGCAGCGTCGCCATGGGCGACGCTGCATATCAAAACCGCATTAATTAAAAGTTCAGATCCGCTTTCATCCAGTAACGGCGGCCTTCATCGACCATCCAATTGCCGTCCAAACCTTTTTCACGCGCTCGGGTATCGACGTCGACGATTTCATCGGTCACGTTCAAGACCGCCAAGCTCACGCTTAGCTGTTTATTCACTGCATAGCGTGCGCCCAAATCAAAGGTTAATGAGCCAGGACGCGTCCGCGTGCCCATTGCGCCGTTACGGAAACCAGCAAATATTTCTTCACCCGAATACGTTGCGTGCAAGTAATTCGACCACTTCTCAGTTGGCGTCCAATCGACTTGCGCGTTAAACATATTCTCCGGCGTGCGGCTCAAAGGCTGGCCATCAAGCGATGTGCCGTTGTACGCTGGCTCTTGGCCGCCTTCACGGCTGGAATAGGTGTAGGTGTAATTACCCGATACCGCCCATTGACGGTTAATCGGCCAATTTCCAGCCAACTCGGCACCGCGAATGACGGCTTTATCCAGATTGTCGTAGACGTAAATATTGTAATTTTTATTTTTTGGATCTTTTTTGCCGGTGTCGTAGCTGACGACTTTATTTTTGAAATCATTATTAAAGACGGTCAGTGACAGTGATTCACCTTGGCCGCCGTCGTAACGAATACCGATTTCCTGCGTCGTGCTTTCTTCTGGTTGCAGATCCGGATTGCCACACAATGAACCTGGGCGCATGCCGGTATTGGCGCGGCCTGTCGTCATGCAATAACCTGCGGTACTTTGACGCAAAGTCGGCGCTTTAAAGCCGGTGGCTGCACCACCGCGCAAAGTCCAAGCATCGTTCAATTTATACACAGCGTATAAACGCGGGCTCCAATGCGAGCCGTATAAATCGGAATCATCCATACGCAAGCCGCCGGTCAAAGACAATTGATTCGTCAAAGCAAATTCATCTTCGACAAACAGCGCCCATGATTTAGCGCTGGCCTCATCTGGGCTAGCAGGATGACCTACAACGGGTGATTCCTTAGCCAAACCCGATAATTCATTGCGATTAAATTGCGTACCTAGTTTTAAAATATGGCGATCAAAAGGTAGCGTCACCAAACCATCGAAGGTGGTGTTAACAATGTCACGTGAAGGTCGTTCATCCACACCATTTTTGGTATTGCTTTCCTCGCCTTTTTCTTGATACAAGGCCATCGACGTCAAGCCCCAACCCCAGCGGCCATTGTGCGTCAGGCTTACATTGTCACGCGAATTCACCGTTTGATAATCCCCAGAGCCAATGGCACCGGTATTGCCTGCAGTGTTGTCATACGTCAGCTCGGAGCGGCCAACTTCCAAAATCAAATCTTGATTTTCAGTCGGTGTGAGCGTCAGTTTGGCACCCACCTTGGTGTTTTTAGTACCATAAGCGCCCGTCGTGCCGTTGCTTGGGTAGTAAATCGAATCTTCAGCACGATCACTGTAATTACCGAAAACTTGCAAGCCGAGCAGGTCTTCTTTCAAAGGGCCGCTCAGCCAAAAATCGCCAGCGGCAGTATTGCCGTATTTGGAATCTTCTTGCAGCGTGCCATTCACACCGACGGTCCCCTGCCATTCTTTACCGACTTTGCGCGTAATAATATTAATCACGCCGCCCATTGCATCCGCACCATAGAGGGACGACATCGGCCCACGAATCACTTCAACGCGCTCGATTGCTGCCAGTGGCGGGATTAATGAAGCTTGCACACCGCCCGATCCCCGATTGGCGGTTTCGCGCGTGCTTTGGCGTTTGCCATCCACCAAAATCAGCGTGTATTCACCGGGCATGCCGCGAATTTGAATGTCTTTATCGTTCGGCGAGAAACCCGTTACGCTAATCCCTTCCATATTGCGCACCGCATCGGCCAGATTATTAAATGGCTTGGCACGCAGCTCTTCGCCAGTAATCACCGAAATACTCGCTGGCGCTTCGCGAATTTGCTGCTCATAGCCCGATGCCGTTACCACCACTTCATTTAATACGGTCGCTTCTTCGGCCTGCGCGGCGCTCGCCACCGCCAAGACACTGAGCAACAGCGGAATAGGCCTAAGGGTAAAATGGGTTAATGCCGACGCCGAAGCCATGAGTTGTTCCTTTTAAACGGTATATGCCACTATCAAATGAGAATGAATATCAATACAATGTGTATTTTGCCAGATCTACTGCAAGCGAACCTTTGCGCGCGACAGTCATTTCTTTGCGCCAAACGATGTTTTGTCAGCAAGTCCGCCATCATCGACCTGCAGCAGTATGAAGAGAGCCACCATGCTTGATATGTCTAAGCTTGAATCGCAACGCGATACCCATCACGTCCAACTTTGGTCAGAGCAGCAGCGCCCGGTACTTGCTGGCCGCGTGTTTTATGAGCAATTTCATAACACCCTGACACTGCATTGCAGCGATATCGAACTAACGCAACAAGTACAAAGCCATGCGGAACTCGAGCCCGGTATCAAGCTGATTATTATGTTGCAGGGAAAAATTGCGATGCACTTGGGCGGCATGCGCCAAGGCATTCATGCGCAGCAGCAAGGCTGCTTTTTGCTATCCACAACCGAGCCAGAACCATATAGCCGCGCGATGCTGGCGCTTGGGGCGCAGCAGCAACTTGTGCTGAGTATACCGACAGGGTGGTTTGAAGATGGGGGCTACAGCCAGATACCTAGCTTTAAAACTACCGCCGCATTTTGCCGCCAACATTTAGCCCATCATCAATGGTCAGCCAGCCAGCAGTTACAGCAATTGAGCCGCACTTTATTGCAAAGCGCAGATTCAAATGATCATTTACACAAATTACAAAGAGAATCTCGCGTCTTAGAATTATTAATGCTGGGGATAGAGCCGATTGCAGGCAAAGCACAGGCGCGCTTGGATCGCCGCGCTGAGCAGCGCATTGATGCCCTACTCGAACTCATTCACAGCGGTGAAGCCGATCAATATTCACTCGACCAAATGGCGCAGGCGGTAGGCAGCAATACCACGACGCTGCAAAAGCAATTTCAGCAGCAAATGGGCAGCAGTATTTTTGCCTATCTGCGACAGCACAAACTAGAAATGGCGCGCCAGCAATTGCAGCAAGGCTTAAGCGTCACCGATGCGGCGCTGGTGGCGGGCTATAGCAATCCAGCTAATTTTTCAACCGCATTCAAACGCCAGTTTGGCCAACTCCCCAAAGAAATACGCCGATTTTTGCCAAGATCCACCCTAGCAAAAACGTAAAAAAGGCTGAGATTTCTCTCAGCCTTTAGCCTTTCAAACGCTAAATGCCTATCCAACTAAACCCGATAATTCGCTATCGCCGCGCCCAGATCTACGCTGAGCTGGCGTAAACGCGCGCCTTCGTCGGCGGTATTTTGCGCAACCGAGCTACTCTCTTCCGACATCTGCGCCACTTGCTCCACCTGCTGCGCCATCATCGTGCTGGCCGCGCTTTGTTCACGCATTGAGTTACTAATTTCGCTGACTTGCTCCACCACTTTATCGGCATTCAGGCGAATATTGGTAATCGCCTCGCTGGCTTCTTGCGCTCTTTGTACGCCTTGATCGACTTGGCGCACCGTTTGCTGCATCGTCATCACCGTGGTATTGGCTTCATTTTGAATTGCCGCCACAGTGGCGATAATTTCTTTGGTCGAATTGCTGGTACGTTCGGCCAGTTTACGTACTTCATCGGCCACCACCGCAAAACCACGTCCCAAATCGCCAGCGCGCGCCGCTTCAATCGCGGCATTGAGTGCCAGCAAATTAGTTTGATCGGCAATGTCTTTAATCACATTCACCACCGCATTAATATTAGCGGTACGCTCTTTAAGTGATTCGATTTGCCCAGCCGACACACGCACATCAGCGGCAATTTGATTAATGCTGCGAATGGTACTTTCAATCACTTCGCCGCCGGTTACTGCCATATGCCCCGCTTCGCGCGCGGTTTGATCGCACTCATTCGTTCGATCGGCAACATGGCTAATACTTACCGTCACTTCTTCCACACCCGCGGCCATACTCGATGCGGCACTGCTGACGTGATACGCAGCTTTGGATAATTCGCCACTGGCCGTCGACAATTCACTCGCACTACCCGTTACATCACGGCCAATGCGGTGCAATTTTTGCAAACTACCTTGTAGCGTATCAAGCAGGCCATTCAATGCCGTTAATGAATCACCAATTTCATCTTTGCTTGTGACTGGCATGCGCTGCGTGAAATCATAATTGCTACTGAGGTTTTGCAAGAATTGACGCAAAGCAATCAGCGGCGTGGTAATGCTTTGGCTGATCCAAAAACCCAAGCCACAGGCCAATACCATCAAAATCGCCCCCAACCACAATGAGCTGCTAATCGCGCTAGCCACATGTGCTTTGACATTTTTACCGGCGTCTTTGGAGTAGCTGCTGTTATAGGCCTTGGCATAATCCAGTGCGGCAAAGAATTTTTCCGCCTGCGGGCTGACCGTGCTTGAGATGAAAGCACGGGTTTCTTCTGCCGAATGCGATTGCGAAAAACTAGCGCCTTCGGCAATCAGTGGTTTTAAGGTCGCAAACTCAGCGACAGCCGCTGCTAAATTACGTCTATCGGTATCATCATCCGCAAATTTTTCATAACTTTGCAGCAAGCTCTCCACTTTGCTCAGCGAAGCTTGCATCTTATTGATTCGCTCTTGCTTCTTGGCTGCATCGCTTTCAATCACATGGCTCAGCTCTTGCCGACGCACATCCATAAACGCGATTTCAGCATCATTGAGGATTTCCAAAGAAGGCATTACATTGCCGATGACTTCATCCACCAGCTTATCAATCACACTCAGTTTGAAATAACCCACTGTCGTCAGCAGTAAAATCGTAATCGCAGTGGTGGCCACCAAAAGGGCCAGCCGATGAGTGACTTTCATTGTGAACTCCAATCATTAATAGGCAAATTATGTCACCGCGCTTTCGCAAGGCCTAGAAAAAGATTAAAAGATTGTGACATTGCCAAGAATCCGCCCACTTTTGCTTAAATCCCTCTGCTAATAGGCGCGGCCTCATTCAAATCGATGCCATTCAATTAAACTAAGATCTTGAATTTGCGACTAACGTAGAACCTATTCAACAAGGAGATGTCCATGAAAAAACTCAGTTTTATTAAGCGCAGCAATGGTCGCCATTGGGTCGGTAATGGCTTTCCGGTGCAAAGTATTTTTTCCTACAACGACATTCACGAAGCCATGTCGCCCTTTTTGCTGATGGATTACGCCGGCCCGACTCATTTTGAGCCGACTGAGGAACAACGCGGCGTAGGCCAGCATCCGCATCGCGGCTTTGAAACGGTGACGATAGTCTATGACGGCGAAGTATCGCATCGTGATTCAGCCGGTGGCGGCGGCACCATCGGTACGGGCGATGTGCAATGGATGACGGCGGCATCAGGTTTAATGCACGAAGAATTTCATAGCCCAGCGTATGCAAAGCGCGGCGGCCCGTTTGAAATGATACAGCTATGGGTGAATCTGCCCGCCAAAGACAAAATGAGCGCGCCAGCGTACCAAGGCATTACTGATGCGCAAATTCCTCGCGTCGCACTGCCTGACGATGCGGGCAGCGTGCGCGTGATTGCCGGGCAATATGCCGGAACAGCAGGCGCAGCGACGACGTTTAGCCCGATGAATGTGTGGGATCTGCAAGTCAAAGCCCTGCGCACCGTTCGCCTTGAGCTACCCGCCGGACATACGACAGCACTATTCGTGCTGCACGGTGCGATTCGCATCGGCGATAGCGAAGAAATCGTCCGTTCAGCCGAACTAGCGGTGCTGGAACGCGAAGGCTGTGACTTGGTATTTCATACCGATGAAGACAGCGTGATATTGCTGCTGAGCGGCCAGCCATTAAACGAGCCAATTGTCGGCCACGGCCCGTTTGTGATGAATACCCGTGAAGAAATCGTGCAAGCGATGACTGATTTTAAGGAAGGAAAATTTGGCAGGATGACGGTGTGAAACAATCCGCGCGGAGAAAACTTGCCGAGTAGACTAATCAACGCAACTCTATCCAAATCAATCCAGTTTCTGATTCAGACGAGCCGGATTGGCGACTCTTGAACAAGATCGGCGGCTTAGTCAATCGACTAAGCCGCCTTTTTGCATATGGCGATATTCAGATTTGGTGTTGATGCTGTGCCACGATGTTTGGACTGCGCAAAGTCCCTTGTATCAAGCCGAGCGAGGAACAAGCGGCAAGGGGCTTTCGGCGGGTTCTGTTTTGTTAAAACCCGCCGCCTTGCCGATTGTCCGCAGCGAGGGCATCCGACGAAGTCGGACGCAGATACTAGGGCGGCCTTCTTTGGCTTACCTTTCTTGGCCGTTCAAGAAAGGCAAGTGCCGCGCGGCATGAGCGCGACCATGGTGAGAAGAAAATTGGCGCGTTTATATTCCCAGCCGCGCCTCCCTGTTATATCATCAGAACGAACGTTCTACTCATTTACATTCACGTCAACTCAAGGTTGGTACGATGAATTCTCAACTACGCCGCCTTGCTTTGGCGCGGCAAGGCTTATTGCATGCGCCTCACTTTGGCAATGCTCGCCAAGGTACGCTCAATGCGATTGAGCATTTGGGCTATGTGCAGATCGATACGATTTCGATGATAGAGCGCGCGCATCATCATGTGCTGTGGTCGCGCGTGCCGGGCTATCAAACGGCGGATTTAAATCAGCTGATGGCCGAGCGGCAGATTTTTGAATATTGGTTTCATGCGGCGGCCTATTTGCCAATGCGGGATTATCGCTTTGCGCAACGCCGCATGGCGGCAGCCCGAAATCATCTATCCGCCGTCGATCACAGAGATTTGATGCGTGAAATTCTGCAACGCGTTCAAAGCGACGGCCCGCTGCGCGTACGTGATTTGGAAGGCAATAAAACGAACGGCGGCACGTGGTGGAATTGGGGACCGGGCAAACGCGCTTTGGAGAAGCTGTTTTTTCAAGGCGACTTGATGGTGAGCGAGCGCATCGGCATGGAAAAAGTCTACGATCTGCGCGAACGCATTTTGCCTGCGGGATTGGACGTACGCGAGCCAGACTTGGCAGATTATGCAGCGTATCTGCTACGCAATGATTTGCGCGCACATTGTGTAGTCACGTTGGAACAGCTCACGCATTTGCACGATAGAACGCTAAAAAACACGATGCGAGAACTGATCGCAGCGCAAATTGCCAGTGGCGAGATCAGCGCCATCGATGGCATTCCAAACGCCTACGCCGAGAGCGCTACGCTGGCACAAATTACTGACGCCAGCGCACCCAGCGTGCATTTGCTTTCGCCGTTTGATAATGCGGTGATTCACCGCAAACGGCTGCAACAACTTTTTGGTTTTGAGTATCGGCTGGAATGCTATGTGCCTGCGGCAAAGCGCCAATATGGCTATTTCTGCTTGCCAATTTTATTTGGTGAACGCTTTGTTGGACGCATTGATTGCAAAGCGCATCGTAAAGAAAAACGACTCGAAGTGATTAGCCTACACCTCGAAATCAATCTACCCGATGTGGAGCTATTTTTTGCGCTGTTAAAACTGAAATTGCAGCAATTTGCTGAGTTTAATGGCTGCGAGATGTTTGATGTGCAAAGCATTAAACCCGCAGCTTGGCGCAAATACTTGGTGTCATCAAGGCAGCTACACGCAGAATCAATTTAATCGTCATCATCGCGACCAAGAACGTAAATACAGATGTATCTTCCTGTAGACTTTATATATAAAAGCCTAGCAGGTAATACGTCTAGGCCTATTGATTAAAAATCAATGCTAGCGCGCACTAGCATTACATCTTTTCACGAACGCATCAGCCACAACAAATATCCACCCGTCATGCCAGTGCTTGACGCGCTACACTAGGCGCCATCTTTTTAGCGAACCTGATGATGAATCCTTACCAAACCTTGAACACGCCGCTACTCAATGATGTGGGCCTCAATTGCCATGCGGTATTTAATCTGGCTGATCTGCCGCCCGAAGCGCGCGCCATTTTAAGCGAGCGCTGCCCGCAATCGGCCAACTATCGCCAGCTACTGCTGATCGCTCATGGTGGGCGTAATTTTTGGCAAGCGCTGCAAACGGCAGGCGTCGAATCGGAACATCCAGTCGATGATTTTACCGTTGCCAGCATCAAGGGATTTTTTACCACCGAGCATCCCGATGCGGCGTATGACGTGATTTATCCGGGGCGCTACATTATTAGCCTGCAAGAACTCGGCAAACTCGCTGGCTGGCATCACCCATCGCCGTTTATGGTCGGCATCAATGCCACGTGGGGATCATGGTTTGCCTATCGCTCCGTGGTGCTCGCCAATACGGATTTTGCTGTCACCGCGCCTGTGACTAGCCCATCGCCGTGCGCCAGTTGTGATGACAAACCCTGTATCAGTAGTTGCCCAGCCAAGGCTTTGGACGATGGCGAATTTCATTTGCTGAAATGCATCACTTACCGCAAGCAGGCCGATTCTGCCTGTAAAAACACCTGTATCGCCCGCGTACGCTGCCCAGTCGCCCGCGAGCACCGCTACAGCAAAGCGCAAATTCAATATCACTACGGACGCTCGATGAAAATCATTGGGAATGCAGTTTAAGTGCGTATCCATCAGTCAATTGTCTTACGCACGCACATTTCCAATCACTCAGTTATAACAAGGTGATTTAGCTTTTCAGCCACGAAAATAATCAGGCTCTTAAGCTAAACCCCCTTGAAGTACAGCGGTATTGAATGATTATTGGCCTAAAGTAATTTTACCTTTAGTGCACAGTGCCGCTGTAGAGGCGCTGATGGTGATAGCGGATGCAGTGGCGTTTTTGTATTGCACGATCCAGCCACTGCGATTGCCGTCAAAAGTCGGTGAACTATACATAATCACTGGTCCCGCAGGAATGCCTGTCGCACCACCGGATACGACCGTTTCACCCGTCAAACAAGCGCTGGCCACATAGTTTTCTTCACCCGCAGCCAAAGTAAAACTGCGTGTTGCTTCGCGCAAAATCAGCTCTAATCCGCCAGTCGATGCGCTCTCGCAGCTACCGAGATTTTTCCAAACATCCCATTCGCCTGAAAGACTTGGGCTTTGATTTTGCGTTGACCATTTCGCCTCAAATAAGCTGCCTGCTTGAGTCGCTTTATTGCCGGCAGAATAGGTGCTGCTGCTATTCCACGCATTAACGCCAGTGCATACCGCCGCGCTGGCATTACCCGCGCTTAAGCCAAAAGCAGCCAGCAGAGCAAGCGCCAGAAAGTGGCGATTTAAACGTAAGTGTTGATAAGTCATTCAGGTCTACTCCATCATGGTTTTATATCGGCATATTGCATGGGCAATATGCGCCGCTACCTCGCACTCAAGCTAGGCAGACGCAATGTGGTTTTTTTTCTAGAACCATCAATGCGCACAAAAAATATACCATTCATCTGCCGCTAAACAGGCAGTGATTGAGGAGCAAATAATCGCCAACGCCCACCTTGCTATAAAAATAAATGACAAATAGATATTTTAAATTTATTTTTTTATTGATGTATTTACCTGCAGAGCATTACTAATAATGCCTAGATGCCAATACCCACTCTGAATATGGAATAAGTGATGATGCACAGGAAAACACGGATGCCACTGAGGCGCAGCCAACAAACTGTGGCGTGTTTTGTCACTGGGCTGTCGAGGATAGAGATACTGATGGATGCTTGAACTGGATTACGGAGAATGATCGCGACGACCAACGAAGCGAGAAGATCTGTGTGCAGCACGACTCTCATGCGGCTTCAGCATTAAAGTAGCTTTTTTGCGCACAACGAAAAAAGGGTTGTAGCTTTCGCTACAACCCTTAGATTTCTTTGGTGCCGACGGCAGGAATCGAACTCGCTACCCCCTGATTACAAGTCGAGATTTTTTCTCAACAAATCAACGTAATCACCAATAAAATCAAGCACTTGGCATACCTACAGTTACTTGAATCTACCACCTTTTCACCCACCAACTACAGCAAAATTACAGCAAAAAAACTGCATTAAGATGAAGTAGGTGCGGGTAAATTAGCACTATACATTGAGCAGTCATGTGATTGCTCACTCACAGTATAGACCATCTTATGAACCGTTTCCTCAACATTAAACAGCTCAGCGAAATCATCGGCCTTGCCGAGCAAACCATCTACAACCGCGTAAACACCGGCGGTGATTTACCCTCCACCCTGAAACTCGGACGCTCATTGCGCTGGCGCGAAAGTGACGTCGAAGAATGGATGAACAGTAAACAGCCGATGCCTGCCAAACTCAATCAAGCCAGCGTGGATTTGAGCTCACTCCTCACCAAACGACGCCGCGGGCGTCCCAACAAAGCTGAACAGCATGCGGCTCGGCAGCGTGGTAATTGCCAAGATGAATCGCAATAGCTTATAGTCGCCTCGCCGCTGTCAATCCAGCGGCCGGGCGTAGGAACCCGGTTTGGACAAAGGCGCATTTGCGCCGCTTTGCGTTTGCTTGGCGGTTAGATGCGTCAGCATGGCTTCGCCTATGGGTGGGTCGTGTGGGCAGCCTTGTGCTGGCCGGTCCCTTTGTCCCGGTATTCCTACCCCGCACGTTCCTGCCCACCTTCCGTAGGAAGAAGGTTTGCGGGCTGCTTAAACCGACAAAGGTAACTACAGCATGTCAAATACCGCAATTCAACTCTCACCTCGACTACCATCCGACATCATCAGTAGCATTAAACGCTTGCCATCCATTGAAATGCAGACTCAAGCCTTCTTCAATGCTGCTCAATCAAGCGGCGGAAGTGAGTACGAAATCAAACTCAGCTGGAATGGCTTTCGCGTCCACATGAACTATGCCAACGAGCTTCCTTTTGGCCAAGGAACAACAACACTGAAAGATTTTTTAATCCTTCGCGATACTTATGTCCCAACCCAATATCGCAAGCGGGGCTGGTTTACCCAATATTGCGTGTTTTGCTGCCAACTTGCAGCTCAACATTTCATCATCGCCAGCGAACTACCCACGACACTCAGTCTACATTTAGCAAGGCATGGCTTTATTGCCCATCTTCCAGATTTATATATGCTGGATGATGCTTACTGATATGCATCGGTGAAGGCACGGTTTTTAATTCCGTGCCTTTTCATTGCGGGACCTACAACTCAACAATTGCCTGATTGATTCAACAAACAATAACACCAAGCTTCGCGTTAAGTATCCATAAGCGACTTCAGCATGGTTGCGGGCTCTGCATAGATTGGCAGTCGTGTCATATACGGCAAAGTTGGCACGGCAACCTCTCCCTGTTTGAATTTCAGGCCAAGTTTTTTAGTTTCAGCAAACAGCTTGAGCACTTGCCCACGCACCCCACTAAATTGGGGCATCGCAGCCAGGGCTGCCAATTCTGTATTCAGACCATCCCTATCTCGTTGGCGGACCAGTTGCACGATAAATGCTTCATGCTCTTTGTAGCGCTGCGGAGCGAGACGCCAGGTCCATGTCGTGTCACGAACTTGCTTGATAGGTTTTTCCGTATGCAGCAGTTCATAGTGCTTGAAACGCAAATGCTGACCAGCCAGCCTTGCATCGTAAATCGTACCGATGTCTATCTGCTCTGGGTCGATTAAGCCGTCCTTACCTGTAGTACCCACAAGCAGCCAGAGCAGTTCATCATCACTTTGCTCGAACACGACGAGGTGTGTTGAAGCTAAGCCCTTGGTTTTGTCATACGCTCGCCCCGGCGCATCTCGCGCAATCCGAAATGCGTTCAATTTGGCAACCAGGCGATGCAGCTTAGTCCGCGCGACCACCCCACTTATCCAGAAGTAATGGCCAGATTGCATATACAGCTGTAGTAGCTGCATAACAGCAGTTTGATTTTTGGGGATTTTGATATTGAGAGCGGCAAGCATAGCGTCACACACGAGGTTAGATTTTTGGTATAGCGCCAAACCCATCACTCACTCGGCCCCCTTCAATGAAGGGGGCTGTTTAGGCTGCACACAGCAATCCAGCGGCATCGATTTTTAAGCATCTAGACAGAGTGGAACCCAAGCAACAATCAGCACTTTTCTGCCGATTAAAAAGATTAATCGCTATTAAAGGCACAATCATGCCGTTAAAATAGCTATCTTGAGCAGTCATTGCCTACATGATTTTGTCACTTCCGACGCTGAACAAGCGAGACCAAGATCCAAAAAATGCAAAGCTAATCAGCGAAACAAACGGCACATTTCTGCCGTTTATGTGATAATTTAAGTTCAAGAGGCACAATTTAGCCCATTAATCAAAAGGCAAGGCAAACCATTCAGAATGGGCAACGAAGGATAAGCGCAGATGTATTTGACCCCACAAGAAGTCGAAGCCGAGCTTGGCGAGAAAATCAAAAGGCTCAGAATTAGCCGCAATCTTGACCAAAAGACCGTTGCAGAACGATCTGGGATTAGTGTCCGAGCACTACGTAATTTGGAATGCGGCAACGGGTCATCACTACACACACTTGTTGTCGTTTTACGAACACTCGGACGCGAAAAATGGTTCGATACTATCGCGCCGGTAGCTACTATTGACCCTCTGATGCTCACACGAGAAGCAAAACCTAGACAGCGTGCGAGTAAGCCGAGAAAATCGAAAAGCAAAGCATAATACAAAGGCCGCAACCTAATGTATTGCGGCCTTTCAGACCTTAGACTCGACATCCGCACTTCGGCCAAAGCGGTCACTCGTGTGTCTCTGCCCCCACACTGGGTATCTTACTTTTGCGTCAGCTTCGGCGTGAGGTGACAATCACCCCTCGAACGGTGGTTGTCGGCCTGTTACTGTCTGTAGTGGCATCTTGGATACAGTCATTCTGGCGGCCGCTTCACATCGGAAAACCTCCATACAGCCACTGCGAATAACTTGGCCAGACTAGATAATCAGCACCTCAGAAGCTTTCTTATGGGATAGGCAATGGATAACGCGACTTTTACTTCTTTGGCAACCGGCCTATTGGTACTTGTTGGATTAGCCCAAGCAGCCGTACTTGTAGGGCAGCGCCGACAACAGCGGCTTGATTGGTCTGAGGTGTATCGTCGCAGATGGGCCGAGGCCAAAGAGGATTTTGCAAAGGTAGTTTTTCTGGGGCGCCAACATGGAGCGTATTATCAGGTTGCTGACCCTGAATTAATCCAAAAACTCAACTTAGCGGTTGCAGAGTCCAGCCTCCACACTCCTACGATATGGGCTCTAGCTTCCGTACGAAACGTCTGCGGAATTCTTAGCGATATTTGCCAGCGCATAATGCAGGGGCAATTGCATGTTCAAGAGGCATACCCCCTTTTTGGCACTGAGTTTCTGCGTCACAGTGCTGCGTTGCGATCGATCCTTGATGGCTCTTACTTGCCTAACTATGGGCGGCTTGGGCCAAGTGATGTGGAAAAACTCCATGAGAGTGTTCGGCAAGAAGTAAAAACCTGGCTCGTTTGTCATGATGGAATTCGTCGAAGGTGCTTAATTCTGATCGATTTGCTTTGGGCTGAGGCTGCTCGCCTTGAAGACCTCCCTCCAGCAGACTTAACGCGCGCGGCGGAGGCGAAGAAAACAACGGGCAAGCGAAATCGCACTCGCTTGCTGAACGAAGTACTTCGTCTTAACGGGCTGTTCGCAATTTTTCGAGGTCTACGATTGTCCAGATTTTTACGGCATGCAGAATATCGAAGGTCCATTAGGCGAATTGGTCTAAATCCGAAGCGACTCGAAATGCTGGAAACAGAATGGACTTCACGCTACCTAGGTAGTTAAATTCGAAGAATTTAATCACGACACTATTGAATTGCCCCGGCTTCCATAGACAGCTCAAGAGCCTCAAACTGAGGTTATTCAGGAGGCGTCATGAACAAGCAACCCCATTACACAGAAGAATTCAGGCTCGCGGCCATCAAACAGGTTTTTGAGGAGAACCATGCGAAGCAATGCACTCTATTTCCCGTACATCGCGCTTCCACAAGACTCGTGGACCACCAAAGCGTTGCTCTACTGGGACAAGCTGTCATCGATCGTGCCGATGGACCATCTAGACCGCCCCGAACAGATGAGCGAGTTCATGCGTTCATTGCTGGCGGAGGGCCTCGTCGAGCCAGTGATCCCCGCACAGTTCATTCACCAAGTGGAACGATTCGATGCTGCCTTCATTGATCTCATCGATACCCGCTTGCGACGCAATCATCGAAGCGGGAGCGCCGACGACTCATTACGTCGGACTACTCGCATCCACGTGGAGAAGCTTGGCGAGATACCCAGCTTTCTCGTGGAATCCGGCCTCGCCAAACAGATCGATTGGGCGTGGTACGACGTAGAAACGACCATCGCAAATCAGTTCATGTCCTACCTTGCTGCATGCCTTGGAGCGATCCCCGCCGTCAATGCGACACCAGTGACCGACAAGGCCATCTTCGCTTCGAGCCTGCGCCCCCGCGGCCTGCAGCCAGCACGCCAACCGTTGCACCAACACAAGTCGCGAGAAGTCATCCTCCGTCATTTGCTGCCTACCCCTGCAGGTCCAGTGGATATCGACAAGCTCCTGAGTTTCAAACGACGCCATGGCCATTTACTGCCACCATTGCGTGCGAGTGTCGAGGCACATTGCACGCTGGTGGCCACGCTCCCGGATGAAAAAGACCGCATCGAAGCCAACGAGGCGTTCCTGTTGGACAGTAGACAGAAAGTTGCCGAGATCGAGGACGCCATGCGGCCCAGCTTCGGCAAGGTGGTCTTCGGCTCGCTGGCGCCGCTCTTTGGTGCAGGGCTGGCAGTCCAGGCGACAGACCCTGGCAACAAAGTGGGATACGCCGGCGCAGCGCTGTCCCTTTCGGGCGCAATCTACCAGGCCGTTTCCAGCATTCGAGGTAGCCGGAGAGCCGCCGAGAATCGTCCCCTTGCCTATATCGCTCATGCGAAGCGCGAGTTCGGTCGGCTACGATAGTTGTCGTCCAGGCTGGCGTCGGCGCGCTTTCTGTAGTGGCACACTGAATTTGGCCATTAAACAAGGTTGCGCGAACTGTCTGCCGATGTGTTGATGCCGATAGTCCAAAAACGAAAGTCCGCAATTTATTAGGTTGCGGACTTTCGTTTATGCTGCGCCTTACCTTGGCTACTCGGCCTAAGCAGACAAAAGCCGCCTACGAAATTGGGTTCGATTTAGAATCGATACAACCGGAAATACCTGCAAGCCGCAGCAACAGGATTGAGTTAACATGAGGGTTTCTTCAGCCATAAGGTAATTAAATTGGCACTGGAACAAACTGAAGCCGTACTTTTTGCGGCATTGGGCTCTGGTCTTTTAGCTATCATGGGCACATATCTTGCTAATTGTTTTCACCAGGAGCGAGACCAAGCTCAGCGAATTTATGAACGCGAAATAAAGGATGCGGAACGGCTTACTGCACTTCGTTCCGAACTGTATTTCCCGATTCTGAACGAAATCTATGAGTTTTCGTACTCCCTAACTGGCGAACAGTGGACCGCTGATTCGTTGGAGCGTTATGCGGAGCGTTTGCAGAGCCTGTATAAGGCCTTTGCCAAGGCCGAACTTGTATGTACTAGTCAGACCCTAATGGCTATTGCTGAAGTCCGCCAAGCTGTGGGATCACTGATGACGCCGATTGGCATTGCAGTTAAAGCTCAACCGGAATTGAGGGTATCCCTATTTGGTTCGGATTCCGAGTTCATGCAAAAGTATTTCATCCCATCGCTCATCCAAATGATGAACGCACAAAACAACCTTGTATTAGCACTTCGAAAAGAGCTTGGAGTAGATACCAGTGAAGAAGCTCTTTTAAAATTCAAGGGAAACGAACAAAAAATCCAGCAATATTTTGAAACGATTTTTAAAGCGATTGAAGAGCTAAACAACAAAAAAAATAATTGAGCCAATATAAGGTGGAGCCAAAAAAACATAACTAAAGTAGCTAACCTAAAAATAGAAGAAACTACTGATAGTTAGCTGCCTTTCATTTTACATAATTAATACCCAAGGAAAGCGACAATCGAGATTGAGGGCAACCCTGAAGCCATTAAATCCTTATGCGAAAATTGATTCTCCATCTTGTGCAAAGCATAAAGTAATCCCCCCTATTGATCACTATTTTGATTAACTCCAGCAGAAAATACAGTCAGCCAATTAGCAAAATCCTTTTGCAATTTATCAAGTCTACTTAAGGCGCTCAACCCAATAGGCTGATTGTGCGCAACCGCAGACCTAATCGCTCTGTATTCATCAAGCGCAGTTGTTAGAAATGGTTTATTAAACGGCTTGTCATCCCCACAAAACGGATGTGTTTTATTCAGTAATAGTTTTTCTAAATTTTCAGTCGTAAGAAAATGCATAATGTTGCATTGTAATAATTCAACGCCATGGTGCTCCTCTTGGCGCTTTTTCCAATTCAAGACCGAGTCCAAAAGTGGTTCTACATTAGACCGCGGTCTTTTCGATAAGGTAACAGATGATTCTTCTTCAGGAGTGCCCGAATTAACTAGGCCCATTTTTCTTAGTTCCTCTTTAACACACTGCAAAGTAAACTCAATTAATTTATGTTCACTTTCTCCAACAAAAGCAGGTACTTTTGCGACATTGATTTTTTTTTGCCATTCTTCCCCAAACTCAAAAAACCACTCTGAAACTACAATGTTTCTTAGTAAGTTTTCAATTTGTGCAACTTTTCGATATGCAGCAGATGTTATTGCATCGCGCTCGAAGCAAATTGCATCTGCCGGAGCAATATTTTTTAGTCCAATATTCTCTGAATTATTCCTCAATACTGTCGAAATTAACGGACTTGCAATTTGAATAAGTTTTTTACTACTTTCAATATTTTGAACTACCACTAGGCCAGATAACCACAGACATTCAACATCAATAGAATCAAAGTTCCTCACTAACTTATAGAAACGTAATATTTTATTCAGATCAATTTTAGAGTCTTCATTGAGCGAATTAAACCTAGACTTTATTTCTATTATCACATCTGGGGCGACACTCAATTCTTGAAGAACACTCTCCAGATTATCGATCCAATTCCCACTCTTTTCCTTCAAATACTCAATCGCTTTCTCAATTAAGTAACCATCACCAGCAGTCTGTTCGATGAGAAAACTACAAGCAATCATATCTATATCAGATGGCCTAGCAAGCAACTTTTCATCAATTAAAATTTTTATCACATCTGATGAGTTCATATTCGGAGCAAGAATAACATTCTTATACTCCGCAGCGGGAGAACTCGTAAGTCCATTGCTCTTTCTATATTCGTCAACGAATAAAAAGTAGCTCCAGTTTCCACAAAAAACAAATTGAACTGGAATCTTGGTCGTTTTTTCCTGAATTTCCCTCGCTGTTTTAATTAACGATGCTTTAATGGAAAAGCTAGCAAGATGAAATTCATCTATAACAATCCGCACACATTGTCGCTGAAATTCTGCCGCAGCGACGATTGATTTTTCAACAATAGAGTGAAGGTCTAAATCAATAAGCTCGCCTCCATCCTTCATAAATTTATATTCACCGCCAATATCTTGAATACAGACTATCTCTACCTCATCATGTTGATTCGAAGCCTCCAAGACCTCACGCGAGACATGGCTAGAACCAAGTGGAATTTCAACGCCCCAAATTCCTTTACTATTATTAATTAATCGAGATAGCCACTCATATTTAAAAATCATAGCAATATTCCTTTGATCCGTTCTTTATCATTATACTCTTGAAGAGATCTCTCGATTGCGCTTCTGTTTAGCTTGTCTAAACGTCGAAGAATATCTGCATAAGTTGGATAAGTGAATTTGAAATAGTCATGTGCAGAATCTTTTTGAGTCAACATATTAGTCATAACGAGCAACTCAATAGTTTGTTCAAAGTGCGTAATTTCAGGATTTTCAATTCCTACAATTTCACACCACTCATTCAATGACCTAGAAATGACATGCTTCGAGTAGAAACTATCAGTGGATGGCCTATTGGTATTAAATTGAAGATCCATCATAACTAGTACAATTGCTCGCCCAAGATGCGACAAATTATAGCCTAGAGTTTCATTCACATAATGAATAAATGCCTGCTCACCACCATTCTGGCCAATATCATCAGCATAAACCGCTTCAACATCTTCTGGTGTAATTGCAATACTTGCTTTTGGAGAGCGTCTTTTGGCTACATACTCTAATAGACAGCGACAGAATTGTTGTACAAAGGCAGGGTGGCGAGAAGCACGCTCAGCAATAAGGCGTGGAACATCAGGATTAATTGAAATTCCAAGCATTTCCTCAAATCCCGTTTTTACTAATTGATAGACATCATCGTAAGTCAGGTCTCGAATAGGAATTTCCTGAGCAATATTAATAAATGGATGTCCAACCCTACGTTTCTTTTGATCTAACTTTGCTTCATAATAAAGTTGATGATAGCCCGAATAGACAAGAATAGTATCTTTTGCCGAATCATCCATTACAAGCTGACGAAGAACCGTTGCCAGCGGGAATAAATCACCATGGGTAGCTCGACTTTTCTTAATATACTCATCAATTTCATCAATTAAAAAAGCGACCTTTTGTCCATCATTTCTAACATCAGTAATCTGCCGCTCAAAATCAGTAATATTCTTTATTGGCTCTAATTTCAAAGTAGCAGCAATTTTCCTTGCTATTGAAAGGTCAGGGTCACCATCATCTTCAAGATCCACATAAACATAAGCGACCATATAACCTCGTTTACTTAATGTATTCTGAAGAGCATGAAGAACAGATGTCTTGCCAATTCGCCGTCCACCCCAGATCATTGCTTGAGGGGTATTCAATATTTTTTGGAGCGTTTCTTTTCGTCCAACATAAATATTATTATTTTGATGGCAATAGCCTTGAGCAACAAATGGGGATGAGTTCGCAAGATCCGTAACTGATGCATGCAAAGCTTGACGAACAGGAACATCATGCTTGTCGATCAAACAAATTCGATATAAAAAATTGATGTCAATTAATAAGAAATTCTTGAACCCTTGATCGTACTTGAAATAGCGCTGTATTTTTTCATAACCATTAGGAGCAAAAACTATGTGCAACCATCCTGCTGCATATTCTGCAGAAAGTTCTTTATCAAGGCGCTGTAAAGCTGGCGTGTCTACATCAGGCGTGCGAAATAGATAAATCCTCAATGGTCGTTTTAAATATTCACTCTGTGGTTTATAAAAACCAGTCTGAAATATTGGATAAGTATAATTAATTGAAGGAACCGTTAAGAATCGTTTCTTAGCATCGTTTTCATCATGATATAAATTGGATAATTTTGAAAATTCTTTAACAAAACCAGCCCAATTTTTCTTGTTTTCAGATTCATCAGCAGGCTTATCTATTGCAAGCAAATCCCAATATTTGAAAATTTCTGGGCATTTTCTTCTTGACTTTTCTATTTCTTCATCAGTAAGAACGCTTCCAATAAGGTCATCATTATTTGCCGTTAAATAATATTCAACACCTTCAAAAGCGTGAAGATTATTTTCTGTCACCCAAAACAAGCCGTTTGTAGCCTTCTCTATATTTTTAATATTTTCATCTATTGAATCTAGAGATTCATCAAAGCGTCGGATTTCTCGGATTTTTTTCTCAATTTTACCAACAAATATATAAACAGACTCCTGCCAAACTTCTGGCATATTAGACTCGGAAGCTAAATCTTTCGTTTTTTCGAGAATACGTTTTAGTTGCTCTATAATTAATGAGACATCAGCCATTTTGGCTATCCTTGCTTGCTCATGACGTCCTTTACAAGCATTAATTATTGCTGATGCGGCCTTCAAGCGGCCTCGCCGTACACATTCATCAAATTCACTAAGCGCAATCGAATTGTCTTTCAATATAATTGAACGCTGCTCCCCTAAAATAATTAAATCTTTATCATATTTTTGTTTCCAATCATATGAAGCATGACTGTCGTATTCTTTTTGCAGTACGCTTAACTGCCCCCATGCAGAGTTATTTGCTAGGAAATCACATGTGGCTAAAAAGTCTCGGCTCTTTTCTAAATCACTAAATGCATGGCTTATGAAATCATGATGGCTTGCTTTGTAGGATATACCGCTTAGCCAGACAGTGGCTTCAGGGCAATTTCTAATAAAAATCTCTGATTGGAGTATTTCATCTAAAATGCTTTCTTGCTCAAGACCAGTTGCCTTCACTTTGAAAACTTTAATTAATGCATTTACAATGCCAATTCTTTTATTATCATCAGCAGCCCACTCTTTAAGAGAGCAAAGCAAATCGAACTCGCTAACAGAATAAGCCTTAGCATCAATTGTATTAAGGATAAATGCTACATACTCATTAATTTTGCAAACAAATGATCTAATGAACTCTTGAATTGTATTTGAAAAATGAGGATGGTCATCTAGCGGTTTGTCGTATTGACTAACAAGTTCACCATACCATTCAAGCGCATCAAGATCTTTTACTAGTTCATATGCTTCTTTGTAATCTTTATTCTTGATCAAGCTAGAAACATTGTGCCACAATGATTCTAGAGCAGGAAATACTTGCATTGTTTCAAATCGAGCAAAATGAATTGCCCTTGAATGTACATGCCTAAACTTACCATTCTCCCGTTGTATCTTACCTTTTATAGCTCTTTCAAAATTTTCCTTGTTATTACAAACCTCTTCATTCACAAGAGTTATTGGACGGCACTTTATAATTTCTACTAGAATTTCAGAGAGAAATTCAGGAAATCTATTTCTTGCCACATCTATTGCATCAAGATTAACCAAAGCAGCAAAAAATATTTCACGCCCTGTCCAAAGGGTGCCAGCAATGAGCGTGATAATAATTTCTTCAATAAGCTCAGAGTTTCTCACATCTTCGCGACTTAAATTAAGTAGCCAATAATTTTTGCATAAAGAGTCAAAAACAAGAGGCATGGACAGATTATTACTGGATGATTCGTAGCATGCTTGAATGGTTATACGCAAGCCAAGCTCATAGTCTTCGCCTAAATGATGGAAGTCTTTGTGGTTTTGTGCTATTTGCAAAAGTATAAAAGCTATTTCTGGTTTATTCTGTGTAACAAGCAGCTCGCAGAGTTGAAGATATTCTTTAGAAGATACGCATTCATTTTCTTTAATTTTCTTTGCAAGTTCACTAATCGAAAGTGAGTTATTACTCTTAATTTTAAGCCATAATTCATCAATAAAGGAATGGAATTTATCAAGTTCATTCACATTATTTAGAGAGGCGATACGGCGACTAAACTTATCTATTTCACCTTCAAATAGCTTACGAGCTTTGGTTTCAATATTGCAACACTCAATTTTTATTTGATTGCATTTTGTAAGTAATTCATCTCGAATTTTTATTTTTCTTGCGTTTGTTTCACTTACTAAGGCCAAAACATCCGCCTTGTATTCTTGCGCTAACAATAGAAAATTGCATTTCGACTCTTGCAACGTAGGCGGGACTATTTTTCTAGTAGCCCATCGATCATTTTCACGTATCAAATTATATTTTTTAATTTCCTCAGAAATTTCTTTTTCTACAAGGACTATTTGTGCCTTGTAGGCCCTTAACTGCGAAATAGTAATGTTTGCATTTTCTATAAACTCATCGAGATCGTCTCGGTAAATGTTGACGTTCTCTAGAAAATTATTTTTAAATTCACACTCTTCATTTGTGTAAAGGCACGATTCATTTATTAAATTTTTAATTTCCAAAGCCGCTTCATAAATGGCAGGTCTTAGCACCGCCAAGTTAGTAAGCTCTTTGTTTGCACAGCCTTCATCAGAGAAGTGTATTATTTTATTTAGAGGCTGCAGCTGAGCTATTGAATACCTAAATCCTGATGCTGAGTTTTTAAGCTTATTCAATGCAACATCAAGCGCACTCGCCTTCTCTAAAAGGCAATGTTCACCTTTATTTTTCGCAATTTTCTTTACTTCAAATTCTTTATCTATTTCTTCTACGTTATTTTCCGTAAATTCTTTTTCAGAAGCGTTTTCATTTTCCTCCGCATGAACCAAGTTGATTAGATAATCTGGACATCTACTTACAACTTCTTGAACAAGCTCAAAACGCTCTTCTCTTTGCAGCATTGCAAAAGCAAGTGTTAAATATTTTAAATGTAACTCATCCTCTTTATTTTTACTGGTGCAGTCAAATAACTCACCTAGTTTATTGGGGGCAATAAAAAATTTTCCCTTAGAGTCCTGATAGCAAAATGCCTGTACTTTCTCAAACAAAGGTGTATTTTTTTTCTTCAGCCACAACCAGATGGCTTGGTGCAAAGGTAATGCATCTTTATGTAACTCAATTTTTTTTCTAGCATCGGAAGAGTTACAGGCTGCAGCCATCTGTATCTTCAACTTCTCATCTGACAATACATGAGATGGAAATGTTACTTTTCCATTCCATGTTTTATTTTTACAAAATGATTTCACGCCCTTTTTATTCTCGGCGCTTATATAAAACTCATAAATAAGATCTTTGTTATCTAATATAGGGCATAGGCGACCATCATCAGACAAGGGGTAATAACTTGAAGATCTTAGTAGCTCAAAATTTTTCATATTGACTAAATTCAATGGTTTAAATTGTTTATAAAGTAGTATTGTTTTTTAAAAGATTTTCTGTGCAATAGTAGATACTCAATAATCTATTGTTTCAATAGCCAAAATAAAATATTTTGCCGTTGTTTGTAAATGTCTATCGGGGGTTGATTCTTGTAGTTGCTTGAAACGCGTATCTGTACAAATTGAGATCCTGTTAAGAAGTATCTTCGTCAGATGATGTACTGGGATTTGTTGTTAGTTTATTTGATACCAAAATCATTACGCCCAACTGTCATAGACTGTAAAGTCTGAGACAAAGGTAAGGTAGATGATGTGGCCGCATTGACACACGATCAGTACTTTGAATTAATTGTAGCGACTCCGCTTATTATTTTGATTAAGACCGTTACTGCTAATAAGATTACGCTCGGTATCTCCCCGTTTTTAAACGAGGTTAGAAGTCGAGGGTCAAGCTGCTAGGGCTGATTTCTGTTTCCGAGTAATACCACCCAAGGCCATATTCGTCCTTTTTTGATTGTAAGTCCAGAGTCAATCGGTGGCGAGCTCCGGAATTTCGGCAACAGATTCGAATTGGACGTAATTCAGCCAATCGTATCGCATTGTCCAGTTGTATCGCTCCGCATAGGTATTCTGCTGCGGTTTATCTGCCAAGATGTATTCAAACCGGATATTCAGCTTTTTCGCCCAGTCTTTGACCTTTTGACTGATACATTCCGGACCATTATCGCAATAAATGGCTTGGGGCAGACCTCGCCATTCGAGCACTTGATTTAGTGCTCGTATGATCCGCTTTACGGGCAAGGTCAGCGCATCGCAGTTGAAGTCATCAATCACATTGAATACCAGATACTGTGCCCATCCACCTGTTGATCGTACATGAAATGCATCCATTAGCTTCATTGGCTGCCTAGAGCATCGCCAGCGGCGCTTGGGTTGATGCGTAGATTCAACCCCAACTCTCGATAAATCCGATACCCACGATGATTTAGGTGGGCAGATAGACGTGTAGTGGCAGAGTGATTTTGGCCATCGATAAATAGGCTTTGACCGGCCGCTTTGGCCGAGCTGCGTGCATTCACACATGCAGAATAGTGACCACAAAGTGCTACTTTGCGGTCACTCTTTATTGAGTTGATTGCAAAACACTAAAAAGCTCTAGATTTTCCTTCGCACCGCCACCACCAATTCGTCTTCTGTCGGATTGTAGTAGCGCATCGACATTTGCAGCGTTTTCCAGCCCATGACTTTCGCTAAGGTCGGCGCTTCCATTCTGGGTGCAAAACGTGACGCGGCTTCGTGGCGCAAATCATGAAAGCGCAAACCTTTGATTTTGGCCTTCTTACATGCAAGGCGGAACGCTTTGCTTAAGCCCCGACTATCATAAAACGCGTTAATTCGCTCGTTGAGGCTTGTTGGTTCAGGTAGCGCCCAAAGCACTTCTTCCGCTTCTTTGGTCAATGGAACGATACGCTTGCAGCCGTTTTTTGTGATACCGAGGCGGATGACTTCTTTATCAAAGTCAACTTGGTGCCACCTTAAGCCGACGATTTCACCTGCGCGCATGCCAGTTTCAATCGCCAAACGAATTGCAACCAGCAAGCCCATATTGTCACTCAGGCAGGTTTTGGCTGCAGCAATCAGCCGCTCTTCTTCATCCCCCATTAAGCGCCGCTCACGACCTTCTGCGGGTTTTGGCTTACGAATGCCTGCTAGCGGATTTTCGATGGGGATACTCCACTCTTTTTTGGCGACCGTAAACAGATTGGAAACCAGCGCCAGCTCTAGCCGCACCGTACTTGAGCTTACTTCTTCTAAGCGGCTATCACGATATTGACTGAAATCCACACTGCGTAATTGTGCCAAGGGGCGCAGAGCCAATGGATGTGCCATCCAGCGGCGTATCGTGGATAGCTCGGATTTCGCACTCTTTTTTGTGGGGGTGATTTCGTTTGCGTAACGCGTTAACGCTTGACCCAATGTGGTCCGCTCTGCCTCGCGGCGATCCACATAGGCGCCTTGATTCATCTCGGACTCTACGCGCTTAGCCCAATTTTCGGCTTCGGCCTTGGTTTCAAATGTGCGGGATAAACGAGGAAAGCCTTTGATGCAGATGCTGGCTTGATACTGGCGTGGGCCACGGTGTTGAATTGATGCCATGATTCCTATTCCTTTAGTTGAGAATAGGTATAGCCAGACGACTGACCCATAATTTGCCGAAAAGTGGAAATTCACTCCAACTACAGCAAAATTACAGCAAAAAATCGTTTTTAAATGCGAAAGGGTCCAGCAATTGCTTGCTGAACCCTTGATTTTCTTGGTGCCGACGGCAGGAATCGAACTCGCGACCCCCTGATTACAAGTCAGGTGCTCTACCAACTGAGCTACATCGGCAACAGGACTGCATCATATACAAGGCCTTGCGTTTAGGCAAGTACAACTTGCTATTTAATTGATAAACGTCTGGTTTTACAGCGTTTATTTATTTAAATCCTTACTAGTGAAAAACGCATCTGAGAAAAACTCCTCAGCAGGAAGCTGATGAGAAAGGAATCGCGTGTACGCCGCTTCGACCATAACCGGGGCGCCGCAGGCATAAACTTGATAATTAGTTAGATTATTAAAGTCCTCCAGCACCACTTCATGCAGCAAACCAGTTCGGCCTTGCCAAGCATCTTCCGGTTTTGGCTGGGATAACACGGGGATAAACGTAAAGTTCGGATATTTTTGCTGCCATTCAGACGGCAGATGCGGCATGTACAGGTCTTCTAGCGAGCGGCAGCCCCAATACAGCACCATTTCTCGCTGAGTTTGCTTGGCCAGCGCATGTTCGATAATGCCTTTGATTGGTGCAAAGCCCGTCCCCGTCGCCAAAAACAGCATCGGTTTATCGCTGTCTTCGCGCAAGAAGAAGGAGCCTAAAGGCCCTGTGAAACGGAAAATCTCCCGCACCCGCATCGTGTTCCACATGTATTCGGAAAACTCGCCACCGGCAACGCGGCGGATATGCAGCTCAATAAAACCCTCTTGCTCTGGCGCATTCGCAATCGAAAAGCTGCGTTTTTTGCCGGTTTTGGTGTGAATGTCGATGTATTGCCCAGCGAGGAAAGTCAGCTTTTCAGTCGATGGCAGCTTCAAGGTCAATACGGCGACGTCGTGCGAGACTTTATGAATCGCCTCCACCCGCGTTGGCAGCGTTTTGATTTGAATGTCTTTGGTCGCCGCCACTTCGCGGCATTCGATGCTCACCGTACTGCTCACTGGCGTGGCGCAGCAAAACAGCGCATAGCCTTTTTCCATTTCGGCTTGGCTGAGTGCAGATTCGGAATGATCGCTGTGCGCCACTTCGCCGCTGAGCACTTTGCCTTTGCACGCGCCGCACGAGCCATTTTTGCAGCCGTAGGGCATATTAAAACCCTCGCGCATCGCTGCGTCGAGCAAGGTTTCTCCTTCAAAAACGGAGAGTTGCTGGCCTGAAGGTTCGATAATCAGTTGCTGACTCATTCTATTTCGTACCCATTATATATATTTGCAAAACTGCGGTTTTAAGCGCCTTAAAAAGCATCGCGAATCATAGAATCGAGCAAGGTTTCCCCTTCAAATACCGGAAGTTGCTGACCTGAAGGTTCGATGGTAAGTTGCTGACTCATTTTCTAAATCCATACTCGGTATGCGGCGCGAGGCCCATTTGATGAAAAAACCACGTTTACTCATTGTTGGCTGTGGCGACGTGGTTCGCCGTGCCCTGCCTTGGCTCACGCAACACTTCACGGTGTATGCGACTGCGCGCTCTAAAGAATCAGCAGCGCAGCTCAATACCCTGGGTATTCGCCCTATCTTTGCTGATTTGGATCAGCCAAAATCTTTGGCACGCATTCGCGGGATTGCTCAATTTTTGATTCACAGCGCTCCGCCCGGTACAGGCACGGGCGACGCACGCACTCGCGCGCTGATTGCAGCGCTCAGCCATGCCAAAATCAAACGAAATGAAATTTTACCACAGCGCTTACGCCGCGCCGTGTACATCAGCACCAGCGGAGTTTACGGCGATTGCGGTGGCGATTGGATAGACGAAACCCGTCCGACCAACGCGCAATCAACGCGCGCGGCCAAGCGAATTGATGCCGAAACAAATCTGCGGAACTGGGCGGGACGGCATGGCGTGCGGCTGAGTATTTTGCGCGCGCCGGGCATTTATGCGCTCGATCGGCTGCCGCTAGAGCGAATTCGCCGCGCGGAACCGGTGCTACACACTGCTGAGGATAGTTATAGCAATCATATTCATGCCGATGATTTGGCACAGGCGCTGTGCTTGGCGCTGTTTCGCGGCCTGCCGCTACGTACTTATAATATTGTCGACGACGAACCGCATAAAATGGGCGACTACTTCGCACAAGTAGCCGATTACGCGCAACTGCCGCGTCCGCCAAAAATTAGCCGTGCCGCCGCCCAAAGCCAGCTATCCCCTGCACTGCTGTCGTATTTGAATGAATCGCGGCGAATTTTGAATACTCGCGCCAAGCGTGAACTGAAACTGCGATTGCGCTACCCGACAATCCAAGATTGCTTTGCATATTCAAAGAATTAAGGCACTTTTACAACAACTAAAACTCGGTCGCTCGCATCGCCATTCGGCTCAGAATGACCACATAGCAACCGCTCAGCGGGTTTTTCTGCATTTAAGCGCTTAAGTTAATAAATATTTAACAATTCATCGTTTTGCAATTGCAAAGTCTTTAACTAAGCTGACGACTTCTTTAATAAGAGGTATGTCGCCATGGCTTCAATCTGGATCACTTGGGGATTAATTCTTGGGTTTGCGGGCTATTTATTTCATTGCTGGTGGTCAACTCGCCACGAATCGGGCGCGCCGCGAGCCGATCAAAGCGCCGATGAAGTGCATTTCAACCTGCATCTTTACACGCATGCGAAGCAATTTTGCGAACCACCACATCGCCGATAAAATCAGCAGTCCAGTCAAAGATCAAGCAGTATTGCCACGCGAGCTTTATTTTAAAAAGCGGATATAGCAATACCCATTAAGACCAGAAACGCTCAAGCCAGCTTTTCTTATGCCAGCTTCTTTGTGCACCACGCGACAAGAAATGCTCAACATAGCGCTGATCGCCTTCCATGATGTGATTCGTCAGCCAGTTGCGCAAAAAATGCAGTAACTCAAACGAAATCGCCTCGCCATTATTAAGTCGCGTCTGCAAATCCTGCATCTGGCTAATCAGGTCTTCGTGATGGGCTTTATGCGTCTCGTATTCGGGATAGCCCAAAATCCGCATCAGGCTTTCTTCGACGGTAAAGTGAGTGCGAGTGTAATCGGCCAGCCGCTGCATCACAGCAATCGACGCATCACGGCCATGATGTTGGCGAATCGCATCGTGCAGTTCATTCAGCAAATTGACTAAGACTTTATGCTGCTCGTCGATTTCCTGAATTCCCACCGACAAGGTCTCATTCCATTCAATTAACAAGCTCATCTACGATACCCCTTTGCAATCCATGCAAGCCAATTCAGCCTACATACTGCCTAGAGCACCGCGAACGAAATTTGATCTTAATCAACAATGCACAAAGCGATGAGCCAAACTCACACGCTTGCAACAGTTAGGCTCTGCAATCCTTGTAATTCGCGCTCCACCACCCGCTGCAATGCATTAAAGCAATCGCGATCAATCGCGCTATCGAGCATCCTCGCCATGATTTCCAAAGTGACTTCCGGTGAATTGGCCGCGTGATAGGGGCGCTCGGCGCTGATGGCGTCGAAAATATCTGCCACGGTGATAATCCGCGTTTCTAAACGAATATCTGGTGCGCTCAAACGACGTGGATAACCATTGCCATCCAGCCGCTCGTGATGCGCGCCAGCGACTTTGGCCAAATCATCAAATTGCGCAATTTTGCCAAGGATTTCTTCGGTCAAACGCGCATGTTGCTGCACCGCGCGAAACTCATCATCGGTCAACTTGCCCGGCTTTTCCAAAATACTGCTGCTCACGCCTAATTTGCCGACGTCATGCAATAACGCGGCGCGTTTAATCCAATTGCATTGCGCTGATGGCAAGCCCAATTCTTGCGCGATCAGCTCGGCATAAAAACCGACCCGCTCGGAATGCCCTGCCGTAAACGGACTTTTCGCATCGACGACCTGACCAAACGCCGACGCAATATCGTCCATATAGTCTTCGTCCAGCGGCATCGTATATTGAATTGGCTCCAAGGCCTGCACCGCTGCAGCAACTTCTGGATTGCGGAGCATCGCCCAAAAGTGCCCGTCCTTCGCCACGACTTCAAACGCGGCCACCAAATCAGGATCGAACCAGAGTTTGCTGCGTAAGCGAACCTCAGTCAGCGCCGCCGCCGCCCCGTGCGAGAAATGAAATACATCGATGACTTGCGACAACAGCGCAATGCGCGCATTGAGTGGAATCGTGTCACCACGCAAGTTTTCTGGTCGCCCGCCGCCATCCCAATGCTCGTCCAGCGAATGAATCCCGAGGGCGACGCTTTCTGGAAAACGCAATTGCCGAGCAATCCGCGCGCCGCGATCACAACGCGTTTGGATCAGCTCTTGCGCAATCGCATCGCCATTGCGCATGATATTCAGGATAGAAGTCAGGCGTTTGGTCCAACTCTCGTTGCGGCCGGTATGCTCAAACACAAAGCCCAGCACCTGCGTCAAATTGGTGCCAACCAGTTTAAAATCGCGTTTAAAATCTTGATCATCAGTCAAATACAGCTCGCAAATCCGCGCCGCATTGCTACTGCAACCCAAATCTTTGAGTAGCAGCGTGTAATACAAAGCCCAAATCGCTTCGTCATTCAAACCAATCTGCCGCCCAATATGCACGCCGATCCAGCAACAGCGCACGCAATGCCCTTCGGGCTGCCCTTCGGTCAAATCCAAGGCATACGATAGTGAACCTAATAGTTCAGATAATTTCAAAGAATCAGCCATTCCACCCCCGCACGCTTTAGCCATTTACTGTAGCTGACAAAATAAAGCTTGCCTGATATTTTGATGGATCGATATAGGTATATGGATGTAGAGCTTGCTGAATATAATTCATAAGGACATACACCAGTAGTTATGAACTTCTATTCATATTTTATAGATAAGCAAATAGTAGAGCTAGATTTGAAACTTCAGCTTTCTAGCCAAGATGGTCGCGCTAATGCCGCGCGGCACTCACTTTCTTGAACAGCCAAGAAAGTAAGCAAAGAAGGCCGCCCTAGTATCTGCGTCCGACTTCGTCGGATTCCCTCGCTGCGGACAAACGAGGCGGTTGCGCTCAAAACTCGTTCGGCCTCAACAACAAAAGCATCGGCCTCGCTCAAACATTGATCGCAAAAACCCCGCCCCGCTTATCCTTCGCTCGGCTTGACACGAGGGATTTTTTTAAGCCCCTGCTCGAAGAGCAAGAAATTATCTCGACGTATTGTCAACTAAGCTTTGCTAGATAATGGCTGCATCAATATACATAGATATAATTAATGCCATTCTAAATAAACACGAATCTAAACCAAGCACACGAATGGTGGATTCATGGTTTTTAAATCCCGTCTAAGCACACCGAGCGAGGGAGAGAGACAAACAGCCCTATCGTTTGACTCACGACTGACCGAGGCGACGCCAAAGCTTAGCGGTTTTACCGCTTAGCGACGCGGGGTGCAGGGCTTATCGGGGACCGATGTGCGCCCGGGTCGCCACTCGATACTTCTTTCTTTGGGCACTGAATATATAAAATCCCAAAGAAAGAAGTCACCGCCGCGGATTGCGGCTCTAAAACACCGTGCCGTAGGCACATAAAACCATCGCCCCCTACTCCGTCGTACTCGGATTACTCCAGAACACTTGCTTCACTTGTGGCAAGGCGATCAGTTTTTCGATGATTGCATCCAGCGTTGCCGATTCCACTGCGCCGGATGGCAAGGTGGCGGTGATTTCGACGTCGTCATCGCCAAAGGGCGTGACATCGACATTGCTTAATGGACACAGAGCTTCTTCCAAAAGCTGCTCCAATTTGGCCATTACGTATTTTTGCTGCTCTTCATCAACAATCACGCAGAGCTGATAAATCACTTCGCTGTCTTCATCATTAATCGGTTGGCGATTGATCGCGTTGACGACGGGGCGCAATAAAGTATTCGCTGCGAGCACAAACACCGCAGCGAGCACCGCTTCAACGATTAAATGCGCGCCAGCGCAAGCACCGACGGCGGCTGAGCCCCACAATGTCGCGGCGGTATTCAGGCCGCGAACATTCAGGCCGTCTTTCATAATCGTGCCCGCGCCCAAAAAGCCGACGCCAGAAACCACATAGGCGACGACGCGCGCTGCGCCGCCTGAACCATCAAGGCTATACGCCATATCCACAAAAATCGCCGCGCCAACGGCGACCAAGGTATTGGTGCGCAAGCCTGCGGTACGCTGCCGATATTGCCGCTCGTAGCCAATCAATGAGCCGAGCACAAACGCGACGATCAGGCTGATTAAGGTATCGAATAAACTAAACCAGCTGAAATTTGCAAAGGTTTGCATCTTTGCTCCTCACAAGAAAAATGGCGCAGTCGCCCGCGCCATGATGAATGTTTTAAATGACACGCTGATTGCCACATGCGCCCATCAATTTGAACCAAGATCAAAACATAGTCCACGAAATACACGAAAGGCACGAACAAAAACCCAAATAAGTACCCGTGCAAAAGTTTTATGGCAAGGCGTCGAAGCCGCAAACAGTACATCGAATACGACAAGGCGAGACAACAATGCAAGACTGGGTGGCCTTAGGCCAAAACTGTTGCTTAACAACTTGCCCGTAATTTTAGATTTTTTTTCGTGTTTTTCGTGATCCATTTGTTGTTCATTGGCGCTTATTGCCAGCCGTAACGTCTAGCGTAAAACCCTTTCATCGCCTGCGTGAGCGAGACGTAGCCAATCAAAATCGCGATCAACCATGGGAAGTAGCTCAATGGCAGCGCTTGTAACTTAAAGTAGCTCGCCAGCGGCCCCATCGGTAGGAAAATCCCAATCGCCACAATCAGCAAAGTCATCACTATCAGCGGCCATGCAGCGCGACTTTGGAAGAATGGAATTTTGCGCGTACGGATCATGTGTACGATCAAAGTTTGCGACAACAGACCTTCAATAAACCAACCCGATTGGAACAGCGTTTGGCTTTCTGGCGTGTTGGCGCTAAATACAAACCACATCAGCGCAAACGTCGCGATATCAAAAATCGAGCTAATCGGGCCAAAGAACAGCATAAAACGGCTGAGTTCGTTAGGATTCCATTTTTGCGGCTGCTGCAATAGTTCTTCATCGACGTTATCAAACGGAATCGCCACTTGCGATACATCGTAAAGCAGATTTTGTACTAAGAGATGCAAAGGCAGCATCGGCAAGAACGGGATAAATGCACTGGCGACCAACACCGAAAATACATTGCCAAAGTTCGAGCTGGCCGTCATTTTGATGTATTTCAGCATATTGGCAAACGTCTTGCGGCCTTCAATCACGCCTGCTTCCAGCACCATCAAATTCTTTTCCAGCAGAATAATATCGGCCGCTTCTTTGGCAATATCCACTGCTGAATCCACTGAAATCCCGATATCGGCCGCGCGCAGTGCGGGCGCATCATTAATGCCATCGCCCATAAAACCGACCACATGCCCATTGCCGCGCAAAGCGATCACCAAACGCTCTTTTTGTAGCGGCGATAATTTGGCAAACACCGTCGCCGTTTCAGCTGCTGCCGCCAATTGCGCGTCGTCCATCAGATCAATTTTGCTACCGAGCAATACGCCCTTCACCGTGAGGCCAACTTCTTTGCAGACTTTCAGCGTCACCAGCTCATTGTCGCCCGTTAAGACTTTGACTTCGATGCCGCTGGCTTGCAATGCTTTAAGTGCGGGCGCGGTGGTTTCTTTCGGTGGATCTAAAAAGGCGATGTAACCGACCAAGGTCAATTCGGCTTCGTCTAGCACACTATATACATCACGTTCCGGCGCTAAACGTTTGGTCGCTACCGCCACCACACGCAGCCCTTCTTGATTCAAATCAGTCGTTACGCTACGGATTTTCTCCAGTAGCGCCGCGCTCAGTGGCTCAACCGTGTCGCCGTGCTGCACTTGCGTACACACCGCGAGCATTTCTTCTAATGCACCTTTGCAAATCAAGAGGTGCTGATCATCATGTTCGCTGAGCACCACCGACATCCGCCGCCGCGCAAAATCAAACGGAATCTCATCGACTTTGCGAAATTGGCTCGCCACATTGAGTTCATTTTGAATCTCAGCATGCTCCAGCACCGCGACATCGAGTAGATTTTTTAAACCAGTCTGGTAATAGCTATTTAAATAAGCCATATCCAGCACCGCATCGGCTTGCGCGCCAAACACATCGGTATGCCGCTCCAGCACGATTTTGTCTTGCGTTAAGGTGCCAGTTTTATCGGTACATAAAATATCCATCGCACCGAAGTTTTGAATCGCATCCAGCCGCTTCACAATGACTTTTTTCCGGCTGAGCAGCACTGCGCCTTTGGCCAGCGTTGACGTAACGATCATCGGCAACATTTCTGGCGTTAGCCCCACCGCCACCGACAATGCAAACAGCGCCGCTTCAACCCAATCGCCCTTGGTGAAACCATTCAAGAACAAGACGACGGGCGCCATCACAAACATAAAGCGAATTAGCACCCAGCTGACTTGATTCACGCCTGCCTGAAACTGCGTGACGGTGCGATCTTGGCTGGTCACTCGATGCGCCAAAGCGCCAAAGTAGGTTTGATTACCCGTGCCGATTACCACCGCCAGCGCCGTGCCGCTGATGACATTCGTCCCCATAAAGCATAAGTTATCGCGCTCTAATGGATTTTTGATGCTGTGGTCGCGCTGCTCGGCAAACTTCTCCACTGGCATTGATTCACCCGTCAGCGCGGCTTGGCTGATGAATAAATCTTTCGCCGTCAAAATCCGTAAATCGGCCGGAATCATATCGCCCGCCGACAGCACAACGATGTCGCCCGGCACTAGCAGTTTGATTGGCAACTCGATGCGATGCGCGTCTCTGGCATGCAGCGGCGTCGCGGTATGGTATTCAGCATCCGACGCGACATTGGGCGTTACATCGCGGCGCAATACCGTCGCGGTATTGCTAACCATCGCTTTGAGTTTATCGGCGGCAGAATTGCTGCGTTTTTCTTGCGCAAAGCGTAGCAGCGTTGAAATCAGCACCATGCTGCCTATCACCACCGTCGCAATATCGTCATCACTCACATAAGAAATCAGCGCCAGCACCGTGAGCAGCACATTGAATGGATTGCGGTAGCACAGCCACAAATGCTGATACCAAGACATTGGCTTTTCGTGCTCAACTTCATTAAAGCCAACGCGTTCGCGTTTTGCCGTCGCCTCAGCTTCCGACAAACCCGTTTCTTGCGAACCCAAACGATTGAGTAAGACACTAGGGATTAATTGCGATTGAACCTGAATCCGCTCGATAAAATCCAGCGGGACTTCTTTACCGGCTTCGCTGCCACGCAGCAGATCCGCAAAAGCACGACGGCGAAATTGCTTCGCGCTCAAGCCTTTTTGCAAAAAGGCCAAAATGTTTATTTTAAAAAAATCAAAACGCATACATCACTCCTGCCGAGCGCAAGCGCGCCCAGCCTACGGCGAGGTGAGGTCCTAGCTCGACTTGGCACGAGCGATCATCATCAGCCAGTGCAAAGACGACATTTCAAAGGCGAGCCTAAGCCGCACTAGCGCTCAAGGCCAGCATCAGCTCACACAGCCAGACGCAGACAAACCATAGCAACGGCAAGGCCAAACGACGTAGCAAATTGCTTCGCGATGAAATGGGACTAAAAAGTATACGGAAGAGGAAACGCCGCGTTTGAATAACGCAGCGACGCCACTACCCGCCAACAAGCTTGGCAAGGCAGCAGCAGGAAGAAACCTGCGATGGCCTTGCCTAGCAGACGATCCAAGATCGACAACTCGGACTAATGTCCACAATGGGACTCCATCTAAAAAAGATGCGCGTAAGGTAGGCCGAAGCCGCGCTTGGGTCAAGGCGAAAAGGCGGGAAAGTAAATATTGCCCAATAGGCGTAAATTGAGATTTTTCAAACAAAATCAAAAAACCAACACATAGAACCGTAGAAAAATAGCATGGGTATTGAGCTGTAGCTTATATTTTACAATATCTAGCGCCAGATACATCAACAGCCACGCAAGGTGGCTGTTGTGGTTTAGCTTAAACTACATGCAAACGATCAATCCACACCACGCGCACGATCAGCATTAAATTTGGCGACAAATTGCGGGAATTGATCAACTTCAATCGCCGCGCGCATATCGGCCATCAGCACTTGGTAGTAATGCAAATTGTGGATGGTATTGAGTTGCGAGCTAAGGATTTCTTGGCAGCGGAATAAATGATGCAAATAAGCGCGGCTGAAATTGCGGCAGGTGTAGCAATCGCAACTTTCATCCAGCGGGCGCGTGTCTTTTTTGTAATGCGCGTTTTTGATTTTGACATTGCCATAACGCGTGAACATCATGCCGTTTCTGGCATTTCTTGTCGGCATCACGCAGTCAAACATATCAATCCCTTGCGAAACGCCATACACCAAATCTTCTGGCGTACCGACGCCCATCAGGTAGCGCGGCTTGTTCACTGGCAATTGCGGCGCGGTGTGCGCCAAAATGCGCTCCATTTCTTCTTTCGGCTCGCCGACTGACAAGCCGCCAATCGCCATGCCGTGGAAATCAAGCTCGTCCAAGCCAGCAAGCGATTCATTACGCAGGTCTTCGTGCATGCCACCTTGCACAATGCCGAACAATGCATTTGGATTTTCGCCACGCGTGAATTCGTCTTTCGAGCGTTTCGCCCAGCGCAGCGACAATCGCATCGAATCGGCAGCTGTTTTGTGATCGGCAGGATACGGCGTGCATTCGTCGAAAATCATTACGACGTCAGAATTGAGCACCTTTTGGATGCGCATTGATTCTTCAGGCGTCAGGAATAATTTATCGCCGTTAATTGGATTTTGGAATTTCACGCCTTCTTCAGTGATTTTACGCATTGCACCCAAGCTAAACACTTGGAAACCACCCGAATCGGTCAACATCGGCTTATCCCAGCCCATAAATTGATGCAGGCCACCGAATTCTTTAATCACTTCCAAACCCGGGCGCAACCACAGGTGGAAAGTATTGCCGAGAATAATTTGCGCGTTAATATCGTTCAAATCACGCGGCGTCATTGCTTTGACGGTGCCGTAGGTGCCAACGGGCATAAATACCGGCGTTTCAACCACGCCGTGGTTCAAAGTCAAACTACCGCGACGCGCGCCGGATGACGTGGTTTTTAATTCAAATTTCATTGATTTTCCTTCGGCCACCAAAAAACAGTTCAGCGCCATTAATTACATTGATATGGGTATATAAATGAAGCCATTAACCAGCAATAGCTACAGTCAAATACCCTAAGGAATAAAACAAAAGCTCTCACACTGCATTGCTTCGTCTCGTCGTACGATGTGTACTGCCTTCGACGTTGCGCTTTGCGTGAAACCTTTTGTACGGATTAGTGATTTTTCTCTAGCAGCATCGCATCGCCATAACTAAAAAAGCGATATTCATTTTTAACTGCGTGTTCATACGCTGCGCGCATTGTATCAAAACCGATAAACGCGGCGACCAGCATCAGTAGCGTTGATTTCGGCAAGTGGAAATTGGTAATCAGGCGATCGACGACTTTAAATTCAAAGCCCGGCGTAATAAAGATATTGGTGTCACCCGTCAGCTCCGCCAAAACACCGTTTTGCGATGCGGCTTCGAGTGCGCGCAAACTGGTCGTGCCGACCGCAATCACGCGGCCGCCATTGGCTTTGGCGGCCAAAATCGCATCCTTAGTTGCTTGCGGAATACTGTAGCGCTCAAAATGCATTGTATGTTCCGCAATATCGTCAACGCGCACCGGCATAAACGTGCCAGCACCGACGTGCAAAGTCAGAAACGCGGTTTGCACCCCATTGGCGCGCAAATCATCCAATTGCGCATCGGTAAAATGCAGACCGGCCGTCGGCGCAGCCACTGCGCCGGGATCGCGTGCGTACACGGTTTGATAACGCTTGGCGTCTTCATCATCCGGCACATGCGTAATATACGGCGGCAGCGGCAAGAGGCCAGATTGCTCCAAAATCTCGAACACGCTAGCCTCGCCATCGAAGCGCAGTTTAAACAAATCGCCTTGCCGTTCGACCATCTCGGCGGTGAAACCGCCTTGAAAGTGCAAAATCGTCCCCGCTTTGGGCGCTTTCGACGCTTTGACGTGCGCGAGTGCGCTATGTTCGTCTAAAACGCGTTCAATCAGCGCTTCGATTTTGCCACCGCTGGCTTTTTCGCCAAACAAACGCGCTTTAATTACTTTGGTGTCGTTAAACACCAGCACATCACCTGCGCGCAAAAAATCAGGCAGACATGAAAACAGCGTATCCTGCCGCTGTTCGCCGTCGATATGCAGCAAACGGCTCGCGCCACGCACTTCAGGTGGGAACTGCGCGATCAATTGATCGGGCAAATGGTAATCAAAATCTGCAATCTGCATTTAAAAAACGCCTTCGTCGGACATGTAGCAAAACTACACGATTATATCAGCAAACATCGATATAAGCCGCGCTAACATTGATGTAGCGGCATTTTAAAACGATCGTTTACACATTAAACTTTAAAGAAAAAGCACGCTTTTTCTGGACAAGTTCGCAGAACTTGCGGCAAACTCCGCCGATTACATTGCGTTACAAGGAGTTCACGAATGGCCGACTTCGGTAAAATTCTGGTTTTGCATGGCCCTAACCTTAATTTACTCGGACTACGTGAACCCCAACATTACGGTAGCAATACACTCGCTAGCATCAACCAACAACTCATTGACTTGGGTGCTAGCCAAAAAGTTTCAGTCGAGACTTTTCAATCTAACCGCGAATACGAAATCATCGAACGTATCCATGCCACCCTACAAGACGGCACGGATTATATCGTGATCAATCCCGCTGCGTTCACCCATACCAGCGTAGCGATTCGTGATGCACTGGCTGGGGTGAAAGTGCCATTTGTTGAAGTACATCTATCGAATGTACATGCACGGGAAGCATTCCGGCATCACTCGTATTTTTCGGATCTCGCCATCGGCGTGATTTGTGGCCTCGGCGCGAAAGGTTATGCCTATGCGCTGGAATTTGTCATCGACCGATTGAAATCGGCCGAATAAGTACCCATGAACGCGTTTTGTTGCAAGGCGTAATCCACACCGCTTAAAAAGCGACGCGGCAACAAACGTTGATTTAAAGCCTATTTGTTTAAACCATAAGGTGGCCTGCACGACAGGGCACCACTTTTACTTCTCAGAGGGGATTGCAATCATGGATCTGCGTAAACTTAAAAAACTAATCGACTTAGTTGAAGAATCGGGCATTGCTGAATTAGAAGTGACCGAAGGCGAAGAAAAAGTACGTATCACGCGCAACGTACAAAATCACGCCCAGTATATGCAACCCATGCAATACCAAGTTGCACCTCAAGCAGGCGCTGCGCCAGCACCTGCCGCAGTTGCAGCCGCCCCAGCCGAAGCAGCCGCACCTGTGGTGGCTGGCGAAACACAAAAATCACCAATGGTCGGTACTTTCTATCGCTCATCCAGCCCAGATGCAAAAGCGTTTGTTGAAGTCGGCCAAAGCGTGACTGCAGGCCAAACACTTTGCATTATTGAAGCAATGAAATTGCTGAACGAGATCGAAGCTGAACACAGCGGTGTGATTAAAGCGATCTTGGTAGAAAACGGTCAGCCAGTTGAATACGGCGAGCCGATGTTTATTATTGGCTAATTCTGTGAGATGTATTGCCATGTGGCCTTTGATTTAAAATGGCTACAGCGCGATACCTCACGTCTCACGGAGTTCCTATGTTTAAAAAAATATTAATCGCCAACCGTGGTGAAATCGCGTTAAGAATTTTGCGCGCTTGCCGTGAAATGGGCATCAAAACCGTGGTCGTGCATTCTGAAATCGACCGCGAAGCCAAATACGTCAAATTGGCGGATGAATCGGTGTGTATCGGCCCGAATAATTCGGCACAAAGCTATTTGAATATGGCCGCGCTGATTTCAGCCGCCGAAGTAACTGAAGCCGAAGCCATTCACCCTGGTTATGGCTTTTTGTCAGAAAATGCTGACTTTGCGCAGCGCGTTGAAGAATCTGGCTTTGTGTTTATCGGCCCACGCCCAGAAACAATTCGCCTAATGGGCGACAAAGTGTCGGCCAAAGACGCGATGAAAGAAGCTGGCGTCCCTTGCGTGCCGGGTTCTGATGGCGCTTTGCCAGATGATGCGGATGAAATGATTAAGATTGGTCGCCAAGTCGGCTATCCAGTCATCATCAAAGCCGCAGGCGGTGGCGGTGGTCGCGGTATGCGCGTGGTTGAGCGTGAAGAAGATTTGCTCGGCGCGGTTGCAATGACGCAAGCTGAAGCCGGTGCAGCATTTGGCAATCCAGTCGTGTATATGGAACGCTATTTGCAAAATCCACGCCATATCGAGATTCAAATTTTGGCCGACCAACACGGCCACGCGATTTATTTGGGCGAACGCGATTGCTCTATGCAACGTCGCCACCAAAAAGTACTCGAAGAAGCGCCAGCACCGGGCATTACCGACGAACAACGTCAACGTATCGGTGAATCTTGCGCCGAAGCATGCCGCCGTATGGGCTACCGTGGTGCGGGGACGTTTGAATTTTTGTTCGAAAATGGCGAGTTCTTCTTTATCGAAATGAACACGCGCGTGCAAGTTGAGCATCCAGTGACTGAACTCATCACTGGCATCGACATCGTACAAGAACAAATTCGCGTTGCCGCGAACTTGCCACTGCAATACACGCAAGAAGACGTTCAGCTCAAAGGCCATGCCATTGAGTGCCGGATTAATGCCGAAGATCCACTGAACTTCTTCCCAAGTCCAGGTCGTATCACGACCTACCACACGCCAGGTGGCCCCGGCGTGCGCGTTGATTCGCATGTGTATCAAGGCTATTTTGTCCCGCCGAACTACGACAGCATGATCGGCAAGATCATCACTTACGGCGATACGCGCGCACAAGCAATTGCCCGTATGAAAATCGCGCTGTCAGAAATGGTGGTACAAGGTATTTCAACGAATATTCCATTACATCAACAATTGTTACTGGATCCGGAATTTGTTAAAGGTGAAACGAGTATTCATTACCTCGAACACCAAATGCCAGCGATTCGTGAATTAATTGCCAAGAAAACGGCAGCGCAGTAATCAATCATCCCAACGGAGCCGAATGGCTCCGTTTTTTATTGCACAGAAAACCTATGCCTACAAAATACCTCATCGCTGCTGCCCTATTCTTGCCACTGTATGTCGGCGCAAAAGAACTCCCGCCCTGCCAAGCGCAAACCGCCGTCGATAGCTGGTGCACTCTGCCACTGGCTGAATTGCATCCTACCCAGCCCGCCGTCGGCATGCTGCGCGTTGAAGACACGATACAAAAACTACGCGGGAAAAGCACAGCGGCGCTGCAAAAATATGCCAAGAAAAAAACCATCGTCGTTGTGATTGGCCCCAATGGCGAGTTTTACTTGGCGGATCGCCATCATTTATCGCGTTCGCTATTTGATTTAGGCCTTGAACAAGCGCCAGTCAAAATCATTGGCAAGCTCGACAATCCAGCGACATTCTGGACTGATATGCGCAAAAACAATTGGGCTTACCCAGTGGATGAGCACGGCAAAGAGATTGATCCGAATCAGCTGCCGAAAACCTTAGCCGAGCTAAAAAACGATCCCTACCGCTCACTCGCCGCCTACGCCCAAGAAGACGGCGCCTACGGTAAAGCCCAGAACGCTTACTTTATCGAATTTGCATGGTCGACCTATTTCGGCAACGCCATGCAATGGCGCCCGATAACGCGCAACAATCTGCACAGCGCGATCAACGAAGCCAAAATATTGGCGTGCAAACCTGCGGCAAAACCGCTGCCCGGTTACAAAGCTGAATGCGATTTAGTCTCTCAATAAAGCCATCCTCATGAATATCCATACCGATTTACTAGCGACCGTCCAGCTTCTTGAAGAGAACTACTCAGGCTATAGAGACAAACTCAGCAGCCGACGCGAACACATCCTTGCCGCCCGCGATGCCTTACTTCAGAGCGAAACCAACGTTGCAGTCGAGCTAGATCAAGCGATCTGCAACTATCTTGCAGCCTTTGCTGATGGGCATGTGAGTTTGCAGTCAAAAAGCACCCCGCCAAAACAACAAGCAAGCGTTGATTTGAGTCCATCGCTGGAAATGTCACCGGAATTGGCATGGTTACGAGTTCCCAGTTTTGATCCGCAATTTAGCCAAAGCCTTAGCAAATTACTTGAGGAAAATCACACACTACTCTGCGATGGTCGAACATTGATTATTGATTTACGGGATAACCGAGGCGGCTGCGACGATGGCTTTGAACCTTTACTACCGTACGTGATGTCGGAGGCAAACTATCAAGTAACAGGTATGGCGGTACTCAGTACCCCAGCTAATATCGCTGGCTGGGAGAAACTACCCGAACTCTACCCTAGCCTGCCAAGCGAAAGCCTAGCTTTAATCAAGCAACTCACGCTAAAAATGCGTCTATCCATTGGGCAGTTTGTTCTCTTTGATGACAAAGCCATCCATACAAAAGAGCTGAAAAAAATTCATCTCCAGCCATCACAAGTTCTAATTTTGATGAATCACATTACAGGAAGTAGCGCCGAAGAATTCCTACTCGCGGCCAAGCAAAGCGCGCGCGTCACGCTCATAGGCGAAAATAGCGCAGGTGTTTTGGATTATTCCAATGTTCGAGAATTTCCACTGCCATCAGGACAGCGCTCGCTCTGGCTTGCGACATCCCGTAGTTTACGACTGCCCGAGCACGGCATTGATGGCATCGGTATTCCACCCGACATCCCATTGCCAACAGAAATTTTGCAAAACCCCACCGCTTTACACGCTTGGTTTTGTACATATCTTGAGCAAACACAGCACGCATTCGCTGAAGAGGCGCTTTTAAGCTAAAATCGCAGCTCCTAACTTTACCCGCGAAACTCATCATGGCTTGGCAAGAACTCCGCCTAACAACCGACTCCAAACAGGCAGAAGCCTATTCGGACGCTTTATTTGATTTGGGCGCGCTTTCAGTTTCGATTGAAGATGCCGCTGCCGATACGGCGGATGAAAAACCGATTTTTGGTGAGCCGGGCGAGCCTGTCGACCAATTGTGGGATAACAGCATCGTACTGGCACTGTTTGACGTCGATGTGGATGTTGATGCCATCGTCGCTACTGCCGCTACAACGCTGAAATTAGCAGCACCAAGCTATGTGATTGTGAATGTCGCCGATCAAGATTGGGTGCGTTTAACACAATCGCAATTTGATCCAATTCCAATTTCAGCACGCCTGTGGATCACGCCAACATGGCATGAATGCCCGGATCCTGCTGCAGTGAGTATTCAGCTTGATCCAGGTTTAGCATTTGGCACGGGTAGCCACCCGACGACGCGTTTGTGCTTGCAATGGCTGGATACGAATATTGCGGGCGGCGAAAATGTGTTGGATTACGGTTGCGGCAGCGGAATTTTGGCGATTGCCGCATTGAAACTCGGCGCGGGTGAAACCGATGGTGTGGATATTGATGCGCAGGCGATGATCGCCAGCAATCAAAATGCCGAGCAAAACGGCGTCGTCGGCCAGTTCTACTTACCCGATTCAGCACCAAGCAAAACCTATGATGTCGTGGTGGCCAATATTCTGACCAATCCACTCAAAGCGCTCGCGCCGCTGTTGGCGGGTCGTTGCCGCAGTGGTGGCCGCTTGGTGTTATCGGGTATTTTGGCCGAGCAAGCGCATGAAATCGTCGCGATTTATAATGAATGGTTCGATTTTACTTCCCCTGCCGAGCATGAAGGCTGGGTATGTTTGTCGGCGCTTCGTAAATAAGCAAATAATAGCCTCGCGCCACAAACTGTCTTCTCAAGGCTGTGGCGCTTTTGGCGTAGTTTATAGATGAGCGAAATCAACGCATGAGCCAAATTACTTGCTGCCCCAATTGCAGCACCTCCTTTCGTGTTACCGACGCACAGCTCGCCGCGCACCAAGGCAAGGTGCGCTGTGGCCGCTGTGCATTTGTGTTTCATGCGCCTGATTTTATTCAAGCCTTGATGGCGGAATCACCCAGCGCTTTAGACCTTCCTAGTTCAGCAGTAACAAATCCATCCAACTTAGTCGAGCCAAGCGCTGCGATCGCGACACCAAATACACTCACTTCAACAGAAACGGCCACAACAGAAACAGAGGGTATAGCTACAGAGGCTAACCAAACTAAAGCCTTTGATGAAATACCAAGAGAAAATCAGCACACGCTCGCGCAATTAGCGCTTGAAGAATCCGAACTTGATGCCGCTCTAGCAAAGGATGAAGCTTTTTTCGATGAAGTTGATGCAGCTACGCCCACCAACACTGAAAATCTAGCTTTAGAAATCGACAGTGATTCGGAATACCAACCGATTCTGAGTGACGATGATTTATTCACACCACCGACAAAAACCCGCTCATCTTGGCTGTGGACTGTGGGTAGCGTTCTGGCAGCGCTGATACTCGTTGCCCAGCTCGGTTTTGTATTTCGCCAAACGCTGAGCCAAGAATTTCCAGTACTGCGCCCGAAATATCTCGCGCTATGCGCGCATTTGGAATGCTCGCTGCCCCTACCACGTGAAGCCCAGCTATTGCGCTCAGAATATTCCGAGCTGACTTTTATTCCGAATAATCCCACGCTGATTCAGCTCAATGCCACGCTACGTAATTTAGCGCCATTTGAGCAGGAGCTACCTAAGCTAGAACTCACGCTAACGGATGAAAATGAAAAAGTCATCGTGCGTAAAATCTTTACCGCACAGCAATATTTAGTGCAAAACGAGCGCGTACAAAACTCGATTGAAGCCAATGAAGAAGTCCGCGCCTTTTTGCAGCTAGATTTAGGCGAGCTACATTCAACAGGTTATTCTTTATATTGGTTCTATTAATCGGCTTGATTCAGCCAACCATTCAGCGCTTTGCCAACTTGTTTTTCCAGCTTTTACAGCCATACTGAAAGAATTCGTTTGCTCTGGAGAGGTTCGTATGTCTACCGTAATGCTCAACAGCACCCCGATCAGTATTGGCGGTCGCTTCCCCCGCGCTGGTGAAACCGCGCATAGTTTTATGCTGGTCGATACGCAACTGCAAGACGTGGCGCTATCCAAATTCTGGGGGCTGCGAAAGCTGATTGCGGTGGTGCCTAGCCTCGATGCTGCGATTGGCCTCACCATTGCCAGAAAACTTGAATCTGTGGGGTATGAGCTGGAAAACACCGTCATTATGACGGTATCGGTCGATACTCCCTATGCGCTCTCGCGAATCGGCGATGCCGAAGGTTTTCGCAAAATCCAATTGATGTCCACACTGCGCGGCCGTGACTTCCATAAAGATTACGGCGTCATGATTACCGACATTCCATTATCGGGCCTCATGACCACTGCTTTATTTGTGCTCGATACCGATGATACAGTTTTGTACTCCGAGCTCGTTAGTGATCTTAACTCTGAGCCGAGCTATCAATCTGCACTCGAAAAACTCGCGCCGCCACTCATCCATAAAGCCGAAATATCCCTGCCGCAAGACGAATAAAAAAGGCCGCAAGGCCTTTTGTTTTATCTATGCAGCCCCACTTATTGCATGGCAAGCTAAAAAACTATAATCCAAAAATATCCTGGCATCGAAACCTCTGATTGCCATGGTTTTTTACACTAAAACTTACTCACTGGAGAAATACATGACAGCAGTTACTCTTGGCGGCAACCCAGTCGCAATCAACGGTACTTTCCCTAGCGTTGGCAGCACTGCGCCGGCATTTAGCTTGGTGGCAAAAGATTTATCGGATGTGACTTTGGCAAGCCTAGCTGGCAAACGCAAAGTATTAAACATTTTCCCAAGCGTTGACACGCCAACTTGCGCGACTTCAGTGCGTCGTTTCAATGAAGTGGTTGCTGGCTTGGATAACACCGTTGTATTGTGCATTTCTGCTGATTTGCCATTCGCGCAAAACCGCTTCTGCGGCGCTGAAGGCATTGAAAACGTCATCAATCTATCGACGATGCGTGGCCGCGAATTCTTGGCGAACTACGGCGTTGAAATCACCAGCGCGCCATTAGCTGGCGTTGCTGCTCGCGCGGTTGTGGTACTCGATGAGAACGATCAAGTGTTGCACGCTGAACTCGTTGCTGAAATCAAAGACGAACCAAACTACGAAGCAGCACTGAAAGTTTTAGCCTAAGTAGCCATTGCAGGGTTAAAATTTAACCCTGCAATTTTCTGTATAAAATAGACCTCAATGACTTCTTGGCCGCTTGATTTTTTCCGCACTATCCCTGCATTTGCTCCCATCCTGCCTTTCCTTAGCCATTTTAAGCGCCCGCCCGAACACGCCGATTGGTTGACGGTCACACAGACTATTCAAACTCAAGGTGGTGCAACGGTGCGTTTTGTCGATCCCGACAGTATTACGCAATATTACGAGCTCGAAATTTACCAGCTTGGCAATGTCGCAACACGGCTTAATTGGCACGATACGTTTAACGCAATGGTGTGGCAGGCCTATCCCAAAAGCAAAGTGGCGCTCAATGCGCTGCATTATCATGCAATGCACGCAGTACCAGCAGAGCAAACAGCAGGCCAAGGAATCGAAGAACATCCAGCGACCCGCGGCGCGCAACGTGATGCAGCAACGCTGTTTGATGAATGTGGCCTTATCTTGCCGTATAGCAATCCAACGTTACTGGAATTGATGATTAGCCATCAGTGGAATGCACTCTTTGTCGACAATCCGAGTGCTTGGGGCACAGAAATCAATGCACTGGTGTTTGGTCACGCGACGTTTGAAAACCTGCTCGCACCCTTTATTGGGCTGACCGGAAAATGCTGGCCAGTGCTCGTTGAAGCTGAGTTTTTTAGCCTGAGCCTGCTCGAACAGCGTCAGCATTTAGATGGCATCATTGCCGAGCAAATTAATCAACGCTGGCTACAACGCCCGCGCCAACTGCCACCACTACCCTATTTGGGAATTCCAAATTGGTGGCCCGAACAAACTGCTGATTTTTACGCCAATCAAAGTTACTTCCGCACACATCAGCGACACAACGCACCAAAATAGCAAACAACGCACCAACTAAGCACAAACGAAGCGCACCAATACATCGCTACACAGCACCAAAAATAATCACTCCACTCTGAATATCTTTTTTAATCAGTAACTTAATTGCAATGGCACACTGCTTGCTTTTAGTGCAGCCACGATTGAGATTGCGAATAAATTGGAGTGAAGCAAATGAGTGCAAACAGTAGCGACGTGCTATTTATTTTGTTGGGTGCCATTATGATTTTGGCGATGCATGCTGGCTTTGCTTTTTTAGAGCTGGGTACGGTGCGTAAAAAAAATCAGGTGAATGCGCTGGTCAAAATTCTGACCGACTTTGCCGTGTCGGCCATTGCCTATTTTTTCATTGGTTACGGTATTGCCTACGGCGTGCATTTCTTTGGCCCCGCTGCAGAAATGACGCAAAATCACGGCTTTGAGCTGGTTAAATTCTTTTTCCTCCTCACTTTTGCCGCTGCAATTCCAGCCATCGTATCAGGCGGGATTGCCGAACGCGCTAAATTTCACCCGCAGTCAGCCGCGACATTTTTACTGGTTGGCTTCATCTACCCTTTCTTTGAAGGCATGATGTGGAATAACAATTTCGGCGTGCAAGATCTATTCAAAGCCTGGTTTGGCGCACCCTTCCATGATTTTGCTGGCTCGGTTGTCGTCCATGCCGTTGGTGGCTGGATAGGCTTGGCGGCAGTGCTTCATCTTGGTGCACGCCGTGGCCGCTACAACAAAGAAGGCCGCGTTGCCGCACATCCACCGTCGAGCATTCCATTTCTGGCGCTGGGCGCATGGATTCTGATCGTTGGCTGGTTCGGCTTTAACGTGATGAGCGCGCAAAAAATCGAAGGCATTTCCGGCCTCGTCGCGATGAATTCGCTGATGGCGATGGTCGGCGGTACTTTAGTCGCCACTTTCGTCGGCAAAAACGACCCCGGCTTTATCCATAATGGCCCACTCGCAGGTTTAGTTGCCGTCTGTGCAGGGTCAGACATTATGCATCCGCTGGGCGCGCTGATTGTTGGCGGTATCGCTGGTGGGATGTTTGTTTATCTATTCACCATCACGCAAAACAAATGGAAAATCGACGATGTACTCGGCGTGTGGCCGCTGCATGGTATTTGCGGCGCATGGGGAGGTATTGCCGCAGGGATATTTGGTAGTAAAGCCTTCGGCGGTATAGGTGGGGTGAGTATATTGGCGCAGATTGTAGGTACGCTAATGGGTATTTCGATTGCGTTTGTTGGTGGTTATATCGTATACGGCGTATTGAAAAAAACGGTTGGTATTCGGCTTTCTGATGAAGAGGAATTTAACGGTGCAGATTTAAGCATCCATCAAATCAGCGCCAGCCCAGAACGTGAGACAAACTGGTAAGAAACAATGCCAATCCGTGGCCGGCGCTGATCCGGCCAACCCTGCCACTGCAACACGCAAAATCCTCCCACAGGCTTCTTTACAAGTCTTTAAAGCATTCCTTAGCAGTGCTGCAACATTGCGGCTTTACTATGTATGCCTCTCGCGCCCAAATAGCGAATGGCCATGAACTCAATACCGTCCAGCATGATTAAAATCATTTATCGCAAAACCAGTGCAGGTGAGCGAGAAATTATTGCGCGGCAAATGGGGCTTTCAGCCAAACTACGCCGCGCGCTCATTTTGATTGACGGTGTAAAAACAGTCGGCCTACTCAGTGGCCTTGTATTGGGTATGGAGCTATTACCCGCGATCAATGAATTAGAATCGCTGGGCTTGATTCAATCCCAACAAAACAATCAGCTACAACAAGCAAAACCGCTTATCACAAGCCTAGTTTTAGAAGCCGCAAGCCCGCAGCCAGTCAAACCGAGTTTAGACGCCGAGCGTTTAAATGCGATTAAAGATCTAATGATAGCTAGCTCGGAAACACTGCTTGGTATTTTTAGTAAGACTTTAGTTGAAAAAATCAAAGTCATTGAACGCGAAGAGCAACTGGGCAATGCCATTTCGCAATGGAATATCAGCATGCGAGAATCAAAAAAAGGCCAACAGCATGCCGAGCAATATTTAGAAGCCATCAGAACACTAATGAAATAGCGTAGCAGCAAGGGCAGCGATATACTAAGCACCTATCCATTTTTTGTAGGTTTGCTCTAATGTTTGCTCGACTTAGCTCTTCATTACTTATTGCATTCAGCGCGCTGAGTTTTGCGCCATCGGTATCCGCCGAACAAAGCAGCCCCGCCATCTTATGGAAAGTAGAAAAAGATAATCTGCCTGCGTCATGGATACTGGCGACGGTACAAACCACCGACAAACAAGTCGGCGAATTCACACCTGCGACACTCAGTGCGCTGAGCAATGCCAAATACATCGGCACTGAATTTCATAACGACATTAATTCAGTAGTCGAAATGGCGCAAACCATGCTCGATGAAAAACCAAGCTTGGAGCAAAAAATCGGTAAAGAGAATTTTGCTAAATTGCTGCCCTTGCTTGAAGCACGCGGCTACCCAGCTTCGGTAACGGCAAAGCTCAAACCTTGGGCTGCGATTATGATGTTGCTCTCGCCGCGCCCAGCAAAAGACTTGATTCCAATGGATGATCGCTTGCTGAAATATTCAATGGAAAATAGCCGAAAATATTTTGGCGTTGAAAGCGTTGAGCAACAGCTCGCACCTTTTCAAGCTATTCCTGCCGACAAGCAAATCGTGATTCTCAATTCACTGATTCTGAACGAAGCCAAGCTTGAGCAAAACTACAAAAAAATTATCGCGGCTTACTTAAAGCAAGATCTGGATCAAGTTCAACGCTTATTGCAAATCGAAGCGTTAGCAATTCCAGCCAATGAGCGCGCTTGGTATAAAGCATGGCGCAACTCAACGCTCAGCCAAAAAAATAAAATCGCCGTTGAACGCCTAAAAACACCGTTTGAAAAAGGCGATTCTTTAGTTGGTATCAGCGCAGCACAATTGCCAGGCAAAAATGGGTTATTAGCACAATTGCGAGCAGCAGGTTACCGCGTGACGCCAGTCAATAAGGCCAGCAAATAATGCTGCAATATCGAACTTTGCCCGGCACTGATTTGAACGTCTCTAGTTTGTGCCTCGGCACAATGACGTTTGGTGAACAAAATACTGAAACCGAAGCTCATGCACAGCTTGATCGTGCCATTGAATGCGGGATCAATTTTATTGATACAGCAGAAATGTATCCGGTGCCGGCCAAAGCTGGAACGCAAGGCTTGACCGAAACTTATGTTGGTAGTTGGTTAAAACAGCAACAGCGTGAGAAAGTGATTGTGGCCAGCAAAGTCTCTGGCCCCAATCGCGGCATGGAATGGATACGCGGCGGGCCACAATTTAGCCGTGAACATATCATTGCCGCCTGTGATGCCAGCTTGCAGCGACTCAATACCGATTACATCGACCTTTATCAGTTGCACTGGCCAGCGCGGCATGTGCCGATGTTTGGCCAGACTTATTATGAACCGAGCCAAGAGTACGCCAATACACCCAGCCTACTGGAGCAATTGTCAGCACTGAATGAACTGGTTCAAAAAGGTAAGGTGCGATATATCGGCGTTTCTAATGAAACGCCATGGGGCGTGATGGCGCTGACGCGATTGGCTGAGCAACATCATCTGCCGAAGATCAGCACCATTCAGAACGTTTACAACCTAATCAATCGCAATTTTGACCATGGCTTAAGTGAAACCTGCCATCGTGAGCAAGTGAGTTTATTGGCCTATAGCCCACTCGCTTTTGGCCTATTAACCGGCAAATATTGGCAAAACCCACAAGCGGATGGCCGTATGACGCGATTTGCCAACTTTGGTCAGCGCTACCTCAAGCCACAAGTTAACGCCGCTGTGGCTGCATTTTGTGAATTAGCACTGCAACATCAATTAAGCCCTACGCAATTGGCGTTGGCATGGATGCAAAGCCGCTGGTTTGTTGCTAGTACCATCATTGGTGCGACGTTACTCACGCAGCTCGATGAAAACATCGCCAGCAGCAGCATCACGCTCAGTGCCGAACTATTGGCTGAAATCGAAGCAATTCATCGCCGTAGCCCTAGCCCTGCACAATAATTAAGTAAGCATTTTCTGGCATCTACACCACCCAAATCCAATAATTGATGCCTTCAAACACAAAAAAACCCGCAAATGCGGGTTTTTTTCATTGCTAATCAACATCCAATTAGCGAATGCGTTTGAACGCCAAGCCTTCAGCATCAAACAACATGCAGTGTTTTTCAGGGAACAGAACGCGAACTGTATCGCCAAATTTCAAGCCAGTCATATTCGCAGGTAATTTCAAGCAAATGATTTCGTTGATACCAGGGATTTCAACATACGCAAGTACGATATCGCCCAAATGCTCAACCAAATCCACTTTAGCAGGGATTGAACCTGCAACGCTTTCATCAGCCAATTCAATGTGTTCTGGACGAATGCCCAAAGTCACTTTGTCGCCGACTTTAGCGTTACCTGGTTGAACCGCTGCGCGAGCAGTAATGCCTTTTGGCAAGCGAACGACTGCTGCGCCTTGCTCAACTGTTACCAATTGTGATTCAAACAAGTTCATTTTTGGTGAACCCAAGAAACTGGCCACGAACAAGTTCGATGGATTTTCGTACATTTCCAGCGGGCTGCCCACTTGCTGAATAATACCGGCATTGAACACCACAATACGATCAGCCAAAGTCATCGCTTCAACTTGATCATGCGTTACGTAGAGCATGGTGGTTTTGAGTTCTTGATGCAATTTCGACAACTCAACGCGCATATTCAAACGCAATGAAGCATCCAAATTCGATAGCGGTTCATCCAACAAGAATACTTTTGGATTACGTACGATCGCGCGGCCAATCGCCACACGTTGACGTTGACCACCTGACAATGCTTTGGGTTTACGCTCTAGCAAATGCGTCATTTGCAAAATTTCAGCGGCTTTCTTAACACGTTGATCGATATCTGTTTTTGGCGTACCCGCTAATTTCAACGCGAATGCCATATTGTCATACACGCTCATGTGCGGATACAGCGCATACGATTGGAACACCATCGCGATACCACGTTTAGACGCGTGTAAATCATTGGCCAGTGTATCGCCGATATACAGCTCACCTGCAGTAATGTCTTCCAGACCCGCAATCATACGCATCAGCGTTGATTTGCCGCAGCCCGATGGGCCAACAAATACAACGAACTCGCCATCTTTAATTTCTAAGTCCACACCTTTGATCACGCAAACGTCTTTGGTGTAGTTCTTTTTAATATTCTTAAGTGTAATGCTAGCCATTTTTAATATTCCTTAATTCTGAATTGGGTGTTTTTAAAGTAAGCACTCGTGCAAAAGTTTTATGGCAAGGAGTCGAAGCCGCAGAAAGTACATTTCGTACGACAAGGCGAGACAACGAAGCAAGGAAACTTTTGCTTTACTAACTTATTTAACTGCGCCATCCATACCAGAGATAAAGTAGCGCTGCGTGAAGGCAAAGAAAATCAATACTGGGATAACAGTCAGAACAATCGCTGCCATCAGTGTATTTTGCGAACCCGCTAATGGACCGGTCAAATCATTAAATACACCGACTGCCAATGGTTGCATTTCTTTCGAGCGCATAATAATCGATGGCCAGATGAAATCATTCCATGTGTTCACTAAAGTGAAAATACTCAAGGCAGCGAGTGAAGGCACAGTTACAGGCAACATCACGCGCCATAAAATTTGCATTTCTGTTGCACCATCAACTCGCGCCGCATCAATCAAATCTTGTGGTACAGCTTCAAATGCTTGCTTCATTAAGAAGATACCAAATGCAGCAGCCACACCAGGAGCAATTACAGCAAAGTAGCTGTTGATACCGACAAAGCGTTTCCACGTTGCATCAGGGCTGCCAAGCAATGCTTGAAAATCATTCAGCAAATGACCGAACTTAGAAACGGTGATGAAATTCGTCACAAAAGCAGCTTCCCCCGGCAACATCAAGGTTCCAATAATGGCAACAAAGATAATGTTACGGCCAAAAAACTTCATTCGTGCTAATGGATATGCGGCCAATAGTGAAATGATGGCAGTAAAAATCACCGAAAAGCCTGAAATAACGACCGAGTTAAAGAAGTATCTTGAAAATGGGATTTCAGTAAAGACGCGCTGAAACCAAACCAGCGTCATACCAAATGTATAGTTTCCAGTACCATCGTCCGTAGTTGGCATAAAGCCTTGTGGAAACTTATATGCCGTTGAGCCATCTTGTGAAAGTGCAAATGCAAGCGCCCACAACAAAGGAAACACGGTAAAAAAGGCAAATAATATCAAGCCACTGTAATGTGCAGTTGTACCTAATGCTTTGCGAACTACTTTACTTTTAAACATAACAATTCTCCTCTATGTTCTTATTGTTGTTCGCCAAAGAAGCGGAATTGAACAGCGGCCAGCAATACACAAAAGAATGTAACAACCAAGCCAGCAGCAGCAGACACGCCGAAGTTGAAGTTTTTAAACGCCTGATCATAAACATAAAACAGTGCTGTATAAGTTTCAGCCTTACCCGATGTCAACACCACCACTTCTTGGAACACTTTCAGAGCACCGATTGTAGAAAGCATCGTGCACAGCAAAATGGTTGGTTTCATCATTGGAACAGTAATCCTCCAGAACCGATCCCAAGCGTTAGCGCCATCTAAAATTGCAGCCTCTTCAACTTCACTTGGGATGCCTTGCAAGCCTGCAAGGTATAGAACCATGTAATAACCCAAGCCTTTCCAGAAAGTGAACAACATAATCGAATACATTGCGATGTCTGGATTACCCAACCAATCGGTTTGGATCATTTCTGTGGGCGGGAGGATATGGAGTAGATGTGCAACTGATGATGTAATCGCATTCAACATACCTGTGTAATTCAGTACAAAAGACCAAACCACACCGGCAATAGAAATCGCAGTAATTACAGGAATGTAGTAAACCGCGCGAAAGAATGTCATCCCTGGTAATTTATTGTTTACTAATTTAGCAATCAGCAAAGAAAATAATTGAATCGGAGGCACAACCAACAAGAAAAACAATGAGTTTTTTACTGCTTGATGAAATAATTCATCTTCCCAGATGTGCTTGAAGTTCGCAAAGTTATTCCAAGTTAATGCTCCCCCTGAAATCTCATAGTCATGAAAAGCCAAATAGGTGTTAAAACCCACAGGCCAAAAAACAAAAATACCCATCAAGATCAAGGCAGGTGCCAAGAAAAAGTAGGCTAAGGAATTGGAGTTTTTCACGTTTCGACTCTTCAGTGCGTTACAGACAAGGTAGATAATAACTCAAACCACGGCAATTGTGACTTGATATTAACCAAACCCAAGCGATTTACAATGCACGGATTATAACTTAAGCAATGCGTTTTTTGCACATTTGCATTGTATTTTTAGCAATCCGAATTACATCAACGTAAAAAAAAAGCAGACATCTTAATATTTACAGCAACAATACAGTGCCCAATTAATTTTCAATGCTACAGAATGGTGCGCTAGAAAGAACAATTAACATTAAAGTAAGGAAAATAACTTCATACAAATAATATTGCGATGCACAAAAAAAAATGGCGGTAATGCATTAAGCATTTACCGCCACTCTACTAATTCACTAAATAATTATTTAGCGAATGCTGCGTTCCAAGCTGCAACTGCTTCGTTCAATGCTTGTTGAACTGGGATACGACCTTGAATTGCTGCATCGATCTTGTCGTTCATTACTTTACCCAAAGCTGCTTCATCAGCACCAGCTGGCAAATCTTTCAACATGAAGTGACGAGTTTTGTCGATAACCATACCGCCCATTTTGAATGCTTTTTTACCTGGGTCAGTCATGTCATTCAAAGCTGGATCTTTAGAAGCTGCTGCATTTGCCAATTTAGTAGAAGCAAATGTGTAAGAAGCTTTAGCGAATTGCTCTTGAGCCCACTCACCAGTGATGAAGTTACCTACAACACCAACAGATTTCATGTCTTTTTGGCCTTTTGGCACTACGTACATAGTAGTCCAACCACCAAATGCCAATTTGCCGCCATCACCCAATGGGAAGCTAGTTACATCAGCTGCTTTGTAAGCTGCTGGGTTTGCATCTTTAATTTTCTTAACTGCATGGCCACCTTCAGCAAACATTGCAAAGCTGTTGTTTGCGAAACCAGCGATTTGCTTGTCAAAGTCAAGGTTCACATCTTTAACGATAGTGCCTTCTTTGTATGCATCAGCAAATTTTTGAACCAAAGCTACGTGTTTTGGGCTGTTGAAAACTGCTTTGCCACCTGAAACAACTGGCAAACCTTCAAACATGAACCAACCTTGGAAACCGTCTTGAAGCTTAGAAGCCCAACCTGGTTTGCCAGTTGCTGCTTTGATTTTTTTAGCAGCTGCGAATACGTCATCCAAAGATTTGAATTCTGGTTTAACACCAGCTTTAGCAAACATATCTTTGTTGAAAACCATAACAGCAGTTACTTGGTACGATGGGAAACCGAAGATTTTGCCGTCAACAGTTGCATTTTGCAAAGCTGCATTAGTGAATTGAGCTTTGTTGATGATGCCGTCAACTGGAGTCAATAGCTTAGGCGCCATTTCGTTCATCCAGTCAGTAGGAACCAATGCCAAGCCTGGTACGTTACCTTCAGCAACAGCAGCAACGATAGCTGGCTTCATTGCGCCCCAGCCCAAATCTTTGTGTACTAGCTCGATGCCGTTATTCAAGCTGTTGAATTTCGCAACAACTTCTTTATGGTATGAATCGTAAGTTGGAGCCAAAGAGTGAGACCAGAACTCAACTTTAGTAGCAGCTTGAGCTGTTACAACAGAAGCCGCGAAAAGGGCAGCACCAACAAGAACGGAACGCTTAAAGTTCATAACAACTCCTAAAATTTAACATGAAATCGAGCAACACAAAGGCCGCTGAAAAAGGCGCAAGTCAAAAACTGCAAAACTACTTTAAGGCACAACAAATTTCAGAGTCAACTCAAATCACTATCATCACGACGCAAATGAAACATCTGCATTTCAAAAGACATCACGAGAATTTATCTCCGAAAACCTTTTAAATCTGGTGACAAATGCATCATTGGAGAGCTTATAAAACAGATGTTTCGTAAGCCGCTGTTTGACACTACGGAAGCTAGATTACCCCAATTCGTACAGGGAGTGAACTATGTAACGTAGTTCACAAGGGTATGGCATCAAGCCTGAATGAAGAGCGGATTGATTCCGTTTTTCGAGCTGAGATCAACACGTACGGAAAAATCTGTAGGCAAAACCCCTAACTCAAAAATAAAACTACATGGCCGCCGCATGAATAAGCAAAAAAATCACTACAAAACAAGGAAATAAAGCAGCCACACTTAGACAAAAATGTAGGAAATAACACAAAAAATGGCGGATTAACGACTAAAAAATACATTATGTCGGTTTAAAATCATGTGGATCGCCGAGAAAAATCGCCTAGCACTGCTTAAAAAAACATCGGCATGTGACAATTTACATTTGTATTTTTTTGTATCATCACCGCAACACAAGCCAATAAAAAAGGCATGTAGACTAAAGTCTCATGCCTTTTTATTGAATTTAAACCTTAGATTATCTATAAAGCTCGACGACAAAATCATAGTAGTCACTGCGGAACCACGAATGAGTCAACTCAATCGCCGCACCATCCTCCAAATACCCAACCCTAGTTAAATGCAGCATCGCAGCCCCCTTCTCAACCCCGGTAAGTTTAGCCAACTCTTCTGATGCATTTACAGCGCCAATATTCTGAATCGCTCGCACCACGCTCATATTCGCTTCACGCATATATTCATACAGAGATTCACCAATGAGTTCAGGTTCAGGCAGGTAGTGATAAGGAATCGAGGTATATTCGACCGCCATCACCACCTCATTCGCCAACCGCAAGCGCTCTAAATGAGCAATACGGCTGTTGGGCGTGAGATTCAAACGCAGTAATTCTTCTGAGCCCGCCAAAGCAATTTCGCGCTTTAACCATTTTGAAGACGGCCGAAACCCACGCTGCTTTAACATTTCCGACAAATTGGTAAGGCGAGTCAGTGGTTGCTCAAGTTTCGGTGTGATATACGTACCCGAACCTTGGCGACGCAAAATCAGTCCTTGCTCGAACAATAAATCTAGCGCTTTACGCGCGGTGACTCGCGAAATCCCCAAAACATCGCAAAACATTCGCTCAGAAGGCAGAGGATCATCCGCCTTCCAGAAACCCGCATGAATCGCTGCGGCAAGCTTATGGCCAAACTGCAAATACAGTGGCGTTGCACTGTCACTATCTGGCTTGAGTACCAAAAGCTTGTTTTGATTTTGCATCCCCTGCTCCTGTTGTTAAGTACTCGTGTAAAAGTTTTATGGCAAGGTGTAGAAGCCGCAGACAGCACATCGAGTACGGCAAGGCGATACAACGACGCAAGAAAACTTTTGCTTATGCTACTTAAACTCACGGGCGATTAAAATCAAAGCACCAGCACATGAATCTTTTTGCGCGCGCGAAGTGCTGGCCAAAAACGCGGCAGGCATATACGGGCGCAAGGCTTCAGATAAACCACCGCCACAAATCGCAATTGGCAAATCCGGCGTCGATGCACGTAAGGCTAAACCAATATTTTCAATTTCCTGACCTGCATCCAGCAAAAAAGCTTTAGCATATTCATCTGACTCACCAAACTGCACCACGGCAGGCGATAAAGTAGCGCATTCGCTTTGCTTCATCTTACCCATCCACTCAAACACTTTTTCGCGCGTATCACCCGTGATCGACAGGAGTTTTTCACCAAATGCGGTCACAGGACGGCGACCATCCATAATTCTTTGCACGTGATTAATCGCTTTCAAACCCAAATAAGCACCCGAGCCTTCATCCGACGTTGGGAAACCCCAGCCGCCCACTTCAAGCCGCGTACCGTCGCTCAGCCAAGCTTCACCAATCGAGCCGGTTCCAATTGCAATAATCCCGCCATGTAAACCATCGTGTGCACCGAGCAAAGTAGAATAACCATCGGTTTCTACGATAATTTTGGCAAAGCCTGGATTCTTAGCGGTAAATTCATCTGCCCATGCCTTTACTGTCACACCAGACAAGCCAAAACCGACTGCACATTGAGAGAAATCCGGCTCATCAATACCCAAAGCTTTAAAACCATCGCGAATCGCCTGCGTAATATTAGTCCAAGCTTTATCCACGCCCTGCCCCAATGCCGACGGGCCGGCTTCAGCGCGCAGTTTTTCTACACCATCCAAACCTGCGATACAAATCCGTGTGCCTGTACCACCACCATCGACACCAATCAAATACTGAATATTGCTCATTTTTCTTATCCTTCTTCTAATTGAGAGAAGCCTGAATCCCAACAAGGTAAGGGACTTGCAGACCACTTTGGGCGTTTGAAATAAATAAAATTAAACTAAACCAACAAAACCAAGCATTGCGCGCCATGTTGCGACTGAAATATCAACGCAATAAAAGTACCAATTTAGTCAGCCTATCGTTAATTGTCAATTCAGCGCGCCATAAAAAACGCCCGATTCCTCGGGCGTTTGTTTTCAAACAACAGTCTCTATTTCAAAATACTCACTGCGGCACTTTTTACATGCAAACCGCACTCTTTATTTTCTGGATTTTCCCACCACCAACGCCCTGCTCGAACGTCTTCACCCATCGCAATCGGCCGCGTACAGGGCGCGCAGCCAATTGACGGTACATGTTGATCATGCAATTTATTGTAGGGGATATTATTCTCGCGAATATAGGCCCAAACTTCTTTTTCAGTCCATTCAATCAAAGGATTGAATTTCTCTAAGCCGTTACCCGCATCAAACTCTTGGTAGCCCAAATCGGTACGCGTTGGCGATTGCTCACGGCGCAAACCGGTAATCCAGGCTTTCTGCCCATTCAGTGCACGCTGCAAAGGTTCAATTTTACGGATATGGCAGCACGACTTACGCAATTCAACCGAATCATAAAACGCATTGATCCCATTTGAATTCACATACGCTTCAACCGCTGCGGTATTCGGAAAGTAAACTTGAATCGGGTGCGTTGGGTAAGCCACAGCGACTTCTTGCATCAAAGTATAGGTTTCTGCTGGCAAGCGCCCCGTATCCAAACTAAAAATTTTCACCGCGACATTGTGCTGAGCGAGCAAATGCGTAATCACCATATCTTCTGCGCCAAACGAGTTGGCAAATACCGCCGGACTATACTCGGCGGCGATGCGCTCCAATAAAGCAATCGTCTCAGATAGTTTTTGTGCGAAGTCCATTTCAAATCCCCGAATTTAAGTACTTATATATTAAAGCTTTATGGCAAGGTGTCGATGTCGCAGACAATGCAACGATGCAAGAAGGCTTTTTTGCCTATTTTAAAAAACTAATTTGTAACCAATAAACACCAGCATCGTTGCCAAGCAAGGCCGCAGCACATTATCAGAAATACGTCCTGACAAATGGCTACCAAAATAGATGCCTGGCAATGAGCCCATCAACAAATAGGCCAGCAAAGTCCAATCCATATTGCCCATACTGGCGTGGCCCAAACCCGCCACCAAGGTCAACGGCACCGCATGCGCGATTTCAGTGCCGACTAAGCGTTTGGTCGTCATCAATGGATACAATAAGAACAAAGCCACGGTGCCCAAAGCGCCAGCGCCAATCGATGTCAGCGTCACAATAGCGCCGAGCAAGACGCCCGTTATCACAGTCAATAAATTCAAACGCGAACCGCTCAACGTAAATTGATCACCCGCATGTTTTTGCGCAAATGCAATAATTTGCTGCTTAAACACAATCGCCACAGCGGTAAACAACAGCGCCCAGCCTAGCGCATGTTTAATCACCGCATTCATCACCTGAGTATCAGTATGCAAATTATGCAGCACCAAAAGCGTAATCGCCGCAGCCGGAACGCTGCCCAGCGCCAGCCAACCTGTGATTTTCCAGTCGATATTCTTATTTTTCTGATGGACAAACACACCGCCGGCTTTAGTAATCGCCGCGTAGAGCAAATCTGTACCGACCGCTGCGGCGGGCGGAATGCCAAACCAAAGCAAAATCGGCGTCATTAATGAGCCGCCGCCAACGCCCGTCATACCCACAATAAAGCCAACAACCAAGCCTGCGACGATAAAACCTAGCATTCCTACATCAAGCATTCTCTAACTCCATAGCCAACCCTAAATCGCCATTCATCAGCGGGATTTATTCAGCCTGGCATCATAACAATTTTACTTATAACGCCTTAGACAAATATGTTACGATTTTAGAACTAGAAATTCTCAGCGAGACGCAAAATGAAATTACAACAACTCCGATATTTAGTTGAAGTCGCCAAACAAGGTCTAAATGTATCCGAAGCCGCTGAGAAATTACACACATCGCAGCCCGGTATCTCGAAGCAAATCCGCCTGCTTGAAGATGAACTCGGTGTACAAATCTTTATCCGTAATGGCAAACGCGTCGTCGATGTGACCGCGCCAGGGCGAGAAATTCTGCGCATTGCCGAACGTATTTTACTGCAATCGCAAAATCTAAAACGAATTGGCGAAGAATTTGTGAATGTCGAAGGCGGTAGCCTGACGATTGCGACGACACATACCCAAGCGCGTTACGCGCTACCGAAAACAATCCAAACTTTTCTGCAGCGTTACCCCAAAGTTCGGCTGTCGATTAAACAAGGTAGCCCGACGCAGATTTCAGAAATGGTTGTCGATGGTAGCGCCGATATTGCGATTGCGACAGAAGGGATCGACCATTATCCAGAGCTGGCGATGCTCGATTGCTATAGCTGGAATCGCAGTGTCGTCGTGCCTAAAGCGCATCCGCTGACTGAAATGAATCGCCCCATCACACTGCACGACATCGCCGCTTGGCCACTGATTACTTACGATTTTGCTTTTGCTGGCCGCTCAAAAATTAACCGCGCGTTTGAGGCGAAAGATTTAACACCCAATGTCGTGCTGACTGCCATCGATTCTGACGTGATTAAAACTTATGTCGGTTTAGGGCTAGGTATTGGTATCTTGGCTAGCATGGCGTTTGAGCCCGAGCGGGATACCCTGCTCACTGCAATTGATGTGAGCCATTTATTTGAAGCCTCAACCACACGGATTGGTATCCGCAAAGATGCTTATTTACGTGGCTATGGTTATGACTTTATTGAACTATTCGCACCACACCTGAATCGCCATGTCGTTCAGGCCGCATTATTGTGTGAAGCAGAAGATTAAACTAATAATATATAGATAGGTATTGCCACCTAGCCTTTAATTATTAATGTCTACATGGCAATACCCAGCATCCAAATTATAGCAAGCCTTTTTGCTGCGCCCAGAATATGCCGCTCACCGTTTTTGCATCCGTGATGCTGCCATCCAATACGCCCGCGACCAGCTCGGTCATGCTCATGCTGATGCTTTCTAAAAATTCGCCATCATCGAGCTGCTTTTCACCCGCACTTAAATCCTGCGCTAAAAACAGATGAATTTCTTCATCGGTATACGAAATAATGGGATGAATGACGCCGAGATATTCCCACGATGCCGCCGTATAGCCCGTCTCTTCCAGCAACTCGCGTTGCGCGCAGGCGAGCGGCTTTTCATTTGGATCTAGCTTTCCAGCAGGAAACTCAATAAATACCCGATCTAGTGGGTAGCGAAATTGCCGCTCCAGCAAAAGCCGACCATCGGGCAATTGCGGAATAATCATCACAGCGCCGGGATGCTTGATGTATTCGCGTGTGGCGGTCGAGCCATCCGGCAAACGAACCGTATCGCAAAATGCGTTCAATAATTTGCCTTTAAATAGCGGCTGGCTAGAAATTTTCTTTTCAATTAAATGGCGATCTACTGAATCAGACATCATTATTTCCATAAAAAAAGGCGACCTTAATGGTCGCCTAGTTTAACGCGTTTATAGCCTTACAATCGGTACAAAAGTGTTCTAACAAGTCGCGGCATCGAAGACAGTACAAATCGTACGGCAAGATGGCGCAACACAGCTAGAAAACTTTTGTCTTAATGCTTAAAGTTTGACCGGTTTGGTGTACCAAATCCGATCCGCATACTCTTTAATCGTACGATCTGATGAAAAATGTCCCATGCCGGCAACGTTGTAAATCGCTTTTTTCGCCCATTCGTCCGGTTTAGCATACAGTGCATCCACTTTGGCTTGTGTCGCTACGTAGGATTCAAAATCAGCCAACAGTTGATAATGATCACCCCAGTTCACCAACACATCAAAAATCACACGGTAACGCTCTGGCTCAGTGGGGCTAAAGTAACCTGAAGCCAGCATATTGAGCGTATCGCGCAAATCTTTATTGCCTTCGTACAGCGCACGTGGGTTGTAGCCATTGGCGCGCAGCGCGGCGACTTCTTCGGTGGTATTGCCGAAAATAAACATATTATCCGCGCCGACGGCATCTTGCATTTCAACGTTAGCACCATCGAGCGTGCCAATCGTCAACGCGCCATTCAGCGCAAATTTCATATTACCCGTGCCCGATGCTTCAGTACCCGCAGTCGAAATTTGCTCGGACAAATCAGCAGCCGGAATAATGATTTCAGCCAAACTCACACTGTAATTAGGCAAAAACACGACTTTGAGTTTGTCGCCAATTCGGCTGTCATTATTGATTTTGATACCGACATCGTTAATCAGCTGAATTACCAATTTCGCCATGTGGTAGGCCGAAGCGGCTTTACCCGCAAAAATCACCACGCGCGGCTGCCAGTTTTTTTCTGGATTGGCCAAAATTTGGTTGTAACGCGTAATCACATGCAACACGTTCAGCAACTGGCGTTTGTATTCATGAATCCGTTTCACTTGCACATCAAACAGCGCATGCGGATTAATCACGCCGCCTAAAGTACGCGCTACATAGCTCGCCAAGCGTTTTTTGTTTTCGAGCTTCGCTTCACGGAAAGCTTCAACAAATTGCGGAAAATCAGCCGACGCTTTGAGCTCTGCCAATTCATCCAAATTAGCGCGCCAAGTTTGGCCAATCGCGCCATCAATTAATTTAGATAGCGATGGATTCGCCAGTGCCAACCAGCGGCGCGGCGTTACGCCATTGGTCACATTGGTAAAGCGCTCTGGATAGAGACGCGCAAAGTCGGCAAAAATCGACTCAACCATCAAGTCCGAATGCAGTGCCGAAACACCGTTGATTTTATGGCTGCCGACCACGGCCAAATACGCCATACGCACTTTGCGATCACCGTGCTCTTCAATCAATGAGACGCGGCGCATAAACTCGGCATCGTTCGGCACGGCCAGCGCAACTTCTTTTAGGAAGATTTCATTAATATCAAAAATGATTTTCAAATGCCGTGGCAACAAACGCCCCAGCATATCCACCGGCCAAGTTTCTAGCGCTTCGGACATCAAAGTGTGATTGGTATAACTAAACACCTTGCCCGTCATTGCCCATGCTTCATCCCACTCGTAATTGTAATCATCGAGCAAAATCCGCATCAATTCAGGAATCGCCAGCACCGGATGCGTATCGTTCAAGTGAATCGCCACTTTGTCTTCGAGGCGATCTAAATTGTCATGCGTGCTTAAATAGCGGTGGATAATGTCTTGTAAACTCGCTGCGACAAAGAAATATTCTTGGCGCAAACGCAATTCTTTACCAACGTAAGTTGAATCATCTGGGTACAACACGCGCGATACATTTTCCGACAGATTTTTCTCTTCCACCGCCGAGAAATAATCACCTTGATTGAATTTGGATAAATTAATTTCACGCGTCGAACGCGCCGTCCACAAACGCAAAGTATTGGTCGATTTGGTCGCATAACCCGGAATAATAATATCGTGCGCGACAGCCAATACATCGTTTTGGCTATCCAGCCAGCGTACTTTTTTGCCTTCTTGCTCTAAGCGACCGCCAAAACGCACGCGGTAGCACACTTCATCGCGCGGGAAATCGACGATATTCACCGAGCCCAACCACGTATCCGGCACTTCAACTTGGCGACCTTCGATAATGCGTTGTTTAAACATCCCGAATTGATAACGAATCCCATAGCCCATGCCCGGAATACCCAGCGTCGCCATTGAATCCAAGAAACACGCGGCCAAGCGGCCTAAACCGCCATTGCCCAAGGCGGCATCCGGCTCCATGCCGACCAGCTCGTCGTAATCCACGCCCATTTCATCCAGTGCAGCCCGCACCACGTCTTCCATATCCAAAGCCAGCAAGGCATTGGATAGCGCACGACCAATCAAAAACTCCATTGAGAGATAATAAACGCGCTTCAAATCTTGCGAATATTGCGCGCGCGTCGTTTCCATCCAGCGCTCAACCATTTGATCGCGTACCGCCAAGAATGTCGCTTCCATCCAATCTTTCGGCTGCGCCGCGCGTGGGTCTTTCCCTATCGAATACATTAATTTATTAGCGATGGCTTTTTTCATCGTCTCAGCATCATGCTGGCTAGTAGAATCGTACTGGAAAGGCAAACTCATAGAGAAACTCCTAATTAGGAAGAAGCATGACGTAAAACGTAAAAGTAATAACAAAGGTATATCAATGTAGGCTCTATCTAATAAGTCCTACACAAACATACACACAGCTTCACGTTTCACAGCTCACAAACTTTTATGCGCCCAGCGCACGATATAAATCACAATATTGCGCAGCGGCGGTATGCCAGCCAAAGTCGGCATTCATGCCTTGTTGGCGTACTGCTTTCCATTCTTTGGGGCGTGCCCAAAGCGCAAAAATTCTACGAATACCCCGGGTGAGTTCTTCACTGGAGAACTCATCAAATATAGCCCCGGTGGCAATACCCTCTTGCAGATTTTCTAAAGAACAATCTACAACCGTGTCGCTCAAGCCACCAACACGGCGCACCAAAGGCAAAGCACCATATTTCAAGCCATAAAGCTGGGTTAAACCGCAAGGTTCAAAGCGGCTAGGCACCATAATCACATCGCTACCCGCCATAATTTGATGCGAGAACGATTCGTCATAACCAATCTTGACGGCGATTTGACTTGGATTTTCAGCTGCAGCGACGCGAAACGCAGCTTCCATCGCCGCATCGCCACTACCCAGCAACACAAACTGCCCACCACGATCAGTAATTTCGTGCAGCACATCCAATACCAAATGCAGGCCTTTTTGCTCGGTCAAACGGCTCACCACGGCAAACAACGGTTTATCGGCAACCACTTCTAAACCCATCGTTGCCTGCAATGCCGCTTTGCATTTAGCCTTGCCTGCAAGCTTGTCGGCGCTGTAACTGGCGGCGATCAGCGCATCGTGTTCGGGATTCCAAATTGCCGCATCCACGCCATTGAGCACCCCCGACAACGAACCACCGCGATCACGCAGCAGTCCATCTAATCCGCAACCTTGTTCAGTACCAGTGATTTCCAACGCATACCTTGGCGAGACTGTCGTAACGCGATCAGCATAAAAAATGCCGGCTTTCATAAACGACAAATGCCCGTGAAACTCAAGGCCATTCACATCAAAAAAGTGAGCTGGCAAATCCACCGCCGCAAAATCAGAAGGTGAAAACACGCCCTGATAGGCCAAATTGTGAATCGTAAACACGCTGCGCGCCGGATGCCCCACTGCCGCCAAATACGCTGGCGCCAAACCAGCATGCCAATCGTGCGCATGCACCACGCCCGGCCGCCAAAAAGCATCGCAACCTTCAGCGAGACGCGCCGCCACCCAGCCTAGCAAAGCAAAGCGCACATGATTATCAGCATACGGATGATGATTGCCATCTTGATACGGATTGCCGCCGCGCTCGTACAAATGCGGTGCGTCGATCACATACACCGCAACACCGTCAACGGTGGTGCCAAACAGCAAACGCACCGCACCCGCAAAGGTATCAAAGTGCGCAACTTCACCATCAATCGTCAGCCCAGCGAGAATGGCGGGAAAACCGGGTAGCAGCACACGAACATCGCAACCCAGTGGCGCTAAAGCAAGCGGCAAAGCACCTGAGACGTCAGCCAAGCCGCCCGTTTTAAGCAAGGGGAACATTTCGGCGCAAACATGCAGCACACGCATTTTGGACATCCTGTAAAAATTCAAACGATCTAACGGCCTAAGCGCCGCATACGCGCGAATCAAAAACAAACCATTGGTCCACGAAAGGCACGAAACAAAAGATCACAGAAGGTTTTTGCCCTTGTTTGTGCTTTTCGTGGACTACGTTTTTAACCTTGATTCAAAGAGTCTAAGGCGCGTTCTTTACAGCCATTACAGCTTGGCGAGCATGTCTCGCGTTACCAACACCACACCGGTTTCGGTGCGATGGAAACGGCGCGCATCTTCTTCGGCATTTTCACCAATAATGGTGTTTTCAGGAATTTCGCAACCACGATCAATCACACAGCGGCGAATCCGTGAACCGCGGCCAATGGTCACTTGCGGCAGCACCACCGTAGAATCAATGGTGCAGAAAGAATGAATTCGTACTTGCGAGAACAGCACTGAATTAATCACTAAAGAACCCGACACAATACAACCGCCCGACACCAAGGAATTCAGTGTCATACCATGGCTGCCATTGCGGTCTTGCACAAATTTAGCGGGCGGTAATTGCTCTTGCAGCGTCCAAATCGGCCAATTGGTATCGTAAACATCCAGCTCTGGCGTGACCGAGGCCAAATCCAAATTGGCGGCCCAATAAGCATCGACGGTACCGACATCGCGCCAATACGGCTCAGAATCTTGCTCACTCATCACACACGACAAGCTAAACGGATGCGCAAACGCTTTGCCTTCCTGTACCGCTTTTGGAATCAAATCTTTACCAAAATCATGCGTTGAGCCGTCAAGCACGATGTCTTCTTCGAGCAAACGCTCAAGGTATTTGGTATTAAAAATGTACACGCCCATTGACGCCAGCGAGACATTGTCATTACCCGGCATCGCCGGAGGATTGTCCGGTTTTTCAACGAAATCGATGATTTTTCGTGTGGTGTCGACGGCCATCACGCCAAAAGCACTTGCCTCAACGCGCGGCACTTCGATACACGCCACCGTCACATCCGCGCCCAGCAGCACGTGATCGACCAGCATCCGCGAGTAATCCATTTTATAAATGTGATCGCCAGCCAAAATCACCACGTATTCAGAATTATAAGTACGCAAAATATCCAAGTTTTGATAAATCGCATCGGCCGTGCCGCGATACCAATGCTCATCGGCAATCCGCTGCTGCGCAGGCAAAACATCAACAAACTCATTCATTTCATTGCGCAAAAACGACCAGCCACGCTGCAAATGGCGCATCAAAGAATGCGATTTGTACTGCGTAATCACACCAATCCGGCGCACGCCCGAATTAATACAATTGGACAATGCAAAGTCGATAATCCGAAATTTACCGCCGAAATACACGCCCGGCTTGGCGCGATGATCGGTCAATTGCTTCAAACGCGAACCACGCCCACCGGCTAAAACCAGCGCCACAGCACGGCTTGGTAATTGGCGCGCCAATGTGGCTTTATCAATCAGTTGGGTTTCCATATTTTTCTCCGATATTTTTAGATTGATCTGGCTTAAGTCACGACGGTCGCTGCATCACGGCCGGTACGCGTTTTTATTTGTGCTAATTGATCGGCAATCACGATTAAATCGTGCAATGCCTTTTGAGTCTCAACGCCATGCTGCGCCACATCGGCAGCAAATTTTTCCAGATAAACTCGCAGCGTTGCACCCTCAGTACCAGTGCCAGAAAGCCGGAACACCACGCGGCTACCGTCTGTCATAATGATGCGAATGCCTTGTTGCTCGCTGCGCGAACCATCAATTGGATCGTCATAAGCGAAATCATCGGCCAAAGCCACCGTGAATGCGCCCAAGCCCTGTTCTTGCAAATTCTTGCCTTGCAAGCTAGGCAACTGGCTGCGCAAATGCGCCATCAAACCATTAGCCGCTGCGGTATCCACCGCTTCATAATCGTGGCGAGAATAAAAATGGCGACCATATTCTTGCCAATGCGCAGTGACGATCTCTTCTACCGATTTGCCAGTGATCGCCAGCAAATTGAGCCAAAACAGCACCGCCCACACGCCATCTTTTTCACGCACATGGTTTGAACCTGTGCCATAGCTTTCTTCGCCGCACAAAGTCACTTTGCCCGCGTCGAGCAGATTGCCAAAAAACTTCCAACCCGTTGGCGTTTCAAAACACGGTAGATTGAGTTTTTTCGCCACCGCATCCACGGCGCAGGAGGTGGGCATTGAACGCGCCACGCCAGCGATACCAGCGGCGTAGCCTTTAATGAGCTTAGCGTTTGCCGCCATCACCGCCAAACTATCCGATGGCGTGACCAAAAAATTGCGTCCCAACACCATATTGCGATCCGCATCGCCATCGCTGGCCGCGCCAAAATCAGGCGCATTAGTCGCCATCAAATGAGCAACCAAATCATCCGCATAAACTGGATTTGGATCAGGATGTAGGCCACCAAAATCTTCCAGTGGAATGCCATTCACGACGGTGCCTTTGGGCGCGCCGAGAATGCCTTCAATAATTCGCGTGGCGTACGGGCCAGAAGCGGCGCTCATAGCATCAAAGCGCATCCGTTTGCCGGAAGCAAACCAAGCACGAATAGCCGAAAAATCAAACAGGCCTTCCATCAATTCGGCGTAATCACTGACTGGATCAATAACGATCACTTGCATATCACCAAGGGTATATTCACCGAGCGATTCAATATCAATATCTGCAGCGCTATACGTCTTATATTCGCTAATCGTTGTTGTCGCTTGATAAATCGCCTCAGTGATTTTCTCTGGTGCAGGGCCACCGTTGGTGACGTTATATTTAATACCGAAATCGCCATCCGGCCCGCCCGGATTATGCGATGCCGACAGTACAATCCCACCCACTGCGGCGTATTTACGAATAATGCAGCTCACTGCTGGCGTCGACAGCAAAGCGCCCTGCCCGACCAAAACCCGCGCCACGCCATTGGCGGCGGCCATTTTCAAAATCGTCTGCACCGCAGCGCGATTGTGATAACGACCATCACCGCCCAGCACCAGCGTGCCGCCTTTGAGTTCTGGCACCACATCAAAAATCGCTTGAACGAAATTTTCTAAATAATGCGGCTGCTGAAATACGGTGACTTTCTTACGTAAACCCGAAGTACCTGGGCGTTGCCCTGCATAAACTTGCGTTGTGACCGTTGAAACACCCATCGTTAAAACACTCATTACGTCCTACCCCTGATTTTGATTTAAATCTCTTTGTAATATCGTCACACTACGCGCCGCGACGCGGCAATCTTTACCACTGAAATCCGATTGTGTATCGCCAGTGCTCGCCAAACGCATCAGCCATTGCCCTTCGGGTAAATGAAAATGAATCTGGTGCGCCGATGCATTCATCAGCACCAAGAGATTTTTTGCCAAACACACCATCAGCGCGCGGCCACCGGCGTCCTCCCAATCGTGCGCATGCAGCGGCGCGCCTGAAGGGTTCAGCCATTCCACATCCAAAATATCGTCTTCATCAGGCTGCCCCGTCCACCAACGGCTATTTTGCAGCACTTCACATTCACGGCGAACTTTGATCAATTCGGCCACGTAATCAATCAACTCCTGATTGGCTTGCGGCCAATTGAGCCAAGAAATTTCATTATTTTGGCAATACGCATTGTTATTGCCTTGCTGGGTATGGCCGATTTCATCGCCCGCCAGCAGCATCGGCGTACCTTGGCTAAGCAGCAGCGTCGCCAACATTGCCTTCACCGCGCGTAAACGCAGCAAGTTGATGCCTTCATCATCAGAATGCCCTTCGACACCGCAATTCCAGCTGTGATTGTGACCATGACCATCACGGTTATGCTCTTTATTGGCCAGATTATGTTTATGGTTGTACGACACCAGATCGCGCAAATTGAAACCATCGTGCGCGGTAATAAAATTAATTGACGATTTTGGGCTGCGGCGCTGCTTATTAAACATATCGCTAGAAGCGGCAAAACGGCGGGCAAAAACGGCGCGGCTCACGCCATCGTGCAACCAGAATTTGCGCATTGCATCGCGGTATTGATCGTTCCATTCGGCCCATCCCAAAGGGAAATGCCCGACTTGATAGCCACCAGAGCCAATATCCCAAGGCTCGGCAATCATTTTCACTTGTGACAATTGTGGATCTTGCGCAATCGCAGCAAAGAACGGTGCATGCGAGGTAAACGAGCCGTTCAAACGCCCCATAATCGGTGCTAAATCAAAGCGAAAGCCATCCACATGGCATTCATTCACCCAATACCGCAGACTATCCATCACCATTTGCAAGACGCGCGGATGCGAAACATTCAGCACATTGCCGCAACCCGTCCAGTTTTCATAATGCGCGGGCTGATTTGGGTTGAGCACGTAATAACTTGAATTATCAATCCCACGAAAAGATAGCGTTGGTCCCGTTTCATCTTGCTCAGCGGTGTGATTGAACACCACATCCAGAATGACTTCCAGCCCTGCTCTGTGCAAGGCTTTGACCATATCGCGAAATTCCGACAGCGGCGTCGTACCAGCGCGTTGCGACCAATAACTCGCCTCGGGCGAGAAAAAATTGATCGTGTTGTAACCCCAATAATTTTGCAGACCGAGTTTGATCAAACGCGGCTCGTCCAAATGAAAATGCACCGGCAAGAGTTCAATCGCGCTAATACCCAGTTTTTGGTAATGCGCCAACATCACAGGATGTGCAACGGCAGCGTAAGAGCCACGAATTTCAGCTGGAATGTCTGGATGCAGCTGCGTTAAACCACGCACATGCGCTTCATAAACAATGGTTTTAGTCCAAGACGTATTCGGGGCTTCGTCATCAGCCCAATCATAAGGTTCAGACACCACCTTGCCCTTTAAAGCAACCGAAGTATTATCTTCTACGCTAGGTAAATTATGGTTTTCAAGCTGATACCCAAAGTACAAAGGGCTATCAACAAATTGGCCAACAATTGCTTTGGCGTAGGGATCGAGCAGTACTTTTTTTGGATTAAAGCGTTGCCCAGAATTCGGGCTATACACACCCGCCACACGATAGCCGTACACCAAATCAGGCTCTGCATCGGCCAAATAGCCGTGCCAAATTCCATGCGTAAATTGCGTCATCGCCAAACGGGTGGTTTCAATCAAGCCCGTTGCATCAAACAGGCATAATTCAACCGCGCTGGCATTTTCGCTAAACAAGGCGAAATTAACACCATCGCCATCAAAGGTCGCGCCCAGCGGATACGGCGTGCCTCGCTCTAACATTACGCTTTACTCCAGCGCAGATAAACAGTGGCCAATGGGGGTATTGTCATGCAAATAGAATATAATCTACCCTGTGCGGAAATACCCTCGCTAGGCAGACCGATATTACCAGTATTGCTACCGCCATAATATTCAGAATCACTATTCAGGATTTCGCTGTATAGACCTGCACGTGGCACGCCGAGGCGATAACCGTGGCGCGGTACGGGCGTGAAATTGCTGACAACAATCACAAATTCATCATCGGCTTCGCCTTTGCGAATAAAGCTGAAAATCGAATTTTCACCATCGTCATGGCTAATCCATTCAAAACCGCGATGATCGAAATCGATTTGATACAAGGCAGGATTGGCGCGATAGGTTGTGTTCAAATCTTTCACCAAATGCTGCACGCCACGATGCCAAGGATTATCGCCTTCTAACAAATGCCAATCGAGGCTGGAATCGTGATTCCACTCAGCGCCCTGCGCAAACTCGCAGCCCATAAAGAGTAATTTTTTGCCCGGATGCGCCCACATAAACGCGTAATAGGCGCGCAAATTGGCAAATTTTTGCCATGCATCACCCGGCATTTTATCGAGCAGCGAGCCTTTGCCATGCACCACTTCATCGTGCGACAGCGGCAGCACAAAATTCTCGGTAAACGCATACACCAAACCGAAAGTCATTTTATTGTGATGATATTTACGATTGACTGGATCTTCTTTCATGTACGACAGCGTGTCGTTCATCCAACCCATATTCCATTTATAATGGAAGCCCAAACCGCCCATCGCTGGCGGGCGTGATACCGATGGGAAAGCGGTTGATTCTTCGGCCAGCGTAATCGCCTCAGGGCGCTCTACGCCGACGACTTCATTCATGCGGCGCATAAAATCAATCGCTTCGAGATTCTCGCGGCCACCGAACTGATTCGGAATCCACTCACCGTCTTTGCGCGAATAATCGCGATACAGCATTGAAGCGACGGCATCGACGCGCAGGCCATCAATACCGTAGCGTTCCAGCCAATACAGCGCATTACCAATTAAATAATTACGGACTTCATTGCGGCCAAAATTGTAAATCAGCGTATTCCAATCCTGATGAAAACCCTCGCGCGGATCGCTGTGTTCATACAAATGCGAGCCATCAAATTCGGCCAAACCATGCTTATCACTCGGAAAATGCCCTGGCACCCAATCGAGAATCACGCCGAGACCGTTCGCATGTGCGGCCTCAACAAAGAAACGAAAATCATCAGGGGTACCGAATCGGGATGTAGGAGCATAAAGCCCTAGCGGCTGATACCCCCATGAACCATCAAAGGGGTGTTCATTGACCGGCATTAATTCAATATGGGTAAAACCCATCTCTACGCAATATTGCACCAGTTCATCAGCCAACTCACGGTAAGACAACCAACGATTGCCCTCCTCCGTTCGGCGACGCCATGAAGCCAAATGCACTTCATAAATCGACACGGGCGCATTCAGCGCATTAGCGGCTTTGCGCGTTTGCGTGCCTTCCACCCAAGCGGGTAAACGTGCCACACGCGAGGCGGTTGCTGGGCGCAATTCAGCCGAAAATCCATACGGATCGGCTTTAATTTGCAAGCCACCGTGTTGATCGATAATTTCGTACTTATAACCCTGCCCTTCGACGACATTCGGCAAGAAAATTTCCCAAACGCCACATTCACGACGCAAACGCATCACATGGCGGCGGCCATCCCAGTAATTAAAATCGCCCACCACCGACACGCGCTGCGCATTCGGTGCCCACACCGCAAATGCCACGCCATCGATACCGTCCATAGTCCGAAAATGCGTACCGAGTCGTTCATAAGGGCGCAGTTGATTGCCCTCGGCTAACAGCCACAAATCCATTTCGCCCAGTACCGGAGCAAAACGGTAAGCATCTTCGATTTCAACTGTTTCGGTCGGCCATTCAACGCGCAATCGATAGGCAAAATGATTTTTACGCCGTGGTACGACGGCGGCAAAAAAACCACGCTCGTCGACCAGCTCGAAATCGGCCAATTTTTTGCCCGTTTTCGCTTCAATTAAGCTACATTGCGCTGCATCTGGCAGCCAAGCCCGAACTTGCAACGCACCATCAACTAAGTGCATACCAAGGAAAGAAAACGGATCAGAATGCTGCCCAGCGCAAACGGCTGATACTTGTACAAAATCAAGCAAAATCATTCTTACCTCGTTGTTCGGTTGGTTTCTTGGCAATATTTATTTATAGTCAAAGCGACAGGAAGTGCTGGGTTTGCAGTGCACAAGAATCTTATGCGTTTCAAACAGGCGCACGCAAGTCTCGCCGTAACTAAACCCCCTCTTCGCCGTAAATTTACACACTTTCTTGCAAGGAAAAGCTGACAATGGCCAAAAAGAATCCCGATTGGTGGCGCGGCGCGGTGATTTATCAAATCTACCCACGAAGCTTTAAGGATAGCAATGGCGACGGCGTTGGCGACTTGCGCGGCATAATTCAGTCTATGCTTTACTTACAATCGCTCAATGTGGATGCCTTGTGGATTTCGCCCTTTTTCAAATCGCCAATGGCCGACTTTGGTTACGATGTTAGTGATTATCGCCAAGTTGATCCGCTGTTTGGCACGCTAGATGATTTTGATGAGCTGCTCAAAGTCGCGCACAAAGCCAAACTCAAAATCATTATCGATCAAGTGCTCTCGCACACTTCAGATCAACACGCATGGTTTAAAGAAAGCCGTAGCTCGCGGGACAACGCAAAAGCCGATTGGTACGTTTGGGCTGATCCACAAGCCGACGGTACGCCACCGAATAATTGGCTATCGGTGTTTGGCGGCAGCGCATGGCAGTGGGATAGCCGCCGTTGCCAGTACTATATGCACAATTTTTTAACCAGCCAGCCGGACTTAAACTTCCACAGCAAAGCGGTGCAAAAGGCAATTTTGGGTGAGATTGAATTTTGGCTAGAACGCGGCGTGGATGGTTTCCGCTTTGACGCCTGTATTTTCCATTTTCACGACAAATTGTTGCGCAGCAACCCCGCAGCGCTGGTCGCCGACACCACCAGCGTTTCAGCCAGCAATCCCTACGGCATGCAGCAACATCTGTACGATAAATCGCAGCCCGAAAACATTAAATTTCTGCAAAAACTGCGCAAGCTGTTGAACAAATACAAAGCGGCCAGCATCGGCGAAATTGGCGACGACGATTCACCGAGCCGCATTGCCGAATACACCGAAGGCGGCGATAAATTCCATCAGGCTTATAGCTTTGATTTACTCACCGAAACTTTCAGCGCTACGCATATCCGCAAGATCGTCGAAACAATGGAAAGTAAATTTGCCGTACTCGAAAAACCGGGCTGGACTTGCTGGTCGATTGGCAATCACGATGTACCGCGTGTAGCAACACGTTGGGGCAAAGGGCAAGGCGGTGTGCAATTTTCTAAGTTGATGATGGCGCTACAAGGCAGCTTACGCGGCTCGATTTGCCTGTATCAAGGCGATGAACTCGGCCTCACTGAAGCCGAAATTCCATTTGAATTGCTACAAGACCCGTACGGCATTACATTTTGGCCTGAATTCAAAGGCCGCGACGGCTGCCGCACGCCGATGCCATGGCAAACTGGCGCAGCGCACGCAGGATTTAGCAGCAGCCAGCCTTGGTTGCCAGTTCCGTCTGAGCACGCCCTAGCCGCCGTCGATACGCAAGAAAAACCACGCGAATCGATCCTTAATTTCAGCCGCCGTTTTTTAGCATGGCGGCGCAAACAAGCGGTGTTGATCAGCGGCGATATTCAATTTTTAGCCGCGCCAGAACCCGTGTTGCTATTTAAACGCAGCAATGGCACGGAACAAGTGCTGGTCGCTTTCAACCTCAGCGATCAAACCCACACCATCCCACTCCCCAAAGGCTGGGAAAAAATCACCGCAATGGACGGACATGGCCTAATGGGCGGCGCAGTGGATAAAAAGCAGATTGTACTCAAACCTTGGGGTGGATATTTCGGGCAGATTTGAGTCAATAATAAGTGTATATAATGCCAGCCATTATTTATAAATCGCTGGCGCTGCATACCATCAATAACCAAGGCGACATTCAAATTTGGTGTTGATGCTGTGCCGCGATGGCTGGGCTGGGGCTTAAACCTCCCGTCCAAGCACACCGAGCACAAAGAAAGACAAACAGCTTTATCGTTTGGAACTGTTTTGAAGGCCACGCGAGGGAACCGCGGAGCGGGGTGCGCCTCGGGGCGCCTTTCTTTGCTTCTTTCTTTGGCGACGCAAAGAAAGAAGTCCCCGTCGCGGATTGCGACTCCAAAACACGTGCCGCAGGCACTTAAATTAAGTGCTTAGCCCCAACCATACCAAGCATCATCCAGCTCGGCTTCGCAAGTCGCCACTTGTGGCTGCGCGAGCAAAGCGCTGCGGATTTCGGCTAGCAATTCTGGCGTTAGCGATGCAAAGTCACTGACAATCATCAATTCAGCGACGCTGACTGGCGCTTCGTCCGCCCCGCCGGTCATCGATAATTCGCGCTCCGCCAGCCATTGATGCAAATCATCCGCCCACAGCGCGAAATCAGTTTCCGACAATGGCGCAGCAAAACCCACTTTCACCACCGCCAGCCATTCTTGGAATTCTGCCAAATACAGCTTTTTACGTTGCCGACGATTTAAGCTTTGCACCCAGCGTTTAGACGGTTGTTTATCGATTCTCACGGTTTAATTCCTCAGTATTTAAAATGCATTTCACTGCATAACTCGGCAATAAAATCAGCCGCAGCGCTGCGGCAAGTGTACACGCTTCGTCAAACGAGCCAGCAAGCTCGCCTCCCTTTTGCATGAAAAACCGAGTAAAATACTCAGTCTTTCTGCCTCAACCAAGCTTGACCATTATGCTAGCCCGTTTGCGTGAAAATATCCGCGTGGTTTTTGACCGCGATCCTGCTGCCCGCTCGACGCTGGAAGTCGTGACCTGCTATCCCGGTTTTCATGCGCTCACTTTGCATATCGTTGCGCACGGTTTATGGCTGCGTGATTGGAAATTACTTGCACGTATGCTCTCGCACGCCACGCGCTTCTTGACCGGCATCGAGATACACCCCGGTGCAACAATAGGCCGCCGCGTGTTTATCGATCATGGCATGGGAACCGTCATTGGCGAACACGCCGTTATCGGTGACGAATGCTCACTGTATCAAGGCATTACCTTAGGTGGCCTCGGTTTAGCGTCAAAGCCAGGCAAACGCCACCCCACCTTAGGCAAAGGCGTCGTCATTGGTGCGGGTGCAAAAATCATTGGCCCAATCGAAATTGGTGACGAAGCCAAAATTGGCCCTAATGCCGTGGTCATTAAAGATGTCCCTGCGGGCGCCACAATGGTCGCCAATTTAGCGCGTATGGTAGATAAATCAGTCGACCAACGACGCATCGAAAAAGCCGAGCAACTCGGCTTTTCGGCTTACGGCGTTGGCGCGGATATGAATGATCCAATGGTCAAAGCAATTCACGGTCTGCTCGATCATTCGGTGACAACCGATAAACGCCTAGAACTCGTGTTGCAAAGACTGGAAGCGCTGGGCGTTGATTGCGCCGAAGAGCGCGCCACTGCGGATAAGTTTGATCCAACGTATTTAAATCAAATCGTCGATTAAGCAATCCAAAAACCTCGGATCACGAAAAACATGCCCCGCAGGAAATCGCCTTGGGGTACGAAAGTAACATCGAAAAAATGCCGAACTCAAATTCAAACTTGAGTGCTAATTCATAATCTCAAGCCAGCCAAAGCGGCAATTTATTCGCCTTTTTTTGCCTTATTTTCGTATCTTTCGTGATCTGTTTTTGCCCTTCTCAGAGAACAACATACCCGACTAAAACAGTCGGGATTATACTTGACTAATTTAGTCGGGATTTGATACCATCGAGGTATAAAAACTAAATCAGCAAGGATCTCCTATGCGCTTGACCACCAAAGGCCGCTTCGCCGTCACTGCGATGCTGGATCTGGCATTACGCCAAGCCGGTGGTCCTGTCACGTTAGCGGGGATTAGCGAACGGCAGCATATTTCGCTGTCGTATTTAGAGCAATTATTCGGCAAATTACGCCGTCGTGAGTTGGTAGAAAGCGTTCGTGGTCCTGGTGGCGGTTATTGCCTCGCTCGCCCTGCTGGTGAAATTAATGTAGCCGATATTATCCAAGCCGTTGACGAACCGATCGATGCGACGCAATGCGGCGGCAAAGAAAACTGCCGCGACGAAGGTCGCTGTATGACCCACGATTTGTGGAGCGATCTGAGCACAACGATTCATGATTATCTGTCGAATATTACACTGGGTCAGCTGATCGAAAAGCAGCAAAATAAACTCAAGCGCTGCACTGAAAAGCCCGGCGTTTTGCAAGATAAACGCCCTAACAGCATTGCCAGCCACAGATAAAATATACAAATATACGGGCCAAGCCCATCGATTTTGAAATTGGAGCAAGACGAATGAATCCAAAACATCCAATCTATCTTGATTACTCAGCAACGACGCCAGTAGATCCGCGCGTTGCGGCCAAGATGATCCCTTACCTCACTGAAATGTTTGGCAATCCAGCCAGCCGTTCGCACCCGTATGGCTGGGAATCGGAAGCTGCGGTTGAAGACGCGCGTGAAGAAGTGGCGAAATTGGTGAATTGCGATCCAAAAGAAATCGTCTGGACTTCGGGTGCAACCGAATCAAATAACTTGGCGATCAAAGGTGCGGCGCACTTTTATCAAACCAAGGGCAAGCACATTATTACAGTGAAAACTGAGCACAAAGCCGTGCTCGACACCGTACGTGAACTGGAACGCGAAGGTTTTGAAGCAACTTATCTCGACGTGCAAGACAATGGTCTGATCGATTTGGCAGTGCTAAAAGCCGCCATTCGCCCAGACACGATTTTGATCTCGGTGATGTCAGTCAATAACGAAATCGGCGTGATCCAAGACATCGCGACGATCGGCGAAATCTGCCGCGAACGTGGCATTGTGTTCCATGTGGATAGTGCGCAAGCGACGGGTAAAATCGAAATTGATTTGGCTACATTGAAAGTGGATTTGATGAGCTTCTCGGCGCACAAAACCTATGGACCCAAAGGTATTGGTGCTTTGTACGTACGCCGCAAACCACGTATCCGTTTGGAAGCACAAATGCACGGTGGTGGTCATGAGCGTGGTTTCCGCTCTGGCACTTTGGCGACGCACCAAATCGCTGGCATGGGCGAAGCATTCAAAATCGCCCGTGAAGATATGGTCGAAGAAAACAAACGTATCGGCGCGCTGCGTGATCGTTTGTGGAATGGCCTTAAAGAAATCGAAGAAACGCATTTGAACGGCGATATGGAGCAACGCGTACCGCATAATTTGAACGTGAGTTTCAATTATGTTGAAGGCGAATCACTGATTATGGCGCTCAAAGATTTGGCAGTATCGTCAGGCTCTGCCTGTACTTCTGCCTCGCTAGAGCCATCGTATGTATTGCGCGCACTGGGTCGTTCAGACGAATTGGCGCACAGCTCGATTCGTTTCACGATTGGCCGCTTTACCACAGAAGCTGAAATCGATCACACGATTGCATTGTGCAAAGCGAAGATCGGCAAGCTGCGTGAATTGTCGCCATTGTGGGATATGTTCAAGGAAGGCATCGATATCAGTACCATCGAATGGTCTGCCCATTGATTTTTCGCGGCTCGTTGCGCTACTCGGCGTTATAAAACCGCTAGTTTACATGCGTAAACGGCGCGGCTTTATGCCTTGATTAGCACAACGATCCATCGAAAATCAGCGAACTGATTTAATTTTTGCAAACACTAGCATTCGCAAATAACTAGATAAATAGAGGCACACAAAATGGCATATAGCGAACAAGTACTCGACCACTATGAAAACCCGCGTAATGTGGGTGCGTTTGATAAAGGCGACGATACCGTAGGTACGGGTATGGTTGGCGCACCAGCCTGTGGCGACGTGATGAAATTGCAGATTAAAGTCGGTGCTGATGGCCTGATTACTGATGCAAAATTCAAAACTTATGGCTGTGGCTCGGCCATTGCTTCTTCATCACTCGTGACTGAGTGGGTAAAAGGCAAAACGCTAGATCAAGCTTTGGCGATCAAAAACACGCACATCGCTGAAGAACTCGCTTTGCCACCTGTAAAAATCCATTGCTCGATTTTGGCGGAAGATGCGATCAAAGCGGCAGTTGAAGATTACAAACAAAAGCACGGCAATTAATTATCAGGGTATTGCTCTCTAGCAATTATTCAACAACGGCCATAGGTCAATACCCCAATGGAGTTTATATGTCATTGACACTCAGCGAAGCGGCAGCGAATCACGTTGCCAATTTCATCAAAAAGCGCGGCAAAGGCCTTGGCATTCGCTTGGCAGTGAAAACCTCTGGCTGCTCAGGCATGGCGTACAAGCTCGAATTTGTCGACGTTGAAAGCGATACTGACTTGGTATTTGAAAGCTTTGGTGCCAAAATCTTTACCGATGCCAAATCGTTGGCTTATCTCGACGGCACCGAACTGGACTACACCAAAGAAGGCCTGAACGAAGGGTTTAAGTTTAATAATCCCAACGTCAAAAATGAATGCGGCTGCGGCGAAAGCTTTGGCGTCTGACCGTGAGGTGTAAGTGTGAGGCGTGAGGTGAAAACCTTGCCTCGCTACGCTTCACACCGATCCCCTCACTTCTCACACTGCATAGCCCATGATTAATTTCGCTCAATCCCATTTCGACCTATTTGCGCTGCCAACGACTTTTGCGCTCGATGCCAAACTGCTCGATGCCCGCTACCGTGAACACGTCGCCCAATACCATCCCGACCGTTTTGCCACAGCCTCTGATGCCGATCGTCGCCTTAGCCTGCAAGCCACCACGCACATCAACGAAGCGTATCAGACCTTAAAATCAGGCCTCGCGCGTGGACGCTATTTGCTTAAATTGGCAGGCGTCGACACGCAAGAAGAAACCAATACGGCGATGCCGATGGACTTTTTGATGGCGCAAATGGAATGGCGCGAAGGGATTGCGGAAGCGAAAGCCAGCCAAAATATCGAAGCACTAGAAAATCTCGCCAGCGAAATGCACGCCGAAATCCAAGCGCTAGAAAGTAAGCTCGCCACACAAATCGACGTGCAACAAGATTTCAGCAGCGCAGCAGTCAGCGTTCGCAAACTGCGGTTTATGGAAAAGCTAGAGCAAGAAATTGGTGATGCGATTGAAGCGGTGATGTATTAAGTATTGGAACTCGTAGGGTGGGCTTTAGCCCACCGAGCTACAATATTGGTGGGCTAAAGCCCACCCTACGCCGCTACGCTGTTCTAATCTCCGCCACGTTGACGGCGCTCAACCCGCTCTAAAAATTAGAAGGGTATATACCTAAAGCCATTTAATACCAATAGCTTCAGGCATATACCTTATAAAATTTATTATTATTAGGATTTAAGCCAATGGCTTTGTTGCAAATCTCCGAACCCGGCCTTTCTGCCGCACCGCATCAACACCGCCTTGCGGTGGGGATAGACTTGGGTACGACCAATTCCTTGGTGGCGACGGTCAAAAGCGGTAGCGCCGCCTGTTTGCCCGACCATGATGGCAGAACCTTGCTGCCCTCCGTGGTGCATTACGGCATGGATGGCGATATTTTGATTGGCCACACGGCACAGCAAAAGCAAAATGAAGATCCAAGCAATACGCTAGTTTCGGTGAAACGCTTTATGGGTCGGGGCATCAATGACATCGCTGATTTAGCCACACCATATCGCTTTGTTGATGAGCCGGGCATGCTCAAAATCGTTACGCGTGCGGGGATTAAAAGTCCGGTTGAAGTGTCGAGCGAAATCCTCAAAAACCTCAAAGCCCGCGCCGAAGAAAGCCTCGGCGGCGAGCTGGTTGGCGCGGTGATTACTGTTCCGGCGTATTTTGACGACGCGCAACGCCAAGCCACCAAAGACGCGGCGACGCTCGCTGGCCTGAATGTCCTGCGTTTATTGAATGAACCGACGGCCGCTGCGATTGCCTATGGTCTGGACAACAGTTCGGAAGGCACCTACGTCATTTACGATTTGGGCGGCGGTACGTTCGACGTATCGATTCTGGAATTAACACGCGGCGTATTTGAAGTTCGCGCCACATCGGGCGATTCGCAGCTCGGTGGCGATGATTTTGACCACCGTATTTATTGCTGGATTCTAGAGCAAGCCGATATTCACGGCCCAAATCCCAACGACACACGCCTACTCCTGACGCGCGCGCGCGAAGCCAAAGAAGCACTCACCGATCATCTCAGCACCCAAATTACCGCCGTATTATCCGACGGTGCGATTGTTGATTTAACGCTCACCGCCGAGCAGTTCCACACGATGACCGCGCATCAAATCAGCAAAACGCTGCTGCCGGTCAAAAAAGCGCTGCGCGATGCCAAGCTGAAAATTGAAGACGTAAAAGGCGTGGTACTGGTTGGCGGCGCGACGCGCATGCCGCATGTACGCAAAGCGGTGCGCGAACTCTTCGGTCAAGAGCCGCTGACCAATCTCGACCCCGATAAAGTCGTGGCGATTGGCGCAGCGATTCAGGCCAATGTGCTCGCTGGCAATAAAGGTGACGACGAATGGTTGTTGCTGGATGTGATTCCACTCTCGCTCGGCCTAGAAACGATGGGTGGCTTGGTCGAAAAAGTCATTCCACGCAATAGCACGATTCCGACCGCGCGCGCGCAAGAGTTCACGACGTTTAAAGACGGCCAAACCGCGATGGCGATTCATGTACTGCAAGGCGAGCGCGAGCTGGTTACCGATTGCCGTAGCTTGGCGCGGTTCGAGTTACGCGGCATTCCACCGATGGTCGCTGGCGCAGCACGAATTCGCGTGACCTTCCAAGTCGATGCGGATGGTCTGCTGTCGGTTTCAGCGCGTGAGCAATCCACCGGCATCGAAGCCAGCATTGCAGTGAAACCGTCGTATGGCCTCGCCGACGATGAAATCGCGCGAATGCTGACTGAATCGATGACGCACGCGCAAGTCGACGTGCAAGCGCGCAAACTCGCCGAAGCACGCGTTGAAGCAGAAAGCATTGTCACAGCCGTGCTGGTGGCGCTCGATACTGACGGGCATTTGCTCGATGCGAGCGAGCGCACGCCGATTGATGCGGCGATTAGCGAATTACACGCAGCATCAAGCAGCAATGATGCGAATGCGATTATTGCCGCGACCGAAGCGCTGAACGCTGCTACCGATGAATTTGCCAGCCGCCGGATGAATGCCGCCGTTAAGCGTGGTTTGGCTGGCCATAAAATTACTGAAATTTAACGATCAAATCGGCCTTGCGATAGAGAAAATACTGCCGTAAAACGCGGCGAGGCTGGCTACAAAATGACTGAGATTTAAGGATTATTTGCATGACACAAATTGTAGTTTTACCGCACCCTACCCTCTGTCCTGATGGCGCAGTGTTGGACGTTGAGCCTGGCACCACCATTTGCGATGCGCTGCTCGCCAATGACATTGAAATTGAGCATGCCTGTGAAAAATCCTGCGCCTGCACCACTTGCCACGTCTTGGTGCGCGAAGGTTTAGCGAGCTTGAATGAAGCCGATGAGCTAGAAGAAGATCAGCTGGATAAAGCCTGGGGCTTAGAAGCCTGCTCACGTTTATCGTGCCAAGCTGAAGTGGCGAATGTTGAACTCGTTGTTGAGCTGCCAAAATACACCATCAATCACGCGCGCGAACATCATTAATATAAGGCAATAGGCAGATCAACCCTGCCTTGTATAGGTATATCCATACAGCGCTTAGTTAATAATGCCTACAGCTAAATACCCATCAGGAGAACAAGTCATGAAATGGACCGATAGCCGCGAAATCGCAATTGAATTATCAGAGAAATATCCTGACGTTGATCCGACCAAGCTGCACTTTGTCGAGCTACGCGATTGGGTTTTGGCGCTAGATGGATTTGATGACGATCCAAAGCATTGCGGCGAAAAAATTCTTGAAGCGATTCAATTGATGTGGATGGATGAGGCTGAATAAATCATTCCAATCGACTGAAAAAATTCTCGAAGAGATGGAAATGATATGGATGGGTGAAGCCGAATAATTCATATCGAATCTAGAAGAAATGAAGATGATGTGGATCGATGAAGCGGAGTAAATCGCTTCAACCGGCTCAAAAAACCACACATTTTCGCACTCACTATCCAGCAATTCGCGCGGTAATTGCAGCGACTAGCCAACAAAAAAATCGAATACAGTAAGCTTAAAACCATAAAGTCAGCGTCGTTATTTACGCTGACTTTATCGCATCAGCTGAACCCCTCATTTCGCCGCACATTAGAATCCGCTAAACTGATCTTTTGTCGCAATTCGGCGCTCTTCATGCCTCAAACTCATTTATCTGCCGCCCAACATTTACTCAGCGCTCGGCAGCAACTCGCGCCGCTCTTGGCACTTGAGCCCAGTGAACACAGCTTGGTGATGCAAGTCGCCGAACTGGTGCAGCATATTTATTCCAGTTGCGAAAAAAATGCCAACGTCGCATTAGCAATGATTCAACTCGATACCGATGCACCCTATGCTGTTCGCCATGCCGTCAATGTTGCCGTTGTCGTCAATTTAGCGTTGCAAAATCTAGGGCTATCGGAAGGCGAGCGCTGGCATTTTGTCGCTGCAGCGCTGACGATGAATATTGGTATGTATGAGTTGCAAAATGAACTAGCGCAGCAAAGCAGCGCGCTGAACGATGAGCAAAAAGCTCAAATTCGCCAGCACCCCGCCGTAGGACGTGAGCTTTTACGCAATGCGGGCGTGGCCGATGCGATTTGGCTGGAATGCGTGTCGCAACATCACGAAGCGCCCGATGGCAGCGGCTATCCACTCCAACTGGCTGGCGATGATATTTTATTTGGTGCGCGTCTAATTGGTATTGCTGATCGCTATTGCGCGTTGTTGTCGAACACGACCTATCGCAGCAGCCAATCAGCCGATCTAGCTCTGCAAACCTCGCTCAAGAGTGAAGGCGGTAGCGTGGATGAAAAACTGGTGAACTTATTCAGCCAGACTATCGGCAGCTACCCACCAGGCTCGGTGGTGGCGCTCAAGAATGGCGAATGCGGTGTCGTGATGAAATACGATAGACAATCGGGCGCACCGCAGGTGTTAGCGCTCTTCACGGCAAACGATCAGCTCTATGATCATCCCCTAAAACGCAACTGCCTATTGCCTGAATTTGAAATTCAAAAAGTGCTCGATAACCGAATCATCGCGGGCGCAATGCCGTTGGCGTTTATTTGGGGGAAAGACGCCAATAAAAATGGACCCGTTTAGAGTCCATTTAAATTCAAGCACACAATGAAGCGTTATTTTGTCGCTGGCGCTGAAGCACGATTGGCGCGCATTTCGGCATGTTTTGCGCGCATTTGTTTATGCCAGGCTTTGCGTTCTTCTAAAGACACTACGCCGTCATTATTCGTGTCCATTTTATTAAAATGTGTTTCAGCTAATTTCAAAAATTCAGCCTTGGTGATATCGCCTTTCGGCATACCTTCCATACCGTGCATACCACCCGATCCCGCAAATGCAGCTGGACTTACCGCTAAAACAATCGCCAATGCAGCTGCTTTTAGATTGAGATTCATTTTAATTCTCCGATCTGCAAACTACACCCTGTAGTTTGTTCTGTGTGATATAACGTCGCAATCCATAAACTGGTTGACACCGCAAAGGTAAGAAGATGAATTTCGCAGAACAACTCGCAACATTAGCAACGATTGATCATTTAGCCGCGCTCGAATTACTCGACGGCGATACCGTCATCGCCCGCATTGAAAACAAGCCCGGCCAAGCCGGTAGCGTTCGCGTGTATCACGCGCTATTTCAAGAGTTTGGCGCAGTTGATGCGCTGGCCGCACAAAAAGGTTTACGCATTTATGCAGAGCACACGGCAGATGCGATCAGCTTTCCGGGCAAACATCCAAACATTGACCGCCTGATCGAGATTGCTGCTCAAAACCAAGCTTTAGCAGTACGTTTGATTGCAGCCTAAGCTGCAAGCCGTCAATTTAAGCCAAAAAAATGGACTCCATGGAGTCCATTTTTTAATTCAAGTTCAATTTTGGCCTTGTGCTTTATTACGTTGCGGCGGCTGGAATAGCGCGGCGATTTGCGGAGGGCGTTTTGGCAATTTAGGTAAATTGCTTGGGAACGCCGGCACATCGCTGGCATCGCGTTGTGCGCGCGATGGCATCCGCTCTAGCTGCTTGTACTCTTTTACGCCTTTGTCGGTCGTTGGATCGACATGATGGCGGCGCTCGGCGCGCGGTGGACGTTCACGCTCGTCGATCACTTGGATCGTACCCGGCGAGAAGCCATGCACTGGAATCAAAGGCATTTCACGATTGAGTAGCTTTTTGATGCCCTCATAAGCTTTGCCTTCTTCGGGCGCGACCAATGAAATAGCCACACCCGTTGCGCCTGCACGGCCAGTACGGCCAATACGATGCACGTAGTCTTCAGCATTAGTCGGCAATTCATAATTCACCACGTACGGCAAATCAGAAATATCCAAACCACGCGCGGCCACGTCAGTGGCAACCAGCACTTGCGTTTCACCGGCTTTAAACTTGGTTAGCGCTTCAGTACGCGCACGTTGATCTCGGTCGCCATGAATTGCTTCGCAATTAAAGCCTGCGCGTTTCAAATCACGCGCCACTTGATCGGCACCGATTTTCGTACGGCAAAACACAATCACTTGCGTCATTTGATATACACGAATCAGATGCGCCAGCAAAGCGCGTTTGCGGGCAGTTTCTACCGGATGCAATTCTTGCTTCACCGATTCATTGGCTGAGTTTTGGCGTGAAATTTCAATTTTCACTGGCTCATGCATAAATTGCTTAGATAGCTTGATAATTTCTGGCGCAAACGTCGCCGAGAACAATAGCGTTTGCTTGCGACTAGTACACAGGTTGAAAATATTTTGAATATCTAAAATGAAACCCATATCGAGCATCCGATCGGCTTCATCCAAGACTAAGATTTCAACTTGCGATAAATTAATTGATTTTTGCTGGATGTGATCGAGCAAACGGCCTGGCGTGGCGACCAAAATTTCGATCCCTTCACGCAGCGCTGGGATTTGCGCTTTCACATCGACGCCGCCATACACCACATGGCTACGCAGACCCGTACCCTTGCTGTAGGTGGCGACGTTGGCATACACCTGATCGGCCAATTCACGCGTTGGCGTGAGAATCAAAGCGCGGATCGGATGGCGCGCTGGAGACGCACTGTGATTGGCATGACGGATAATTCGCGTCAAAATCGGCAAAGTAAACGCGGCGGTCTTACCCGTACCGGTTTGCGCCGCGCCCAATACGTCTTTGCCTTCAAGAATGACTGGGATAGCTTCTGCTTGGATCGCAGTCGGGGTTTCATAGCCTTGTTCAACGACCGCCTTCAATACTTCAGGCGCCAAGCCTAACGATGCAAATGTGATACCCATTACGCTCCAATACTACAGAAAAACTAAAGGCAGCACTTTACACTAAATAGGGCTTTATGCCTACCCAAGGCTCAGCTCAAGCCATACGATGTGCATTAAAATGTAGATTAAAACCAATGATTTAAGCGCTTTTGCATTCACGCCGTATCTAACAGCCTTCCTCATACAAAAAATCAGCAGCTGCTGCGCCAGAAAACAAATTTCGACCAAAATCAATGCAAGCGCGAGCAATCGCAGTAAACTAGCGGCTCTCACCAATCCCCTCTTTGGAGCCACCATGTACGATATCGCCCGTGAACATTTGCGCACAGTGCGTGATCTGCACCGCTTTGCCGTCAGCCGTTTTAATACCGCTGAATTATTTTATGGTCACGGCACCACTGAAGCGTGGGATGAAGCCGCTTATTTGATTTTAGCCACGCTCAAATTACCGATTGATCGCCTTGAACCGGTATTTGACGCGCATTTGCTGCCCGAAGAAATCGCCCAAGTGCTCGACATTATTCAAGAGCGTGTGGTCACGCGAAAACCCGCAGCTTATTTAACCAAAGAAGCCTATCTGGGTGAGTTTAAGTTTTATGTCGATGAGCGCGTCATCGTACCGCGCTCGTTTATTGCTGAAATCTTGTTCAACGACGGCCTAGAGCCTTATGTTGAGCACCCAGAACTAATCCACCGTGCGCTGGATATGTGCACGGGTTCGGGCTGCTTAGCGATTTTGATGGCTCAAGCTTTCCCAGATGCCGCAATTGATGCGATTGATTTATCCCCGGATGCGCTGGATGTCGCTGAGTTGAATATCACCGAATACAGTTTGGGCGATCGGATTGACTTGATGGATTCGGATTTATTCGAAGCCATTCCGGATGAAACCTACGATCTGATTATTTCGAATCCGCCGTATGTGGATGCACACAGTGTGGAAGAGCTACCACCCGAATATCTACACGAACCTGAAATGGCGCTCGGTAGCGGCGAAGATGGCCTCGATATCACGCGCCGTATTCTGACTGAAGCCACCAAACACTTGAATCCACGCGGTGTCTTGGTGGTTGAAATCGGTCACAATCGCGATGAACTTGAAGCCGACTACCCAATGCTGCCGTTTGTTTGGTTATCGACCGAATCTGGCGATGGCTTTGTGTTCTTGCTGACACGCGAAATGCTGGTTGAAGCGGGCTTGTAAAACGGTCTGACTCAAATAGTAAAACGCAGCAAATAAGGGTATATCCATCTGGCCTATAAATTTAAATGGCCAGGTAGATATACCCTTTATCATTCCACTGAGTAATTCACTCAACCCAACTCAACCCGATTACGACCTGCGTGCTTTGCTTGATACAGCGCATCGTCAGCGCGCTTAATCAATGAGCTAAACTCCTCGCCCTCTTCTCGCGTGGCGACACCACAAGAACACGTCACCACAATATGGCTAGGCCAAACTGCATTGGCTATGCTGGCACGCAATTTCTCCGCTAATTTTGCAGCTTCGGGCAATTCAGTAGCTGGACAAACCACCAAAAACTCTTCACCGCCCCAACGTACCAAGCCATCCGATTTACGAATTTCACCTTTCACTAAGAGTGCAAATTGCTTGAGCACTTCATCGCCGACGGCATGACCGTAATTATCATTGACCCGTTTAAAATGATCTAAATCGACAAACAAAACGCTCATTCCTGCGCTAGTCGGCATTTCACCTTGCCATTGTTGCAATAGAAAATCACGCAACCCTTCTCGATTCAAAGCACCCGTTAATGGATCGAGTAGCACTTTATTACTTAACACTTCGGCCTGAATTTCAAGCACGCGATTAATTGTTTCTAATTCAGACATTTGTGCGCGCTTCAAATTAAAGCGCGCTCTATACGCCAACAACTCCATCACCAGCCATACAAAACAGAACACCAACCAAGCCGCCACAATGCCAAATAGCAATTGAGTTAGGCTGATCCATTTGCCATGAAATTCGATTGAACGGATTTCAATCTGATGCCGACCCATTTCCACCACGCCAGGCGTTGCGACCTCAATTTGCGTCACATTATTCAGCCGCATATCCGTACTAAAAATAGGCACATTTTTTTCTTCCACCCACCACGAGGCAACGCGGAAATATTTCAATGGCACGGAAAAAGGCTTACCTGATGGCAACGCCAATTCGAGTTCGTTCACTTTCAAGGCAAGTGGTTCATTCAGTTTTGAAAGCTCAGGTTCAAAATTACGCAGATACACTCTGACTTTCTTAAAATCGGGGCCATTTAGCTTCATATCAAATACAACGCGATCAAAGTCAGATAGATCAATCCCCTCTGCGGTTTTAGATAATTCAAAGCTCACTTCACAAAATGGCCATTCGTATTTGCTTTTTTTCAATTCGCAATCAAGCAACAGCGCATCATCGGTCTGCGTCAACACGCCAATGCTCGCACCACCTTGCGCCCTATCATCAATCACTCTGACTTGATACGGCGTATTGGCATCAATTCGCAGCACGCGCGTCATGCCAAAATGCTGCCATAACAGCAAACAGACCGACAGCAGCATGAGTAAACTCATCGCAATTCGCAAAAAATTGATTGTGCGATTAGACATTTCACCTCCAAAGCCAATCTTGAGTCCTGCAAAATTGACGACCAATTAATGTAATAAGTACCACTCTTTTTGGCGGCGTATCCTTACTGTAGTTCATCTAAGTCCTTGAACGCGAGGCAAAATCAAGCTTTGCGCCTCTCACACCACATCTGATTGCCCGCCTCCGCACAGTGCGCAGAATTCAATAAGCAACACGTAAACGCAGGTGAATCTAGCAACTTGTCAGAGGGTTTGATAATGTGTATTTTGTCGCCCACAGACAAGCCCACATATTTACCTTGCCGCTTTGAATATGCCTATTGAATACTGTAGGCACTCATCCTTATTTAGCTGTCGCAAAGCCCATGATCCAACTCAAAAACTTAAGTAAATCCTACCGCGTTGACGGTCGGGAAATACCCGCACTCAAGCGAATTGACCTTGAGATTGAAGCGGGGGAAATTTTCGGTGTGATCGGCCATTCTGGTGCGGGCAAATCAACCTTGATTCGCTTAATCAATCTATTAGAACGCCCGACTGGCGGCAGCGTTTTGCTCGATAACGTCGACTTAACTAGCTTGTCGACGGCTAATTTGCGCCTAGAACGCCAGAAAATTGGCATGATTTTTCAGCATTTCAATTTGCTCTCGGCCAAAACCGTCGCCAATAACGTTGCGTTTCCATTGCAAGTCGCGGGCGTACTCAATAAAGCAGCGATTGCACGGCGCGTCGCCGAATTACTTGAGCTCGTTGGCCTCTCCGATCACGCTGATAAATATCCAGCGCAGCTCTCTGGCGGACAAAAACAACGTGTCGGCATTGCCCGCGCACTGGCGAATAATCCCAAACTACTGCTCTGCGATGAAGCCACTAGCGCGCTTGATCCGCAAACCACACAATCCGTGCTGCAACTGCTGCTGGAAATCAATCAAAAACTCAATCTCACCATCGTGCTGATTACGCATGAAATGGACGTGATTCGCACCGTGTGTGATCGCGTGGCCGTTATTGATGGCGGTGAAATCGTTGAAATGGGCGCGGTAACCCAAGTTTTTTTGCACCCGAAACATGCGACCACGCGGCGCTTTGTGTTTGAGAGCGAGCACATCGATGAAAATCGGCAATTTGAAGACTTTGCCCACGTACCCGGCAAAATCGTTAGGCTGACTTTTATCGGTGAATCGACGTATAAATCACTGCTCGGCGATATGGCACGCGATTTTGGTATTGATTTTTCGATTCTCGCCGGCCGAATTGAACGCATCAAAGGCACGGCCTGCGGCCAACTCACTTTGGCGTTTACTGGTAATGAGGCCAGCATTGCTGCGTCTTTAGCGCGGTTTACTGCGGAAGGGATTGATTTTGAGGAGTTACGCGGATGTTAAATGAACTCTTTAGCAATATTGATTGGGCCGAAATCGGCCTTGCTACGCTTGATACGCTGACGATGCTCGGCGGCTCGCTGCTCTTTACACTGCTGCTTGGTCTGCCCTTGGGAATTTTGCTGTTTTTGACTAGCAAGCGGCAATTGCTGGAACAGCCTTATCTCTACGGCACACTGTCGTTTATCGTGAATATTCTGCGCTCAGTGCCGTTCGTGATTTTGCTGATTATTATGATTCCGTTCACCGTTTTGCTCACAGGTACGTCGCTCGGCGTAGCCGGTGCGATTCCGCCGCTGGTGGTAGGTGCGACGCCATTTTTTGCCCGTTTGGTTGAAACAGCATTGCGCGAAGTGGATCGCGGCATTATCGAAGCCACACAAGCGATGGGCGCAAGCACCAGTCAAATCGTTTTCAAAGCGCTGCTGCCCGAAGCGATGCCCGGCATGATGGCGGCGGTTACCGTTACTGCAATTACTTTGGTGTCGTATGCAGCGATGTCTGGCGTCATTGGCGGCGGTGGTTTGGGCGACTTAGCGATTCGCTTTGGTTATCAGCGTTTTCAGACTGATGTAATGGTTGTGACCGTCGTGCTGCTATTGGTTCTGGTGCAAGTATTGCAAATGATTGGTGATCGTTTGGTGATTCATTTCAGTCGAAAATAAACTGAGATCTGAATTAGCTAAGCTTAATTAGTTCTATAAATATCAAACTAAATAACGGTATGATCGTTTCCATGCTAACGCTGTAGCGGAAAACCCGTCTGCCGCAGTGTGAATAAACTCAGGACAATCCATCCTGAATATTTATTAAAAGCAAAAGTTCTCCCGCATCGTTGTATCTCAAGCCGTACGACTTGTACTGTCTTCGACTTTGCGCCTTGCTGGAACACTTTTGCACAGTGACTTACCTCTATCCCACAAGGACACCATGATGAAAAAAACACTCACCGCGATTGCCCTCGCTACGCTGGCATTTTCTGCTCACGCCGCAGATAAAATCACCATCGGTGCGACTGCCGTGCCGCACGCTGAAATTTTAGAATTTGTTAAACCTACGCTCGCTAAACAAGGCGTGGATTTGGAAATCAAAGTATTTACCGACTATGTACAACCTAACGTACAAGTGGCAGAGAAAAAACTCGACGGTAATTTCTTCCAGCACCAGCCTTACCTTGGCGAGTTCAATAAAGGCAAAGGTACAAATCTGGTAAGTGTTGCTGGTGTGCACATTGAGCCGTTCGGTGCATATTCGAGCAAAATCAAGAAATTCGCTGACTTGAAAGAAGGCGCGACGATTGCGATTCCAAACGACGCAACCAACGGCGGCCGCGCTTTGCTTTTGCTGGATAAAGCCGGAGTGATCAAGCTCAAAGACAATAAAAACATACTCGCAACCAGCAAAGATATCGCGGTAAATCCAAAGAAAGTCAAAATTCGTGAACTTGAAGCTGCGACTTTGCCACGTGTACTGAATCAAGTGGATGTCGCGCTGATCAACACTAATTACGCGCTGGAAGCGAAGCTCAATCCAAGCAAAGATGCATTGATCATCGAAGGCAATGATTCACCGTACGTGAATATCTTGGTGGCACGCCCAGATAACAAAGACAGTGCCGCAATCAAAAAATTGAGCACTGCTTTGCATAGCCCAGAAACGAAGAAATTCATCTTAGAAAAATACAAAGGCGCAGTTGTTCCAGCGTTTTAATCCCTAATAAGTGCTAAACCAAAAGTTCCCACGCGGCGTTACTTACGCCTCGCAGTACGATTTGTACTGGCGTCGCGTGTGCCTTGCGTGAAAACTTTTGTTCGGTTACTAAAAAAAGAGGTAAAGCGGTGCTTTACCTCTTTTTACATTTGCCACTTCGCGCTATAACAGAAGCCTCACTTCTGTGCAGCGACCTTATGCTCCGTAAACTCTCCTATGCTTCTTTGCTCGCCGTCATTGCCGCCTTGATAGGGCTCGACTTTGGCTGGCTGAACTTTGGGCAAATTATCGATCAACGCTTTGGCGATATATTGCAGCGACAACACGCGAAGTCGCGTCCGGCGAGTAAAGACGTGGTCATTATCGATATTGACCAAAAAAGCTTAGAAGACATGATAGACGAAGCGGGCAGCTGGCCGTGGCCGCGCTCGGTGCATGGCGAAATGATTCAATATATTGCGCAGCAAAAACCACAAGCGATTGTGTTTGATGTGTTATTTAATGAGCGCGATACCTTTAAGCCCGAACAAGATGAAGCGCTGCGCGAAGCGGTGAGCCAAGTCAATAATGTTTACTTTCCCTATTTACACTTGAAAGACGGCAATGCAACTCAGCTCAAAGAGCTACCGAAACAACTGGGTATCTTGCCACAAGCCAATGCAAATAATGATGCCAGATCAATACTACTGCTCCCATGGGTGATCCAACAAGAAAAATGGCAAGGCGGGATTATTAATTTTGACTCCGATCACGATGGCATTGGTCGGCAATACATTGTTCATAGCAATGTCGATGGTTGGCAAATTCCATCACTGCCTGCGAGGCTAGCGCGAGATTTTAATTGGCCAAAACCGACTTCCGATTCGATACGCCTCAACTGGCAAACAGGCCGATCCCATATTTCGTTTTCTGATCTGTATTTCGCCGCCAATAGCGAGCATAGCAATCGCCCAGCCAATGAATTTACAAACAAAATTGTCCTCATCGGTACTGCTGCGCCCGGCTTGCAAGACCTACGCCCAACCTCAATGGGGCAGCTCTACCCCGGTGTAGAAATCCTCGCCACCGCGATTGATAACCTCAAACACGGCGACTGGCTGCGCGAATCACCGCGCGCCTATTATGTCGTGCTAGCTTTGGTGCTGTGCGGCCTGCTGGCTTGGGGATTTAGCGCCAGTCTCAATACGATGACTTTGGCCGCAAGCATGGCGGGCGCTACTTTGCTCGCCGCGCTGATTATGTGGTTTGGCCTAAAGCACAACTACTTCCTGCCATTGGCTTCGGCGATAATCTGGGCTTGGGTTTATTTTTGGGTTTCGGCGCTGGTGTCTTATCTGGCCGAAAAAGCCACGCGAGAACACGCCATTTCGATGTTCTCGCGCTTTCTTGATTCTCGCGTCGTGGGCGAACTCATTGCCAGTGGCGAAATTGATTTGAATAAACAAGCCGAAGCACGCGAAATCACCGTACTGTTTTCCGATATTCGTGGCTTTACCACGCTATCGGAAACCCACGAGCCCGCCTATATTGTGCAATTGCTCAATCAATACTTCACGCTGCAAGTCGACATTATTTTTAAACACGGCGGCACGCTGGATAAGTTTATTGGCGATGCGATTATGGCATTTTGGGGCGCACCAGCGAATGATCCCGAGCATGCCCGCCATGCTGTTGAAGCGGCGCTAGAAATGTCACAAGCTTTAGAAAAATTCAAACGCGAACTCAAAGGCCTGAATGCCGATTTTGACGTTGGGATTGGGCTACACACAGGCTCCGCCGTCGTCGGTTTTATTGGCTCAGCATCAAGAATGGATTACACCGTTATTGGCGACACAGTCAATTTATCCTCGCGAATTGAAGGTTTAACCAAAGATAAAGCACGGATTTTGGTCTCTGATACAACGCGCGAAGCGTGTGCAGCGCATTTTGATTTTATTGCCCATGGTAGCCACGCCGTTAAAGGTCGTGAGCAAGCCGTTTTACTATTTGAACCTCTGGAGAAAACACAATGAGGCAGCTAATCCCCCTTCTTCTCTTTGCAATATGCGGCAGCGTCTTCGCGCAATCGGGCACAGTCGTGCGTAAAACAGATTTACGCGATAAGCCCTTTTTAGATGCAGCCGTTGTAGCACCAATTGCTGCTAATACCACGATTGAGATCCAAAGCAACAAAGGCGCCTGGATGCAAGTCAAAGCGGCCAATGGCCAAGTCGGCTGGATCAAGCTACTGAATGTGCGCACTAGCGGCGGCGGTACCAGCAATAGTGGCCTTGGTACGCTCGGTAACGTCATCAAAACTGGCTCATCTGGCCAAACGGTGACGACGGGCGTGAAAGGACTTTCAGCAGAGCAAATTCAACAAGCTGAACCCAATCCAGCTGAAGTCGACAAAATGGAAAGCTACGCTAGCTCGCAAAGCGACGCCACGCGCGCCGCGCAGCAAGCCAAACTCAACCCACAATCGGTTGCTGCAATCTCCAGCAGCAGTTCGAGTTCAAACAATGGTGGTAGCAGCACCGCAGCCCCAAGCAATGGGAGACGCCCATGATACGCCGCTCAATCACGCTGCTATTTATCAGCAGCGCCCTCGCCCTACCTGCCCACGCCTTTGATTTGGGTAAATTACTGACCAAAGAGAATATGGATTCTCTGAGTAAAATTGGCGGCAACATAGTAGAAGCCAACAAAGAAATCACACCGCAGCAAGAAATCGTTATGGGGCAAAGCGTCATGGCGACGCTGCTCGGCGCGGCGCCACTGGTCAAAGACCCAGCGCTACAAAAATACGTCAATCAAGTCGGAATGTGGGTTGCAGCGCAATCGGAACAACCCAATCTAGCTTGGCGATTTGGCGTGATTGACTCACCCAATATCAACGCCTTTGCCGCACCTGGCGGTTATATTTTGATTACCCGTGGGCTGTGGGAGCATTTACGCAACGAAGCTGAGCTGGCGGCGATTTTGGGACATGAAATTACGCATGTACTGAAAAAACATCAAATCGAGGCAATGAAAAGCACCAATAAAGGCGCGATTTATGAAGAATTACTCGTACTTGGCGTGAATAACAAGACTAAAGGCGGCGCAAAAGAGCTAGGCCGTAAAGCCGCCAAAGCCACTACCGAGGGCTTTTACATCAAAGGCCTGTCTAAAGACGCCGAATACGAAGCCGACATCGGCGGCATGGTGCTCGCAGCTCGCGCTGGCTACAACCCGTATGCAATGGTGAGCGTGCTGCAAACTTTGGGTAACGTCAGCCCAAGTGATACCTCAGTCGCGCTATTTTTTAGCACTCACCCAAGCCCGAAAGATCGCCTCGACCAGATTGACAGCAAAGTCGGCGATCAGCTTGAAGCTTATGCAGAAGGCGCTGAAAACACAGCTCGATTTAACAAAATCAAAAAATAAACGCTACACACTGCCACTCAGGGAAATCGAGGGTAAAAATCACGGCCGCCGCAACTCTGGGCGGCCGTATAATTTGCTTATTCCAGATCGTTAGCCCCATTTGCGGTGTATTGCCCCGCCCCCTAAAATTCGGAGTCTCCATGTCAGAACTGATTACCGCTTGCCACTCCCGCCGCGCCACGCTCGCCGCCCGCTTAGAACCCGGCATTGTCATTGTGCCAACCACGCAAGAAATCATCCGCAATGCCGACAGCACTTACCCATTTCGCTTTGATTCGGGCTTTTATTACCTGACTGGTTTTACTGAACCCGATGCAGTTTTTGTGCAAATCATTAGCGAGAACAGCGTGCAAAACATCCTGTTTTGCCGCGATAAAGATATTGAGCGCGAAATCTGGGATGGCTACCGCTTTGGCCCTGCTGCCGCTGCAGCACAATTTGGTTTTGATGCCGCGTATCCAATTGCAGAGCTGGACACGCGCATCGTTGAGCTAATGAAAAACCAGCCGCGCATCTACTACCCGCTCGCCAAAGAAATGCGCTGGGATCGACGTGTAAATCGTTGGCTCAGTGATGTGCGCGCCCTTGCCCGTACTGGCATCACTGCGCCAAGTGCCATTTTAGACGTGCGCAGCAGCCTCGATGAAATGCGTCTATTTAAAGACGATTATGAAGTAGGTATCTTGCGCCAAGCAGGAAAAATTAACGCGCAGGCACATATACGTGCGATGCAATTTGCTAAGCCTGAGCAAATGGAATATCAAGTCGAAGCTGAAATGCTGCACGACTATTACCGCCAAGGTAGCCGCTTCCCGGCCTATAGCAGCATTGTTGCCAGCGGCGCCAATAGCTGTGTGCTGCATTATGGCGAAAATAATGCCCGCATGAATGACGGCGATTTGCTGCTCATCGACGCGGGTTGCGAAATCGCCGGTTACGCCAGCGACATCACGCGCACCTTCCCAGTGAATGGCAAATTTACGCCAGCACAACGCGCCGTGTACGAGATCACGCTCGCCGCACAAGAAGCCGCCCTCGCTACGATTTTCCCCGGTAGTACGTGGAATGCACCGCACGACGCTGCTGTTCGCGTGTTAGCGCAAGGTATGATCGACTTGAAATTGCTCAGCGGTTCGCTGCAAGAAGTGCTGGAAAAAGAAACCTATCGCCAGTTCTATATGCACCGCACGGGTCATTGGATGGGTTTGGATGTACACGATTGCGGTGCCTACAAAGTCGATGGGCAATGGCGCACTTTGCAAGCCGGTATGGTGATGACCGTCGAGCCAGGCTTTTACATCCGCCCTGCTGCCAATGTGCCAAAAGAATTCGAAAACATCGGCATCCGCATCGAAGATGACGTACTGGTCACCGCCGACGGCTACGAGAATTTGACGATTACTTGCCCGAAAACGGTGGCTGAGATTGAAGCGGTGATGGCAAAATAACACCATCACCGTGAGAGCATAAATATCCACACAAGTGCCAAACCATTCATTTGGATCGTCATACCGGCGTAGGCCGGTATCCAGAGCGACGGTAGAATCAACATTGCAGCTGGATTCCGGCTTTCGCCGGAATGACGAATTGATGATTGTTTGTCGCTTTCTGAGTTATGTAGATACTTAAACACTTAGGCATCACAGCAAAATTAGGAATCCCATGTTAGTCAGCAACCTCCCTCAGCACGTAGATATTGTGATTGTTGGCGGCGGCCCCGTAGGTGCATTGTTGGCGCAGCGTCTACTCAAAAGCGGCCATGATGCGCTCTTGGTCGATGCCAAACACAGTGTCGGCAACGATCCACGGGCGCTAGCGATTGCCTACGCCAGCCAGCAAAGCCTCGCAGCCAGCGGCCTATGGGATGAATCACTTGCGGCAACGCCAATTGAACGCGTTCACGTTTCGCAAGCTGGAACGCTGGGGCGCACTGAACTCAATGCCGCAGAGCTGGATTTACCCATGCTCGGCTCGGTGGTGAAATACCAAAAACTGGCGCAATACGCTTTTGATCAAATGGTTGCGGGCGATGTACGTTTGGCACTCGGTATGAAAGTCACTCAAATCCAGCGCTTGGCGCGCTTTGCGCAAATCACGCTGGAAAGCGACACAGGGACACAAAAAATCTCTTGTCGTTTGGTGATTCTGGCCGATGGTGGCCATTTGATTGCTCAGCTCACGGATATTAAGCAAACGGTTAAATCCTACGCGCAACACGCCGTGCTCGCCACACTGACGCCCAAGCAGCCCCATAAGGGTATTGCCTTCGAGCGCTTTGCGGATGATGGCCCGCTGGCATTACTCCCTACGGGTAATGATTTCACTTTGGTATGGACGCAAACGCCAGAACAAGCGACGGCGCGTTTAACACTGTCTGATGATGGTTTTATTGCTGAAGTTGAGCAACGCTTTGCTGATCGTGTGAGCGGTTTTTCTGCAGTGACTGGTCGTGCGAGCTGGCCTTTAGCGTTAAAAACCTTGAATTCCGTCGTTGGACAACGCGTCGTATTGATTGGCAATGCCGCGCAAACCCTGCATCCAGTCGCTGGACAAGGCCTCAACCTTGGCCTGCGCGATGCCGCGACCTTGGCCGACGTGCTCGCCGCAACGCCAGCCAGGGAACTCGGTGAAGCGGCCAGCCTCGCCCGTTACGCCAAACTCCGCGCCCGCGACGCAGGCCTCGTCACCGCAGTCACCGATAGCTTGATTACGCTGTTTGACTCATCCTCACTACCGCTCAAACACGCACGTAGCTTGGGCTTGCTGGCAATGGATCAATGCAGCTGGCTACGCCGAGGCTTTGCCGAGCGTATGGTGTACGGCGCGCGTTAATTCGTACTGACGAAAAAAAACCGCAACGTTTGCGGTTTTTTTTAGATGCTAAATCATCAGCTATGCGCTTAAAAAGCTCGGCGTTTTTTCTAATTCACCCACTACCACTTTGGCCATATCCGCCAGCATTTCTAATTCAATGGCCGACATCGTGCGCGGTTTTGGATCGATCAAACACAGCGTACCCAAGTTACATCCATTGCTCATGGTCAGTGGCGCGCCCGCATAAAACCGAATTTTGGGTCCGTCGATGACTAAAGGATTGTCTGCAAAGCGCGCATCAAGCAAAGCATCTTCGATCACCATCACTTCATTTTGCAAAATCGTATGCCCGCAAAACGACACATCGCGCGGCGTTTCTCTCGCATCCAAACCGCAAATCGACTTAAACCATTGCCGATTCACATCCACCAAGCTGACCACCGCAATTTGCACGCGAAAAAAGCTGGCCGCTGCCCGAGTGAGATTATCAAATCGCTCTTCGGGCGGCGTATCTAAAATCAGAAACTCCCGCAGCGTTTCAATGCGTAAAGCTTCATTACTAGGCTGCGCTGGCGCTTGCATCTTAATCTCTAAACTAAATGAACACTGAGATTATAGCCGCAAGCTTCGATTCAGCAAAATGCCAGTTTAATGACAAGCGCATCCAGAGCCATGCGCTGCCACCGCCGTAGGTTTTGCCGCTTCCACCACCAGCGTTTTCCCTTCAGCTAATGCCGCACGCGCGGTTTTAGTCGCCGCCAACATATTGGCGAGCGCGCTTTCAGTTTCTGGCCAAGCGCGGGTTTTCAGGCCGCAATCTGGGTTGATCCATAAACGATCGGCTGGCACCACTTCCAAAGCTTTGGCGATTAAGCGCAGCATTTCATTCACGGGCGGCACGCGTGGGCTGTGAATATCGTAAACACCGGGGCCGATTTCATTTGGATATTTAAACTCCCCGAAGGCTTCGAGCAACTCCATATCCGAGCGACTGGTTTCAATCGTGATGACATCGGCATCCATCGCCGCGATTTCCGGAAGAATATCGTTGAACTCCGAATAGCACATATGCGTATGAATTTGCGTGTCATCCGCAACACCCGAAGCCGAAATTCGAAACGACTCGCCCGCCCAAGCCAAATAAGCAGCCCATTGTGATTGCTTTAACGGCAAACCTTCGCGGAACGCGGGCTCGTCGATTTGGATAATGCCGATGCCCGCGTTTTCTAAATCCACCACTTCATCGCGAATCGCCAAAGCGATCTGCTGGCAAGTGAGCGAGCGCGGTTGGTCGTCGCGTACGAAAGACCACTGCAAAATCGTCACCGGCCCCGTCAACATGCCTTTCATCGGTTTAGTCGTCAGGCTTTGCGCGTAGCTACTCCACGCCACCGTCATCGGTGCTGGGCGGCTTACATCGCCGAACAAGACCGGCGGTTTCACGCAGCGGCTACCATAGCTTTGCACCCAACCGAACTGCGTAAACACGAAACCCGCCAACTGTTCGCCAAAATACTCGACCATATCATTGCGCTCGGCTTCGCCATGCACCGGCACGTCGATATCCAACTCATCTTGTTTGCGTACGACCAAAGCGATTTCAGCTTTCATCGCCGCATCGTAATCCGCAGCGCTGAGCTTGCCTTGTTTAAATGCAGCACGCGCCGCACGGATTTCACTGGTTTGTGGGAATGAACCGATTGTCGTCGTCGGTAACAGCGGCAAGTTAAAGCGCTTGCGCTGCGCGGCTTGGCGAATTGCAAACGGCGAAACGCGTTGATCGGCCTTCGTCAATTGTTCTGGCAGCTGCGCCAAACGCTCAGCAACAGCAGGATTGTGAATCCGTGCTGAACTGCGGCGATTGGCTTGCGCGGCAGCATTCTCAGCCAATTGCGCAGTCACGTCATCACCGTGCAGAGCGCGTTTTAACAAGCTAATTTCAGCCAATTTTTGTTTGGCAAATGCCAGCCAAGATTTAAGTTCCGCATCAAGCTGCGCTTCTTGCGCCAAATCCACTGGCGTATGCAGCAAGGAGCAAGACGGCGCAATCCATAGGTATTGCCCTAGAACCGTTTTTACTTCATTGATAGCGAGCAATACATTGCTTAGATCTGCAGCCCAGATATTGCGGCCATCAACCACGCCGAGTGACAGCACTTTATTTTTCGGCCAAATCGCGATAAACGCGGGCAATTGCTCTGGGGCGCGCACCAAATCTAAATGCACACCGGCCACTGGCAATTCAGCCAAGAGTTGCGCATGACTTTCGACTGAATCGAAATAAGTCGCCACTAAAACATTCAGGCCGTGACCTGCCAAAGCTTGATACGTTGATGCAAATGCAGCGATCCATTCGCTTGGCAATTCCAAACCCAGAATCGGCTCATCCAACTGAATATGCGATACACCTTTTGCTGCGAGTTTTTTTAATACAAGGGTATAGCGCTCTAGCAATTTTGGTAGAAGCTCTAGCTTGCTATACCCTACTGTTTTAGTTTTTGCCAACCACAAGAACGTCAAAGGGCCTGGCAATACGGCTTTCACGGTATGGCCTTGGGTTTGTGCATCTTCGATTTCATGGAAAAACCATTCCACGCCGCCGTCAAACGTACTCTCCAAGCTGAGTTCCGGCACCATATAGTGATAATTGGTATCAAAATATTTAGTCATTTCTAGCGCAGGCTGATCCACATTGCCACGCGCCAATTCAAAATATTGCGCGAGCGTGAGGCGTTTGGCGTCAAAACCAAAGCGCGCTGGCAAGCAGCCAAACAGCGCTGCGGCGTTCAAGGTTTGGTCGTACCAAGCAAAATCGCCCACGGTAACAAAATCCAAACCCGCTTCCGCCTGCCAAGCCCAATGACGGCGGCGCAGCGTTTGACCAACAATCACCAACTCAGCTTCGCTGATTTCAGAGCGCCAAAATTTTTCAGTGGCAAATTTCAATTCACGCTGCGCACCAATGCGAGGGAATCCTAAAATGTGCGCTTTAACACCCTGAGGCACTGTTACATTATGAATAGCTGTCATCGCAAACGTCCTTTTACATGAATAGTGTTTGCATCATACGGCGGCAAAGAATATGATTACAGTTCATTATTTTCACAGAAAGCATGAGAAATTCTAATGCAATCACTACTCGAACTGCGCCATCTCAAAACCATACTCGCGATCCAAGACAGCGGCAGCTTGACGCGGGCGGCGGAACGCTTGCATCTGACTCAGTCAGCCTTGTCGCACCAAATCCGTTTACTTGAAGATCATTATGGCTTGCCGCTATTTGCACGCAAATCAACGCCACTCAAACTCACTGCGGCGGGCGAAAAGCTGGCGCTGCTAGCGCAGGACGTATTGCCCGCGATTGCCAGCACCGAGCGCGATATTGCGCGTTTGCGCGAAGGCCAAGCGGGGCAACTTAGAATCGCCGTCGAATGCCACACTTGTTTTGATTGGCTGATGCCGGCGATGGATCAATTTCGCAGCCATTGGCCGGAAGTTGAGCTGGATATTGTGTCGGGATTTCATGCCGATCCAGTGCAATTGCTGTTTGAAGATAGAGCCGATTTGGCGATTGTGTCGGAAGTGGAAACACTGGTTGGCCTGAGCCATACGCCGCTGTTTAGCTACGATATGGTTGCTTTGGTCGCCGCAGATCATGCGCTGGCCAGCAAGCCTTATCTGGACGCCGCCGATTTTGCCGATGAAACACTGATTACCTATCCGGTGCCCGATGAAATGCTCGACTTGCTGCGCAAGGTACTCAAGCCGGCGGGCGTGAATCCAAAACGTCGCCCAACTGAACTCACAGTGGCGATGCTGCAACTGGTGGCCAGCCGCCGTGGCATTGCCGCGCTACCGCGCTGGAGCGTGCAACATTATCTGGAACGCGGTTATGTCGTCGCCAAACCGATTACCGCGCAAGGACTAACGTCTGAGCTGTACGCGGCGATGCCAACGGATCGCAGCACAACCGCGTATTTGACTGATTTTGTTGAGATTATGCGCACTGTGAGCGTGCAGACTTTGCCAGGCGTAGTGTTGCTCTAATTCGATATATGACTTAATTCGGCGCGGCAAATCGTGCTTCGTAACGCGCATTGATTTGCTGTAGCTTTTTATCGCTACGCATACTCTCCAGCGCCACATTCAGCTTGTCGATCAGGCTGGCTGGCGTTTGTAAATTACAGGCTAAATACAAATCAACTTGATTGAACACGTAGACCGCTTGAATCCGCTGCGGATCAATTTGCAAACGCTGCACGATTTCACGCGCGCTAAATGAGGTGCCTGGGTACAAATCAATGTGACCAGCGAGCAATTTGCGCAAATTTTGATCTTCGGTGTTGGCGTAATCGAGCACAAAGCCTTTGCTCTCCAAAAAAATTGCATTCGCGCCTTGGCGCAAATCGCCGACTCGCAGCTTTTTAGCATCGTCCAAGTTTTTAATCTGCAAATTACGCTCGCGCAGGCCAAACAGCGTGCCTTTCACGCTGGCAATTGGCCCTATCCATTGAAAGCGCGCCTCTCGCTCTGGGATACGTCCAACCGTATACGCACAGTGATTCGGCTTAAATTGCACAGTGCTCAGCGCACGCACCCAAGGAAAATCTTTGTGCTCGGCCGACAATTGCGCGCGCTTGAGCATTTCAGTCATCACTTCAACGGCCATGCCTTCGGGCTGGCCATTTACAAATGAATTAAACGGCGGATTGTCCCCCAAATACAGCGTCAAATCTGCCGCGCAGGCCGCACCATGCAAAACCCCTGCACAGATTACCAAGCCTAGCCGCGTGCTGAAATGGCTCACATTACTTTCCTTAAACGAGAACGTAATTTCTTACAAAAACAGACAAAAAAGCCTATTAAATTAGAAAACACTAATGCCTGCAGCTCATTATTGTAAGCAAACAGGCAAAACACAAGTGCGTTCGTCAGGTTTTAAGGAAAGACGGTATGTAGGAAAAGGAAGTTTGGCTGCGCTGCTCATGATCAGCATGGGGATCTACACGAGTTAAAATGCTTAAAACATCCTCCGGCGGTCAAATCATCATTGCCGAAAAATTGCGGCCTCGCCGGAATGACAAACTCATCAGATTTAGGATTTATGGCTCATCAAGGCTTAGATTTTGATGATGGTTTGCCATGCTTGCGTGTCGCACACAGCTTGCCATGCTTGCGGTACATCGCTGGCCAAAGCCAGCAAAACATTGGGCGCTACTTCCCAAACTTGCAGCGACCACGTGCATGAGTCTGGACTTTCACAGCACCAGCCAGTCGCCGTTTTTAGTAAGACAAAGCGCTGCAAGCCACCCACCAGCCCAGTGCCTAATGCTTTAAGCAAAGCCTCTTTGGCGACCCACAAAATATAAAATGCACGCAATTGCTCTGCCTCTGGCAATCCAGCCAGCCAAGCGGTTTCGCGCGGATCAAAATAGCTTGTCGCAATGGCTTGCAATTGTTTGCGCGGGCGGATGATTTCTAAATCAATCCCAACCCGCCCCTGCCCCAAAGCCGCAGCGCAATACGCCGCACCATGAGTCCACGACAGGCCATCAGCAAACGGCCAAGCGGGTGCCGATGGTCGGCCATTCTCATGTTGAGTGAGCGTCGGCACGCAGTGATTCAATTGGAGTAATTGCTGCGCCAAATGCCGAGCCGATAAAAATTGCGCACGGCGTTGCGGATTTTGCATCGCGGCAAATCGCTGCTGCTGAGGGAAATCCAAATCCGCCAAAGTCGGCGCGAGGAGGTCTTCTGCTGCAATCGGACTCACAGCAAAACGGGAAACTAACATGGACTAAGCACTTACCGACTCGAAACATAAAAATCAGATGTATTTGATTGCAGACTTTATCAATAAAAGCCTACAAGCTAATACCCACCATTACTTCAATTTAAACTGCACTCTCGATACGCTACCTTGGTCGGCTTTTGTATCTTCTGCTGTCGCATCAATTTTAGCTTGCGTGATAAACATTCGTGCATCATCAACGCCTGCTTCTTTAAGCGCGTTTTTGACGCGCTGCGCTCGTGCCATTGCTAGCATTTTTAATTGCTCATTACCAATCACCGTGTTCGCCAAAAGCAACTTTTCCATATCCTCAACCGGAATCGATTTATTCAAACCAAGTAGATTTTTCGGTTTGGGAAATTTTTCACTTTTATAAACTTGAGTCAGCAAGGCTGGGCGCTCGGCTGCGCTGAAATTGGCTTCGTCTTCTGAATTAACCGATTCGGCTTTTTCACCCAGCTCGGCGGCTTTCAAAGCTTGCATTTTATTATTCAAGAGTTGCGTACGCAGCCCTTCCGCATCGGCGTCGCTACTTGCCCAACCGGTGATTTCTAGCTGCAAATCAGGTCGATCTGTCAGCGCTTGCGCCAGATTGCTAAGTGCCAATTTCGCTTGATCGTCCAAACGCGCTTGGCCTGAAGCAAAATTAATGTAGGACAAACTCGGGCCATCGCCAAACGCGCTGGCCAATGCATCAAACGGCGCGGTGACGATTTTCTCCAGGACATTGCCAATTACCTGCCAAATAATGCCGCCAACGCTAAATTGCGGATCATCGAGCGAGCCTTCAATCGGCAGATTGAGTTTGATTTGTCCTTTGCGATCAGTGAGCAAAGACAGTGCAAACTTCACCGGCAATTTGGTCGCCGTTGGGCTCTCTACTGCATCGCCCAAAGTGAGTTGATCGAGGAATAATTTATTGCTGGCTTTGAGTTTTTTATTCTCAATGAGATAGGCCACATCCATCGACATTTTGCCTTTTTGAATGCCGTAGCCCGCGTATTTAATCGCATAGGCCGATGCATTAGTCAGCTCATAGCCCTTTACGCCGCCTTTAATATCGATAAAAAAGTCTTTCGCCAATGGATTAAGGCTACCTTTAATTTCTACCGGTGCGATTTTATCGACGCTGCCGCGTAAATCCAAACTTGCACGCGTATCATTTTGACTAGAAATCCCGCCTATGACACCGCCCATTTCAGTTAAATTGGCCGAAAAATTAGGCTTAATAAATAAATCGCTGTATTGAATTTGGCCATTATTTAAAGTGATTTTATCGATTTTAATTGGTACAGCAACGCCCTCACCTTCGGCCAATGTAACGGGGGCGCTTGTTGGTGCGCTGGCTTTATCAACGGCGGCACGCTCAGTGGTCACTGAAACTTGCTCGCCATTTTTTACCATCACGTCTTGCAGATTCAAACGGCCATCGGCGGACAAAATCAAGCGCGAATAAAAGTCGCTGAGTGCCACCTCGCCAATTGCAATATTGAGCGGAACAAATTGCGCATTAATGCCGCCGATATACAGACTTTTCCATTTCAAGAAATCTGCACCGGTGGTTTTATCCAAAGCATATAAATTGGTCGAGCGCAGATTGCCTTTATACGAACCAGTAAATTTGGGCTGCGTCGCAATATTTAGATCGCCTTTGGCATGCAAAAAGCCACTAGCTAAAGAAATATTGATGTATTTGCTAAAATAAGGTTGGCCGTAGGCGGCGTCTAAATTTGCTAAATCGACGCGAAACTGTCCAGAAAATGGCTGCGGTACCCAAGGGCCAGCAACACTTATTTTCGCACCGCGCCCGCCCTGCGCGCTTAGATTCATGTGGGCTTTTGCACCTGGCTTAGAATCCACATTTTTCAATTGCAGTACGATGTTTTTCCACAAGAGCGGTTTTGCATTCTCAAGATGGTTGTCACTCAGCTCGACTCGCCAGCCTTGCAAATTGCCTTCTTTAAGCTGCACTTGCCATGGCTTAGCATTTATCGTGGGTTTGCTCGGCGCAGACGATGCGGGAAGTGCTTGCAACAAATTAATCCGCCCATTCTTTTCTACTTTTAATTGCAACTCACCGTTTTGCGAGTGCAGCTGACCGATTTGAATCTGCTGCGTTGTGGAGTCTAGCGCGATGTCATTCACTGACATCTGGGCAATCAACAGCGCTGGTTTTTTATCTTTCGCTAGCGCCAGGCTAGTGTTTTCCAGTTCCAACTGCGTATTTTTTAATGCGTATTGCAAAGGCTCTGCATTGAACTGCAGATCAGTAGTTAAATTAAGCGTGCTTTTTAACTGGGCGGCTAAAAAGGCGGTGTAATACGGTGAAAAATCAGCGGCCTGAATGTTTGATGCGGTGATATGTCCAGCCAGATTCAGCGGCTGTGCGGTGATATTAAGCTCTGCGGCAAGGCGAGCATCACGTGCGGTCGTAGCACTCAGGCGTAGCGGAAATGATTTATTCGCTTGATTTGAGATGTGTTTCAGATTGAGATCAATCGCTTGCAATGTGCTGCTGTGCGCTGGTTTCACGCTTTGATCCAGCCAGTGCACTCGGCTGTTGGTGACCTTAAGTTCAGCCACTTCCAGCAAAACAGGGCTGCTCACCTTCGCCACTGCGGATGCGCTTGAAGCTGTTTTTGGCGCTGTTTTCGCCTGAAGTTTTTGCCAATTAAGAAGCGCTTCGCTGTCTCTACTCACGGCCAAATCCAGCCCTTGCAGCGCAATGACGCCAAAACGATATTGCTGCGCTAAAGGCTGCATGTTTTTTAGCTCAATATCGAGCTGTTTCAGTGCAACTAATGGCTGCGCCTGCAAAGTGACGGCGGCATCAGCTAGCACGAGGTGACCATTAAGGATTAATTCAGCACGATCTTTTTTCTGGCGAAACACCAAATCCACATTGGTACTCAACTGGGCTTGACTAACTTGCACGCCAGGCGGCAAAGGCGCGTAGCCCAATAATGGCATTAAATCTTGCTGCTTAATTTGAATTTTTAATGCCGTATCCAAACTGTCTTTAAAAGGTTTACTTTCCCCTTGCAAAGCAAATGGGCTGCCATTAAAACGACCAGAAAAATGCGGCTGAATATAATCATCCATTCGCTGCGGCAAAGTTGAAAGAAACGGCAAGGCAAAATTGAGCTGATCCAGCGTCTGGATTTTGCCAACAAAACGATCATCCAAACGGACACTGCCATTCATCAAACGAATATTATTCAATGAAAATCGGGGCAGTTCAGTCGCAGCGTTGGTTTTGCTCGGTTTAGCTTTGAGTAAATCTGAAAAATTATATTGATCTGCCGATAAACGCACGATCTGGATTTTGGCTTGCTCTAAAGTAATGGCGCGCAGTACCGGCGCCAAACGAAAGATTGATGACATTTCTGCATCCAGCAATAAGGATTTAAAACTGACAAAATCCCCATACTGATCCTTAACAACAACATCACGCAAAGTCACTTGCAATAGGTAAGGATTAATCTCTAAGCCCGCAATGTGCACTTGCCGCTGCAGCGCTTCACTTGCACTTTTTTCTAGCCATGGCCGCAAAATAGCTGGCGCAAGCCATGCGCCCAACACGCCAAATACCGCCATTGCCACCACAAAATAGGTGGTGAAACGCAGCCAGCGTGAGCGCTGAAAAAAGGAATTAAATATTGTCATCGTGAGTTTAAACTGATTCAAATGAAGTGCGTAATAAGCAAAAAAAATGGCTCTAGGGCTCTTGCCGAGCTTAACCTATACTGACAGAAAAAGAGTCTCCTTCTCAGCGCATATTAGCAGTAAAATCCTATTAATTCGGGTGAATCGCCCCCAAACCTAGGACATACGCAGTGTTTTCGTTTTTTCGCAAAAAAGATCAAGACGGCAATGATCCCAGCACCCAAAGCGGCCCGGCCACACAAGCGGCGCGCGGTGAAGGTGCAGTAACGCAATCCAAACCCTTCGGCCCCGAAACGGTAATGCCGACAGCAGAGCCCGATGCGGTGCAAGAATCGCATCAATATGACTTATCCAAAATGCAAATTGAGGTCGAAAGCTCTGGCAACACGCTGTCTCCAGCCGAAGAGCAGGCCGCGATGCTGCATGCCAATAATCAAGCGCTCGCTGCAATTAGTATTTTAGAAGACGAGAAAGCGGAGTTTGTGACAAAGCGCAAACTGGAGCCGTGGCTAATGCTGTTTGAGCTTTACCAACAGCAGCAAAATCGTGAAGCCTATGATGCCCTCGGCTTGGAGTTTGTCGTCGCGTTTGAAAAAACCCCGCCCATTTGGCGCAATCAGATCAATCAGAATCAGCAAGCCAATAACGCCAGCGCCTATCACGCGTTTCCGGCGAAATTGACCATAGAAAACATCGAAAAAGAAGCGCAGCAATTTTTAGCGATTCGGCAAAAAAATCCTAATTTGCGTGTTGATTTTAGCAAGATCAAAAAAATTGACGTCCTCGGAGCTGCCGAATTGGTCGCAGTTTTGCCGCGTCGCAGCAAGCAGCAAGGCCAATTGCAAATTTTAGGCTCGCAAGGCCTGATTGATTTAATTAGTCCGCAAATTGAAGTCGGGCGACGTATCCCTGCAGAAGCCCCATTCTGGCTGCTGTTGATCGAGATACATCAGATTTTAGGCTTGCAAGAAGAGTTCGAAAATTTAGCCGTTGATTATGCGATCACTTTTGAAGTTTCGCCGCCGTCGTGGGATCCACTGCAAGCACCGAAAACCAGTTCGCAAATTGCCGAAGACGAAGCCAAAGCCCGCGCCCAAGTGGAACAAGAGGCCGACGAGCAAGCGCAATTGATTGGCATCATCACCGCCGACCAGCCACAGTTACTCGAAAAAATGAACAGCCTAGTTGGCAACGAGAACAATGTTACCCTCGATTTTTCTCGCGTCGACCGGATTGATTTTGAATCGGCAGGGCAAATTCTGAATCTAGCGATGGGCTGGTTACAGCAAGGCAAAAAAATCCGCTTAATCAACGTGAATGAGCTGGTTTTAGGCCTGCTGCGCGTGATGGGAATTGCCGACATGCTGCAAGTCGAGCGGCGCAAATAATTCCCTTGCAACTTGCTTTTCCCTCAACTGGCTGCATCTAGAACCCACAATCAATCAGGAGTTCAGCATGGAGCAATTTGACGGAACAACGATCGTCTCAGTTCGGCGCGGCAATCACGTCGCAGTCGGTGGTGATGGGCAAGTTACCCTTGGCAATGTCGTTATCAAAGGCACGGCGCGCAAAGTGCGCAAGCTCTACCATGACCAAGTCATCGTAGGTTTTGCCGGCGGCACCGCCGATGCGTTTACGCTGTTCGAGCGCTTTGAAGCCAAGCTTGAAAAGCACCAAGGACATCTGACCCGCGCTGCGGTTGAACTCGCCAAAGACTGGCGAACTGACCGCATGTTGCGCCGTCTTGAAGCCATGCTAATCGTCGCCGACCCAACGGCAACGCTGGTGATTACCGGTAATGGTGATGTACTCGAGCCCGAAGAAGGCATTGCGGCAATTGGCTCTGGGGGCGCATTCGCGCAAGCCGCCGCCACTGCGCTGCTACAAAACACCGATTTATCGCCCGAAGTCGTCGTCAAAAAAGCCCTCGAAATTGCTGGCAATATTTGCATCTACACCAATCAAAATCACACGATTGAAAGCATGGGTGCTGAAATCAAAGCGTGAATTGGAATGTGCAGGGATCAAGGGTATATCCCTGCACGAATTAACAATCAATAGCTGCAAGTCAATACCCTGAAATAAATAATAGAATCAAGATAAAACGCAATCTCACCGCTTGACGAGCTTCGGCGTCTTTTTCCCTTGGCGGGCTTGCCGTTTTTTCCACCACAAAATCAATCCAGTGGCAGTGAGCGCGGCAACCATCAAGCCCAAAATACAGACAAAAATTCGATATGGCATGCCCCACACTTTCGCCATATGCAGCGCATAAAGCCAGCTAGTAATCGTGTCTCCAGCGGCAATACTACTGGGCAAACTGTAGCCAACGCGCTCACCACTGGCCGCATTGATCGCGATATCACTCATCGCCAATTCGCCTACATCGAGGCTGGTTTTAACTCGGTAGGCGTACATATTTTGCTCTGGCAAATAAAACATGCGCTCAGCTTGCCCAACCGTAAAGCCGCGCTCTTGCGCCAAGTGCTGCATCGCTTGCTCAGCATGGGCTAGCGCTTGCGGCCAATTTAATTTCACCTCCCCTTTACTAAGCGCTTGCGGCGGCAAACTCCACACATCCTGCTGAAACGTCGTAAAGCTTTTCATGACGGGGTAATACACTTGCTCGCGCAAATTAAACGCCACACTCGACCAAGCAAAAATCAGCAACACCGCCCAGAGCCACAAGCCACTGGCGCGGTGCAGATCTAAGTTGATGCGGTGAAAACTCGCTGCGGTTTTTATTTTCCAAGCCGGTCGCCATTTCTCAACAAAAGGTCGCCCCTTGGGGAAAGTTAAATACGCGCCAACAAAGCAATCAAACATCCAAATCAGCGCCACAATGCCCATCGTCAGCACGCCCCACTCAGGAATCGCAAAGGTGTAATGAAAGCGATACAAAAAAGGCATCAAGGTATTGAGCGAAAAACCAAATTCATTCCATTCACGCGCGCCTTGAATTTGCCCGGTATACGGATCGATAAACACTTGGTCAAAGCCGAGTTCAAAGGGCTGCTTCGTCGCTGGATTGGTCTTGGCGTTTACCCACGTCGCCAATGCATGCTCGCGCGGAATCGCCAATTGCAAAAAACTCAGCTCGGCACGCGGTGCTAATTGCGCATTAACGCGCTGATGCAGCACCAGCGCTGGCAGTGGTTTGGCCGCATGCGGGATGTCGATTTGATATAAATCGCTCGCCAGCCAAACATCGAGTTCTTCATTAAATGCCAGCAGCGCGCCAGTCAGCCCAGCACAGAATAAAAATAATGTGATCGTCAGCCCCATCCAGCGATGCAGCAAAACCAAGGTCTGACGGTTAAATAGGCGAGCCAATACTCACTCCACAATTTGAAATAATTAATAAGTAAAAAATATAAAAAAACAGCCCCGAAGGGCCGTATCAATGTTTTCGCCATGCGAGTAGCAAAAAGCCAGGCAAAATTCCAAGCGCTTTTTGCACAAAACACGCTAAAAATATTGCTTCATCTTGTATGCCGTTTGAAAAATGAAAAAGCGTAAGCCCAAAAGGAGTCATTTGCATAAACCTTTGTTTTTAATAAAAAATAAATTCAAAAATCGATTCAATCGCATTGAGTACCCAGCCTCTTGCGCCATCTCAGTTAAATGGCAGTGTCATTTTCAAGCCGCACCAGTATAATGCGACGCATTCTCATTTGTGATTTCTGTTATGTCCGCCACTTTGCCTTTACTTGAAATTTGGTATCGCGAGCATCACGGCTGGCTCGCGCAATGGTTACGGCGCAAAGCCGGTTGCTCGGCGCTGGCGGCGGATTTACTCCAAGATACTTTTGTGCGTTTATTGCGACGCCCAAGCCACACGCAGCCCATCACCCATGCAGAACCGAGAGCGTATTTGTGCAAGATTGCCAAAGGCTTATTGGTCGATCATTGGCGGCGGCAGAGCATAGAAAACGCGTTTCTGGCCGAATTGGCGCACTTACCCGAAGCCGTTCAGCCCTCACCCGAGGCTCGATTAGAAATGCTGCAATTGCTGACCGAGATCGACGCGCTGCTTGATGGCCTGCCCGAGCGCGAGCGCGCCGCGTTTTTACTCTCGCGCATCGACGGGCTTTCGATTGCCGAGATTGCCTTGCAACTCAAAGTATCGCGCTCATCGGTCGAAAAATACCTTAGCCACGCGCTATTGCATTGCCTGATGCTGCAAGACGACGGAATGTTGCTCAATGACTAAAATAATCGGCACGGCAGCGCTACACGCTGCGGCGCTCTGGTCGGTGCGTTTGCGCGATGGGCGAGCTTGCCCGCAAGCGCTGGCGCAATGGCGCGCAACGCATCCCGAGCATGAATTGGCTTGGCTAAAAATCAGCCAGCTAGAAGCTAAACTCGCCGATTTACACAATGCACCGCCCCATGCTGCGCGCCTTGCGTTAACGCAATCGGGCTTATCGCGGCGACAATTACTCAGCACGCTGGCCAGCCTCGGTATCGCCGTCCCCGCCGCGTGGTTGGCGTGGCCGACGCTACAACATTGGCAAGCCGATTTTCACACCGCCAAAGGCGAAATTCGCCAGTTTGTGCTGCCCGATGGCAGTGAGTTATTGCTTAATAGTGATAGCGCGGTGGTGCTGCAATACTCCGCCACCGAGCGGCAACTCTTACTGCGTAGCGGCGAGATCATGATTCAAACCGTGAGCGATTCGCGCCCCTTGTCGGTGCGTACACCGCATGGGCGCTTTGTGGCGCTGGGCACGCACTTTGCTGTGCGCTTGCGCGAGGATGAGAGTCAGCTCGCGCTCACGATGGGGCAGATTGCGATTGAAAATCGCCACGGCCAGCGCCTGCGCATCGCCCAAGCGGGTGAAGTGTGGCGGCTCGATGGTGAAAATGCCTTGCCACAAACCCAGCTCAACATTGATCCCACCGCATGGCAGCAGCGCCGCTTGATACTAGATAACGCGCGACTCGATACCGTGTTAGCCGAGCTGGCGCGCTATCGCACTGGCTGGTTGCGCTGTGATCCTGCGGCAGCGGCGCTGAAAGTGTCTGGCGTATTTGTGCTGGATGACACGCAACAAATCCTCAACACCCTCGCTGCGGCCTTGCCGATTCAAGTGCGCTATCGCAGTGATTACTGGGTAACGATCGAATTAAAAACCTAGAAAATTCAATTACTTAAGCATTTAAAATCCGCGCTAATTACGGTTTTTTCGCTGCCGTTCGGTATAGCAGTGTTAATCCCATTTTCATCGGAAATCGAAATGCCCGTCCGCCGCTTTGCTCTCAATCCACTTGTCATCGCCATCCAAGCCGCCCTGCTCTACACCCTTAGCGCGCCTGCCCTTGCGGCAGCACCTGGGCAAGAATATCAGCTCCCGACGCAGCCCTTAGCCAGCGCCTTGCGCCAATTTGCCCTTGATTACGGCATCACGCTGGCTTTTGAACCTGAATTGGTCAAAGGCAAAAATGCCCCGCCACTGCGCGGCGCGCATTCTGCCGAGCAAGGCCTGAACATCCTCATTGGGTATACCTCGCTAGAGATTGTTCAAACTGGCGATAAGAGCTATACCCTTAGGCCGACCTTACTCACGATGCTGCCTATGGTCGAAGTCAGCGGCATCAAACCCCTCGCCGTCATCGCCTCAGCAGGCGATGTGACTTTGCCGACGATTGAAGTGAGCGCTGCGCCCGCAGGAAATGGCATGCTCAGCACCTATCGTGTGCCAACGGTTCGTAACGGCGCTTTAGGCACGCAAGATGTGCTGGATACGCCCTTTTCGATCAGCACGACGACCAGTGCCTTTATCAGCAACCAGCAAGCCACGACCTTGGCAGAAGCGTTTAAGGCCGATGCGGCGGTCACGGCAGTGACCAACAATATTGCAGGCGAAAACTCGCAAATTGCGATTCGTGGCGTACAGCTCGATATGCTCAACGGATTCAAAATCGACGGCCTGAATGCCGCACTGTGGATTACCGACTTACCCTTAGAGCATTTTGAAAATATCCAGCTACTTAAAGGTCTGGGCGGCTTTATGTATGGCTTTAGCCAGCCAGGCGGGATTGCCAATTACACGGTAAAACGCGCTGCAGCAGAGTCAATTAGCGTGGCCTCGGTCACCTTGAGTAATGAATCACAATACAAACTGGCGGGCGATTTAAGCCGTCGTTTTGGTGAAGATGATCGCTACGGCCTGCGCATTAACGCAGTCCATGAAGGCGGCAATACTTATCTGGACAGCCCGATTCGACGCGATTCAATTTCTGCGGCGTTTGATACCAAAGTGACCGAAAACGTACACTGGAACGTCGATGCTTTGTATCAAAATCGCAAAGTCAATAATTCGATCTTCGCAACGACGGTCGACAGCGGCATTCCAACGCCAAAACCAATCGACGGTAGCGATAAACTATCGCAAGATTTCACTTATTACCAAACTGAGCTAGGCACCGCTGGCACCGATGTGAACATCGCGCTGAATAATGATTGGTCTGTGCTCGCTGGCGCACGTGCTTCGAAAATGAAGCGCACCAATTACGATGCTTACTTATCTATTTTTGATGCCGATGGCAGCTATAGCGAAGATTTGATTGGCTGGTACAGCGAGCATAAAAGCGCCTCGGCCAACCTGATTCTGAGCGGTAAAGCTCAAACCGGCAGCATCAAGCATGCACTGACTTTTGGTACTGATTACCAACAAGTGAAGCGCAGCGGAGCCGACAGCCTCTATATTCCGTTGACCACGGGCAATCTATTCTCTGGCCGAGGCCATGCCGACGATCCACACGAAACCGTACCGAAAGATTTGCAACAAATCTGGAAAACCCAAAGCCTAGGTGTTTTTGCCAGCGACACCATAGAGTGGAAGCCGCAATGGAGCACGATTGTTGGCTTGCGTTACAACGATTACCACAAAGAAACCACGACAGCGACTTACGATCACACACCGGTAACACCTACGCTGGCCGTCATCTGGAAGCCACAAGATACGCTGTCGATTTATGCCAGCTACGTTGAGGCACTTGAGGAAGGCGGCGTTGCGCCAATGAATACAGTGAATGAGGATGAAAGTTTTGGTCCATTGACGAGCAAGCAATTTGAATTCGGCGTTAAAAAGCTAGGAAACGGCTGGTCAACTGAAGCTGCGGTATTTCGTATTGAACGCGGTCTGGAATACACCAACAGCAACAATAAGTTTGTCCAAGAAGGTGGTCTAGTTTATCAAGGGCTGGATATGGCTGGCCGCGTCGAGCTAGGCGCCAATCTGGCCGTCATGGGTAGCGCGGTCTTGATGCGGAGTGAAAACAAGAGCGATGACCCAAGCGTCAACGGCAAAGATGCCAAAGGCGCGCCGAATTTCAGCACTAGCTTGCAAATGGAATACAAAGTACTCGGGATTCAAGGCCTGACGCTCACGGGCGGTGGCCGTTATGTCGGTGAAACCGCACTGAACGATGACAATAGCCACATGATCGATTCCTATACCTTGTTTGATGTGGGCTTGCGTTATCAAACCCAAATGGGCAAGCAAGGCCTGACATTACGCGCCAATCTCGACAACCTGAGCAACGAGAAATACTGGATGGGCAGCTGGGGCTATAGCCTCACCCAAGGCGCACCACGCACGGTACGTGTCAGTGCAGAAATGAGTTTCTAAAGCGCGCAGTGCTGGCCACAAAGTCATCCAGAAAAACGCAGTTGATTCTTTATGGGAGCGGACTTGCCCTCAACGCAATGTATTCGCGGGCCAGCTCGCTCCCACAAGTTCCAAGCTGTTCTGCATAAGCATTGCCTTGATTGCGTCTCCGTTTTCAGAACGCCCCCTCCCGCGCCATTCGCGCCACAAAGGAAATACCATGTTGAAATTAAGCATTTTGAGTTTACTCTTGGCAGGAACTACCGGTTTAGCGCAAGCGCATGAGTTTTGGATTGAGCCTACTGGCAGCAATCAGTACAAAGTCTTTCTGGGTGAGTACGATTTAAATGCTCGGGAACACTTCCCTGGCATGCTGGATAAAATCACCGCATCACGCGCGATTTGGCACAGTAAAAATAGCGCAAAAGATGTCAAATCGACCAAGGCCACAGATGGTTTTGTGATTGAGCAAGCTTTAGCGGCCGACGATAGCCTGACTTTCGAAAACAGCAGCTACCCCGTCTACGATAGCGAGCACGAGGGCAAGAAAATCAAAGCCGCGTGGCTGCCTGCCGCGCGCTATGTGACGGGTGGAAAACCACTCAAACCCAGCCTTACTTTAGACGTTTTACCTACCGAAAAAGTCGGCCAATTTGCGGTCACTTTACGCGGTAAGCCACTGCCAGAAGCCAAAGTCGCAGTCATCACGCCAGCGGGTTGGAAGCGCGAACTCAGCACCAATGCCCAAGGCCAGATTGAGCTGCCATTACCGTGGCAAGGCAATTACTTAGTCTTGGTGAATCACACCGATGTGAAGCCCGGCAAACTCAAGGGCAAGTCTTATCAAATTGCCAACTATGCAACGAGCCTATCCTTTCAGCAAAACACCGGCGCAGCCAGCTTGCCCGCACTAGCCGCAAGTAAAATGGCCGAGTAAGCCTTGAGATCGCCACGTCATCGCGATGGCGATCTCAACGATTTCATGCCTACGAATACGCTGCGCTACTTCTACTTACACAGCCAATATCAAATACCGCTTCTAAGCTAAAAGCGCAGCAAAAGCACCGACCCGCTCGGTGCGATTCGCTGCGCTTTTAGCTTCGACAACAAACACGAAAAACCTTTCTTCAAGCAGCGCTGGCATTCCTACAGTAAAATGCCGCCATGCACGATACCCTCTCCCTGTTGCGCGAACTGAATGCGCATGAATTTACTTCTGGTGCGCAAATCGCGCAGCGTTTAGCTATTTCGCGCGCCAGCGTGTCGCTGGGCCTTGCCAAAGCGGAAGACTACGGCATCAGCCTAGAACGGCGACATGGCGTGGGTTATCGCTTGGCTGCGCCCATTGAATGGCTAGATGCAGAAAAAATATCGATGTATCTACCTGAAAGTACCGTAGCCAAAGTCTCAGTGAGCAATACCCTAGCCTCAACGAATCGGCAACTTTTACTCGATCCACAGCACGGCAAGCTTTTGGTGGCCGAATGGCAAGATGGCGGACGCGGACGTTTAGGGCGTACTTGGCATGGCGTATTGGGCGGCAGCCTATTATTTTCATTCGCATGGCGCTTTGACAATGGCTCAGCGCAGCTGGCCGGTTTACCTTTAGCGGTCGGCGTGGCCGTGGCGACTGTGTTGCAGCAATCGGGCGTCGCTCAGATTGGTCTGAAATGGCCGAATGATTTATTACTGCAAGATGCGACGGGCGATTGGGCGAAAGTCGGCGGAATTTTAATTGAGATGCAAGGCGATGCTTTAGGGCCTTCGCATGTGGTGATTGGCATTGGCTTAAATATTGCGCTGCCGACTGATTTGAATGATTGGCAAGCCCAGCTTGGCCAAGCGGCGGCGAGTTTAAATGCTGGCGGTTTAAACTGCGGGCGCAATGAATTACTCGCTCGGCTGATTCATCAGCTTGAAACGACCTTAGCGCAATTTGCCGAAACCGGATTTGCACCGCTCTGTGCACGCTGGGAAGCCTTGCACGCTTGGTCGAATGCCGCCCTGAATGTCATTGCGGCCAATGGCAACATTCAAACGGGACGCTTTGCTGGGCTTGCTCCCGATGGCTCTTTGCGACTGGATACCCCAAGCGGCGAAATTTTAGTTCACTCCGGCGACGTTAGCCTAAGGCGCGCCTAATGCAGTCTTTTCCTTCACTTTTGCTGGATCTAGGCAATAGCCGGATTAAATGGCGGCACAGCGAGCAAGCGCTCAGCGGTATTGCCTACACGGTCGATGAACTCTGGCAACAATGCGCGTCATTATCACCGGTACAGCACATCGTTGGCTGTGCGGTAGCCAGTCCAGAAACGCAAATGCAAATTAGCCAGTGCTTTGCCAAACATTGGCAAGCCAGTACGCGCTGGCTGAAAGTGAGCCGCACGGCGCTGAACATTCACAATCATTATCAAAACCTGCGTGAGCAAGGACCAGATCGTTGGGCTGCCATTTTGGGAGCACAGATGCATTTCCCACAGCAGAATATTCTGGTGATTTCTGCCGGCACCGCACTGGTCATCGACACGCTAACCGCTGACGGTGATTATTTAGGTGGCACGATTGCGCCGGGGCTGGGCTTGATGAAAGCGGCACTACACCAAGCCACTGCCCGCCTACCCTTCTCTCAAGGTCAATGCGTTAGCTTCCCACAATCGACAGTCGACGCCATCGAAACCGGCTGTATCCGCGCCATACTGGGCGCCATTGAGCAAGCCCGCGCGGCACTCGCAACTCGCGGGCAGTCGATTACGCAAATGCTCGTATTTGGCGGCGATGCCGCAGCATTACAAGCATTACTTAACGGCCAAGCCGTTGCAGTGGATAATCTGGTCTTAGATGGTTTAGCCGCTTTGCTAGCCGCGGGCGATGGGGAATTTGATTTATGAAATGGCTGTTTGTCTTACTGGTTGTAATCAATCTGGGCGTTTACGGTTTCGCACAATTGGACGCGCCAACCGTCAATATCAATCTCACCAATCGGGAGAAAAACGCCAGCCAAGTTCGCGTCGTCACCGGCCAATTGGGAAAGACACCCGAGCCTGAAGCCGAGGCCAACCCTAGCAGTGCTGCCGCGCCCGAACCTACCTCTAGTGCAACGCCAAGTGCCAGCCCGAATGTCACGGCCAGCCCTCGCCCAACGCCCAGCAGCAAACCCTCCCCTAGCCCCACGGCGCAAGCCGATGCAGGACGCTGCTGGCGCTGGACCGGCGTAACCGGAGAACAGATTGATAACGCACGTACCAAAATTAAAGGTTTGGGATTAACGGCGACCGAAAATGCCAGCGGCGAATCCAGCAAAGTCTGGGTGTATATGCCGCCCTTAGAAAGCGTTGAAGTCGCCAAGCAAAAAGCCCAACAACTCGCCGAAATGGGCGTAAGCGATTATTTTGTCGTGAATAATGGTGGGCGCTGGCAAAATGCTATTTCACTCGGTATTTTTAGTTCACGCGAAGCCGGTGAGCGGCATCTAGCCGAACTGAAAGCCCTTGGTGTGAAATCGGCCGTCGTACGCGACCGCGACGATACGCTCAAACAGGCCAGCTTTGCCTTTAAAAATCTCAGCGACGCGCAAGCCGATAAAATCAGCAAACTCACCGCACAATTCACGGGCTCAGTCATGCGTGAAATCAAGTGTAAATAGGCCTCTGTCATCAAGCGAATGGCCACTGTGCCATTCGCTTGATTGCTAACCATTGCATTCGTCATTCGCAGTTAGAAACGTATTGAGTCAAGCTCACGGTAAAAAAACCACGTACATCACCGCGACATCGAATCGGCTCACATCACGCAATCGCCTCATAAACCGCTAATTTGTAACAATATTTTACATTTAAAAAGCTAATTCTCATTAATGAGAAAAAGATTCATTTTTTAGCGATGAACGGTAGGGCATATTAGGTTTTTCTGTTTGCAGGGAATCCACTTGGCATTTACTATGCGCCATCCAATGCAAATGCAGCTCGCTGAAGCCCTATTTCACGCGGCATTTGCTCAAAAATTCTAAATTTACCTTTTATCAAATCTCACTGAGAAATCAAGAATGAACATGATCAAAACCTTAGTCGCAACGGCTTTGTTGTCTGTCTCTTTTGCCGCAAGTGCAGCGGTGACTGTAACGCCGAATGCAGGAAACACTTTTTCTGCAGGCTCAGGCAAAATTTCTCAACATGGCGACAAAAATTCTAGTTTTAGCTTTGTAACTGGCACTCAATATCTTGATGCTGGTTTTTTCAGCTCAGAATCATTTGTGACTTTTTCATCGCAAGCGGCAAATAAGTTTTCTGAATTGAAAGCGTGGTATCAAATTGGTAGCACAACCTATCTATTTGATATGGAAGCGGACTCTAAGAACAAAATTTTCAATGGCTCTTTTGCTGAGAATCAATCCATTGCAGCGGGCAATTACACATTTGGTTTTAGTGGCAAATTAAGTAACGGCACGGCATCATTTTCTTACAACACAGTCACTGCGCCAGTTCCAGAACCAGAAACTTATGCTTTGATGGGTATCGGCTTGATGGGTTTGCTCGCCGCTCGTCGTCGTAAAGTGAACGCCGCCTAATTGTGCTTTTGCCCAAAAGAAAACCCACTGCATGCAGTGGGTTTTTTGTCTTTTAGCTCCGTATTATGGGTAGCTGTAATACTGCCAACGCAACTCAGGATTGGTTTCTGTATAAAACTTAGGTGACGCTATTTTGCGCCCTACCACTGGCACACTGGTCTCGATTAAGCTGCTTTCAAGCACTTTTGGCGCGTCCTCAATCGTTCCCCACATTGCTTTTGCATTAGGCTGTGCAGTCATGCTCTTTTGCAGACCTTTTGCGGGAGGCAAAATGGCCGAACTTGGTATTTGCGCCGCAGGTAAAACTCGGACTAAGCCCGGCTTCATCGCATAAGATGTATTTGAATTAGAGCGCACGGCATGGCGAGCGGCTGTTGATGAATGGCCCGGCGCTTTTGAGCGCACTACGGGCCGATGCGCCGCAGCATTTGCCGATGAAAATTGCGGCGAAACATAGCGTACCGCTGGTGGATTCGCAGGCTTTACCGCTTCAGGCGCAGCCGCATGCGCTTCATTGGCCGCCGCTGGCGCATGCTCGGCAGTCGGCTTTAATAACTTGATCGGCTCAGTCATTTGCTGGGGCGCGGCATGCTTAGCAGCAGGCTTCGTACTCGGCGGTGCTGACGAGTGTGACTCAGCAGCCTTGATCGGCTTGGCTTCTGTTTTCGGTGGCGGCAATTCATTACCCCAAGCCGATAGCGGTAACAATAAAAATAATACGGCATACTTATTCATTTTTTCGCTCCTGCCCAACAAAACGGACGTAATCACCCGGCTCGACTCGAACACCTTTCACTGTGCCCATTGAAAACAAAGGCTGAACTTGATTCACGGTATACGTTCCAAGCTGCTCTTCTGGCATACCTAAACGCATACTCGGCAAATAGCTGGCTGAGTCAATCGGCATTGCGCTAGCTGAAATTCGATAAACTTGCAGGGTATCGCCCGGTCGCAAATTAGATGTATAGCCTGCATCGATATACACCGAATTTTTTTCTACTCGCGTAATTTTTGCCGAGAACGGAATGCAATTGAGATCTTGACTCAATAAAGTCGTTGCTTCGCTTAACTTTGCCTCAACCAAACGGCCATAATCGGTCTCGGTAAAACCGACTGTCCCTAATGCCCTACCGGTATCTTGCACGACCTCGCCTTCGGCTTTACCTGAAATGCGATGCCGATTGACCAAAGCACCCGATACACCATCAAACACAAACAAATCCATATCAAAACGGCGCGCAGCGGGCACCGCCTTCACGCCCACTTGAGCAAAATTCAAAATCGGTAAATTCGCTACGGTTTTGCGCTCACCCGGGCGTAAATCGGTACCATAAGCGACGGTATAGCGTTCGCCACTAAATGAGGTGTCGCGAACAATCCCACCGACAATAAATTGCACCGAATACAAACGCGCCATTTCACGCACACGTTCTGGTTGTAATAGAGGATCAAACACTTGCGGCACAAGGTCAAACACACCGACATTGGGCGAGCGTTGCGGTAAAAATTGTTGGCCAGCATGCAGCTGGCGCGTCAGTTCGACTTGAATACCTTCAGGAAAACGATCTAAATCCAGCGTTTGCGACGGATGTTCGATCCAAAAATGCGCCAGTAAAACCTTGCGACGATAACCGCCACCATCACAACGCGCCGCCGCGCGCGAAGCAGTCGATTTCATCGTTTCAACTGGCGCACTCGCCACTGGACTAGCTGGCGCGGCAGGTGGTGCCACATCCAGTACCACGTGCAAAAAGCCATTGCTTTGCCATTCGCGCAATAATTTGTAATCGCCTTGTGGCGTTCCCTTCAGCTGAGTTGTTTCACCCCACTGCCCACCTTTTTTAACCGCCAGCGAATTCACTTGTGCGCCATTAAATAAAGCCGCGTTTTCCAAGGCATCTTGAATCGCCAATGGCCGCGCCACAGCAAGACCATCAAGCCCGACGGGCGCAAGACCTTCAAATTCCGCAGCCCACGCCATTGGGCAGAGTAGGCATAAAGCAATTAGTTTTTTCACAGAGATAAATAATAGTTTTGAGGTGTATCCATTTTAACCGCAAGCGGTTGCGGCACAACGCTTATCGGTGCTGGCCCCATCATTGAAGACTCTGCACGCGGCATTTCATTTTTCACTGCAGCCGCTGGCGGTGTAGCACGATAAAAATCCCCGCCCAAAGTGAGCTCTAAAATGGTTTCGAATGCGCCATCGGGCAACGGCGTAATGCTCACAACGCGCGCACCGCGCATATAAGCTTCGATATAGGCCTTGTAGCTATCACTGGTCAGTGCCATCGCCGATACGGTACTGCTGCCGGTTATTTTAATGCCCGCCACAGTTTCAGCCAAAGCGCGATAAGCATCTAATTTAGCGGCGCGCATCGCCAGTAAATGCCGCTGTGCTGGCGTTAAGCCGTCACCCACTGGCATCGCGCCATAACCTACGGCAGTTACTTTAGTGGGCAACACAACCGGCGGCATATCGTTGCTGGACGTATTGGTTTTAGACGAGCTGGCGCAACCCACCAAGCTCACAAGGCAACTCAACAACACGGCGATGAGTTTGAATTTTGAATTTTGCATAGTGCGCTCCGAGGCCTTCCGATTAAATTCACTCTAGCAAGGCAAGCGCCAAACGCTAGTTACTTTAATATCGGCGGTAATCAGAGTTTCTATAGCGCAATCGAGCGCGGAGTATGTAAATTAGATTGAAGTTGAACCCACAGCACTTTGCTGCCCCGCAGCTGAGATTCGAAAACATACTCAGGAATAGTGGCGCGTTTTCACGCAAGCGTAAAGTCAAAAACCGGACTCGCCGTAGCGTGAAAACGTTCGTCTTTCTGTTATTTCTTTTTAAATACCAAATCCCACACGCCGTGGCCTAATTTGATGCCGCGATTTTCAAATTTAGTCAGTGGGCGATAATCAGGGCGTTCAGCGTACGTTTCTGCGGTATTTTCCAGCGCAGGCTCGGCGCTTAACACAGCCAACATTTGTACTGCGTAATCTTCCCAATCGGTCGCCAAATGCAAATAACCGCCAGTTTGAATCCGCGCGACGAGTTGCTGCACAAACTCAGGCTTAATCAGGCGGCGTTTATTGTGGCGCGATTTATGCCAAGGATCGGGGAAGAAAATATGCACGCCAGCCAGCGACTCGGGCTGCAACATATGCTCTAAAACTTCAACCGCATCGTGCTGCACAATGCGCAAATTGGTTAGCGATTGCTCGCCAATCAATTTCAACAAACTTCCCACGCCCGGCGTATGCACTTCAACGCCTAAGAAATCTATATCTGGCCGTTGCGCGGCGATTTCTGCCGTCGCTGTACCCATACCAAAACCGATCTCCAACACGCGCGGCGCAGCACGGCCAAAAGCGGCGTCTAAATCGAGTACATTTGGGCTGTAATCAATACAGATCGACGGGCCAAATTCTTCCAATGCACGCGCCTGAGCGGTGGATAAATGCCCTTGGCGCAATACAAAACTACGAATTTTACGCAGTTTAAATGCTTCAATTTCTGGCGTGTCGGCCATAGCGCTGACTGCGGGAGCTTGTTCGTTTTCCATCTTCATTCCTTAATCGATTGCCTGATAAAAAACGCCGCAACATCGTCGATGCTGCGGCATTTTTATTGAATACGCGTATGGTAAAACGGCAAGCCCAATTCACCAAGCTTTGCGCGTTAAATGGTGAGTGGCAGCATTGAATGTTGGCTTGCCAAAAATCGTTTTACTTCTGGCAAGCCAACATAAAAATAGGGGTATTTAATTGCAGCCAATATTTATTAATAGCTACAGGTAAATACCCATTAAAATCAGAAAAACCCGCTTTATTTCGCCGCAATCAATCCGGTCGTCGGGCTCGATGGATCAGCGCTATAGAATTTGCGTGGTACGCGCCCTGCTAAAAAGGCTTCACGGCCTGCTTGTACGGCCAGCTTCATCGCACGTGCCATGCGAATTGGATCCTTCGCGCCAGCAATTGCCGTATTCATCAAAATACCGTCGCAACCCAGCTCCATCGCAATCGCCGCATCCGACGCTGTGCCCACGCCTGCATCAATCAGCACCGGTACTTTGGCCGAATCAATAATCAGACGCAAATTCCACGGATTGATAATCCCCATGCCCGAACCAATCAAGGACGCCAGCGGCATAATCGCGCAGCAGCCGATTTGCTCGAGTTCTTTGGCGATAATCGGATCATCCGACGTATACACCATCACATCAAAACCATCGGCAACGAGAATTTCCGCCGCTTTCAAAGTTTCGCGCACATTCGGGTACAGCGTATGTGGATCGCCCAACACTTCCAATTTCACTAATTTGTGACCGTCGAGCAATTCACGCGCGAGGCGCAAAGTGCGCACCGCGTCATCACAGTTGTAGCAACCTGCCGTATTCGGCAAATAGGTGTATTGCGACGGAGGCAACGCATCGAGCAAAGACGGTTGTGATGCATCTTGTCCCAAGTTAACGCGGCGAATCGCCACGGTAACGATTTCCGCGCCCGATTCATCCACCGCAGCGCGCGTTTGCGCGAAATCTTGATATTTACCCGTGCCCACAATCAGACGTGATTGATAAGTTTTACCTGCAATTTGAAATAGTTCTGACATCATAAGCCCCTGCGGATTAACAATATATTCTATAGGTATATCAATGCAGGCTAATTCAATAAAAGCCTACAGGCTAATACCCTATCCACCACCCACTGCAACGACCATTTCAAGCACATCACCATCTTGCAGCATCGTTTGCTCGTATTGGCTTTTCGGGACGATTTCGCCATTTTGCTCAATGGCAATGCGTTTACCCGTTAATTCCAAAGCAATCACCAACTCAGCAATATTCAGCACAGCCGGAAATTCACGCGCAGCACCGTTAATTGAAACTTGAATCATTTGTTTTCCTCAGGCCGCAATACCAATTAAATGTAGCAATAGTTTATCACGCCAAAGGCGTTCAAATTTGACGCCGCGCAGGACTTGCTACACTCAGGCATTGCAACGAGACTTGCAGCAAGTTTGACCGCCAAGCATTGCAAACGTTAAGCTGTTTGAATTATTTCTAATCCGCGCCGTCAGCAAAATGGCAGCACACAACGTGAGATCCTAATATGAATGAAGCTGAAATCCGCCCAACGCCTAGCAATGAAACCAATAACATCGTGCTACTGATTTGGCTGGGCACTTTATTTTTTGGTTTTATCCCTTCGCTGATTATTTATTTGGTCAAAAAAGATGATGCGCTCGTTACCGATCAAGCCAAAGAAGCGCTCAATTGGTCAATTACGACCATGATTGGTTACGCGATTAGTTGGATTTTGATGTTTGTGTTGATTGGCTTTTTAGTTTTGCCACTCGTGGGCTTATGCCATGTGGTGTTTTGCATTTTGGGCGCAGTGAACGCGGGCAAAGGTGAAGCTTACCGCCTGCCATTTAATATTCGTTTACTAAAATAAAATCACGCACGTGAACAAAAAAGCCTAGCTATCAGTAGCTAGGCTTTTTTGTAAGTACTCGTGCAAAAATTTTATGGTAAGACGGACAAGCCGCAGATAATCATACGGCAAGGCGAGACAACGATGCCAAAAGAGTTTTGCTAAGCGCGGACACGCTGTAATCGGTAGACAACGGGCAGTCGGCGCAGGCTTTTTAATACTTTAGCCAAATGCTGACGATGATTGACTTGCAAGGTGAATTGCACGCTCAAATACCGCTCATGCGAATCAATCTTATCGCCCATCGTCACCGCAGAAATATCCGCTTCAGCTTCGGCAATCGCCGCTGCCAGCGCAGCTAAAGTCCCACGCTCATTTTCGGCCAACACTTTAACGGGCACATCAAACAAACGCGCGACTTCTGGATCCCAATCGACATCGATCAATTTCTCGGCATCGATACGGCCTTTGGAAACTTGTGGGCAATCGTGCGTATGCACCACCAAGCCTTGATCTTTTTTGACGAAGCCCAAAATCGGATCGCCCGGAATCGGGTTACAGCAGCGCGCAAACTGAATGGCCATCCCTTCCGTGCCGCGAATCGATACCGACATCGGTTTTTTGCCTTGGCGACCATCTTCAGACCACGTACCGGCCAATTGCAGCAAGCGCTTGGCCACGACGACGCCCAATTTTTGCCCCAAACCAATATCGGCTAGCACCGAATCTCGCGATTTTTCGCCGCTTTCGCGTAGGAATTTTTCCCAAATATCGTCATTCACGTGCAATGGCTGTTGCAGCGCCGAAAACGCTTGATTCAGCAAACGCTCACCTAAATGCACCGACTCATCAAAGCGCATGGTGCGTAGGAAATGCCGGATTTGTGAACGCGCTTTTCCGGTAGTCACAAACGCGAGCCAACTTGGGTTCGGCCGCGCATGCGCCGCCATCACGATCTCAACGTGATCGCCATTTTTAAGCTTATTACGCAGCGGCACCAGTTCGTGATTGACCTTAGCAGCGATACAACGATTACCAATGTCGGTATGCACTGCATAGGCAAAATCAACGCAGGTCGCACCATTAGGCAGACTCAAAATCGTGCCTTTTGGCGTAAACACATACACTTGATCGGGGAATAAATCGACTTTGATGTGCTCTAGAAATTCAACCGCATCGCCCGACTCGGATTGCAGCTCAAGCAAAGATTGCAACCATTGATGCGTTTTTTGCTGCACATCAGAAAAACCTTCATCGCCACTTTTATACATCCAATGGCTAGCGACGCCCGCATCGGCAATGCGATGCATTTCGGCAGTACGAATTTGCACTTCAATCGGCGTGCCGTAGGGGCCAAATAAGGTGGTATGCAGGCTTTGATAACCATTGGTTTTGGCAATGGCGATGTAATCTTTAAACTTGCCCGGAATCGGCTTAAACAGCGAATGCAAAGCGCCCAAGGTCAAATAACAGTGTGGGATGTCTTTAACAATCACGCGAAACGCGTAAATATCCAGCACTTCGGAAAAGCTCAAATGCTTTTCCAACATCTTGCGATAAATCGAATACAGATTTTTCTCGCGCCCCGTCACCACCGCGTCAATATTTTGCGCCTGCAGTTTGGACTGGATCGAATCGAGAATTTTTTGCACCACTTCGCGGCGGTTACCGCGTGCAGATTTAAGTGCTTTGGATAAAACATGATGGCGGCGTGGATGGATGTATTTAAACGCCAAATCATCCAGCTCTTGATACACCGCGTTCAAGCCGATGCGATTGGCAATCGGCGCATAAATTTCCATCGTTTCACGCGCAATGCGCTTTTGCTTATCCGCGCGCATTGAATCCATCGTGCGCATATTGTGCAAACGATCAGCGAGCTTAATCAGCATCACGCGCAAATCACGCGCCATTGCCAACAGCATTTTGCGGAAATTTTCGGCTTGCGCTTCTTCTTTGCTTTGGAATTCCAGCTTATCGATTTTACTCATACCATCGACCAGCTCGGCGACGGTTTTACCAAATTTTTCGGTAAGTTCGAGCTTGGTGACGCCACTGTCTTCCATGACGTCGTGCATCAGCGCCGCAGCGAGCGCCTGCGCATCCAGCTTCCATTGCGTCAAAATCCCAGCCACGGCCAGTGGATGCGAAATATACGGTTCGCCCGAACGACGCATCTGACCACGATGCGCGCTTTCCGCAAACAAAAAAGCCGAGAGCAACATCTCTCGGTCTTCTTTTTTTAAATACGCGGTTTTCTCATTTAGAAAGCGATTCGCTTCCTCGATCACCTCCGGTGCATCAGTCAGAGCCGGCACATCAGCAGAAGTGATCATGATACTCATCGTGCGCCTTTTAGCTGCGCGTGCGCGTTAGAATTTCAACGCCAACCAAGCCAGCCGACATTTCGCGCAAGGCCAATACGGTTGGTTTTTCACGACCGTTGTTTTCAACTTGTGGCGTAGAACCGTTTTCGATTTGGCGTGCGCGAAAAGCGGCAGCCAAAGTCAGGTCAAAACGGTTAGGAATGCGATCAAGGCAATCTTCAATAGTTACACGAGCCATGGGGTATATCTCCGAGTGCGGTTTGGCCCAGCGAGGGGCGAAACCGCCTATTATATCACTTATACTACTTGACGAAGCTTGACGAAGAAAATTAGCCTTTTAAGCTTGAAATCAACGCAGTATGGCGCACAGATTGGCGTGCCAAGGTCAAACGTTGCGCCCGAACTACGGCCACAATGTCACGCACTGCGTCATCGATATGCTCGTTCACAATGACGAAATCAAATTCATCCACGTGATTGACCTCTTCTTTTGCCACTGCCATGCGGCGCGCAATCACTTCTTCGCTGTCTTTACCACGTCCGCGCAGACGATTTTCTAGCGTTTCTAGGCTAGGTGGCAAAATAAACAAGCCAATCGCCGTAGGGAATAAACGACGGACTTGCTCCGCGCCCTGCCAATCGATTTCAAGCAGAATATCGCGGCCATTATCCATTACGTCGTTGATCCAAACTTGCGAAGTGCCATAATAATTGCCATACACTTCGGCAAATTCCAGCAATTCATTCGCAGCAATCATGCGCTCAAACTCAGTGCGATCAACAAAGTGATAGTCTTTACCATCCACTTCACCGGCACGCGGCGGGCGCGTCGTGAATGAAATCGACAATTGCACCTGTGAATCAGCCGCTAATAACGCCGCCACCAAGGTCGTTTTTCCTGCGCCCGAAGGCGCCGTCACCACGAATAAATTACCTTTGGCCATAATCTTGTTTCTTCCTAAAAATATTGTAAGTAATAAGGCAAAAATTTTCTTGCATCGTTGTCTCGCCTAGCCGTACTAGATGTACTGTCTGCGACTTCGACGCCTTGCCATAAAACTTTTGCACGTGTACTTATTGCTAGTTTATTCGATATTTTGCACTTGTTCGCGCATTTGTTCGATCAAGACCTTCAATTCCATCGAAACTTTGGAGGTTTCAACCGAAACGGATTTTGAACCTAAAGTATTGGCTTCACGATTGAGTTCTTGCATTAAGAAATCCAAACGTTTACCTACATTGCCGCCTTTTTTCAAAATACGGCGCAATTCAATCAAATGCGTTTGCAAGCGATCAATTTCTTCGAGCACATCGACCTTTTGCGCAAACATCACCATTTCTTGGCGCACACGGTCGTCTTCTGCGCTGCCAATGGCTTCTAAGAAGCGTTGCGTCAATTTCGCTTCGTAATCGATAACGATTTGCGGAATCAGCGGTTTCACGCCCGCGATTAATGCATCCATCGCCGTTACACGTTCAAGCAAAATTTCAGCCAGCTTCTCGCCTTCACGACCACGGCTGGCTAAAAAGTCGTCCAAGGCCACATCCAAAGCTTCTAAGGCAGTCGCCTGCAATAACTCAGTCGGCAAGGCATCCGATTCAATCACACCGGGCCAACGCAAGATATCGGCCATGCGCAAATCACCTGCGCTCGCTTGGTGTTCCTTAACTTGATCTGCAAGGCGTAGCAATTCAGCGACCAAAGCGTTGTTTAGGCGCAACTGCGTATTAGCAGCATCGCGGGCATTAAAATTGAGTCGGCACTCGAGCTTGCCACGATTGAGGCGGCCACTGAGTTTCTCGCGAATCGCACCTTCTAAAGCGCGAAATTCCTCTGGCAATCTAAGGGTTAGATCTAAAAAGCGATGGTTGACGGCACGCAACTCGACCGATAATACGCCATGGGATAATTCTCTTTGGGCACTTGCGTAGCCAGTCATGCTATAAATCATATTAATTCCTTTAATGCTCGCCGCTTTACAGTTACAGCGGCAGGGCTGACACTAAGGTTCTGTTGACACTTGTTTTACGCTCGCGCTGGAGCGATTTTCGAAGTGAATCAAGGCGTAGTAAGCGATACATAGTCATTCTATGTGAGCTTGCTACAACACAGAGTCACCTCGAAAAGCGCCCAGCCCTTCGGGTTTGGCGGCTTTGGGCCTGACACTACGTTACGGAGCGCTGGTGTAGAATGACTACACTGCGCACCCCGTGCCTTGTTTCAGGCCAAAATCCGCACAAACGCGAGTGTAAAACAAGCGTCAACAGAACCTAAACACTTACGAGTATAACTAAAACTAAGCATGGCCACCCCAAGCAATCAACCGCTCGCACGCGGTTACCAATTACAGAACTACACCGTCGCCAAGCTGCTTTCAGCGGGCGGCTTTAGTATTGTCTATTTAGCCCACGATGAGCACGACTACCCCGTTGCCATCAAAGAATACCTACCCAATTCGCTGGCGCTACGCAAAGAAGGCGTTGTCGTGCAAGCGGTGAGCGAAGAACACATCGCACTGTTTCGCCATGGCTTGAAATGTTTTTTTGAAGAAGGCAAAACTTTAGCCCGAATCCAGCATCCCAATATCGTTCGCGTACTGAATTTTTTCCGTGCGAACGATACGGTTTATATGGTCATGGAGTACGAACGTGGCCGTACTTTGCAAAAAGAAATTCAGATCAATCATGAACGCGAAGGCGTGGATGAAAGACTGATCCGCAGCGTATTTTATAATTTGCTCAATGGCCTACGCGAAGTTCATCTTAATAAACTACTGCATTTAGATATCAAGCCCGCCAATATATATATCCGCAAAGACGGCTCGCCGGTGTTGCTCGATTTTGGCTCTGCGCGCCAATCGCTGACTGCCGAGCATTCCCGCCTTACGCCGATGTATACGCCCGGTTTTGCGGCGCCTGAACAATATCGCAAAAAAGAACAGCTTGGGCCTTGGACGGATATTTACGGCATTGGCTCATCCATGTTTGCGTGTATTTCTGGCACTGCGCCACAAGCGGCCGATAGCCGAGAAAAAGAAGATAAGGTTCAGCGTCTTGAAATTGCCTACGGCGATCGTTATTCCCCTGAGCTACTCAATTTAATTCATCAGTGCCTTGAAATTGATCACGAAAAACGGCCACAAAGTGTGCTGCAAATCCAAAAACTACTCCTTGAGCCTGGTTCTGCACCCAGCAAAAAGAGTAATTTAATCAGCACGCTAAAACGCAAATGGATCGAAATAAGCCGCCCTAAAAGCAGGGAAGACGCATGAAATTCTCGGTATTCCAAGAAACTCGTAAAGGCGGTCGGCAATACAATCAAGATCGATTTGGCTATTCATATAGCCGCGACTCACTGCTCTTGGTAGTCGCCGATGGCATGGGCGGGCATTTGCATGGTGAAGTTGCTGCACAAATTACCGTTGAACTCCTCAGCGATCAGTTTCAAAAGAAAGCCAATCCGATTATTTTTAATCCTGCCGAGTTTTTGCAAGATGCGTTGATGAGCTGTCACGATGCAATCTACAACTACGCGATTGCGCACCATTTGATCGAAGTGCCGCGCACGACGGTCGTGACTTGCATTTTGCAAGATGGCATTGTGTATTGGGCGCACGTTGGCGATTCACGCTTTTATATGATTCGAGACGGCAAAGCGATCGCTCAAACGCGCGATCATTCAAAGGTGCGAAAATTAGTAGATGCAGGGCTGATTACTGAACAAGAAGCCATGCATCACGCCGAAAAAAATAAAATCTATAACTGCATCGGCGGCAGTTTATTACCCGAAATTGAAATCGGCGGCAAAGTCGTTCTCAATGATGGCGATGCTTTATTGCTGTGTACCGATGGCTTTTGGGGATCGCTCGCCGAAGGCGAAATTACGCACTTTTTGTCCTCATTCCCTGTGATGTTTTCAGTGCCACAATTAATGGATAGAGCTGAAATTCGTGGTGGCGCGTATGGCGACAACCTCACTGCGCTCGCGATCAATTGGCACGATAGCAATGATTTTCCTGATACCGAAGCCTTTGTTTCTACACAAAAACTCGATGCCAATACCGTCAGCACGCATATCGATGCACTCACTATGGCTTCTACACCAGAAATCAGTGACGATGACATCGAAAAAGCCATCGCCGAAATCCAAGCCGCCATCAATAAATACTCACGCTAGCGTTTTTCAGCGCGAAGTACTCGTGCAAAAATTTTCCAGCAAGGCGCAGCGCCCGCAGACAATATGTTTATTACGGCCAGTAGCTACAACGATGCTGGAGAGCTTTTGCCTTATTACTTAGCGATGTTAATAATTGCATCTATTCGTAGTCTATTTTCTTTATGATGGGCGAACACGATTGTGGCATTTCTAATTCTTGCCATTTGAATGACACCAAACACATCGGAGTATTTGCATGAAACTATCTTCATCCGTTCTCGCCTTAAGTTTACTCACTTGCGGCACAGCATTCGCTGCCCCCAGCGCCACGCCCGATCCAATGAAACCATTTCCTGCTGCCGAAGCAGGCATGGTGCGCAAGGTGATTCATTTGCCTAGCGTCGCCAATCCTGAACTGTATCGCGTGCAATTATTGCCAGGCAAAGTAATGGAAGTCGATTGCAACCGCTCGCGCTTAAGCGGCACGATGACTGAAAAAACTGCAGAAGGTTGGGGCTTTAATTATTGGGTGGTCGACCAAGTTCAGCCGGGTCCAAGCACCATGATGGCTTGCCCACCGAATGCGAAAAAGAAACAAGAATTCGTTGCGATTTATTCTGAACAGTTGCACCGCTACAACGCCAAGTTACCACTCGTTGTGTACGTGCCTGAGGGCATCGAGCTGCGCTATCGGGTTTTCTCTGCCAAAGAGAAAACCAAAACCGCCGTCAACCAATAAGTAGATAAGCAAAAAATTTCTTGCATCGTTATCTTGCCTTGTCGTACTTGATGTACTGCCTGCGGCTTCGATGCCTTGCCATAAAATTTTTGCATTAATAACTTAATTAATTCCAATTTTAAATCAAACGTGACACGAAGGTGAGCAGCAAACAGTGCTGTAGCACGCGACACCGACAATTCAGGGTTGAATTCAAAACTGGAATTACGCGACGGCAAACAAAAACTGGGCTACGTTAATCCCCCATTTCGCGGGATCTTCGTGGCCCATAATTTTATCTGCGCCACCCTGCCCCATAGGCCGAGCTAAATCCACAATCGCTGGCGTGATATAGGTATTGGACTTGGTACTAAAAATCACTTTAAGCTTCGGTTGCAGCAAACTGCCTTCATTTTGCTCCAAGACCACACCCAAACGACCCGACTCCAAACGCACCAAAGTTCCCACCGGATAAATCCCTACCGTGCGCATAAACGCTTGCACCAATTCGGGGTTAAAGTGAAATTTGCTCCATTCCCATAATTTACGCAGCCCTTCAGTGGCTGGCATACCAACGTGATAGCAGCGATCCGATGTAATCGCGTCATACACATCCACCACCGCCGCCATTTGCGCCATTTGGCTGATTTCGCTACCGGGTAACTTATACGGATAACCCGTGCCATCCATGCGTTCATGGTGATGCAAAGTGATATCCAGCGGAATCGCTTCCATGCCGTCGATATCTTTGAGGATTTTCCAACCCTCCTCGGGATGCGTGCGCATAATGGCAAATTCGGCTTCGGTCAAACGGCCTGGTTTATTCAAAATATTATTCGGCACTTTCATTTTGCCCGTGTCGTGCAATAGGCCGCCCATGCCTGCCAAACGAATCAAATCTCGATCTAAGCCCATCGACTGGGCAAAGGTCACCATCAAAGTACAGACGCTCACCGAATGCAAAAACGTATATTCGTCTTTATCTTTAATCGCCGATAAACCCACCAAAGCGCCGCTATTCCTGAGCACCGATTCGGTAATGTCCTCGACAACATTAGCGACATTTTCCAGCTGAATCGCCTGCCCTAAGCGAACATCACGCATCACTGTTTTGACGGCATTAGTCGCTTGCAGATGGATTTTCTGCGCCCGAGCCAGCTCTTCACCATAAGAAATTCGGATAATCGGCGACGGTGCTTCGGCAATCCGCAGCAAATCAGCATCCAGCTCCGCATTCACTTCTTCGAGCGTGGGCGCATCGGCCAAGTCCAAACCACGCTCGGTGTCGATATACACTTCGTGCACGCCGGTCGCGGTGATTTTGGCGATTTCTTCATCATTTTGAATGACGAATTTATTGCGTACAAACGGGTGATCCATCCAATCGAGATTTAAATCGTGGATGAACATACCGGGCTTGATGTACTCTGCGGGAATTTTTTTTATCATCAGGTTTGCACTTACGAAAGTAGCTTCATCGTAGTACAGCCTACACCCCATCGCAGTAAAACCTCAATCGGGGCTAGCCCACCTAACCCGCAGCACCGTCCACACGCGCCTGCCAATACATCGGCAAATACACGCGGCTCCATGCCACTAAAGCCAGCAGCGCCAATAATGCCGCCAGTGCATATGCAGCAGCTTGAATCGCAGGAAAAATCTCCCCAAGCACGCGGGCCAGCGCCACGCCATGCATAGACCAATAACACGTCCACGCCACACCGCCGGTGAGCAAAGGGCGACCTGAATGCCCCAAAGTGACGCGCGTGACAAACGCCAGCAACATACAACAGAAAAAACCCAAGGTCAGCGCATGTAGCGATGCAAAACCAAGTCCATTATGCCCTGCTAGTTTGAGCACTTCACTGATACTGGAAAGTAACATCGCCAAACCCGCCCAAGCAAAAGCCGCGTGCAACATCGCGAGCAATTTCACTTTAAACGATTTACGTAAATCCCAGCGCCAAGTGGTATACAGCAACACACTCGCCATGATGGCATCAACTATAAAGGTATTGATCTGAAAGCCAATCAATACAATGCGTAGCAATGAACACCCGACCAGAGTATATAGCCACCAAGTTGGTCGCCATGGGCTATAAGGCTGCAAAGCCGTGCCAGAGAAAAATGGAATCATTCGGTGGCTCACCGCCAAAAACACTGGCAGCAGCAAGCCCCACACGCCGATCTGTACCGACCAAAGCCACGCAATAGTATTCCCAGTTGCCGCCCAAAATACAGCGCTCAGCAATCCGATCAATCCCAACGTAAACGCCAACGCAATCACCCGCGCATGCAGTTGATCTGTCACTTGGCTGTTTAAAATCGCCCGAATCCATAAAGCCAAGCCAGCCAGCCATGCTATGGCTTGCACGCTGATGCCTAGCACCAGCAATGAGGTATTGACCGTAGAGGCAATGACAACAATGCCACCAAGTAGATACCCCAACATTACAGGAGCATAACGTCGCAAACTGGGGCTAGGCACACTCAGCCAGCGCGGCCCTGCCGTATAAATAAAGCCAAGCATAAACAAGGGAAAAAAGCTGTACGTCATACTGTAAGCATGCAAAAACATCGGTACCACCGCACTTGGCAACACCAAGCCTTGCCAGCGCCCCAGCATATGCACGCCCCACCACGTAAAGCTCAATAAGAGCAGCACGCCACCGGCCAGAAAACCCAGTCGATGCGGTGCGGCGATAGTTTGTTTTAGTGCTCGCTTCATAGCGCGCTCCTTATGCGATTCATCAACCGTTGCAATGCCCGCAACACGGCGCACCCGTCGTTGCATCGCTGATTTTGTCGATTTTCACTTGCCAAATCAGTGGGCCGTCTTGCAAATAATCCCAAGTAAACGCGCCCGCAAACCGCTCGGTAAATTGCGCTTGCAAGGGGCTAGGACGGTGATCGTTCACCAGTTCCATCGCTTCCCCCGCTTTGAGCGATTCAAAGGTTTTAAAAATCAGCGCATGCCGATCAACGGGCGCAATGGTTCGAACATCGATGCGAGTGATGACGTTGATTTGATTCATGTTAGCGATGCTCATGTCGGAATCCTTTCTGCAAATTAAACATACAAATTATATACATATTAAAATACCACGATGACGCCCTATCAATCAACACAATAGATACTGGTTCAGCACCCAACTGATTAAGGTCAAAAAAAACGCCCTGCTAATACAGAGCGCTCAATGGGAGGAAATCATAAAACTATTTTTTAACGAGCTGCGTCTGCATCGCCGAAAGGATAATAGGATCGGGAATCACGCTCAGCGTATCGCTACTCGCCACGATGTTGCCCTGCTGATCGAGCAGCACAAAACGCGTGTTATGGTTAATTTCACCATTTGCACCACGCCGATATTTCACGCCCAGCGCCGCCGCTAATTGTCGTGTGTGCACGTCACTATCACTCACCGCCAAGCTGGCATTTTGTGGGTTAAACCCATGTATTTTCGCTAATCCAGCCAAAGATTTGGCGGTATCAACGCCGGGATTCAAACTAATCATTAGCGCGTGAACTGAAGCTGCGTGCTGACTAGGTACGGCAGCCAAAGTACGCTTAATATTTTCAAGCACAATCGGGCAAGACACATTGCAATCGCCGTAAAACATCGTCACCACCGTTAATTGGGCAGGTGCATCGCCAAGCTGAAAAGCTTGCCCTTGCTGATTCATCAATGGCGTTTTAAGTTGAAACAACGAGTCGCCGCTGACGGGCGCAGCAACCGCACTCGCATGATGCGCGGCGTGTTCATCACAAGCGCCTGCACTAATGGCAAAAAGACCGCAAAAACTCAAAATCAACGCTTTATTCAACATGATAAAACTTCCTGTTATGTCGCTATTTTAAGGATTGCAGCGCTGGTTTCGCGCAGCGAAATCCCAATGTATTCACGCTATCCTGCCCCTTGAGTGCGGTCAGCAAGGCAATCCGCATCAGCACTGCATAATTTTCTTTATCGCCCAAAGACAATGCCGCTGCGCCGCAAGTTTCTAGCACTTTTTGCTCGCCCTGCGCGCGACTATCCACATTCACAAACAGGCCGTTAAAATCATCCACCCATTCCCAAATCGACTGATGCAAATCGTAAACGCCGTAAAAATTGGCCGGATGTCGCCCTGCTGCGGGTAAAACGTCGGTACTCAGCGTTTCATACCAGCCCAAGATTTTGGCGCGCCACAGCGGATCTTTGCGCGCATCAGGCCGTGTTTCATCGGCGGCAGCGGCAAACTCCCATTGCGACCACGTCGGCAATGCCGCGCCTTCCGTTTCACAAAATGCACTCGCAGCAAACCAGCTCACTTGTGTCACCGGTGCTGCAGGCGTGTTGGGTGAAAAATCCAGCGGCGCTGCCCAGCTAGCGAGATAATTTTCGCCAGCAAACAGCGTTGCCACCTGATCCCGCTGCCACTTTGGATTACGCTGCAAAAACTGCTTAAATTCTGCATTGCTCACCGGTAGCGTGCGCAATTGATACGCCGCCACTTGCACCGTTTCGCCATCGAGTGGCAAAGCGGTACGCAGCGTGCCACCCGCAATCGGCACATAATCAGCAGCAAATACGCTACTGATTAAACTCATGCCCAATAGCCTGGCGGCGGCGATTTTCATTTTGCGACTCGCAGTTTTTTCACTTGCTCCACTTTCAGCGTTGGCTTGCCCGCATTGAGCGCCACGCTGACATAATTGAGCACATCGGTCATTTCTTGATCGGTCAAATTTTGCGCCGGCATCGCAGAATTAAATTTCTGCCCATTCACTGTCACTTCGCCCGTCATACCCTGATCGAGAATTTTAACCAAAGTGGCTGGCGTCGCTTTTTTGAAAAAATCCGATTTAGCCAGCGGCGGAAATGCGCCGGGCAAACCCTCCCCCGTCGCCATATGACAGGCGACGCAGATTCGGTCATAAACGACTTTACCCGCACTCACATCCGCAGAAAATACAGGCATCATCAACAAACTGGAGCACAGCACCAGCAAAGATTTCTTTAGCATCTTAATTACCCCTAGTTGGTATATAGATGTAGCCATTATTAAAATTAGGCTACATCTACATACATCTAAAAACGATCATTCCGCGCTCAATTTGCTATTCACGCCTTTGCTATAGATTTCTGGATGCTCATCCCCCGTCACCGACATAATCCCGATCGCGCCTTTATGGAAAGCACGGCTCAAAGCATGATCAACCAAGGTCAAATTGCCCGGCACTTTCGGTACAAATTCAACAATCGTCGATCCGCCCGGTGGCACCACGGTGGTTTGGACTTGCTCTTGGAATTTCGTGCCGCCTTCAAAATAAACTTTATCGAATACCGCGCCGATCACATGGAAACTCGACATCAAATTCGGCCCGCCCGAACCAAAGTAAATCCGCACTTTGTCGTCCACTTTGGCGGTCAGCGCATTTTTGCCAGTCAGTGCATTCGATGCGCCGTTAAACAGCACATAGCTGGCGTTTTCATTAATCGACTTTTGCATATCAAACGGCTGCAAGCCGCCCGCGCCAAATGCGCCCGGCGTGTAAAAATCGCCCTGCATCACGTAATACTCTTTATCCACGGGCGCTAGGCCTTCTTCAGGCTCAACCAAAATCATGCCGTACATACCGTTGGCGATATGCATCGCCACCGGCGCGGTCGCGCAGTGATACACGTACAAGCCAGGATTGAGTGCTTTAAAGGTGAATTTGGCCTGATTACCTGGCGCAATCAACGTTTGCGGTGCGCCACCGCCCGGGCCAGAAACGGCGTGCAAATCAATATTGTGTGGCAGCTTGCTGCTGGCCAGATTCTTTAAATTGAGCTCGACGGTATCACCTTGACGCACGCGTATCATTTTGCCCGGTACGGTGCCGCCAAACGTCCAAAACGTGTATTTCGTGCCCGGCGTAATTTCACGCACCATTTCTTCAACGGTGAGATTCACAATTACTTTCGCGGGTGTTTTGCGCGTAATCGGCGCAGGCACATTCGGCGGCGCGAGCAAGACCGCGGTTTCAACGGGTAAGGCGTCAGTATTCGCCCACACCGAAGGCGCAAACGCCGCGCACACCGCCAGCGCCAAAATTGGCAAAGCGACTTTTTTTACCGCCCAACTACAGCATTCCATAGCCATGATCCTGCTCCTGTTAACACGTTTTGATACGTATATGTTGTAACTAATAAGCATCTTTAATATTGACAATTGTCAACATAGATATTAAATACACATTTAATTTTAGGTAAGCCATTTTTGCCAATAAAAACGGCGCACAAGGCGCCGTATCGTTTTGAATTTACGTTGTTTTTTCGCCTCAAACTGCAAAAAAATCATCCATCAAAGTGAGCTTATTGCCCGCTGCAACCGCAACCACCCGAGCCGCAACCCTCACCCGCCGCAGCCACTTCTTCTTTAAGCGGATGAATTGAAAAATCAATCACAATCGCCTCATGATCGCGTTGAATATAGTTCGCTTTCACTTGGCCTTTATAGCGCTGTTCGATTTGTGCCAGCAATGGCAATGGATCATGGTCATTCACAAAACGCATCGTTTCGCCCTCAGACAAAGATTCCAGCGCACCAAAAATCGCCGCATGCCGAAAACGTTTCGCAACACCGCGTGCATCAAAACCGTACACACCATCTAAAGCAATATGAGAACTTCCGCAGCCTGACATTTTCCTCTTCCTTTATCGATGTGGTGAGCTGAAGCCCACCCTACAAAATATACATTGGGTATATCAATGCAGACTTTAATAATTAACGCCTACATCGATATACATATAAAAATAACCCTTAAACTTTCGCACTCGCAAGCTGACCATCAATCACTGGAACCGGCCGACTTTGATCTTTACCCAACAAACGAATCGCAAACACCGCCAAGAACACCACGCCGACGGCAAATACAATGTCGCCCGGCACGCGCAGCCACACCAAGGTTTCCATTACTGGTGAATGGATAATTTCGGCTGAGCGGGCATACCACAGGCCGTGTTCGATGCTGGCAAAAGCTTGATAAATCCCAGCCGGCAGCAGCGACATAAACACCATCATCGCCAAGCCGATATTCATGCTCCAGAATGCCGGTTTCAGCAGTTTGTCATTCCATTTCGCCGCAGGCGTTAGACCGCGCAAGCAGAACAACATCAAGCCAATGCCGAGCATGCCGTACACACCAAACAGCGCGGCGTGGCCGTGGGCGGCGGTCATATTTAGGCCTTGCACGTAGTACAGCGAAATCGGAGGATTGATTGCAAAACCGAGCAAACCCGCACCGACGGTGTTCCAGAAACCGACGGCAACAAAACACATAATCGACCAACGATATTTCTCGACCCACGGTGCGGCTTGGGTGTGGCGGTAAGTGTGATAAGCCTCAGCGGCAATCAAAGCCAGTGGCACGACTTCCAGCGCCGAGAACATCGCGCCAATCGCAATCACCGACGTTGGCGATCCGGTGAAATACAGGTGATGCAAAGTCCCCAAAATGCCGCCAAACAAGAACACGATGGTTTCCAGCACAATTGCCCTATTGGCTGATGCGATACGGATCAAACCCAAGCGGCTGAGCAGTAAAGCAATCACGGCAGTGGCAAACACTTCAAAGAAGCCTTCGACCCACAAATGCACCAACCACCAGCGCCAGTATTCAATCATCGCGTAATGCGTTTTTTGCCCCCAAACCAGTGATGATGCATAGAACAGACCAATACAGACGGCAGAAATAAACACCATCGCGATTAAACCTTGGCTTTCCGACGGTTTGCGCAGCGCAGGCCACAAACCACGACCGAGCAAAGTCGCCCAAATCAACAGGCCAATAAACAGCAGGATTTGCCAAATACGACCCATGCTGGTGTATTCCAAACCCTGATTGCCGAGCCAAAAACTGTAGTCAGTCCCCAAGCGTTGCATCGTGCCAACCCAACCGGTCGCAATCGAGCCGACGACGATCAATAGCAAGGCATAAAACAGCGCATCAGTGCCGAGTTTCTGAAATTTTGGCTCTTTGCCACCCAGTACTGGCGCAAGGAACAGACCCGTCGCCAACCACGCGGTCGCAATCCACAGCACGCCCAACTGAGTATGAATCGTGCGGCTCACCGTAAATGGCAGCACTTCCGCCAGTGGAATCCCAAAGAAACTGCCGCCTTCAACTTGATAATGTGCCGACACAATCCCCATGCCGACTTGCGCCAGCAGCAATCCAATCACCACGTAGAAATACTTCATCGTCGCGCGCATTGACGGCGTGAGTTTCAATGCGATCAAGGGATCAGTTTCCGGACAGACCGCTAGCTCATCATCGCGTTGCATATTGTGGAACAAGATCATCGCTGAAATACCCGCCAGCAATAAAATCACGCTGGCAATCGACCACATGCTGGTGCCTGTCGTTGGTTTGTTTTCAACCAGCGGTTCATGCGGCCAATTGCTGGTGTACGACAGATGACTTTCACCCGGACGATTAGTCGTTGCCGCCCACGCTGACCAGAAGAAAAACGCCGGCAAGGCTTTCAGATCATCGGCATTTTTGATTGAGCCGGAAATCATTGCGTATTGCTCACGCAATGCGTCTTTGGCCGGATCGCTACCAAATAAGCTCACGTAATGCTGCGCCACTTGCGCCATCGCGACCGCACGATCAGCCTGAATCGTGATCGTATCGCTGGCTTTGTCATACGTATTGCCGCGCATCACCGCAATCAGACGGACATCAATCGGCGCTTGCTCTTCACGTGTGAGCTGTTCGTAATCTTTTTTGAATTGCTGTTGAGCCCAAATATTGCGCAGCGCCAACGCTTCGCGATGTAGCCAATCGGCCGACCAATCGGGCGCCACATAACTACCATGCCCCCACACCGAACCCACTTGCTGACCACCCGCCGACAACCAAGCTTCTTGGCCGCGCTGGATTTGCTCGCCGGTATAAATGACTTTGCCGCTACTACTGATAACTTGCTGCGGAATGGGTGGTTTATCGAGGTAAATTTCCCTGCCAATCCAGCCTAAAGCGGCGAATGACAGGAAAAACACCACCGCAAGCCAGCGCCAAAGGGTGCGCGTTTTTTGCATGATTGCTCTCCGTGAGTGATAAAAAATGAACTGCAAGTGAATTAGTTACATTTTATATGCACATTATCAAAACATGCAAATAATTTACATGTTTAAATCGACAATCCAAATTCAAAGAGATATTGAATCAGGGAAACAGCACCAAATGACGGAGGCACAACGCAGCAATACGACAAGTAGCGCGCTTGCGGAGCAATAAAAAATGCCGCGACTTCAGCGCGGCATCAATGGGTATATCAATATGATCTATACAATAAAATGCTTGCAGCAATATACATCTAAAAAAATATTTCAACTTAATGTCAGCAACACATCAAAGCAAGAAACACGCGCCGATATTAATCGACAAACCCAAAATCGCAAGCTTGAACAACAAAGCTAAAATCGACTACATTTCGGCGACTTGGGCATTTCAAATATCACCATCAAGCACTGCTGCTTATTCGCGGCGCTCGATCAGCGGAATCCGAAAAATGGCATTCAGCTCAACCGGATTACTGATTAAATCAGCCAAACTATAGCGATCCAGCACCGCATACAGCGCTTGCATCGCTTCATTTAAAATCCCTTTCAAGCGACATACCGAGGCGATGCTACAGGTTGAATGTTCGCGATCAAAGCATTCGACCATCGGGCTATCCGCCTCGCTCAAGCGCACCAAAGCGCCGACGCTAATCTCGCTCGGCGCGCGCGCCAAACGCATGCCACCACCCTTGCCACGCGAAGTTTCGATAAAACCATTGCGCGACAAAAAATTCACCACTTTCATCAAGTGATTGTCGGAAATATCATAAGCGCTGGCAATTTCACTGCGCGTAACAATGCCGCCGTCTTGCACGCCGACATAAATCAGCGTGCGCAAACAATAATCGGTAAACACATTCAAACGCATCGCAGGCTCTCCCTCAATAACAGCATTTATTATACATCTTCGATGCCTTGATTCTTGCTAAAACTCAAGCGAAAGCAGCACACGCAAATAACAGATTGGGTATACCAACCTACGCCTTAATCAACATAGCCTACGTATAGATACCTACAAAAAAGCCCTGAACACGTCAGGGCTTTTTCAATTCAAACTACTTAAACCAAAGCTTATTTGCGAACTTTGCTCATTGCATTCATCAAGGTGGCTGATTTGTCGTCGCCATCGAGTGACCAGCTGAACATACCGCCAAGGTTGTTGGCATTCACGTAATCAATCTTAGTTTGAATCACAGCCGGCGTGTCGTACGACCAGAATGTAGAGCCATCAAATTTCCAAGATTGTTTCGTCGTTGGATCAACATAAATCGTACCTGGTGCATTCACGAGCACTTTGTAGTCCTCAATCCCGTTTTCATACGTGCCACGCGCTGGCGTGGTGGCTTGTTGATACAGACCGTTATTCACGTTCGGTACACCGCTCCAACCACGACCGTAGAAGGGTACGCCAACGATGATTTTCTGTGCTGGGAAGCCGGCTGCTAGCAGGTTTTTCACTGAATCATCAATGTTGTAGTACGACGCTACGCCACGCTCGCCCGTTTTTGGATCTAGGTAGTTCGGGCTCTTAGCATCTGGGTACAGATTAGAATGGAAGTCCGTTTTCGCTGCTGGATTAGCGTGATTTTCACCGGCGGCATCCATATACGTCGTGCTGGTGTATTCCCAACCGCCGTGGAAGTCATAAGTCATCAAGTTGATGAAATCGAGGTATTTGCTGTATTCAGCTGGTTCAGTCTTCTCGATTTTATCTTTACCGGCTGACATCGCTGCCGTTAGGTAATATTTCTTGTTGCCGTTGACTTTGCTCAAGGCATCGAGTTGCGCGCGGAATTCAGCCATCAACAAGGTGAAGTTGCGTTTGTCGTTAGCATCAACGGTGTTGTACGGTTGACCGCCGCCGCCTGGGAATTCCCAATCGATATCTACGCCGTCAAACACATTGGCCATCGCGCCGACACCGCCGCGACCGCTGTACATCGGCAAGTTGCCTTTGATGTAAATATCCAAGCACGATGCCACCAGCTGTTTACGTAGCGCATCGGTTTTGGCTGCATTCGCAAACCATTTCGACCAAGTCCAGCCGCCCAATGAAATGAAAATCTTCATGTTCGGGAACATTTTGCGTAGCGATTGCAACTCGTGGAAGTTACCTGCTAGCGGTGTTTCCCAAGTGATTGGCGTGCCACCCGCGATTTGACGGCTAGGCGTGCGGCCATAATCGGCCCATGCATCGCCACCGCTACCCGCATCCGGTGCATTTGGCGTAGTTGCGCCAGACTCTAGTTTGTCGATGCCAGCGCCACATTCGTAGCCGCCATTTTTCGGATAAATATTACCGAAGGCATAGTTCAGGTAAGTCATTTTGGCCGCAGAGCCATTGCTGACGATATCAGCCAATTCCATGCCGCGCGCGTAAACGCCCCACTGTGCGAAGTAAGAACCGACTTCTTTGCCGCCAATTGCTGGCGTTGGCGTTGGGCCAACTGGTGTCGTCGTTGGCGTTACTGTTGGGATTGGTGAGGCCGTTACGACTGGCGTTGTGCTTGCCGTAGGTGTTGCCGTGACGACAGGACTTGTAGTTGGTGCAACAGTCACCACTGGCGTTACCGTTGGCTTCGCAGTTGGGCCCACACAAGCACCTAGATCGCGCCATGGGCCATCCACTTCAGCAGCATTTGGCGTATTGCCTTGCGTCCACCATTTAGCTTGGAAATTACGACCGTTGTAGCTCACCGTTTGATTGGTATAAACCGTTGTGCTGCTCCATGCGGCGGCAGTGCAAGAGCCTGTTACCGGCGGTGTAGTAACGACAGGTGTAGCGGTAGGCGCTGTTGTTGGTTTTACCGTCGGCGCAATCGTCGCAACAGGCGTTGGTGTCGCTACCGAACCCGTCGAAGCACCCAAATCTTTCCACAAAGTTGGCGTTGCCAACGGATTCCAGTTTGCACCCACATAAGCGGTGTGCGTTACCAGCGATGAATAATCATGGCCGCTGTAACTCACCGTCGTGCCAGCACTATATGTAGTGCCTTCTTGCCAAGCCGGAGCGGCATAACTAAATGAAGCAAAAACCGCAACAGGCAAAGCCGCTGCCGCAAAGTGTTTCAGTTTAAACATGTAAGGGTCTCCATCCACTCATTGAATTGGTGTCATTCGCGCAATGCAACTGGTATGTAACTCGACCAGTTAGCCAGACCACTTTTTGTAAGTTTCTTAGGTTCTAGGCTGAATAACGTTTCGCTGCAAACTACACAATGCAGCGATGGGTACGATTTACGTAGATAGGGGCAACTCTTGTCAAGTGACTGTGATCTCAACCATTTTCAACAAAAAGTCATCACGCCATCACTTAATGAAGCACACTACAAAAAATACAAGCCCCAAAAATGCTGCGTCGCAACAACCAATTAAAACTAACTCAATCTGTCAGATAAAATAAGAAAAACAGCATGTTGCAGCGCATTAATTAGCGTTGAATAATGTAACAAAACAACTCAAAAAAAGCCGCTATTCAAGCCGCCAAGCTACAAATGATAGATACAAAAAAAAGACAACTCGAAGCGCAATGAATCATTGCGTCCAAGTCATCTTTCTTCTTATACATTACAAAAACTTACCAGCAAAGAAATAAACATTACATAATAATCAAATAAACCACGCCAAAGTACGAATACCAAGCCTCCACTATTGGCATTACACGCCAGCCAATTTCAGTAACAAGCCCAGCACGGCGCTGAAAGCAATCACTTGCATCACATTGCGCTTAAACTTAAATAAGGCGATGGCAGCGGCTAATGCCAGCAGTGCAGAAATCCAATCAAATACGCCCGCAAAACCTTGCGGCCACAGCACGTGAAAACCAAAAAATAGCGCCAGATTTAAAATCACCCCCACCACCGCAGCGGTAATCGCGGTGAGTGGCGCGGTAAATTTCAAATTATTGTGCGTCGATTCAACCAACGGGCCTCCCGCCAAAATGAAAATAAACGACGGCAAAAAGGTAAACCACGTCACCACGCAGGCCGCGACCGCACCAGCGAGGAACGCGCTATCAGGGCCGAAAAATGCTTTCAGATAGCCACCAATAAATCCCACATAAGCCACCACCATAATCAAAGGGCCTGGCGTGGTTTCACCCAGTGCCAAACCATCGATCATTTGCGCCGCGCTTAGCCAACCAAAATGCCCTACCGCACCTTGGTACACATACGGCAACACCGCATACGCACCACCGAAAGTCAGTAACGCCGCTTTGCTAAAAAACAAGCCCATTTGCGTCAGTGTATGATCCCAACCGTATAGCGCCAAAAGCACTGCCATTGTTGTTCCCCAGAGCGATACCCCAATGCCCAGCACCAGCGCCAGACGCGATCCGCTAAATTTTGCGTGTTCAGGCGTTGGCGTGTGATCATCAATTAAGGCCGCACCATACGATTTGTTACCCGCGCCATGACCGCCACCGGTTTGAAAATATTCAGGTTTAAAACGCCCGCCCAACCAACCGAACAATGCCGCCATCGCCACAATCAAGGGGAACGGTAAATTCAACGCAAAAATCGCCACAAACGAAGCACCGGCAATTGCCCACAAAACATTATTCTTTAAGGCGCGCGAACCAATGCGATGCGCGGCGTGTAGCACAATCGCCGTCACCGCCGGCTTAATCCCGTAAAACAGCCCCGCCACCAGCGGTAAATCACCATACGCAATATAAACCCAAGACAAACCGATGAGTATTACCAGCGAAGGTAAGAAAAAAAAAGTCCCTGCGACAATACCCCCCCATGTTTTATGCATAAGCCAACCAATATATGTCGCCAATTGCTGCGCTTCGGGGCCGGGCAAGACCATGCAGTAATTCAGTGCATGCAAAAAGCGCTTTTCTGAAATCCAGCGCCGATTTTCAACCAGCTCTTGGTGCATGATAGAAATCTGCCCCGCTGGCCCGCCAAAACTAATCAGCCCGAGCTTAAGCCAAAATAAAAACGCCTGCCAAAAACTCACTGGCGCGGGTGGGCTCACCTCAGCGAGCACCGTTTCAATTTTTTCCATCGCAGCAGCCTTTCAATTCATGAATGAGTGCGGCGGATTATCCCTGAAATCAGGCATCGTTTCTGCGCGATCTAGCTCATTCACATATACCCAAATAGAATAATATATAAATTTTTAAGTATTTAATCGAATATAAAATTCATGCAATCATCATTCCACTTACTCACAGGAAGCGATGACATGTTACTCAAACCTATCTCCCTAGCCCTCACTCTGGCCGTTTTTAGCAGTAGCGTATTTGCTGCCAATATCGAATTACTCAATGTCTCTTACGATCCCACTCGCGAGCTTTATCAGGACTACAACAAAGCCTTCGCCAGCTATTACAAAAAGAAAACCGGCGATGATGTGACGATCAAGCAATCGCACGGTGGCTCTGGCAAACAAGCGCGCGCCGTGCTCGACGGCCTTGAAGCCGACGTGGTGACTTTGGCGCTGGCCTATGACATCGACGTGCTGGGCGAGCAGGCCAAGTTGCTCAAACCCGATTGGCAAAAACAATTTCCAAGCAATTCATCACCGTACACATCGACCATTTTGTTCTTGGTGAAAAAAGGCAATCCAAAAGGCATCAAAGACTGGAATGATTTGATTCGCGCCGATGTGCAAGTGATTACGCCAAACCCAAAAACATCGGGCGGCGCACGCTGGAACTACCTTGCAGCATGGGGCTGGGCGAAGAAAACCTATGGTTCTGATGAAAAAGCGCGCGAATTTGTACAAAAGCTCTTCAAAAATGTACCTGTTTTAGATACTGGCGCACGTGGCTCGACGGTGACATTTACGCAGCGCGGTATTGGCGATGTCTTAGTGACATGGGAAAACGAAGCTGAATTGGTATTCCGCGAAGTCGGCCGCGATAAATTTGAAGTGGTTGCACCGGCTTATTCCATTAAGGCCGAGCCACCGGTAGCGATTGTCGATAAAAACGTCGATAAGAAAGGCACGCGAAAAGCAGCGACTGAATACTTGAATTATCTGTATTCCAAAGAAGGCCAAGAAATCATCGCGCAGAACTATTACCGCCCACTTGATAAAGACATTGCCGCGAAATACGCGAAGCAATTCCCTAAAATCCAGCTCTTTGATATTGATGATGTATTTGGCGGTTGGACTAAGGCACAAAAAACACACTTTAGCGATGGTGGTATTTTTGACCAAATCATTAATGCGAATTCAAAATAATAATTGATCATATATTACTGCGGTTAAATGATGCAGCAGTAAACTATCAAAAGGGATTAAGCCATGAACAAAATTATCGCACTATCGATTGCAGCGGCCTTGATTACACCGGCTGTATTTGCAGAAGTGACCATTAGCGGCAGTGTCCGCACCGCATTTGAATATGTGAGCCCCGATCAGGTCGGCGTTAAAGCAGGTTCAAAAAGCGATGGTACAAATAAAACACAATTAGCAGATCAAAGCTCACGCATTCGTTTCTCTGGCAAAGATAAACTCGACTTTGGTGGTGATTTGATTTGGGTATTAGAAAATCGTTTCCGTGTTGGCGATGCCTATGATAAGGCGAGCACTGATGTGTGGGGCTCACGTGATACTTATATCGGTTACAAAGGCGATTTTGGTTTTGCTCGTTTTGGTAAAATGGACAATGCCTATAAAAATATTTACAAAGGGATTGCACCGACACTAGAAGGTGAACTCAATGACTCTTCTGGTTATTTAGGTACTGGACAAGTATTACGCCGCCTTGGTAATCGTGATGCACAAGTCATTTATTATGAGACACCGAACTTCAGTGGCTTTAATGCAAATGCTTCATACACCATTGGTGAAAAAACCGCTAAATATGATGCATCAACCTACCAAATTGGCGGTTATTGGAAAGATGATATTTTTAATGTCGGCGCAGTTTATTCTTTAGGTCAAGATCAAAACTCAGATTATAAATCATCGAAAATCACCTCAGTGGCCAAAGAAGGTGCAAACATTAATGGGCTTTTAATTGGCGGCAATGTGAATTACGCGGGTTTTGGCTTAGGCCTCACTTGGGAACAAGTAGATCGTGATGATGGAAAAATTTCACGCAAACAAGATAGCTACGCTGCTGCTGGCTCGTACAAATACGATAAATTGTATTTCTTATTGAGCTATGTAAAAGCAAATGATGTAGATACTTTAGCAGATTCAGGTGCAGAGCAATTGTCTTTGGGCGCCTCATACAATCTCAGCAAAAAAAGCAGAGTCTATGCAACTTATACAAAATTAGACAATGAGAAAAACGCTAATTTCACGACTGAATCAGGCTACACATTGAACAATGGTCAAAGCTTAGATTTATTCTCGGTCGGCGTGCGCTCAGACTTTTAATTATTAATAAGAAGTTGCAGCCTAATCTTATCAATTAGGCTGCTTATGTATTTTATTAATGAGCTTCATTAAAGCGCATCAATTGCATCACCCTAGGATTAATCGGTATGAATTGGCCTTTTACTCATCCGAATGTTCGGATACCTGTTCCCCCTGAAATAGCCCGTGAATGGCCAGAAAGCACATTTCATATTGATTCATTTCGCGGCGTAATCGTCAAAGCGCTGGGCTCGACCTTGTCCTCTGCATTTCAACCCATTTTTGATCGACAAGGTACGCGTTTTGGCGATGAAGCTTTGCTGCGCGCCACCGTGCGCCACAAAGCCATTTCACCGCAGCAAGCTTTTGATTCGGCACGGCAAGGCGACAAATTGATTGCATTTGATCGCCTCTGCCGCACCGTGCATGTAATGAATTTTGCCAGCTATGCACCGCAAGAACGCTTGCTGTTTTTGAATGTACATCCAGAGCTATTGGTGCAAATCAACGATCACGGTGCGTATTTTGAGCGCATTCTAAATGGCTTAGGTTTTAGCCCCAATCAGGTCGTGCTGGAATTACTCGAAAATGAAGCCGCAACGCTGGATGCAACGGCGATTCAACGTGCGGTTAAAAACTACCGCGCCAAAGGCTACCGCATCGCGCTGGATGATTTTGGCCACGGCATGGCCAATTTAGATCGTTTATGGCTACTAGAACCTGACTTCGTCAAATTAGATCGGCATATTTTGACGCTCGCCAGCCAGCAAGAAAAAGCGCGTCACGGCTACGCCAAATTGGTGTCTTTATTACACGATGCGGGTAGCTTGGTCATCGCCGAAGGCGTTGAAACCCGAGAACAAAAAGAAATCGCACTCGAGAGTGGCGTAGATGGCCTACAAGGCTTTTTACTCGCCCATCCCGAATTTAGACCGATTTAAATCGCAAGTAGATGCTGTCTTGATAACACTTTTGCACCATCAACATTCAAAGAAGCTCCGAATATGAATTCTATTGAGCAATGGCTAGCCGCTGGCAATCGCATCCTTATCGCCCCAGGTTGGAATAACTCGGGTGATGCACATTGGCAATCGCTGTGGCAGCAGCAATACCCACAATTTGAGCGAATCGAACAAGACGATTGGCAGCATCCACACGCTGGTTTCTGGGTGCGCAATTTCGAGCAAAAAATCGCCGAGCGCGATGTGCCGACGATTATTGTGGCGCATAGTTTGGCGTGTGCAACGCTCGCGCATTGGAGCGCTTTATATGGCCGAGAACGCTGCGTGCAAGGCGTTTTATTGGTCGCCCCTGCCGACGTGATGCGGCCAGAAGCGCCCGATGCGTTTCGCGGCTTTGCGCCCTTACCGCATATTCCTTTGCCTTTTTTAAGCTGGGTGGTGGCAAGCAGTAATGACCCTAGTTGCACGGAAGAACGTGCCAGCCAGTTGGCTACGACATGGCGCAGCAAATTAACCGTGCTGCCCGATGCGGGGCATATCAATGTCGAATCCGGCCACGGAGAATGGCCAGAAGGCTTGGACTATTTACGGCGCTTGATTGCGCTAACAAACGATTTTAATGGCGGCTCCGCCCAATAAAACTAAACAAGCAAATGCTTGCGCTCATTGATGTATTGCTTAAGTTTCAATTTTTTTGTTTCGTATTTTCTTTGGGTAAACGTGGTCGTAAATCTAGAACCTTCACTGCCAATTTGAGCGACCACACTTTTTCAGACTCAATTCTTCTAGCCTCCTCTTCCAGCATCAGGCGTAAACCCGCAACATCAAGCTTCGCCCCAGTTTCAGGATGATCCCAATTTTGATCTCGAGTCACGGTCACAAGCAAACAACCAGCACGACGGTTTTCTGGTGCCATATATTTGCTCACAAGCTGCTTATCTAAAGTGTCACGTAAAACACGCCCTGAGTGCTTATCACCCAGCTTGAGCTCAATGACGCTTTCTAAATTGGGCTTGATGATATGCAGACGAATGTCGGTTTCTTTTTCGTCGGCAGTAACTTCCTCTTGGTTGACCTTATAAATTTCATTGGCACGATTTGACAATTCGTGTGCAATGGCACGGCGCATAATTTTTTCTTCCGAAATTTCCGCCCACTGCTCTCGCGGAGAATCATCCCGCAGCAACAAATCGTCTAGATCATCTAGCCTGTCGCACATCAACACAAAAAATTCATCGTTATTGGCAGGCGCAATTTCATATTTTTTTAGAAATTTAACAATTTGAGCCGTCTCATAAACTTGTTCATCCATCTCCTTCGCTGCTCGTTCTTTGGCCAGCACTAAAGCGCGATCTCTAAAATGGACGAATAACGGGTCTTCGATCAATGTTGCTTTGATGCGCCATCCATCTGCGCCGCCAAGATTCAAAACAGCATCCAATAGGTAACTCCTTCCATCTTGCGCATTGTCACGCGGCCCAGGCGAATACACACCTTCATGCGTGATGTCTTCATCAATTCTCACATTCCGATAGGCAAGCCGCAGTAACTCCAGCAGTAACTCTGGTGTAAAACCTGGAGCGGTCAACTCAAACAATTGCTTTTGATGGCGACCACCAAATAACTCAGCAATCCATCGAACGCCAATCGAGTCGGCTTCATTTTCATGCCCCTCTAAGCCATCAATCAATATTCGAACACCATCCTCAGGGGCGTAACACAGTAAGACGGGTAGCCATACTGAAGAAAAATTTGAATTCAAACCATGAATAAGCTGATTTTTAGCCTGCTGTTTCACAAGCAAGGCTTCACTTTCTGCGCCATAAGTCATCAGCAGATTGACTACCATTCTCAGGCGCGTCTCTACCGCATACTCACATTCGGACTCCCGTAATAGCGGCGAAGTAGCGAACCACTGAGCTAACTGGGGAATCAATAGCAGGACAATTGCTTGGGATTCATATTGTAAGCATTGCAAGACGTGATGGTGAGCAAGTGCCACTACGGGCTCCGACAGTTCACTCGCCAATTCCACAGCAAATATTTCAGTAACCGCAGTTGGATGGGTAATTGCCAAATCAGTTAGCCACGCGGGAAAGTGATTTAATTCTATCAAGGCAAAACGGCTAGCAACTAAAGCTTCTGCATGGCTCAGCCTACTTGCCCAGCTTGGGTCTTCTGCTTCTGCATAAATGCCAGCTAAACCCATCAACCACGCGTAGCGAGTAATATTTTTTTCTTCAAGCAAACGTTCACAGCGTAACGGAGGACTATCTTTACGCCAAATTGCCATCAGCGTTACACGCAGCCGCTCAACAACGTCTTGATTGAAATGCTTTTCAAAAAAAGGGCGATTCCACCCAGAAAACTTATCATTTCCCTCATCACGAGCTACTTTCCATAGCTGCCATGCAGTTGTTTCTCGTAAGTCTGTTGCAAATGCTTTTTCTGGATGACTAGAAAGCTCTTCCCAAAATACTAGCCAACTCTGGTAATTCTGCTCTTCTTCGCGTTGTCTTCGTTTTTCTGCTTCCTGATGCTGTTTTTCCCATACTTCCAGCTCTGGATTGTTGGATATGGGTTGCATGTAAGCATTGAGATGTTCAACCAATTCCTGCTGATCTATGACCAGCGGTCGTATGAATTCTGCGTATTGCTTTCGATCCGTATTTGGGGCTCTGTGCAGCCACATTGCCAACTCAAGTAACAATAAGCGTTCAGAAGTAGGACGACTCTGCTCCGCGAGTTTGGCTAGCACCCAGTCGCCATCTTGTTCAGCATTCAATTGAATAGGCCCATCCGAGCATGTGCGATAGATGCGAGACCAAGGGTTGCTTTCAATTTCAAAGCTTTGAGTCAAAGCAATATCTAGCCAAAATAAGACTTCCCGATAAGAAGTTGGCAGCGCAGCAAGCTCTTGCTTCAAGATGTTGATCGGTTCTTTCTGACTTGCATATCCATCCTTTGAAAAACGCAACGCCACAATAGCTGATTTAAACAAAGCCTCACTACGTTCACCAGCGACTAATTGCCGCACACAACATGCTGCTAATGCGTGCAGCAAATGCGGTCTGCTCGTACTAAAACGCCAACCCTCTTGAAACTCAGCATTCTCCAAAATAAGGTCGCTTAGCTTGTGCCGCAAGCCATTCAAAAGGATTGGCGTAATATCTACGGCAGCAATCAGCCGAGGCCACTGCCAACCCAGCAAACCCACCTCATCAACTCTTTCTGAAGTGTGCTTCAGCAAAAATTCAAGCTGCTCAAGCGATACATGGCTAGGAAAAAAACTCACTATGGCTGTTTTTAACAATTGCTCCGGCCATTGCCCAACGTTCTGCTGCATATTGGCGACGACATCAAAAATACAAGAATCATTAAGTTGCCCCAAGGTTTCCAATGCACTACGTCGAACTCGTTGCTCTTCAGTGGGATTGATTGCCGCAGCGCATGCCAAATCAGCACATTGATTTATTTCACCGCTACCAATGACGTCAATCAGCAATTCCCGTACTTCCATATTTTCAATACCAACATCCCACAGCTCGCGTATTAACGAGGCCAGCTCAGCATGTGCAAACCGCTGAATCTGAATGCTGGCCGTATGCATTCCTCTCCAGCCGCCATGCTGATAGCACTCAACATAGGCTCGCAAAGTCTGACGGCGTTGAGAGGAAGAAAACGATTCTGGATCGGCAAAATCAAGCAGCACCTCTGGCTCTCGCGACAGAACCTCATCAAACACACTTGAATTGTCTGCTGCGAGCCAAGCCGCAACTGCGCGCATACTGGGTTTAATGACTTTGATGCTCTGCGGAGTCTGGGCAAACAACAGCCGCTTCAGCGTCTTCATCGCCATCCCGCTTTTTAGCAATTGATTTAATTGCTGTGCCGCAAGGAACTCAATCACCGAGCGATGGTGAAAACGAACCCTGCCGTAGTTGGCAATACCAAAAAGCGCTCGCTCCAGCAGTGTTTTGCGCTCTTTCTCATCCCAGTCAGTCAGAATATCAGCAGGATCGAGCGCACTATCCGCCGCTGAAATCACATCCGACTCCACACTGTGGCGCAAAGTGAATTTACGGGACAAAACACAAGCTAGAGCCAGTCTGGATGCACCATCTAATGCCTTTTCTGGCGACAGAGCCATGATTTCTTGTCGAACAGAATCTAAGCGTGGTTTCAGCTTGATGCGGATATTATTTTCCAGCTGTTTTCGATGCGCACGGATCTGCTGATGCTCCCGCCAGTCCTCACACAATTCGATCAGATCCAGTGGGCGATGAGTAAACTCTTCTACATTTTGCAATCGAATTGCGGCCATCAATTCGTCTGGATTGGCGATGTTCAGCACGCGGATCATTTCGCTAATTTGCTCGCTAGACAAAGGCATCAAGCAAACGCTGCGCCAAATGGGATCTTCACGCTCGGCAACAACGTTATTATTGAATTGCTTTGATTTGCTAATCTCTGCCGCAAAAGCCTCCCCAGTCGGCACTTCGCGCTCTTGCTGCGCTTCTGGAAAAGGAAGGTATTGCTTAAATTTTTCACGGTCAAATGGAACTGGGCGCGTCGTGATAATGATGCGCACACGCCCCAGCAGCCCCTTCAGTGCCTTCTCCAAATTAACTAGGGCTTTTCTAAACGAATTTTGGGTTAGCTGAAGTTCATCAAAAGAATCTAAGAAAAAAGTCGCAACGCCTGACTGCGACTCTCTCCAATGCTCAAGTCGAGTTTCTTCTCCGGAGGATAAAAGCTCAGTCAAGCTACTGCTTGATGCCAATTCGGCTAGCTCAAGAAAAAACGCGGCGTGCCCTTCATCCCAGAGGCGTTTTTGCTCTTGCTGGCATTCGTACGTTTTACCTGAACCCGCCTCTGCAATAATCAAGATTCGGCTTGAATTGAGTAACTTCGACCAATCCAGCGCGTTATAGCCTGCCAAATGAGTAAAAATCTGCGTTCTTTCTATGTCTTTCAGTGCTTCATCAGACAGTTCACAAAAAATACGTTTGATTCGCGAGCAGGAGGAAGGTGGGATTTGCATTATGAGCGAACGCGCCAAAGTGTTTAGATGTGGATGCCAAGTGTAACGACAGCAAATCATGAACGCCAATGTAATTCCCAATAAAAATTAGTCGCCATCTTATGTAAACAAGTCCACTAGCTTGCTGAAAACTATTTTTCAATGGGCAATAAACAGCCCCTTGCTTGCAAGCGGCTTCTTTAAAAAATAAAAACATTTAATTCTATAATAATAATTTTATATTCCTTGTTGGCATAAGCTTGAGTTGTTACAGTCAAATCCATTCTCATCTCGCGCTTCAAGGAATTCCGCAATGCCCCCACTTCGCCAACTTTCCCTTGCCCTCGCACTCAGCAGCTTATCAACGCTTGCGACTGCTGAGACCACATTGCTCAATGTCTCGTACGACGTGATGCGCGATTTTTATAAAGACTACAACCCGGTCTTTAAAAAATACTACGCCAGCAAAGACACGCTAACAATTCAGCAATCGCACGGCGGCTCTAGCAAGCAAGCGCGCTCAGTCATTGATGGCTTGGAAGCCGATGTCGTTACGATGAATCAAAGCACCGACATTGATGCGATTGTCGAGAAAGGCAAACAAATTAACCCTGGTTGGGAAAAGAAATTCCCGAATGAGGCGGCGCCCTTTTCTAGCTTGCAAGTGTTGATCGTGCGTAAAGGCAATCCAAAAGGCATCAAGGATTGGAACGATTTAACGAAACCTGGTGTTGGCGTGATTGTGCCGAATCCAAAAACCAGCGGTAACGGTCGCTATACCTTCCTCGCTGCATGGGGCGCAGCGCTGAAACAAAACGGCGGTAATGAAGCCAAAGCGCGTGAATTCACCAGCGCAATTTTCGCTAACGTGCCCGTGCTCGATGCCGGTGGCCGCGCCGCGACAACGACATTTATGCAGCGCCAAATCGGCGATGTATTGGTGACGTTCGAGAACGAAGCCGAAATGATTGCGCGCGAATTTGGCCGTGGCAACTTCGAAGTGGTGTATCCATCGATTTCAATTGACGCTGATTTACCCGTCGCCGTCGTCGATAAAGTCGTTGATAAACGCGGCACACGTGCGCCAGCGACTGAATATCTGCGCTATTTGTGGAGCCCAGAAGGCCAGGAAATCGCCGCGCAAAATTATCTACGCCCACGCAACGCCGCCGTTGCCGCCAAATACGCCAAGCAATTCCCGGCAATTAAATTATTTGGCGTCGATGAATTTGGTGGCTTACGTGCCGCACAAAAAAAATTCTTTGATGACGGCGCTATTTACGACCAAATCGCCGCTGAAATTGCTAAGAAAAAATAAGCGCTCACTCGCTTGAGGCGTGAATTTAAAACATAGGTATATGTCTTGTAGGCTTTATTTAAAAATGGCTACAAAGCTATACCTAAATAAAATTTCTAATTAACTACCCACCTTATTAAAAACACCGTAAGAACGGGCTTGCCCGCGAAAGCAATGTCAATATGAGCGTGAATCGTTTGAATTGACGGAGTCTTCGCTGGCAAGCCAGCTCCTACAAATGCAAATCACGTACAGCCTGTAGCCGCAAAAAGGATAGTTCTATGAAATTTAAACAAAGCAGTGTGCTACCGGGCTTTAATTTATCGCTCGGCTATAGCGTGCTGTATTTATCACTGATCGTGCTGCTGCCGCTCACCGCGCTGGTCACCAAAACAATGGGGCTCGATTGGGCGAGCTTTTGGGCGATTGTGACCGAGCCACGCGTGATGGCGTCGTATCGCGTGACTTTTGGCGCGTCCTTGATTGCGGCGGTGATTAATTTATTTGTCGGGATGTTGATTGCGTGGGTTTTGGTGCGCTATCAATTTCCATTTAAACGCTTTATTGATGCCTTGGTCGATCTGCCTTTTGCGCTGCCGACCGCCGTCGCCGGTATTGCGTTGGCGACACTCTATGCACCGAACGGCGTGTTGGGCGAGCCGCTGGAACGCATCGGGATCAAAGTTGCATTTACGCCATTAGGTATTGTGCTGGCGCTGACCTTTATCACGCTGCCCTTTGTGGTGCGTACGGTACAGCCGGTGTTGGAAGACTTAGAAAAAGAACTCGAAGAAGCCGCAGCTAGCCTTGGTGCAACGCGCTGGCAAGTGTTTACGAAAGTGATTTTCCCAACGATTTTCCCCGCATTACTCACCGGTTTCACATTGGCTTTTGCGCGAGCGATTGGCGAATTTGGCTCGGTGATTTTTATTGCTGGCAATATGCCGTTCAAATCTGAAATCACGCCACTGATGATTATTTCTAAGCTGGAGCAATACGATTACATGGGCGCAACGGCGATTGCCGTTGTTATGTTGGTCGTGTCATTTGGCTTATTGCTACTGATTAATGGCCTGCAATGGTGGATGGCCAAACGCTTAGGAAGACGTAAATAATGGCTACAACAACACAACAGCAAGTCGTCACCACAGAAGCACCGTGGGTGCGTTACAGCTTAATTTCACTGGCACTGCTACTGATCGGCGTTTTACTCATCATCCCTTTGCTGTCGGTATTTTATGAAGCATTGCGCCAAGGCTGGGGCTTGTATCAAGCCGCGTTGGTGGAAAGCGATGCCTTATCGGCGATCAAACTCACCTTGATTGTCGCGGCGATTAGTTTGCCGCTCAATTTGGTGTTTGGCGTCGCCGCAGCGTGGGCGATTGCCAAATTTGATTTCAAAGGCAAAAGTATTTTAATCACCTTGATTGACTTGCCCTTTGCCGTTTCACCGGTCGTGGCAGGTTTGGTTTTCGTGCTGATGTTTGGCGCGCATGGCTGGTGGGGCGAATGGCTATCGAGTCACAACATTAAAATTTTGTTTGCAGTGCCCGCCATTGTGTTGGCGACGGTGTTTGTGACGTTCCCCTTTGTAGCGCGTGAACTGATTCCACTGATGGAAGCGCAAGGCTCGGATGAAGAGCAAGCGGCGCTGGTACTCGGTGCAACAGGTTGGCAAACGTTTTGGCATGTCACGTTGCCGAATATTAAATGGGGTTTGCTCTACGGCGTGATTTTGTCCAACGCACGGGCCATGGGTGAATTTGGCGCGGTATCGGTGGTGTCGGGGCATATTCGCGGCCTGACCAATACGATTCCGTTGCACGTTGAGATTTTGTACAACGAATACAACTTTGTAGGCGCTTTTGCTGCCGCTTCGATTCTGGCCTTGCTGGCGCTGCTGACCTTGGCGCTCAAGAGCTATATCGAATGGCGCACTGAACAGCAAGCGATTGAAGACAAAAAACATGCGACTGAGGAATAAGCCATGAGTATCGAAATTCGAAATATCGTCAAAACCTTTGGCGACTTTAAAGCACTGAATGATTTGAGTTTGGATGTTAAATCGGGTGAACTCATCGCTTTGCTCGGGCCATCGGGTTGCGGAAAAACGTCTTTATTGCGCGTCATTGCGGGTTTAGAAACACCAGATTCAGGACAAATTTTATTTCATGGCGAAGATACCACCGATAGGCATGTGCGTGAACGCCAAGTGGGCTTTGTCTTCCAGCACTATGCCCTCTTCCGCCACATGACCGTGTTTGAAAATGTCGCGTTTGGCCTGCGGGTGCGTCCGAAATCAACTCGCCCGTCTGACGCTGAAATCAAACGCAAAGTGCATGATTTATTGCAATTGGTGCAGCTCGATTGGCTGGCGGATCGCTATCCGGCGCAATTGTCAGGCGGTCAACGGCAACGAATTGCATTAGCGCGCGCGCTGGCGGTTGAACCGAAAGTCTTGCTACTCGATGAGCCATTTGGTGCACTCGATACCAAGGTGCGCAAAGAGCTGCGCCGCTGGTTGCGCCGCCTGCATGATGAAATTCATGTGACGTCGGTTTTCGTGACGCACGATCAGGAAGAAGCGCTCGAAGTCGCCGACCGCGTGGTGGTAATGAATCAAGGGCAAATCGAACAAATCGGTACACCGTCTGAAGTCTACGACACGCCAGCCAGCCCGTTTGTGTATCAATTTTTGGGCGATGTAAATTTATTCCATTCTCGCGTTCACGACAGTTGGGCCAAAGTCGGCAGCGGCAAATTTGCCAGTCCACAAGACGAAGCCGCCGTGGTTTACGTTCGCCCGCATGAAATCGACCTGAGCCGCATTGCGGTGACGGGTGCAGTCAGCGGCACGATCACGCATATTCGCTTGCTGGGCGCAACGGTGCGTTTGGAAGTCGACGTCGAAACCGGCGCAGCGGCGCACGATGTGGTTGAAGTCGAGCTAACGCGTGAGCGCCAAGTCGAAGGTGGCTGGCAAGTTGCCGAAACGGTGTATCTGGTGCCGCGTGAAGCAAAAGTGCAGTTAGTTGCTTAATTAAATACAAGGGTATTGCCATCTAGCCTTTTACTAACAATGACTAGATGGTAATACCCTTATTGTATTTAACTTAATGCAGTATCGAGCATCATCATAATCACAAAGCCAAATAACAAACCTGTCGTCGCAAATAGCTCATGGCCTTTGCGGTGTGATTCGGGAATAATTTCATGGCTGATGACAAATAACATCGCGCCCGCAGCAAAACCGAGTGACCACGGTAATAGGCTGGCGGAAAAGCCCACTACCAGCGCGCCAAACACAGCGGCAATCGGCTCGACCACACCCGATAAAATCCCCAAGGCCACCGATTTGAACCGTGAATAACCCACCGCGACCAAAGCAGCGGCAACGATAAGCCCTTCTGGAATATCTTGAATCGCAATGCCCATCGTCAGCGCACTGGCGTGCAGTGCATCGGTGCCAGCATACGCCACGCCAATGGCCAAACCTTCGGGCAAATTATGCAAAGCAATCGCAAACACAAACAGCCAAGTGCGGCGGATTGTTTTCGCTTCAGGGCCTTCTAGCCCTTTGATGAAATGCTCGTGCGGCACGATTTTGTCGATCAAGAGCAGCAAAGCGCCACCGAGTAAAATCCCGCCGCCCACCATCAGCGATGCTTGCCACGGGCCAGCGCCTTGTAATTTGGCGGCGTTAATCCCGGGAACAACCAGCGAAAAAGCACAGGCCGCCAACATCACGCCAGCACCAAAACCAAATAATGTGTCTTGCGTGCGCGGTGCAATGGTTTGCGACAGCAAAACAGGCAAAGCGCCCAACGCGGTTGCACCCGCAGCAATCAAGCCGCCCGTGAGCGCCGCCGTCACTTGCGGGCTGCTGGCAAAGCCCATTTTTTGCCACAGCATTTGCGTTAACAAAATGCCTGTGACCAGCACCAAACTAAAGCCCAGCATTTTGCGAAAGAGGTAAGTTTTTGCCAAGATATTCATCGATTTCTTGCGCCTCATGGTGTTGTGTTGCGAGTGCCGAGCCGCAGCCCAGCACCAGCAACGATGAATTAGGGCTGACGCGCGGCGGCGTAGCGCTGCGCAACTTCACCCCAGTTAATCACCGCGTAGAAAGCGGCGATATATTCCGGGCGACGATTTTGATACTGCAAGTAATAAGCGTGTTCCCACACATCCAAGCCCAAAATCGGCGTGTTGCCGTGCAGCAGCGGGCTATCTTGATTGGCGCTGCTTTCCACGACTAGCACGCCGTTCCGATCAACTGACAACCACGCCCAACCGCTGCCAAAACGGCTCACTGCGGCTTGCGTAAACAGCGCTTTAAATGTGTCGAAATTTTGCAAATCACGCTCAATCGCCGCGAGTAATTCGCCAGTGGGCATACCACCACCTTGCGGCGACATCACCGTCCAAAACAGGCTGTGATTGGCATGGCCGCCACCATGATTGCGTACCACCGCTTGCAGATCGCTCGGCAAAGTTTCAATTTGGCGCAGCAAATCTTCAACTGGCGTATCCGCGTGCGGCGTATTGGCAACGGCCGTATTGAGATTATTGATATAGGTTTGGTGATGGCGTTGATGATGAATTTCCATCGTTGCGGTATCTAAATGCGGCTCCAGCGCGTCGTAGGCATAAGCAAGTTCAGGCAATTGATGAGGCATAGTGCATCCTTGTTCGGGTCAAATAGAGGGGAAAAAAACTTAATGCAAGATGCCTTGAGCGTGCGACATACCCAGCGTCTGGATGAGATGGCCATATTGCGGATGCTCGGCGATAAAGCGCATCAGTTCTAATTGCGTCCGACGCTGATGGTGCATGGCGGCATTGTGCAAAGCGCCCACATCGGCCAAACGCATGAGTTGACGATGAATCGCGCACAATTGGTCGGCGGCTAAATCCAAATGGCCTGCGCGCTGATGTAAATCAGCCAAATTATGGTAAGTGGTCACCAGCGCCGCGATGGCGTTGTCGGCAATACGGCTGTCGCGCAACAAAGATTGCGCTAAGGACAGGCCATAAAGATAAGCGCGATGCGCCGAATCGCTGTCGCCAATGGCAAAAGCTTGATTACCGGCGGTAATCGCGTGCTGCCATTGCGTGAGCTGATGCTGTGAAGTACTACGGTGAACGGTGGGTCTGCGATTGAGCTGTCCGTAGATCATGATGCGGTCCACTAAGAATGAATAGGTAAGCTCATACTAATTGATAACGATAATGATTATCAATAACAATTTGTATGCAACATCACCACGCAGCACAACAATTTAGTTAAAGCGCTGTTTTTTATGACAAATGCAATAGAGGCTCACAGCGTCTGATGAGTGCCTCATCACAAGGCTAGTTCAGAATGATGTGCAGAAATTCCGAATGTATCTCCGACTTTAGCCAGTCACTCGAAGCAGGTAAAAGTGCAAATAAAAAAAGCCCCGCAACAAGCGGGGCTGTGTTCAAGCATTTAATGCGAGTTTATTTTTACTCGGAAAATTCAATCCGGCGATTTTTCTGACGACCCATATCAGTGCCGTTATCCGCAATCGGGCGCTCTTGCCCCATGCCAATCGCAATCAATTGCTTGCCATTCACACCATTTTTAATCAGCAAAAAGCGCACTGCTGCGGCGCGCTCTTGCGATAATTTCTGATTCGCCGCCGCATCACCGACATTATCGGTGTAACCCAGCACGCGAATCACACGGCCATCTTCGAGCAAAAAGGCCGCAATTTCTTTCAAACGCGGTTGCGATGCTTCGCTCACTTGCGCCGAGCCCGTCGCAAACTCAATCGATTCATTCAGCAATACGCCATCATTCCACACGCTCAATTGTGCATCTTCAACGACATGCAGCTGGCTTGCCACCGCCACACCCGGTTTAAACCAATGGCCCAAGCCCAAATTAATGCCATCGCTGAGCTTCATGCTGCCCGCTTCACCACTAAACAGCACTTTATCGCCGCCGAGTTGCAATTCAAACGCTTTGAGTTGTTTCAAACGCGCGAAAATCTCAATCGGGCGTCCCGCCCACCAAAACGCCGGTACGCTGGCATCCACGACCAGCTGATCGATGACATTCTCTGCGCCCCACAGTAAACGCGCCGGTTTAAGTAAGCGCTGCTTGCTGGCTTCATCCGCTACACGGCCAGTGAATGTGAGCTTGCCGTCGACCAAGGCCATATTAATCTGGCCCAAGACAAATTGCTTTTCGCTACTGGCTACCGCACTCGCTGCAGCGACGGGCTTTGGGCTCGTGCTAGGCAGTAATTTTGTTGCAAATAAAGCCGCACCAATTGCCAAAGCACTAACGACCAGCCCCACCGAAACCCCAATTTTTTCTTCAGTATTTAACACCGCAACATCCCCAATAAGTGACCTTGCATCATGCCACAAGATGATGAACTTTTAATGTAAGCAATATCGGTTTATTGCAGATTGCGACAGAAAAAATACAGCTAAGGTAAAGAAAATAGACGACCCGCATTCGACGGCTAATGAATATGAATTAAAGGAATGCGCTTTCTTTGCTCCATGCAATCGCTATCACCCGCCTCGTATTCACGGCAAATCCACGGCCTTTGCTCATAAATCGTACAGAGCATGGTGCTGCGATTGAGTGCCGCGCACCAACCATCAGCAAGCCGATGCATAATTTCACCGCCCCAAGCGTCAATTTCGATGAATTCCGCCGGCACATCATCGTCGCCAGCAATCAGCATGACTTCTAATTGGCAGCAACAGGCTTTACAGCTGCTACATGAAATAGCATCAGACATGTGTTCTCCAATCAATTCCAAACAATATCAGCCTTGCTTATACAGGAATTTAACCGAAGCGAAGAGCGGGAAGGAGTTAGGGATGACTGACGTTGGGCAACTCACCGCGCTGGAGCGCGGGTTGCTGCGTATATTGCCGCAGGAAATCGGCATAAGAGATTTGTTTTTGTACTTTTTGCAACGCACGCTCATACGCAGGTAACCAAACAGCGCCCTGCCGCGTAAACGCTGAATACAAGCCCACTGGCGGCTCAGGTAATAGCCATTGCATCAAATCATCGGCTAACTGCTGCTGTGTTATTTCGTGCTCAATACTGCTGCTATCAGGGGAGTAATACGCTTGAATCCGGCCAAATTTCACCTTCAGCAAATGCCGCCGAGTCACATCAGCGCCGCCCATCGTTTCATATTTAAGCCGAAAATCGCGCATTAGCGGCGAACGAAAACCCTCATTCCACACGCCTAGCTGCAAAGGCAATAGATCATTAACGCTACGAATCGGGCCAATGCCTGAATCCTTTCGCACGGTAATCGACCCCTGAATCCAAAACAAAGGCTGCGATGCATATTTTAAATAGCTGTTTCGCTCAGCTTGCTGGCCCAGATACAGAACCAGATCGACATCATTCGTTTTCACCAAGCGCAACAAAGGGCGCTCCAGAAAAACCGGTTGAACCTGCATCTCTTTGGCAATCAGCTCAAAATAAGCCAGCGCCGCACCGCGTGGCGGTCCATTTCCTCTCATCCCATGCGGCGGTAAATGAAAAAAGCCCACGCGCAAAGGCGGATCGGCGGCCATTGCCAGCGCCGAAAACAAGCAAGACAAACAGCCATATCGAAACCAGCGCATCTTGCCCTCGCAATGAATAAAGAGCTTTAACTATGGCACTCAATCTTTATTGTATAAAGCCTGAATAAAATATAAGGGTATATCAATGTATGCATTCATTATCAATAACCACATCGACATACCCATGCTTAAATCAGCGAATATAAGGCAACACAATTTCATCGCTGCGGCTCACGCCTGCTGTGACGCTGCGGCACAGATCGAGAAAAGCGCTCATTCCCGCTGTGCGGTATTTTTGTTTGTGTACGACAAAGTGAAATTGCCGTGCCAAATCTAAATCCGCCACGGGCAACTCGACCAAACTGCCACGGCGAAACGCTTCTTTGAGTGCCAGACGCGAAATACAGCCGATGCCCAGACCTGATTCGACCGCGCGCTTGATCGCCTCGGTGTGCTCTAGCTCCAAACGAATATCAATCTGCGATTGCACATGCCGCATCGCATAATCAAAAGTCTGCCGCGTTCCCGAGCCTGGCTCGCGCACAATCCATGCGGCGGCGACTAAATCAGCAAACGTCACCGTCTGCTGCTGCGCCACTTTCAGCGCCAATGGATGCTCGGGCGCAGCAAATACCGCCAACTCATCGGCAATCCACGGAATCACGTCCAAATCCGGATGCTGGCAATCGCCTTCGATGAGGCCCAAGTCCAGCTCAAAGTGCGCCACTTGCCGCACGATATGCGCGGTATTGTGCACTCCGAGCGAAATCCGGCAACCCGGATGCTGGCGCATAAAGTCGCCAATTAATAAAGTCGCGAGATAATTACCTATCGTCAACGTCGCACCAACGCGCATCGGGCCAAAGCCTGAGCGCCCCGCCAGCAGCGCATCAATTTCAGCCGCATGATCGAGTAATTGCATCGCTTGTGGCAGCAGCATGGCGCCGAGTTCATTGAGTTGCAAACGCTTGCCGATCCGATCAAACAAGCGCCTATCGTAAATGCGCTCTAATTCAGATAGGGCGGTACTGGTTGCGGATTGCGATAAGCCCAATTGCTCAGCCGCACGCGAAACACTTTCGCCACGCGCCACGGCGACGAATACTTCGAGCTGGCGCAAAGTAAATCTCATATCGACGCCTTCAATGAATAATTAAAATTTAATTCATACTATAAATATACAAGCTTGGCACAGCAAGCACTCAACACGATGTAGCGCTGAACTTTTGCAGTGTTTCAAGGGCAGAGCACGCAATGTTGTCTATATTAATACTCTAAAAATCAGCATCCTAGCCAAAATGCCCGATTCAATTGAAAGCATAAGTCAGCTCGAGTTATGGATTAAAGAAGCCCGTAGTTGGTTCGTGCCCGATTGCGCCAAAACGATCACGATTTTGCTCCCCGCCATAGTACTGGCCAAAGCACAGCATGAAACCCAACAAGAAATCGAAGCCTTGCTACTACTGGCACTCAGCTATTGGGCGCTCGGGCAATTGGCCGATGCGCATCTCGCGCTGGATCGCGTCGAAACACTCAAGCGCATCAGTAAAGATCCTCGCCATGCTGCCGAATACGACAATGCCCGCGCCCGCTTGCTGCTCGCTGCGAGTGAATACGGCCCAGCACTCAAACTGTGGAGCAGCTGCCTCAAAAAAGCACTCAGCCTGCAAGCTTTTGATTTGTACGTGCAGGCCTGCCTTGGCATCGGCAATATTTTCACTGCACATCAACAACACGGTAATGCGCTACGCTGGCACGAAACGGCACTCGAATTTGCGCGAAAAGTTAGCGATCACGAGCTACTGGCTGAAAGTTTTTTGCATGTCGCAGCCGATCTAAATCACCTGGGCGAATATGAACTCACCCTCGTGCTGTCCAAGCAAGGTGAACCGGTTTTTCTCACGAGTCGGCATAAAGCATGGCTAGCCGATTGGTATAGTTATCGCGGCGACGCGCATATGGCGCTGAAGCAATATCACCAGGCTCAAGGCTGGCTGCAAGCGGCATGGGACTTAAATCAAAACCTCAATTATTTGTGGAGCCAATCGATTAATTTAATGGCTTTAGGCCGCGTATATATGGCGCAGCAACGTTTTGTTGAAGCCGAACATTACCTGCTGCTGGCGCTGAAAACGATCCTCTCTTTTGCCTCGAATGTGCTATTGCTACGCGTTTACAATCTTTTAGCTGAATTAGGGCAAGCCAAGGACGATTACAAAATGGCGTGGGAGAATCGCCATCATTACCATCGTTTGGCGATCAGTGACGTGCAGCAAATGGCGAAAGAAAAACTGACCTCAGCACTAGAACGCCGTATCAAAGACCTCGACACCCAATTATTTGTGCTGCAAACACGCCAAGAAAACCTACTGCTCAGGCAAAAAAGCAGTGCCGATTCCGAGCTGCTGAACACGCTGCGTAGCGCCTCGTTACAAGATCCATTGACCGGCTTAAGTAACCGCCGCCATCTCGATCAAGAAATGCCCTTAATGTATCAACGCTGTATTGAAGAACAGCGTGCTTTCACGACCTTAATGCTCGATTTAGATCATTTCAAAAGTATTAACGATCAATTTGGCCATCCGATTGGCGATGAGGTGATCCGTACGATTGCCGCTATTTTGCTGCAATCTTGCCGTGGTGGTGATTTAGTCGCCCGCTTTGGCGGTGAAGAATTTGTGCTTTTATTACCGGGCGCGATGGGTAGCACTGCTGTTGAAGTATCGGAACGCATTCGCAAACGGATTGAAGAATTCAACTGGGTGCAATTTCACGCAGAGCTTAAAGTCACTTCTAGCATTGGCGTTGCCGAACAAATTGACGAACCCGATGCGAAAACACTACTTGAGCATGCCGACCAAGCGCTTTATCAGGCCAAACATAATGGGCGTAATCGCGTGGAGTTGTATCAATGAGCCCCGATGAATTTGATGCCGAACTCCCCCATATCCGCAAAACCATGCGCTTTGAGCATCAAGCTGATGGCATGACGGCGGCGGTTTTAAGAGCGCAGCAAATGCCCTACCCGCTAGGCCAAGCTCAAGCTTTATTGTATCGGGGTGAGTTTTTATTGGATGTCGGTGAGCAGCCCAACGCCGCCACCAAAGATTTTCGCGAAGCCGGTTTACTGGCACGCCAGCTTAATAATTGGTCTTTACTCGCACAAACTTTGCATTGGCAAGCGCAATGCCAACTGCATTTGGGCGAGTATATGCGTGCGCTAGATATTTGGCTGCAAGCACTGCAAACGGCAATCGAAGGCGAAGACAGCCGCGCTTTTATTCGCGGCTATTCGGGCATCGCCCAAGTGTGTTTGGTATTTGGTCAGCTCGACATTTCGATCGACTATCAACGACGCGCTCTAAATTTAGCCGAAAATGTCGATGATACTAGCTTGCGCGTAGACTGCTTACTCGCGCTCATTGCCAGCTGCTATCGCCTCAAACTCTATAGTGAAGTGGCACTTTTATTAACTCGCCTCACTGCGCAATTACAATTACGCCCGCACCTAGAAACTCAAGCTGAATTTCATATCTATAGCGGCCTTGTTTTACTCGATCACGATCACATTGATGACGCATATGAGCATTTAGAATTAGCGCGCGCACTTGCACAGCAATTTGGCGGCTTATGGTGTCGCTCTTACGTGGCCTTGATTTTAGGACGTATTTTTTTGCGACAAGATAAACTGCAAGAAGCTAGAGTTTCATTAGAACTTTGCCTTACGCTCGGAGAACAAATTCGCGGTTTTTCAATGAGCCAAGAAGCGCATGAATTACTAGAAACACTATGTGCCGAACAGGGTGATTATCATGGCGCATTACTTCACTTAGAAGCAGGCCATGCCAAGCAATTAAAGTTATTACAAAAACAAGCTGAAAAGAAGCTTCTACGCATTTCGCAAAAACAACTCAATCAGCTCGAACTCGCGCTGCGTCTTGAGTTAAGTCGAATTCGCTACACTCAAGTCGACACTTGATTTTTCAACAGCCCTACAATCACATTACAAGCTGCAATGAGTTTCATGCTTTAATTAAGCTGAGAATCAGCATCACAAGCCCACTTTTGGATCAATACACTGGAGAAAGCGAATGAAACTAAAATCAATCTGGCTAGGTTTAGCCTTAATCCCACTGAGCGTTACTGCCTTGGCAAGCGATGCATCAGACTCTAAAGTGAACCCAAAAGTCGTTGCCAAAGCGGTTGAAATGGGTAAGCACCTGCGCTCTTTGCAAAAAGCAGAAGTGACCGCAAAAGTAACACATGATGTCACCCTCGAATCAGGGCATAAAATTCAAGCACAAGGCACTAGCCAAATGGTGTTCGTAGACAAAAACAAGCTGTATATGAATATTGACAGCGAGAACATCACCCGCGAATACTTTTACGATGGTAAAAAACTAACGCAATATTCCCCTAATTTGCAGTATTACACGACCGTAGACGTAGCGGGCAATACGCTAGAGATGCTCAACCAAGTCGAAAAATACTATGGTCTACAACTACCATTAAAAGCCTTATTTCAATTAGGCAGTGATCAAGCAGAACTGAGCAAACTCACCCTAGCAGCCTATGTTGGTCCATCAAAAATTAATGGCCAAGTCTGCGATCACCTCGCCTTTAGCCAACCCGGTGTGGATTGGCAGCTTTGGGTGAGCCGCGCCGAGAAGCCTTTACCGTGCAAACTCGTCATCACCAAAACAGATGAAAGCAGCCAGCCGCAAACCTCGCAAACATTTACATGGAATCTGAACCCGAAAGTCGCAGCGAGTGAATTTACATTCAAGCCAGGAAAAGGCGATATTGCCATTCCATTCAAAAAAATTGCTGAATAAGGGAAGCAAAAATCATGTTTAAAGTAACTTCTAAATCAGCATTACTCTCGATTATTGCTGTATCAATGTTTACCCTAGGTTTGCCAACAGAAGTCATGGCTCGCGGTGATGGTGGCGGACGTAGTGGTGGCGGCGGCAAAAGTAGCGGTAAAATTGATCGACCAGCGCCAAGTGGCGGCGGCAGCGCAAAAGCAGCCAATCGTTCAGGTAATGCGAATGGCAACAGAGCGGTAAGCAACAGTGGAGGCAATAAAGCCGTTAACAATAGCGGCAATAAAACGGTCAATAATGTAAAAGGCGGCAACAGAAACAATAACGTAAACATCGACAATAGCAGAGACGTTAACGTCAACGTTGATGGCAATAATGGTTGCTGCTACGGTGGCGGATATAACAATAACTACAACGACCACCCTATTGGCACCGCAGTGGCGGTGACTGCCGCCATCGCCGTAACCGCCGCCGTGGTTGGTTCGATTTTGACGCCAAATCAAATGCCAAGTAATTGTGTCCAAGTCGTTCGCTACAACACGACGTATATGCAATGCGGCTCAACGTGGTATCAGCCACAATACCAAGGTAGTAGCGTCACTTATGTTGTCGTGAACCAACCTTAATCATTTTTGCCATCCACGCAAAAAGGCCGCAAATGCGGCCTTTTTATATCGATGTATATGAATGTAGACTATGAAATAAAATAGCTACATCGACATACCCCTAGCTCATTTAAGCAATGTATGCGTCAATAATTTCTGATTCACAAACTGCGCTTTAATTTGTAAATCACCGTTTTGCCACACCGCGCTTTCGCCTTCAACGCCCAAAAAACTACCACGCTCTGTATTGGTTGGCTCACCCAAAAGCGCGACGACTTCAGTGCGGCTCATTCCTGCGCTAACTTTTTGATAATTTTCAGCGGTAATTTTGCTACACGCCGCCAGCAAACACAGCACGGCTAAAACAAGAAAACGTTTCATCACTTTAAATCCTGCAATAAATAAAAGCAGCCCGCAGGCTGCTTTTGTAGGCTGAGACTCAAATTAGCCGAGGAAAACTCGCGCATTGCGGAACATCCGCAACCATGCGCCGTCTTCTGACCAATCTTCCGGATGCCATGAGTTTTGCACCGTGCGGAATACGCGTTCTGGATGCGGCATCATAATGCTAAAGCGGCCATCTGGCGTCGTCACACCGGCAATCCCATCTGGCGAACCATTCGGATTCATCGGGTAAGTTTGCGTGGCTTTACCGTGGCTATCCACATAACGCATCGCAACCAGCGCTTTAGCTTTATTGCCTTGCTGGCTGAAATTCGCAAAACCTTCACCGTGGCTCACCACCACTGGCATTTGGCTGCCTTCCATACCGGCGAAGAACAAGGATGGCGATTTCAGCACTTCGGCCATCACAAAACGCGCTTCAAACTGCTCGCTTTGATTGCGGGTGAATTTAGGCCAGTGTTCAGCGCCCGGAATGATGCCCGACAAATTCGCCATCATTTGGCAACCGTTACACACGCCCAAACCAAAGGTATCGGCACGTTTAAAGAAGGCTTCGAATTGTTCACGCGCTGCGCCATTAAACAGAATCGATTTCGCCCAACCTTCACCCGCTCCCAATACGTCTCCGTAAGAGAAGCCACCACACGCCGCCAAGCCATTGAAATCAGCCAACTGCACGCGGCCAGCGATCACGTCACTCATATGCACGTCAACCGCGGTGAAACCAGCACGCGTAAATGCCGCGCCCATTTCGACATGACCATTCACGCCTTGCTCACGCAACACGGCAACACGTGGTTTAACACCCTTGCTGATATACGGCGCAGCAATGTCTTCGGACGGATTAAAGCTCAACTTAGCGAACAAGCCTTTATCGGCTTTATCGCCAATGCGAGCGTATTCAGCATCTGCGCATGCTGGATTGTCGCGCAGCCGTTGGATTTGCCAGCTGGTATGGCTCCACGCGCGCTGCAAATTCACGCGAGTTTCATCGAGCAATAGACGATTGCGTTTTTTGATTTTCAGCTTGTCGTCATGGTTGGTCGAACCAATCACATGCAACTCACCTGCCAAACCTGCATTCATAAACGCAGCGATAACAGCAGCAGTGTCACTACGACGAACTTGCATTACAGCACCCAGTTCTTCGTTGAACAACACGCCCATCACACGGCCGTTTTCGGCGCGTTCGATATCATCCGATGAAATTTCATCTTGCTGGCGCTGACGCAAACGGCGCTCGATACACAACTCGTCGATTTCTAACGTTACGCCGCAATGACTAGCAAACATCATTTCCGCCACCGCAGTTACCAAACCACCATCAGATCTATCGTGATAGGCCAGCAGTTTGCCTTCGGCATTGAGCAATTGCACCGTCGCAAAGAACGATTTCAAATGCGCTACATTCACCACATCCGGTGCAAAATTGCCGACTTGGCTATACACCTGAGCCAACGCCGAACCACCAAGACGGCATTTACCCGTGCCCAAGTCGATCAACAGCAAATCAGACTCTACGTCTTGCAGCACTGGCGTTAGTGTTTTGGTCACGTCGGTGACTGGCGCAAAGCCCGAAATCACCAAAGACAGCGGCGCAGTGACAGCTTTGGCTTCGCCATCATTCCACACCGTTTTCATCGACAAGGAATCTTTACCGACTGGAATCGATACGCCCAATTGACGGCACAGCTCCAAACCAACGGCGGCAACGGTGTCGTACAAATTCGCGTCTTCACCCGGATGCCCAGCTGGCGCCATCCAGTTAGCAGATAATTTCACGTCAGAAAGTTTTTCAATTGGCGCAGCAGCCAAGTTGGTCAGCGCTTCACCTACCGCCATACGGCCAGAGGCTGGGCCTGAAATCAAAGCAAGAGGGGTACGTTCACCCATCGCCATCGCTTCGCCGCGTAGCGTGTTATACCCCATCGTAGTGACTGCAACGTCAGCCACTGGGATTTGCCACGGTCCGACCATTTGATCGCGCGCGGTATAGCCGCCCACGGTACGGTCGCCGATATTAATCAAGAAGGATTTGTCGGCTACAGAAGGCAAAGACAAGACGCGATACAGCGATTCTTTTAAATCTAATGAGGCCGAATCAAAGGTTTTCAGCTCCGGCGCAATCCGCGTTACATCACGCGTCATTTTTGGTGGTTTGCCCAGCAACACGTCCATCGGCATATCGACGGGTTTATTGTTGAAATGTGGATCTTCAACCGTCAATTGACGCTCGTCGGTCGTGCGACCAATCACCGCAAACGGACAACGCTCACGTTCGCAAATGGCTTCAAACGTCAGCAAGTCATTCGGGTGAATGCCGAGCACGTAGCGCTCTTGCGATTCGTTGGACCAAATTTCTTTCGGTGCCATGCCTTTTTCTTCGATATTCACTTTACGCAAATTGAAGACCGCGCCCATGCCCGCATCGTTCACGAGTTCTGGGAAGGCATTTGAAATCCCGCCCGCGCCAACGTCATGGATCGATTGAATTGGGTTCAAACTGCCACGTTGCCAGCAGCGATCAATGACTTCTTGGCAACGGCGTTGCATTTCTGGATTGCCACGTTGTACCGAGTCAAAATCCAAATCAGCCGCATTGCTACCGGTTTCCATCGATGAAGCGGCGCTGCCGCCCATGCCGATCAACATGCCTGGGCCGCCGAGTTGAATCAGCAATGAGCCATCTGGCAGGTCATTTTTCTTCACGTGCAGCGCGCTGATATTGCCCAAACCACCAGCAATCATAATCGGCTTGTGATAACCACGGCGCTCGCTGTTGAAATCCAATTCAAAGGTACGGAAATAACCCGCCAAATTCGGGCGACCAAATTCATTATTAAATGCCGCCGCACCAATCGGCCCCTCGATCATAATATCGAGCGCGCTGGCGATGCGATCTGGCTTGCCGTACGGCGTTTCCCACGGCTGAATATGGCCGGGTAAATTCAAGTTTGAAACGGTGAAACCACACAAACCCGCTTTCGGTTTCGAGCCACGACCAGTTGCACCTTCATCACGAATCTCACCGCCCGAGCCGGTTGCTGCGCCTGGGAATGGAGAAATCGCGGTTGGATGATTGTGCGTTTCCACTTTCATCAGAATATGCGTTTCTTCCTGCGTGAAGGCATACTCAGCACCATCAGCCACAGGGAAAAAACGTTCAGTCAACGCGCCTTCGATCACCGATGAATTATCCGAATACGCCACCACAGTGCCTTCCGGCGCGGCTTTATGCGTTTCACGGATCATGCCAAACAAGCTGTAGTCTTGCGCTTGACCATCGATGATGAAATTAGCGTTAAAGATTTTATGGCGGCAATGCTCAGAATTGGCTTGCGCAAACATCGTTAATTCAACGTCGCTCGGGTTACGGCCGAGCTTGGTGAAGTTCTCCACCAAGTAATCGATTTCGTCATCCGACAAAGCCAAACCGTATTCGATATTGGCTTTCTCGAGCGCCGCTTTACCGCCAACTAATACATCAACGGTTTCAAGCGCTTTTGGCTCAAAATGACGGAACAATTCATTGCCAGCTGCCAAGCCATCAAACACTTGCTCAGTCATTCGATCGTGAATCAGCGGCAATAGGATATTTTTTTCTGCGGTCGATAGCGCAGAGCCATCGGCTTTGCTGGCATAAATCGCCATACCGCGCTCAATGCGCGCTACTTTGCCAGCCAGACCACAATGCAAGGCAATATCCGTCGCTTTGGAAGACCACGGTGAAATCGTACCCAAGCGTGGCAACACCAAAATCGGTGTGCCTTGCGCCAACGCGACGTTCGCAGGCTCACCGTAGCTCAAAATACGCTCTAAAGTCGTCAGATCAGCGCTAGCTAATTCCTGAGATTGCTCGATAAAGTGCCAGAATTCGGCGTACAGATTGGCCTGAATCCCCTGCGCAGCCAAACTGGCAACGAGTTTTTCAATCCGAAACGAAGAAAGTGCGGCACCGCCGCGAAGTTGGAGCACATCAGCCATTGCTGCATCCATAGTGGCAAAAATCGAAGTTGCAATGATACCGAAAAAAGACCAAGTTCGCAGGATGGGCTTGAGCTTATACTGCTGTTTATTCGTATTTTTTTCTCAAACACTCGCTTTTAAGCTCAAGATGTCTGCATTTCACCTGCATTTAACGCTACTGAGCGAAGAAGAGAACACGATTTAAAAAAATAGTAATTTGATTCAACAGCTAAAAACTTTCGCCAAAGTAACGACGATCAGAATGAACTCAAGTACTTAAAGAGCTAGGATCAGCAAAACTAGCAATTTGCTACAAAAATCTAGCGAAAATGACTCTGCATAAAGCACTCAAGTTCACATTCTAAGTAGATATACAGGGTATATCAATATAGGCTTTGTTTATAAATGGCTAGCGAGCAATACCCATTTATCTTCGTTTCTCGCGGACAGCAAAAAGCCCGACTCTTTCGAATCGGGCTTCTTACTTAAAGGGGAGTCTGGCAATGACCTACTTTCACACGGGCAATCCGCACTATCATCGGCGCTGAGGTGTTTCACTGTCCTGTTCGGGATGGGAAGGAGTGGGACCACCTCGCTATGGTCGCCAGACAAAAACTTGTCTGATGCAACTCTTGCGAGTTACACGAGAGTTATCGCATTCTGCTTTTCGCTCGATTTAAACATTTTCATGTCTCATCTCCGCAATCAGCCTACAGCGCTAACTCGAATTCAATAGAAGAAGTAATTATACTACACACCAATCAACACTATTTAAGTATTTTTGTT
>NZ_KK211083.1:0-328276 GCF_000620145.1 Deefgea rivuli DSM 18356
AGTTGGGCACCACTTTTGCTTTGCCCTTACTGCCTGTTTCGTCGAGTAATAAATAGCAATCGAGTTTGGATTTAGCCACATCAATACCGAGGTAAAACATGATGAGAATCTCCTTTAAAATGCCCAATTCGCCCATTTGCCTTGTACATGCAGGGTCAAAGCCCTTGGCTACCGTTCAGTGTCTTGACTGGCGAAAGGAGTAAGGTGAAGGGTTCAATCTACCTTGCAAGGTCTGTGCCTTAAAGTGCCGCTCAAGCTCACTTCACCTCATGTGATACTAGCTAAGCATCACATTGAACAAGATACAAAGTGCCGCGCGGCATTAGCGCGACCATGCTGATTAGAAAATCGATGCTTTCATCTTAAGTGAAGCGATTTTTTCATCAACACCAAATCTGAACATCGCCTCAGCAATGCTTAGATGTTGTGTAGTCATTTTCAGTGCCTGCAGCAATTCATCTTCAATCAATAAAAAAAGCCGCCCAAAATCTAGGCGGCTTTTTGCTGGATCAATTGGATTACTTAATTTTCACCACGCGATTGAGCGTTGGCACAGCAAGGTTGGGATTGGCTTTGATATAGGCTTCAAATGCATCAACGTCTTGCGCGCCGCCGAGGATATTGGTGCCTTGAGTCAGCACGGTAAAGCCATCACCGCCGGATGCCAGATAATTATTCACCGTTACGCGGTAATTCAGCACGCTGGAAATCGCCACGCCATTGAGCTTGATGTTCGCTGCATCGACTTTTTGCCCCGCCGCTAGCGTTGAATCCCAGCTATAGCTAAAGCCGTTCGACACCAACAAAATCCGATTAAAGGGCTGATTATTGCTGTAGCCCATAAATTGCTGCTCTAGCATTTCTTTGATTTGCGCGCCGTTCAGCGTCATCGACACCAAGGTATTGCCAAACGGTTGCACGGTGAAAAGCTGGCCGTAACTCACTTGCGCAGCAACTGGGATTAAATCAGCGCGTACACCGCCCGGATTCATAAACGCGATTTGCGCTGCGCCCAGATTGGCAGGCGTGGTGGCGGCCAATTGCGAATCGGCAATCACATCGCCCAGCGTGCTTTCGCCACTGGCATTGGTGGCTTTCAACAAAGAACCGGCTATCGTGCCGACAATGCGATTTTCCAGTGGCGTAACCAGCGCATCGTATTTGGTGATGATTGCGGTTTGCACGACGTCTTTAGCAACATCATTGCTCACGACGATGTTTTTCGCCGATGATTTAATCACATCGCGAGTTTTCGGGTCTAATGTCAGATCAATCTCAGAAATTACACGGCCATATTGATTGGCGCTAGTGATCAATTTGCCATTGATTTGGCAGTTATACGCTTGGTGCGTATGGCCAGAAACGATGGCATCCACTGCTGGATCTAGGCGTTTCACGATGTCGACAATCGCACCCGATACGCCTTTGCATTCGTTCAAACCACCGAGTTGCGTGCCGCCTTCGTGTACCAGCACCACGATGGATTCGATGCCTTGCGCTTTGAGCTTGGGTACCAGCGCATTCACGGTATCGGCTTCGTCTTTAAATGTTAAGCCCGCCACGCCTGATGGCGTCACAATGCCCGGTGTGTTTTTGAGTGTCATACCGATAAACGCGACTTTAACGCCGCCAAATGTTTTGACTTGATACTCCGGAAATAGCGTTTTGCCGGTTTTGCTATCCACCACATTCGCGGCCAAGAATTTAAACTTCGCGCCGCCAAAAGTCGTTCCTGCTTTGCAACCATCTGCTGGATGGCAACCGCCGTTTTGCATGCGCAATAGCTCGGTACTGCCTTCATCAAATTCATGATTACCAACGGCGTTCAGCTCTAAACCCATTTCATTCATTGCTTCTATCGTTGGCTCGTCGTGAAACAGCGCCGACAACAGCGGGCTAGCGCCAATCAAATCGCCAGCGGAAACGATAATATTGTTTGGATTTTTGGCTTTCAACGTTTTTAGCCACGTTGCCAAATATTCGCTACCGCCTGCGGCGACTTTGATGGTTTTCGTCGGATCCGCTGGATCTGGAATCGTCACGGTGCCGCCGGGTTTCAGATTGCCGTGGAAATCGTTGATCGCCAGCATTTTGACTTCAATCGGCGCGGCATTGACTACAGGAGTTGCTGTCGCTGTTGGCGTCGTAGTTGGGACTGGTGTTGTTGCAGGCGTCACAGGCGTCGTTACCGTCGACGAGCCACCACCGCAAGCGGCCAAAAGCAGCGGCATGGCGCAAATCGCCAGTACAGCTTGTACAGAAGCACGAACTTTCATTGCTTTCACCTCGTAAAAAAATGAGGTGAGCATAAGCTTACATTCTTTCAATTGAGATACAGTAAGGTGAAAGTTTTGTTAAACACTTGTTTGAAATTGCCGCAAAATATTGAGATTAACTGCCATTAAGATGAGAAAAGAAGCTGGTTTGAACTAAAACGAGCGACACAGCGACTACATGTTTTGCCTTAGTCAATTGCCTTCAGGCAAGATGGCGCTTTGCGCGGCCAGCCTGCGCCCAATCAAATTTAAGACGCTATGACTCTCCAATACAACGGCATCAATCTCTATACCTTGGCGCAAGCTCAAAGCCATGAGCCTAAATTACATGCACGAATTTTGCAGGTGGCGGGCGACTGGTTGGTGCTGTTTGGCCAAAAAATGGCCTTCACCGATGACGCTGATTTGGTCGGCATCCTGCACGAAGCGAACCTACTTGCGCCGCAAACCTTTGCCAGCAAACGCGAAGCCGCTGATTTTCTGGATCAACACACTGCTGCTTTTGCTAGCGTGTCGTGCTGATTTTTAAAATAGACACGTGGATTTCATTTGAAGTCTTACATCACTACTTTGGCGACTGCTAATTAGAAATTAAACAGCGCAAGCCATTGAGCATTAGAAAATCAAGCATAAACACCAAATTTTGCTGCTGCCTTGATGTTATACAAACCCAAAGATTACAAGAAATAAACACTTACGATACAATCCTGCGCTTAAAACTAGAACTAGCTGAATTAGCTAGAAATAATAATGAAACAGGGGTGTCAAACAATGTTTAAAAAATTAGTCGTGCTGAGCACTATCGCTTTAGCAGCTTGCGGTGGTGGTGGCGGTGACGCTCCTTCGGCGGCAAGCAATCAACAATCTCTCACATTTACCGGTTTATTAACTGCGCCGATTAAGCTCACAACGTCGGACTTAGATGCCGGCGGCCGTAGCTTTGATATTCAAGCCGCTTATACTGGCACCACGGATAAACCTTTGACGATTGTGGCAGTAGACTCATCTGGCCTATTTGACTCGGCCTATATCAAAAGCAATGTGAATGGAGTCGGTACTTTTACGCTCAGAACGGCCAGTAGTAACAAAGTGGGCACCTATGATAGCGATGTAAAAATCCATGCGTGTACCAGCGTCAAATATGCGGGTACGGTGGGTGTTAGCAAAATTGCTACTTGTGAAGGTGAATACTCTGGTTCGCCAATTATTTTGAAACGCAATATTGTCATCAATGCTTTGACGCTGGATAAAACACAGCTGACATTTACGTCGAATGCGGGAGATCAAACACCTGCTCAAGTTGTTACCGTGAATGGTGCTACAGCTGCGATTACGGCATCGTATATGGCAACATCAGGCCCTAGCGCCCCCATCGATGCAGTGAAAATCAGTATCGCCGGCAATCAAGTTTCTCTGCAGCCTACGACAAAACTTGCGCCGGGCCTTTATAAAGGGATGCTTTCGATTTCTTCTAAAGGCTTTTTGAGCCAATACGTGCCAGTCGAGTTTAATGTCGGCCCCGTCATTAACCATGGCCTTACATTTAGCCCTACATCACTCACGCAATTGAGCAGCTTATCAGCGCCCCTAGGCAGCACTACTTCGGCTAAATTGATTGCGCTGAATTGGACTTTAAAGAGCCCAGCCACTCTTGTGTCGAGAATTTCAGTGAATACACTCCAACCGCAATGGTTGCAAGTTCCAGTCGCGTTTGATGGACTATCAGGTAATTTGATCTTTAATCCGCAGGGGATAGCAGCTAAAGGCAGCTATACTGCTACGGTAACAGTGACTTCAAATACACTGGGCGTTACTGATGTTCAAACTATTCCAGTGAATCTTACAATTAATTAATACTCACTTATTCCCGCTTTAACGCGGGAATTTTTGAAATCGCAATTGACCTGAACGCGTTCACGCGAATAAAAAAAGGCCGGCACACTTAAATGTGTTCCGGCCTTTATCAATTCAACTCAATTCGTTTAACGTGGTCGCGGTTTTTTGCTGAGCGTTGCAGCAGGTTTTGCGCCATTCGGCCGAGCGTTCAGTTGCGAAGCTGGTTTGCTAGCTGGCGCTCTGCTCGTCGTACTACGGGGTATTGCTCGCTGGCCAGCGGCTGATGGATTGCGTGAGCCATTACTCCGGTTAGGTATTTTACCGACTGAACCCGGCCCACCGCCACCGCGTGCATTGCCGCGTTGCGCTTGTATCGTTCGTTCTTCTGGCGTTTCCATTGGGATGAGATGTTTTGGGCTATTGCCGATCAGATCGCTACGCCCCATTTCTCTGAGCGTTTCGCGCAGCAGCGCCCAGTTTTTCGGATCGTGATAACGCAAGAACGCTTTATGCGCTTTGCGGCGTTTTTCGTCCTTGATGATGTCGACTTTTTCCGAGCTGCGATGAATGCGTTTGAGTGGATTACGCTTGGTGTGCCACATCGTCGTCGCCATCGCCATCGGTGTTGGCGTAAACGCTTGCACTTGGTCGGGGCGGAAATCGTTTTTCTTTAGCCACAACGCCAAATTCAGCATGTCTTCATCCGATGTACCCGGATGCGCGGCGATAAAGTAGGGAATCAAATACTGCTTTTTGCCCGCTTCCGCGCTGAATTTATCAAACATCGCTTTGAATTTCTCAAACGTACCGATGCCCGGCTTCATCATTTTCGACAACGGGCCTTCTTCGGTATGCTCAGGTGCGATTTTCAAATAACCGCTCACATGATGCGTAACCAATTCTTTGACGTATTCGGGCTGAGTTACCGCCAAGTCGTAACGCAAACCTGAACCAATGGTGATTTTCTTTACGCCAGGGATTTTGCGCGCTTTGCGATAGAGCTGAATCAAACTGCTGTGATCGGTGTTTAAGTTCTCGCAAATGCCAGGATAAACGCAGCTTAGGCGGCGGCAAGATTTTTCGATTTTGGGGTCTTTACAGGCGAGGCGGTACATATTCGCCGTTGGCCCGCCCAAATCGGAAATATGCCCAGTAAAACCAGCGGTTTTATCGCGGATTTCTTCGATTTCGCGCAGTACCGAGCCTTCCGAACGGCTTTGAATAATCCGCCCTTCGTGCTCGGTGATCGAGCAAAACGTACAGCCGCCAAAACAGCCGCGCATGATATTGATCGAAAAACGGATCATATCCCACGCGGGAATCACTTGCTCGCCGTAGCTTGGATGCGGATTACGCGCGAAATATTGATCGAAGGCGTAATCCATTTCAGCGGTTTCGAGCGGAATCGGCGGTGGATTCATCCACACATCGCGCTCGCCGTGCTGCTGCACCAGCGCGCGGGCGTTGCCCGGATTGGATTCCAAATGCAGTGTGCGGCTGGCGTGCGCGTAGCTGACTGGATCATAAGTAACCGTTTCAAACGATGGAATCCGAATCACCGTGCGGCCACGCACTTCCAGTCGCGCAGCAAGGCGTGCTTCACGTGAAACAATTTTTATTGTTTTAGGTGCATCGGCTTCTGGGGTATCTGCTGCTGCGTCTTTCTGCTTCTCTTCTTCAGTCGCATACGGGTTAGGATGTGCTTCGACCTTGCCCGGAATATCAACGACAGAGGAGTCCAGCTCAAACCAGCCTTCTGGTCGCCAGCCGTGTGGCACTAAAAAGGCCGTACCACGTACATCGCGGATTTCGGACATTTTTTCGCCAGCGGCCACGCGCTGCGTCACTTCAACCAAGGCGCGTTCGGCATTACCAAAGAGCAAAATATCGGCTTTGGAATAAATCAGCGCCGATTGGCGAATTTTGTCGCTCCAGTAATCATATTGCGCGATGCGGCGCAAGCTGGCTTCGATACCGCCGGCCATAATTTGCACGCCAGGGTAGGCTTCGCGGCAGCGCTGGCAATACACGTTCAGTGCGCGATCTGGGCGGCCACCCGACAGGCCGCCCGCCGTATAGGCATCGTCCGAACGCGGTTTTTTATCGGCCGTATAGCGGTTAATCATCGAATCCATATTGCCCGACGTCACGCCAAAATACAGGCGTGGCTTGCCTAAGCTTTTGAATGCATCGGCGGACAGCCAATCCGGCTGACAAATAATGCCGACGCGAAAACCTTGTGCTTCGAGCAAACGCCCCAAGAGCGCCATGCCAAAGCTTGGATGATCAATATAGGCATCGCCCGTCACTAGAATAATGTCGCACTCATCCCAGCCCAGCTCAATCATCTCCTTGCGGCTCATCGGCAAGAAAGGCGCGGGTTTGCGTGGCGAAACGCCAGCAGGCAATTGATAAATCGGGGAATGAGTGGTGTTCATACGGATCACAAACGAGGCTAATCGCGCATTGTCGCAGATTTTTGGCTTTATGCAGAGCTAAATGCTTGTTTTTTATCGGATAAACGAGAAAAATTGCCGAATAAAACCTTAGTTTTTATAGGGTTTTAAACATTAAAGCGAAGCTGAAATGTATACAGAGAAAGACTATGCTTTTACTTGTGAAGTTATGACGAAAAAAGTCAGTAATTTGTATTTATTTGGTCAGTAGCTCTGCCGCTGATCGCAAAACTAAAATTGCTATGAAAATTCAGAACTATATTACTAATCGATCGTCATATTTCACGCAAACGCACAGCAGCTCTGCTGATTGCGAATCTTCGCCACAGACAATAAGGATTCAACCATGTACACCCAAGCTCGCGCACTTCCACTCGCCCTCGCGGCCTTACTCGCAGTGTCTTCGGCTTGGGCTGCGGACGATGGCGGCGCAGTAAAAGCACAGCCCTTTGTCGTTGGCAAAACCGTAACTAAAGCAGTGCAGGCGGGTATTACGCCAGATAAAGCGATTGAAATTCTTAAGGCGGGTAATGTGCGCTTTGCGAGCAATAAATCAGTCAGTTACGACTACAAAAAACAAGTCGGCCAAACCGCGCTAGGGCAATATCCACTGGCCACCGTGGTGTCGTGTATTGATTCACGCTCTGCACCGGAGCAGGTTCTGAATCAAGGCATTGGCAATATCTTTACCGCGCGCGTGGCGGGCAATACAGTCAATACCGATATTTTGGGTAGCCTTGAATTTGCGGCCAAAGTGGCCGGATCGCGCGCAATTGTCGTGCTTGGCCACACCAATTGCGGTGCGATTAAAGGCGCATGCGATGGCGTAAAAATGGGGAATTTGACCAGCCTGCTCGAAAACTTTATGCCAGCGGTGAATGCGACCAAAACGGATGGCGAACGCAATTCGAAAAACCATGAGTTTGTTGAAGATGTCGCTGAAATGAATGTTAAGTTAACGGTAGAAAAAATCCGCGAAATGAGTCCCGTTTTGAAAGAAATGGAAGATCAAGGCAAAATCAAGATTGTTGGCGCGATGTATGACATCAGCAATGGCAAGGTGACGTGGTATTAATCGCTAAGACTTAAAAATAAAGCCACAGCGGTTAATACCCTGTGGCTTTATTTTTATCCATCTGAATGCAAAAGCCATAAAACGAAGTCCACGAAAGCAATGCCTGCAAATTCAAAGGCAAGCCCCCCTTTTACAAAGGGAGAAGCTGCAGAACTGAATTCATATTCAGCTTCTATGTAGATGCTGTACTTGGTCTGCGATCCAACTATTTTTGCCTTAATTTTTTCGACTTTTTTTTCGTGCCTTTCGTGTTCCCAAGCTTTTGACCTTCAATCAGCGCTTGAATAATAAAGTCATGCCATCACCCGCAGGCAGCATCGCGTGTTCGACGCGGGGATCGTCGCGCAGTTGGCGATTAAAATCATGCAGGATTTGTACGCTGGCGGGGTGATTGGGTTTTGGATTTGCGACTCGGCCACCTAAAAACATATTATCCAAAATAATCAGGCCACCCGGACGCACCAATTGCAGTGCAAAATCATAGTACGTCGGGTAATAGGGCTTGTCTGCATCGATCATCATGCAATCGAACGTGCCGGAATATCCTTCGGCAACCAAGGTTTCTAGCGAAAAAACTGCCGCTTGCAGTTTCAAGGTGATTTGCTGCTCAACACCGGCTTTTTTCCACCATTCTTGCGCGATTTTGGTGAATTCTTCGACCAAATCACAAGCAATCACGCGACCCGTTGGCCCCATTGCTAGCGCTGCAGCGATTGAGCTATAGCCAGTAAATGTGCCAACTTCGAGATAATTTTGTGCTTTGATTAAGCGCAAAAGGAAAATCAGCAATGCGCCTTGCTCGGGCGACAATTGCATTTTGGCTTGCTTATGTTGTGCGGTGTATTCGCGCAATTGAGCCAAAATCGCCGGTTCACGCAAAGCCGTATCCAGATAATACGAGCGCATTTCATCATTCAAAGACAGTGTTTCGCGGGACATGGGATTTCAACGGAGCAGCAAAAGATGGATTATACCGCTAGGCGCGCATGAATTTTTGCTAAATCAAATGCGCCTTCAATGTCATGCAAGCGCTGCGCCGCATGGCGACTGAGGCGCAAGCCGGTATTTTGCTCAGGCAAGTTTTGGCAAATGAGTTCATGCAGACGTTTATGAAACTGTAGCGCCAGCGCATTATCGCCTTGCTCAATGTATAAAAATGCGAGAATTTCATGCGCTTCGATACCCAGCGCAAGCAGTTGATGTTGCTCGCTGATTTCACAGGCTGTGCTCAGGCATTCTGCCGCGTGTTCTGGCTCGTTGAGCTTGATAAATGTTCGTCCCAGCGCCAGCAGTACGTGGCCTTCGCCCCAGGAGTTATGATTCTTGCGGTAAATATTGTAAGCACGGCTTAGGAATTCTTGCGCGTCGGCAAACTGGCTTTGCTCAAAACAAATCATGCCGCGATAAAAAGTAATTTCGCCCATCCAGACGGGGCGATCATAACCCGTTTCTAGTGCCTGTTGCGCGCGATTGAGCGCCACTTCAACGGCTGAAAAGTCATGCAGACGAAATGCATCAGCGGCAATATTGATATTGATTTCGGCATCTAGCGCCGCTTGCTGCAAAGGCTTGGCAGCTAGCAGCGCCAGCTGGTGGTAATGCATGGCACGGGTATATTCACCAACAGCATAGTAGAACTTGCCTATGCCGACATACGCCAAGGTTGTGTCATGAATATTTTGCTCTTGGCCTGCTAATTCCAGCGATTTTAGCCATGCATCCAGTGCCTTAAAATAGGCCATCGCGTCATATTGCATTTGCCCGAGCTGGCGGTAAGCGGTGGCTAAATGGGTACTTAACTGTTCGCGTTTCAGATAACGAATGACTTCATTTTGCTGGCGAATACTAGGCGTTTTATCTGGCAACCGTTTGAGTACACGCGCTTCAGTTTGCATCGCTAGTGCGATCTGGCGTGGCTGTTGGCCGGACTGTGCCTCGCTGAGCATGTGCTTGGCCGCCGCGAGTGCCGCCTCCCAGTCGATATCGGCTAGACGTGTAATCTCGTTGCCGATTTCGATCCACTCAGCTTCGCTGCGCTCAATCATGGGCGCCTCCTGCAAAACGCACACAATTTCGCCCTGCGTTTTTGGCTTTATACAGCGCATGATCTGCGCGCGACAGCAGCGTTTCGGCACTTTCGCTAATTTGCCACTCAGCGCCACCCAGGCTGAGCGATATTTTCAAATCGGGGTGTACTTCTGCCCAAGGTAGTTGGCTGATTTTTTCTCGCATCCGTTCCGCGATTTTATGCGCGATATTACCGTCTACGTGGGTGAGGATAAGTACGAATTCTTCACCACCGTAGCGCGCTAGCATATCGCGTTCTCGGGTCAGTTTAGCCAGTGCCTCGCAGCTCATCTTCAAGACAACATCGCCGATATGATGCGAAAAATGGTCATTTACACTTTTAAAGTGGTCAAAATCAATCATGAGCGCCCAAAGGCTTTCTTGATTTTCCTGTGCGGTACGCATTAATTCAGGCAGGCGTTCATCCAAGGCACGGCGATTATAAAGTCCGGTTAATGCATCGTGATAAGCGGCACTTTCAAGTGCTTGCAAGCGCCCGGATTCCTGATGGCGCTGCTGTTTTAGTTGCGTCACTTCCAATTCAGACGCGAGCAATTTGAGTTTCATGTCCACGACATTTAAACGCCGAGTATTGAGCGCGCTGAGCGTGTTTGCCGAGGATTGTTGTTGCAACTTCATAAAATGGTCGTGATAACCAATGTGATGCATCATCGCGCGTACAAAATCGCCACGGGCTTCAAAAATTTGATACAGCTGATAATGAATTTGCTGCAGTAGACTGTAGCCATTAAATTGACTGGCCAGATTGAGGGCTTGCAGCAAATCAGCCGCCGCAGCTTCGTGCTGTTGCAAGCTTTGTTTTAAACCGCCCAAAGCCAATAGATTGACGGTTTGCCCCCATAAGAATCCGGCATCCGTATTAATTTGATACGCCGCATTAAAGCAATCTAAGGCCGCATCAGTATCTTGCTGTGCGACATGGATCGTGCCGAGATAGTTGTAAATTTCGGCGTGCCAGTCACGGCGTAGAGGCAATATTAGTAGCGATTGGGCCTGCTGCAGTACGCGCTGCGCTAAAGGATATTGCGCTAGGGTGACAAGCACTGCAGCAAGGTGTAATCGGGCTTGGCAGCGCAGATCCTGATCCCCGCATAGATCAGCCCATTCAACGGCCTGCGCCAAATAATGCAGCGCTTTTTTTGGCTCGGCATGTAGTACGTAAAGATTGCCTAGTCCGAGAAAGGCCTCTACATAACAGCCCAGCGCATTGACGCGGAGGGCGGCTTGCAAAGCGTCCAACCACAATAAAAATGAGGCATGCTGCTGGCCTTGCATTTGCGAAGCGGTGGCCAGACTGATGAGGATTTCAGCTTCGAGTTCAGCCAGAGTTAGGGTTTTGGCTTGCCGCCGCGCTTGCCGCAGTGCTGGCAATGCCATTTCTGCACTGCCCACAATTAACTGCGCTTTACCCGTGAGAAAATCGGCCTCGGCTTGGCCTGCGAGATAATGAATTGCCGCTGCTGCGCTGCGTGCTGTACTCGCTAGCTGCAAAGTTTGCTGGCAATCCACGCGATAGCTCTGCCGCGCGTCTAGGAGCAAGGCGTCTATTTGTGCAGTTGAAAGCGCAGCTTCGCCGCTAGCTTGGTTTTTTTTCACGATACGGCCTAGTCTGGGTATTGCTATGCGAGCATTAAATAACCATGCCTACAGGCCAATACCCTGCTATCTGTTTAATTCCTGTAATAAGTCTCGCAAGCGTTCACTGTCTTCTGCTTCAAGCATTTGCGCCACAATCGGCCGAATGTGATCCATCTCGGCGGACAAAATAAGTTGTTTTACTTTCAATAACTGAATCGGCAACATTGAAAAACGTCGTAGACCCAAGCCTAATAATAAGCGGCTTAAACTCGGATCGCCGGCCATTTCACCGCACATCGACACGGGTTTGCCGATTCGATTGGCGGTGCTAATCACGTGGTGCAAGAGCTGCAGCACGCCCGGATTGAGCGGGTCGTATAAATGGCTGACCGCATCGTCATTGCGATCAACAGCCAAAGAGTATTGAATCAAATCGTTGGTGCCGATAGAAACAAAATCTAAATGATTCAGGAAAGTACCGACAGCCATCGCGGCAGCAGGCACTTCAATCATGCCGCCCAGCTCGATATGTTCGTCGAACGTGATGCCATTGGCGCGCAAATCCGCCATAACATCGTCTAAATGTGCGCGAGTTTGTTTAACTTCATTAATGGTCGACAGCATCGGCAGCAATAATTTGATCGTACCAAATGCCGAGGCGCGCAGCACTGCGCGCAATTGCGTGCGGAACATTTGTGGTTCGGCCATGCACAGGCGTATGCCGGTCAAACCCAATGCGGGATTGGGCGCTTCACTTTCTGATTGCCACGACGGAATTTTATCTTTGCCCAAATCCACGGTACGGATAATCACCGGCATACCGCGCATAGATTCCGCAACGGCTTTGTAGGCTTCAAATTGTTCGTCTTCGGTGGGCAGATCGTCTTCTTTCAAAAACAGAAATTCCGAGCGGAATAAACCGATCCCAGCAGCTGTATTTTCTAAAGCCAAGCCGCAGTCTTCGGGTAGTTCAATATTGGCGAATAGCTCAACGGCCGTGCCATCGCGCGTAATCGCCAAGCTGGTGCGAATGTCTTGCAGCGCATTTTGCTTGATGAGCCATTCGCCTTGGCGAACGCGATATTCGGCCAGAATGACGTCATCGGGATCGATAATGACCACGCCATGAATGCCGTCGACGATGATGAGTTCTTGTTCGCGTATCATTTCGCGTGCATGGCGCAGCGCCAGCACGGAAGGCAAATCGAGACTACGCGCTAAAATCGCCGTATGCGATGTCACACCGCCAACGTCAGTAATAAAAGCGCGGTAATTGGTATCTTTAAATAGCACCATATCGGTCGGCGATAAATCATGCGCGACCAAAATACAGTCATCACCACCGCAATGCGGCGCGTGGAAAATTGGCTCGTGACCGGCCAGCGTTTTGAAAATTCGCTCGGTCACTTGAATCACGTCGGTGCGGCGCTCGCGCAGGTATTCTTCTTCAATTTCATCAAACTGCGCCAGCAAGACATCAAGCTGCTGTTGCAAAGCCCATTCGGCATTGCAATGTTGAGTTTGAATCAAATGGATGGGATCTTTGGATAGCGTGTGGTCGTTGAGCAGCATAATGTGCAAGCTTAAAAACGCGCCCAATTCCGTTGGGGCGTTTTCGGGAATGCTGCCCCACAGCATTTCCAGCTCTTTGCGCGTATTACGAATCGCATCTTCAAAGCGTGTGACTTCGGAGGCAATGGCCTCGGGGGGAATCTGGTAATGCACAATCTCGATATCAGCTTGTGACACCAAATGGGCGTGACCGATGGCGATGCCGCCGCCGATGCCCAATCCATGCAAAGTAATACTCATCCACTTCCCTCCGCTTTGCGTCACCGCCATTGCCTTAGGCTCTTTGGCCCAGGTCAACACTTCACTTCATGGATAGCGAGGCGCTATATATGCTTTATTCGCCTTCGCCAAATTTATCCGCAATCAACGCCACCAGCGCCGCCATTGCAGCCTCTTCATCGGGCGCATTGCTCGTTTCAATCGTAATCTTGCTGCCTTTACCAGCCGCCAACATCATGACGCCCATAATTGATTTGGCGTTCACACGGCGTTGATTGCGAGTAATCCAAACTTCGCACTGAAACTGGCTGGCCAACTGCGTGAGCTTGCTCGACGCACGAGCGTGCAGGCCTAATTTATTAATAATTTCGACTTCTTGTTGCTGCATCTTTAAACGCCTTTTTCATCTTGCTGCAGGGTGGGGCAGCCTATACAACACACTTTCTAAGCCAACTGCTGGCTAAGTGCGATTTCAAGCATCTGGTTGTATTGTTGGTAGCATATACAACACGCCTTCTAAGCCACCAGTAATGGCTTTGCTAACGGCGACATCCAGTGATTGGTGTCCATAAGTCAGGGCGCGGACTAGCATTGGTAAATTAACCCCAGCTACGGCCTCAACCCGACCTGGCACAATCAAACGATTGGCAATATTCGATGGCGTTCCACCATAAATATCGGTTAAGAGTAAAACCCCAGAGCCATCGTCCAGCTCGCGAATTAAGGCTTGTGCGCGTTGAATTAGCTCGTCTGGATCGTCCGATTTACTGACCGCTAGCTGCGCGAGTTGCGGTAAGGCGTGGCCCATGATGTGCTGAGCACAGGCAATAAGCGCTTCACCCATTGTGTAATGCGTGACAATTATGATTCCTACCATGTGTGATGGAGTCCTTTTACAGCTCTGGCCTTGCGGGCTTTGAAATCGATCTAGCTCTGTATAATATAACTGTTTTTAAACTTACGACATGTTCATAGTACCTAGACACATCGTTGCAACAAATCATCGTAAACGGTACAAGTGCGGCGGCGGTTTAAGCCACTTTAGGCGTGCTTGCAATTGCTCGGTGATATATACGTCACCATTGGCGCTGACCAGTAGCACATCACGAACACCAAAGCGCCCAGCATACTGCAGTGCTGTTGCAGAACCGTTAATAAACATCGGCTTAGTTGCCGCATCCGAAATCGCCCCCGCATCGCGGCTTGGTGGACTCAGCACCGTGACGGCCTGCATGCCTTGCGCGGGCAGGCCAGTTCGTGGGTCGATAATGTGCGAATAACGCCGACCTTTAATTTCAAAAAAGCGCTGATAATCGCCCGAGGTACCTATTGCTTCGCCATCCTTGAGCGTCAAAGTCGCCATTGCCTCTGGGTTGCGCGGGTGTTGCAAACCCACTGTCCACGGCTCGCTGCCTTTTTTACCCAGCGCCAACACATTACCGCCGATATTAATCAGCGCATTCATCACGCGCTGTTTGCGCAAATGATTTGCCGCATGATCGAGCGCCCAGCCTTTGGCAAAACCACCCAAATCGATTGCCACTTGTGGATTTGTGCTGCTGACGCTCGCGCCATCCCAAACTAGATTTTCCAAGCTTGGCTGCGCCGCCAATGCAATCTGCAACTTCGCAGGATCTGGCGTAACGGGTGCAAAGGTATCTTGATGAAAACCCCAAAGCTGTACCAAATTACCGACGGCGGGATTAAACAATTGATCCGAGCGCCGCGCATAATCGGCGGCTTCTTTGAGCATTTGTGCCAACTCAACATCCACGACTGTTGTTTCGCCTTTGGCAAATGCGGCGTTTAGACGCGTCACTTCCGACGGTTGCCACGCATGCAATTTGGCGTGCAGGCGATCGAGTTCTTTGAGCACCGCGCCAGCATGCTTGGCGGCAACGTCGTCTTTGAGCCCATAAATACTAATCTGCACTCGCGTGCCAAATACATAACTTTCTTGCGTATAAATCTGCGGTCTATCACAGCCTGCCAAAAGCACTAAAGCCGCTAGGATGACGTAGCGGCTTTTTAGGTGACGTAATAGCGTCGCAATCAAATGACTTTCCTCTCTAGCGCATCAATAAACAGCGCCGCAACATTAATGCCCGATTGCGCGGTGATTTCTTGGAAGCACGTTGGGCTAGTCACGTTCACCTCAGTTAGATTGTCACCAATCACGTCCAAACCGACCAAGAGCAAACCTTGCGCTGCTAAACGCGGCCCAAGGCTTTCGGCGATTTCACGATCTCGCGCAGTGAGCGGCCTTGCCACACCTGTACCGCCAGCCGCCAAATTACCCCGCGTTTCGCCTTGCGCTGGAATCCGCGCCAAGCACCAATCCACTGGCACACCGTCGATCAACAAAATGCGTTTATCTCCGTCTTTGATCGCTGGCAGATATTGCTGCGCCATAATGGTTTGTGTGCCATTGGCAGTTAAAGTCTCGAGTATTGACCCCAAGTTGGCGTCGTCTGGGCGCAAGCGGAAGATACCTGCCCCACCCATGCCATCGAGTGGTTTCACAATCACATCACCTTGCTCAATGACAAAGGCGCGAATATCGGCCGGATTTTGGCTAACCATCGTCGTGGTTGTGAATTCGGGGAATTTGAAAATCGCCAGTTTTTCATTAAAATCGCGCAGTGCTTGGCCGCTATTAAATACATTCGCGCCTTGCTCTTCAGCCAAAGTAAACAGCTGCGTCGCATAATAATATTGCTGATCAAACGGCGGATCTTTGCGCATTACGACGCCAGAAAAATCACGCAGCGCGATGGTTTCGGTATCCGCTTCGCTAAACCAGTTTTTACCCGCATCCACGTCATGAATCGTCAAACGCCGCGCGGCGGCTTGCACCAGCGTATTTTTCAGGCTCAGCTCATCAATCAAGCAAGTCCAAACTTCATGCCCACGCTGCTGCGCCTCGCGCATCATCACGTAAGTGGTGTCTTTATAAATTTTGAAACTGGCGAGCGGATCAACGACAAACAAAAAGCGCATTTTGAATAATCCGTAAGGAATAAAGAGTGGGGTCAAAGCTTAAAAAGAAAAAATAGTGGGTATGTAAATACAAGCATTATTTATCAATAGCTATAGCCATATACTAGCAACGCTAAACTCCGTATCAATGTGCCAGCTTCATCACGATCACGCCGCCAACAATCATCATTGCGCCAACTGAGCGCATCACTGTTAGCGGATCGTTAAACCATAGAATGCCGACCAAAAATGTACCTGCTGCGCCGATGCCCGTCCATACCGCATAAGCCGTACCAATCGGAATGTGCTTTTGCGCCATCCACAGCATAAAGCCACTGACCGCAATCGACACAATCGAGGCGGCAATCGCCAGTTTGGGATAGTTCGTCGTTTGTGACAGCTTAAAACCCAGCGGCCAGCCGATTTCGCACAGACCTGCCGCCAGCAAATATAGCCATGCTTGTGTTAAAACTGACATTTAATCGACTCCCATCGTTGGTCGAGAGCTGCGCCTTATCCGACGCGACGAGATAACGTCGGATAACGCCTACGGCTCATCCGACCTACAGATTTATTCTTGTTCTAATTCCAGCGAAGCCGCTAACAGCGCTAAGCGCGCAACTACGCCATAAGCATAAAAACGATTGGCTTCGCAATCGGGCGAGCCGTCGCAATCGGGCGTCGAGAGTGGCGTTGCAAATGCGAGCGGCTTGAAGTGCATACCCGGCGCGTTCAGATTTTCATCAATGCCACGACCTGTATGCACACGGTAAAAGCCGCCAATCACAAAGCGATCCAGCATATACACCACCGGCTCAGCCACGCCATCGTCAACGATTTCCATCGTCGGCACGCCTTCTTGCACGATCACATCGTGCACGGTGACACCTTCTTTAATGACCGACATTTTATTGCGCTGCTTGCGATTTAAGCCGAGCAATTCTTCACCCGATTTCACGCTCATAATCCCCATGCCGTAGGTGCCGGCATTGGCTTTCACAATCACAAACGGCGTTTGCGCGATACCGTGTTCAGCATATTTGAGCTGAATTTTTGCGATCATGGTATCCACCGTCGCAGCGAGTTTTTCTTCGCCTTCACGCGACTGGAAATCAAGACCATCAACATGATCAAAGTAAGGATTGACCACCCAAGGATCAATGCCGATCAATTCAGCAAATTCATTCACAACACGATCATACGCAGTGAAATGCTGCGTTTTAGTACGCGTTGACCAACCTGCGTGCAGCGGTGGTAGTAACGTTTGTTCGATATTTTCTAGCAGCGGTGGAATGCCCGCCGACAGATCATTATTGAGCAACACGACACAAGGATCGAAATCGGCCAAGCCAACGCGATTGCCTTTGCGAATCACCGGCTCTTGCACCATCGTTGTGCCATCAGGCAATTCCAGCGTTGTTGCGGCGGTGATTTCCGGATTCATACTACCAATGCGGACCAAAACGCCCGCCTGGCGCAAAATCTTGGCCAGCGCGGCGACGTTTTGCAGATAAAACTGATTGCGCGTGTGATTTTCTGGAATCAATAAGACGCGGCGTGCATCCGGACAGTAGCCTTCCAGCGCCATCATCGCCGCTTGCACTGCCAGCGGATGAAAATCGGGGTTTAAGTTATTAAAGCCGCCCGGAAACAGATTCATATCCACCGGCGCGAGCTTGTATGCGGCATTGCGCAAATCAACCGAGCCATAAAACGGCGGCGTGTGCTCTTGCCATTGATTGCGGAACCAATGCTCGATTTCCGGCTGCGCCGCGAGAATCTTCCGTTCAAGGTCTAAGAGTGGGCCGGTTAAGGCAGTGGTCAAATGCGGCACGCTCATGGCGACTCCGGCGAAATAAGAAAGGGATCTGCAAGATATGGCGGCTAAGTAGCAAAATTCAAGTTGCCGTATTATCAGTAAAAGCTAATCAAAGGGTATATCCATGCGGGCTTTATTCATAAAGACCCATACTGATATACCACAATAAATTTACTTTTCAGGCCGTTTGAAGTGCGCTATATTCACGAGTAAAATGCCGGTTCATGTATGAAAGCTTGAATCTGGGCGAAAAAATAGGGCCACTCATCAAGACGTGACCCTAAATTAGTTTATTTACAGTATCTAAAAGTGATGACTGCGCTCTTTAAGCCTGATCAAACTCATAGCTTAAATCGCGTTACTGCTGAGCGTAAATCGCCAGCCAGTAGCTCCAGCGCACGCACATTTTCATTCGCGGCGCGCACCGATTCGGCGGACTCTTCCACCATATGCGTAATCCGTTCCACATTCACGGCAAGGCTGCTACTGGCAATACTTTGTTCCGATGTTGAATTGGCAACATCTCGGATTTTGATTAAGGTTTCCGAAGCGCCACTGCTAATTTCGCGCAGCATGGCCGCGCCACGATCGGCCATTTCTACGCTGCGCGACACTTGCGGTTTGGCCTCGTCCATACTCGCCACCACCGACAAAGTATCGGTTTGCACCGCATGCACCATTGTCGTAATTTGCGCCGTCGCCTGCGTCGTGCGCTCGGCTAATTTGCGAACCTCATCGGCCACTACGGCAAATCCTCGGCCTTGCTCACCGGCACGTGCCGCCTCAATTGCCGCGTTCAGTGCTAATAAATTAGTTTGATCGGCGATTTCCTTAATCACACCGGCAATGCTATCAATCTCGCGAGAGCGCTCAACCAGCCCGCTAATCAGTACGGAAGCAGTAGAAATCTGCTCGGAAACTCGTTGAATTTCTCCCGCTGCTTTGCTGACCAAGCCTTCACCTTCATTGGCCAACTCGGCCGAGCGCGAGGAGTTTTCCTCGGTATCACGCGCGCTTTGCGAAATGTGATCGATGCTGACCGACATTTCCTCAATCGCCGCCGCGCTCGATTGCGTGGCATCAGAGGATTGCCTCGATGCATGGTTGATCGATTCCATTTGCTGCGTCAGGCTGCTCGCCGCATGTTTGAGTTCTTCCGCGCCGCGCTGAATCCCCTGAATCATTTCGCGTAAACTGGTTTGCATACTGGACACCGCACCCAGCAAGCTTTCTGGCTTAAATGCACCTTCTACTTTACGGGCAAGATCGCCTTGCGAAATCGCTACCGCGATCTCTGCCGCATAATCGGGCTCGCCACCCAGCTGCCCCAGCAGCTTGCGCACCGTAGACATCAAAATCAGCACGACAATCGCCGAAATCACGAGGCAAATCATCACCTGCCAGCGGGCGTTTTGCCAAAATCGCGTTTCAGCCTCCGCAAAACTCACGCCATTGCCCACAATCCAATGCCAACGTGGCGTTTGAATCGCCACCGACAGCAGCTCAACCACCACATCATCGCGCTTGGAACTCCACCAATATTCAGTCAGCGCGCCACCCGATTTTTGCAGCGCTCCCACTGCAATTGCACCGACGCTTTTACCTTCTGCATCTTTAAATTCATTAAAACTAGTGCCATGTAATTGCGGATCTAAAGGCGTAGACACAAAGTTCAGCTTGTCATCCACGACATAAACATACTCGGACTTATGGTATTTGTTTTCCCGCAATAATTGCATTGCGATCGCTTTGGCCTGCTCTTCCGGCATTTTGCCGCTTGCCGCCATTTTTTCTAGTTCAGTGATCGTGAGGTAGGTGGCGCGCAAAAGCTGTTGGATACGGGCTTTATTGTCTTCGTTGGCCGCTGTTTTCATCGTCGTCAGGCCCACAATCATCACGCTGATCAGTGAAACCATCACAAAAATAGAAAACAGCCAAGCTTTGGTCTTGATCGTCATCGCTACACCTTGCAGATAAAAATTGGATGGATTCAGCATAAGCAGCAGATCTCGTCAGCGCCAGTCTTTGTCAGCGTAGTTTTAGCCCTTGTTTGATTTTTTTCAGACGATGCAATTCTCACGGCTCAAGTCATGCAAAGCGCTTTGTGTACTGATTATTTGGGTATATGAATGAAAGCTTTTATTAATAAAGGCTACAGAGCAATACCAGTAGGTATAGGTTGGTAAGCTGGTAGTGAGCGCAGTAAACCGAATATCACTATTGCAAACGGCTAAATGCGCTTCTGTTTTTAAATTTCAGCAGCAGCGGGGACGAAAGGTAAGGGGCTCAATGTCGGTGGCAATAAATCGATAGGCAGCCAACGAAATTGCGAGGCTTGCTTTAAGCCTGCTAAAGCTGCGACCAGCTCTGGCCATGGCGCGGCGTAAATATCGGGGTATAGGCATTCGCCAGGCATCGTATGGGCAAATGCCAAATTGTCCTGCCCCACAGTAAATTGCGCATCAATGCCGGGTTTATTGCCGCGTGGATCGCAGCGCGTCCACGCGCCATTCAGCCAAACAGCAACAAGGCCATGTAGGCAAAACGGCGGATTCGTGCCAGCGAAAGTCAGCCTTTGATAACACAAGCCCGCCGCAATGCCGTTGGCGCGTAAGAGCGCGACTAAAAGATGGCTTTTGCCATAGCAAAAACTGGTTCCCAGTGCGAGCACATCCGATGCAATGCAGCTTACTTCGTCACGCCCAGCATCCAGACAATGGGCGATTTCATCGCGTACCCAGTTAAAGCATTCCAGCGCAGTTTGGCTGGGCGTGGCAGCGCGTAAACGCTGTGCCAATTGCTGAATATGCGGATGCGAAGCATCAATCACGTCGCAAGCACCTAGATATGGGGCAATATGATTTGGCATCACAAGATCCCTATTAGCTTTATTTTCAGAACAAAGCTCAGCGTCGCCACTGATCGCGGATCTGTTCTAGCGTTTCGCCTTCATCGCGACACATCGCGCGGCGGCGGGTTTCAAAACTTCGCCACCAATCGGCCTGATTTCGTGAGAATGGGTCGTAATTAGATTGATTTTCGGCTAAAAGCTCCCACAATCGACACAGCCAGCACCACATAACGCACCTCGATAAATTTACCCCATGGCGCTATCCTATGTGCATAATTGACGCTTGATTAGCCATCAAAAGCAAAACGGACTGTTCTCGTATGAAAACAAAACTGCTTCCCGAAGCCTTATTGGCTTTTGAATCTCTGGCGCGTTTAGGTAGCTTTACTGCTGCCGCGCTGGAACTCGCTTGCGCCAAAAGTCATGTCAGCCAATTAATCAGCCAGCTTGAAAGTGAGCTAGCCAGTGTTTTATTGCTGCGCAGTACGCGGCGGATTTCGCTGACTGAGTCGGGGCAAAAATTGCTGCCGCATGCGGTGGCATTGCGCGAATTATTGGGGCAAGTTCGGCTGGATATTGAAGACACGCAGCAGCATATCGAGGGCGAATTACTAATCAGCACCACGCCATCAATGGCGCAGTATGTGGTTGGCCCCTTGATGGCGCAGTTTACGAAAGTTCAGCCTAAATTGCGGATCCGCGTCGATGCCATCAGCCGTTTTCAAGATCCAGTGGTCGAAAACGTTGATTTTTGCATTCGTGTTGGCAAGGTCGGTGATGAGCGTTTGGTCGGGAAACTGCTCGGTCATTCGCTCGATAAACTCTATGCATCACCTGCGTATCTGAATCAAGCACCGCCGCTGCGCGAACCCGCCGATTTGGCGCTACACGATATTTTGCTCAGCGATGATTACCAAGCAACGCGGCAATGGCAAATGCGCACCAGCAGCGAGCGCGTTACCGTCGATTTGCAGCCCGTACTGTGCAGCAATAATAATCCGACGCTGGCAATGAGCGCTGTGGCGGGCTACGGTATTGCCTTATTGCCCGAGTTTGTCGGCGATAGCTATTGCCAATTGGGTTTGTTGCAAGCCGTGCTGCCTGAATGGTATGAAAAGCCGACGCCGGTGTATTTAGTCTTCCCGCACCGCGCCGCGATGCCGCGCAAATATCGTGCGTTTATTGATTTTATTCAACCTGCGCTGCAAGCGCGTTTGTCGCAAGACTTATAGCCCGCTATCACACAACGTAAAGCTATGCGTATCGCACCGTTTAAGCACTAAAACTTACGTTTTTTACTGCATCGAGATCACAGCACGACCTATCGTTAAGCCAACTTCCTCGCGGGTGAAGATTATGTTTAAGGCTTTTCGTTGGATCTGGCTGCTTTTGCTCGGTAGCGCTTTTTGGCTGCCCAGCCATGCCGCCGAAGTGCTGATATTTTCAGACGATGAATATCCACCAATTATGTATAAAGATGCACAAGGTCAAGCGCGCGGCATCATGGTGGATGCGATTCGAAATTTTGAGAAACTGAGCGGCAAGAAAGTAAAGCTAGAGCTGCTCTCATGGCGGCGCGCCTATGAATACGGCGTAAAAGGCAAGGGCGGCTTAATTGGCTTGTCTAAAACTAAAGAGCGACAGGCGATTTTTGATTATTCTGACGTCATTTTTGAAGACAATATTTATCTAATAGCGCGCCGTGATAAAGAGTTTGAATTTAAAACATTAGCCGATTTGAAAGGTAAACTCATTGGCATGCACCTTGGCGCTAGCTATGGCGAAAGCGTCGACAGCGCCATTAAACAAGGTGTTTTTCAATCGGATCTCAGCACTACGGATGTGTTTCGCCTTAAAAAATTACTCCGTGGCCGACTCGATGCCGCCGTGGTGAGCCACGGTTTAGTCGGCCTCACCGCCATTCTTCATGAAGATCCTGAACTGATGGCGCATAAAAATGAGTTTGTCATCCTGCCAGTCCCCTTAGTGCGCGACCCATTACATTTAGGCTTTGCAAAAAGCTTAGGTATGACCGAGTTCTTGAACGAATTTAATCAGAGCTTAAAAGCCAATAAAACGCCATTAAGCGTTAAAATAGATTGATGGGTATTAGGATCTATATATTTATATATAAAGCTTTCATGCAGATACCCCTACAGCCAGCCCTTGCGTTTAAAGAACCAATACGGTGCAATGCCGGAAGCAATCATGAGTACTAAAGCGGCGGGGTAGCCCCAGTTTTCGGTCAGTTCGGGCATGTGCGAGAAATTCATGCCGTAGATCGATGCGACTAAAGTCGGCGGCAGAAATACCACGCTGGCGATTGAGAAAATCTTGATGATTTTATTCTGCGCCAGATTAATCAAACCCATCACCGCGTCCATCAAGAAGTTAATCTTATCGAACAAAAACGCGCTGTGATTATTCAGCGATTCCAAATCGCGCAGTACTTCGCGCAGATCGCCTTCTTGCGCCGTCGCCAGCACTTTGGAGCGTAATAAAAACGATAGCGCGCGGCGCGTATCCATTAAATCCAAGCGTACTTTACCGTTAATGTCTTCGTGCCCCGCCAATTCGGCCAAAGCTTGCCCCATCAATTCATCGGTCATTTCAGCACTGCGATCGAGTACGCGGCGGCTCACGCCATCGAGCTTGGTGTAAATTTCTTCGAGCACATCAGCGTCGTATTCGACCGCCGCATCGTAAATCGACAGCAGGATTTCCTGCGCCGTCGACACAAAGCCCGGCTGCACGCGTGCGCGCAGGCGGAACAAGCGAAACACCGCGAGTTCTTCTTGGCGTATGGTGAGCAAACGGCCTTGATTCAGCAAAAACGATACGGTGACGTTGCTGTATTCATCATTGTCGTGCGACAGAAAAAACGAGCTGATATGCACGCCATTTTCGTCGATATAGCAGCGCGCCGATTCTTCCAAATCTTTGACTTCTTCGTCTTCGGGCAGCTCCAAATGAAACACCTGCTGCACCAATTCACGCTCGGTATCAGTCGGATCGACCATATCGACCCACAGCACTTCGGGGCGCGACAAATCATCCGGCACGAGTGCTGGCACTTGAATCAAACGGCCTGCAGAAAGGACAAAGGCGTTAAGCATAGGAAAGCCTGTAAAAGTAAGGGCGCAAGAGCAATAAGCGCGCGATTATACGCCGCAAAAAATCCCGCCGCACTATGGAGCCTACTCTCGTTTTTGTCATTCCGGCGAAGACTGCTACCCAGAGCGACCATCCCCATTACAGCTGGATTCTAGCCTTGCTTTTAGCTACGCAGAGCGCCGCCGGAATGACGATTCCGGCCATTCATGATTGAAGTTTTGCACTAATAACGCGAGCGCGATGTGCCGTAGTTTTTCAAAAATGGCGGCACGCGTCCGACGAGCGCTTCAAGCATGCTTAATTCGGCATCACTGTGATTCATCGGCACGCTGGCCTCCATTAAAGGTCGATTTATATCGGCATAAATCCACAGCGGTTTTTCGTGATGTTGCGTTGTTTGCGTAAATGCTTGATTGGCTTGCGCAGTGGGCGTGTACTTCGCCGTACCATAGCAAAGGCAAACATAAGTTTTATCGGCCTCGGCCTCGATATACACCGCAGTGCCACGAATGCCTAGCGTGACGGTTGGTGTCTCGATTTGCGTCTCGCCTTTGGCAAATACCGCCAGCAGCCGCCCAGAAACCACGCGCAGCAATTGCGTAAAGCCACTTCCGCTTGCCGTTTCCAAGCGAATCTGGCTCCCAGCGCGCTGCAAATACGCATCTTTGCCGACAATAAATACCACCTCAGCATCAGCAAAAGTTTCCAGCGCATCGCCCATCTTCACCAATTGCCCAACGCTGGCGGGCTGGCCATTCAGATGCACTTTGCCTTTGAGCCGCACAATGCCTGTTTCTTGCTTTGCGGCAAAAGCATCACGCCAACAAATGCTATTACCCAATACCAAGGCTGCGGCTAAGCGTTGCAGAAGCTGGCGACGAGAATAATCAGCGGGGCGGTAAATTGGATTGTTCATTGCGAAGACTCCAGATTGCATTGATCAAAAATACTTATCTTTTAAGTGCCTATGGCACGGTGTTTTACAGTCGCAATCCGCGACGAGGACTCACTTTCTTTGCTTCGCCAAAGAAAGTAAGCAAAGAAAGGCGACCCGAGCGCGCATCGGTCCCCGATGCCCTCGATCGATCGTGAGCCAAACGATAAAGCTGTTTGTCTCTCTCCTCACTCGGTGCGCTTGGACGGGATTTTAAGCCCCAGCCCAATCATCGCGACTAGGCATTAGTGGGTATATAGACCACCACATGAGCTATTTGCGATCAAACCCATACACGCCATCCCAATCGGCGGGTGGGGGCGATTGGCGGTGCTGCGAGATTCGTTCTTGGTATAACTGCACGAGTATTTTGTTATCTAGGGTATTGAGCGCTAGCTCTGCATTAGCAAAGTCTAGCGAGCGATACATCGCTAAAAATTTTCCCATCAATTCCGCCTGCGGCAACTCAGATTCTAAAATCGGTTTGTACAGCGTTACCGCCGTCTGCTTGCCCAACACGCGTACGCGGTCGATTTCCATATAGTGAAACTCGGGCGCAGCGTTTTTCGTCGCTTCGCCGACCAACACGCCGACGCCGTAGATTTTGGTCAGGCTCTCAATCCGTGCCGCCAAATTCACCGTATCGCCCAGCGCCGTGTAGCTCATCCGGTATTTAGACCCCATATCGCCGACGTTCGCGACACCGGTGTTGATGCCGATGCCGACCGCAATCGCTGGCCAGCCGCGTTGCTGCAATTCTGGATTAAGCCGCGCCAGCATCGCCTGAATTTCCAGCGCCGCCGTCACCGCATGCCGCGCATGTTGCGCGTCGTCCACTGGCGCGCCCCAAAATGCCATCACGCAATCGCCGATGTATTTATCAATCGTGCCAGCCTGATAATCCGCGCCTGCGCCTTGCCGAATCACCGTCGAAATCGCCGTCAGAAATTCATTCATAAACGCCGCCAGCTCCGCGGCATCCATGCCTTCGGAAATACTGGTAAAACCACGCACATCGGTGAATAAAACGCTTAACTCGCGGCTTTGGCCTTGCATGCTGTAGCTCGCGGGCGATGCGCTCATTTTATCGACCAGCTCGGGTACGACATACTGGCCGAACAGCTCGGTGAGCTGCTGTTTGTCCCGCGTTTGCTGAAAATAAGCACAAATCATGTGGATAAAATACAGCAGAAGAATTAATAAAACGCTGCTGCTCAGCGCCATATTCAAACCTTGCTCGCGCCATAAATAGGCATTAATGCCGACTACCAAAGCCAAAATCAGCACAGTCGCCAGCGTGGCGCGCAGTGGTGCATTTCGCTTGAGCAAGAGTAGCAATAATCCCGAAATCGCCAGTAATTGCAGCAATTCTGCGGCGCGCAAATAGTCGGGTCTATGCAATAACGTGCCGTCGAGCAAGCCCGACAGCAAATTGGCGTGCACTTCAACACCGGGGAAACCTTCGCCCATCGGCGTCGTGCGTAAATCATTCAGTCCCGGCGCACTGGTGCCGAGCAAGACGATTTTGTCCTGCAATTGCGCGGGCGGGATTTTCTGGCTCAGCACATCGGCGGCGGATAGATAGGTATACGTTTGCGCGCCGCCACGAAACGGCACTAAAGCCCGTGCCGCCTCATCGGTCGCCAACATGCGATCACCAAGCCGAATGCCTTCGATGATGCCTGCCGCGCCATCGTCAACAACGATGGGCATGGGCGGTGGTACATCTTGCGCGATCTGAGCTAAAGCCAGCGCCAGCGCCGGATACACCGCGCCCTGAATATTCACAACCAGCGGAATCCGCCGACTGATGCCATCACCATCGCTAACCGGCACAAAATGCCCACCTGCCACGTGGCTCAGTTGCGGCAAATTCGCGCCAAAATGACTACCGCCGTGAAAGCGATGGGCGAGTGCGCTCCAATCTGTTGCAGCCAACGCGGGTGGTAATACGCCGCTAGAAACGCCGTGCTCACCAAAATAAAAACCGGTGACAATCCGCCGATTTTCTAGCGATTTCGCCAGTTGCGCGTCGTAATCAAGTTGCGGCTGCAAGCGCTGTAATGTTTGCAGAAAAGCCGGATTGTTTTTCAATTCACTGCTCGCCAATGCATTTAGCACCGGCAAACCGCTGCTGGTATCTGGCTCAGCAAACACCAGATCAAAACCCAGCGCGCGAACGTGATAGTGATCGAACAGCGTATCGACCAAGCTGGCAACGCGATTACGCGGCCACGGCCAGCGCCCCAACGCAGCGAGGCTGGCCTCATCAATATCAACAATAACAATGCGCGGATCGGGCAGCTTGGGCGCAATCAGCCGCATTCGCCAGTCGTAGCTCAAGGTATCCAGCGTTTTTAATGCAGGTATCGCCACCCAGCCCAAGCTATGCAAGAGCAGCAGCGCAATACATAGCAGGGATAAAATACGGGGAAGATGACGGCGTAGCATGATCGCAGACTCAAACAAGAAGCTTCACTCTAGCAGCCGCCGTCACATCGCGCCGAAGCGCCAGCGCAACCTATCATCAGCCACTCCGCCCAATTGCTGACACAAAAACCAAAATTCAAATCAGTTATAATTCAGCCTCGGCCGTCGCTACGCGTTCCAACTCGCCTTGCGCCGCTGAAAAACAGACTGATCAATTCACGCCAAGGAGCAAGAAATGTATATCGATGGATTTGTAGTCGCCGTACCGACCGCCAACCGCGCCGCCTACCGTGATTATTCGGCGGCAACCGCGCCGATTTTTAAAGAACACGGCGCACTCAGCATCGTTGAATGTTGGGGTGATGATGTGCCGGAAGGCAAACTGACGTCTTTTCCGCTCGCCGTCCAGTTGCAAGAAGGCGAAACCGTGGTGTTTTCGTGGACCACGTGGCCATCCAAAGAAGTGCGCAATGCCGCGTGGGAAAAACTAATGCAAGACCCAAGATTCGATCCCAAAACCAATCCAATGCCATTTGATGGCAAGCGGATGATTTATGGTGGATTTGAGGAGTTGTTGGCGGTGTGATGGGCAAGTGGGGCGAATTGCCCCATTGAATTCAATCTGCTGCGCTCTTTAATTCTGTGCCGCGCTGGTGCTGCGCGGCACTTTTTTTCGCCAAGAAAACGACGTTTAGGCGAAGCTAAACGCAGCCCCTTATCTGCACCAACTGCGTCGGTTTGATATCAAGAGGTTTACCAGCCCAAGACCGACGGGCAAGCAATAATGTCGATGTATTGCCAGCTAGTCATTGGCAATGAATGGCTACAGCCAAATACATCTAAATAGTAGGGTGTAACAACCAAAGGGCGTTACACCGATTTAGCCGTCTTGGTGTAATGCCCTTCGCTTATTAACACCCTAAGGCTTACGAGTTAAGCATTATTTGTTAAAGCCTACCTACGGGCAAGATGACGGCTCATGATAGCGGAGTCAAACAAGGAGCTTCACTCTAGCCGCCGATCCGCTGCGCAGCGAGCGATGAGTCGGATAATTCAAGAGGCTAGCGCCTCATCCCCAGCATTGAAAACACCAGAAATTACGACAGTGGTGGCAAGGCGTTTGCCAATGGCATATTCGTATGCCAATGTAAGCAGCCCCATCTTTGATGGGGATATCCCTAGTCAGCAATAGACTGAACGGGTTCGATTAATGGACGTAGGAGACGCACTATGAAATATCCCCGCATGCTCAGCACACTGGCGCTTGGTTTAAGCACTTTAATGGTTTCGCAACTCGCGCAAGCCACTTGCCAACCCCCACCGTCACCCGTCATACCCCCCTATAATTTAGCGAACGATGAACAAAAACTGGGTTTCATTCCACAGCTCACTGGCCCCAGCATCGATTACAGCTGCCCATCTCCTCGCCCCAACCCTGATGGCTCTATCGGCTATGACATTCGCCATGCCTACTATTTTGCATTTGTCCTTAATAAATCGATTGTGCATTCACTTTCAGATGCTGAAATGCAAGCGATTGGCTTGGGCGGCCACCTTGTTGCTTCTACCGGCTCTGTTAGCCAAGCTGCACCATGGGTCAGCGAGACGATTTATCAGCAGGGCAACAAAGTGCAATGGCAAGGTGTTGAATACACCGCCCAATGGTGGACGCAAGGCGAAACACCAGGTTCAGCGCAAGGCGCTTGGCTGAAGGCCGTTAGCAATACGCCAACTGCGTGGGATGCGGCGCAAGTTTACCAAGCCAATAGCAAAGCGATTTCCGGCAATAAAGTCTGGCAGGCGCGCTGGTGGAATCAAAATGAAGTGCCTGGCAGCAATGAATGGGGTGCATGGCAAGCTACCAACGAGGCACTGCCTACATCAGGCGTTGGGCGTTATAGCGCGATGATTAGAGCAGTTAATGGGGGGCTAGCCATTAATGTGCAAGCCGCTCACTCAAATTCAACGCCACCCGCTTATATCGAACTACGGGAAAATGGCCTTGCGATTGGCAGACTCAGCGAATTTCCTAAAATGGCCGTTGACTGCCAAGTGGGAGACACTCATTGCGCCGCAGGTGTTTACTGGACTAGCACTGCCACAATCCAAGCCAGCGCGTTTTCTACCCCATTTAAGTATTACAGCCTATGGGCTTGCTCGACTGAGACCCAATGTCGCCCAACGAAACTGACTACGTTCTTCCAAGATCGCGGTATTGGCGGCAGCGCTAGCGATAGAACCACCACCATCCATCCGAGCGAGCCATTCCCGCTACGCGATTAAGCTAAGCAGACGTCAACAGGCGCGAGCTTTATCTCTCCCAAAATCTCAATCTTCAAGCATGAAGATTGAGATTTTTTTTTGCTGCGTAGATTTCATAAATTCAAAGTGCATGATTGCCTATAGGATTTTTGATCCAAGCCAGAAAATCTCGTCTCTTCATTTTCGCTTCATGCCACCTTGCTATACTCAGCAGCGCAATCGTCACCCGAGATTTAACCATGCACATCCAGCACGACACACCCAACAAACATCAAGCCGCCAAACGCAGCACGTGGATTAGCGTCGCGGTGAATATCGTGCTGACGATCACTCAGCTGGTGGCGGGTGTGTTCGCGCATTCGCAGGCATTGATCGCCGATGCGATTCATTCGCTATCGGACTTAATCGCCGATTTTGTCGTGCTGTTTGCCAATCATCACAGCCAAAAAGATGCCGATGACGATCATCATTACGGCCATCAGCGCTATGAAAACGCCGCCTCGCTGGTGCTGGGCACGCTATTGCTGGTCGTCGGTGCGGGCATGTTGTGGTCGGCACTCGGCAAGTTGCAACATCCCGAAGCGATCCCGCAAGTCAAACCCATCGCGCTGTGGGTGGCGCTGGGTGCGCTGCTGAGTAAAGAGCTGCTATTTCGCTATATGCTCGCCGTCGCCGAACGCGTTCGCTCCAGTATGCTGATCGCCAATGCATGGCACGCGCGCTCGGATGCCGCCTCGTCCCTCGTCGTCGCGCTCGGCATTGGCGGCAACCTGCTCGGCTATCATCTACTCGACCCCATCGCCGCGCTGGTCGTCGGCCTAATGGTCGGCAAAATGGGCTGGAGTTTTGCATGGGATGCGATGCACGATTTGATGGATAGAGCCGTGGATGAAGCGACCATCGAACAAATCCGCCAAACCTTACTCGGCACGCCCGAATTGATCGGCATCCACGCGCTAAAAACCCGAAAAATGGGCGATTTGATCTTGGTCGATGTGCATTTAGAAGTTGACCGCACGATGAGCGTAGAGCAAGGCCACCATATCGCAGTCCAAGCCCGCGAGCGTGTGTTGGCGCAGCATGTCGATGTGCTGAATCTGATGACGCATGTGGATCCGGTGGATGTTAAATAGCTGGTGTATTGCCTGCTATTCCTTTTTAAATAAGCTTCGTAAACAAATACCCTAGGTGAATTTTTACTGCATCGTTGCCGCTATTTGCGCATATCAACTTTGTCGGCGCTCAAATCGCCGACATCAGTTAAGATCAAGGCAATCAATTTCGCAGCACCCATCTCATGAATGTTGACGACGTAAAAACTTATTGCCGCAGCTTGGCGGGCGCGAATGAAGTTGAGTTTGGGCATCCGTCGAATATTCTGGTGTTTCAGCTTTTGGATAAAAAATTCGCCTATTTCAAAACCAGCCAACCCGAGCAATGGCGCTTTAGCCTGCGCGTTCATCCTGAACGGTTTTTAGAATTGACCGACCAGCCTGGCATAAAACCCGCGCGCTATATGGGGCGCTTTCACTGGGTAACGATAGTCGATGTGGCGGCGATGCCGGCTGAAGCTTTGCGCGAACTCATCAACGTGTCTTACCAAAAAGCGCTGGCGAGTTTGAAGCAAAAGCAGCGGAAAGAATTGAATATTTCCTAGGTGTATTGCCATGTAGGAATTTAATCATATTGGCTACAGAGCAATACATCGCTATGCAGCAGGCACTTAAAACCATGAATACCTAATCTGAACATCAGCGCTGTTTAAAGCCCTCCCGAAATTACCCCTTCACTCGGCAAATCAAACGCATGCCGGATTCGCGCGCCTAGCTCTTCTGGGCTGCGTGAGATAATCACTTCGGGCACCGCGTATTTGAGCGTGAGGCGGCGGAAATCTTCGAAGCCGTAGGACACCATAAAGGGATTAAATCCCGCCGCCTGCATCGCCAAATAATCTTTGTGTTCGTCACCGCAAGCAAATGCGCGGGCGGGGTTGATGCCCAGCTGCGCCATCGCGGTGCTGAAATAAACGTCTTTTGACGTTTTCAGCGGAATGCAGCTAAAAAAATCCAATTGCTTAATGTCCAAATCGTGCCGTGCAAACAGGCGAGCGAGCGTAATGGCAGGCTCGTGCGTGACATTGCGCGTGACCAAACCGACCTTGATTCCCGGCGTGGCCAGTAATTGCCGCAGCAAAGGCGCGATGCTGGGGTAGAGCACCGCTTGTTCACGGTAAATATCGGTGAGCGTGGCGATGAGTTCTTTACGATTGGAATTGCCTAGGCTTTTGGCGAGGTTGCGCGGGAATTCTTTTAAGCCACCCAGATATTTGAATAAATTGCGGCGTTTTTGAAAGCGCTCCAAATCGCCGATCTGCATGCCATGTAGGCTAAATGCCGTCTCAATGGCGCTAAAAGCATCGATAATCGTGCCATCTGCATCTAACAGGATGAGTTTGTCGCTACTCGCATACATGGCAGGCTCCGCGCAATCGTGCTGGCAAATACTACGCAGATTAAGCGCGGATTATTCAAATGTGATGAAACGGGGATGTAATCGCAATAAAGAGACACTGCTTATAAAGTCAAAAGCGGGGATCACGAAAGGCACGAAAAAAAAGGCAAAAAAGGCAAAAAAGTATTTTAGTTTTTTCGGCCTTTTTTCGTGCCTTTCGTGATCCATGTTGTTGATCTTGACGTTGATTATTCGGCAAGCCGAAAGGGCAAATGCGTTGCCATTTCTTCTTGGTAGTTTTGCGTTGCCGCTGCTTCGCGGGCGATGAATTGGGCGACGCTGTGGCGCATGCGTGGGTCGGCGATCCAGTAGCTGCCCCAGGTCATCACCGGCTCAAAGCCGCGCGCTAGTTTGTGTTCGCCTTGTGCGCCGGGCTCAAAGGAAAGCAGGCCGTGTTCAATCGCGTAGGCGATGCCTTGGTAATAGCACAGCTCAAAATGCAGGCCGGGGCAGTCAATATCTGCGCCCCAGTGGCGGCCGAACAGTGCGGTGTCGCTGCGATAGCAAATGGCGGAAGCGACCAAATCATCGCCTTGGTAGGCCACAAACACCACCATCGCGCGGCCGATTTGCGCGGCGAGTTGCTGGAAAAATTCCAGCGAAAACGCCGGATGATTGCCATAGCGACGGAAAGTGTCGGCGTATTGGCGATAGATCGCTTGCCAACTTGCAGCGTCGATTTCATCGCCGTGCAAAGTCGCTAAACGCAAGCCCGCATCACTGACATAACGGCGCTCGCGCTTGAGTTTTTTGCGCTTAATCGCAGTAAACGTCGCCAAAAAATCGTCAAAATCGGTGTAATTCCGATTTTTCCAGTGAAATTGCACGCAACCGCGTAACAGCATGCCCGCATTTTCTAACGCAGCACGATCGCGCTCTTGCACAAATAAGCATTGCCACGACGAGACTTTGAGTTCTTCCGCAACATGAATCGCCGCTGCGATTAGCTCATCTCGCGTGGATTCTGGCTCACCATGTGCCAACACACAGCGCGGCCCCGGTGAGGGCGTAAATGGGATTGCTGATACCAATTTGGGATAGTAGGCGAGCCCTGCGGATTGCCATGCTTGATCCCACTGCCAATCGCGTGAAAAGTCGCCAAAAGAATGCTGGCGCAAATACAGCGGCAACAAAGCGCGTACAGATTCGTCGGCGGCTTGCAGTAATACATGCAGCGGCTGCCACGCCAAATCGGGGCTGGCTGCGCCGGTGCTTTCGGCAAGCCCCAAGAATTCCCGACTTAAAAACGGATCATTACCACGCGCCAATTGCGCCCATTGTGCGGGGCTGAGATCGTTGGCGCTGCGCAGCAATGCAATGGAAGTGCTCATTTGTGGCCTTTATCCGAATGAAGGCTGAATTTATCACAGGCAAGTTTAAAAACGGGAGTCCACGAAAGGCACGAACAGGAGCTAAAAATGCCGAAACGCTCGACGACTTTCCTGATTAGAGCCCTATCTCTGCTGACAAAGAAATGCTTTTCGTGAGAGCGGGCTTGCCCGCGAATACACTGCTTGCGGCTTCACTACGTTTCGTATTGGCACAGCTTTCGCGGGCAAGCCCGCTCCCACGGGATCTTGTTGAGATGGCTGACTGTAGGATGATTTTTGGTTTCTTCGTGCCTTTCGTGTTTTTCGTGGACTAGAAATTTGTTTTTACTGAGTGAGTTGGTATCAAACCCACTCTTACAGCCGAGGGCGATTCCGTTACACTATCGGCCTCACGAGGAAGACGCAAATGGCACTTAAATCAACGGTTTTCAAAGCCGAACTCAATATTACCGATATGGATCGTGGCTATTACCAAAGCCATGCACTAACGATTGCGCGGCATCCGTCGGAAACCGACGAACGTATGATGCTGCGTTTGGTCGCTTTTGCGCGCCACGCCAGCGAATCGCTGGAACTCACACGCGGCTTATCGGCTGATGATGAGCCGGATGTTTGGCAAAAAGATCTCACTGGCGCGATTGAAACGTGGATCGAGCTGGGTTTGCCCGATGAAAAACGCATTAAAAAAGGCTGCGGTCGCTCAAATGAAGTTTGGGTCTACGCCTACGGCGGCCGCGTCGTCGAGATTTGGTGGGATGGCATCAAAAATCAGCTGACGCGCTTTGAGCATCTGAATGTGGTCAGTATTCCTGCCGATACCTTGGCTGAACTCACCAAAATGACAGCACGCACGATGCAGATTCAATGCACGATTCAAGACGGGCAAATGTGGGTTTCGGACGCCAGCCATAACGTGTTGGTCGAAATGACCGTCTTACAATCAGCAAGGGTATAGCTCTATAAGCTTTAATTATAAATATCTACATTCAAATACCCTGCTAGCGAGAGGCAATTGATGTTTCGAATTTTGGCATTATTACTTGGACTTGGCTTTCTCTATATCAAAATGAGCGATAACGACGCAATGAGTTTTAGCGCTGTCGTTTTCGCCGTTATTTTGCTTGTGTACGCGTTGGGTGGCGCAAAATGGGTAGGCAAAATTAATTCAAGTTACAACTCAAATCCGATTGATGAGTTTAAAGCGATCATAAAAGGAAAAACGCCACCTAAAACTTAAGTTTGCATCGCTGCAGATTTGTGCGAAAAATAAGCATTTTATGTAGACTCCCTGCTGAAATCGCACTGATTTTCTATACTGAGTGGCACTTTACGGATTGCCACTATGCCTAGCTTGTTTTCCCGCCTATTTCAAAATGCCACGCCGGAAGTCGATTCGGCGGCATTTGAGCGCTTGAATGCTTTGTCGCCACGCATGGAGAGCGATGAAGCGGGGGCGTGTGCAACACCGCATCCCGAAGACAAAACCATCATTTGCCGCGAAACGATAGTCAATCGCCAAGAGCGCGTCGTCGGCCATGAATTTATGCTGAAGAAAAATATCACCGAGCGTGTGCATATCGGCCATGCAATGCGGCGCTTGTACGATCAGGCTTTGCTCAGCCAGTTAATCAACCTACCTTTATTGCAATTACTGGGGCAACGTTTTGCTTTGGTGAATTTGGCCACCGAGCATATTTTGGATGACAAACTGGCTTTGCTATCGGGCCAACACGCTTTGTTTGTACTGCGTTTTTCGGACGAGATGGTTAGCCCAGCCATCATTTTGCAGATTAAAAAACTACGCAAAAAAGGCTTGAAGTTCGGTATTTTGGCGCATGAATGTTTGAATCCCGGCATGGATGAATTGGTTGATGAGATTGATCTATTGGTACTGGATTTAAATGAAGATGCCATTTTCGCCAGCGACATCGCCAGCGCGATTCACGCTCAACCGCATTGGCCCTTGCTGGCTTGCCATATCGATTCGTATGAAGCTTTTGATGCGATGTGGGAATCGACGCTGTATGGCCAGCGCGTTGCTTTTTTTCAGGGCTCATTTATTAGTTCGCGTGACGAGTGGGGTGTGAATCCAATGCCTGCTTTGCGTGCTCCGCTGGCGCGTATTTTGCGCTTGATCGAGCAAGAAGCGGCCACGCAAGTACTTGCCGATGCGCTCAAAGCGGATCCGGTGCTGCTGTATAAATTGTTGCGGATGGCCAAATCGAGCATCGCCGAAACCATAGGTAGTGCCGAGCAAGCTTTACTGAGCGTTGGCCGCGAGCAATTGTATCGCTGGCTAACATTTATGGCGCATAGTCAGCTCGATTTTGCTGAGCATCTTGAACGAGATACTGCGCTGCTGGCGGCGGCATTGCAGCGTGGTCGTCTGATGCGTAATTTGGCTGTGCAGCAATCGCTGCCGCAGGCGGAGCAATTCTTTTTAACCGGGGTGTTGTCGCTGATTGGCGGCATGTTGCAGCAATCAATGGCCGATGCACTTAAAGCGCTCAATCTGCCCGATGCCGTGTTGGCAGCGCTGCTGACGCGCTCTGGGCCGTATTTTCCGTATTTGCAACTGGCGATTGCGGTAGAAATGCAGGATTTTCATGGCATCAGCCAGTGCTGTAAAACGCTTGGTCTTACTGCTATTGGCGTTAAACAAAGCCAGCATGATGCCCAGCAATGGGTTGCTGAATTAAGCCTGCACGATGACGAGCAAAGAGAAACAGCCCGCTATCCTTTCTAAGTGCAAAGCACTAAGATAAAGCATTTTTACGCCGCCGGATTTTCATGATGTTGTACATTTCTACATTCGTTGGGCATTTTTTACTAGTTATTGCCGCACTGATTCCGATTCTAAATCCCCTCGGCCAAGCGCCGATTTTTATGTCGATGACTTCGCGTTATAGCGCGGAAGAACGCGCTATTTTGGCGCGAAAAGTCGGGATTTATGGTTTTTCTCTACTTTTAGTCAGCATGTTCATTGGGATTTATGTACTGGAGTTTTTTGGCGTGTCGCTGGCGATTGTGCGAGTTGGCGGGGGCTTATTGGTGGCGACTGCAGGCTGGCAATTGATGTCGTCTGACGATACATCGCACACGGTGTTGGCGGCGAGCGATGAGCGCCTTTCTGAAGAGCAATTACGCCAACGCGCCTTTTTTCCGCTCACTTTCCCAATTAGCGTCGGGCCAGGCTCGATTACGGTGGCGATTACCCTCGGTGCGGGTTTTAAAACCTCGGGTATCGGCGTTGTTTTGATCCCCGTAGCCAGCGTTTTCGCCGTCGCTGCGGCATCATTTTTGCTGTATTGGTGCTATCGCAATGCCGAACGCTTACTTAAATTAATGGGCGAAACCGGCACCGTGATTTTCTTGCGCCTCTCGGCCTTTATTTTGCTCTGCCTTGGAATTCAGATTTTCTGGAACGGCGCGAGCGAATTATTAGCTGAGTTTGTGCTGCAAAACTTTCCTAAATAAACATTGAGGGGTGCTTGCTAGCACCCCGTATTTACCTCAATCGCAATACGATCCCACTCTGCATTACTTAACGTCACCATCGCATCAACACGGCGTGATGCTCGTCATTCCTACTGCAATTCCCCCCAATTAATATCTTCTCTCATCGACTCGCTGGACGATTCCAAGCCGAGCGGCACTTCTCAATTCACTGAATTCAACAAGCTAGCCTGCCACTTTTACGTCGTTTTATACCGCACAAGGCGCTATTTCGCCTTTTTTTAGTAAAAATTTAAAATTAAATCCGTGGATAACTTGCCCTATTTTTGCGGGTAAAACTCGGTTTAAGTCGGTATGAATTGGGGGAAAGCCAGAGTTACTCACGTCGAAAAAAAAGACTCACCAAAAACTCTGCCCTTAAAACGCCAAGCTATACGCAAATCATCATTTTTGTAAGTTGTTGCTTGTAAGCTCAAAAAGAGACTTATCCACAGGCAAGCGCTAGGCTTATTTATTACTATTAAAATAACTATAAAACCAATAAGAAGAATGCTGAAATCGAGGCTTTTTTGTGGATAAATCCCCATTTTTGCCCAACAAAATCAAATGGCCTGCCATTGAAAACACTGGGCTTAAACGCAAAATTGCGCGAAAATCGAGGCTGCTGCTTTTGAGTGCGAGGAAATCTCTATGGAAGTGAATATTTTTAAAAGCATGAGCAACGCTTCTAAATGCATCGTGCTACCGGTTGATGTCGACGTTGATGAAAGCCAATTGGCCATTGAAGACAAAGACTATGTGCAGGTTTATTTCCTTCGCACTCGTACCTTGAGCATCGGTAACGACAATGTGAGTTTTGATCCTGCTACCGCGATCAAAGCCATTGAAAACCAAGGTTTTTATTTATTTAACGTGTAAAGCTGCGCGCTTTCGCTGCTCTTCAAACTTGTTTCACCAAGGATGTCACTATGCAAACGCCGATTTTGCCAACTGCCCACCGCATCGTGGTTAAAGTGGGCTCTAGCTTGGTGACCAATGAAGGCAAAGGTTTAGATCACGCAGCGCTTGCGCGCTGGGCGGAAGAAATCGCGCAACTGACGCGTTTGGGTAAACAAGTCGTTTTAGTGTCTTCTGGTGCCGTCGCCGAAGGCATTGCTCGCCTCGGCTGGACGCAAAAACCCACTGCCGTGCATGAAAAACAAGCCGCTGCGGCAGTAGGACAAATGGGTTTATGCCACGCTTATGAAAGTGCATTTCGCCAACACGGCCTCACTTGCGCACAAGTTTTGCTGACGCACGAAGATTTATCCGACCGAACTCGCTATTTGAATGCGCGCTCTACTTTGCTGACTTTGCTGCAATTGGGCGTGATTCCCATCATCAACGAGAACGACAGCGTCGTAACCGCTGAAATCAAATTTGGCGACAACGATACGCTAGGCGCATTGGTTACCAATCTGATCGAAGGCGATGCGCTGGTCATCTTGACCGACCAAACCGGCCTCTACACCGCCGACCCACGCAGCAATCCAACGGCGACCTTGGTGCAAACCGGCACTGCGGGTGATCCTGTTTTGGAAACTATGGCCGGTGGCGCAGGTTCTAGCGTTGGAACGGGGGGGATGTATACCAAAATCATCGCCGCCAAACGTGCCGCCCGTAGCGGCGCAGCAACCATCATCGCTTGCGGCCGTGAACAGCAAGTCTTAACACGTCTCGCCGCTGGCGAAATGATAGGCACGCAACTGACATCGGCGACTTCTGCGCTCGCGGCAAAAAAACAATGGATTGCTGATCATTTGCAGCTCAAAGGTAGTGTGACGCTGGATGCAGGTGCAATTCGAGCTGTAAAACAATCCGGTTCAAGCTTGCTGCCGATTGGTGTGATCGCGGTGGATGGTGAGTTCTTGCGTGGTGAAGTGGTGCGTTGCTTAGATGCTGATGGCAGAGAAATTGCCCGTGGTTTGATTAATTACAGCTCCCAAGAAACCCAACGTATCCTGCGCCAACCCACTGGGCAAATTGAAGCGGTGCTGGGCTATATCGATGAAGCTGAGTTAATTCATCGCGATAATTTGGTATTGTGCTGATAGGGGTATTGCCATCTAGGCATTGATGAATAATGACTGCGTTGATATACCTATTAGTACTTATTCAGTTTCGATGTTGATAAGAAAAGCACATTGCTTAACTTGAAAACGTTCACTTTCTACTCAGCATGGTCGCGCTAATGCCGCGCGGCACTGACTTTTCTTGAACAGCCAAGAAAAGTAAGCAAAAGAAGGCCGCCCTAGTATCTGCGTCCGACTTCGTCGGATGCCCTCGCTGTGGACAATCGGTTCGGTTGCGCTCAAAACTCGTTCGGCCTCAAAGGCAAAAGCATCGGCCTCGCTCAAACATTGATCGCAAAAACCCCGATCCGCTTGTTCCTCGCTCGGCTTGATACAAGGGACTTTAAGCCCCAGTCCAACCATCGCGGCAAAGCATCAACACCAAGTCTGAACAGTGCTGAGTTAGCAGAAAAACATAAAAAAGCCGTAGCGACATCAGTCGCTACGGCTTTTTCATTGCCAATTCAGCTTAAATATTTTTCAGCATCACCGTGGCTTCTCGCCCTGCGCCGCGCGTTAAAACGGGTGTGTGCGTATCGTTGATTTTGATAAGTTTACCGTCCATTTCTAGCCGCGCACCGATGGAATAGGTATTGCGCGGATTAATCGCATCGGGCGAGAATTTCAGCGTGACCGTCGGCGGAGTACCTTGCTCTAGCGTGATGATTTGTTTCGCAATCACTTCGGCTGGCGCATCCATACGTGAAACGTCGCGTAGCTCTACCGTTAACACCGCGCCGGGATACAAGCGCCGATCTAGCCACATCACTTTGGCGGTAACGCTTTCGACGGCTGCTTGTTTGACAATTCCGTACATCGAAAATGCTTGCTGCACTTCTGCTAGATTAGTTTGTAACGCGATAAATTCCTTACCTTCTTTGCTAGCCGGATCAAAAGGATTGTTCGCGGGTAATTGCGCAACATAAACACGTTTACCGTCGTCACCCAATACTTGGCCGCGTGGCGGTGGGCTGAGTTTGCTCCAGGCCGCTTTCGGGAACACTAAAATATCGAGTAAAGGATATTTTTGCGAGGCAACGCCTGCGCGAAAGCGAAACTCAAATTGCTGCGTCGCTGTTTCGCCATAAAACGGAATCTCAGGCCCTGATTTCACATCGATTTGTACTTGATTGGCGGTCCAGCGATCCGGCGGGATGAAAATCAAACCTGAGGCGGCATCGCGAATCGGCGTGAGAGGTTCGTCGATAGGGACAAGGCTGCAATTATTTGCAACGATGACATCGTCACGCTCCATAAAGCCGCTGTCGCCTTTGAGCCAAACTGTGGTGCGGCCATCGCTGTATTTTGTGCCGGATGCGGCAACAACTTGCGGCAAGGGAATAAACGACCAAGCGGCGCGTAATTCGATGGATTCTGGTGTTGTTTGGCGGATTTCAAATGATTGCCCTTCATCGCATTGATAGCGCTGCAAAGGGGCATCGCTCGCCGCGTAGGCAAAACTGCTGCAAAGTAAAATCGGGAGAATTAGCGTTTTCATGGGCTTGCCCTTGTCATATCTTGAATCGATATTGTGGGCAAGTTTATCCAAAGAATAAAGGCGAATATTCCCAATGAATAGTCAGGAATTGTTCAGCAAGCTAGAAAATGGCTTGATCGGGAAACGCAGGCTTTTCAATGGGTGCTTGCATGAGTTGGCGTGGCACGGCGATTAATAAGATTAATTTTTCGATCGGTGTATCGCGCTGCAAAATTAACTCAGGCAAATGGATTAATTGATTATCGCTGCTTTCGCCATCAATAATTCCCATTCGGTCGACATTGCAGCTGTGAATTTGCAGGCGAACCAAATCCGGCGTCGCGGCCAGCTCGGTAATCAGCAATTCGCACATTGCGTCGGGGTTGAGCGCTTGGTGAATGGTTTGCAATTCATCGCTGAGCGTTTTAATGCGTGCTTGTTGAGTCTGTTGCTCAAGATTTGGCGTTAGATTGCCCGTGCCTTGCATTCTGAGCATCGTGCGAGCGTTAGTCAGCTCGTCGTCGATTTGTTTTTTTTGCGCGTCAATAGCAGAAATTGCGTACTGAGCTTGATAAGCAACCGTATCTAAAATGCGCTGCGCGCCCAGTTGCACTAAAGCGTCGGTTGATTGTGCGGGTAGGCCGATACGGTGATTTGAAAATACTAAGAGTTTTTGCTGCACATCGTTGCGAATCAGCCCATCGACTTCACTCATGCCGTAGCGCATTTTCTCGGCCACGTCGGCAATTAAACCCACATAAGCGGTATCGATCAGTGGATGCGCCGCAAACCACGTTTGCAATTTGGCATCGCAGCCGACAATTTCACTCATGCGATCTGGCGTTGCAAATAGCAATTGCAAGGTACGATCATTGCGCCAGTTTTCAGCGTTGAGCTCAATCGGCGCAGGTAGTTGCGTTGCTAATGCCGTCGCATGCGTGTGAGCCCACGCAATATAGGGCGCTAAACGGGGCAGGTAATTGCGCGCGAGGCGAATATGCGGATGCGCGATCTCAACAAGGCGCTCAATCAAGGCTTCATCTTCCAAGCTGAGTTTGGGTTTGGCGGCAAACCAAGATTGAATCGTGCGCCACATAGAGAGCGACCTTAAAAAATGGAGACTGCGAAAGGTTTTCCAGCCAGCGAACTCGCTAGCTGGAAAATTTTATACACTGCGATGCAATCGGCTGCAATGCGCTGGCTCAAGGATTGAGTGCATAAAGCGTGCTTTCGTCGGGAGGCGTCAGTTCACGAATCACACGCGCTGGATTACCGCCGACCAAAGTACAGGCGGGTACATCACGCGTCACGATGCTGCCTGCGCCAATCACGCTGTGATCGCCAATCGTCACGCCCGCGCAAATAATCGCGCTAGCGCCAATCCATACATTGTTGCCAATGGTGATGCCTTTGGCGCAATACGCCCATTGCTGACGCTCGGTGGGATCGACTGGATGCGTACCCGTTTGGATTTGCACATTGGGCGCAATAATCGTGTGGTGACCAATCGTAATCGGCGCGCCCGGTGCGGCGGCGATTTGTGCGTTGTAATTAATAAAAACTTTACGGCCGAGCTTAATTAAATGCCCGCGTGCGATGGCCAATGGCGTTGAAATCACGACTTCATCGGCTTGGGCAAACAGTTTGGCGAGAATGTCGGCTCGTTCGTGTTCTGCGCCGTGTGGTAAATGGTTAAAGCGATGGAGTAGTTCGCCTTCGGTCTTCCAATGTGTTTCGGAGCCTAAACTAGAGAAGGGAAAACAGACTAATTCGTGATTCATGCCTCATCCTATGTACATTAGCAGTTGGTAATATGCGTGATTGGAGCTTGTGGGTATAGTATAGGTCTTCTATGGTTGTAAGAACCGCCACAAATACGAAGAAAAGGGTTTTGATATGAATAATTGGGGCGTAAAAACTCGGCTTTTAGCGGGATTTGGCCTTGTCCTCGCGCTACTTGCTGTGGTCGCAGTGGTGGCCTTGGTGAGTCTAGGTGGGATTCGTAGCAAGGTGACTGAGCTGGTCGATGCACGTTACCCCGCTGTTGTTAAATCAAATCAGCTCATTGCGCTGGCTTACCAAAATGATCTTGTTTTACGCAATGCAGCGTTAGCAGAAAATACCAGTGATACCGATGCGATTCTCACCGCGCTAGAAAAAGACGCAGGCCAAGAAAATCAGCTAATTGCTCAATTAAAAGCCATGCTAGAAGGCGATGCGACGGCACAAGCTTTGCTTAGCGACGTGATGGCTAAAAATGAAATCATGAATAAGCTGAAAGTGAAGCTCAGCGCGCAACTGCGCTTGGATCGCACTACTGGTGGGTATTTTATTACGACTGATTATGCTGTGGTCAGCGATGCCTACCGTGCAGCAGTGTTAAAGCTCGCCAAGCACGAAGGTGAGCAGATGGAAGAAGGCAAAAATAGCGCGCTAAAGAGTGCTAGCGGTGCCGTGAATGCGATTTGGATGGTAACGATTTTCGCTATCTTGCTTGGCTTGTTGATGGCTTGGTTGATTGCTTCCAAAGTGGTGCAGTCTTTGTCTGCGGCCTGTGAAGTCGCTGAAAAAATCGCCGGTGGCGATTTGAGCCATGATTGGCGCGGTGTGCAGTTTGGTAGTGATGAATTAGGCAAACTGCAAAGCTCGCTGAAAAAGATGCAGGACAATCTAACCCAAATCATCCGCCAAATCCGTGATAACGCTGAGGCGGTGACGCGGTCGGCACGAACATTATCCGGGGCATCGCAGCAAATTATGATGGGTTCAGATCATCAATCCTCATCAGCTAGCTCAATGGCTGCTGCGGTGGAGGAAATGAGCACCAGCATGGATCAAGTGGCAGATAACTCGCTCGATGTGGAACAAAAAGCGCGTGGTGCGGGTGAGTTGGCCAGCGATGGCAGCAAAGACGTTTCGGCGGCTGCGCGTGAGATGCAAGCCATTTCGAGCGAAGTAGGTAGCGCTTCCGAGCAAATCACTGAGCTAGGCCGCAATATCAATGAAATCGGCACGATCGTCGTCGTGATTAAAGATGTGGCCGATCAAACCAATTTATTGGCGCTGAATGCGGCGATTGAAGCCGCACGCGCTGGTGATATGGGGCGCGGCTTTGCTGTGGTGGCGGATGAAGTGCGCAAATTAGCTGAGCGCACCGCGCAATCGGCCAGCCAAATTACACAAATGGTCGGCAATATCCAAAGCAGTGCACATGATGCCGTTGCGCGAATGAGCAGCGGTAGTCGCCGCGTCGGTGATGGCTTGCAATTAACCACGCAAGCGAGCGATAGCATTGGCCTCATTAATCAGCGAAATATTGAAGTGATGCATTCGGTGCATGGTATTACCGAGCAAATGCAAGAACAGCGCGCTGCCGCACGTGATATTGCCGTGAATGTAGAGCGGATTGCGCAAATGGCCGAAGAAAACTCGGTATCGGTGCGCAATATGGGCGATTCCATCGTGCAGCTCGAACAAATGGCCGATCAGCTTTCGGCGACAGTGCAGCGCTTTAAGATGTCTTAAGGGTTGAGCCTAGCGCTGCGCAGCGACCAGCTGCGCGGCACAACGATGCTTAAATTAATTCCGTGTTGGGGCTTTTGCCTTTTGTCTTGGATGGATTATGTCTGAACTCATTGCCTATATTGCACCGCAGAATGTATTACCTGCGTTATCCGATTGTTTATTGATTTTAAATAGCAATAGCACGCATTTGCATGTGCAGCAGGCAGAGGATGAATCTGCAATTCAGCGGCATTATGTATTGCAGATGCCCGTGCAGCGCTTGGTATTTCCACCGGTGAATTGCCATTGGCTGATTGCAGCATTGAGCAATGATCCACATCAGTCCGCGCTACCTAAATTAGGTAGTTTGGTTGTGACAGCAGTGGGCTTATGCACCAATCATTTGGACTTGGCGCGGGCTTTGGATATCGCACTTGCGGCCAGTTTGAGCGATTTGGTGGCGGCCTTGCTACAGCGGCATTTGCATGACGGTGCGACATTAGCTGACGCGATTATTAGAACGAATGCTCAGCTGAAAGGTGATGTGTCGTATGTGTGCCACCAGAAAGGGCAAACGCAGTTTATGTTTGCCAGCTGTATGGGGCGGCCTTTATTTGTGGGTTTGGAATCGGGCCTACGGCAAATTTGTTGCAGTAATTTGCGCCTGATTCGGCAGCGTGCCAATCAAGTGTATGCAATGGCAACGGGCGATATCGTGCGTTTTGGCCTCGGTGTGCCCAGCTTGATTTTGCCAGATGGTAGCGAGCAAGCATTGCACATGCCGGCGGTGAATAAGAGCCAAAATATTCCGCATTATATGCTCGAAGAAATCGAAGCCCAGCCGGAAACGCTGGCCATTTTGGTGCAAAAATACAGCGCGGGCTACAGCCTACCGCTGCCTTTGCGCGGTAAATTAGCCGGAATTCGCAGGCTGACTTTATTGGCGTGCGGCTCAAGTTACCATGCCGCTTTAGTGGCGAGTTACTGGTTTGAAACGCTGGCAGGGATTCCGGTTCAAGTGGGGCTAAGTAGTGAATATGTAGATCGCGATATTCATGCTGATCCGTATGATTTGATTGTCGCGATTTCGCAATCGGGCGAAACCGCCGATACGATTGCAGCCCTGCAACATGTGCAAAATTTGAGCTCTGCGCGTACTGTGGCGCTGACCAATTCTCCCGGTAGTACGCTGACGACCCTCGTTGATCATACTTTGCTGACACACAGTGGTGCCGAGCAATCGGTGAGCGCGACTAAATCCCTCACCGCCCAATTGCTGATGCTGTATGTATTGGCGTTTAGCTTGGGTGAGGCGCGTGGCAAACTCAGTAAAGACGAGCTGGCCGCAGTGCAACAAGAAATGCTGACGCTGCCCACGGCAGTGGCTGAAACATTGCAATTGGGCAAAGATATTCGCCGCTGGGCGGGGATGTTGCATCGAAAGAAAAATCTATTCGTCATTGGCCGCAATACGCATTATCCGGTCGCGATGGAAGGCGCATTTAAGTTGCGTGAAGTGGCCTATCAGCACGCGGCGGCGTTTCCGGCTGGCGAACTTAAACATGGCCCGATTACTTTGGTGAATGATGAATTGCCGGTGATTGTGTGTTTGCCGTGGAATCAGCAAGCGCAAAAAATGCTCGATGATTTGAAATCGGTACGTGCTAATCGCGGTGAGATTTTCATTTTATCCAATGGCAATATTGCTTCGGTCGATGGTACATCGGTGATACGGATGCCGAATGGACTGACAAATTTAAGCCCGATTATCTACACCGTTGCATTGCAAATGCTGGCGTATTACTGCGCGGTACTCAGTGGCAACGATATTGATGCACCACGTAATTTAGCCAAAACAAAAACCGTCGAATTAGCATAATGTATTGCCCTGTAGCCTTTATTAAATAATGGCTACAGGGCAATACCTATTTTTTACTGACTAAGTAAACTCCACCTAATACCACCGCAGCACCCAACCATTGCAGCGAGCTAAGCCGTTCATTCAAAATCCCCATACTCAAAATAATCGACAACACTGGTCCAAAGCTGCCGATCACTGCGGTGCGGCTAGCGCCGATGCGTTTCATCGCATTAGTCATTGCATACACGGGTAGCACAGTAGAAAAAATCGCAATCACCAGTGCATAAGCCCAAACGGCAGGCGGCTGTTGAATACTGGACAGTGGTTGTGCGATCAACCAATGCACCAAAATTCCCACGCCCGATACGGTGAGTGCCAATTCAGTAAAGCGCATCGAACCAACGCGTTGAATCACCGCTGGGCTCCACGCCATATACAGCGCAAAAGCTAAAGTGCTGGCAACGACAAAACCAATACCAACCCAATCGGCATGTGCGTTGGTTAATTCTGGCGCTAAGACCAAAATCATCCCTAAATAAGTCAATGGCAGCGCGCGCTTGATGCGTGGTGGAATGGGTTTGCCACTAAACCACGACACCAAGAGCACGGTGAAGGTGGGATACAGGCATAAAATCAAGCGCTCCAAACTCGCGCTGACCGTTTGCAAACCGATAAAGTCCAGGATGCTGGCAAGGTAATAGCCCAGCAAACCCAAGCCCAAGAGCTTGAGCTTATCCATCGCTAAAATCGGTGTTTCTTGCTCATTCGGAGCCAGTCGCGCCAAGCGCCAACAGCGAATCATCCACAGCAATGCAATCGTAAAAATGAGCCGCAATAGCACCAAAGTCACCGCGTCGACGCCGTAGGGGTAAACCAGTTTGATGAAAACGCCTTTCATGGCGAAGCCGGTCGCGGCAAACGCGGCCAACATTACGCCGATACGCTGTGAGTTGCTGGGGGCTGTCATTGTTATTCCTCCGAGGTGATGCTCAGAACGCGGTAGCGTCTGAGCGATTGCGGGAGGAAATCAAGAGGAGGGATCGCCACCGCCGGATTGACTTCCCGCGGTGGCAACGTGTGTAACGTCTACCGCGCAGGCGCGCTCAGCCAGGCCAGTAGGGCCTTGGCGGTAGAGATCAGGAAAAGGGGCGTTGTGCTTTGCATCATGACTTCATGATGCCGCTTACATTGAGCTGGCGTCAATCCTTGGTGATGTAACCAAATGTTGTGATTCCCCGTGGGAGCGGGCTTGCCCGCGAAAGCAATGCCAATATGGAACAGAGTTGAATCTGCAAACAGTGTATTCGCGGGCACCCCAAGGGTATTTCCTGCGGGGCACAAGCTCACTCCCACGAAGCTCATTTTTTTGTAAGCGGAGAGAGGTCGCCACTCCAACCAGATGTTGTCTTGCCACTTACGCTCATTGCCGTGCGGCGCGCCAGCCAGCACAATAGGGTTCTTCAATTGCTAGAGATGGCCTATGTTGCGCGATATTTCGGTTTCAGCCGTGGTGGCGGGATTTGTCACCGTATTGGTGGGCTTTACCAGCTCGGCGGTGATTGTGTTTCAAGCCGCGCAAGCGCTGCACGCCACGTCAGCCGAAATCGCCTCGTGGATGTGGGCGCTGGGTTTGGCGATGGGGCTGACCTGTATTGGTTTGTCGCTGCGCTACCGCGTTCCAGTGGTGACAGCATGGTCGACGCCCGGTGCGGCGTTGCTAGTGACTGGCGTTGCGGGTGTGACGATGCCCGAAGCGATAGGTGCATTTATTGTGTCGGGCTTGCTCATTGTGTTGATGGGCGTGACGGGTTGGTTTGAGCGCGCAATGCAGCGGATTCCGCTGGGCATTGCGTCGGCGATGTTGGCGGGGGTGCTGCTGCGCTTTGGTATGGGCGCATTTACCGCCTTGCAAACGCAGCTGGTTTTGGCGGGCAGCATGATTGCGACGTATTTGATATTGCGCCGCTTCTTGCCGCGCTATGCGATTGTAGGGGTATTGCTCTGCGGGCTATTGATTGCTGGTACTCAGGGCTTATTACATCTAGAGGGTATTCGTTTTGAGCTGGCGATGCCGATTTGGACGACGCCGGTGTTTACGCTGAGCAGCATTGCCAGCGTCGCGCTGCCGCTGTTTATGGTGACGATGGCCTCGCAAAATGTGCCCGGCGTGACGGTGCTGCGCGCCAATGGTTACACGCCGCCGATTTCGCCGATTATCGCGACCACGGGTTTGACGACAGTGCTGCTCGCGCCATTTGGCGCGTTTGCGATTAATTTGGCAGCGATTACCGCCGCAATTTGCATGGGCAAAGACGCGCATGAAGACGCCAGCAAACGTTATATGGCCGCCGTCGCAGCAGGCGTGTTTTATGTGTTGATTGGCTTATTTGGCGCGACGGTGGCGGCGCTGTTTGCCGCTTTCCCACGCGAGCTGGTGCTGGTCGTCGCTGGATTGGCTTTGGTGAATATCATTGGGAATGGCTTGGCGCTCGCAATGCGCGACGAGCATCAACGCGAAGCAGCGATCATGACTTTTCTAGTCACCGCCTCGGGCTTAACGCTGTTCGGCATTGGCTCGGCATTCTGGGGCTTGATCGCTGGTGCTGTGACGGCTGTGGTGATGCACAAGAAATAATCAGTCAAAAACATGGATCACGAAAGACACGAAAAAAAGCCGAACAAAAGCTAAAAAGAGCGAACAGCATCCGTTTTGAATAGAGGCGGGTTTGGATTGTAAATTTTCGTCCCTTTCGTGGGTTAATCAGGAGAACCCTTGTCCACGAAAGACACGAAGAGCACGAACACAAAACCGCCTTGTTCGTGTTTTTTCGGCCTTTTTTCGTGTCTTTCGTGATCCATTTTTATTGTTTTATGGATTTTCTTTCAGCCCCGCTTGCAATAAGCGGTAGGCGATGCTGGCTTTTCCGGGAAGTAATGGCGGTAAATCATCGGGGCTAAACCAGCGTGCATCTTCGATTTCTTCCGGCTGGCACACAATCTCGCCTGACACATAATCAGCGAAAAACGCCAGCATTAGCGAATGTGGAAACGCCCAGCTTTGGCTTTCAAACCAACGCAAATTGGTGATCGTAACGCCGACTTCTTCCAGCACTTCGCGGTGCGCGCATTGCTCTAAACTCTCGCCCGGTTCAACAAATCCCGCCAAAGCGCTGTACATACCCTCACGAAAATGCGGCGAGCGCGCCAGCAGCATTTCGCGGCCACGTTGAATCAGCACCATCACTGCAGGTGAAACTCGTGGCCAAACGCGGTGGCCACAGGCGGTGCATTCGCAAGCGGCTTCGTGCGTGAGCGGTTTGGTCGCTGCGCCGCAAACGCCGCAAAAGCGGTGCGTACGATAAAACGTCGCAATCTGGCTGGCGCGCCCCGCCAGCGCCCACAGCATTTCGCCGATCAAATCAAAACTAGCGCGTAAATCGATGCTTGCTAGCGTTTCCGGCAACGGCGTTGCGGCGTCCCACACCGCCATTTGCACGATTTGTGATTCGAGCTGACCGATATGAATGATGTATTGTGCAGCGGGTAGCGCTTGCAAATCGGCCACAGAGGCTAAGGCTTGATTGCAAATAATCAGGGTATCGCCATGCAGGGCAATAGTAATTTGGTCTACAGATAAATACTCTGCTTCTTTGTGTGCAGGGATAAATGCCATTGGCAGCATGCTTAGCGAAACCTTGTGCCGAGTATTAAAAGTGCTCGAGTATCGAGATTAAACCATTTGGCTTATAGCGCAGCAAGGCCGCTGTTGACGGCCATTGCAGCGCTGATGTTGTCGCAAAATCAATTCATTTTCGCTTGTCATTGAATTTAAACATTTCTGTAATGTGTAGCTCTTAGAATCACGTGCATTCAGCTCTGATCAACAAGAGCTAAACAAATTGCAAAGCAATTGTTGTTTCGCAGCGTTCGTCGTGATTACGTGGCTTTGCGAGATGATATTTGCATTTGAATTTATTCATACAAAGATGAGAGAAAACCATGAAACAAATTAGCCTGATTGCTACTTTATTGTGCAGCGCCGTTTTAGCGACGGCTTGCAGCTCTACACCAGAAAAAACTGCAGCTGCACCAGTTGTTGCAGCGCCTGCAGCAGCGAAACCTGCTGCTGATGCTGCTGCCGTAGCTAAAGCCGTAAAAATGGCCTTGGATGCTGATCCAGCGTTGAAGGCATTCAATTTACAAGTGAAAGGCGCGAACGATAAAAAAGATCCAAGCAAAGTGGATGTCACTATCGATGGTTCGGTTGCTTTGGGTGAGCAAATGGCACAAGCCGGTATGATCGCTGAAAAAGTAAAAGGCGTTCAATTTGTAAACAACAACATCATGCCAAAAAACTAAGCTACGGCTTAAAGTAAAAAAAGACAGCTGCGGCTGTCTTTTTTTATGCGCTACGTTTCGATTTTGGAATCACAATGGCTTAGGAGTTTGTACGCCGATATCACGGATGTGATGTTGCAGGGCTAGATGTTCGAGTTTTTCAAATGGCAGTGCAGTCAGCAAATCGATGCGGTGTTTAATCAACAAAAATGCATCATGGAAGGCTTTGTGGCGATCTTCTTCTTTGCGTGGCAAGCTGGGATCGGCCACGCCCCAGTGGGCGACCAGCGGCAAGCCAGGCCACGTTGGGCAACTTTCTCCGGCGGCGGCGTCGCATAGCGTAAAAATAAAATCCATCGGCGGCGCGTTTGGTGTGAGAAATTCGTCCCAGCTTTTGCTGCGTAGCGATGCGGTGGCGAGGCCAAAATGTTGCAACGTTACCAGCGTCAGTGGATGCAGCTGGCCCGCTGGATGACTGCCTGCGCTGTAGGCGGTGAAGTTGGGATGTGCATAATGATTCACCAGTGCTTCGGCCATTTGGCTGCGGCTGGCATTGGCGGTGCAGATAAATAAGATATTGTAATGTTTCAAATCAGTCTCTCCGTGGCGAGTTGGCGTGGCGTATTTAGCTATTATCCCTGACGCATATTGCAATGAAGTGGCTGGGGGTTTTTCTGTGGCGGATTTGTCATCTGCTGCCGCGCAAATGAGCTAGATGAAGTAAATCGAATAAATTACATTCAGGTGCTTGACGCATCGGTTAGCGCACGGCATAATTGCCGTCCTCGTGGAGGGGTTACCCCAGCGGTCAACGGGTCCGGACTGTAAATCCGGCGGCTCAGCCTTCGAAGGTTCGAATCCTTCTCCCTCCACCACCCAATACAAAAAAAGCCCTGATGATTCAGGGCTTTTTTTCGCTTTAAACTCTCACAAAGCCAATTCAAGTCGCCGTTTTGATTGAGCAAAAGCCTTCGATCTCGCACCAAAGTTGGCATGGAATCTGTACATTGAGAAGCGGTAAGTCGCTCCTCAATGAGATTCATTTCCTGCGCCTATCCTAATTGGTTTTGTTATCTGCAATATGATAGTGCGGATCTTCAAATTCGTTCACTTCGACCATGTTTTTGGCTTTTTCTAAGACTTCTAGGCAATCGGGGCTGAGATGGCGTAAGTGCAGGGTTTTGCCCGCTTGGCTATAGCGCACCGCCAGTGAATCAATCGCTTCGATGGCAGAATGGTCGACGACTTTCGCCTCGCGGAACTCAATTACCACATGTTGCGGATCATTTTTTGGATTAAACAGTGCGGCGAAATTGGCGGTTGATGCAAAAAATAAAGAGCCTTTCAGCGCATATACTTTCCAGCCCTGCGCATCTTCGCTAATGCTCACTTGAATCTGTTTCGCATGCTGCCAAGCAAATACCAGCGCCGCAAAAATCACGCCCGCCAGCACGGCAACGGCCAAATCAGTCAGCACGGTAATGACCGTAACGCCGACGACAATGATCGCGTCCTGACGTGGGATTTTGCGTAAGGCTTGCAAACTGCCCCAAGCAAACGATTTTTCGCACACGACAAACATCACGCCTATCAACCCGGCCAGCGGGATTTTCTCGATCCACGGCGATAAAAATAAAATAAACGCCAGCAAAAACAGCGCCGCGACAATCCCCGACAGGCGATGCCGCGCGCCGTTGCCGATATTAATCAGGCTCTGACCTATCATCGCGCAGCCGCCCATCGTCGCAAAAAATCCACTCACCACATTCGCCACACCCTGCGCCAGGCTTTCGCGATTGGGTTTGCCACGGGTATCGGTCATTTCGTCGATCAGATTCAAAGTCAGCAGCGATTCAAGTAAACCAATCGTCGCCAAAATCAAGGCGTACGGCAAAATCACCGTCAGCGTGTCCCAAGTCAGCGGCACTTGCGGCAGATGAAACTGCGGCAAGCCCCCCGCAATCGAGCCCATATCACCAACCGTTTTCGTTTCAATGCCCAAGGCTGCCACCACGCCCGCGACGATTAAAATTGCCGCCAGCGACGACGGAATGATCGTCGTGAACTTGGGCACGATATAAATAATCGCCATCGTTAGCGCGATCAAACCCAACATCCCATACAGCGCCGAGCCACTCAACCACGTCAACGCACCGTCGGCCCCCGCCACTTTGAAATGCCCCAGCTGCGCCATAAACACCACAATCGCTAAGCCATTCACAAAACCCAGCATCACCGAATGCGGCACCATCCGAATAAATTTGCCCAGCTTGAACGCGGCAAAGAGCAGTTGCAAAACGCCCATCAAGATCACCGTCGCAAACAAATATTCAACGCCATGCTGCGTGACCAAGCTGACCATCACCACGGCCAAAGCGCCCGTCGCCCCCGAAATCATTCCCGGCCGGCCGCCCAATGCGGCGGCAATCAAGCACATAAAAAACGCCGCGTACAAACCCGTCAGTGGGCTAACATGCGCCACGATGGCGAACGCAATCGCTTCGGGCACTAAGGCCAAAGCTACCGTTAAGCCACTCAAGACATTGGTCTTGAGATCGGCCGGTTTTAAGTTAAACATGGCAAATCCTAATAAAAATGGCGGCGATGCAAGCCGCAGCAGCACACTGCGCGGGCTTGGCGTGCAGTGCGAAAAAGGGAAATTAAGGAGGCGCGGCCAGAAGGGCCTTACACCGCTCGTGCTGAAAGCGGGCTCAATCGGGGACTGATTTTAGCACGCATTGATTGGCGCTCTGTGCGGGGCGCCAAACGTCGATCAGGTTTACTTCTGCATCTGATGGCGAGGCAGCGCCGTAGAAATGAAGGCGGCGAGTGTGATAAAGGCCGCTGAAATCCACAAACACGCCGCCAAACCTGCTGTTTGGTAAACCCAGCCCGACAACACCGTGCCGATCAGCCGTCCCATTGCATTAGCCATATAGTAAAAGCCAACATCGAGCGAGGCGCCGTCTTCCTTGGCATAACTGACAATCAAATAGCTGTGTAATGAGGAATTGATCGCAAACAGCACACCAAACAATAGCAATCCTCCAATGAGTATTGCCTCCAAGCCATTATCCAGATTGACCCCCATGGCAATACCTGCAGTTAAGATTGCCAACGGAATCGCCCACAGCATCGCAGCGCGGCCATCGGGGACTTGGCCGGATTTTTTTCCGGTCAGGTAAGGCGCGAGCGATTGCACGATGCCGTAGCCAATCACCCAGCAAGCAAAAAACGTCCCCACAGCCCAATCCGCCCAGCCCAAAGTCGTCGCCATAAATACCGGCAGCGCGACCACAAACCACACATCGCGCGCGCCAAACAGGAATAGCCGCGCCGCCGACAAGATATTCACCGCACGACTGCTGGAAAAAATCTCGCCAAATTTAGGCTTGTTCTTCGCCTTGCCCAAATCCGATTTCAGGCTAATCAGGCTAGCAATCCACACGATGAGCAACACGCCCGCCATCGCCCACATTGCACCCGCAAAGCCCAACGTCGCCAGCAATACGCCGCCCAGGAAAAAACCAACGCCTTTGAGCGCGTTTTTCGAGCCGGTGAGCACCGCCACCCACTGAAAGAGTTTCCCTTCCGCACCCGCTGGAACCAGCGTTTTGATACTACTTTTCGCACTCATTTTATTCAAATCTTTGGCGATGCCCGACAGCGCCTGCGCCGCCATCACCCACGGCACCGTCAGCATTGCCGTTGGCACCGTCAACGCCAGCAGGGCGATGACTTGTAAGCCCAGGCCGATATTCATCGTTTTATTCAAACCAATCCGCGCCCCCAGCCAACCACCGACGAGATTAGTCACGACACCAAAAATCTCGTAAAACAAAAACAGCAACGCGATATTCAGCGGTGAAAAACCCAACTGATGAAAATGCAGCACCACCAACATCCGCAGCGCCCCATCGGTGAGCGTAAATGCCCAATAGTTGCCGGTGATGATTAGGTATTGGCGCAGTGGGGGGCTAAGGGCAGCGAGCATAGGTGATCCGATTGTTGATGTATTACTATGTAAGCCATTTAGAATATGGACTACAAGGCAATACATGCTTTATGCATAGTTTATGCAATGTTGAAATGTGATGTTAAGTAGGGTGTAACAACCGCAGGGCGTTACACCGATTCGCTCTCACTGGTGTAATACGCGTAGCTTTTGACCCCTACCGGCTAAAAAATTAACTACGTCACTCTCATGCTGAAGGTGAAAACTTAATCTGTTAAATCTTGAAAAAATCGCTTGATGCCCCTGAAAAGAACAATCGTCGCTTCTAGCGTGGTAAGTCGATGCCCAGTTGATGAGTTTGTTCAATCCCAGTTCGGACTGCTCTCTGCCCATATGATGTCTTTCTGAGCCGCGCTGAATTAGGCGTTGCTTACATATTTCCCAATCCATATCGAGCCAAATTAATAGATCAGACTGAGGTAAATAACGTTCTGCAAGCGAACCAAATACGCCTTCGACAATCCAGTTGTGGTTTTCAAAACTGTGTTCAATTAATTGCGACACCTCTTCGTGGGGACGCTTTTTCTCGAATCCGTTGTCGTCCCAAAATAGCTCATCAAGATGAATGAGTGGCGCTTGAATTGTCTTGGCTAAATGTTTAGCCAACCAGGTTTTCCCGCTTCCACTATTTCCGATAATGACTATTTTCATAAGGCTTTTTTCTATGAGTAAGTGTGTACGTCGTACGATTACGCTGTGCTAATCGTACCTACGAGTCTGGTCAAATTGGTTCTCGCCCATGAAAATTAACATACAACTCTTTTAGAACTTCAGGAAAAATAATCCAATAGTTTTTTGCCTTTGAAGCTGGCACATTCCAAAATAAATTTTCAACAAACGAAACATCGATACAACTTTTGACTTGATTGTCGCCACTGAAATAATGTTCTCTAAAAAACTCAAAAAGTGCTTTGTATTTTTTAGCATCTATCTCATCTAGCATTTCTCGATTAAGCGCGTTAGCAAGACTTTCGAACCAAATAAACACGGTTTCAGAAGTAATTTCATCCCATAACTCTAAGTGCAATTTACCTGCTGTTTTCGAAATATCTGGATATTGAGCTTTAAACTCCACATGCATACTTAGCAAATCCATATAAGACCTCCTGCTGTTCAGCGCGTAGGATAGGTGGAGCGCGTAGGATGGGTGGAGCGAAGCGATACCCATCGACATGGATGATGGGTATCGCCAAAAACCGGCTCCACCCATCCTACTAACTTCATTATTGTGCCAGCCCCACTTGCCGCACCAACTCCGCCGTGCGGTTCACATAGCCCCACTCATTGTCGTACCAAGCGTACAGCTTCAACTGCGTGCCGTTGATGACCATGGTCGATAGTGCGTCGATGATGGATGAACGCGCGTCGCCGCGATAGTCGATTGATACCAGTGGGCGTTCTTCATAGCCCAAGATGTCTTTCAGATACGTTTCCGACGCAGCTTTCAGCAGGCCGTTCACTTCTTCAACCGTCGTCGCGCGTTCCAGCTCGAACACGCAGTCGGTGAGCGAGGCGTTGGTCAGTGGCACGCGCACCGCGTGGCCGTTGAGGCGACCTTTCAGTTCGGGGAAAATTTCGGTGATCGCCGTCGCCGAACCAGTCGAAGTCGGGATCAAACTGGTACCGCACGAACGCGCACGGCGCAGATCTTTGTGTGGCGCGTCGATGATGGTTTGTGTGTTGGTCAGATCGTGAATCGTTGTCATGCTGCCGTGGCGGATGCCAAGCTGTTCGTGGATGACTTTCACGACGGGAGCGAGGCAGTTGGTCGTGCAGCTCGCCGCCGTGACGATGCGGTGAATCGCAGGGTCGAACAAATGATCGTTCACACCGACTACGATATTCAGCACGCCCGCTTCTTTGACCGGCGCGGTGACAACGACGCGTTTCACGCCTTGATCCAAATACGCTTGCAGCAGCGCCGTGGTGCGCATTTTGCCCGAGGCTTCGATGACCACATCACAGCCCGACCAATCGGTTTCAGCGATGGTTTTATTGCACGTGGTTTTGATGCGTGCGATTTTATTAGACGCATCAGCAATCAGAATGTCGTCGCCATCCGTGCTCGCCTCATGCGCCCAGCGGCCGTGTACCGAATCAAAGTTAAGCAAATGCGCCAAAGTCGCCGCGTCGCCTGCTGGGTCGTTGATTTGCACGAATTCAATATCCGGATCACCCCAAGCCGCGCGCAATGTTAAACGCCCCATACGGCCAAAGCCGTTAATGCCTACTTTGATGCTCATTGTGTTCTCTCTTTTGCGATTAATTTATTGCACTTGGCCAATTTCGCTAACGCTGTGTTTGAGCGCTAAGCTATCTAATTTTTCAATCGGCAGCTCAATAAACAGATCCATACGGCGTTTTAATAGCGTTAATGCTTGTTGAAACGCGTGTTGTTGTTTTTCTGCAGGCAGCAGGCTAGGATCTGGAACTCCCCAATGTGCCCTCATCGGATGACCCGCCCAAACCGAGCAAGACTCGCCTGCGGCGGAATCACACAAAGTAAATACAAAATCCATGTGTGGTGCGTCTATACCACTGAATTCATCCCAGCTTTTACTGTACAAACCTGCCGTATTGATACCGATATGCTGCAAGGCATCTAAAGCGAGTGGGTTCACCATGCCGCTGGGATGGCTGCCCGCACTAAATGCTTTGAATTGCCCTTGACCAATTTGATTGAGCAAAGCCTCAGCCATCTGGCTGCGCGCAGAATTTGCCGTACAAATAAACAACACGTGATACATCTTGCTCATGCTCGCTCTCCTTCGGTTAATTCATCAATTGAATGCATGGTAACAATACCAGTACAATATTTCAATTATTGTTGTATAGTTGAAATATGGAAAAATTAATCGCTACGACTATTTTTGAGTCGCTCTCATCGGGTATCCGCCTGGATGTCTATCGTCTATTAGTTCGCCAAGGCCATACCGGCATGGTGGCGGGGGAAATTGCGACTGCGCTTGGCCTGCCGCCGACCAATATGTCGTTTCATCTGAAAGCCATGGCACAAGCCAATGTGGTGACGGTGGAACAAGAAGGACGCTATATGCGTTACCGCGCCAATCTGAGCTTGATGCTGGATTTGATCGCCTATCTGACCGAAGAATGTTGCGAAGGACATCCTGAGCAATGCTTGCCGACCATGCCATCGCCGTGTTCGCCCAGCGAATCAACTTGTTGCCCCAAACCGGAATAAATAGCATGAATGCCCAAGCCTGCGTCGACGAATCAACGGCACACAAAATGAGTTTTTTGGATCGCAACCTCACGCTGTGGATTTTTCTGGCGATGGCGCTGGGCGTTGGGATTGGTGTGGTTTTCCCACAAGTGGCGCAGCTTAATGAAGCCATGACAGTCGGCACGACCAATATTCCGCTCGCCATCGGCTTGATTCTGATGATGTACCCACCGCTGGCGAAGGTGAATTACAGCCTGCTCGGCGAAGTGACGCGCGACAAGCGCGCGATTACGCTGTCTTTAGTGATGAACTGGATCGTTGGCCCAATTTTGATGTTTTTGCTGGCGATCATTTTCTTGCGCGATCAGCCGGGCTATATGGTCGGGCTGATTTTGATTGGGCTGGCGCGTTGTATCGCGATGGTGCTGGTTTGGAACGACATTAGCGGCGGCAGCAAAGAATACGGCGCAGCCTTGGTGGCGCTCAATAGTGTGTTCCAGATTATTACTTATAGCTTTATGGCTTGGCTGTTTATCACCGTGCTGCCGCCGCTGTTTGGCCTGCAAGGCTTTGCGCTGGATATTACGATTTTGGACATTGCGCAAAGCGTGCTGATTTATCTGGGGATTCCATTTCTGGCGGGATTTCTCAGCCGAAAATGGCTGGTCGCAGCGAAGGGCGAAGCTTGGTACAACACGGTATTTATCCCGCGTATTTCACCGATCACGCTGATTGCTTTGCTCGCGACCATCGTGCTGATGTTCAGCCTCAAAGGTGAAATGATTGTCGAGCTACCGATGGACGTAATCCAAATCGCTATTCCGCTGATTATTTACTTTATGGTGATGTTCTTTGTGAGCTTTTTCATCGGCAAGAAAATGGGGCTGCCTTACGATCAAAATGCGTCGATTGCGTTTACATCGACGGGCAATAATTTTGAGCTGGCGATTGCAGTATCGATTGCCGTGTTTGGCCTCAATTCCGATCAAGCCTTTGCTGGCGTGATTGGCCCCTTGGTTGAAGTGCCAGTGCTGATTGCCTTGGTGAATGTCGCACTTAGAATGAAGCGCAAGTACTACGCTTAGCTCCTCGTTTTGCGAGGCCATATCGTATTGAGCGTTACATACAAACGATAATATTTATTTACCAGATTAGGTATCTTCTTCAGAAAACCAAAAAACACAATCAATTCGTCATTCCCGCGAAGGCGGGAATCCAGTTTGCGCAGCTGGATCCCCGATTAAAACACTCGGGGATGACGCCTCTTCTGAAGAAGCATAATCAGGTCTATTCAAGCCTTACCCACATCCACATCGCGATGATTTCGCTGTTTTATTTTTGGAGAAACCTTTGACACACCCTTACGACCTCATGCCTTTGCCTGAAGGTGGCGGATTAATTTTTACACCTTGCCCTGGCACCAAAGAGGCGGATTTACGTAGTGCCTTGCAAGATTTACAGGCCGCTGGTGCCGCCGCAGTCATTACCTTGATGCCGGATCACGAAATGCAAGCCAACGATGCGGCGGATTTGCCTGCAGCTTGCGCTGAATTAGGTATGACGTGGTTTCATTTTCCGATTGAAGATGATTCGGCACCGACTGAGGTTTTCGAGGCGCAGTGGACGCAATCTAGCGCTGCAGTTTTGCAAATGCTGGCGAATGGCAAAACGATTGCGGTGCATTGCAAAGGCGGATCTGGCCGTACAGGGTTGATGGTGGCGATGATCTTACTTAAACGCGGTGTTTCTCTGGCTAGCGCGACGGCGCAAGTACAAAGCCTGCGGCCTAAAGCACTGCAAATTCCCGCGCATATTGCGTATTTGAATCAGCAATCAACTTAAAGTCGGTGCGGACTGGCTGCGTTTTTGCTTAAAGCGCAGCCAGTCCGCATATATTCAAGTCGTTTTCTCAGCTTGTTTTCAGTGTTTCTATTTTGGTGCTGTGGATTTCATCTGAATTGATTTCACGCGATTGCCGTTGCGCCTTACAATGGCGCATCCATTTGCTTGAGTTAGTCTATGAAAAAATTATCGCTCGATAAAATCCTGCAAAGCCAAGGCTTTGGTTCGCGTAAAGGTTGCCGTGATTTAATCGAAGAAGGCGAAGTTTCGATTGATGGCGTGGTGATTACGAAATGGAAAACTGAATACGAGCCACAAGGTTTGGTGTTTCAAGTTTTCGATGAAATCTGGGAATACCGCGAAAAAGTTTATCTGGTGCTCAATAAACCCAGCGGTTACGAGTGCTCGCGCAAACCAACGCATCATCCTGCCGTATTGACTTTATTCCCGCAAAACATGGAATGGCGCGATGTGCAGCCGGTGGGGCGACTCGATCACGATACGACGGGGCTTTTGCTGTTGTCGGACGATGGCAGCTTTATCCACGCGCAAAGCTCACCAAAACGTCACCAACCCAAAACTTATATTGCGACGACGGCTGAGCCGGTGAGCGATGAATTGGTGCGAGATTTATTGGCTGGCGTGAAATTGATTGATGAAAATGAGCCGATTGCGGCTTTGGTGGCCAATCGTCTTAGCGAAAATCAAATCGAAATGGTGCTTGAGCAAGGCAAGTATCATCAAGTGAAGCGCATGTTGGCGGCCGCTGGTAACCATTGCAGTGCTTTATCACGGGTGCAAATTGGTGGATTGAAATTGGCGGATTTAAATTTACCTGAAGGCGAATGGCGCTATCTGACTGCCGAAGAGTTAACACTTTTGCAACGAGAGTAAGCATTTCCTGCTGAAATCTACGGTCGGCGGTGCACATTATCTATACTGCGATTTTTGACTATGGATTAAAGCAATGGGTGTGATGCAGCGAATTTTGGCCTATTGTCTGCTTGGCATGACTGCGCTGCTGATTGCAATGGGCGGCGCAAGTTATGCGCTGATTGCGCATCTAGAAGCGCAGCAAGTGACTGCGACGCTCAATGCCCTCAAGCTACACACTCAGGCTCAGTTTGCACTGCTGGGAGACATTATCCGGCAAGAAGAATTGAGTCTGCAGTCTCATTGGCACAGCGCGCTACCTGCTGTTTTGCAGCAACTTAATCCCGATCCTTTTGCCGCATCACCTCAAGCATTAAGCCAAATCGCCCAAGATTTGCACGTTGATGCGGTGTATCTGATTAATCGGGATGCACAAATTGTGGTCGGTAGCATCAGTCAAGAACGCGACTTAAATTTGGGTACGGTGTCTAGCGTGCTGGGTGATCAGCTCAAGCAACAGATTGGTTCCGGTCAGCACATCAAGCATCATCTTGGCGTTTCGCTTAGAACTGGCCAATTGATGCTGTATCACTACTACGCGCCAGAAGGGCAAAATTATTGGCTGGAAACGGCGGTGGCACTCAAGCCTTTTTTGCAGCGGCAGCACGTTTTAAGCAACCGTTATCCACTGTTTGAAGCTTGGTTTAAAGCGGGTGCAGGCGGCGTCTTACCGATAAATAAAATTGATATTCTGCTGCAGCGCGAGACGGGCAATTATTCGATATTGACTGAGCGCATTGTTGAGCAAAAGGCCGCCACGGGATCTGCAGCACCCACCGAGATAGCGCCGGCCGCGCTGCAAAATCAGCAAGGGCATTATTCGATTGCGCTGCCGCTGGGCGAGGATATGGCTTTTGCCAATGCGGTGCTGGCTGTTGATTTAGACCTGTCGGCATTTCAGTCCGCCAAACGCACTGTGCTGATAGTTTTGCTGCTGCTGTGGTTGATTGCAATGGGTGCGACCACGTGGTGGCTGCGGCGGAGCGGGCGGCAGATCATAGCGACAGCGGTGCATGTATTAAAGCAATACGCTGTTGGGCAGCAGCCAAAAGAGTCTTTGGGCACTTGTTGGTTGCCATTGCAACAGTACGCTTTGGCGCAGCAGCATGAATTGTCGGAGCTGGCCAGATTGCAGCGTGTTGAGCGCACCGAAGTGGCGTATGCGCAGCAGCAAAAAACGCAATCGCTGGAGGCCGAAATAGTTCGCCGTCGAGACAGCGAAGCGACGCTGGCCGAATTAAGGTTGGGCTTGGAAATGGCCAATCGGCGTTTGATCGAAGTGAATACGAGTTTAATTCATGAAGCTGAAACAGACCCGCTGACCAGTTGTGGTAATCGGCGCATGTTTGAGCAAATGGCGGCGGCAGAAATCTCGCGGGCGATTCGCTACGCGCATCCGGTGTGTTTATTGATGCTCGATATTGATTTTTTTAAGCGAGTGAATGATGAATTTGGTCACCCGATGGGCGATCAGGTTTTGATTTATTTAGCTGATTTACTGCGCAAACAAATTCGCCCGAGTGATCGTTTATTCCGTTGGGGCGGTGAAGAATTTGCGCTATTGGTGCCCGGTGTTTCGCTGGAGCAAGGGCGAATTTTGGCGGAAAAATTGCGCCAAAGCGTTGCTGATGCGGTGTTCCCGCATCAAGTTCCGCTCACGATTAGCATCGGCGTAGCGCTATTTACCGGAGAGGCATCGGTCGATGATTGGGTTAAGCGCTCAGATACCGCGCTTTATGCTGCCAAAACTAAGGGTCGTAATCGCGTCGAGCTGGCTGTTTAGCAACGGTATCGTGGTTTTAAGTTGGGCTGAATACAGGTGATTTTGTTAGGTATTGCCAGCTATGCAGCTTCTGGCAATCCATCCATAGCAATACCCTTGTTGCTATGAATTTTATTCAGCAGTGCCCCAACATCTTGTTGGCTTGGGGCTGTTTTGCTAGGGGTGCTGGCCGCTTTGCGTTTTTGGATTTCAGTTTGCACGCTATGAAGTAATTCATACACCGTGTCGCCATTCTTACCCGCTTTGACCATATTCACCACGCAGTTGAGGTGAAAGCTGCTATCGCTATGCTCGATTTGCAAAGCATTTATCGCTAGCTCGATTTCGAGCATCATATTGCGAATTTGCTGCATTGGTAGATTGCTACATAGCAAAATAAAATCATTGCCAGTAAAGCGCCCAATAGATAGACCGCTATCGCCTGCGATGTCTTTCAGTACGCGGGCGGATTTGCGTAGCGCCATGTCGCCAGCAGCAAAACCATAACGCTGATTGATTTCCTGAAATTGCCTGAGATTCACAGCAATCATCGCAAACGATTGTTGGTATCGTTGCGCGCGGCGCAGTTCGCGAATCGCGCTTTCTTCAATACCACGGCGATTCAGCAGGCCGGTCAGTGCGTCATAGCGAACCAGCTTAATCAGCCGAGTGTGCAATCGATGCGAGAGCGCATTGTGGTAGCAATAAGGCAATGCCAGCTGACCCACCAAGAGCGTAATTAATAGCGTGAGATGCAGGTTTTCGCTCGGTACAAGGTAAAGCCCAATGACGAAAAACAGCGTAGAAAAAACCACCAGCACCGCCATCAACAAGCCGCGCGGCATGGCCCATTGTTCATCGTTATCGGCGTGCCGAGTTTCAAAAGCGATCATGAGCCACAATGGCACAGTGAGTAAGCAAAGTAGTCGTAATGTGGCTTGTGTAGTGAGCAGGCCAGTCCATTGAGCCAGCAGTAATACGGCAGCAACACCCAAGCTGCTTGCCCACCAACCCAGCAAAGCCGGGCGCGCAAAGAAACGCCGAGTTCCAGCCAGCAAGATGAGTAGACCGCAGACCCAGATCAGACCCGCTAGGGTCACAAAGGCCGTATCGAGCAGTAGAACGAAAGCTATGCCGCCCGCCGCCAGTAGGCCACCGCCGTAGGAGATCGTGCCTAGGCCGCGTTCGGAATGATGGGCGCGCGCCAACAGAGCGTATTGGCCGATGGCCAGACCGCCCGAAATCAGCATTACCCAGAATAAAATAGTGAATGAAAGTGAAAATTCCATAGCAGAAAACTACAGGAAAACCCTAGTGTCGTGGAGCATGAGCAGATAGATGGTGAATGTATGCAGACAGAATGCAACGAATGGTTATAATTCGGCCATTCACTCTGGAGAAACAATAATGTCTGCACTGATTTGCGGCTCGATGGCTTATGACACGATCATGGTTTTCCACGATCAATTTAAAAAACATATCCTGCCAGAGCAGATTCATAAGCTATCGGTGTCTTTCTTTGTGCCAGATATGCGCCGTGAATTTGGTGGTTGTGCCGGTAATATCGGCTATACGCTAAAAATGCTCGGTTCAGAACCGTTGATTATGGCGACTGTTGGTGCTGATTTCGCACCGTACGCGCAGCGCCTAGACGCGCTAGCGATCCGCCGCGATTTCATCACTGAGCATGGCGATTTCACCGGCCAATGTTTTATCACGACTGATTTGGACGACAATCAAATCAACGCTTTTCACCCTGGTGCAATGGGCGTTTCGCACTTGAATCAAGTGAGCGACGTGAAAGAAGCGATTCAAATCGCAATTGTGTCGCCAGACGGCAAGCAAGGCATGCAAGAACATTGTGCGCAATTGGCCGCCGCTAAAATCCCGTTTATTTTCGATCCGGGCCAAGGCATGCCGATGTTCAGCGGCGAAGAGTTGCTTGAATTGGTGAAATTGGCTGATTATTTAACGCTGAACGATTACGAAGCCGAAATGCTCGTCGAGCGCACGGGTTTAAGCTTGGCGCAATTGGCCGAGCAAGTAAAAGCCTTGGTGGTGACTTTGGGCGCTGAAGGCGCGCAAATTTACGCCGATGGCGTACGCCATGACATTCCAGCCGTACCGGCAGCAGCAGTGCTTGATCCTACCGGTTGCGGCGATGCATTCCGTGCGGGTTTGCTGCACGGCATGATGCAAGGTTGGGATTGGCCAACGACAGGTCGTTTGGCCAGCTTGTTGGGTAGCATTAAAATCGCACAACGCGGCGGGCAAAATCACCAATTCACGCCGGCTGAATTAGCCGAACAATATCTGGCCGCATTTGGCAGCGCTTTGCCGCAATAAAGAGAGTGTGGGTTTGGTGGATAAAAAAAGGGCAGCTCGGTGAGCTGCCTTTTTTTATGATTGATTGCGACAACCCATGCAATTACCCGCTTTATTATCACGCGTGAAATCCTTGCGTATTGTTTCTACCGGCCAAGGATCACCCATTTTGCAGAAGTCTTCTGACAAGCTACCTTGCCATGCATTGTGCTGATTTTTGGTGAGCATTTTCCAAGTGACTTTACTGTTTTTCGTCCAGCCATTATCCGCATTGCCCCACGCATAAGTGCGATATTGATTGGTTTTGCAGTCGATGCCTTCAAACAAAGTATTTTTATTGCCACCCGCTTTCGGCACCACGGTAATCACGTAGCGAACGATATTGTCTTTGCCTACAGTCAGGCTATCGAGCGACAGGTAGTAATGATTGGTTTTTACTTCCTGATGAAACTTAATCGGCGCCCAATCTTTCAGTTGCGTGATCTCAGGAAACTGGAAGTCCTGCTCTTGTGGGATAGGAATTTCGGCTTTTTTGCCGCTGAAAATATCTTGGAAGCGACCTTCACCGGCTTCCATCCCTTCTGGCGTGTGTGCGTCATATTCTGCTGCGTGGGTGAGCCCAGCCAGCAAAGCGGTCAATAGCAGAAGTTGGCGCATCAGATTTTTCCATCCAGTAAAAGTGGGCACATCGTAGCAAGCATCAGCCAGCGGCTCAATGCTCTATTCGGTGAATAGGTACGATTTTACCATCTAGCTCGCTGATCCATGCCGGTTGTAGCGTCACATGATCAATGCCGTAATCTTTCTCTAGCATTTGATTGAGCTGCAAAATCAAGCTTGGCCAAGCCAATGGCTCGCTAATAATCAGATGTGCCGACAGCGCTTTACGCTTGCTGCCTATGCTCCACACATGCAAATCATGCACTTCAACAATCCCTGGCACCGCTGAGAGCTGCTCACCGACTTGATTCAGATCGATGCCATCGGGCACGCCTTCCATCAATAAATGCGTCGATTGGCTGAGCAGATTCCAAGTCGAGCGTAAAATCAGTAGTGAAACCGCAATCGATAAAATCGGATCAATTGGCATCCAGCCGGTGTAATAAATCACCGCGCCAGCAGCAATCGCAGCGACCGAGCCCAGCAAATCGCCCAGAACGTGAATCAAGGCCGCGCGGCTATTGAGATTATCGTGGTCGTGCGACAGCTGCCATGCTGAGAACACATTCACCAACAAACCAATCACCGCAATGACCATCACGCCCATACCGTTGACGGGTTGTGGGTGCAGCAAGCGTTGTACGGCTTCAACGATAATCCACACCACCAGCGCGATCATGGTCAGGCTATTCACCAGCGCGCCGATTAGCTCTGCGCGCGCATAACCATAGGATTTTCCGGCATTGGCAGGGCGTTGCCCAATCACATTAGCAATCAAGGCTAGTAGTAGCGCAGCGCTGTCGGTCATCATATGGCCGGCATCGGAAATCAGCGCCAAAGAGCCTGACCAAAAACCACCCGCAAGCTCGATAAACGCAAAACCAAACGTCACGACCAGTGCAAAAATCAGCCGTTTTTGCGACGTAGGCACCGCATGATCGTGGTGGTGATGGCTGTGATCATGGTGATGATCATGCCCCGCATTGTGCCCATGCGGTCGGTCATGCGGATGAGGGTGTTGCTCGCCTTCGGGGAAGTTGTGATTCGTATGTGGGGCGTAGCTCATTTATGACATTTCCTGCTTAAAAATAAGTTCAACACAAAATCCGCCGGCGGGCTGATTGCTAAAATGCAGTTGGGCTTGATGCAACTCGGCAATGCGTCGCACGATCGACAGCCCCAGCCCCGCACCGGGTTGACTTTGTCCAGCTGGGCGATAAAAGCGTTCGCTCAAACGCGCCAAATCTTCCTCGCTGACGCCTTTGCCATCGTCAGTGATGCGTAATATTGCGCCATCAATGGTGATTTGAATGTTCGCGGCAACACCCGCGTATTGCTGCGCGTTATCGAGGATATTTCTGAGTAGTAAACCGAGCAAAATGGGTTGGCCGATTAAGTGGACTGGGTTCTGGATGCTTAAATGTGCCGTATCAACAGGAAGCTGCGCTTCAATCAGCGCGGTTTTGGCTAAGTCCGGCAAGGAAATCGCTTCAAAACTCGGCGACTCGCCGTGTTCAAGGCGAGCGAGTGCAAGGAGTTGCGCCACCAAACGCGTGGTGCGATCTACGGCGATCAGCGCTTTGCCAAGTGCTTTCTCACGCGTTTCAATCCGTGGACTGCTTTGTGCTAATTCAATTTGCACGCGTAAACCGGCCAATGGCGTGCGTAATTCATGCGCGGCATCGGCTGTAAAGCGCCGTTCGCGCGCTAAGGTATCGCTGACTTGGGCGAAAAGCGTATTGAGGCGATCGCGCAGCGGTCTAATTTCACTGGGCACTTTCGCATCCAGTGGATTGAGGTTATTGGGTTCACGCTGCGCCAATTCTGCGGTGACGATATTGAGTGGTTTCAGGCCTTGGCGAATCGCAAAATACAAGAGTGGCAGTAAAATCAGCAAGGCCCAGAGTGCAGTTTCGAATAAATGCTCGCTCAGTTCTTGTGCAATTTTGTGCTGATTTTGCTGAGGTTCGCCGACGATCAACTGACGCTCATGATCTTGCCGCACGGTGATTTGCCAAGTTCTGCCTTGGTGTTCGATTGAATAAGGATGTTTGCTCGCACCGGCTTGTCGTGGAAACGGGTGCTTTTGGCTACTGATCAGCAGATTGCCATCGTCATGATGCAAGGTGAACGCCAGTACGGTGCGTTTGCTGTGTTCTTGAGGTGTGGATGATTTTAAGTCGTCTTCATCCCCCAAATTTTGCCACAACATATCGGCGTAGGCAGTAAGTTGGCGATCAAGGACTTCGGCGGTTTCTTTGCGGGCTTCATGCAATAAAACCGCACCAAAACTGAGCCATGCGCAAAGCGTGGCGAGCAAAACGAGTAGCGTTAAGCGCGTTGCAAGCGAATGCTGTAACCAATGCTGAATCCGTTGTTTCAATCGGCCTCCAAACGCCAGCCTAAATTGCGCACATTTCGAATCACGTCATTGCCGAGTTTTTTACGCAAATGCGATAAGTGGACATCAAGCGTATTACTTTCGACCTCACCCTGCCAGCCGTAGAGTTTTTCATCAAATTGGCTGCGTGATAGATAGTGCGGGCTTGTGGCCATTAAAAGATGCAACAGCTTAAATTCCATCGCCGTTAAATCCAGCGCCTCGCCGTTTTTGCTGGCGGTTTTATGGATGGGATTAAGCCGAATGTGTTGCCAGATTAAGTTATTTTCACTGCGCCCTTGCGCGCGGCGCAGCAATGCATGAATTCGCGCCACCAGCTCACCCAGCGCAAAGGGTTTGATTAAATAATCATCAGCCCCCGCATCAAGGCCTTTGATGCGATCTTCAATTGAATCGCGTGCAGTGAGCAGCAACACGGGTAAATCGCCCAAATGCCGCCGAATCCACGCCAATAAATCGAGTCCACTCAAACGTGGCATCGCAATATCGAGTACGACTAAATCAAAACTCTGCTCAGTTTGCAGCGCGCTGCGACCGGCTTCGCCATCTTGTAACCAATCGACGACAAAGCCAGCATCAATCAAGCCATCTTGGATGCCTTCGCCAAGCAATTGATCGTCTTCAACCAGTAAAATACGCATTCAGTATTTTCCGATATGGATTAGGTATTTGCTTCTATAGATTTGCTAGCAAGTTCTGGGCGCTTATACCCATGAATCATAGCGGCAGGCAGGTTTTCTTTATGCCGCCAGCTTTCAAAAATCGCCGCTGCAATATGCAAGCCAATGCCGGCAAGTAAAGTATACGCGAGGATTTCATGCAGTTCTTCCAGCCACTCTTCGCCAAAATAAGCATCGGTTCCCATCATATAGCCCGTCGTTCCCAGCGCAATGACCATCAGCAATAAAAACAGCATCATCACCGCGCCCGCTGGATTGTGGCCGAGATAGCGTGGATGTTCGCCGCGCAATTGAGCGCGTACATAGCTGAAAACTCGGCTCGGGGTTGGAAACCAATTGCTAAACCGCGCATGCTTGCTGCCAATAAAGCCCCAGAGGATGCGGCTGCACACAATCCCTAGCGCGGCGTAGCCTTCCCAGCGATGAATCAAATCACCACCTTCGTTAATAAAATTGCCCAATACCGCAATCGCCAAGCCCCAATGCAGCAAGCGTACAACGGGATCCCACACTTTGATTTTATTCATAATCAGTTCGCTTTATTGGGTATTGCTCTGTAGCCATTTTTAAATAATGGCTACAGAGCAATACATCAATTGAGTATCCATGCAAAAGTTTGATAGCAAGGCGAGGTAACGATGCAAGAAAACCTTTGCTGATTTAATTAATCAATCTCAGATTTAACGATGGCGAGTGTTTTGGTATCGAAATAAACTTCGGCTTTTTTGCCTTCTTTATTGTGGCCGTAGATTTCGTAGCATTCGCCAGAGGTTTTGAATTTTTTGATTTTGTAACCCATCGCTTCGATTTTGGCTTGCGCATCAGCCGGTTTGAGCCATTCCGCTTTTGGGTTTTTCGGGCAGTCCGCGCTGGCAAAGCTCAGTGAAGAAGCAGCAATCGTAGCTACTGCAAATAAAGTAATGAGTTTCATGGTCTTGCTCCAAGTGGTTTGTTGAGACAACGAATGCATTGGAACATGCGCGACTTAAGGGAAACTTAAGCCTGACTCGTGGTTTTGGCCGTTCGTCAGCAGACCTATAGGCATTCGATTCATCACAACAGCACTTGACGAGCTTGGTACAATGGCTTTTTTGCCCGTTTGGATTGCGCCATGACTGCTCGCATCGCCCCACAGCAAGTTGCTGATTTGTCGGGACTCAACTGTCCCTTACCGATTTTGCGCACCAAAAAAGCCTTGGCGACAATGGCGGGTGGCGACGTGTTGCAAGTAACGTGCACCGATCCTGCAACGCCGACCGATTTCGCCGCATTCTGCCGCCAAACGGGGCACGAGCTGATTGAACAATGGAATGAAGACGCGAAGTTTTTATTTCTGATTAAAAAACGACCAGATTAATTAAATATGGCAGTGCTTGGATTCGGTGTTGATGCTGTGCCGCGATGGTTGAGTTGGGGCTTAAAGTCCCTTGTATCACGCCGAGTGAGGAACAAGCGGGACGGGGTTTTTGCGATCAATGTTTGAGCGAGGCCGATGCTTTTGCCTTTGAGGCCGAACGAGTTTTGAGCGCAACCGCCTCGATTGTCCGCAGCGAGGGAATCCGACGAAGTCGGACGCAGATACTAGGGCGGCCTTCTTTTGCTTACTTTTCTTGGCCGTTCAAGAAAAGTCAGTGCCGCGCGGCATTAGCGCGACCATGTTAAATAGAGAATCGGCACGTAATCTGAATATCGCCATTAATCTTGATGTATATGAATCTAGCCATTTATAGAAAAAGGCTAGCTGGTAATACCCATTGAAAAGGACTCAAACCATGACTCAAACCATTACCATTGCCCGCCCTGATGATTGGCATTTGCACCTACGCGATGGCGCGGGTTTGGCGAGCGTGCTGCCACATACAGCGCGTGAATTTGGCCGCGCGATTGTGATGCCGAATTTAAAACCGCCAGTGACGAATGCCGTGTTGGCCGGTGAATACCGCGAGCGGATTCTGGCGGCGTTGCCAGTAGGTATGTCGTTCCAGCCCTTAATGACGCTTTACTTGACTGACAATACCACCCCAGCCGATATCGTTGCCGCCAAAAACTGTGGTTTCGTGCATGGTGTGAAATTGTATCCAGCGGGCGCGACGACCAATTCGGATGCGGGCTGTACCAATATTAATAATGTGTTGCCAGCGATTGAGAAAATGGCCGAAGTCGGCCTGCCGTTCTTGGTGCATGGCGAAGTCGTTGATGCGGAAATCGATATTTTCGACCGCGAAGCGGTGTTTATCGACCGCGTGATGCAGCCGCTATTGGCCAAGTTCCCGAATCTGAAAGTCGTTTTTGAGCACATTACGACTAAAGACGCAGCTGATTTTGTCGCTAGCAGCTCAGCCAATGTCGCCGCGACCGTCACCGCGCATCACTTGCTGATGAATCGCAACGCAATGCTGGTCGGCGGAATTCGCCCGCACCTGTATTGCTTGCCCGTGCTGAAACGTGAGTTGCATCGCAAAGCCTTGGTCGAGGCGGTGACGTCAGGTTCGAGCAAATTCTTCCTTGGCACCGACAGCGCACCACACGCCAAAGGCGCGAAAGAAACCAGCTGCGGTTGCGCTGGTATGTATACCGCCCACGCTGCGTTGCCGCTGTATGCCGAGGCTTTTGATTTGGCGGGCAAGCTCGACCAACTCGAAGCCTTTGCCAGCTTGAATGGCCCCGCGTTTTACGGCCTGCCAGTGAGTACCGAGAAAGTCACTTTGCTTAAAGAAAGCTGGGTCGTGCCGAGTGAATACCAATTCGCTGATAGCGTTGTTGTCCCATTGCGCGCGGGCGAATTGATTCAATGGAAACTGGCGGATTAATCGAAAAAGGCAGGAGGCATTGATGCAACAAACTCATTACACCGGCTCCTGCCTCTGCGGCGAAATCCAGTTTGCAGTAAGCGAGCTAGATCGCGAAATGGCGCATTGCCATTGCACGATGTGCCGCAAGTTTCACGGCGCGGCGTTTTCAACTTTTGCATCGGCCAAGGACTTTCGCTGGTTGGCTGGTGAAGATTTTCTCGCCAGCTATATCGGCAACAATGGCTCGCAGCGCCAATTTTGCCGCCAATGCGGTAGTAGTTTGACGTTTCGCGCTGCTGGTGCGGAGCATTTTGAATTTGCACTAGCGGCACTCGACACGCCGATTAGTGAGCACCCCGACGCGCATGTCTGGGTCGACAACCGTGCCAACTGGCACAACATTACCGACGATTTGCCGCAATTTAGCGGCGGACGTGGCTGCGAATGCCGACACCAACAGGAAACCCCATGAGCACTATTATTCATCGCAGTTGCACCAGTCCAGGTTGGTGGATTGCTGGTTTCGTTCTGCTAGCCGCAGCTTGGTGGGGCTTGCCGCTGATTGAGTCGGATCAGTTTGAAAACCACTTTTTTGGCTTGTTTTACTATTCGATTTTGGCCGGTATCGTGCTGTTTTGGGCTTTGCCGAGTGAGCAGCGTTTTGAGAATGGTCAGTTTGAGCGCCGTTTTTGTTTGCTGGGCGTATTGCCAATCTGGAAAAAATCTACGCCACTGACTGCCTTTAGCGAAATCCACTTCGAGCAAGACCCCAATCTGTTTCGCAAAGATACGGTGTGGGTGATGGTGGCAGGGCTTGGAGAAAATGCTGAGCGCTTTGCATTTGCCAATTTCTCGGCGACGGTCGCTAATATCGAAAAAGCGAAGGAAATTGCACAGGCTTTGTCGGTGGCGACGGGCTTGCCAATTAAATACTCAGAAGACGAAACCGTTTAATTGTTTTGGCATATTGACAACAAGTAGGCTAATTCATGGATTTTTTACTACCAACCCCCTATATTGCTGAACTTTAGAGTCAGCTTGTGGCGATGCGTGCTGACTTTTTAAATAAATAATATTTAAAAACAATTAATTACATCATAGAGAGGATGGGAAATGAAACATATCATGAGTCTTTTGTTGGCAGCGGGTCTGGTAAGTACTGCACAAGCGGCGGTATTTCAAAATGGTGGTTTTGAATCGGGCGATTTTAGTGCTGCAACGAGTTTTGACACGATCTATGCAGGGAATTCAGCGATTACGGGCTGGACGGTGGTGGGAAGTGTGGATTGGATTAATCAGCTTTGGCAAAACTCGGAAGGCACGCGGTCAATTGATTTGAACGGTAGTGGCTATGGTGGCATGAAACAAACATTTGATACTGTAGCTGGCCGCTCTTATGCCGTGTCTTTTGATTTGGCGGGTAACCCTGCTCGCCAATCGCTTAAAACAGTGAATGTGAGCGCGGGAAATTTTAACAACGCTTATCAATTTGATACGGCAGGCCGTAATTTTAATAATATGGGTTGGGCTTCTCATTCATTTAGCTTTGTTGCACAAGGCAATAGCACGACATTGTCATTTATTAGCCCAACAAATGATGACAACACCTATTGGGGGGCGACTTTGGACAATGTGTCAGTCGCGGTTGCACCAGTCCCTGAGCCAGAAACATATGCCTTGATGGGAATAGGCTTGCTGGGTTTATTGGCCGCTCGTCGTCGTAAGCACTAAGATTCAATATGGGAATAAGGCAATGGGGAAATGCACTCGGCATTTCCCCATTTTTGTTGGCTTCTTTCGCTGCTCTGCTCGGTTTAAATTTTAAACCATACTTCTCGCCATTCACCATCTTTACTTGCCCCGGCCATGCATTGCGGTGATAATCGCCACCGCGAAGCGGGACAGACCATCGCTGCTGCCAGTGTAATGCTGGCGGGGGAGGAAAGTCCGGGCTCCATAGAGCAGAATGCTGGCTAACGGCCAGGCGGCGTGAGCCGACGGAAAGTGCAACAGAGAGCTGAACCGCCACTTTATCGGGTTGAACTGTGGGATGAAACCACGGGGACTGGTGAAGCGGTAAGGGTGAAAAGGTGTCCTCGTCAGAGGAGCCCCGCAAGGGGTCGGTAAGAGCGCACCGCAGCACTGGTGACAGTGTCTGGCAGGGTAAACCCCATTCGGAGCAAGACCAAGCAGTAGGCGTTGAAGCTGCTCGCTGAGTCTACGGGTAGGTTGCTTGAGCGCATCAGTAATGGTGCGCCTAGAGGAATGATGGTCACGGATGGCAACATCTGGACAGGACCCGGCTTATAGTCCCGCTTCGCCCCCTCATATATTGATGTATTGCTCTGTAGCTTATATTCATGAATGCCTACAGAGCTATACCTATAGAACTACTCTAGTTTTCCTCGATTTCCCGTAACATCTCGGCTTACAAGTTTTTCATATACGCAATCAATTGATCCAGCGCGATGCCCCAGCCAGCTTCAAAACCCATTTCTTCATGCATTTTTTTACCCGCTGCATTTTGGTGAATAACTTGCGCTAGATAATGCGTGCCGTTGGCGTGCGGTGTGAGCGTGATGCTGGCGGTGAATAAAAATGATTCACATTGCGTGCTTGAGGCTGCTTGGATTGGGCGAAAACCCGGCTCTAATGCATTAGTCCACACCAATTTTTGATTCGGAATCAGTTCCAAAAAGCAGCCCATATTAGGAAATTCCTCGCCTTCGGGCGAGCGCATCACTGTATGAAAAAGGCCGCCAGCGCGCAAATCAATCGTGCAATCAACGGTTTGCCACGGCGCAGGCGTGAACCAATGTTTGATGTGCTCTGGCGTCGTCCAAGCCGCCCAGATTTGCTCGGGGCTGAGATCAACAATACGCTCGAAACTCAGATCAAGCTCGGGATTAAATGGCGACATGGTGGATGCTCCTTGTAGAAAATGTTTAAACCGCTGCAAGTCTGCTGCGTTTATCGTAGGCAATAAAAAGCGCACCTGAAACGATGCGCTGTGGTTTGCTTTAGGCGGCTTAGCCTAGTTTGCGAACGAAATGCAAATAACCCATTTCGCGAACGTAGCCCATTTTTTGGTAAATGCGATGTGCGCGAACGTTTTCGGGGCCGGTTTCCATCGTCAACATGCCAATCCCTGCGGCGCGAGCTTCTTTTTCGACTTGCGCGAGTAGTGCTTCACCGATGTGCTGGCCGCGATAGCCCGGTTGTACATAGAGATCGTTCAATACCCAACTGCGGCACAGCGAGATCGATGAAAAGCTCGCAAACACTTGCGCAAAAGCCAGTGTTTCGCCAGCGGCATTGCGCGCGAGATAAATTTTTGAATCGCCCGTTGCCAGACGCTCAGCTAAAAATGCGCGTGCTTCGGGAACATTGTCAGCACAACCATAAAATTGGCGATACGCATTAAACAGCGGCGCGAGTTGGTCAAGGTCGAGAATACTGGCGAAGCTCAAATAAAAAGATGAGGCGCTGTTGGCAGGGTTCAGTTGGGTTTCAGCGGCAGACACGGCAATCTCTTTTGTAGGTGTTTTTCTGTATGGTACAAAAAAACCGAGCGCATAGCTCGGTTTCTGATTGGGGTGTTGCATCCACCGCTTGCTGATTCCGGCTCTGAATCAAAAGTGACACGAAGGCGAGCCGTAGACAGCGCTAAGGCACGGCAAGTGCGATGCCGACAATTCAGTTTTGAATTCAGGGTGGAATGACCTTAAATCCCGTCTTGCGGATTATTGGTTTGCAGGCGCATTTCCAGCTCAGCAACGCGTGCTTCCATTTGCGTCAGTGTTTCGCGCGTGCGTGCCAGCACTTCTTGCTGGATTTCAAATTCTTCCCGCGTAACTAAATCAAGTTTGGTAAATGCTGAGCCCATCATTGCGCGAACGTTTTTTTCGACGTCTTTAGCAGGGCTGGCGGCGATGGCTTCTGAAATTTTATTGGCGATATCATCAAAAAATTTATCTTTTAACATGGCCTGCTCCTTGGTTGAAATGGTTGAATCTAGTTTAGCAGATTCATATTAAATACTGCTTAATTCGGGCGCACCAAAGTAGTGCTTGGTGTGTGTTTATTGATTAAATATTGCGCTGCAACAGTGCTGTAATGATTTGCTCGTAGCTTAAATGCTTGATTTTTATGTATTTAAGCCTCTGGCACGCTTCATGCTAAAGGTAAATCCATCGTTTCAGTACATCCCGCTAAGGAGTTGCACCATGAAATTCGTAACTGCAATTATTAAACCATTCAAGCTTGATGAAGTTCGTGAAGCTTTGTCTGAGATTGGTGTTCAAGGTTTGACCGTGACCGAAGTAAAAGGTTTCGGTCGTCAAAAAGGTCACACCGAGTTGTATCGTGGTGCTGAATATGTGGTCGATTTTCTACCGAAGGTCAAAGTAGAAATCGCGATTGCTGATGACTTGCTAGAGCAAGCGATTGAAGCGATTGAGAAGGCTGCACACACTGGCAAAATTGGCGATGGCAAGATTTTTGTCTTCGATTTGGCGCATGTGGTGCGGATTCGTACCAGCGAAACCGGCGAAGCCGCAATCTAAGTCCCACAGGAGAGAACAACATGAAAAAAATACTCAGCTCGCTCGCACTATTGGGTTCTGCACTCGCCGCAGCCCCTGCGATGGCAGCCGATGCCGTTGCATCGGTGGTTGCTGCTGCTCCCGCAGTAGCGGCAATGACAATCAATAAAGGCGACAATACTTGGCTGTTCGTTGCGACGGCTTTGGTGATTTTGATGTCGATCCCAGGCTTGGCGCTGTTTTACGGCGGCTTGGTGCGCAGCAAAAACATGCTGTCAGTGCTGATGCAAGTATTCACCGTATTCTGCCTGATTAGTATTTTGTGGGTGGTGTATGGCTACAGCGTCGCGTTTACTGAAGGCAATGCCTTCTTTGGCTCGTTCTCTAAAGTCTTCCTCAAAGGCGTAACACCGGATTCAATTGCAGCGACATTTAATAAGGGCATTGGCATTTCAGAATTGATTTACATCGCATTCCAAGGCGCATTTGCCGCGATTACTTGCGGTTTGATCGTCGGTTCATTTGCCGAGCGGATTAAATTTTCTGCGGTACTGGTGTTCTGCGTGATCTGGTTTACGTTCTCTTACTTGCCTATCGCCCACATGGTTTGGTACTGGGCTGGTCCTGATGCTTACACCAGCGCCGATGCAGCGACTTTAGCGACTAAAACGGCGGGTTTCTTGTTCCAAGACGGTGCGCTTGATTTTGCTGGCGGTACGGTAGTGCATATCAATGCAGCGGTGGCTGGCTTGGTGGGTTCGTACTTTGTTGGTAAACGTGTCGGTTACGGTCGTGATCCAATGACGCCACATAGCTTAACAATGACGATGATTGGTGCTTCACTCTTGTGGTTTGGTTGGTTTGGTTTTAATGCTGGCTCTGCACTTGAAGCCAACGGCACTGCGGCTCTAGCCTTTATCAATACTTGGGTGGCTCCAGCAGCAGCTGCAATGACTTGGTTGTTGATTGAATGGATGTGGAAAGGCAAACCTTCATTGCTCGGCGCAGCTTCTGGCGCGGTAGCCGGTTTGGTCGTGATTACGCCGGCGGCTGGTTTTGTTGGTGTTGGCGGTGGTTTGGTGATGGGCGTGTTGGCAGGTGCTGCTGGCCTGTGGGGCGTGCATGGTCTGAAACGCTTGCTCGGTGCTGATGATTCACTGGATGTATTTGGTGTGCATGGGGTGTGCGGTATTTTGGGTGCGATCTTGACCGGCGTCTTTGCTAGCCCTGATTTGGGTGGCACTGGCGTGTGGGATTATGTTGCGAACGGTGTAGCCAGCGGTTACAGCATTGCAACGCAAGTTAAAATCCAAACCATCGGCGTGTTAGTAACGATTGCTTGGTCGGGTGCTGTAGCGATCATTGCTTATAAACTCGTGGATATGACAATTGGTTTGCGTGTGAAAGAAGACGAAGAACGCGAAGGCTTGGATGTGGCTTGCCATGGCGAGAAAGCTTACAATATGTAATGATTTTCTGGCGGTTTAATGCTGGTTTGCAACGGCTCACTGTGAAAGGTGGGCCGTTTTTCTTTGCTTATAGCGCTGCCCTTCACTACAACTAAAGCTCATAAAGGCGGGGTGATTGCGATGAATTTAAGTATTAAGCAGTGTTTAATGATCTTGGCTGCTTTAGTGCTGCTGGGCAGTGGCGCTCAGCTACTTAATACATCACTCAGTCAGCGCGATGTGGTGGTGCGGATCAATCAAGCCAAGGCCTTGGCACATCAAGATAATATTTTGGCGCAATTGCACGGCCAAGTGCTTGAGCTCACGCTGAATGCGATGGACAGTATCGTCGATAAAGACGAGGGCAAAATTCAGCCCGAGCGTATGGCGGATTTACAGCGCCTTAACAAAGGGATTGAAGCGGCGCTGGCGAACTTAGATGCTGGCACTGAGCGTGAGCAAATCAGTCAGGCAGCAAAAAAACTAATGGCCTCGGTTGAAGTGGATTTGACTAAATTGGTGGAAGCTAAAGCCGATGCTGCGGCGTTTTCGGCGATTGACGATCAAATTGATACATCGTCCTCAGCGTTGCTCAAATTGATCGAGCAAAGCGAAGCAAAAGTACAAGCGGCATTTGATGAGGCGCAAGTGGGGCAAGAGCAAGCGATGGCGCAAGCCAGCACGCGAATGTGGATGATGTTTGTCGTGGTGGTGATTACCTTTATTGCGGCCTTGCTCTGGATTTCTCGTTCGGTGTATCGCCCACTGGGCGCCGAGCCGCGCGTTGTTGCTGCGCTCGTTCGGCAAATTGGTCATGGTGATTTAAGTCAAAATATTCGAGTTGAGCATACTGATTCATTACTGGATGGCGTTGCAGGGATGCAAACCGAATTGAAAACAGTGGTCAGTGCGATCCGGCAAGTCTCAGATCAACTCGGGCAATCATCCGATGGGCAAAGCCAGCGCGTACAGGAATTACTGCGTAATTTAGAAAGCGTCAATCATGCGGTTGCGGCGATTCATGAGAGCGTTGAGCACATCAATGCTGGATTGCAGCAAATGGAAAGCAGTACAGGCAGCGCGATTACCCTCGCGCGAGGTGCTGGCGAGCAAGCGCGCGAAGGGATAAGCAGTGTGCAAGTGGTCGCCAATGGCATTCAAACTTTGGCCAGCAGTATTAACTCTGCCGCCGCCGAAGTGAGCGTGCTGGGCGAAGAAACCGCTAATATTGCCAGCATGGTGACCAGCATTCGTGAAATCGCCGACCAAACGAATCTATTGGCACTGAATGCCGCGATTGAAGCGGCGCGCGCGGGCGAGCAAGGCCGTGGTTTTGCGGTGGTGGCCGACGAAGTTCGCAAACTCGCCGAGCGCACCGCACAATCCACCCGCGATATTGTGGAGGCCATTGAAGGCATTCGGGCGAAAACGGCGGCCGTTGTCGCAGGAATGGCGCGTAATGTCGAGCTAGCCGATACCGGTTTGCAGCAAACGCATGGCGCAGAAGCGACGATGCAGCGAATTGTCGCTGGCAGCCATGAGGTGGTGCTGGCGGTCGATCATATTATGTTGGCTGTTGCCAGCCAGAGCGAACAAAGCGCGCTGGTTGGGCGGCGTATTGCCGATATTGATAACAGCGTGCGCGCCAATGCCGCCACTTTTGGCGCTGCGGGTGAGCAAGCTAAAACTCTTAACGGCCAAGCTAAAGATCTTGCAAAAACCGTGGCTCGATTTAAATTGTGATGGAGTATTGGCTTTTATCCATTATTTAATAAAGCCTACAAGCTGATACCTGTTATTTTTCCCAAGCTTCGCGCAGTGGTTTGGGAAAGAAGCGTAGTAGCGGCGCAAAGTCGGTCGCATCCATCAAGTTTTTCAGTGTCAATCCCAATTCGGTATCGCCGGTCATGCTCAAGCGGCGCTGGAAAAACAGCGTATCGGGGTCTTCTTGTCGGCGGGCGATTTGCCAGTAATCGGCCAGGCTCGCGCTGAGCGTCACGTCCGCTGGCGTATCGCCGCACACAAAGCGGCCATTTTGATAGCTCAGTGTAATTCCCCAATCCCAGTCAGTGACCGCCATGCGAACGTGGCGACCTTCCCACCACGCAAAATCCTCTTCTGGCCATAATTGCTGACGCACTAAGTTGAGCACGCCGACGATGCCCAAAGTCGGCGGTGTTTCGGGCAGGCGTTTGAGTAATTGAACGAGGGCAGTAGGGAGTTTCATACCGTTTGCTCCAAACGAATTCCCGCTTGGCCATGCCAATAGCCATTCACCAAGCCTTCGGGATTGAAGCGCGCCCAATCGGCGGCGCTGGTGCTGGCGGGATGGGTGATCTGCTGCTGGTAGGCGGCGATAATTTCAGCGGTGTATTGTGCTTGTGGGCTGATACGCAAATGGCTTGCACCTACCGCGCGCACTTCAATCAGATCATGAATCAAAGCATGGCACGCTGCCGATTGCGTTTGAATGCCGTTGAGGCGCAAAAATGGCTGGCCTTCACGCGTGCTGAGCAACTGCCCGTCGGCATGATCTAGGCACTTAAACTCACAAGCGTCTTTGCTTAAATCGTAATGCCGTGCGGTAAAACAGCGCGCTGAAAATGCCAGCGGCAAACGGCCATGCGCGAAAATTTCGGTTTCAATTGGCGTTGGAGTTGCAGCGGCCAGTTCGGCCAAAGTCGCAGCAATCGTATCGCGACTGGCTTCGAGTGGCGGCAACCAGCGAATCGCGCCGGCGTTTTGATGCCAAGCCAAGGTTGCGCCGTTGTAAATATTCAAATGCGTGCCGGCAATATAGGGAATCTGCAAATCACGGGCGATTTTGACTGCGCCTAAGTCATTGGCTTCCAAAATCCCGCCCTCCGTTGCAAAACGACGTAAAGACGATAAATCAGAGCCCGATTCCAGCAAAGCTTGCGAGCTGTACACGACTTTTTTCCCAGCTTGCGTCAGCTCGCTACCCAGCGCCAACCAATCCGCCGTGCGCAATTCATGCCGCCGTGCACAGACGACTTCGCCCAAATAAATCGTATCGACGTCCCAATTGGCCGCCGCCGCATAAAAATCCAGCGTCGTTTGGCGTGACCAGTAATAGAGCAAAGGGCCAAGGGTGAGTTTCATTGCTATTCCTTATTTCGTCATACCGGCGCAGGCCGGTATCTAGCTACACAATATCCGGATACAAATCCCGCCAATCAGGATTCATTTTTTCAATTAGCGTCAACTTCCACGCTCTCTTCCATTCTTTAATTGCTTTTTCGCGTGCGATGGCGCTTTCCATCGTTGCATGCTGCTCATACCAGATCAGCGTTTTTAGGCTGTATTTTTTGCTAAATCCTTCGGCCAGACCTTCCTTATGTTGCCAAATGCGTTGCACCAGATTGGATGTCACGCCGACGTACAAAGTGCCGTTACGTTGGTTACACAATAAATAAACACAAGGTTGTTTTATGCTCATTTTTTTTATCCAGCGTGTCGATTCAAGCTTTATAGCTTGATTAAGCTGAGCGGCTGGATACCGGCCTACGCCGGTATGACGAAGAGTTGGGTCAACAATTGCCTTATCGCCACGGGCGGCTATACGCGCCCAGTGTTTGTTGGTGGCCTTCCGAGACTTTGCCCAGCGCCTGTTGCCATGTGGGTTTGACCGAATAACGCGGATCGCTCGCCGCATCAAGCGCGGCGCGCAAGGTCGCGGTGACTTCGCCGACATACGCCGGACTACGCTGACGCCCTTCAACCTTGATGGCTTTCACGCCGATACGAATCAGCTCGGGCAAGACCGAGAGTGCATTGAGACTGGTTGGCTCTTCCATTGCATAGTAGGTATCGCCGTCTACGTCAAAGCGACCCTTGCATAGCGTCGGATACCCTGCAGGCTCACCTTTTTCAAAGTGATCGATCAAAATGCCATTGAGGCGCGTATCAAGGGTATCGCCCTTGGGGATCCATTGAACATGGCTGGCAGGTGAACACACCCCGTGGGTATTGGGCGATTCGCCAGTGGCGTAGCTCGATAAAATACAGCGGCCTTCGGCCATCACACACAGGCTACCAAAGCCAAATACTTCGATTTCAACTTGCGTATTTTTAATCACGTATTCGATTTGCGGCAGGGTTAATACGCGCGGCAACACGGCGCGGCTCACGCCAAAATGCTCGTACGCGAGATTGACGGCTTCAAAATTGGTGGCTGAGCCTTGCACCGATAAATGGCGGCGCAATTGCGGATGACGACGCGTCGCGTATTCGAGCAAGCCCAAATCGGCCAGAATCACCGCATTCGCGCCTAAATCAGCGGCAGCATCGATGGAGCGTTGCCATTCTGCGGTGCGACCCGCTTGCGGATAGGTATTAATGGCAATGAGAACTTCCCGAGCTTGGGATTGTGCATATTCAATCCCTGTTTTAAGCTGAACATCAGTGAAGTTAAGGCCGGCAAAGTTGCGTGCATTGGTCGCATTCTTAAAACCAAGGTAAACCGCGTCGGCGCCCGCGTTAATCGCAGCTTTTAAGGCAGGTAAACTGCCAGCGGGGCAAATTAATTGCGGTGTGTGTGGGGCTAAAGAGGGCATAATAGCGCGACCAAATGAATAATCTGGGCTAGCTTAGGCCTTCAGCCAGCCCAAAACTTTAATACAAATCAAAAAAAAGCCTGCATAGTGCTTCGGTGGTAGGCGTAATACCGATAAAAGCACTTGTTTTTCGCTTAGAATATCGTATTCGGCGAGGCAAAACCTACAAGGAAACAGTATGAATATCGCAATGATCGGTTTGGGCAAAATGGGCGGCAATATGGCGCGTCGTCTCTCTCGGGGCGGTGCAAAAGTATTTGGCTTTGATGTGAGCGCAGAAACGCGCAGCCAATTGGCCAGTGAAGAAGCCAATTTTACTGCGTTTGCCAGCGTGCCTGAGTTGATCGCTGCGCTACCAACGCCACGCGTGGTGTGGTTGATGCTGCCATCGGGCGACATTAGCGAGCGCGCGTTTGCGGAAATGAAAACGCTATTGGCTCCGGGCGATTTGATCATCGACGGCGCGAACGCGATGTATAAAGACAGCCAACGTCACGGCGCAGAACTCTCAGCCCTCAATATCAAATTTGTGGATGCAGGCGTTTCTGGCGGCGTTTGGGGCCTGCAAAACGGTTACTGCTTGATGTTCGGTGGCGACAAAGATGCCGCGGCGATGGCTGAGCCATTTATGAAAATCTTGGCACCGGGCGCAGATCGCGGTTGGACGCACACTGGCCCAGCAGGTTCTGGTCACTACACCAAGATGCTGCACAACGGTATCGAATACGGCATGATGCAAGCGTTTGCCGAAGGCTTCGCAATGCTGAAAGCCAAAGAAGAATTCAATCTGGATGTGGCGGCGATTTCTGAAACTTGGTGCCATAGCTCAGTCGTGCGTTCATGGTTGTTGGATTTGGTTGCCGACACGCTGGAACAAGACACCGAACTCGATAATTTGAATGCATTCGTGCCAGATTCAGGCGAAGGCCGTTGGTCAGTGCTCGAATCAGTTGAGCTAGGCGTTCCTGCGCCAGTAATGGCATCAGCGCTCTACGCGCGTTTTGCTTCACGCGGTAACGCTGACTATTCGATGAAATTGCTGTCGATGATGCGCAATGCCTTTGGTGGCCATGCGGTATCGAAGAAATAATTTAGCCGCTTGAAATACAAAATGCCCGCGACCTTCATCAGGTCGCGGGCATTTTTATTGGGTATAAATTTTTCGTCGATGAATTGGCGGAAATAAAATGTAGCGAGAGGTGCAAGGGCAAGGCAGGAAGAAGCGAAAAACCGTAGTTGACTGTAGTCAATGAGGATTTTGAGATTTCTTTCTAACGCCGCAATTGCGCCTCGCAGCCGTTTTAGTGCGCCAATTAAGCTTTTTTCAAAAAACAAGCTTTGAGCATCATCTGACCTAGATCAGTTTTGCAATCGACTTCATGGTCGCCATCCACAATGCGGATGCCTTTGATTTTGGTGCCGACTTTCAAAGTGCTCGACGTGCCTTTCACTTTCAAATCTTTAATCACCACCACTGAATCGCCATCTTGCAGCACATTGCCGTTTGAATCTTTGACGATGCGTACATCGCTTTCTTCGGCCACCGCCACCAGCGGCCATTCAAAACCACAGTCCGCGCAGACGTTATTGTCGCCATCTGGATAGGTGTTTTCCAAAGTGCATTGTGGGCAGGCGTTTGACATAGCAGATTCCGTTAGGGTTTAGCCGACCCATTATACCAGTATAAAGCTTAGGGTTATTTACTCGCTGTCGACGCACGGCGAATCGTTGGCGCTCGTGCCAAGATGATCCGCAACCCGCGCTAGGGCTTACACCTGTCGTATGAGTCTGGTATAAATAAGCGCATTACAGAAAATTGAGAATGGCAATGCACAAGCTAAGAAAACCGCTGTTTATTTTATTGGCGCTACTGGCCATCATCGGCACGGTGGCGCTGGATTTTTTCTTGCCCGAGAAATCAATCACGACGATTACCGGCGTTGAAGTCAAACTCACCGATAAAGATGGCCCAATTAGTAAAGCCAATCCAAGCGATGGCCCGACGATTGATGTGTATTACATTTATACCAATCATTCGACCGATATTATTCGCGTCTACAAAAATGTCGATACAGGCTGGGGCTGGCCGTATTACTTCAAATTCAATTCGGCCGATTTGCAAGCCAAAGCCAAAACGCTGGAATTCGATAAAAAAACCGCGCTGATTACGTCCTACGGCTGGCGCTTTGACGTGATGTCGTGGTTCCCGAATGTCGTCAATATCGAAATCGCCGAAGCTGACAGCACGACATGGAGTTTTTGGCGCTGGTTGGGATTTAGTGTGTGGGGTTTGTTGCTGCTGGTTTTAGCTATTGGCACGTATCGGCTTACACGCATTAAGAACAAAGGCGTGGAAGGTAATACCTAGACGTCTTTGGCAATGTTCAGATTTGGTGTTGATACGTTAATAAGACGGCAATATCGAGTAGATCGCATTCGCTGGGTTTGAGCTGCCGTAGCTCCTTCCCCCTTGACGGGGGAAGGCTGGGATGGGGGTGCTAAGCCATAAAATGCACTCCGTAGTATCACCCCCACCCTAACCCTCCCCCGTCAAGGGGGAGGGAATGCCTCGATTCTTTAACCACCATCAACACGTAATCTGAACAAACCCACGTCTTTAAATGCAAATGCGTAGGATGGGTATCGCCAAAATACGGTTCAACCCATCCTAATCGCTGGAGAATAAAAAATGGCAATTGATACAGAAAGTATTGCACTTGCTGCAAAAATCGCACTAAATCCTGCTGGTTTCTTGATTGATAAAATAGTTGAAGCTACTTCAAAAAATGTATCGAAAGCTGAATCGACAAGCAGTGATGAAATCGCAGTGCTCAAAATTGAAGCTGAGCGACAAGAGTTACAAATGAGAATGGCTGAGGCTCAAGCTCGCGTCGCGCAAGAAATAGCGATTGCGAAGCGTATTGAAACTGCTAAAGAAGTTGAAATGGAGGAGTTTTATGATTATGGAATTGAAGCGCATGTTGGTGTCAAAGTAGATAGTGGAAGTGTCTCTGCTGGAGTTGGTGGTTCGGGGCGGCGAGTAAGTAAGCGTATTTTTCGCTTTCGTGGCAATACGTCAGTAGCGATTGATGCTGAGTAAGTCGATAAATAATCAACTGTTTTATAGCCGCGCCATCGTAAGCAATTGCTATCTGATTAATTTCATGAGTACGAATACGCTATTCGTACCTACTCTACTAAAAAAGCCCAAAGCATTTATGCTGTGGGCTTTTTGTTTGGGGTATATTTAAGTTAATGCTAGGGTATTTAGATGCAGACATTATTCAATAATGCCTGCATTCAAATACCCATTATTTATTTTCTTCCGCCTCTTCCACCACCTCAGGCTCAGCATGCGCTTCTAGCGATAAATGATCCAGTCCGCTGCTGTGTTCTTCTTTGCGGTGGTGCAGGCTGTTGAGTTTGATATTGAGCCGGAGTTCATTCAGCGAATCAGCATTTTTGAGTGCTTCTTCCATGCCGATTTTGCCGGCTTCGTATAGATCAAACAGCGCCATATCAAAGGTCTGCATGCCGAGCTCTCTGGATTTGCCCATTACGGTTTTGATGCCGCCGACGTCGCCTTTGAAAATCAAATCGGCAATCAGCGGCGTATTGAGCAAGATTTCAATTGCGGCGCTGCGACCTTTGCCATCGGGCGTGGGCACGAGGCGTTGCGAAATAATGCCGCGCATATTCATCGATAAATCCATATACAGCTGCGGATGGCGCTCTTCGGGGAAGAAATTGACGATGCGTTCTAGCGCTTGGTTTGAGCTATTGGCGTGCAGCGTACCCATGCAAAGATGGCCGGTTTCGGCAAAATTCATCGCGTATTCCATCGTTTCACGGTCGCGAATTTCGCCAATTAAAATCACGTCAGGCGCTTGGCGCAGTGTGTTTTTTAGCGCGGCAAACCAGCCCTTGGTGTCGCGGCCGATTTCGCGGTGTGTGACAAGGCAATTTTTGTTTTTGTGCACGTATTCAATCGGGTCTTCAATCGTGATGATGTGGCCGTGGCTGTGTTCGTTGCGGTAATCGAGCATCGCCGCCATTGTTGTCGATTTGCCCGAACCGGTGCCACCGACCAGCAACACTAAGCCGCGCTTACTCATCATCACGTCTTTGAGGATTTTCGGCAGACCCATTTCGTCGAAATTAGGAATTTTGCTGGTGATCGTACGTAGCACCATGCCGACTTTTTCTTGCTGCATAAACACATTCACGCGAAAGCGGCCTATGCCTTCGGGGCTGATCGCAAAATTGGCTTCAAATTCATTTTCAAATTCGGCCTGCTGGTCGGGGCGCATGATGCTGTAGGCGAGCGCTTTGCTGGCTGCTCCGTTGAGTTTTTGTGAGCCGACAGGCGTCATCTTGCCGTTGATTTTCATTGCGGGCGGGAAGTCGTCGGCAATGAATAAATCAGAGGCTTTGTGCTGAATCATCATTTTCAGCAAATCATTCATCGTTTTATTGGCTTGTTCGGGGCTCATTGTGTGGCTCGTAGCGGTCCATGCAGACCTTGTATATAGATGAAATCGGCGTGGCTTGCACCACTAGGTTTGTGGCGAAGCGCGGATTATGCTGATGATGCGCTACATTTTGATGGCAATAAAAAAGCCCATGAAGATTCATGGGCTTTGTCGTCTGTAAGACTCACATCGGGCGATTATTCGCCGCGACGTTTGCTACCGCTGCCGCCGAGCAATGCGGCAGTCGGTCGGCCTGATGATGGACGGCCACTGCGATTTTGTTGTGGGCGATCACCGCGTGGTGCGCCCATGCCATCGCTGGCATTGCGCGTTGCACCGGTGCCTGGGCCGCCGTTGCGTCCGCCACCTTGGTAGCCGCGAGTTTGGCCTTGGCCGCTACGGCCACTGCGCATGAGCTCTCCGGGTAAGGTGTTGGCGTTGCTCATTGGCTGCTGTTCATCATAATTGATGCGTTCGCGGCGTGGTGCGGCTGGCGCAGCCATGACCGAATCAGTACGCGGTGCATTGCGTGGATTGCTGCTACGTGGCGCGCCATCGTTACGTGGGCGACGGGTATCCGCAGCCTGCGAATCTGGGCGTGGACGGCGTGCTTCTGTCGTTACGCCTTCAGGACGATCAGCGCGTGGGCGACGATTATCACCATCCGAGCGTGGGCGGCGTTGCTCGCCAGTACTTTCTGGACGTGGACGACGCGCTTCAGCTTCGCCTTCAACCCGTGGACGACGTTCAGCACGTACTTCGCTTTTTGCCGCAGTTTGCGCTGCAGCTGTTTCAGCCAAAGCTTTGCTGCGTGCGCCATTCAGACGTGCGCCACCCGCAGCCGCTGGGCCACGCGGTGCGCGTGGATTGCGGTTTGGATCGCGCGGCGGGCGATCACGGCCCAAGCCACCACGTAGAATCGGTTCTGGTTTAATGCGTAAATCGGCTTCAAAACCTTCCAAGCAGAATTTTGGAATGTCTTGCTTAGTAATGCGCTCGATTTCAGCCAGCAATTTCAGCTCATCAACGCACACCAGCGATACCGCTTCACCCGTGCAACCAGCGCGGCCAGTACGGCCAATGCGGTGAACGTAATCTTCGGCAACGTTAGGCAATTCAAAGTTAACGACGTGCGGCAATTCTTCAATATCCAAACCACGCGCAGCGATATCGGTCGCCACGAGCACTTGCAATTCGCCAGATTTAAATTGCGCCAAAGCCGCAGTACGGGCGTTTTGGCTTTTATTGCCGTGAATCGCCATCGCGGTAATGCCAGAGGCATTCAATTTCTCAGCGACTTTATTGCACGCATGTTTGGTGCGCATAAACACCAAAACTTGATGCCAATTGCCGTCTTGAATTAGTTTGGTCAGTAGTGGCAATTTCTTGTCACGATCGACCAAATGCACGCGTTGGCTAATCAATTCATTGGTCGTGTTGCGGCGCGCAACTTCAACCAAGCCTGGATTTTTCAGCAGCTTGTCGGCAAGTTCTTTGATTTCATCCGAGAACGTCGCTGAGAACAGCAGCGTTTGGCGCTCTTTCGGGAAAATCGCCATCAGTTTTTTGATGTCGTGGATGAAGCCCATATCGAGCATACGATCGGCTTCGTCGAGCACCAAGATTTCAACGCCAGACAAATCAACTGAGCGTTGACCCACTAAATCGAGCAAACGACCTGGCGTAGCGACCAAAATATCCAGCGGCGTGCGCAGACGAGTTTGTTGCGGGCGAATATTCACGCCGCCAAAGACAACCATCGAGCTGATTTTGACGTATTTGGAATAAGTTTTAACTGATTCTTCCACCTGAGCGGCTAGTTCACGCGTCGGGGTGAGAATCAAAACACGGGGGCGACCATTAGCGGTCACTGGGCCTTTGTTAAGTAGCAACTGCAAAATCGGCAGTGTAAAGCCAGCAGTTTTGCCGGTGCCCGTTTGGGCTGCGGCGAGCAAATCGCCACCTTGGATCACCAGTGGAATGGCTTGGGCTTGAATCGGCGTCGGTGACGTGTAGCCAGTATCAGCAACGGCACGCAAAAGTGGTTCGGCCAGCCCGAGGCTAGCAAAAGTAATTTCAGACATTTAGTGTTCCTGCTGCGGCCTGTCGCAAGGCGCGACACCAATCTAGGGCAGGTGGGGGTATGTTGGATAGGTGGCTTGCGCGGTTCGATCAGTTGAGTGAACTTGGGCAAGCAACGCGCCGATTGGTAGGGCGCGATCAAGGGCGGAGTGTACCTTGGTTTTTGTAATTTACCAATGCAATCTGTTAAACGGTGGGAATGATTCGGTGTGAAAACTGAATCATTCCATGTCGTTTAAGTTATCTATATGGGTATCTTGTTCTAGCCATTGTCAATCAATGGCCAGAGTTAATTACCCATAACGCTGCTGCGCAACGACGGCCAAGCCGCAGCCAACACTGCCGAAATGATCGCCTTCGACGGCGCGCGCGGCAGGGAATTGGGCGGCGAGCGCAGCGCGTAGCGCCGGTACAGCCGATGAGCCGCCAGTGAAAAACAGCGTATCAATTTGGCTGGCAGCGATGCCTGCTTGCGTTAGCGTGGCTTGTGCGGCGGCGCAAATGCGTGCGGTTTCTTGCTCAATAGCTAGCTCGAACTGGATACGTTCGATGTTCGCGACAAGGCCTTTTTCAGCTTCGACTAAATCGAGTGCGAAAGCATCTTGATCTGACAAGGCAATTTTGGCTTCTTCGACGCGCATCGCCAAATGATGGCCGGCTTGGCTGCGAATTACATTGAGCAGGCGCTCGAAACGAACGTTATCCACCACGTCGCGCGATACATCTTGAAAGCTGCGCCACATTTTACGCGTGTAGGCAAAGTTGATCGTGTGCCACGTTGCCAGATGGAAGAACACGCTATTGGGCAATTCTGCATTATTGGATAGTCGCGAGCCCATGCCGAGTTCCGGCATCACGCAGGCGAGTGAGAGGCGTTTATCAAAATCAGTACCCCCTATATGTACCCCGCCACTGGCCAACAAGTCTGAGGATCGGTCCGACATACCTCGTCTTTCAGGGGACAGACGTACTAAAGAGAAATCGGAAGTACCACCACCAATATCGATGACCAGCACTAATTCTTCGCGGGTCACGCGTTGCTCGTAGTCATGCGCGGCGGCAATCGGCTCAAATTGGAAACTGACTTCCTTAAAGCCTAAACCGTGGGCGATTTCGGCCAAGGTCGCTTCGGCTTCGGCATCTGCTGCATCGTTATCATCAACAAACCGCACCGGGCGGCCGAGTACGACGGCATCAAATTGTTGGCCGGCGGATTCTTCGGCGCGGGTTTTCACTTCGCCAATCAGTTGCCCAATCAGGTTTTTGAACGATAAGTGTCGCCCACCGATTTCGGTGCCTGCATCCATCAAGCTGCTACCGAGCAGGCTTTTCATCGAACGCATCAATCGGCCTTCGTAGCCTTCAAGGTATTCGCTGAGTGCCGCACGGCCATAAGCCCAGCGCTCTTCTTCTAAATTGAAAAAGACCGCCGAAGGCAGAGTGAGTTTTTGCGCTTCAAGGGCTAATAAAATCGCCCCATCTGGGCGTACAATACCCGCCGTTGAGTTGGAAGTACCAAAGTCGATGCCACAGGCAGAATAAGTCATGTTGGTGCGTGATTGGCCTGTAAGGGGGTCGTTAGCGTACGCGTAGATGCGGGTAACGTCAAACTCAGCTTGCTGAGTGGTTGGGGTTCTGGTGACGTTGGCCTAGCGCGAAGTACCCTGAATGCTTTAATCTATAGCAAGTGAAAATCATTCTTACTTCTTAAGTAGTAAAGCAAAAGTTCTCCTGCATCGTTGTAGCTGCTTGCCGTAATCAACTACTGTCTGCGGGCGCTACGCCTTGCTGGAAAACTTTTGCGCGAGCACTTCAATAAAATTGCAGTACAACGGGCGAAAAATCGATGATTTTTTTCTGTGGGGATGTCCACGGTCAGTTTGAGCATGTGATTGCGGCGGTGAAACAACACCGGCCCGACGCTATCGTGCTGCTCGGCGATTTGCAAGCCCCACTCCCATTAGAAGCCGTTCTGGCTGAAATTCTCGATTTAACCGAAGTTTGGTATATCCACGGCAATCACGACACCGACGGCACGCGCGATTATTGCAATTTGTGGGATTCGGGCATGGCCAACCGTAACCTACATGGCCGCGTGGTGGAAATCGCTGGCGTGCGTATTGCGGGTCTGGGTGGGATTTTTCGCGGTCATATCTGGATGCCGCCTGCGCATCCAGTCTATTCTAGCCCTGAGCATTATTTACAGCATTGCGGCAAAGCCAATCAATGGCGCGGCGGCTTGCCGCGTAAACAGCGTAGCAGTATTTTTTACGTTGATTATCAAGCCTTATCGCATGAAAAAGCCGATATTCTGGTTACGCATGAAGCGCCAAGTTGCCATCCTTGGGGCTTTTCAGCGCTCGACCGACTCGGCCAATCGCTCAGCATCAAAAAAAGCTTCCACGGCCATCAGCACGACAGCCTTGATTATCGCGAGCACGATGCGAGGCTCGGTTTCCAAGCCTACGGCGTAGCGCTGCGCGCGATTATGGATGAAAACGGCCAGCCCGTTGTCATCGACTAAGACTGCTCTTTCTATCGATTATTCAGTGAAATTATCTATCGCTTTGTACGCGATAAACATTGGATGACAACTGCAAAGTTGCATCAAAGCTCACTGGTGGGCGATGCGGATGAACTTTGAGGACGGCGTCGACGCGAAAGCGTAAATGGCGTTCGAGTTCGCGTGGCGCGTCAAGGCTGATACGCACGCGGGAGAGGCGTGGTTCGTGGCGTTCAATGGCTTTGCGCAAGCGCTCACGCAGCATTTCTCTATCATCGGGATTGAGCAGACTCACTCCCGACAAGTCAGGAATACCAAATTGCAGCATCGAATCATTGGCTAATGGATGCGGCTCGAATAGTTCAGGCTGATCCATAATTCGCGTATTGAGCAGTGCTTCTAAATCCCGCGCCAAAGCACGGCGAAATTGCGGTAGTTCGAACAGGAGCGTACCCGCCGACTGGGTAATATCTGGCTCATCATCGAGCAGACGATCTAAAATCGACGGTAAAGTCAGCGTTTGGCGACGGGCTAAACTCATCGCCAATTAAGCCAAAATCTTACTTAAATCTTGAGCAAGCAGCACGCGGTAAGTGATGAAAATGCCTGCGCCGACTAAGGCGAGCAAGGCGAAATACAACCACAGCGGCAATTCATGGCGAACAAAAGCTTGAAAGCGTTGCGGTAGTTTCCAGTTGGGCGCAAATTCAGCTTTGCCACCGCGTACTTGTACGATTTCCTGCCCTACTCGTGCCGTGAGGTAGCCTAGTTTTTCTTGGCCTTCGAGCAGATATTTACCTTGGAATCCCAGCAAGAGGCAGGTATGAAACACTTCAAGTGCTTCGATATTGTCGGCTGGATTACGGCGCAGAATTTCGAGCCGATCAAAGAAACCTTCACCTGCTAGATGCTCACCAAAAATCCGCAATTGCAATGGCATGCGTTCCCATTCGTCACGCAGGCTAAATTCCGAAGAGAGAATAATCTCGTCCATTAGAGCGCAAAAAGCGTACTTGGCTTCACCAATACCAGCGCTGTCTTTATTAAAATTGCGGGCATTTTTATCAAATTGCGCGAAGAAATGATCGACACGGCGGTTGAATTCTGGCGCGCTGCTCGGCGAATTGCCATCACGTAATAAAAATAACAAGTAAATGCCATCTTCCATTAATTCGCGCAGGCTAGGCGCTGAAGGCTTGGTAATGGAAAGCGGGTGCGCTTCAGTGACTGCTTGGTTCATGATGGTTTCTCAACAAGTTTTTATTTGGTAAATACAGCAATTAATTCAAGCTTCAAATCAGACAGTGATTGCGGTACATAGATGCAAATACTGCGTGATTGCAGCATGCGTTGGTAAATATCCCCGCGTGGCTCAAAGGCAAAATAGTGATTGCCAACGCGAATTGGGATCGCCGATGGGGTTTGCGCCGCATACGAAACGCTGACGCCACGCATCGCCGAGTTGAGAATTTTATCCACATCATCGGGCGCGCCGATTTTGAATTTAAGCGGCACGGTTTCGATAATCGTGGCGGCGGGCTGCTCGCTTTGAATCGACAGGTAAAAGTCGACGTTATCCAAAAAGCGGTCGCTTTCAAGATGGCCAATATGAAATGAAGGGCGTGGCGACGAAAGTGGAATCACTGCATAACGCGCTGAAATCACGGTATCGAGTAATTCACGAATTTGGCTATCGAGCATCGGCAAAGTTTCATGCAGCGCTTCGTGGCGATACGGCGGAATATCAGCCAAGGTATACACCGACGAGAAAGTCTGCAGCTCACCACAAAATTCAGCCAGCGAACGATAGAGTTCTTCAGGATGCAGTGGCTCACATTTCACCAGATGATTCAGCCGCGCAAAGTTGCGGTTTACTGTGTGCAATAGCCAAAATGAAGCGATATCGGTCGTGCCGTATTCCATGACATTTTTCGCACGTTCACGATGCGCGCCAGCAAGGGCTTGGCTTTTCACCAATAGAATATCCAGTAGGCGGCGTAGGCTTTGCTGTAATTCAGGAATTGCGCTGACGGTGATCGCAGGCGGGAAGAATTCAGTGCTGATCGCCCATTGCCCAGTGGCATCTTTTTTGAGCTGCCCCAGCGGAATTGAATCGTAGCCATCACGGTTTTCTTCTTCAACCATAAGCCGGACGTCCAACTCCATCGTCGTTAGATCCGCCTCAAGTGCCTGAGTGAATAAATCGGCCACGCCATTGTGTGCATTTTTGTAGCGTGTCGGGCGCGCAGCACTTTGGTCGCTAGACAGGCTATTGCCGCCGTAAGGCTGCAATTGTGCCAAACAGGCATACAGCGTTGAACTCACACCGAGTTGTGGAATTTCATTCAAATCGCGTGACAAGGGTACGGGTTCGGCTTGCGGCGCTTGAAACAGCACACCATCTCTGAATAACAATTCCAATGCATCTAATCGAACATGACCACCGCGCAAAGCGGCTTGGTCGAGCTGAAATTTCTGTACTCCCCATGCATGGCGGCTGAGTAGATTTCTGATTTCAGCTTGTTGATGTTCTTGAAAAATAGCTTGTTGCTGGAAGTGTTGCGGGCGAAGAAACATTCCTTCTCCCCACAAAACTCGTTTGGCTTTCAACATGATGTATCTGCTCCAGGCTATCTTGCATAAAGCATTTGCAGGATATACCCCTTTGTAAGTGGCTTATTTTGTTTTACTTGATTTTGCAGGTGCACTGCCGCAATCGGCTTTGAATGGTGCCGCTTGTCCAGGGATTAATTCGGTTTTTGGCGAGGTGATTTGCAAGTAGCAGTCTTGTGCTTTGATTGCGATTTTTTTTGCATTCCGCATTTCTTCTGCAGTCATCAGCGAGCGCCAAAACTGTGCATCAGGTTTCCGGAAAAATCCGACGACACCGACGTACTGCGTATCAGCTTGCAGCGTGAATGGCAGGGTACTTTCTTTGCCAGGCAGCAAGACAAATTCTGATTGTGTAATCAATGAATTTCCCAGTAGCTCAGCAGGAGATTTCCCAGTGGCCAGTACATCAAAAGTAAGTCGATTAAATTCGTCTTTGCTTTTGAGTTGATACACATGAAGTACGAGGGAGAGCGATTTGCCATTGACGTCGCGATTAACGACGGGGGCTGCTTCACCTTGCATTTTCAATTCGACCGGCCCCGTCGAGGAGCAAGCCGTAAAAACAGACAGAGTAGTGAAAGCAACGGCGATTTTATACAGAGTTTTTAGCGGATTAATTTGCATTTTATTAGGGAGTCGCAGCAGGAAAATCTAGTTTTTGGGCAAAATTGATGTCGTTGTCGCGCTTTTATATCACGTATCAGTCGTGCTGTGGTGGAGTGCTGCTTTCGATTTTGAAAGCGATTTAAATGAATAAATCTAATAAAAGTCATCATGTAGAATGGCTTGACGTAAGAAATAAAGGGGCTTTCTTTGTTGCTGACTTGCTTGGCTTTGCTGGCGTTATTGCTCACTTTGGCGTGGGTTGGCTGGCGATTTTTTATCGCTAGACCACAATGCGTCATGATTATGAATGAGCCTGATCAGATTGAATTGAGTTGTGCAAATGCAACAAAAAATCTGGTGGAAAGTGATCTTCATCACACGAACAAAGCCCTGCAGACAGATTTTTTGTTGCGGAGCAGCATCATGTCGCAATTGAAGCAGCGCTGCGTATTGCCTGTAAGTAGCATTTTACTCATCGCAATCATTGTGATTGGCACTTTAAAATTAAACGGTTTGCACGTTATCGCACCATTTTTACCGCAAGAATACGCGCAGAAATCACACATTTTGGATACGTTTACTGAGGCCAAATTAGAGCCACCACCCGTTCTTCCGCCTGAAGTGTTTATCAATGCGACGGTGCAACGTCCTGGTCTGGCTTTCGCTGATCGTGACTGGAGTAAGCTCGATCCTGATTTTGTTCAGGTTGTCTTACAGATAATGAAGAAGATGAAAGAGCGTGGATATTCATTAGCTTTGTTAGAAGGTTATCGCAGTCCAGAGCGGCAAGATAATTTGGCGCAGATGGGAACGATGGTGACGAAAGCCAAGGGTGGGCAGAGTCGACATCAATATGGTTTGGCAGTGGATTTGGCACCGATGAAAGATGGAAAAGTGATTATTTCCGAGAAAGACCCATGGGCCAGTGAGGTGTATGCCGCGTTGGGGGAAGAGGCAAAAGCTGCAGGTGTGACATGGGGTGGGAATTGGTCGTTTAGAGACTATGGGCATATAGAAAAAACGGGTTCATTGGCTGTTTTGTTGCAGAAAAAATGATGAGTTGTTATTTACCGCTTGGAGAAGTTAGAGCATGAAATATTGGCTGCGTAATGCCAAAGTTGCATCAGCAATTGGGTTTTTGATCTTGATTGCATTGATTTGGTTTTTGGGGCCATGGTTTGGCTTGCAAAGCGCAGAAGTGCGCTTTGGCTGGATTTTTGCGGTGATGATGCTATGGGTTCTTTCCTTGTTGGTTGGCAAAATCATTGCAAACCGCGCGGGCGGTTTGATTGAAAAAATGCTGCTCAAGCAAGCCGATGATGCGGTGATTGATGCGAGCACGGAAAAAAGAGCCGAGGTCAATTTATTGCGCCAAAGAATGCTAGGTGCAATTGATACGCTTAAAACATCCCAGCTTGGGAAATCGCGCGGTAATGCGGCGCTTTATGAATTGCCGTGGTACATGATTATTGGTCACCCCGCAGCAGGGAAAAGCTCGGCGATTTTGCAATCTGGGCTGACATTTCCATTTAGCGATAAAGCCGGCGTGCAAGGTGTAGGTGGTACTCGAAATTGCGATTGGTTTTTCTCGACTGAAGGCGTATTGCTTGATACTGCAGGCCGATATGCAACGCAATCAGAAGACCGAGTGGAATGGCTGGAGTTTTTAAAGCTTTTAAAACGCTATCGCTCGAAAGCGCCAGTGAATGGAATTTTGGTGACGATTAGTTTGCCAGAGCTAGCTCAGCATCAGACTGAAGGTTTTACGCTGTATGCGCGGCAAATCCGTGAGCGGATTCATGAAATTGAAGACACGTTTGGTTTGCAAGTGCCGGTGTATTTGATCTTCACTAAGTTGGATTTACTGGGTGGGTTTGCACAATTTTTTGAGGCAATGACCGATGCTGAGCGCAATTCAGTGTGGGGTGCCACGCTGAGTGCTGAGCAAGGTTCAGGCTTTGATGCGGCGCATGTGGTGGGTTTGCAATTTAGCGAGATGTATCGTGGCTTGGTGCAAATTGGTGAGGAAAAATTAGCCGAGCATCGCGGTAATCAAAATAAACCGGCATTTTTTGCTTTCCCGATTGAGTTTCACGCCTTAAAAGAGGCGGTTACCAAATTCGTTAAAGTCTTGCAGGAAGAAGATCCATATCACGCACGGCCATTACTACGCGGCTTTTATTTTTCGAGCGCTTTGCAAGAAGGTGTGCCGAAAATTGGTGCCGCGACGAAGGTTTCTAGCCAATTTGAGCTGAGCCGTTCTGGTTTTGATGCTCGCCAAGCGCCGGCTTCGTATAGCTATTTCTTGCGCGATTTATTTCGTGAAGTCATTTTCCCTGATCAGCACTTAGTTTCACGTCAAACCAAACCTTCAGGAAGCCGCTGGCGTTTGGCTGGCATGTTGGCAGGACTATCCGCCTTGGCTTTGTGTGCCGGTTTGTGGACATGGTCATTTGTCGGCAATCAGAAATTGATTGCGAGCGTGACTGCTGATCAGCTGGCAGCCAAAAAAATGGCATCTTCAGGCGTCGCTTATGATCGTTTGATCTCGCTGGGTATTTTGCAAAAACGCATTGAAGAGCTGCATTCATACCGAAAAAATGGCCACCCTTGGCAAGTTGGTTTGGGGCTGTATCAAGGTGCAGAGTTAGAGCAATCACTGCGTAAAGAGTATTTCGCCGGCTTGCAGCAAGTGATGTTGCAGCCCGTTAAAAATAGTCTTGAAGGAACGCTTGCGCAGTTAGCTTCGCAAAAACCTGCTGAGCCTGCGCCGCAAGTGAGTGCTCAGCCAACGATTGCACCTGTTACGACAGCACAGCCTCAATCAAACACGAAAAAACCTGCGCCTCGCGCTCCACGTAAAGGCTTGCCGAATGTTGATTTGAGTGCTTTGAGTGTGCCGCAGCGTGCGACGGCTTTGGCGCCAGAGAAAGCACATGCGGAAACTGCGCCACCTAAATTGGATCAGGGTTATAACGCGTTGAAAACATATCTGATGCTCGGTGATCGAGCACGGATGGATGAAGCGCATTTAACGGATCAATTACCTCGGCATTGGCGTACTTGGCTTGAAGCCAATAAGGGTACGCACAGCAATGAAGAAATGATGGCTGCTGCGGAGCGTTTGGTTGCTTTTTATGTGAGCCAAATTAAAGAGCCAGATTTGCCTTTGATTCAGACCAATCCAAAAATTGTGACGGAGGCTCGTGAGGTATTGCGAGCTTCTTTAAAGCGCCTGAGCGCGACTGAACGGGTTTATAACGAAATCAAATCGCGTGCCAATACTCGTTTTGTGCCGCTAACTGTTGCACGTATTTTAAATAATAAAAATGGCGACGTGATTTCAGGTAGTCAGATGGTGGCTGGGGCATTTACGCGCGATGCGTGGAATCAATTTGTTCGTAATGCGATTGAAGAAGCCAGCAAGGGCGAAGTGAAAAGCGATGATTGGGTTTTGGCTTCTTCACTGCAAGACAATTTGGGCAAAGACGGTAATTATGAGAAAAACAAAGCTGAACTTGAGGCTTTGTACCGTCTGGAATATGCCGCAGAGTGGAGTAAGTTTTTAAAGGGCGTGGTAATCCGCGACTTTAATGATATTGCTTTTGCTGCGAATGCCATTTCTCAATTGGCCGATCAACAAAACTCGCCAGTTAAGCTTATTTTGCTTCGTGCGGCCTATGAAACAGCTTGGGATAATCCTTCTGAGCTGTCGAGAAAGCTTGAAAATGCCAAACAGTCTGTTTTAGAGAAAACCACAGAATTGCTTAAGGGCGATGGTCAGCCTAAAACCGCAAACGCGGCAGAACTCGGTGAAGTGGGTAAGCAATTTTCTGGCGTAATTCGTTTAGTTCAGCCCGATGCAAGTGGGGCGGCGCCGATTAATGCTTATCTTGAATATTTAAATAAATTAAAACTGAAATTAAATCTGATCGCGACCAGTGATGAGCAGGGCGCTAAAGCGCTACCTTTGGTTCAAGCCACATTAAATGGCAGTGGGTCAGAATTGGCGGACACATTGCAATTTGTTGATAACACGCTATTGGCACAAGTCAGTGTTGAAACCCGTGACATGGTTAGACCGATGCTGGTTCGCCCATTGATCCAAGCTTATGCGGTGCTGTTGTCTCCCGTAGAGAAAGATCTGAACGTAGCATGGCAACGCGAAGTATTTGGGCAATGGAAAACATTGTCGGCTAAATATCCATTCAGTGATTCTGCCAATGAAGCACCCATGGCAGATATTGCTAAATTGATTAAGCCCAAAGAAGGCACGATTGATAAGTTTACAGAGAAATATCTAAATGGTTTAGTTACGCAAAATGGCGGTACGTTAACCCCCCGAACATGGGCAAACTTAGGTATTCGATTTAATCCTGCATTCCTTGCAGGATTGGGTAAGTTAAATAGCCTATCACTGACGCAATTAGCGGACTCAGCAAATTCTAAATTTGAATTGCAAGCCATTCCAGTTCCTGGGTTTTCTGAAACATTAATTGCAATTGATGGTCAGGAAATGCGTTATCGAAACGGGCCACAACCATGGCAAACATTTAATTGGCCAGGAGATGGAAATGGTGCTGGGGCGCGTATTCAAGTCGTTGCATTTAATGGTGCAAGCACAGTCGTGAGCAATCAGCAGGGCCGAATGGGCTGGATGCGTTTATTGTCACAAGCACAAATTGAACAACAAGGATCAGACTCTGCTGTTTTAAGTTGGAAAATTCGCAAAGGCGATGGCAGTGACTATGAAACGGTTCGATTTAATTTCCGAGTTGTTAGCGGTGTTAATCCTCTTCAACTTTCTGGCTTGCGCAAGCTCTCGTTGCCAGAACGCGTCACAATGTAAGGTGCGTAATGCCATTTAATTTTAAAAAAGTACAAGAGCTGCAATTGCAATACGCTATTTTCGGAAAGCTACCTCGTCGCGCTGATTTTATTCGTGTGAATGCGTCACACCCTGCCGCTGTGGATATTGACCAGCAATTAGCAAATAGTTTGAAGCATTTATCTGGTCAAGAAGATTGGCAAGAAATGTATTTGCAAGCGCCTAATAGCGAAGTTTTATTTCATAGCAAAGATGGCCGCTGGAGTTTTTTTGGCGTTGTATTACCTAGCCATGATGAAGCATTACGCCACTATCCTTTAGTTGCAGGGGTGTGTATTGCAGCAGACATTTTGAATGGTGCTGAAGCTGAATTTGTACTCGCAAATGAATTGTTTTTTTCAGGATTGAAAGAGCAACTTAAAAATGCAGCAGAAAACTCGGTAGAAATGGTTGCTTGTCGGCAATTTATGGAAGAGCAAATGGCATTTAGCCATCGTGCGGCGGCCGACTTAGAATTGGCATCTAATTTACTAGAACGGCATATGGCGAAAACTTCAATTGAAAGTTTGGAATCGGCACTTCGTTCTGCAGGTCAGGGCGATTTAGAGTCCATTATTCTTTCTTTTGCATTTTATTTGCAATTAGTACGTCGTTACGGTGCAAGTATGCCGGCTCAGGTCTTTATGCTGCCATTGCCGACAGGTGCCGGTGAGGAAATACTAGGCGCGGCAGTATGGATGTCGCTATGCCGAGCTGCAATCCAATCGCAAGGACAGAATGTATTGAATTTCGCTTTTGTGACTCAAGGGGGAATTCGATATTTGGCGCTTAGTTTTAATCAATTTACGGAATTGCAATTGTCGATGCTTTGGGGAAGTCAGCTTGATTTTCGGCAAACAGTCGATGCTTGTGATGTGAAGTCTCCATGGCGATCACATCAATCGTATGCTGAGGCCTCATATATTTTAGGGCGCCAGCTGAGTGACCCATTGTTGCCTTTATTTAAATTGCGCGAAATAATATTTAAGATTACAGCTGAAATAAGTTAGCATCTCTTGTATCGCTATTTTCATTTTTTAGGAATTGATAATGAGTAAAGAAAGCACCCAGAAAAAATTATCGCGTGTTCGCCCTCCACGCGTTCAAATTACTTACGACGTTGAAATTGGTGATGCAATTGAAAATAAGGAATTGCCTTTTGTGTTGGGTGTGTTAGGTGATTATGCCGGGCATAGCAAAGAACCACAAAAGAAACTAAAAGAACGAAAGTTCGTGCAAATCGATCGTGATAATTTCGATGACGTCTTAAAAGGCATGGCACCGCGTTTAGCAATGAAAGTAGAAAATAAGCTTAAAGACGATGGTACACAAATGTCTGTTGAGCTGAATTTTGAATCGTTATCTGATTTTGAGCCACAGAATGTCGTTAATCAGGTTGAGCCACTAAAAAAACTGCTAGATGCACGCAAGCGTCTTTCTGATTTACGCAATAAAGTGGTTGGGAATGATAAGTTGGAAGAGCTATTAGACGAAGTTCTTCGTGATACTGAGAAATTAAATCAAATTAGCAAAGCACGCCCAGCGTCGATTGAGGAGTAAGTTGATGAGTACCGATCAAAAAGTCATTGATGCGCCAAGTGCGGGCACTCAAACATTCAGTTTACTCGATACGATTATTGATAATAGCCGTATTGCGACGAATCAAAATGAGAAAGAGCATACAAGAGATTTAATTAGTGAATTAGCCGATCAAGTTTTGGCGGGCACTGTTACAGTATCACGCGATTTAACCGCCAGTATGGATGCGCGGATTGCAGAAATTGATGCTTTAATTTCTGAGCAGCTGAATGAAATTATGCATCATGGCGATTTCCAGAAGCTAGAGGCTTCTTGGCGCGGCCTGAAATATCTCACTGCTGAATCTGAAACCAGCACGATGTTGAAAATCAAAGTGCTGAATGTATCTAAGAAAGATTTGCTTAAAGATTTTAAAGCCTCTGCTGAATTCGATCAAAGTGCGCTCTTCAAAAAAATCTATGAAGAAGAATACGGCACATTTGGTGGCGCACCTTATGCTGGCTTGGTTGGCGATTTTGAATTTGGTCGCCATCCCGAAGATTTCTATTTGCTTGAAGAACTCTCGCACGTTGCAGCGGCATCCCATGCGCCATTAATTACTTCTGCGGGTTCTGGATTATTTGGTCTGGAAAGCTTTACTGATATTGGTAAACCGCGCGATTTAGCCAAAATCTTTGATACGGTTGAATACGCAAAATGGAAATCTTTCCGCGAATCGGATGATTCTCGTTATGTCGGTATGGTATTGCCGCACGTGCTGGGTCGCCTGCCGTATGGCCGTGAAACTTGCCCCGTTGAAGACTTTGATTTTGAAGAAAATGTTGATGGCACTGATCACAGTAAATATCTGTGGAGTAATGCTTCATACGCTTATGCGGCACGCCTATCGGCAGCATTTGCAGAATACGGTTGGTTGGCTGCAATTCGCGGCGTTGAAGGTGGTGGTTTGGTAGAAGGCTTACCTGCACATACTTTCAAAACAGATGATGGTGAAGTCGCATTAAAGTGCCCAACTGAAGTGGCAATTACAGATCGCACTGAAAAACTACTCTCTGATTTAGGCTTCATTTCATTAGTGCATTGCAAAAATACGGATTACGCCGCGTTTTTCAGTGGGCAATCCTCACAAAAAGCTAAGTCTTATAATACAGATTCGGCAAATGCGAATGCGCGCCTTTCTACTCAGCTGCCTTATATCTTCTCCGTTTCTCGTATTGCGCATTATATGAAATCGATTATGCGCGACAAAATTGGTAGTTTTGCCTCACGCCAAAATGTACAAGACTTCTTAAATACTTGGTTAGCGCAATATGTCTTGTTGGATGATTCTGCAAGCCAAGAAGCTAAAGCTAAATACCCATTGCGTGAAGCACGCGTTGATGTGGTTGAGGTTCCTGGGAAGCCAGGTGTTTATCGTGCAGCGGCGTTTTTGCGCCCGCATTTTCAGCTTGATGAACTCACGATTTCCTTGCGTCTGGTTGCGGAGTTGCCAAAACCCACACGTTGATGCAGCGAAGCTAAGTAGTAATTTTTTATATCCTTTTGGAGTTTTGCAACATGGCATTTGATGCATTTTTGAAAATTGATGGTATTCCTGGCGAATCAACCGATGACAAACATAAAGATTGGATTGAAATTGGTTCTTTCTCACACAAAATTGAGCAACCAGCTCAAGCCACTGCCAGCTCTGCGGGTGGTGCAACTGCTGAACGTGTAAATCATAGCCAATATGAAATCACCCATTTCTTGGATAAAGCGAGCCCAAAAATTTACGAAGCATGCTGCACGGGTAAGCATATCAAAGAAATTACAATTGAATTATGCCGTTCTGGTGGCGATAAAGTGAAGTATATGGAAATTAAAATGGAACAAGTTTTAATTTCTAAAGTTGTGCCGCACGGCTCTGCAAATGACGAAGGTTTCCCAAGTGAATTGGTTAGCTTTAGTTATGGAAAAATCAAATGGACTTACACTCAGCAAAAACGTACTGATGGTGCTGGTGGCGGTAATGTTAGCGCAGGCTGGGATTTAACGGCTAATAAAACAATTGCTTAGTCTTTGTTGAAATGATCTAAATTGCAATGGAAGGTGCATTTGTGCCCTTTCATTGCATATGATGTGCGGAGTTCTATTTATATAACCGTGGTATTTATTGTTGAAATGTAGTTTTTTAAGCTTATTCTATTTGTTCAGGTTAAATCTTTAATCGGCAGATTAAGTTAATTTTTGCTTTTATTGTTCGAGTGTTTTGCAAAGGATATTTTAAATGAAACGTTCAGTTTTAGTTGTAACCGCTGTATTACTTGGCGTTGCATTAAATGGTTGCGCTAACAAACCAGTCGCAAAATCAACACCTGCACCCTCACTAGGCAGCAAGTCGAACACTGCTGTAGCTTCTGCTGCCGCAGTTGTGGTTAACCCTTACTTGTTAACGTTTGACAAAATGTCTGCAAAATTGACGCCAGAAATGGAGGCGCAATTGCAAAGTATTTTGCCAAAGCTAAAAGAAGCGCGCGTGATTACACTGCGCGGATTTTGCAATGCAAAAGAAGTTGGCAATGCTAAATCAACAGCATTAGCACGGGCGAATAATGTAGAAAAATTCCTGATTCAGCAAGGAATTCCAGATAAAAAAATGCGCCAGAAATTTAATACCGAAGATGCTGCACATGCAGTTGAATTGGATATTGAAATTTAAGCATCTGTTTTATTTTATGATTTTGCGTAGCAATTGAGCCAATTTATGCCATTTGATGTTTCTCAACTACTCAGCTCTTTTGCTGCTGCATTTTCGCAAGAACAACGCCTAATTTCCTTGCAGCTGGGCGATGGTACGATTTGGGCAGAGCAGCTTTTGCCGCAGTCGGTAACGGGGCGCGAGGGGGTGAATCAGGCGTATCGCTACCAAATCGATTGTCTGTCGCCCGCCAACGACATCGAGTTGAAATCCTTGCTCGGCCTGCCCATTGTGCTGAGCGTGGCGGACGCCAATGGCGATGCGATTGAGCGTTGCGGCGTCGTGTCGCAAGCGCAGATGCTGGGCGCGGATGGCGGTTTTGCGAAGTATCAATTGATCGTCGAGCCGCCGTTTGCACTGCTGCGACATCGCCGCACTTCGCGCGTGTTTCAGGATTTATCCGTTCCCGATATTGTCAAACAACTGCTGGGCGAGCATCAAGCGAATAACTCAGTATTTGCCGCCGTGCAAACGCTGGATTTCAAACTCAGCGGCGAGCATTTACCGCGTTCTTACTGCCTACAATATCGCGAATCTGATTACGATTTTCTCGTGCGTTTGATGCATGAAGAAGGCCTCGCTTGGCGCTTTGAACACCTAGCAGCCGATTCTCCGCAAGTGCAATTGGTCGTGTTTGACGACGCATTTGCATTGCCCGAAGCTGCCGATTCACAAGTGCGTTTTCATCGAGCCGATGCGACAGAAGAGTCCGATGCGCTGACGCAATGGACGAGCCAACGCCAAGTCGGCAGCAATCGCGTGTCGCTGGCGAGCTTCGATTACAAAGCCGTTAACACGCAACACAGCGGCGACGACAGCGCGGTTGATCAAGGCGACGGCGGGCAGCAAATCCAAAGCAGTTTTGAAGATTACGATCCACAAAGCCTCTACTACGCTGGCGACACTGAGCAACTCAGCCGCTACGCGCAGCTGCGCCAACAGGCACACGATGGGCAAAAGAAATCTTTCAGCGGCAGTGGCACATTGCGCAGCTTGCAAGCAGGGCAGTGGTTTCGTTTGGAAGACCATCCCGCGCATGAGTGGGATAGCGCAGAAGCGCGTGAATTTGCGATTACCGAGCTGAACTTTGTTGCGAATAACAATCTGCCGCATGATTTAGCGCAGCAACTGATGCAAGTTGCACCAAGTCTACTCGTAGGAGCGGGCTCGCCCGCGAATGCACTGTTTGTAAATAGCGCCGCCGTTAACGCCAATAATACACTTGCCCCGTATCAAGCTGAATTCACCGCACAGCGCCGTGGCCAGCCCATTACCCCTGCTTTTGCTTTAAATGAAGCCGACGCACTCGCCAAACCCAAATCACGCGGCGTACAAACGGCGACCGTTGTTGGCGCGGCAGGTGAAAACGAAGTCCACACCGACGAACTCGGCCGCATCAAAGTGCAGTTTCACTGGCAACGCCAAAGCGAACATGCCAGCTTCGGCGCAAATCTTGACGATAAATCTTCCTGCTGGATTCGCGTCGCTTACCCAAGCGCTGGCGCAGGCTGGGGTCATCAATTCATTCCGCGCGTTGGCCAAGAAGTACTGGTCGACTTTATCGAAGGCGATATCGACCGCCCGATTGTGACGGGCGTTGTCTACAACGGCAGCCACCCGACGCCAACGTTTAGCGGCGCAGGCGCGCTGCCAGCGAACAAAGCGCTGTCGGGCATCAAAACCAAAGAGCACGCGGGCGGCCAATATGGCGAATTGCTGTTTGACGACAGCACTGGCCAAGTTCGCACCAAACTCAGTAGCGAACACGCAAAAACTCAGCTCAACCTCGGCTACTTAATTCACCCGCGCGCCAATGGCAAAGGCGATCCACGCGGTGAAGGATTCGAGCTACGCACCGACCAACAAGGCGCAATCCGCGCTGGCAAAGGCTTGCTACTGACGACTGAAGCCAAAAGCGGCGCCAGCGGTAATCAGCTCGACCGCAGCCCAGTCAACAGCCAACTCGAAGCCGCATTTGAATTAGCAAACAGCCTCGGTGAAGTCGCGACCAAGCAGCTCGCCGACAGCATCGAAACGGGTGACAAAGATCAAACGATCAAGCCAGATAATTCAAACGGTGAGAAGACCGGCCATGGGCATTTATTTCATCACGTTCACGCCACAAAAAGCTGGAGCGCGGGCAGTAATACCGACGTCGATGAAAAAACTAAATCTGAAGGTCAAGAAGGCCAGCAACAGCTCCTGCTGATTCACGGCCAAGACGGCCTCGCACTGACCACGCCAAATAGCCTGACTCAAACCTCAGGCACAAACCTCGACCACGTCGCACAGCGCGACAGCAACCAAACCACCGGCCGCCGCTGGATTCACAACGTCGGGCAGCACATCAGCCTGTTTGTGAGCGGCACCAAAGACAAGATTGCGATGAAGCTGATTGCTGCGAAGGGCAAGGTACAGATGCAAGCGCAAAGCGACGACATCGAAATCACCGCAGATAAAAACGTCAAAATCACGGCATGTAAAGAGAAAGTAGAAATTGTTGCTGGTGATGAAATTTTACTCGCTTGTGGTGGTGGATATATTCGGTTGAAAGGCGGCAATATTGAAATTCATTGCCCAGGTGAGGTGAGTGTGAAGGGGGAAAATCATTTACTAAGTGGCGGAGCGAGGATTACTAGACCAATTGGATTACCAATCCTACCTGAATTTGATGAGTGTTTAGTATTTGTGGATGAAATAACGAAACTACCGAAGGTTGGGGTTCCTTACGAGATTCATTTAGAGACAGGAACTATTTATAAGGGCACGACAAACGCACAAGGCGAAACTGAGCGAATTGTAACAGTCAAACCACTAAAAGTACTGAAAGCAATTTTGATGGAGTGATTGCTATGAAAGAAAATAATGAAAGTAAAACAAGTATTAATCTTACTAATGAAAAAATTATAACTAATGAGAAAGAAGTTTCTTCATCGAAAGTAATTATACCAGTCGCTGCTGATTGTGGCTGCAACCTTGGTGCTATCTTCTCATGTGTTAAATATGTGAGTGAGTACGGGCCAATGTATGAAGGAGTCTTGCCAATTGAGCAATATCAAGGATGGGATCAGGATATTATTGATGGATATGTAGATGCTAATGGGAAAAAGGTAATTTGCATCATGTCCGCGAATGAAGGTAATTTAGATTCTGTACAGGCATATGATAGTGAAGCACTAACTGCAGGAGCTATGCAAAAAACGATTAATTCTAATGGCCAAGGGCAGTTTCCTGCATTAGTTGCAAAATTTAGAGACGCAGAATTTGCTTTATATGAGGCATTATTTGTAAATTGTGGCTGGACAGTTGAAGGTAAAAGCAATACTGAAGCAATAATGTACTACTCAGACAAAGATATCACTAAAGGTGATAATAAAACATCTATCGATTTAAAAAATATATTACGAGATGATTCTATTTTTAACAAGACTAATCATAAGAAAAAAGACAAGTATTCATCTAAACCCTTGGCTGTAATAGTTAGAGCTATAAAGCATGAGAGGTTTGTGCGATTTCAAGTGCGGGATTTTATTAATCAATTAAATCTTGTTTTGAAGTTGAAGATAAAAATAGGTGGGAAGAAATTTTTGATAGGAGATCTAGTTAAGTCAAATTTAGGCCAAGCTACTGTTGTAGATCAATATGTGAATCGCCCCGCTTATGTTTCTACTGATTTACAATCTGCGATTGAAGAATATATTTCTTTAAAGAAAATTGTAGACAAAGATCCATTTCTAATGGGTGAGTATAACGAAGACTACGAAAGTGGATTTATTGAGATATATGGCAATAAGCGGCGCGGTACTGATATGGTTAAGAGATTTAATAAGATGAAGAATAAGGTTTGATTATATGAGGGTAATTTATTTTTCTGTAATGATGGCTGCATTTTTTTCTACAAATGTATATTGCCTCGATAGAGGGATATATTTTGGAAAAGAAAATTTGAATTTCAGACTTTCGAAGCTAGTAGGGCGTACTTACGATAGAAAAATTTATATTGATTTAGAATCAAAGAAGTCGGACGTATTAAAACGTAAGTTTGATAATTACAATGTGGAAACGTTGCCAAGTGAATTAGAGGCGCAAGATAATGAAATTGTCTATATCGGAATTTCTAATTATGGGGTTGCAGAGTCTGCAGGAAAAAAGTGGCTGCATGATAATGCATATTGTATTTTTTTAGATAGAAAAACAGGGGCGTTGCTTTATCAAGCAGAGCCTCAAAAATGCTTAGGTGAATGGGTAGATAGTTTGCATTGGAAAGATAGTCTAGGAGTAGTAATAGACTTTACGAAAGTGGATCGTTCATTTTGGTATGGTGAGATTAAAAAGTAGTAGTAATGTGATTTGAATGATTGAAAATTAAGTGGTTTTATTAATCTGAATGATAAATTGAGTATATGATCGATAGATTTTATTTGAGTGTATTAGAGTTGTACTGTGAGTAAACAAAATGACGCAGAAAATACTGCAACGGTTTATTTTTTTATTGCTTGTTGTGCATTTTCCTATGGTAATTGCAATCAGTAAAAACTGGACTGATGAATTTGGTGATTATAAAGTCAATTATTTATTGGAGACGAAAGGGACGGAAGGCGCTGATTTATCACTGATAGTTACCGGGGTTCTTTCGGATAATAAAATTTGGGAGCTCCGTGATTTTGTAAGAAATTGTGAGGAAGATCCTGTTTTGGAGGTTATTAAGAATTCAAGAATGCTTGCTATTGATCCAAAAAGTGGGGCGCAGGTTTATTACATCGCTTATCGGGTTGGATGTGTTGGTGGCATTGATCCGCTAAATATTAAATATTTTGCTTATGTTGGTGGACAGAAAAATTCATTGCGTGGAGAAGAGACCATTATTTGTGATGGTAGCTCGTTTGGTGGAGAGAAAGGGCCAGTCCCTGATGCTACCCTTAAAAGCAATCCTGATATGCTTAAAGCAATGCTAAAAAAATGGAAAGCATTTTCTATTCGAAAGTGTGGCTTGAATAATAATTAATTGTACTTAATTAAGGTGCTGATCATGAAGTCATTGTGTTTTTCTGTATTCTTGTTGTTCTCTGCAACCGCATTCGCTAACTCAGCCTGTGACAAACCAAAAAATGATTTTGATAGTTTGTATTGTTTAAGCAAGGTTTATCAAGAAGCAGATAAAGAGCTAAATGATAATTTCAAAATGCTAGCAGGGAAATTAGATGTCGATGGCAAAAAATCGCTTAAATCGGGTCAGTTAGCGTGGATGAAAGATCGCAATTCACGTTGTTCAGAAGCGCGTGGTAGTAGTTTCTTGGTTGATTTGGATTGTGCATCATCGACAACGATTAAACGCAGTCAATTTTTGCAAGATCGTTTGCGTGAATGTAATAGCTCGGGTTGTCAGAACAGCAAATTGTAATTTTTATGTTTATCGCCATTGGGCGATCTAATCAATACATTGGATTAAACAACGCATGTCCACTCCCCTCAAAGCCTTAATCTCCCGCCTTACCCCTACTGCGCGTCGTGCTGTTGAAGAGGCGGCGAGTCGTGCGCTTTCGCGTACTCATTTTGAAATTGAAATCGAGCACGTTTTGCTGGCGATTTTGGCGCAGGACGATAACGCTGGGGTGGCGGCGATGCATGCCTTGGGTTTGAGTTTGGATCGCCTGGATCGCGAGCTTGAATCGGCGTTGGCGCAGTTTCGCACTGGCAATACGCGCAATCCGGTGCTGTCGAGCTGGCTGCCCAAATGGCTAGAAAAAGCCTGGCTGATGGCGAGCACTGAGTTTGGTCAGGATAGTGTGTCTACGCTCGATCTGTTGTTGGCGTTGGTGCGCGATGATGCGCTGCGCGCCACGGTGCAAGGGCATTTGACCAGCTTTGTGAAAATGGACGCTCAACGCGCAATTAGTGGGTATGTTGCGCTACGCCAACATGGTGGAGAGCTAGCGAGTAATACATCTGAAATCGCATTGGATGATACGCAGAGTGATAGTACGATCAATCCAGCGACGGTACGCAAAGGCTGCCCCGGGCTGGATAAATACACGATCGATCTCACCGCGCAGGCCAAAGCGGGCAAGATTGATCCGGTCTTGGGCCGTGAAGCTGAAATCCGCCAAATGATCGATATTTTGCAGCGTCGTCGGCAAAACAATCCGATTTTGACGGGTGAGCCGGGCGTGGGTAAAACCGCCGTGGTGGAAGGCTTGGCGCTCAAAATTATTAGTGGCGAAGTGCCGCCGGTATTGCATGGCGTGACGCTACGCACCTTGGATTTGGGCTTGTTGCAGGCGGGCGCGAGTGTGAAAGGCGAGTTTGAAAATCGTCTGCGCCAAGTTATTGACGAAGTCAAAGCCAGCCCTGTGCCGATTATTTTGTTTATCGACGAAGCGCATACCTTGATTGGTGCAGGCGGTGCAGCGGGGCAAAATGATGCAGCCAATTTGCTCAAACCTGCGCTGGCACGCGGCGAATTACGCACCATTGCGGCGACGACGTGGGCTGAGTATAAAAAATATTTTGAAAAAGACGCTGCACTGGCGCGGCGTTTCCAAGTGGTTAAAGTCGATGAGCCTGCGCCAGAAATCGCCGTGCAAATGGTGCGCGGCCTGACGGGCGCGATGGCCAAGCATCATGATGTGGTGATTGTGAATGAGGCGGTGGTGGCGGCAGTGAATTTGTCGAGCCGCTATATTATTGGCCGCCAATTGCCCGATAAAGCGATTAGCGTGCTCGATACCGCTTGCGCGCGCGTCGCTTTGTCGCGTTCGGGTCGCCCTGCGCCGATTGAAGATGTTGAAGTGTTGATCGCTAATATTGAGCGTGAAGTAAAAGCGCTGCAATCCGAAGAAGGCAATGCCGAGCGCATTGCTGAACTCACCACGCAGCGGGAAGCTTTGGAGGGTGATTTGCAAACGCTCATCGCCGCTTGGGAAGCACAGCAAGCGGTGATCGCCGAGATCGAAGCCTTAAAAGCCGCCGCCGATAATAAGCCCACCGCCAAGGGTAAAAAAATCAGCCCGCTGCAAGCCAAACGCACTGAGTTACGCGAGCTGCAAAAATTGCAGCCACTGGCGTACGAATGCGTGGATGCCAATGTAATTGCCGATGTGATTTCCGCGTGGACTGGCGTGCCTTTGGGGCGCATGGTCAGTAATGAATTGGAGCAAGTGCAAAAGCTTGCCGCATTACTTTCTGAGCGCGTGATAGGCCAAGATCACGCTTTGGCGCAAATTGCCGAGCGCGTGCAAATCGCCAAGGCCAATCTGGACGACCCAAGCAAGCCCAAAGGCGTGTTTATGCTGGTTGGCCCATCGGGCGTGGGTAAAACCGAAACCGCCTTGGCGCTGGCCGAATCGCTGTACGGCGGCGAGCGCAATCTGATCACCATCAATATGTCGGAATACCAAGAATCGCACAGCGTATCGGGCTTGAAAGGCTCGCCGCCGGGCTATGTGGGTTATGGCGAAGGTGGTGTGTTGACCGAAGCGGTGCGCCGCAAACCGTATTCGGTCGTGTTGCTCGATGAAGTCGAAAAAGCACATCCCGACGTGCTCGAATTATTCTTCCAAGTGTTTGATAAAGGCATTCTGGAAGACAGCGAAGGCCGCGAAGTCGATTTCAAAAACACCATTATCTTGCTGACGTCGAATACGGGCACTGATTTGGTGATGCGCGCCTGCGATGGCGGCGTGACAGTTGGCGACGAAACCCGCGATCCAACTGCCGATGATTTGATCGAAATCTTGCGTCCTACGTTGCAAAAAACCTTTAAACCAGCCTTCCTGGGCCGCCTGACGATAGTGCCGTATTTCCCGATTGGCGACGAAGTTTTGCGCCTGATTGTGAAGCTCAAGCTCGAAAAAATCGCCAAACGTATTCTGCAAAATCACGGCGCAACGTTGGACTTCCCAACTGAGCTGGTGGATCTGATTGCAGATCGTTGCTTGGATGTGGATAGCGGCGCGCGCGATGCCGATGCGATTCTGACTCGTTCTGTGTTGGCGAAAATCTCTGCGGATCTATTGGCGCGGATGGCGAGTGGCAAGCCCGTGAAGAAAATTACGCTTTCGCTGAAGGGCGATGAAATCAAAGTTAAATTGAGCTAAATGCAGGCGAAAAAGTTTTGGCCTAAGGCCACCTCGTATGGCGAGGTATCGAAGCCGAAGCTAGTACGTGAAGTACAGCGAGGCGAGATAAGGAAGCAAGAAAGCTTTTGCTTAATGAGATAAGGGAAACACAATGCTAGGAACACTGGGCCTGTTTGGCGGGCTCTTTACTGCTTGGTGGTTATTGCTGTGGTGGGTATTGCCGGTGAGCTGGCAAACCATGAGCCCCAGCGTTTTATTGTCGCTGCATCTTGCGCCGCCCATTTTGCTGGGCGTCGTGTGGCGGGTGTGGCAAAAAATCCGTGCGTCCAAGCTCAGTGACATGTTGCAAGCCAAGCAAGACGCAGCAGAGGCTGAGCGAGTTGCACTGCGCGAAGGCGCGCGGCAGCAGCATTTGGCTGACTTGGTCGAGCGCCAGCACGCCGTGCTGTGCCACGGGATTTGGGGCAACGCAGTGGCGGTGAAGCAAGAGCCTGCATGGCTCAATGAATTACCAGAAGGCGCGTATTGGCAAGCTTTATTGGTCGATGACATTGATGCTGACGACGATGCCGCCACGCAGCTAGAGCGGGCGATTGAGCAAGTTTTAAGCGATGTGTATGCCAGTGCGCCCGGCGCGGCGTGGCTGCCACATTACTTTGAAGCGCATACGGATAAAGATGGTCGCGAGCAATTGGCAATGCTCAAATCGGTGCAACAACGCGCCGCTGGGGCGCAATATTTTGAAGAAGCGCCCGCGAGTGTGGATGCGCGTTTTCTGCCCGGCACTGGCGCGCTGATGGTGCGGGTGCAGCAGCTGTTACAGCAAAATGTCAGCGTACCTGGCGTGCTCATTTTGGCCGCCGACACGCCGCTGTTGCAACGAGGAATGGTCGATGAGTGGGATGAAATCGATCCTGAGCACGAGCGCTTGAATGCGTGGTTGGGGATGCCAAGCCAAGCAGCGGTGGCGATGGTGTTTATGCGTGCGCATTTGCCCGAGCCCAAAGAGGCTGTTGTGCGTGAACACAACGACGATGTCTATACGCCGTACTGGGAAAAGCAGCAGCAATACAGCGATGAGGCATGGGGGCGAGTGCCCACAGCGCAGCAAGCTTCTTTGTTCGAACTGCCCGTATTGGCACAACTGCAAGTACCTGTAATGGCTACAGCGCAATACCCCAATCAACAAGCATTCGCACGGGAAATGCATTCTGTATTTGAAAATGCGCTACTGAATGCCGCGATGCGGGATTATCCATTTAGCGAAGAAGACCGCGATTGCAGCAAAGATCAAGCCGAATCGATTGCGTGGCTGGTACACAACAGCGGCGATGTCGATGTGGGTGGTGGGCGTTTGGCGGCGATTTCTGTCGCCTTAAGCCAGCAGCAAGTGCCACTGAATCCGATCGATGAAGCCAGCAATACCGTGTGCGAATGGGGCGATGTTGGCCACGCGAGCAATGTGCTGCAAACGGCGATGGCCGTGATGCATTGCGCACGCCTTGCTGCGCCGGTGGTGTTGGCGCAGTTTTTTGGGGTGAGTGAGGTCGGTTCGAATGAAGCGCAATCCATCAGCCTTGCGCTGGTGCGACCGCAGGAGCAAAACGCATGAAACGTGTGATTCGCATTGGCGATCCTAGCAGCCATGGCGGTGTTGTCATTAGCGCGCAGCCCAAAACCGTTTTATTTGGCAAACCCGTCGCGGTTGTTGGCGACAAAGTCAGCTGCCCAATGAAAGGCCACGGCGTTTGCCCGATTGTAGAGGGCGATCCAACATGGCTCGTTGGCGGAAAAGCTGTCGCGCTGGAAGGTCATAAAACCGCCTGCGGCGCGGCGCTGATTTCGACGATGCCGCAAGTGGGCAAAGGCTAGTTTGTGAGCTGCATCGCAAGTAATACAGACGTTGGAGGGGATAATCGCCAATTGGCTGGCGACAATTCAAAGCTAAGGCAGTGGCGATTTGGCCAAGCCCATTTTACGTAAACAGCACTTTTATCGAATCGATAGTCCATGAACCTCAGCAATCTGCTTGCCTCCTTTGCCTCTGCTTTCAATCAAGAAACGCGTTTAATCTCGCTGCAAGTCGGCGACGGTGCGACTTGGGTAGAGCAGCTTTTGCCGCAGTCGGTAACGGGGCGAGAGGGGGTGAATCAGGCTTATCGCTATCAGATCGATTGTCTGTCGCCCGCCAACGACATAGCGCTGAAATCCTTGCTCGGACTGCCTATTGTGCTGAGCGTGGCGGACGCCAATTGCGACGCGATTGAGCGTTGCGGCGTGGTGTCGCAAGCGCAAATGCTGGGTGCGGATGGTGGTTTTGCGAAGTACCAATTGATCGTCGAGCCGCCGTTTGCGCTCTTACGCCATCGCCGCACTTCGCGCGTGTTTCAGGACTTGTCCGTTCCGGATATCGTCAAGCAAGTACTAGGCGAGCATCAAGCGAATAATTCGGTGTTTGCCGCAGTGCAAACGCTGGATTTCAAACTCAGCGGCGAGCATTTACCGCGCTCTTACTGCCTGCAATATCGCGAATCGGATTATGATTTTCTGGTGCGTTTATTGCACGAAGAAGGCCTCGCTTGGCGTTTTTCGCATCTACCTGCTGACTCCCCACAAGTACAATTAGTGGTGTTTGACGACGCTTTTGCCATCCCCGAAGCCTTGGACAGCCAAGTGCGTTTTCATCGCGCCGATGCAACTGAAGAAACCGATGCGTTGACGCAATGGACCAGCCAGCGCCAAGTCGGCAGCAATAGCGTGTCGCTGGCCAGTTTTGATTACAAAGCAGTCAATATGCAACATAGCGGCGATGACAGCGCGGTGGATCAAGGTGACGGCGGGCAGCAAATCCAAAGTAGTTTTGAAGATTACGACCCGCAAAGCCTCTATTACGCTGGCGATGCCGAGCAACTCAGTCGCTACGCGCAATTGCGCCAGCAAGCACACGATGTGCAAAAGAAATCCTTCTCTGGCTGCGGCACATTGCGTAGCTTGCAAGCGGGGCAATGGTTCCGACTCGAAGATCATCCCGCTCACGAATGGGATAGCGCAGAAGCACGTGAATTTGCAATTACCGGGCTGAACTTCGTTGCCAATAACAATCTGCCGCACGATTTAACGCAGCAACTCTTACAAGTGGCACCGAGTTTATTGGGCTCGGCAAAATTGAGCGTAGGAGCGGGCTCGCCCGCGAATGCACTGTTTGCAAATAGCGTGGCCAGCAACAACAATAATACACCAGTACCGTATCAAGCTGCATTCACCGCACAGCGCCGTGGTCAGCCCATTACCCCTGCTTTTGCTTTAAATGAAACCGATGCACTCGCCAAACCTAAATCACGCGGTGTGCAAACTGCGACGGTAGTGGGCGCGGGAGGCCGTGAGGCCGGTTCAAATCAGTCTGAGAGTGAAGTTCACACCGACGAACTCGGCCGTATCAAGGTACAGTTTCACTGGCAACGCCAAAGCGAACACGCTAACTTTGGTGCGAATCTCGACGACAAATCCTCCTGCTGGATTCGCGTCGCCTACCCAAGCGCTGGCGCAGGCTGGGGCCATCAATTCATCCCGCGCGTTGGCCAAGAAGTATTGGTTGACTTTATCGAAGGCGATATTGATCGCCCGATTGTTACGGGTGTCGTCTACAACGGCAGCCACCCAACGCCAACCTTTAGCGGTGCAGGCACGCTGCCAGCGAACAAAGCGCTGTCGGGCATCAAAACCAAAGAACACGCGGGCGGCCAATATGGCGAACTGTTGTTCGATGACAGCACCGGCCAAGTTCGCACCAAACTCAGTAGCGAACATGCCAAAACCCAACTCAATCTCGGCTACTTAATTCACCCGCGCGCCAATGGCCTAGGCGAAGCCGGTCAAAAACAGTCTGAAACACGCGGTGAAGGTTTCGAGCTGCGCACCGATCAGCAAGGCGCAATTCGCGCTGGCAAAGGCTTGCTACTCACGACTGAGGCGAAAAGTGGTGCAAGCGGCCAGCAACTCGACCGCAACCCAGTCAACAGCCAGCTCGAAGCCGCATTTGAACTGGCCAACAGCCTCGGCGAAGTCGCCACCAAGCAACTCGCCGACAGCATAGAAACGGGGGATAAAGACCAAACCATCAAGCCGGATAATTCAACAGGCGAAAAGAATAAAACCGGCCACCTACACCAGCACGTTCACGCCAGCAAAAGCTGGAGTGCAGGTAGCAACACCGACCTTGAGAGCAAAACTAAATCTGAAGATCAAACCGGCCAGCAACAACTCTTGCTCATCCACGGCCAAGACGGCCTCGCACTGACGACGCCAAATAGTCTGACTCAAACCGCAGGCACAAACCTCGATCAAATCGCGCAGCGCGACAGCAACCAAACCACTGGCCGCCGCTGGATACACAATGTCGGCCAACACATCAGCCTATTTGTGAGCGGCACCAAAGACAAGATTACGATGAAGCTGATTGCGGCGAAAGGCAAGGTGCAAATGCAGGCGCAGAGTGATGACATCGAAATCACTGCCGATAAAAACGTCAAACTGACCGCCATCAAAGGCCAAAATCGCTTTAACGCCAAACAAGAAATCCTCCTCACCGCCGGCGGCGCGTATATCCGCATCAAAGGCGGAAAAATCGAACTGCACGCGCCGGGGAAAGTGAGTTTTAAGGGCGGTAAGCATGATTGGAGTGGGCCAGCCAGTATGAATCTGCCGTTCCCGCAGTTTCCAAATTCGGTTTGTAAAGAATGTTTGCTCAATGCCGCAAAGCAAGCGAATCCGCTGGTGGCTGCCAAATGAAAATACAGGCCGTTCTCGCACACGCAACACCCGAGCAATGTATTGATGTCTTAAATCAACAGTTGCAACAAATCGATTGCGTTTATGTGGATGCCATCATCGATCAAGCTCAGTTAGATGGTCGGCAAAAACGGCAATTGCTTAAGCATCCAGAATTACGGGCACACAGTGTCCTTTTGACTGATTCAGCGCATGCTGATGCGGCAGATATGGGGCCGATTTTGCTGCGCTATGTCGCCAGCACCTCGAGTTTAGAGTTATTAATTAACAGTCAATTTGAATCAAAAAATCTGCTGGTATTAGTGGGGACGGGTGACTTCTTTGAATTAGAAGCGCGTTTAAAAATTAGTTTGCATGCCGAGTGGAATAAAGGTGTAACAAAGGGAGTCTTGCGTTATTACGATCCTCGCGTCATTACTGCGGTCGCACACTGCCTTATGCCAAATTGCCAAGAGTTTCTCTTTGGCTGTGCAGAGACTTGGTATTGGATTGGTCGTGATCAACAGTTGATGTCCCTGTCTGAGTCATCTGGACGTGTTCGCCATGATTTGCTTGCCATTAGCTTGGATGAAGAGCAAGTGCAATACCTTTCCGCATGGCACTTGGCTGAGGTTTGGCGATTGGATGAAGCGTTGATTCCCGTTGATGTCGGTCTGCAAAGCCAAGAGGAAATGATGGCTAAGCTGGTGCAGGCTCATTTAAGCGCCGATCGAGCGCAATTGTGGCAACTTGAAGCGCGCCGTGAGCATATTTATCAACAGCTTAAAGACTTAGCTTAATAATGATGGGTATTGCCATGGATCTACTTAAATATATGCTCTCCAGAGCAATACAGGCTAAGTTGTGTCGGCATTCTTTTGTGCGATATAGCATGATCTCCGTGCTGATGCTAAGCGGGTGCAGCGCGACACCTAAAATTCAATACACCGGCGTGCCGACCGAAGTGGTGCAGACCGACACCAAAATTAGAATTTCAAGTGCAAGTTTTAATGGGGAAGGCATGAGTGCGGGTGGTGGACAAACGTGTTGTGTATGCATTCCAGCGCAATGGCAGGCGGGGCAAACAGTAGAAATTACATGGACGGTTGATCCTAGCCCAGGCCTCAATCCTGGTGGCGTGAAAAAACCGGCTTATAACGCAAATGGAACGAGCAACGACAAAGTCGACGATTGGTATCGGATTCACGAAGCGCAATACACCCAGCACAGGAAGACGATTACTTTGCCGAAGTATCAGGAAATTTGTACGATGCGTGTCGTTTTTTTACCTTGTACATGATGTGGCGGTGGTGATTGATTGTAATGAGGTCAATCAAATTGGAAGGAATTTACCAGGCGGCCAAGCGTGGGAAGTGGAGTATGCACATCGCGTCGGAGGGGATTTGTCATGTCTAAAACCATAAGTCGTGCGAGTGATCAGCTTGCCCCTACATTTTCATTCGAAGGCTATTTGCCGACTGATTTGAATGAGGTGCTGGCGCAACGTCGCAAACAGCAGGCAGAAGTTACTGGATCGTGTATGGCCAAAATTAACCTTTATTCTTGTGGGTATAGGCTTGTAGGCCAATTATTTAATTGGCTATGTATTGATACCCTAAGGTAAAGCTGTTTATCTTATTTAAGAAAACCACTTTTTAAATTTTCTGAGTCTTGTTATGAATATGTTCTCCCTGCGCGCAGTGTGTCTTGTGCCGATTTTAATTGTACTCAGCGCATGCAGCGCGACACCGAAAATCCAATACACCGGCGTGCCGACCGAAGTAGTTCAAACGGATACGAAAATTCGGATTACAGATGCGAGTTTTAATGGTGAAGGCCTGAGTGCGGGCGGTGGGCAAACGTGCTGCGTACGCATTCCAGCGCAATGGCAGGCGGGGCAAACAGCAGAAATTACATGGACGGTTGATCCTAGCCCAGGCCTCAATCCTGGTGGCGTGAAAAAACCGGCTTATAACGCAAATGGAACGAGCAACGATAAAGTTGATGATTGGTATCGGATTCACGAAGCGCAATACACCCAGCACAAGAAGACGATTGCTTTGCCGAAGTATCAGGAAATTTGTCTTGTGAAAGTAATTTTCTTACCTTGCAACGATGTCACTACCATTATTGATTGCAATGAACTCAATCGGATTGAAAATAATTTGCCGACGGGAGGTCCGAATAGAAAAGTCGAGTGGATCCGTGCCGCAGGGGGGGATTTATCATGTCTAAAACGATAGTTGCTTCTAGCGCACAGCTAGCGCCTGTATTCCCAGCTAAAGGCTATTTGCCGACTGATCTAGCTGAAGTACTGGCGCAGCGCCGTAAGCAGCAGGAAGAAATCAGCGAGTCGTGTATGGCCGCGCGGGCGGAAGGAAAGGCTGCGCCTTGTGATCAGGTGCTAAATATTAGTTTGTTTTTTGATGGGACAAATAATCATCAAGAGTCGGATAGTAAGGCGCAACCACGTAATACAAGTAATGTAGCGCGACTATTCCATTCCACGATTAACGATGATGACGCTGTTAAATGTGGCTATTTTACTTATTACGTGCAAGGCGTCGGCACTCAGTTTGTCGAGATTGATGAACAAAAACCTGATCCTGATGGCCTGAAATACGCCAGCGGAGGCGAGCGGCGGATCTTGTGGGGAATGACGCGTTTGATTGATGCGTTACGTCGAAGTGTGGGGCTAGGTATCTTTGATCTTCTTGCGGCAAAGGCCTTGATTCGCAAAATGGAAGTAACAGAAGTGCAAGCCAGAAGCCAGCGCGGCAATGTGAATGAATACCGCCGGGCCACGACAAAAGAACGCGTGGCAGCAATGACAGAGGCCTTGGCCCCCATCGAGGCACAATTGCAGAGTTATACGCCTAAGGTATTGAAAATTAAGTTATTTGTGTATGGATTTTCGCGTGGAGCTGCCGAAGCGCGGGCTTTTGTTGGGCGTTTGGCTGAGGTGTGTGGTAAGGGTTTGCTGGGTACGACTCAGATTCCAATTTCGATTCAATTTCTGGGTTTGTTTGATACGGTTGCGTCGGTTGGGCTTGCCAGTGTGGTTGGTGGTGCCGAAGGACATATGGATTGGGCCGATGACAGTATGCAGCTGCCCGATGATACTAACTTGCTACAAGTGCATTCGTGCGCGCATTTTGTGAGCGCGCACGAGCAGCGCCTGTGTTTTCCTGTTGATTCTGTGCGAAAAAAAGATGGCTCTTATCCTGCCTCGGTGATCGGTGAGTGGGTTTATCCGGGCGTGCATTCAGACGTTGGCGGTGGTTATCCGCCGGGCGATCAGGGTAAGGCGATGGGTGAGCAAGGTTTGCTCATCTCGCAATTGGGTTTGCATCACATGTATCGTCTGGCTTTTGCCGCAGGTGCGCCGCTGCAAATTAAACGGAATGATGCATTTAATGCTCATCCTGACAAATTGGCAGTGATAGAAAGTTGGCGATGGATGGATGACCACACAGAAAAAGAGTTTGACCTGAAAAATCAATTAATCAGTCGTTTTAATCGTTGGCGAGCGGTCGCTGGTGGTGATGCTTCAGTGGATGAGTTATTAATGCGCCAAACTGCACAACTGACTGCGTGGCGAATTTTGCGTTATGCCGGCGGTTTGCGTGATGCGAATAACCGCATTCAGCCGAATGGGCAAGGGCAAAGCCAGGCCGATTATTATCGCCAAGCCAAGGATGACCCAGAATGGCTGATTGAGCAGCAGAAGAAGGAATGGGAAAAACAGAGTAAAGCCCCATCAACTAATGCTGAACCGGTCGTTTTGAGGAATCCACAGGATCCAGAGCAAACCGCACCATATAAGCCCAATAAAGCCAAAACATTTGAGCCTGCACGCGATCAAACCCAGCTACGCGAGGCGGCGGATGAATTTGAAAAGCATTACCTAGGCCAGTACCGGCCACAATCATTTACCGGTGGGCTTGCCTCGTTTGCGCTGGGATTTACTCGCGTTTTTAGCGAAGATTGCGGGAGTGAATATGGCGACCTTAGGGAGGAAGGTGAGGAGCAGTATGCCGAGCTGATTAAGCCAGAAAACGCTGAGCTAGTCGCTTTTTATGACAACCATATCCATGATTCACGCGCATGGTTTATGCATTCTTCCTTAAAGGCGCGTGAGCCCAACGGCAGTTATTTCCGTTATCGAACGATCTTCTATTCGGACGGCAATACCAATAAAAAGGAAGTGATTTGTAAGGCGCCATCCCGCAAACAACAAGCGCAGAAATCAAATGCAACTCAACACGCGGAAGTAATGTAAAGGCTTAGTTGCTTCTCCACTTTGAGGTTCATTTTTCTGCTGTCGCTTGCAGGGGCAATTTATGGCATTTGGCGGTTGCCGAACAGTATTTGAATTTTATTTTCTGCGGGGAGCCAATAAGCATCGTGATCGGTATGCCTATGCCAACAAACAATACTGCATATCATTCGGATGATGGTCGATTTTGCCTAGCCAGCAGCTGCCGCCTAAGCGTAGGCCTTGTTCTGGTTTGAGCTGTGCGGTGGGGACGTCACGCTGATCGAGGATCAAGGTAACATCGCAAGCCAGACCGTGGCCGAGGGTGAATTTTAAAAAGGCTTGCAGCGCTTTTGCGCCGTCGCCGCCAGCTTGTAGCGCGTCAAATTGCGCCCAGCGTAGCGGGCCTAATTTTAAATTGAGTTTGGTTTGTCGATCCCACACGCGATCGCCCGCAAAGGCCGAAATGCCTAGCTCGCAAAATTGACCGCCGAGCTGGCTTTGTTCTGCGCTGGGTAATTTCATCCACTGCCCAGCAAATTGCGCTAGCTCGGCGCGAAAGCCAAAAAAGCCTTCGATTAAAGTGGTTAATGCTTGCGCCGAGATTGGTTTTTGGCTGAGCAGCCCTGCGTAATAAATAAACAAACTTTCATCTTGTTGCGCGCCTTGCCCCATTTGTGAGCGCAAGGCGGCCAGACCCATGCCGCCCAAATCGAGCAGATTGCGGCTAAATCCATCGGGTTCGCCGCTTTCGACATGCAGCCAAAAGCGATATTTCTTCCACGCGGCATAAAACAAAGCCACGGCGCGGTGGCTGAAAATATCTAGAAAAGCATGCAAAGTTGGATCGCGGAACTGCTGGCGTCGCTCGATTAATAGCTCGGTATAACTGGTCGGCAGCACGCCGCTGGGGCCGGTGAGGCCCATAAATGCAATTTCTAATTCATTCAGCGCGCCGTCTGTCGTCGCCACATTGCTGTAGCGCGTCATTTCGCTGGCGGGGAAGGCTAAATTGGCAATCGTCCGAAAGCGCAGGCGCTCAGGCAGCGGGCCGCGACGCTCGCCGCGCTTTTTGGCGGTGAGCCCTAAAATCCGTACCGCTTGAAAAAAGCGGTAGGACGTGGGATTGGCAAGCAGCTCTTCTTCTAAATGACGAGGGCTTCGCCGGCTCGGGCTGGCCATGTGGCTACGTCCTCATTTTGATGTTTGGTTTTCACGCGCAGGCGCGTAAAGCTATTGGGCGCGCAGTACAGCGCAAAGAAACGTTCTAACACGCTGGCAAATAAATACACGCTGCCGCCGACGTAATAACTTTCGTCGAGCGTTAAAACGATCTCGGTGCCGCGCACAAAGCCGGCAAAATCGCGCCCCAATACGCGAGTGACTGCGGGCGCGCTGGCGATTTCGCTGATGCCTTGAATTTGTTTGGTATTCACTGCTGAATCGGTTTGATTGTACAGAACCAGCATTTCTTGCAGCGCCGAGCGTCCAGATTCAATCAGCGATAAATAATTGAGCGATAGATGCGAAATCAAACGCCATTGCAGGCCGCGTTTTTGTGGTGGGCGCAAGCTGGCCGTCGGTTTACGCAGCAGGCGAACGCGCTTGACGACTGAATGCCCAGGCAAAGTGAAATCGGTATGCTGGCCTGATTGATTACCACCAAATGGGATCATTTCCGGTAAATCACGATTGCTACAGAGCATTTCAATACTTAATACTTCGGCACTCGGGCGCACCGGATCGAAATCTAAATCGACCAAATGCAGCTCTAAATCAGTGCCTTTATCATCTGGGCGAGGCGAGGCTTCGCGGCTGGCGTGCCAATAAAATTTAGGCCCCGCTTGATCCACTCCGTGGCGGATTGCGTAAAACGGCAACACTTCTTCGCTGCTTTCATTGCTGCCGGTTTTTTCGACGCGAACGACTTTACGTAGCTGCATCACTTCAAACGCTTGCTGTTTGCGCGCATCAGCGATGACGGGATAGCTGGCTTTTTGGTGCGTGACGCGGATCGGTTCGCCTTGGTGCACAAACAAATTCACAATCGGCGTGCAGCCTAATTTGAAATGCGTAGCCTGCAAATGGTGCAATAGTCGAGCGTGGCGTTCGGTATCGGGCCAACGTTTAATCAAGCACTGGATCACCAGTTTGCCACCACGAATGGCGCGCGTGACGGAGGCTAATTGCTGCAATTCAACGAATAAAAATTTATCGGGGAAACTAAAATATTCGGTCAGTAAACGATAGCCTAAGAACGAGCGCTCATCGTATTCCAGCATGCCTTCGTCGCGGCCAAAGCCGACGGGTTGCAAGGCCGATGCGGGCAAGGAGCGCGTGACGCTCGGATCATCACTGCCATCACCGACGCGCACGCTCAGCGTATCGGAGAGTAAAAGTTCATACACCAAGTGCATCAGTGCTGGTTCACCATCCAAGAAAAAGCGCAGCGATTGCAAATCAATATCCGCAATCGGCAGTCCCGCATGGGTATCTAGCTCAAACGTTAATATGGCTGCGGCATCGGGGGCAATACGTCGTAGGCGTGTTGAGCTACTACAGAGTTCGATTTTGGCGCTCGTGAGCGAGAGCGGATACAGATCGACTGGATAACACGAGCGAAATTTGCAGGTAATGCCCTGAATGGCGGGCGCATGCACCGCTTGGCCACGCGCAATCGTGTAGCGCTTGGTGATTTCTGGGCGGGCGGGATCGCACTCGTATTGCACAATGCTGGACGATGGAATTGGGCGTAAATAATGCGGATACAAGACATCCAAAAAGCTGGCTGCGACTTCTGGATATTCATCATCGAGTTTTTTGTGGATTCGCGACGCTAAAAAGGCAAACGATTCAATCAAACGCTCGGTGTGCGGATCTTCACATTGATCGCCTTCTAATTGCAGGCGGCCTGCAATTTTGGGGTAGCGGCGGGAAAATTCACCCGATAATTCGCGCAATAAGCTCAGCTCGCGCTCGTAATACGGTAGTAATGAATCTAGCATGCGGGCACAGCTTCCTCAGATAGAGCAACTTCCGTGCAATCAGGCTCATATTCGAGCCCGCAGCGTGTTGCATAAGGCTGACATTATCTGCTACTGCTGCGTAATTATGAAAGTTTTTGTTACCCTGAGTGAGTAATCTCACTCGCCTTGCACAATTGTGTGATTCACAATAAGGCGCTTGGGCCGCAAGCCAGACTTTTTGTTAGACAAGAGCTTTAATCGATATGAATATTCCAGAAAAATTAGCGCTACTTCTTGCACCGATTAGTGCCGATCAAGTCGCCGGCCAAGATCTTGGCTATTCGCCATTGTTTGACCAAATTCGCGAAGCGCGCCGTGCCGATGATCCAACGCTGTCGCAAGGCGAATGGGGGCAGCAGCTTAAAACGGCCGATTGGAACAAAGTCATTCAGCTGTGTGAACAAGGCCTCAGCCAGCAAAGTAAAGATTTGCAGCTCGCCGTTTGGTATGGCGAAGCCTTGGTTAAAACCCGTGGTTTTTCGGGCGCGCAATTGGCTTTGCAGCTGCTCGACGGCATGCTTGAACAATATTGGGAAACGTGCTATCCCGAATTTGATGCCGATGATTTAGACGAGCGCGTGGGCAAATTAGAGTGGTGCAATAGCCAGCTAGGCATGGCGTTACGTGAAGTGCCGCTCACTGATCCGCATCATGGCGGCTATCACTGGCACCACTGGCAGGAATCGCGCGATGTTGAAAATATCGGCCTGAAAGATTATCAAGCCAAAGAACACGCTATTGCTGAGGGCAAGCTGTCTGGCGATGTGTTTAATAAAAGCGTGAATGCCAGTGGCTCTGCGTGGTTTCATCAGCTGCACGCGCAGCTTGAGCAAGCACAAGCTGCTTATCAAGCTTTTGATGCACGGATAGACGCGCGCTTTGCGCATGCCGCGCCCGGCTTGGCCGAGCTACGCAATGCACTCAATGCCTGCCAAGAAGTCGTTAACCGCCTGCGCCTGCAATGGGGTGAGCCTGCTCCTGCCGCGCCAGTTGTACCAGTTGCTACGGGCAGCCTACTCACTGCACCAATCGCCTCTAAAGTAGTCGAGACTATGTCCAATCCTGCCGCCCCCGCACATCACGCCCCGCAAGCTGTTTATACAGCTGCTGTCGCCCATGGCCCAATTCAAAATCGCGCCGACGCAGTGCGCCAGCTGCAAGAAGTTGCCCGATATTTCCGTCAGCACGAACCGCACAGCCCAGTGGCACTACTGGCCGAGCGCGCGGCAAAATGGGCGGAAATGAGCTTGGAAGAATGGCTCAGCTCGGTGATTAAAGATGATTCGACTTTGGGTCAATTGAACGAGTTACTGGATATTCGGCGAGATGCTTAAGCGCAGGCGTGTCGCTGTGGCTAGTTATTTTCTAGTTATTGAATCCAATAAGCCTTGATGTTGGCTTTAAGGGTATATCTATCTAAACAATGTTGGATAAGCTCTGGGTAGATATACCTACAGCACTATTTTTGCATCAGCAAACGCGCTGCGTGTTGGCTACACGAACTTGGCGTAGTGTTAAGTTGATTCGGCAAGCTGCGGTGGCAGGGTGAATGCCGTCTTTGACCGTCAGTACGCCGTGATAGCGCAATCTGGATGCGCCGCCAAATACGATAACGTCGCTGTGAACGAGCGGGACTCGCATTGCTGGATCGCTGCGCTGCAGGCCGCCCCACAAAAAAATCGCGGGCAGGCCGAGTGAAATCGACACAATCGGCGCGCTAAAATTACCTTCGTTTTTATCCTGATGCAGCCCCATTTTTGCGCTTGGCGCATAGCGATTGATGAGGCAGGCGTTGGGGGAAAAATCCTTAAATCCCGCCTTCGCGGCTGCATTTTTCGCTAGATCAAGCAGCGCTATGGGTAGCGCTGGCCATGGCTGACCGCTGAGTGGGTCAAGCGCGCTGTAGCGATAGCCGTTCTGGTCGCTGATCCAGCCAAACTGGCCGCAATTACTCATCGCCACCGACATCACTCCACTGGGCGTGAGCATCTGCCTAAATGGTGCTGCGCGGGTAATGTCGTCAACACAGCCAAGTAAATTGCGCGCTGCATCCAGTGCAAAACCGCGCAGCAAGAGCGCGCCGTCGCTGAGTACCGTGTTGCGCATTGCCGCATCGTCGGCAAATAAATCATTCGTCATCGAGGGGGGGCATTGTTGAGTTCATGGCTTAAGGTTACAGTTGATGATGTTGCGCCATGCAAAATAATCCCCAAAGCAGGCCTTAGAGCTGAATGCCGCTTAGATTGATTGTTGTGGGTATTACTCTGTAGCCAATTATTAACAAGATCTATATTCACATACCTAATCAACAATATGAGCGGAGCCTTCATGTTTTGGCCTCGCATTCAAGTAGCGCGCGTTTGCGTTCGATTCCCCAACGATACCCTGATAAGCCACCGTCATTGCGCACCACGCGATGGCAGGGAATGGCGACTGCCAGTGGATTGGCGGCGCAGGCTTGTGCGACGGCGCGGGCTGATTTGGGCTGGCCGATTTGGCGTGCAATCTCGGAATAACTCGCCGTGCTGCCGACGGGGATTTCGCGTAGCGCTTGCCAAACGCGTTGCTGGAAGACGCTGCCGCTAATATCCAGCGGTAGATTTAGCCCCAGTTTAGGCATGTCAACGAAACCGACCACTTGCGCCACCCATTGCTCAAACGCGGTATCGCCACCGACGAAATCAGCTTTAGCGAAACGATTTTGCAAATCTTCAATCAGCATTTGTGCATCGTCGCCCATCAAAATCGCACAAATCCCGCGCTCGCTGGCAGCCACTAAAATCGCGCCCAGCGAGCATTCGCCAACGGCGAAATGAATTTGCATTTTGGTGCCGCCAGAGCGAAACGCAGCGGGTTTCATACCCAGCATTTGATCCGATTCGGCATAAAAGCGGCCGTTCGAGTTATAGCCCGCCGCATACATCGCCTCGGTGACATTGCTGCCGCTGCTTAATTGCTGCCGCACTTTGCTGGAACGATGCGCGGTGGCGTAGGCCTTGGGCGTGATGCCGGTGATCGCTTTGAAAATGCGGTGTAGATGAAAAGTGCTTAACTGCGCCAGTTCGGCTAATTGAGCCAAACTTGGCGGCGTGTCGGCTTGCTCGATATGGCGGCACAGGTCTGCGATGAGTTCGGCGTATTGCTCAGTCAGCGGCGCTTGCCTTGGGCGGCAGCGTTTGCAGGCGCGAAACCCTGCTTGTTCGGCGTCATCGGGCGTAGTAAAAAATTGTACGTTTTCCGGTCTAGGCGTACGTGCGCCGCAGGAAGGGCGGCAATACACGCCGGTCGTTTTGACCGCGTAATAAAAGTCACCATCGCGCGTTGCATCGCGCCCAGTCACCGCCAACCAGCGCGAGTCGCGGAGGGTGTCAGAAGCAAGTTGGGTCGTTTGCTTAGGCATTAAGTTATTCCCTGGCAGAGAGCGAAGTCATTAATCCCTACTTTACACCGCTAGCAATCGGCAAACACTCCGATTATTGCTTTTGAATTCACAAGTTTTTAAGCGCTGTTACAACGCGCTATTTAGCTGTCTGTGAAGTAAGCTTTATAATGGGTATCTCTATGTAATCCCTATAGAGTAATGGCTACGTGGTAATACATAGTTATGGTATTGATGTGTATTTAGGAGAGGAAATCAGGACGCAAAAAAACCTAAGCTTGAGGCTTAGGTTTTTTTATTGGTTGCGGGAGTAGGACTCGAACCTACGACCTTTGGGTTATGAGCCCAACGAGCTGCCAACTGCTCCATCCCGCGTCTGTACTGGGTTTCTGCTGAAAAATACAACGTGCAGAAACTAAAAAACCACCGATCCAATTAAGCATGAATCAGTGGCTTAGAGTGTTTGGTTGCGGGAGTAGGACTCGAACCTACGACCTTTGGGTTATGAGCCCAACGAGCTGCCAACTGCTCCATCCCGCGTCTGTACTGGGTTTCTGCTGAAAAATACAACGTGCAGAAACTAAAAAACCACCGATCCAATTAAGCATGAATCAGTGGCTTAGAGTGTTTGGTTGCGGGAGTAGGACTCGAACCTACGACCTTTGGGTTATGAGCCCAACGAGCTGCCAACTGCTCCATCCCGCGACTGTTTTGCTGCTCTACAAACTTCGACTTGGCTTGCGAAGTAGGTCTGGTTGCGGGAACAGGACTCGAACCTGTGACCTTCGGGTTATGAGCCCGACGAGCTGCCAACTGCTCCATCCCGCGACAGAGAGGCCGAACTATATAGTTGATACTGCGCTGCGTCAATGCTTTTCTGTATTTGCTTTGTCATGGACGGTGAAAAATAGATTAAATGACAAAGACTTAGCGCAACGGTGGCCTTAGATTGTTCCGATTTCCTCTACGCGGTGGCAGGCGATCATGCGGCCAGCAAACGGTCGCAATGCAGGAACTTCAGCCTTGCAATGCGCATTGGCATACGGGCAGCGTGTGTGGAAAGTACAGCCTTGTGGTGGATTGATCGGTGAAGGTAATTCGCCGATCAATTTCACTTTCTCACGCCGATTTTCGGCGCGGATCGCCGGTGTTGCCGACATTAAAGCGCGTGTATATGGATGCAAAGGCTGCTCGAAAATACTCGTTTTCGGGCCATATTCAACGGTGCTGCCAAAGTACATCACCATCACGTCGTCAGCGACGTGCTCAACGACGGCGAGATTATGGCTAACAAATACATAGGCCGTGCCGAGCTGATCTTGCAAATCCATAAACAGATTCAAAATCTGCGCTTGAATCGACACGTCGAGCGCCGAAGTTGGCTCGTCGGCAACGAGTACCGCCGGTTGCAACATCATCGCGCGCGCAATGGCGATCCGCTGGCGCTGGCCGCCAGAAAACATATGCGGGTAGCGATGATAATGTTCAGGGCGCAGACCAACCGTTTTGAGCATCTCGTGAACGCGGGTTTTGCGCTCTTCGGCGCTCAATTCGGTATTGAGTAGCAAAGGTTCGCTGAGCATATCGCCGATTGTTTTGCGCGGATTTAAGCTGGCAAATGGATTTTGAAACACCATTTGCACTTTTGGACGCAAAATTTTCAGCGCGCTTTTACCCGCTGTCGCGATATCGATGTCATCAATCATTAAATGACCCGATGACGGTTCTTCGATCAGCGTGAGTTGGCGCGCCAGCGTCGATTTTCCACAGCCCGATTCACCGACGACGGCGAGGGTTTTACCGGCAAAGAGTTCAAACGACACATCGTTCAGCGCTTTGACCGTGGCGGTGCCTTTTAAAAAACCGCGCCCGACGTGGTAATGCCGAGAGAGGTTTTTGGCAATCAGAATGGGCGTTCGAATAGTATCACTCATGGCTAGGTATACCGTCAGAGTCTAATGGTGTAAAGCAGCGCACGCTGGTACATGCTATGGGTACTAGCGGTGGCTTTTGCTCAATACAGGTTTGATTGGCGTATGGGCAGCGCGGGCTGAGTAAGCAGCCGACGGGTCTATCGTATTGCCCCGGCACAACACCGGCGAGCGTAGCTAAGCGGCGCGCGCCTTTGCTGTGCTCTGGAATCGAGCTGAGCAGCGCTTGTGTATACGGATGGCGCGGCGCTGCGAATAGCGCGTCGGTTTTGCTGGTTTCGACGACTTCACCGGCGTACATAACGACCATGCGCTCGGCGATTTCAGCGACGACGGCCAAATCATGGGTGATTAAAATCAGCGCCATATCATTCTGCTTTTGCAGATTAACCAGCAGCTCCATGATTTGTGCTTGCACTGTCACGTCGAGTGCGGTGGTCGGCTCGTCGGCGATCAACAGTTTGGGCTTACAGGCAATCGCCATCGCAATCATCACGCGTTGGCTCATGCCGCCGGAGAGTTGATGTGGATAAGCATTCAGGCGTGATTTGGCGTCAGGGATTTCAACTTGCTCTAGCAATTCCAAAGCGCGTGCGGTTAATGCGGCACCGCGCAGTGGGGTATGTTGCTTGAGGGTTTCCATTAGCTGGTAGCCAACGGTATACGCTGGATTTAAGCTAGTCAGTGCATCTTGGAAAATCATCGCAATATCACGGCCAATGATTTGGCGTTTTTGCGACGCTTTCATCCCGATGAGATCTTGCCCTGCAAACGTCAGCGCGTCGGCAGTAACAATGCCGGGCGCGTCAATCAAGCCCATCATCGCCAGCATCGTGACCGATTTTCCTGAACCTGATTCGCCGACAATCCCGATGATTTCGCCAGTATTGATGCTTAAATCAAGGCCAGAAACCGCACGGAAAGGATTGCTGCCACTGCTGATGTTGCCGAATGTCACATTCAGATTGCGGATGTCTAATAAACTCATCTTATTGACCTCACGCCAGTTTTTTCAGTTTCGGGTCGAGCGCATCACGCAGCCCGTCGCCCATCAAATTAAGTGCGATGACGGTAATCAAAATCGCAATACCGGGCATGGTCACCACCCACCATGCGCTTTCGATGTAATCCCGAGCTGATGCCAGCATCGTGCCCCATTCAGGTAGCGGCGGCTGTGCGCCCAAACCCAAAAAGCCCAGTGCGGCGGCATCCAAAATCGCCGCAGAAAATCCCAGCGTGGCTTGCACAATTAAAGGCGCCATGCAGTTAGGTAATACGGTATTGAACATCAGGCGCAATTGGCCCGCACCCGCCAAACGACTGGCAATCACATAGTCTTTGTGCAATTCAGTCATCGCCGATGCGCGCGCTAAACGTACGTAAGAGGGTAGCGATACAATCGCAATCGCCAACATCGTATTGGTGAGGCCTGGGCCTAAAATCGCAACAATCGCCACCGCTAAGAGCAAAGACGGTAAGGCCAGCATCACGTCCATCAGCCGCATGATCGCATCGCCAATTTTGCCCGGATAAAACGCGGCGATTAGGCCGAGAATCACGCCGGGAATCAGTGACAGCAAAACCGAGACCAAACCAATGGTGAGTGATAATTGCGAGCCATGCATAAGGCGCGACAAAATATCGCGGCCCACTTCATCGGTGCCGAGAATAAATTTCCAAGAGCCGCCTTCTAACCACGCTGGCGGAGTTAGAAAAGCATCACGGTATTGCTCGATAGGGCTGTGTGGCGCTAGCACAGAGGCAAATACTGCCACTAAAACTAAACAGGAAAAATACAGCAAGGCGATGAGTGCGCCGCGATTGGCGCGAAACGATTGCCAAAATTCAGCTAGTGGCGATGGATGTGAGAATTGAACTTCAGTAGTAGGTGTAGAGGCTATGGTTTGCATTTCACCTTACCTCGCGTGACGAATGCGCGGATTGATAACGCCATACAGGATATCAACCAGCAAGTTAACAAAAATAATCATCGTGGCGATGAGCAAAATACCACCTTGGACGACGGGATAATCACGGCGCGCAATCGAATCGATCAGCCATTTACCAATGCCGGGCCAAGAGAAAATGGTTTCGGTGAGTACCGCGCCAGCCAATAGCGTGCCGACTTGCAGGCCAATGACGGTAACGACAGGCATCAACGCGTTGCGTAGTGCGTGAACAATAATAATGCGCGAACGCGAAAGACCCTTCGCGCGTGCCGTACGGATATAGTCTTCGCGCAGCACTTCCAGCATCGATGAGCGTGTCATGCGAGCGATGACGGCCATCGGGATCGTTCCTAAGACAATCGATGGCAAAATTAAATGCATCACTGCTGATTTGAACGCGCCTTCTTCACCTGATAGCAAAGTATCAATCAACATAAAGCCCGTGACGGGCGGGATGTCATATTCCAATGCAAGGCGGCCTGAAACAGGTGTCCAGCCCAGATGTACTGAAAACAGCATAATTAGGATTAGGCCCCACCAGAAAATCGGCATCGAATAACCGGTGAGCGCTGCGCCCATCACGGTATGGTCAATAATCGTGCCGCGTTTCGTTGCCGCCAGCATGCCAGCGGCCAAGCCACAGACGACGGCAAATAGCATCGCACAGACTGAAAGCTCAACCGTGGCGGGGAATAATTTGAGAAATTCGGCAAAAACCGGTTCGTGCGTGACGATGGATTCGCCCAGATTGCCATGCAATAACTTGACGAGATAATCCCAATATTGCACGTACAAGGGTTGATCCAGCCCCATGCGTTGCATCGCGGCGCGGTAGAACTCGGGATCAAGTCGGCGCTCGCCGACTAAGAGCAAGACGGGATCACCCGGAATCATATGAATCAGCGCAAAGGCCAGTAGCGTAATACCCAAAAAGGTAGGAATTGCGACTGAGATGCGCTTGAAGATAAAACTAAACATAAGCACTCTCCCCGTGAAAAGTGGCACGGGCTTAGATAAGGTTTAAGTCAAAGTATTGCGCCTTTGCCGTACTGAATGTACTGCTTGTGGCTTAACTTAGTACTTAAAAGGTGGGAATAGCCCAGCCTGTGAAAGGCTGGGCGGAACTGCTGGTTACGTTAAAGTTTTTGCAGCGCGACTTATTTTACTGTGACGCCATAAAATGAATTTAAACCAAACGGACTCACTTTAAAACCTTCCACTGATTTGCTCACGGGTTGATACACCGTTGAATGGGCGATCGTCGTAAATGGCAATTCACGTTTGAAGACTTCTTGCGCCTTTTCGTACAGCTTGGTGCGCTCGGCTTGATTGGTTAGCGTGCGGGCTTTGACAACAGAATCATCGAATTCTTTATTGCACCAACGTGAGTAATTGTTACCACCCACAGCTTCACAGCCCAGATTTACGCCCAGCCAGTTATCAGGATCACCATTGTCGCCAGTCCAGCCAATCATCAAGGTGTCGTGCTCGCCGGCTTTAGCGCGCTTGATGTATTCGCCCCATTCGTAGCTAACGATTTTGGCTTTAATGCCCACTTTGGCCCAATCGGCTTGAATCATTTCGGCCATTAATTTGGCGTTTGGATTGTAAGGGCGTTGCACTGGCATTGCCCAAAGCGTGATTTCAGTGCCTTCAGCGACGCCCGCTTTTTTCAGCAAGGCTTTCGCTTTGACTGGATCGTAAGGCGCGTCTTTCAATTTTTTATTGTAAGACCATTGCGTTGGCGGCATTGGATTGGTCGCTGGCTGGCCTGCGCCTTGGTAGACTGCGGCCAAAATCGCTGGTTTATTGATCGCCATATCAAGCGCTTGGCGAACTTCCAATTTATCCATTGGTTTGTGCTGCACGTTGTAGCTAAGCCAACCGAGGTTAAAGCCTGCTTGTTGCAGTAAGTTTAATTTTGGATTGGCTTGAATCGCTTTCAAATCCGCAGGGCGCGGGTAAGCCATCACTTGGCATTCATTTTTTTGCAATTTTTGGTAACGAACTGAAGGATCTGTCGTGATGGCAAAAATCAGTTTATCCAACTGGACTTCGCCTTTGCGCCAGTAATCAGGATTACCGTCATAACGAATGCTGGCGTCTTTTTGGTACGATTTGAAAACAAATGGGCCAGTACCAATCGGCTGCGTATTGATCTGGTTGGCTTTGCCGGTTTTGAGTAATTGATTTGCGTATTCTGCGGAGTGGATAGACGCAAATGACATCGCCAAGTTTTGCAAGAAAGCGGCATCAACGGTTTTGAGTTTGATGCGAACAGTATGCGCATCGACTTTTTCGATGGCGACAATATTGCTATCCAGACTCATGTCAGAAACATAAGGGAAATCAGCGGGCGCGGCTTTATTAAACGGATGATTTTTATCAATCATGCGCTGGAAAGTGAAGACAACGTCTTCGGCATTAAATTCGCGCGTTGGTTTGAAATACGGCGTGGTGTGGAACTTCACGCCTTTACGCAAATTAAATGTATATGTCAGACCATCAGCCGATACATCCCATTTTTCTGCTAAGCCAGGGCGAATTTGCGTTGAGCCGCGCTCGAATTCAGTTAGGCGGTTAAAAATCGTTTCGGCAGAAGCATCAAAATCGCCACCAGTCACTTGGCGAGTTGGATCAAAACCGGAGGGACTTGCTTCGGAGCAATAAATCAAAGTCTTATTGGCAGCGAGCGTCGTGCCAGCAAGCAAGGCTAGCGTGGTGGCTAGCATCAATTTGCGCAGTTCAAAATGCATTGAATATTCTCCGAAATAATAAAAAAGGCCGTTAAATGTTTTTAATTTAACGGCCATGCTAAAGGCTAAGGGGCAGTGCCCAAATCGGGAATATCCCGCACACGCTCAGTATTTATGACTTACGTCAAGATGCAGAGCTACGGTTTTTTCACTCAATCAGTTCCTTGTAAGCATACCAAGTTGCATGACCAAGCAGCGGGAAAATGACAATTAAGCCAATTAAGTAGCTGGCAAAACCAATTGCGGTCAGTCCCACTAAAATCGCTGCCCACACGGCCATTGCTGGGATATTTTCGGTGACTGCGCGCAAACTCGTCATCATCGCGGTGACGCTGTCGATTTCTCGATCAGCCAATAATGGAATGGACACGGCGGTTAGCGCAAAAACTAAGCAGGCCAAAACAAAGCCTGCTGCTGCCCAGATTAATGTAAATGGCAGCATTTCGCCAAGCAGTGTGCCGATAATTGAGCTTGAGCCGATTGGCTGACCAGAGAACATTAGCGCAAATAAAATCGCAGATGCACGCTCCCAAGCAATTGCAATCATGGCCAAGATAACCCCTAAAAAGGCCAATTGACCGCCGTTTTTATACAGGTCATGAAGTGATTGTGAAAATGAAGTTTCACGCCCTTCATCTCGCTCGCTAGTGAGTTCATAAATCCCAGCAGCACCTAGCGGAGCCATCAATAAAAAACCAGTGATCGCGGTGGTTAAAAGATGAGCATTGTTACCTGAAAGTAGCAGTAGCATTGCTCCTATAAACGCAATCAATAAGCCATACATTAGGCTGGGTAATGGGTGTTTGATCATATCGGCATAGCCCATTTTGAGCCACATTAAGGGGCGATCGGCGGTGATTTTCCGTGTCACTGGTAGTGTGAAATGCTGATCGAGTTCGTTTAAGTGTAAGTCCATGATGAGCCCTCCCAAAGGCTGCACGCACTGCGTGCGATTTATTTTTGATAGCTGGACTTGGTCTGAATTTCTATATTTTCAGATAAGCGGCCATTGCTGCGGTGCAGCAACTTGCCAATTAATTCAATGACTTGCGTGTTGGGAAAACTCGGCTACTGTGAAAGCACAAGTCAGCTGGGGGATTTGAATGCGCTGGAGTCGATTGGGAGTAGGGGCTGTACTTGCGGCACAAGAGGCTTGGGCCGGGGCTATTTGGACTTTTCAGCCGCCAGTAACGGGGATCGCGCGGCAAATTGAATCACTACACACTTGGTTAATGCTGGTTATTTTTGTGGTTTTTTTCTTAGTGTTTGGCTTTATGTTTTATGCCATTTTGCGCCATAGAAAATCGCTAGGGCATGAAGCCAAACCTTTTCATGAAAATACATGGGTTGAAATCCTGTGGACCTTGATCCCCGCCATTATTTTACTCGGCATGGCGTGGCCTGCCGCCAGCGTGATACTGGCGCAAAAAAACACCCGCGACGCCGATTTCACCATTAAAGCCACCGGATTTCAGTGGTTTTGGTCGTATGACTATCTAGATCATGGTTTTGGTTTCAAAAGCAAACTTGCTACGCCACGCGAGCAGATTGAGAATTTTAGAGGGACTGCTGAAGAGAAAAATAGGCATTACTTGCTGGAAGTGGATGCGCCGCTGGTGGTTCCCGTTGGCAAGAAAATTCGCATTCTAACGACGAGTAATGACGTTATTCATAGCTGGGGAATTCCTGCGTTTGGCGTTAAACAAGACGCGATTCCTGGTTTTATTCGAGACACTTGGTTTAAAGCTGAAAAAATCGGTACTTACCGTGGCCAGTGCGTTGAATTATGCGGCAAAGATCATGCTTTTATGCCGATTGTGGTCAATGTGGTTTCTCAAGCCGATTTTGCCAAATGGACCGCACAGCAGCAGGCGCTCGCTAAGGCCGCCAAAGATGATCCCAATAAAGTCTGGTCGCGTGATGAGCTGATTGTGCGCGGCAAGCAAGTTTACGAGGCCAATTGTGCGGCGTGCCATAAATCGAATGGCGTGGGCGGCGGAGCGTATCCCGCGATTGCGGGCTCTAAAATTGCCACAGGCGCTAAAGCTGCTCATATCGAACTGGTGTTGGTGGGCAAAAATGCCATGCCAAGTTGGGTGGCATTGTCAGACGTGGAGTTGGCGGCTGTGCTGACCTATCAGCGAACCAGCTGGGGCAATCAGGCCGATATCGTGATGCCAGCAGAAATTCGTGCGGCGAGAAAATAAGGACGGATGATGAGCTCAGAGACTTTGCAGCATTCCGATCACGAACCGCATGCCGAAGCCCATCATGGCGGATGGCGGCGCTGGCTGTATGCAACCAATCATAAAGACATTGGCACACTGTATTTGTGGTTTGCTTTTACGATGTTTATTACCGGTGGCGTGATGGCGCTGGGAATTCGTGCTGAGCTATTCCAGCCTGGATTACAGTTTTGGCAGCCCGAGTTTTTCAATCAGCTCACCACGTTGCACGGCATCATTATGGTGTTCGGCGCGATTATGCCTGCGTTTACTGGGTTGGCTAATTGGATGTTGCCGCTGATGATCGGTGCGCCGGATATGGCATTTGCGCGAATGAATAACTGGAGTTTTTGGTTGCTGCCGCCGGCTGCCGCGCTACTCATTATTTCATTATTTGTACCGGGCGGCGCGGCGGCGGGCGGCTGGACTTTGTATCCACCGCTGTCGATTCAAAGCGGCATGGGTATGGATTTGGCGATCTTTAGCATTCATTTGCTGGGATTGTCGTCGATTATGGGCTCAATTAACATCATCACGACGGTGCTCAATATGCGTGCGCCGGGGATGACTTTGCTGAAAATGCCATTGTTCGCGTGGACTTCGCTGGTCACGGCGTATTTGCTGATTGCCGTTGCGCCGGTATTGGCCGGCGCGGTGACGATGCTGCTGACGGATCGGCATTTTGATACGCATTTCTTTAAAGCCGCTGGTGGCGGCGATCCGGTTTTATTTCAACATATTTTCTGGTTTTTCGGTCACCCCGAAGTCTACATTATGGCCTTGCCTGCGTTTGGGATTGTCAGCCAAATCATCCCAGTATTCTCTCGTAAGCCGCTGTTTGGCTACGTTTCAATGGTATACGCCACCTGCTCGATTGCGATTCTGTCGTTTATGGTGTGGGGGCATCATATGTTCGCCGTGGGGATGCCAGCGACGGCGCAGCTATTTTTTATGTTTTTGACGATGCTGATTGCCGTGCCAACCGGTGTGAAAGTGTTTAACTGGATTGCAACGATGTGGCAGGGCAGTTTGACGTTTGAAACGCCGATGCTGTTTGCGATTGGTTTTGTGTGTCTGTTTACCGTTGGAGGCTTCTCGGGGCTGATTTTATCGATTGCGCCTGTCGATACACAAATGCATGACACTTATTATGTGGTGGCGCATTTTCACTATGTATTGGTCGCTGGCGCTCTATTTAGCTTGTTTGCAGCCGTATACTACTGGCTGCCAAAATGGACCGGCTATATGTATCACGAAGGTCGCGGCCAGTTTCATTTCTGGTGGTCAATGATTTGGTTCAACGTCACTTTTTTCCCAATGCATTTCTTAGGTCTGGCCGGCATGCCGCGCCGGATTCCCGATTATGCACTGCAATTCACCGATTTTAATGCTATCGCCAGCGTGGGCGCGTTCTGTTTTGGGATCGGGCAAATCTTCTTTCTATTCAATGTAATTCATACCATTCGGGGCGGCGTCGGCCCCGCACCGGCCTCGCCATGGGAAGGCGGCAATACTTTGGAGTGGGAGGTGGCCTCGCCAGCGCCGCATCATACTTGGGAAACGCCGCCTGATTTAGCAACAGTTCAGCGCGGATTGCGTTCGCAAGCAGTGGAGCATTAAGCATGAGTAGCAATCAAAAAACCGCATTAAAACTGGTTTTACTGGCCGCTGTATTTTTTGCGCTGGTGATTGTTAGGCAGATTATTTTGAATGGGTAATTGGCTCTATTCGTTAAAAATAGTTGCCTAGCTGAATATACCTTTAGAGAACACATGACTAATTTGGCGCTACGTAATCAGAAATTGGCGATTAGATTGGCGGTCATTGCGCTGCTGATGTTTGGTTTTGGCTATGCTTTATCGCCGATGTATGGGGCTTTTTGTAAGGCATTAGGCATTGATCAAGCGCAGGCGTCGATTACGCAATCGGGCGCGGCATTGCGGCTGGAGTTTGATACCAATGTCGCCAGTGGTGTACCGGCGACGATTCAGGCTTTAGATGCTGTGCAAATGGCAAAAGCCGGTGGTGTGGTGAAGGCGCGATTTTTGCTGGTGAATACGTCGGATCAGCCACTTAAATTACGCGCGATTCCTAGCTTTGCGCCTGTTCGTGCAGCAGGGTTGCTGCAAAAACTGGAATGCTTTTGTTTTGATGAATTAGTTTTACAAGCCAATGAGCGGCGGGAAGTCACTGTGGTGTTGCTGGTGGCTGATCAGCTTCCTGCCGAAATGGGCGCAGCGACTTTGTCGTATAGCTTGCAAGCGGTCGAGGGCACGTCATGAGTTCGCCTTTGGCTGCAATCAAAGCCGTTTTGGCTGGATTTTTTGGCGTACAAAGCCGTCGCAATGCAGAGAAAACACCGATTAAACCGATTTATTTTATCGTTGCTGGTGTGATGTGTGCGGTTATTTTGGCCTTGTTAATCATGAGTTTGGCGCAGTATCTCGTGGCGCACGGAGGTGGGCAATGAATGTAGAGAATGGCGTTCACGATGCACATTATTATGTGCCAGCCCCATCGCGCTGGCCAGTGGTGGGGGCAATCGCTTTATTTTTTCTTGGATTGGGCGCTGCATTTAGTATTAATCAGATGAGCATCGGTAATTGGAGCTTGTTGTTCGGTTTTGCGATTTTGTTGTGGATGCTGTTTGGCTGGTTTGGCGATGTGATTCGTGAATCTGAAAGCGGCAGTTATGGTCAGCAAGTCGATTATTCATTTCGTTGGGGAATGAGCTGGTTTATTTTTTCTGAGATTATGTTTTTTGCCGCATTTTTTGGTGCTTTATTTTATACGCGGCTAATTTCAGTGCCTGAGCTGGGCTTTTTTAGCGATACGCAAAGTTTGCTCTGGCCGCAATTTCATTCTGATTGGCCGCTAGCGACTGGCCCGAAAACGTCAAGCTATCAAACGATGGCGGCAATGGGGCTGCCTGCGATTAATACGGCGATTTTACTGACGTCGGGAGCGACCTTAACATGGGCGCATTGGGCGCTCATAAATGAAAAACGTGGGCAATTGAGCGCAGGCCTTGGCATTACGGTGCTGTTGGGAACGCTGTTTTTAAGTCTGCAAATGTATGAATACCATCATGCATGGAGCGAGCTGCACCTGACTTTGTCATCAGGCGCGTATGGCGCGACGTTTTATCTGCTGACGGGTTTTCATGGAATGCACGTGTTAGTCGGCACGCTGATTCTGGCTGTGATGTGGTTCCGCGTGCAAAAAGGGCATTTCACACCGCAGCATCATTTTGGTTTTGAAGCCGCGGCGTGGTATTGGCACTTTGTGGATGTGGTGTGGTTGCTGCTGTTTATTTTAGTGTATTGGCTGTAAGAGCATGTTTTAAAAGTGCTGCGCATCCCGTGATAACGAGTCGGGCGGTACTCGGAATCCTCATGTACAAGGCGTACATTCCGGTTCCTGCGCTCCGGCCTCGTCGTTCTGACGGGCGCTCGCTACTTTTAAAGCATGCTCTAAGAATCAAAAGTTAATAAACCGTAATTACGCTTAAAGCAAGATATTCACCGCTCAGGCATTTGGTCGAATCCAGCCCATAAAGCCAGCTAGTATAAGAAATAGAAACAGCGCGATGGATAATCCTACGCGCCAAGTTAATGCTAGTAACAGGCCATGCGAAGCACCGCGGATCAGCCGAGTTAAGGCTTGTCCCATCAGCAAGATGATGGCAAGGAGCACAATGATGACGACGATTTTCATATCTAACCCTCCAGCTCATCAGACTAGGCCAAGTCGCCAGATTTTGCGCAAGCGTCAATACGCGGCTTTATTTTTCTTGGCGGCTTTGGTGGCGCTCACTGCGGTGCTTGGTGTTTGGCAATTGTGGCGTGCGCAGCAAAAACAGACCTTGCTCAGTGAAGTTGCCGCGCAGCAAGCCTTGCCAGAATTACGCTGGTCGCAAGGTATTCCGCCGCCTTGGCGCTTATTACAGCTCGAAGGTCAATGGCTTCCTCAGGCCGAAATCATGCTTGATCAGCGCGTATTGGATGGCAAAGTGGGTTATCACTTGATTACGCCGTTTCAGCTTAAAGACGGCCGCATTGTGATGGTGAACCGTGGCTGGTGGTCGCCTAGTGAACGTTTAACGCCGCCACCCGCTGTCGGCACGCCACGGATTGTGGCTCAGCCTTGGCCACGTTATATCGAATTGGGAGATACACCGATTCAAGGGCGAGTGTTCCAGAATCTAGATTTAGGCCGCTTTGCCGCGTGGGCGCATTTAGCGGTGCCGACTGTCTACGGCATTGCCAGAGACGCGCCGCTGGGTGTACGGCCGTTGAAAATGGATCAACCTTTTGTTGTCGAGCGCCATTTGGCGTATGCGCTAAGCTGGTGGTTGATGAGCGCGTTTGGCGTGTTTTTGTGGTTGCGTTTTTATCGTGCGACAAAGGCGGGGTATGCTACTAAAGACTAAATCTAGATTGATCTTGCTGGCAATACTTGGCTTATGTATTGCGCCTATCGTGTTAGCGCAATGGCTATGGAGCAATGGGCAGGTACAAGGAGGGCAGAGCTATGGGCAGTTGCTGGCGCAGCCTGCACTCAGCCGCGATGCACAATGGCGTTTGGTCGCGCACGATCCAGCGGGCTGCACGGCGAGCTTGCACAGTTTGGCGCAAAGCGCGCAGCAGTTGCAAATCGCACAAGGCAAAGAGCGTGAGCGTATTCGCAGCGTCGCCGCCTGCGACAGCACCTTGCCGCAGCAATTCTCAGTGGGGCTGTATTTAATTGATCCGCATGGCAATGCGGTTATTTTTTATCCGCCAGAGCAATTAGCGCAAGTCCTTGGGCGGCAAAAAGTGATCCGTGAGATCGGCAAAATTCTGAAAAATAACCGTGGTTTAGGCTAGTTGATTCCTGCTAATTCTTAGGCAGGAAATCCGCTGCATCGTTTTTGAAACCTAATTTGAATGCACGGTGATTAAATGCAAATTAAATGGCTGTTTGCAGTGGTGATTGCTTGGACTTTTGGTCTTTTGATGCTCGGCGCGTATGTGCGTTTATCCGATGCAGGCTTGGGTTGTCCGGATTGGCCAGGATGCTACGGACAGCTGACAGCGCCGGATGAAGCGCATGAAATCCATCAAGCGCAGCAGCAATTTGGTGGCGAAATTGTCCCGCATAAAGGCTGGAAAGAAATGATTCATCGCTATGCGGCGGGTATCTTGGGTGTGCTGGTGCTGGCGCTCACTGTTGTTTTGTGGCGGCAGCGGCAACGTTTGGGCTTAGCGCCGTGGCTAATTGTTTTGCCATTGGTGGTGGTTGTGTTTCAAGCCCTACTGGGAATGTGGACGGTGACCTTGAAGCTGATGCCTGGCGTGGTGACGGCGCATTTGATTGGTGGGATGACTTTGCTGGCGCTTTTGATTGCGCTGGCAGCGCGCTACTTGGGACGCCCAATATCTGTGTTAGCCAATTTACGGCCTTGGTTTTTTGTTGCTTTATTGGCGGTCATAGTACAAATCATCATCGGCGGTTGGGTTTCGACCAATTACGCGGGTTTAGCGTGCAATGATTTTCCGCTTTGCCAAGGCCAAATCACCGCTCCGCAAGGTTTGCTGGCCGCGCTACGACCCGATAGAGAACTTGGCCGTGATGTGGCAGGTGAACTGCTAACTATTGAGCATTTGGCGGCGATCCATTGGCTGCACCGCGTCGGCGCTATGCTGGTGCTGGCCTTGGTCGGCGTTCTAATTTATCGCTTGCGTAATGTGCAACCTCGCTTGGCTTGGGCATTAGCTGGCGCATTATTGCTGCAAGTGAGCTTAGGGATTGCGAATGTGTTGGCCTCATTGCCGCTGTCTTTGGCGGTGGCGCATAACGGCGGTGCGGCACTGCTGCTGGGCATCCTTATTTATGGGCTTACGTTGACACCGCGTAGCGCACGCTCTAATCAATCAGCACCTCATTTTCAGCCTGAAATCGCTAGGAGCACACCATGAGTAGTTTTGCGCTGATTGCATCCAATTGCGGTGCTGATTTATATCGGCTAGGCAAGCCGCGCGTTGTCGCTTTGATTGTGTTTTGCGCCTTAATCGGCATGCTGCTGGCCGTACCCGATGTGGCACGCTGGCAAGTGATGATCGCAGCGAGTTTGGGAATTGGTTTGGTGGCGAGCGGCGCGGCGGCGGCCAATTGCGTGTTTGAGCGTAAGCGCGATGCTTTGATGGTGAGAACGCACCTACGCCCTTTGCCGCAAGGAACGATTTCATGGCAACTGGCTGCGGCGTACTCGATATTTTGTACGGTAGTCGGTCTGCTGATTTTGGCGGCATTCGTCAATACACTGACTATGTATCTAACGCTAGCCACTTTCCTTGCTTATTCTGTGGTCTATACCCAGTGGTTAAAGCCAAGAACGCCGCAGAATATTGTGATTGGTGGCGCGGCAGGTGCAATGCCACCGGTGCTGGGCTGGGCGGCGATGACGAACACGGTACCACCTGAAGCCGCTGTATTGTTTTTGATTATTTACGCGTGGACGCCGCCGCACTTTTGGGCGCTAGCGCTGTATCGGCTGGACGATTATCGCCGCGCGGGTTTGCCGATGTTGCCTGTGACGCATGGCGCGCCGTTTACGCGTTTGGCGATTTGGCTGTACTCATGGATTTTAGCGGCGACGACGCTGCTGCCGCTGGCTTTGGGATTTTCATCGTGGCTGTATTTATGTGCCGTGTTGGTGCTTAATTTCGGCTTTTTACGCCGAGCTTGGCAGTTGTATCGAAGCCCGAGTGATGCATTGGCTAAAGCTTTGTTTCGTTATTCGATTAGTTATCTCTCATGGCTGTTTGCTGCTTTGCTGGTCGATCATTATGTGCAAATATTGCGATAGTCCATCATTGATCTTTATGAACCTTTGGGAAAATTTCGGATGAAAATTGATTCGCGGCGTTCATTTTTGCAAGCCAGTGTTTTAACGGGCTTTGCCTTAGCAGTGCAGCCTGTTGCGGCTTCAACGATGCAAACTGACAGTGCCGGTTTGACGACGGGTTGGGTTCAAATTGGCGATTTGCCCGCTTTTCGCGCTCAACCTGAAAATGCGACAAGCGCATTGCCGACGGTGATTGTGATTCAAGAAATCTTTGGTGTGCATGAGCATATTCAAGATTTATGCCGTCGCTTGGCGAAGTTGGGATTTTTGGCGATTGCGCCTGAGTTTTATTTCCGCCAAGGTGATCCTCGGCAATTTGCCGATGTGAGTACGCTAATTAAAGAAATCGTCAGTCAAGTTCCTGATGCGCAAGTTTTGCGTGATTTGGATGCGACTGTCGCTTGGGCTGCGCAGAACGGTGGCGATCCGGCGCGTTTGGCGGTGACTGGATTTTGCTGGGGTGGGCGCATTACGTGGTTATATGCAGCGCACAATCCAAAAGTGAAAGCCAGTGCTGCGTGGTATGGCCGTGTGGTTGGCGCTAAAAGTGCGATGAACCCACAGCAGCCAATTGATATTGCGAAGCAATTAAAATCGCCTGTATTGGGTATTTTTGGTGGCCAGGACCAAGGTATTAGCCTTGAGTCCGTTGAGCAGATGCGCGAAGCCCTAAAGCGCCAACAGCAGCCGTTTCAGCTGGTGATTTATGATGAAGCGGGGCATGGCTTTAATGCCGACTACCGTCCTAGCTTTCATGCCGCCGCGGCAGAGGATGGTTGGCAAACGATGTTGGCGTGGTTTAAGCGCTTTGGCGTGTAGAGAAAAAACCACTGCGCGGCATTAAGCCGCGTCGTGGTTTTCTTGCGCTAAGCGCGTCACTAGCAGTTGGTCGATTTTGTAATGGTCAATATCGACCACTTCAAATTTAAACCCGGCATGAATCACGCAGTCGGTGCGTTTCGGGACTTTGCGTAGCACATACATCATAAATCCGGCGATGGTTTCGTACTGGTCATCATCGGGGAATTCATCGATTTGCAGTACACGCTCCAAATCGCCAATCGCGGTAATTCCATCAACTAGCCAAGAATTAGCATCGCGCTGCACGATTTGCTCTTCATCCGGCGCGATATATTGGTCACCCATCAGCATACCGGTGATGTCATTCATTGTGATCAGGCCAACGACCAGCGCGTATTCATTAATAATCAGCGCAAAATCTTCGCGCGCTGCTTTGAAATGCGCCATGATTTCGGCCAAGGTCAGCGATTCGGGCAAGATCAGCGCATTGCGCAGCAGGCCATCGCCACGTAAAGAAATACTCTCGCCGCGCAGCACATTACTCAAAATATCTTGCGAATCGACATAGCCAATGACTTGGTCGATATTCCCCATGCAAACCGGAAATTTGGCGTGCGGATGGGCGAGAATTTTGTTTTTAATCAGCTCATCGCTTTCAAGTCTATCAATCCAAACGATATTTTCGCGCGCGGTCATGCTCGACGGCGCGGTGCGCTCTTCCAGCTCAAATACATTTTCAATCAGTTGATGCTCTTGCTTGGCGACGACACCCGCTAAAGCGCCAGCATTGGCGAGCGCTAAAATATCATCGGTGGTGATGTCGTTTAGACGCGCGGCAGGCAGGCCAAGGCGGTCGATGACTAAATTGGCTAATCCATTAAAGAACCAAACCAAAGGACGCAGGCAAGTGACGCAAATGAGGATGGGTTTCACAATCCGTACCGCAACCGCTTCTGAGGCCGCCATACCGATGCGTTTTGGAATTAAGTCGGCGACCAAAATAAACATCGCAGTGACAAAAATAAATGAAGCCACTGAGCCTAGATTTTGCGCTGTTTCGGCTTCGACATACTGGCGGGAAAACGTTGTAAAAGTACGTGAATACACGCTTTCGCCGAGTACCCCTGCCAGAATCGCCACGGCGTTGATGCCGATTTGTACCGCAGTAAAAAAATGCCCAGGCTGTGCTTGCAGCCCCAAAACCAAGCCTGCGCGCGCATCGCCTTCATCGCGCATTTGCTCTAATTTGAGCTTGCGGCTCGCAGCGAGGGAAATTTCTGAAATTGATAAAAAGGCACTGATCGCAATCAGTAAGGCAATCAGCAGCGTGCTACTGAGTAAATTCATCTGATTCATCCGCGTTTGCTAACGTTATCAGCATAACGATTTCTAGCTTAAATCGACAGTAAAAAATCAGTTTTATCCACTAGGGATAGGCTGTAGAGACTTGATTTGACAATTAAAGCGCAGCAGCCTGTGTCAAGATCTGCGCCTGCGCCGAGGGTTGCTTTGAATGACGCGTGATTTGATTGAGCTGATCTTCGTAGCTTTTACGCAGCACGGGATTCTGGCCGCTTCGCGCAATCAAATGGCATAACTCTCTGATATAGCTTTCAGTATCGAGTTCCAGCACTTCAATCGCATGATCGTCGCCATCAGGGCTGGCTGGAAACGTCACCGTAACAGGGCCTTCCAGTTCCTTTTTCTTATCCCAATGCACTAACTTATCGAATAAATCTCGCATGCATATTTCCTTTTAAGATCAACAGTGAATACATTGATCTTATCGGGATGGGCGATTTGATTCTGCGAAAAATACCCAATTTGCATGGGTATTTTTACGAGAACTTTATTCGATAGTGCCGGAACTAAGCGGAAATTGCCCTTAAATTAGCGCGATTTCAGCGTAGTTTATTTTGGAAAATACGCTTTAAGTGGCTGTTTCAAATTCAGCAACCATAAATCACTACTTTCACCGCTGGCGCTGACGACAATCCGATCGCCATCAGGTAATTGGCCGTCTTTAATTAAGTGGTCATCAATGTCTTTGCCGCTGGCCAAATCGGTTTTAAGGCCAAAATCGTTATCATTGATGACGGCAATGCCATTCTCAAACAAGGCCAGACCTTCGGCTTTTTCAGCTTTCCAGCCCAAATCTCGTAAATCAACGACGCGCTGTTTGCGTATCATTTTGATATTCGCTTGCGCATCTTTGCTGGCGAACTCAGGCTCTTTGCCATCGATTTGGTTTAGATTATCCGCGCCGCTAATGTCGATGACATACAGCACATTGCGCAGTTTTTTATCCTTGCCTTTGCCTTGCTCAATGAGCGCAAAATGCGTGTCGTCAATCGCCACTAGATCCCCGATTTTGGCATCCCCGGCTTTTTTATACACGTCCACATCCAGCGGATACGCCAATGTACGTGTTGCGCCAGTCGCCGGATCTAGTTCAACTAAGCGGATAAATTGCGCGTTCGATTTGGTTTCGCCATCGATATTGAGCGTCGATTGCAGCATTGCATACACTTTGCCATTCGGCGCAACGGCAACCGCTTCAAAGCCACGATTGGGTTGGCGGTGCTTGAGTACCTCTGGTAAGCCTTTGCCTGGAGCGAGTTGCTTGAGCACTTTTCCGCTGGCGGCATCCACTTGCATTAAGAATGGGCCGTATTCATCAACGACCCACAATTTGCCATTTTTATCGCTGACAATGCCTTCCGGATCAATACCACGTGGGCTAAATGCCAGTGTTTTCAGCGCATCGCTTAGCGGTGTTTCACCCGTCGCGCCGACGCTGCCTTTGGGTAGTGGCAAGCCACTGGCGGCTTGGCCGTCGATGAGGAAGGGCTTGCTTGAAATCACATCGGCAGATTGTTGGCGGCTGACTTTGATTTCGGCAAAGCGCGGTGCGAAATCGGGCGTCAGGAAGATTTTTGCTTCGCGCTTTTTATCACCATCTTGCACTTTAGGCGCGTCGCCATTGGGGCCACGATCACTCGTTGCCCAGAAATACAGATTGCCAGCGGAATCCATTTTTTTGAACGCCAAACCTGAACCCGGCGCAAACGGCAAACCTTGCGGGAAGGCCGCTGCAAACTCGCCACGATATGGAATATTTTCTTTGGCAGGGCTTTGCAAGGTATAACGTTCAATCGATTTAATCGCCGCATGATCGACCGATTGCATCTCAAAGCGCGGCGTCGCGTTGGCAAAGCCAGCGAGCAGTAAAATCATCGGTAGTAACTTCAGCATGCGAGAATTCCTGTCAAGAAAGTATCAATGTGGGAGCGGCTGATATTAAGTCAATTTAATGACAAGTCGATGACAGTGGTAGTGGATTAAATAATGCTTTTGTATTGCCATCTAGACCTTATAAATATTGGTCTGCATCTATATACATATAGGTAGTTACTTTATTACGTAGTCATCATCATGCTCGTCGCGTAATCTGGCGAGTTGGCGGTATTTTTATTTTGGAGCTGTTCTGAATGTTGCGGTCCATTTTTAGATCTCGTATTGCACTGTGCTTGCTGCTGATCGTCATTGCTGGCGGTGGCTATTATTTCTTTGGGCGCGAGAAAGTCGATCCAACGAGCCAAGTGATTAGCAGCCCTGTGAAGCGCGGCGATGTTGAAGTAACGGTGCTGGCGACGGGTAAAGTTGAAGCGGCGAAAACTGTGGATGTCGGTGCGCAGGCTTCGGGGCAGATTCAGCGTTTGCTGGTCAAACTCGGTGATCGCGTTAAAAAAGGCGATTTACTCGCCGAGATTGATCCTAGCGTGTCGCAAAATGATTTTGACGAAGCGCAAATGTCGATTGAAGGCTTAGAAGCGCAAAGAACGATCAAACAACTGGCGCTCGACGACGCGCAAAAAGAACTGGCGCGGCAAAAAACGATGATGGAAGGCGATGCAACACCGCGCAAAGAGCTGGAATCAGCCGCCAACGCGGTCAAAATGCGCGAAGCCGAAATCAAGCAACTCGCGGCGCAATTGCGCCAAGCCCAAATTAAATTGGCGACCGCGAAAACCAATTTGGGCTTTACGCGAATTCTCGCGCCTATGGATGGCATAGTTGCGTCGATTGCGGTCAAAGAAGGCCAAACGGTGAACGCAATCCAGTCTGCGCCAACGATTTTGACTTTGGCCGATATGGATACGATGAAAATTCAGGCGCAAGTGGCCGAGGCCGATGTGGTGCGGCTGAAAGTCGGTACACCGCTGTATTTCTCGGTACTGGGTGCGCCAGAAACGCGAATTAACGCGGTGGTTGCTGGCGTTGAGCCGACGCCGCAAGTGATTAATAATGCGATTTTTTACAACGCGCATTTTTTCGTTCCGAACTTGAAAGGCTTGCTGCGCCTGCAAATGACGGCGCAAGTGACGTTTATTTTGGCCGAGGCACGTAATGTGCTGACGATTCCGGTCGGCGCGATTAATAGTAAAAATCAAGTCAAAGTGATTGATGCTAAGGGGCAAATTAGCGAGCGCAAAGTGGAGTTGGGCTTGCGCGGCAATATTGTTGCTGAAGTGAAATCAGGCCTCAAAGAAGGTGAAAAAGTCGTGATCGGCAGCGCGATGAATAGTGGCGCTGACGGCGGCGAAGCGAAGACGAGCAAACGACCAGGGCCACGCTAATGGCGACGCCAGTGATTGAGCTACGCGGTATTGGCCGCACATTTGCGGCGGGCGATCAGCAAATCCGCATTCTGGACGACGTTAATATCGTCATCGAAGCGGGGGAAATGATCGCGATCATCGGGCAATCGGGATCGGGTAAATCGACGCTAATGAATTTGCTCGGTGGTTTGGATAGCCCGACTGAGGGCTCGTATCGCTTTAATGGCCGTGAAGTCGGCGAGCTGAATGCCGACGAGTTGGCGGCATTACGCCGCGACCATTTTGGCTTTATTTTCCAGCGCTATCATTTACTGGGCGCATTAAGCGCGACTGAAAACGTCGCGATGCCGGCGATTTATGCTGGAACGCCCGTCGCCGAGCGACAAAAACGCGCTGCGATGTTGCTGAGCCGTTTGGGCTTGGCCGAGCGTTTGAATTATCGCCCACGCCAATTGTCTGGCGGCCAGCAGCAGCGCGTCTCGATTGCGCGCGCTTTGATGAATGGCGGTGAAGTCATTCTGGCCGACGAGCCAACTGGTGCACTGGATTCGCATAGCGGCGCGGATGTATTGCAGATTTTGAAAGAGCTGCATGAGCAAGGCCATACCGTCATTCTAGTGACGCACGACGCCCACGTTGCGGCGCAAGCGGATCGGATTATCGAAATTCGCGATGGAAAGATTGTGTCAGATGCGCCTAATCCGACACGCGACGATGTCAAACTCCCCGCTGATACGCCCGCACCACTGCCGCAAGCCACCACACCGCAAGCGTTGATGGGGCGCTGGCGTGAGGCGTTTGCGATGGCATTTCGTGCGCTATTGGCAAACCGAATGCGTAGCTTGCTGACGATGCTGGGGATTATTATTGGTATCGCGTCGGTGGTGTCTATTGTTGCTCTGGGCGAGGGCATGGAGCAATCCGTGCTGAAAAATTTCGCGAGTTTAGGTGCGAGTAATTTAGATATTTTGCCCGGTTCAGGCTTGGGCGACGATAAAGCGATGAGCGTGCAATCGCTGCGCGAAACAGATTTGGCGCTGCTGGCCACCGAGCCCTATGTGCTGGCGGTGACGCCGATCACTTCGCAGGGTATGCGCACGCGATACAAGAGTAATGACGCCGCCACGGTCATACAGGGGGTATCGCCGGCGTATTTCACGGTGCGAGATCAGGCGATGCAGTTTGGCGTCGCGTTTTCTGACGACGATGTACGGCGGCAATCGCAAGTGGCGGTGATTGGCGAAGACACACGCAAAGCGTTGTTTGGCGACGAAACGGGGATTGGTGAAGTGATTTTGCTCGGCAACATGCCGGTGCAAGTGATCGGCGTGGCCGAGAAAAAATCCAGCGGTTTTGGCGGCGATAGTTTGGAAGTGTGGGTGCCTTACACGACGGCGGGCAGTCGGATGTTTGGGCAGCAGCACTTTAGCCGGATTACGGTGCAGATTAAGCCAGGGGTGTCGCTCGACGCCGCCGAGCAAGCGCTGCTGGCGCGAATGGAACAATGGCACGGCAAGAAAGATATTTACACGCGCAATATGCAAGATTTTGTGAAATCGTTTCAAAGCACGGCCACGAGCATCAAGCTATTTTTGCTGCTCATTGGCGTGATTTCGCTGCTGGTGGGCGGCATTGGCGTGATGAATATTATGTTGGTGTCGGTCACCGAGCGCACGCATGAAATCGGCATTCGCATGGCCGTCGGCGCGCGGCAATCGGATATTCGGATTCAATTTTTGATCGAATCGATTGTGGTGTGTTTGCTCGGTGGCGCGATTGGCATTGCGCTGTCGGCTTTACTGGGACTGGCGATCAATCAATTAATCAAAGATTTTCAGATGATTTTCTCGATGGGATCGATCATCACGGCGGTCATGTGCGCAACGGTGGTCGGCGTTGTCTTTGGATTTTTACCGGCGCGCCGTGCAGCACAGCTCGCGCCGATTGAGGCGCTGGCTCGCGAATGATGACTCAAAATATGACTCAATTTTTATTTCGTCTCTCCCCGCTTTGTGTTGCGCTGCTGACCGCCTGCGCGTCGCCGCAATGGCAAGCGCCGCCCGTTGATTTACCGCAGCAATGGCAAGCGACTGCCGCGAACGCAGCGACTGCCGCGAAATCGGATCAGGCGTTTTGGCTAGGTTTTGCCGATGAGCAATTACTAGCTTTGCAAAAGACGGCAAGTGAACGCAATGCGGATATTGCCGTGGCGGCAATTCGCTTGCGCAAAGCGGGTTTTGTGGTGACGCAGCGCGGGCTAGATCGCACACCGAATGTATCGGCCAACGCCAATGGCAGCGCGGCGTGGGAGCTAGATCCTAGCCGCTATCGTGGCGACAATTATGGCGCGAATGTGGGCGTGTCTTGGGAAATCGATTTGTGGGGCAAGCTCGCCGATCAGCAGCAGGCCGCACGTTGGCGCGAACGCGCCAGCGCGGCGGATTTGGCGGCGATGCAGCAAAGCATTATGACCAGTGTTGCCAGTACGTATTGGACGATTGCGCGTGAGCAAGATGGTTTAAAACTCGCGCAAAATGAATTGCAACGCGCTAAAGACACGCAGACCATCGTCGAGCGCCGCTATAGCGCGGGCGTGGTGTCGGGTTTGGATTTAACGCAAGCGCGCAGCAGCACTTTGCAGCAAGAAAATCAACTCAGCCAAGCGCAACTCACGTTGGCGAAAAGCCAGTGGCAATTGGGTTTATTACTCGATCAGCCACCGCAATCTACGCTCGGCGCTGCGGCGGTGTTGCCGAGTTTGTACCCAGAAATTCCGGCAGGTGTACCGGCCGATATATTGAATCGTCGCCCCGATTTGGCGGCGGCAACGGCTAAGCTGCAAGCGAGCTTTACCGATCAGCAAGTGGTGCGTAAAAACTGGTATCCGACTTTGTCGCTCACAGGCGGTTTGGGAACGAGCAGCCAAGATTTGATTAATTTGTTGAGTAATCCAGTCGCGACCTTGGGCGCGGGCTTAAGTTTGCCGTTTATTCAATTTAATGAAATGGAATTAGCCAACAAAACCAGCGCCGCCGATTACGAGCAAGCGGTGATTGAATACCGACAAAAGCTCTACGTTTCATTGCAAGAAGTCGAAACCGCGCTGGCGAATGTTGCGCACTTAAAAGCCGAGTTGCCACGCATGCAGGCTTTGGCTGATGAAACGAAAAAGGCGGAGCAGCAAACTCAGTTGCGCTATCAAGCGGGCTCAATGGCGTTTGATTCGGTGCTCAACGCGCGAACTCGCCGCCAAGCGGCTGACCATGCGCTATTACTCCACCGCTATCAGCTGGCAGTGGCGAGTGTTGAGGTTTACAAAGTTTTGGGTGGTGCGCCGCTGGTGTTGAGATAGGTAGGTATTTAATTCTTAGTCTTATTATTTAAGGCTTAAATTAATATACCCATCAAATCTACTGAAAATGACAACTAGTGAAAAAGCACTGGATATCTTCGCGGGTAAATCCTCTTCTACGAATGACAAAACGATTTGGTCGAATTGTCATTAAAAAAATGCTACAGCCTGCTAGAGTTGTATTTTTACTTTCTAGCGTACAAAGGATGTGCATGATGTTGAAGAAAAAATTACTACTGACCTTCGTATTGAGTTTTGGCTTATCTGCGGCGGCTGTGGCTCAGGTGAATTGTTCTGATGTGAAGAATAAAAATCAGGATGAGTGCGTTCGTGCGAAGGTGAATAACAACAACGGAAATATCAATTGCAGCGATGTAAAAAACAAGAACAGGGACGAATGCGTCCGGGCAAAGGCGAATAACAACGGCAATATGAATAATGTCGATTGTAAAAATGCGAATGACGCGGATGTTCGCCAAGCTTGTCGCAAAGCGAAATATTAACGATCAAGCAATCAATTTGGCGTCGCACGGGGTAGAGGATAAGTCTACCGTCTACCCCATCGCGTCGATCTTTAGGCGGGGTTCGCCGTGCTAAGGCGTTTCATCCGTATCCCCGCATACGCAACCGCCACCGTCAGTAGCGGGCTGATAAAGCAGAAGAAAGCAAATGGCGCATAGCTCCATGTCGCCACGCCCAAAGTGGCGGCCATGTAGGCGCCGCAGCTATTCCAAGGGATTAGTGCCGAGGTTGGCGTTGCCGTGTCGCCTACAGCACGGGACAGCACTACAGGCGCAAGGCCACGTTTGGCAAAAGCGCTTTTGAACATGCGGCCGGGCAGTACAATCGCAATGTATTGGTCGGCAGTAATTACGTTAGTCGCAAAAATTGATCCCGCCAGCGAAGCAACCAATGCACCGTCGGACTTGGCTTTTTCGATAATCGGCGTGATTAAACGATCCAGCACCCCCGCTTTTTCTACAACGCCACCAAATGCCAGCGCCGTGACAATCAACCAGATGGTGTTCAGCATGCTATCCATCCCGCCGCGTGTCGCGAGCAAATCCATAGGCTCAAAGCCGCTGGTTGAGGTGTAGCCGCTGGCTAATGCTAGCCAAACGCCTTTAAATAGCGCCAGTGCGGTGGGTAAATTGCCCGCATCAGCAAAGGTAATCACACGTTCGGGCGCGACAAAAACGGCGAGTATCCCGCCTGCAAGTGCGCCAAGAAATATCGCTGTAAATGCAGGGACGCGAAACAGCGCGAGCACAATCACAACAAGCAGCGGTAAAAACAGCACTGGCGTAATGTGAAAGGCATTACTGATGGCGGTCATTTTTTCGGTGGCATCAAAGTCTCCGGGCCGACCCAATAAGAAAAACACGCCCAGCGTTAAAGACAGTGCGACGATTGAAGTGAGAAACGTCTCGCGGATATGTTCATACAAAGGCACGTTAGCCGCCGCCGCCGAGAGATTGGCTGAATCGGAAAGCGGTGACGATTTATCGCCAAAATAAGCGCCCGAAATTACTGCACCTGCAGCAATCGCTGGGTTAAGTCCCATGCTGATCGCAATCCCCATAAAGCCCACGCCTATCGTGCCAACGACCGTCCACGAGCTACCAATACTAAGTGACACAATGGCCGTGATCGCACAGGCGGTCACAAAGAAATAATTGGGGCTCAAGAGCTGCAAGCCGTAATACACCATTGCGACCAAAGTACCGCTCAACGCCCAAGTGCCAATCAAAGCACCGACGGCAAATAGGATAAAAATGGCACCGATACCGGTCGCCACGCTTTCGGTCGCCGCTTTGCCGAGCGAATCGAGCGAGTGGCCATGGCGTTGGCCGATAAACACCGCAATCATCGTTGCGACGACCAAGGCCACCTGATTGGGCCCCGATGCACCTGCATCACCAAAAAGAAAATAAGATAAACCAACCAATAAAATCAGCGCGGCAACAGGAATAACAGCCTCGGTCAGCGTGAGCGGCTGGGGGGAATCTGGGTGGTTCATGATGGGCTCTCTTTGGTATCAGGCTTGAGGTAAGGTATCGACTGCCAATTCACAGCTTACAGTGTGCTGCAGTGATTGCTAACGGTGAAGTAAATTGTAGCTTAGATTTTACGGCAGACTAGTGCTGAATTTGTATGGCAGTTGCGCGGTTGGTGTTGGCAACTTAAGCGAGTGCTACTGGAGAGCGCATAATAAAAAACCGCAATGAGTGGCTTTACTCATTGCGGTTTTTATGGGTATACATTCCTAGCCTTTGTTTATTAATGACTAGATTAATATACCTATTGTTTTTTACTGGTTTCTTGAGCCGCTACTAAAGTGCCATTCAAACTGGCCATTTGGTTTCATCATTGAGCCGATTGGATCTTGGTGAAAGTGAAATACCACGATCGCACCCAGTAAGAGTACGGCGGCAGTCGCTGCGGGGATAAGCCATTTGCGCATTATAAAATCCTCGAATCAATTAAGCGGTCACACCGCGTTGGCGTTGCCAAACGAGTGCGGCAAATAAAACCGCAGTCCAGACTAGCGCTTGCAGGAAATGGCCGTTGGCGACGTAGAGCACCAAGTTGCTCAGCTCTTGCCCTGAAAATGCCAAGTGCTCAAAGCTTGCACCATTAAACGGGAAAATCAGCTGTTTGATCGCGCTGAAGCTCAGGCCAATTTGATCGCCAATCGGTTCGTGGCCGATGACATTGCTCATCACATTATCGAGCATGAAAACGCCAACAATTACGAGCAACATGCCCCAACGACGTATAAAACTATTGCCCAGAGTTAAAAGCATCACGAGTGGCAAAAACCAAACCAAGCCCAATAACGCACCCAATACCACGCGGTTAAAAACCAGAATCAAATCGCGTGCTGCGGCAAAGTGAAAGTCATATAACCATAGCGGCGCAGAGAGCAGTAAACCCATCGCAAATGCGAGGGTGATTGCCATTAATGGCAATACGAGGGCGTTCATTAGCAAGGGCGCGGCAACGGCTTTGACATCGCTAATCGGTAAGGAGCGCCAAAACGCTAATGATTTATCGTCTTGATCTCGGTAAGGCAGACCGGGGATATTAATCAGCACGCCGACCAAAGTGACGATGCCGATTAAGGACGATTGGCCGATTAAGCCCAAGCTCGCCATATTGAGTAAGGGTGTACCGCCATGGCTAAATCCAGGTGGAAACCCCGCTTTCAAAACGAATAAATAAAATAATGCCCAGCCAATGAGTGGCGTGAATAGCGCGATGCTGAGCCACGAACGATGTTGTTGTAGCCATTCGCGTTGCAGTAAAGATTTAAACTGTTGCATGAGCGATCTCCTGCGCGGTGTGTGGTGTAGCTTGGGCGAGGGCGACGAAGAGATCGGCGAGTTCAACGCGGAAGGTTTGGCCAAGCTCGGTAATGTTGGCGGGCGCATTGCCGGCGAAAATCGCGCATTCGCCGCCCATTTGCCGGAAACGATGCAGCGGGGCTGCGGCTTCGATCTGTGCCGCCGCTTCAAGGCCGTAACGTACGCCGATAAAGCGCTCTTCTAGATTGCTGATGCTGTCGTGCAAAACTAATTCGCCGTGATTAATCATCATCACGTCCGACAGTAGATTTTCAATTTCATCGACCTGATGCGTCGCAATCAACACCGTGCGCTCATCCGTGCACCAATCGTTGACCAACATATCGTAAAACGCTTTGCGCGCCGGAATATCTAAACCCAGCGTAGGTTCGTCTAAAATCATCAACTTGGCGTCAATGGCGCTGATAATCGCCAAATGGAGCTGAACAATCATGCCGCGCGACAATTGTTTGACCTTGGCATCGAGCGGAATAATCGTACGGGCGAGCTTTTGCTGCGCCAGTTCGAGTTTAAATTTCGGATGTAGGCCGACCATCAATTTCAACAAATCGGCAACGACAATCCACGGCGGCAAAATGGCCACGTCGGGGATGTAGCACACGTGTTCTAGCATCGCTTCGCGCTGGGTTTTCGGGTCAAAGCCTAAAATATCGATGCGACCACGGAAAGGAATCAGCCCCATCATCGCCTGCATCAGCGACGTTTTCCCCGCACCATTGCTGCCCAGCAAGCCAATAATTCGTCCCGCAGGCAATTCAAAGCTGATGTTTTTAACGGCAGTTTTTGTGCCGTATTGAATGCTTAAATCACTGACACTCACTAAATGGCTCATAAGGAATCCTTTGTTGTGTTCAAATCGGGCCAAGTTAAATCGGCGGCGTTAATGCCTAGGCGCTTAAGTTTTGCTACGAGTAGCGGCCATTCACTTTGCAAAAATCGCTCGCGTTCTGATGCGCGCAGTCGCTCGCTCGCTTGCGGCAAAACAAACATGCCCAAGCCGCGACGGCTTTCTAATAGCCCTGCATCGACCATCGCCTGCAAAGCGCGGTTGACGGTTAGAGGATTGAGCCCGAATTCAGCAGCGAGCACGCGAACGGAAGGCATAGACGCGCCTTCGGGTGGTTGCCCATCGAGTAAGTTTTGGCTCAAGCGATCTGCCAGCTGCAGATAGATTGGCGATTGATTGTTCCAGTCGGCCATAGTCTGTGCTTGTGTGTTGGTTATGTAGCACACTATATCTTTGGCTTTCGAGATTGGCAAGCGGTGATTATGGGGATTATTTGTAGTGGGGAATTTCTGGTGCGGGATGGTAAAGCATTATGGCATTACTGGTTTGGGTCGGGTGCTGTAGGGTTTGCTTGTTTGGGTATATTGTGAAAAGCTTTATTTAATGAGGCTTTGAGGTTGATACATCTAATACTTAGGTTTGCCTTGCGGTAAATATGAAGCCATTTCGCCCAGCTGTTCACCTGCGACGCGTGTTCATTGATTTGGGCGTGATACGATGTGGTCGGCTGTTATCGGCCAACAGCGGAAGTAATCCATTGGGAGCGTGCCTCTCGTTTCCTACTTATTGTTAGGGCAAATACCTTCATGGATGCAATTGAAAAAATCCAAGAGTTAGCCAGAGATGCTGATATTGCAATCACAGAAAGTGCAAATGTTGCAACCGCTATCCCATTCTGCATTGAAGCTCTCACAATTATTAATGGGCACCCACATTTACGTACTCAATTCGTGGGTGCACTAACGCAAATTAATTACCCAGAGTTTCCTAGTATATGTATACACGCATTACGCTGGCCAGAATTAAAGGTTGCTTTTGAAGAAAAATACAGCAAGGCTGTCTCGATGAATGACTGGCGAGGAGAGTCCGCCATTCGACCTATTCTTGAGGCTTTTGACGACGATTGGTCAGATGCAAAAGATTTTTATTGTGAGCTTTTTAGTAAAACAACGCTCTAGCGTTTGAGTAAACGGCACTTAGATAAATATGGGCTCTACTATCTGCCGCCTTAGGAGTCGAATCATGAGTGTCAGCAGTGGGTCGAGAGCCGCCTGTTGAATTCACAGTATCAATACTGAATATATCCTGGGCTTACTGAAGTAAAAAACGCGCTGCTGAGCAATTCATCGCGGCGGCGTATGCTTGATTGAGCCGCTATTCCGCCTGAAACCCAATCACCACGCTACTGCTTTGGCCGACTTCGCTGTGGATATGGTAGCGCCAGCCCATGCGATTGCAGATTGCGGCGACAATCGCCAAGCCGAGGCCGTGGCCTCCGGTGACGTCGCTGGCGCGGCGAAATGGCTCGAACACATGCGGCAGCGCGGCGGGATCAATGCCGCAGCCGGTGTCGCTCAGTGTTAATTCCCCTTGTGTGTACGTCGCGGTGACGCTGCCTTGCTCGGTATAGCGCCACGCGTTGCTAAGTAAATTATCCAATAGTAGCGCGAGCAATTCGGCGTCGGCTTCCACTATGACGTCGGTGGCGACTTCATTGCGCCAGTACAGCGCGCGTTTGGTTTCGGGTAGGCGCTGCTCGGCGGCGTTGAGCGCTGCAGCGAGTGACAAGGTCGCAGTCTGCCCCAGCGCCACGCCGCGTGCCAGTAGCAATAGGCCGCGTAATTTGCCTTCGATTTCATCGACCGAGCTGATGATTTTATCGATGCGGCCATGCATTGGCGGTGGGCTAGTATCGAGGATGGTGTCGAATAGTAGCTCGGCGCTGGTGCGGATTCGCGTGAGTGGGGTGCGGATTTCATGGCTGAGGTGCGCGGTAAATTGGCGTTCCCGCGTGAGGAGCTGAGTTTGCGCGTCGCGTGATTGCGCGATGCATTGCGCCAGAATCGCGACTTCTTCATCCATCGCATCGCTCAATTCGGTGGGTGTATTGTTTTGCACCGATTGCGTCAGCCGTGCCAACTGCGCCAGCAAAGTATTGGCGAGGTAATGGCCGCAAATCCACGCCAGCGCAATCACGCCCAGCGCGGTCATCAAGAGCCAGAGGTGCAAATTGCTCAAGCGCCGCTCGTGTTCTTCGGTGTTGTACAGCACGTACCAGCGCTCGCCATTTTTTTCGCGCACGCCGACATGAAACTCCAAATCGTCTTGGTACCACTCGGCATTCCCAATCGGAAACGACAGCAGCTCAGGCGGCAATTGCGCCGGTGTTTGCCCCAGCGGCGCGTGAAATAATTGCAAATGCTTAGGCAGGAGTAACTGCTTGGCGAAGGGGCTAGGCGCGGTCGCAGATTGAGCAATGATGCCATCGAGCGCGGTATTGACGACTTCGTTGATTAAATCTTCTTCGCGCTCTTCGGCCGCCATCGATAGCGCAAGCGCAAACACGATAATTGCTGCGCTAGTGAGCGCGCTCATTGCCCAAGCGAGGCGTTTTTGTAGGCTGAGTTTTCGCTTCATTGTGGGCTTGGTTCAGAGAGGGCGAGCAATTTATAGCCACGGCCATGCACGGTTTGCAGCGGGCAACGGCCGTCAAGCAGAGTCAGCGCGCGGCGTAATTGCGATAAATGATGGCGCAGCGTGTCGCTGGTTTCTTGGGCTTCGCCCCAAACCGCGATTTCCAAGCTTTCGCGCGTGACGAGTTGCCCGCTTTGCGCCAATAGCGCCGCCAGCAATTGCAGCGTTTTCGGTGGTAATTTTAAAGCTTGGCCTTGCCAATGCGCTTCGCCCGAGCGCGGATCGTAGCTCAGCTCGCCGCAACGCAAAATCGTTTCTAGCACTTGGCCTTGGCTGCGTTTGAGCAGCGCTTGAATGCGTAATTCTAATTCTTTGAGCGCAAATGGTTTGACCAAATAATCATCCGCGCCAGCGCCAAAACCGGCGACTTTGTCATCCAAAGTATCCCGGGCGGTGAGCAGTAAAATTGGCGTGTTGAGCTTGAGTTGCGTGCGGGTGCGTTGTGCCACTTCAAGGCCAGAAATGCCCGGCAGGCCAATATCAAATACCAACACATCGAATGCATGTTGCTCCAGCAAATGCAGCGCCACCGCGCCATTGAGCGCCGCATCGACCTGATAATCGCGCGCGCTCAAATAGTCATACACATTCGCCGCGATGTCGGCATCGTCTTCCAGCAGCAAAATTCGGGCGGACATGGGCAAGCCTCAAACAAGTTAGCGGCCAATTATGCCGCTTTGTATGGTGAAGAACTAGTTTTGTGCCGTGGCTGTCTGAGGGTTGTGATTAGTGTGAGTTGCTTTGTTGTCATAGGTATTGCTGTCTAGCTATTATTTTTCAAAGTATAGATGGCAATACCTACGATTTATTTCTTCTCTGGTGCTGAGGCTTTTCGCTCGTTTTTCTCGCTTAAGAGACGGATTTCTTCTTTCAGCCATAGTTCATCTTCTGAGCCGGGTTCGAGCAGGCTGAGTAGCTGATTCCACCATTTGGTCGCCCCAGCAATGTCACCGCGCTCGACGGCGGCGCTGCCGGCGAGCATTAGCGCGTCGGGCTCGGATGGATTGATCGCAAGTGATTTGACCAGTAGTTCAGTCGGCCAGCCTTTGAAGCTGGTATTTTCAATCGCCAATACACCAGCAAAACGCGCTAATTCACCTGCGTCTTTTTGCAATTCGGGCCACGCTTTTTCATAGGCTTTAATCGCTTCGGCGTAGCGAGCTTGTGCGCGATAGCTGCGTGCCAGCATCAGCCAGCCTTTCGTATCGTTCGGTTCTAGCGCCATGCGTGCTTCGAGTTTTTTGACCATGCCAGCAATTTCATTTGGGCCAATATCGGGGCGTTGATGCGTGCTCGGATCGAGCGCGGTCGGCGTACCGAGTTTGAAATACAAGCCGCCAGCGGCCAGCGGAATCAAGACCAATAAACTAATCGCCAGCTTGTGCATCGGCAGATCGACGTGCCGCGCATTGAGCGAGTCGGCGCTGCCGATTTCGCCAATCAGGCGCGCTTCGGCTTCTTGGCGCGCGATGTGATGGTCGGCCGTGCTTAGACGGCCATCGCGTAAATCGTCATCCAGTTCGGTCAAAATCCGTTCGTGCAGCGCATAGCGGGCGCGGCGAATATCACCGGCCGGCGAGCGAGAGCGCATGAGCGGCCACACCAACATCAGCAGCGTGACGACGATCATGATCGCGCAAAATAAAGTAAATAAGCCGAAGTTAGACGTACTCATTTGAGTTTTCCTTCAAATTCATCATGCAGCGCTTTTAACGCTGCGGGGTCGGCTGCGATTGGCTGCGCTGCGCGGCGGCGGATACGGCGTAGCAAAAATCCCAGCCCAAGAATCAATAAGCTCGGCGGCAGCAGCCACAGCAACAGCGTACGCGCTTTGAACGGCGGGCGATAAGTAACAAAATCGCCGTAGCGCTCAGTGAGGTAGCTGATGATTTGCGGATTCGTATTGCCAGCGGCAATCCGTGCCCGTACTTCGCGGCGCAAATCCTCAGCCAACGGCGCGTGCGAGCTGGCGAGGCTTTCGTTCTGGCAAACCAGACAACGCAGCTCGGTTGAAAGCTCAATTAAACGCGCTTCGGCGGCTGGATTACTCGCGGCGGGCGCAGCAGTTTTGGCTTGAATTGGAGCAGCTAAAATCAACAACAGAATCAGAACACGAAAGGCACGAAAAAAATGCAAAAAGCTAACTTTGCTCGCGTTAATGAGTTTTGTGGGAGCGTGCTCGAAATAACTTCCCGAAATACCACTCTCAATAAAATCGTCATCCCCGAGTGCTTTTATCGGGGATCCAGCCGCGCAGCTGGATTCCCGCCACAGGCACGCGGGAATGACGATGCTTTGTAGTGAGAAGTTAATCTGATCCACATTTTTAATGAATTTCGTGGTTTTTTTCGGCCTTTTTTCGCACCCCAAGGGTATTTCCTGCGGGGCATGTCTTTCGTGGACAACTGGGTTTGGTGTGAATTTCATCACTGTGCCTTTTGTAGCTCGGGCAGGATTTTGTTTTTGAACACCTCGGGCGTGATCGGGCCGATGTGTTTATAGGCAATGCGGCCCGCTTTATCGATGACAAAGGTTTCCGGCACGCCGTACACGCCATAATCAATACCAACACGGCCATCGCGGTCGGCGACGACCACCGCATACGGATTACCACGCGTTTGCAGCCAAGCTTTTGCATCAGCGTCTTGGTCTTTGTACGCGAGGCCGACCAGCGTCACCTTGTACGATTGAGCAATATCATTCAGCACCGGATGCTCTTGAATACATGCGCCACACCACGACGCCCAGACGTTAAGCAAATAGGCTTGGCCTTTGAGTTCCGACGGTGAAAACTGCCCTGGCGCATCGAGTCGATCAAGCTTAAACGCAGGCGCAGGCTTGCCTATCATCACCGACGGAATTTCACGCGGATTGAGCGTCAGCCCCACCGCCAGCAAAATCACCAGTGCCGCAAAAATTAATAATGGCGCGTAGCGTTTCATGCTGTTGTTCCTGATGCAGTTTCAGCGGATTTTCCAAAGCGTTTCTGCCGATATCGGCGATCAGACAGTGCAATCGCGCCGCCTAGCGCCATCAATAAGCAGCCATACCAAATCCAGCCCACCAGCGGTTTGTAATGCACGCGCACCAGCCAGTCGCCGGTGAATGGATCACTACCGATGGGTTCCCCGAGTGCGACGTAAATATCTTTGAGCGGCGTATGGTGAATCGCCGCTTCGGTCATCGGCATTTGGCTAGAGAAATACTGGCGTTTTTCTGGATGCATCACGCTAATGGCGCGGCCATTTTGGCTGAGTGCGAGATGCCCGACCAAACTGGCGTAATTGCTGGCGCGTTCGGGTTTTACCGCATCAAAGCGCAGCGTATAGCCCGCAACTTGATGCGTATCGCCAAACGCCATGCGTAAATCAGCCTCACTTTCGTAGCTCGACACCACCGTTACGCCAGCAACAAATACGGCAATGCCAATGTGCGCGATATGCATGCCAGAAAACGCCGCTGGAACTTTGCGCAATGCTTGCCACCATGAGGGGCTGGTTTTGCGATAGCTCAGCAGGCGAGTGCTCCAATCGCGAACCGCCATCAGCGTGATCCACAGCGCCGCAGCGAGTGCGAGCGCCACGCCCCAGCGCCACTCGCCCCAAGATAATGGCAATAATGCGCCGCCGACCAATGCCAAAATCATCGGCACTTTGCTCGCCAACCAGATGCCGTGGCCGTCTTGATGCTTCCAGCGTATCGTGCCGCTCAGCCCCATCAGCAATAACGCGGGCATCATCAATGGGATAAATACGCTATTAAAGTAGGGCGGCCCGACCGACAATTTGCCTTGGCCGAGTGCGTCGATTAGTAGCGGATACAGCGTGCCGATAAACACCGTCGCACAGGCGACGACCAGCAAGACATTATTCGCCAGCAGTAGTGATTCACGCGAACACCAATTAAACGCACCTCCGCCCTCCAACATCGGTGCGCGCCACGCGTACAGCGCTAGCGACGTACCAATCACCAAGCAAAGGAAAATCAAAATAAACGTCCCACGCGCTGGATCCGTCGCAAACGCATGCACTGAGGTCAATACGCCTGAGCGCACGAGGAAAGTCCCGAGCAGCGAGAGGGAAAATGTCGCAATCGCCAGCAAAACCGTCCAATGCTTAAACGCATTGCGTTTTTCGGCCACCGCCAGCGAATGAATTAGCGCAGTACCCGCCAGCCACGGCATAAAGGATGCGTTTTCGACCGGATCCCAAAACCACCAGCCGCCCCAGCCCAGCTCGTAATACGCCCAAGCGCTGCCGAGCATAATCCCTAGCGTTAAGCACACCCACGCGGCGGTCGTCCAAGGTCGGCTCCAGCGCGCCCAAGTCGCATCCAGCCGCCCTGAAATCAGCGCGGCGACGGCAAACGCAAACGCGACTGAAAATCCGACATAACCCATATACAGTAGCGGCGGGTGGAAAATCAGCCCCAAATCTTGCAGCAAAGGATTTAAATCTGCGCCATCGCTGGCGGCTGGTAATTGCCGAGTAAAGGGGCTGGACGTTAGCAAAATAAACAAATACAAGCCGCTACCCACAAAGCCCAACACGCCGCCGACCAAAGACTGTACCGACAGCGGCAAATTGCGGCCAAACACAGCTACCGCCGCGCCCCAGCCAGCCAGCATCAACACCCACAGCAATAGCGAGCCTTCATGCCCGCCCCAAACGGCAGCGAATTTATAAAATATCGGCAGCAAGCTATTGGATTGCCGCACCACATAGCGAATCGAAAAATCGTCCTGCAAAAACGCCGTCGCCAACAGGCCAAACGCAGTGGCGGTGAGGAGCAGTTGCAACACGGCTGCGGGGCGCGCGACGCGCATTAGCGGCAGATTATTGTGAATTCCACCCCAAATCCCAAAGCCCGCCTGAATCAGCGCGACCAACAGCGCCAAAATCAGCGCAAAAGTACCGAGTTCACCGATCATTGTGTTTCCTATACAAAATCTGAATCGTGGGATCGCTAAATCGTAGGATCACGAAAGGCACGAAAGAAAAAGCGAAATACACGAAAAAAAGCGAAAAAAGACCGAACAGTGCAATCTAGTAGGTCGGCCTTTAGGCCGATGATTCAGTTGCGTAGTTGGATTTCCTCCGCGCTGTTTTCGAATTTTTTTTTGCCTTTTTTTTCGTGCCTTTCGTGATCTAAGGTTTTGCCTTTTCCGCTGCTTTTTGATGTGCTTTATTCACTGCGTCTTGCGCTTCGGGTGGCATATAGTTTTCATCATGTTTGGCGAGTACTTCGCTGGCGGTAAACACGCCGTTTTCCCAGCGGCCTTCGGCGACCACGCCTTTTCCTTCTTTAAACAAATCCGGCAAGATGCCGCGATATTGTACGGGGATGACTTTGTCGGTGTCGGTGACGTCAAAGCGAATTGTGACGCCATCGGCGGCGCGTTGTAGGCTTTTATCGACCACCATGCCGCCAATGCGGAAAGCCCGACCTTGCGGCGCTTCACCAGCGGCGATTTGCGTTGGGGTGTAAAAAAACACCAAATTTTGCCGAAACGCGTTGACGACAAAAAAAGTCACCAAAGCCAGCGCGATCAATGCGCCAATAATCCAGGCTGCGCGTTTGCGTCTGGGGGTCATATTGCTCCTTAAATCCATCAATTCGTCATTCCGGCGAAGGCCGGAATCCAGCTGCAAGGCTGGTTTTACCTTCGCTCTGGATACCGGCCTATGCCGGTATGACGATTTAAATGAATGTTTTATTGGTGTCCGATAGTTGTGCTATCACGAGGTGCAGAACTGAAAACCATTAGATGCTTATCCATCTTGGCTTTCAGCCAAAGCCATACGGCGTAATTGCTTTAATACATTTTTTCTATGCTGCTTTATTAATACCCACTCTAGGCATAGCCCCGCAGCGCAGATCCAAAAAGAGCCCCAGACATATACGCCATAGCCACCCATGGCGAAAAATTCATTCCACGATTGCCAAGCCATTATGCTTTTCCTCCTGCAATCAATTCCTGCACCCAGCGGGTACGGCCCTCGCGCAGCAAAATCAGCGTGCGAACGCGGGATAGCGCAGTCGCGATGCTGTACATCCACGCCGCCAGCGACATCAACAGCATCGCAATCAACATCGTCGCGACCATGGTGCTGCCTTTTTCCATCGAAATCGACGCGCCTTGATGCAGCGTATTCCACCATTTCACCGAGAAATAAATCACCGGCACATTAAACACACCCACAATCGCCAACACCGAACCCGCTTTGTCGGCACGATCGGGCTCGTCGATGCTGCGCGTTAGCGCGATAAAGCCCAGATAGAGGAAAAACAGCAGCAACATCGACGTCAGCCGCGCATCCCACACCCACCAAGTGCCCCACATCGGCTTGCCCCACAGCGCGCCAGTGAACAGCGATAAAAACGCCATCAGCGCACCCGTCGGCGCGAGCGCTTGCGCCATCATTGCGGATAGCCGAGTGCGCCACACCAAATGCATAATCGACCAAAACGCCATGACGATATAAATGAACATCGCCATCCAGCTGGTTGGCACATGCAGGAAAATAATCCGATAGCCTTCGCCTTGCTGCGCGTCGGCGGGGGCAATCGCAAAGCCTAGCCATAGACCCACAATCGCCAGCAGCGCTGCGAGCACGGCAAAAATCGGCACTAGTTTGCCCGCCAGTGGGTAAAACTGGAGGGGTGAAGCGAAGTGAAAAATGTTTAGCCAGCGTGGGCCGTCATGGTTCAGTTTCATCGTTATTCCGAAAGTAAAAACAGTCGCTTCGGGTGGCTATACCCATTGAAAATATGTGAATCCGTGCGCTGCCGTGGTGTTGTAGGGTGGGTTAGGCCACCGCATTGCATTTACAAACCGCCGATGCTCATTGGCCGCGTACCCACCATGGCAATGCCAAAATGAGCACATGGCGTTCTTATTCATAGCGTAATGGTGGGTTACGGCCGCATAGCCCTTGCTCCATAAATTTACATTACTGGCGGCCTAACCCACCCTACAAAACCACAGGTATTTCCTTGTAGGCATTTAAAATCAATGGCTATATGGCAATACATGTTAAAAATTAGTATTAGATCGGATAAGCTGTTGATCTTATCCGGCGGATGTTTAAAATCCCACTATTCCACCGCCAGCCTTACCGCCATCGCCGCCAACCACGGCGCTAAAAATAGCGTTCCGCACAGTATCGCCGCTAGTAATGACAGCTCGGCATAACCCGTTAATCCACTACTGACCGCCGCCACCGCGCCGCTGCCGAAAATGAGCACGGGTGCGTATAGCGGTAAAGCGAGCAAGGCCAGCAGCATTTCGCCTTGGCGCACGCCCAAGGTCAGCGCTGCACCGATGCTGCCCAGCGCGCTCAGTGTTGGTGTGCCGATGAGCAGCGTCGCCATCAGCATCCATAAAGCGTCGGCTTCCAGCCCATATTGAATGCCGAGTAGCGGCGCGATCAGCGTCAGCGGCAAGCCGGTGGTGAGCCAGTGGGCGACGAGTTTTCCGGCGACCATGACGCTGGCTGGTGCTGGCGCGAGTAGCAATTGTTCGAGTGTGCCGTCTTGCCAATCGGCGTGAAAGAGCCGTGGCAATGCGAGTAAATTCGCCAAAATCGCCGCGACCCACAACACGCCGGGGCCGATGCGCGCCAAGAGTTGCGGCTCCGGGCCGACGGCGAGCGGGAATAGGCTGGCGACCAGCACAAAAAACACCAAGCCGACCAGCAAATCACCACGCTGTTGCCACGCGAGCAGTAGGTCGCGCTGAATGACGGAAAGAAAAAAACGGCTCGCGTTCATTTAAAATCCACGAACGTCAAAAGCGAGAGTCCACGAAAGGCACGAAAAACACGAAAAATAAACCCACTAAAAAAGATGCTTGGGGTGCGATAAATAGTTGGCGAAGTAAGCTTGTTTTGGAGAAGCATTATTTGGATTCCGCCATAGAAGCCTTCAGCTGTTTTAGGTGTTGTTCGTGCCTTTCGTTGACTAATGTTTTTGAACTTAAATCCAGCTCGATAATATGATGTATTGCCTCAGGAAGCTTCTGGTGCGATGTGAAGATGGCAATACCCCCATTAGCGCAGTGTTCAGCAATCCAGCCACCAAGCTGTTCCTGTGCCGTGGCATCCAGCGCCACAAACGGCTCGTCGAGCAGCCACAGCGGGCGGGGAGTCACGAGTAATCTGGCGAGCGCGGCGCGGCGGGCTTGGCCTTGCGACAAGCTCCGCACCGGTAAATCGCATTGCCGTGCCAAACCGACTTGTGCCAATGCGTTCAAAATCGCGGCTTCAGAGAGCGGATTACCCGCTAACTTCGCCGCCAAATGCAGATTATCAAACGGGCTGAGCAGCGCTTTCAGTGCGTCTTTGTGGCCGAGGTAATGCAATTGCGCATAATAATCATCACCCCGCGCCGCAATATTTTGCTCTTGCCAGCAGATTTCGCCCTGCTGCGGCTGCGTGAGGCCAGCGAGTAATTTAAGTAAGGTCGTTTTACCCACGCCATTTTCGCCGCGTAAATGCACGCAATCACCCGCTTGCAGTGTCAGCGACAGCGCAGAAAACAGCGGGCGATCCCCGCGTTGTGCGGCAAGATGGGTGATTGAAAGCATGCTTGTCAGTATACGGTGCGAGCCACAGCGACGGCGGGTATTTGGTTCTAGCTGTGGCTAACTAAAAAGAGGTAGTCCTTAATGCAACAGGCATGAAGGGGGATTTCTTTTATAGTGGGAGGTGCTGTCTTATTCCAGTAGCCGCGCAGTGCATTGCGTCGGATGTGGCCTCGATGCTGTTAGATTTGCTTGTAGAGTACGACTAAGCTTGCATAGATCCGTTAAATTGAGTGCTAAAAACAGTTTTTGGGCGTCCGCCCGTAGTTGCACAAGGAAGCCATGTTCACCTCCACCGCTAAGCCACCAGATCGGGTTTTAGAAGATAGATACGGCCGCGCCATTCGCTATTTGCGGCTGTCGGTGACCGATCGCTGCGATTTGCGTTGCAGCTATTGCCTGCCCAAAGGCTTTGACGGTTACGAAGAACCTAAAAACTGGCTTAACTTCGATGAAATGACGCGATTAGTCGGCATTTTCGCGAAAGCTGGTGTGTCACGCGTGCGTTTGACCGGCGGTGAGCCTTTATTGCGCAAAAACCTGCCCGAACTCGCAGCGCGTTTGGCCGCTCTGCCCGGTATTGAAGACCTTTCCTTATCGACCAATGCCACGCAGCTGGTTAAGCACGCGCCTGCGCTCAAAGCCGCTGGCGTAAAACGTATCAATGTTAGCCTCGATTCGCTGGATAAAGGCTGTATCACCACCATCACCGGCCGCGATAGTTTTGACGCGATTATGGCTGGCATTATGGCCGGTAAAGCCGCAGGATTTGCACCGATTAAACTGAATATGGTCGCCATGCGCGGCGTGAACGAGCACGAAATCAACCGTATGGTCGCCTTCTGCCTCGAAAATGACTTTATCTTGCGCCTGATCGAAGCGATGCCGATGGGCGATACCGGCCGCAATACGCAGTATCTCGATTTAAATCCGGTGCGCGAGCAATTGGTGCAGCAATTTGGCCTGATCCCCGAAGTGCTCGAACTTGGCGGCGGCCCAGCGCGCTATTGGCAAACGGCGGATGGCAGCGGCCGAGTTGGCTTTATTACGCCAATTTCGCAGCATTTCTGCGCAACGTGCAACCGCGTGCGCTTGGCCGTTGATGGCACTTTGTATATGTGTCTCGGCCAAGAAGAAAAATTCGAATTTGCGCCTTTATTGCGAGGAGGGGCTTCGGATTCTGAAATCCTTGCCGCGTTGAAAGAAGCGATTGAGCTGAAACCCGAAAGGCACGAATTTAAAGAGCAACCGGGCAAGATTATTCGGTTTATGTCGCAGACGGGTGGCTAGGTATTGGCGTCCTCGTCATTCCGGCGAAGGCCGGAATCCAGTGGCGATGGTGATTCAGGTACGTAGGGTGCAATAAGCAAAGCGCATTGCACCGGTTGAGTTGTGCGTAGGTCGGATGAGCCGAAGGCGTTATCCGACTCAAAATTGATAAGTGTTTAATCAGTAGTGATTTGATGATGCGGGGTCGCGCTAATGCCGCGCGGCACTTACTTTTCTTGAACGGCCAAGAAAAGTAAGCAAAAGAAGGCCGCCCCAGTATTTCGTCGTCGCTACGCGCCGATGCCCTCGCTGTGGACAATCGAGGCGGTTGCGCTCAAAACTCGTTCGGCCTCAAAGACAAAAGCATCGGCCTCGCTCAAACATTGATCGCAAAAACCCCGCCCCGCTTGTTCCTCACTCGGCGAAATACGGGGGATTTTGCGTAGATCGACGATGTTTGTTCTGATTGAACATCGTGCTGTTTATTGTTGTGTAGGGCGGGTTAGTTTTATCAACCCGCGTGGATTTTGCTTGTTGATATCGGACTCAAATTGGCGGCTTACGCTTTTGGCTGATTAGTCCTACGATGTTAATGTATTTGATTGTAGCCCTTTGTTTCTAATACTTATAAGGCAATACATCGACTTTATTTGAAACGTCGTTGAGCTACGCGAGATCCCTTGCATCGCGCCGAGCGAGGTGACGCCAAAGCTTAGCGGGATGTTTTTCCCCGCTTAGCGACGCGGGATCCCATTTTCGGGGAACAAGCGGCAAGGGGGTTTCGGCGGGGTCTGTTTTGTTAAACCCCGCCGCCTTGCCGATTGTCCGTAGCGCAGCCCATGGCCTTAGGCCAGAATCCGGCGTAGCCGGAGGCAGATGCGGGGTCGACAACTTAATTTCCTTGATGAGCTAGTAAGTTCTGCGGAGCAGAGTCGCTGACGATGCGTTAGTATATAAATTAAATTAGTATTTTAGATTTTGCATTCGAGTCAGATTTTACAATCCTTAATGCGGAATCAGATTATTTTTCAAGGATTTGTAGTGATAAAGTTTACGCTTATAGAGAATGCACTAGATTCAATTGAACTTGGTATGGAGTATTTGACAAAAGCAGGCGTTGATGGGAACGCAAGTGCTTACAAACATGCTCTTTTGTGTTTGTTTCAAGGTGCTGAGCTTCTATTAAAAGAGACACTAGTTATTGTAGATCCAATAATAATCTTTGACAAAAACTCTTTGTTTAAGTATTGCAAGTCACCTTTGAGGCCAGAGATCGAAGAACTATATAATTGCCGTTCTATTGATACTTCTGGAGTTTGTGAGGAGTTAAGGAAATATCATCCAAATTGCTTTTCAAATTCTAGTATTACCACCTTGAAATCTGTTGCCAAAGAAAGAAACAAAATTCAGCATTTTGCCATTCAGATAAATCTATCTGATTTAATGGAAAAATTGTTGAGACTATATTTCCTATTGATGAAGCCTGCATTTTCTATTGTGATCGAGAATAGAAAAAATGGTTTAGAAACTAATCGCCTTGATTTCGAAGTTGTGTGCGAAAGAATTTCGTCATTTGAGAGGAAGTTTCTTCACTCAAAAATGAAAGATGAATTTACTACAGGTTGTTGTGCAAAATGCGGGAAATTTAGTTTCTTTATTTTGTATGATGGTGAAAGTTTCCCTACTCATTGTTATTGTACTTCATGTGGATATGAAGTACGGGATAAAGAGCCATGGGAGTATGAAACTTGTCCTGATTGCGGTATAGGATCTTTATATTATGATGAGGAATTAAAAGGCGGTGTATGTGTTTGCCATAAATGTGCGAATTCATTATAGGGTGTTGTCGTTGAAATGGCTCCGTGTGTAACTTGTAGTGGCTATAAAATTGAAGATTTTTGTTCTGAATGCGATTCCAAAGATGCATAGGGCATATGATTAATAAGTTTGAATAAAACAGATATAAAATAATTTAAATTAAAAATGACTCACATCCTCGCCATCACCGGCTATTCCGGGTCCGGTAAAACCACCCTCATCGAAGCATTACTCCCTGAGTTAAATAAACTTGGTTGGCGGGTGAATGTGATTAAGCATTCGCACCACGATTTGGAGCTAGAGCCGCCGCGTAAAGATAGTGCTCGGTTTCGCGCTGCGGGTGCAGGCGAGGTGATGGTGGTTTCTCCGTTTCGCTATGCGATTGTGCATGAATTGCGCGGCGCGGCGGAGCCTACGCTGGCAGAGCAGATTGCGCGGCTGGCACCGGCGGATTTGACCTTGCTGGAAGGCTTTAAATCGGCAGAAATTCCTAAGATTGAAATCTGGCGCGCAGCGAATGGTAAGCCGCTGTTGTATCCAGATGATGCCAGTATTATCGCCATAGCTACAGATAGCATGGCTCAGCAAGCAATACCCTTTCTGGATCTAAATGATGTGCCAGCGCTGGCGCGGTTTGTTTATGATTTTTTTGCTAAAAAACCGTAGTCCACGAAAAACACGAAAAACACGAAAAACACGAAAAACACGAAAGGTACGAAAATTTTCTTATTCGGCGACGAGTTTGGCGTATAGGATTTGGTGCATATTAACTTCCCAATATTGGCGTCATTCCCGCGAAGGCGGGAATCCAGCGGCGTTGCTGGATCCCCGATAAAAGCATTCGGGGATGACGGTTTTGTTGAGCTTGGCATTTCGGAAGCTTATTTCTAGCCTGATTTTTATTGCCTTTGTTCGTGTTTTTCGTGCCTTTCGTGGACTTCGGTTTTGATTTTATTGACTTCATTTTTTTGTAAGGCTCGCATGCTTGATTTTGATACCGCGCTGGCTCATCTGTTGGCTGCCGCACGCCGAATTACTGATGTTGAAACCGTGCCGCTGCTCTCCGCTAACGGTCGGGTGTTGGCTGCCGATGTGATCGCGCCGATTGATGTTCCCGGTTTTGATAACAGCGCGATGGATGGTTACGCGCTGCATATCGCTGATTTTGCCGCGCCACCGACGGATTTCATCATTAGCCAGCGGATTGCGGCGGGCGAGGTGGGTACAAGTTTGGCTGCGGGTGAAGCGGCAAGGATTTTTACTGGCGCGCCAATTCCGGCTGGCGCAAATGCGGTGGCAATGCAGGAGGTGTGCAGCGTGGTGGAGGGGCGTGTTATGGTGAATCCCCCTCACCCCTTACCCTCTCCCGCAGGGGGCGAGGGGGATGAGCAGCGCCTGCGGCGCGATTTTATTTGTGCGGGCGCGAATATCCGCCGTGCCGGTGAAGACATCGCGGCACAAGCTGTGGTGCTCGCGAAGGGAACGCGCTTGGGCGCGGCTGAAATCGGTTTGGCGGCATCAATCGGCATGCCGACATTGAGCGTGGTGCGACCACTCAAAGTGGCGCTGCTCAGTACCGGCGACGAGCTGGTCGAGCCGGGGTCGGCTTTGAGCGCGGGGCAGATTTATAACTCGAATCGTTATGCGATCCATACTTTGCTGCAAAGTTTGGGCTGCATCGTAACTGATTTTGGCATTGTGGCGGATGATAAAGAGGCAACGATTGCGCTATTAGAAAAAGCCGCCGCCGAACATGATGTGGTGATGACGTCGGGTGGGGTATCGGTCGGCGAAGAAGATCATGTAAGGGTTGCGGTTGAATACCTAGGTATTCTGAATTTATGGAAAATCGCCATGAAGCCGGGCAAACCATTCGCGCATGGTCGGATCGGCGAGGCGGATTTTATTGGTTTGCCGGGTAATCCGGTGTCGAGCTTTGTGACTTTTCTGATGTTGGTGCGGCCGTTCTTGTTGGCGCGACAAGGTGTCGCAGCGCTTGAACCTGTGCGTTTGCCGTTGATTGCTGCATTTGACTGGAAAAAAGCCGGAGATCGCCGTGAATTCTTGCGCGTTCGGCTCAATAGTGCAGGGCAAGTTGAGCTATTTCCGCGCCAAGGCTCAGGCTTGTTGATGTCTATGGTGTGGAGCGATGGTTTGGTCGACTTGGCGGCGGGCGACACAGTTGCGGTGGGTGATGTGGTGTCGTATTTGCCTTTATCGGCTCTGCTTTAAGTACGGTATGTATAAAGTTATTTACACAAGAAATCATCAATTTGTCATTCCGGCGAAGGCCGGAATCCAGCTGCAATGGAGATTTTACCTTCGCTCTGGATACCGGCTTTCGCCGGTATGACGATCTAAATGAATGTTTTTTAAGCTGTGTTGATGCTTATTAGCTTTAAGGATAAACAATGATTTCAGTGGTCTATTTTGCACGATTAAAAGAACTGTTCGGCGTTGCCGAGGAAGTGATCACAGCCACACCTGCAACAGTCGCCGATTTGATTGCGTTGCTCGTCGCGCGCGGTGGCGTGTGGGCGGAGGAGTTGGCTGCGGGTAAAGTGTTTCGCGTGGCGATTAATCAAGACATGGCGCAGCTTAGCGATGTGATTCCAGATAACGCTGAAGTCGCGATTTTTCCGCCAGTGACTGGCGGTTAAGGTGGTGGCGCATAAGCAATTGGTAAAAGCTGAGGATGTGGCAATGGACTTGATTCAGGTTCAAACGGATGACTTTGATGTCGCGCTAGAATATGCGCGTTTAGTGGGTAATCCGGCAATCGGTGCGGTGGTGATGTTTGTTGGGCGGGTGCGTGATTTGAATCCAGAGCCCGAATTGATCGCACTCGAATTAGAGCATTATCCCAAAATGACTGAGCGGGCTTTGCTGCAGATTGTGCAAGATGCGCGCACGCGCTGGCCGTTGGATGCGGTGACGCTGATTCACCGCGTTGGCCCTTTGCATCCCGCCGAACAAATTGTATTAGTTTTGACCGCTAGCGCGCATCGGCATGCTGCATACGCAGCAAATGCGTATATCATGGATTACTTAAAGACTGAGGCGCCGTTTTGGAAGAAGGAGCGAACTTCAAGCCAGAGTGTTTGGCTGGATGCCCGCGAATCGGATCAAGCGGCTAGGCAACGTTGGGAATGACGTGATGCACGTCGGCGCGCAGATTAAGACGCGTTGGCAAGCAGATGGAGTGGATTGATGATTGTTGATGCGGTGATTCTGGCGGGCGGTGAAGGCCGCAGAATGGACGGGCGCGATAAGGGCTTGGTCGAGTTATCGGGCCGGCCTTTGGTCGAGTGGTGCTTGGAGGGCGTGCAGCGCCAATCGGTGCCGGTGGATCATATTATTATTTCGGCCAACCGCAATTTGCCCGATTATGCCCGCTACGGTTATGCGGTGTTGCGCGATGTGTATCCGAGCAATCCTGGCCCATTGGCGGGAATTCATTCGGCGTTTTTGGCGTCGCCTGCTGAAATGCTCTTGGTGCTGCCTTGCGATTTGCCTTTTGTGCCGCATGATTTATTGCTGCAATTGCGCGGCGCTTTGGCCAATTCCAGTGCCGATGCCGCAGTCGCCAAAACGGCAGATGGGCGAATTCATCCGACGATTTGCCTGCTACGCCGCAGCGCGATGCCGTCTTTGCTGGAGCATTTATCCAGTAATCGACTCAAAATGCTCGATTGGCTGGCCAGTATCAACGCGGTGCAAGTGACGTTTGCCGATGGTAGCTTCCCTAATTTGAATACCAGCGATGATTTAGCGGGCTTGGCGGCGCGATTGTCCGGTGTTGAGGCGATCCCCGTTGCCGGTGGTCTGACGCATTTTAATAGTGCGGGTGAAGCGCATATGGTGGATGTTGGGCAAAAAGCCGATACGCATCGCATTGCGACGGCGCAGGGCGAGATTCGGATGTTGTCTGATACGCTCAAATTGATTGAAGACGGCAATAATAAAAAGGGTGATGTGCTGGGCGTGGCGCGGATTGCTGCGATTATGGCCGCGAAAAAAACTAGCGATTTAATCCCGCTATGCCATCCTTTGCCGCTGACCAAAGTGAGTGTCGACTTTACGATTGACCGCGTGAAATCAACGGTGCGCTGTATTGTGACGTGCGAAACTCAGGGTAAAACCGGCATCGAAATGGAAGCGCTTACCGCAGTCAATATCGGCCTATTAACGATTTACGATATGTGCAAAGCCGTCGATAAAGGCATGGTGATGACCGATATTCGCCTGATGGAAAAAATCGGCGGTAAGTCGGGGCATTGGGAAGCAGCGAGTGAAATCTTGAAAATTTAGTATGGGCGTTTTAACGCGCCCGCGATGTATCACATGCTGAATGTCATTGAATGAGCCTCGAAAGAGGCTCTGTTCAATTGTTCATTATGCCCAAGGGATTGGGCTTTTTGTTATCGCTACGGCAATCATATAGCCAAACGTACAGAGCGCGGCAACAAAAGCCGTGGCGCGGATTGGGTAGGTTTTACCGCGTTTAATTGCAATCGTCCCTAGTGCAATGTACACCACCAGCGCAATCAATTTGGCCATAATCCACGGCGTTTCGCTGGGTTTTAAGCCACTTAATACCGCCAAACTCACGCCCGCAATGAGTAAACAGGTGTCGACAATATGCGGCGCAATTTTGAGTGTTTTCATTTGCAATGCCGCTGATTGCTTGAGCATCAAGATGCCGCGTAACAAAAAAAGCACGCCAGAAAGGGCGACTAAGCTTAAGTGTAAATGCTTAATTCCGAAGTAATATTCCATGCTTTTGTCTCGATGTGATGAATAGGTCTTATGCCTAGACGATTAAAACAGTAAAATGTTGCATTGTCGGCCTTAAATGTAGAAAAAACCATGGAAGAACCTCTTCGCTTATCCAAACGCATGGCTGAACTCGGCCTGTGCTCGCGTCGCGAGGCCGATGAATATATTTCCCGTGGCTGGGTTTTGGTCGATGGCCAAGTCATCGACGTGCTGGGTACCAAAGTATTACCTAGTCAAAATATCGAGCTGCACAAATTTGCAATGCAAGTGCAAGCAGGTCGCGCAACGATCATTATTAATAAGCCTGTCGGCTATGTTTCGGGTCAAGCCGAAGATGGTTACGAGCCTGCGGTAGTGTTGTTCAAGCCAGAAAATCATTGGGTGGGCGACACCAGCGGGATTCCGTTTTCGCCCGTGCATTACCAAGGCCTTGCGCCTGCGGGTCGCTTGGATATTGATTCGGTTGGGCTTTTAGTGCTGACGCAAGACGGCGTGGTCGCCAAAACGCTGATTGGCGAAAATTCGCAAGTTGAAAAAGAATATCTGGTACGCGTACAGGGGCATCTGAAATCGGATGGGCTGCGTTTGCTCAATCACGGTCTGGAACTCGACGGCGCACGCCTGAAACCCGCGCGTGTTTGGTGGCAAAATACCGATCAACTGCGCTTTATTTTGCGCGAAGGTAAAAAACGTCAAATCCGCCGCATGTGTGAAATGGTCGGCTTGGAAGTGGTCGGCCTGCAACGGATTCGCGTGGGCCGCATTATGCTCGGCGATTTGCCGCGCGGGCAGTGGCGCTATTTGGGGCCGGATGAGTCCTTCATTTGATTTGAAATGGCGCTGGTTTTGTTCGCTTTTTTAGACTGCCGCGCTATTTTCAATTTTAACGATCTAGATCGCCCTCTCTGTTGAGAGGGCGTCTTTTTTTAATGGTTATTTTTCAGGGATAAAGCGCATGCGTGCAGATCTTTGGCTGGTTGAACTCGGTTTGGCCAGTTCGCGTACCGCCGCGCAGACGATGATTTTGGCGGGGCGGGTGTTGGTCGATGGTCAAGCGATCAGCAAAGTCGCGGCCAAAGTGGCACCGGCTTCGGAGATCAGCGTAATTCCTGATGAGCTAGATCGTTATGTGTCGCGTGGTGGTTTGAAGCTCGCGGGTGCTTTGGCAGCGGCTGAGTTGGACGTTACTGGCATGTTGGTGCTCGATGTCGGGATTTCGACGGGAGGATTTACCGATTGCCTATTGCAGTCAGGCGCGCGCCGCGTCGTAGGTGTTGAAGTGGGTCATGATCAATTGCATCCACGCTTGTTGGCTGATTCACGGGTGACGCAATTTGAGGGCATCAACGCGCGGCATTTGACCTTGGACATGATTGCGCCTGCGCTGGATGCGCCAATTGATGTGTTGGTCGGCGATATTTCGTTTATTTCTTTGACTTTGGTTTTGCCCGCATTGCGTTCAGTTTTACCTGTTGGCGGACGACTCTTGTTTTTGGTGAAGCCGCAATTTGAGCTAGGGCCGCAGGCTTTGGGTAAAGGTGGCATTGTACGCGATGAGAGTTTGTATCCGCAGGTCGAAGAAAAAATCCGTATTGCTGCAATGGCAGCGGGTTTTGAGGTGATGAGTTATTTTGCCAGCCCGATTGCGGGTGGCGATGGGAACCGAGAGTTCTTTATTTATGCACTTGCGGTTTGATGATGGGTATATTGATCTAGGCTTGATTAATAAAGCGCTGTATTGATATACCTATTGATGCTATCTTTGTAGAAATGGCTTCGCGATTTAGTATTAAATCGCGAAGCCAATCAATCATACGGCCGTTTTCACGGCTGAATATCTTGAATATTTAGAACCCATCGTTCAATGCAAAGCCTGCGCCGATGGTATTTTGGCGCCAGTTGTAATCAATCAAGGTCTCGCCATAGCCAGTGAAGCCTTGCACATAGGCGCGTAGCGGGCCGATGACAGGTGGCGAGTACCAGCCGACTTGCAGCGAGCCTTTGCCTGTTTTCAAATTGCCACGCGCTAGGCCAGTAAAGCTATGACCTTTCCAGCGGTAAACCGCATTGAGCTGGCCGTGGCCGTAGTAGTCGAGGATGGTTGCATTTTCATCGACGTCATCGCTTTCTGGGATGCGATACCAGGCTTTACCGTAGATAGCGAAGTTACCATTGTCGATCCCCACCTCAGCAAAGAGTCGATCCCAACTGCGCGAAATGGTTTCAGTGCGGCCATTGGATTGATGCGTGTAGCCCGCATTGAGTAGTCGCCATTTAAATCCTGCGCCTAAGTCCACATCGGGACGGAAGCTAACGATTAGCTCTGGCATGTAATTGGTTTCGCGGAAAGGACGAGATTCTTCTTCGTTGTAGACTTGCCAATGATTATTTTGCGTGTACGCGCCCCAGATACCCCAACGGCGGTCATCGGTAGTCCAGAGTCGACCTTTAAAACTGAGCTGAAATTTGGCTTCGACTTTGTCTAAGTCGACCGTTTTATCAGCGTGCAGCACTTGATACGGTGCATCATTTGGATTGTCCGAGTAGCGACCTAGTAGTAGATAGTTAGAGTGATACATACCAAGGCTATAACGATCCGAGGCCGGATTAAAGCCCCATGCGGCATCGATGATGGAGTCTGAATTACTGCTGGTGCTGCTTGCGGGCGCAGTGCTTGTCGCCATCGTCTCTGTTGGCGTAGTGCTAGCGGTGGTGGTTGCGGCTTGAACGGGCTCGGTTGCGGTGTTGCTTGGTGCGCTAAAGCCGCTGGCTAGATCGTAGCAGGCTAGTCGCTGTGCGCTGTCGCTTATGCTACGGCAATTTGCATCGGCTAACGCGGCGTTGCCGCTTAAACCAGCTGCTGCGACAAGAATCATCCGCAGGCCGATTGAGTGTTGAACGGGTTTCATTGTGATATCCATTGGTTGTAACGCTAAATTGACTGTGGAAATAGTGGCAAATCAATGGCGCCTTAGGCGCGCGTAGAGGATGCCGGATTGCTGACTGTTGCTTTGATCGTTATGTTTAAATTGCAAAGTTTTTGTAGTAATTTATGCCGACGAACTAGGGGCCAGCGGTCGTAAAGCAAAATCTCAATCGGCCGCCAGAGCGCGACCCAGCCAAAAATAATCAGGCTTTGTTCCAGTGTGCCAATGAAGCCCGAAGATGGAAATGAATTCATCAAGGTAATGCTCAGCAAGGTACACAACAGCATAATCATAAAGCCGAATAACAGGCCTTTATGGCCGAGGCGGCGCAATTCCTCAATGTCGCCGACTTGCTCTTGGGCACGTAATTGGAAATGATGCCGGATTGCTAACTCAAGCGGTTGGTTTTGCGTTTGTGCGATTTGATTCGGCGGTAAATAAATTAACAGTTCAATGTTTGATTGCGATGGCATTTTCTGACTGGCGCTTAGGATGTAACGCTCTGCATTGCGATCTAATTCGCGTTCGCGAAAAGGAGCAGGATCCAAACTATTAAATAATTGCTCAATACTATTAATGCAGAGTTCGATTGTTTCTGTGTTACTCATCGTTGTTTTCTCGTGTCGATTCGCTGTCAGATGCGGCCAATTAGGGTGATGGCGACGCCAAATAGTAGTAGCAAACTCAGTAAGGTGATTGTGGCCAGCGGCCAGCGCCCCAAGGCGGCATCCATTTTGACGAATGCAGTGCTAATGCCCTGTGCAGGGCGTGCCAGCACATTAAGCATGGCGCTGCCGATATCACCCGGCGTAATTTCTGGCACGCGTATTTTGATTCGAGATAATCCCAGCGCCAGCAAGGCACCCAATAAAATCGGCCATAGCGCTGACCAGATCGCATAGGGTTTAAAGGCATCGGCAATATTTTGTGAAGGGGCAAAACAATAAATTGCGACGGGAATCACTAAAGAAGCTAAAGCCAGTACCAACCAAGGCAATGATTTACCACGCGGCGCTATGGCTGCTGATTCGGGTAGGAAAGTAGTTGTGAGCGTGCGCAGGAAATGCAGCATTAAGAGCGTCGTCGCAACGGAAGACATTGTCGCCACGGTATAGGCCAAGCCATCGCCCATGATGTCTTTGGTCACCGATTTGGCGAGTGCGCCGCCAGTGAACGGCAGGCCGGCAATACTGAGCGCGATTAAAATCACCGGCGTAAAAACCAGCCAATAGCGTCGTAAACTGGTGGCCGCAATGACGCCAACTGCGAGAAATAGGCCACCTTTGGCGAGTACATGGCGAGCCGCATAAAATGCTGCCGCCAAGCGAGAGCTTTCATCTGCCACCATAATGCCCATGCCGATAATGGCAATGATAAAACCCATTTGGCTGACGCTGGAATAGGCCAGTATTGTTTTTGGATTGCGTTGTGTCAGCCCGATGACGACGCCATAGAGCGCGCCAAATAAACCAATTGCCGCCATTGCCATTCCCCAATCGGGTAATGCAATTTGTGGCAAAAAGCGGATTAATCCTAAGATGCTGGCTTTAATCACCGCGCCACTGACGACGGCCGCCACCGGAATCATCGCCACGGTATAGGCTTTGGGCATAAAAAAGTGCGTTGGCACTAAACCTGCCTTGATGCCGAAACCGATAAAGAGCAGCGCGAGGATGATGTTGCGCCAAGAGGAATCAGCCAATGCCAGCGCGGCATCGCTAATCCATAAGCTATTGTCTGGCGTGATTGAAGCCAGCAATACAAAAGCCAGCAGCAAGAAGGTCTCGGCAAATAAAGCAATGCCTAGGTAAATCATCGCGGCATTTTGTGAACGAGGCGTGCCGTCGAGCATCACCAGCGTGCTGGCACCAACACTCAGCAGCGCCAATAAACCATAAAAGCTCACCATATCAGCGGCTAAATAGACGCCCATGCAGCCTGTCAGCGTCATTAGCCAGCACACCGAAAAACGTCCTGCATCGACGCGGCCGCGCATTTCTGTAATCGCGTAAAAGCCAGCTGCAATCCATAAAATCGCCGCAGCACCGAGTAAAATTGCACCCGGCACATCAAGCGCAAAAGCGATGGGGATTCGTGCATTACCCAGTACTAAAGCCGGTGCATTAATGGAAAATAGCGCCGCCAATAAGGCGGGGAGGGCGGCATAAGGCAAGAGCCTCAACATATTTTCCCTGACACTACGCAGCGTGCAGGCTAGTAGTAAGGCCAGTGGTAAGCCAATGGTGAGAGCGATTAAAAACGTAGCGAGGGTCATGGTTGCACCATAGTGAAAGGGCGACCAATTTGTAGGATATCAACAGGCGAAAATGCCGCCAGCCCAAGTAAAAATGCGATAGAAGCCAAAGCGAGCACGGCGGCTTCACGGTAACGTGGCACGGCGATTTTTGGCGCGAGCGGCGCTTCAGTGAACAGCATGGCTTTTGCCAGCACGATAAACACATAGGTACTCGTGAGCAGCCCACCGATGAGCATTACCGCACCCCACCACCATTGACCCGTGGTCAGCGCAGCAGTGAGCAGCAACCATTTGGCTAAGAAGCCGCCTGTTGGTGGCAAGCCAATTAAAGACGCTCCGGCGAGTGCAAAAGCCAGCATCGTCATGGGTAATTGCCGCCCTACGCCGCGTAGATCGGCGATGCGATCATGCCCCAGCGTCGTGTAAATCAAGCCCGCCGCCATAAACATTGCCGCTTTCGCCGTAGCGTGTGAAATCACTTGCAGCATGCCGCCTATTTCTGCGGCAGCAGACGGTAGATGCATTGCAGTCAAACCCGCAGCCAGCGGAAACATTAAAAATAAGTAACCAATTTGCGCGACAGTGGAATACGCAATTAAGAGTTTGAGTCTCGTTTGGCGCAGTGCGACGATATTGCCGATGATAATCGCGCTCGCGCCTAAACCTGCCAGCAATTGCCCAGCCGCAGGGGTGATGATATTGGGCATCACATCCAGCCAGAGCCTGAGCAGTAAGAAGAACGAGCCTTTGACGACTAGCGCCGAAAGCACGGCGCTTGCACCGGCAGGCGCACCGGCATGTGCGGGTGGCAGCCATAAATGCAGTGGAAATAAAGCGGTTTTGGCCAGCAAACCGACGGTCATTAAGGCTGCTGCGGCAAACGCGGCGGGTTCTGGGCGTATCGCTTGAGCGAGTAATGCAATATCTAAAGTGCCGTAAGCGCCGTATAAAATCACCGCGCCGAGTAAATACAGCACCGAGCCAAGGAGTGCGAATAGTAGATAACGCAAAGCGGCTTGTAGTGTTTCAGCTTTACCGTCGAGGCAAACCAAAGGCACGCCTGCAAAGGTGAGTAATTCGAGCGCCACATAGAGAGTGAATAAATCACTGGCGAGAAATAAGAGATTGAGTGCTCCCCAAACCCCAAGCAGCAAAGTCCAAAACATCAAAGGTGCACGTGCTTCGGCTTGCTCGATTGGGGTTTGAAAGTCGGCACTAGCGAAGATGGAGACGGCGAAAAGGATGATTGCAGTGATGAGTAACATTGCGGCGGATAAGCCGTCGACATGCAGCGCGATGCCTAGCGGTGGCGCCCAAGCACCGAGTTGATAGCTTAAGGCTTGTCCGGATTGAATCAGCGTGTAAACAATCCCTGTATTTAGGCCTACTCCGATCAAAATAGAGCCAATAGCGATTCGCTGGGCTTGTTTACCACCGATTGCGAAGGCGAGCATCATGCCAATAAAGGGCAGCGTTAAAGCGAAAACAAGCAGCAAGTTTCCAGAGGAGCTGGCTTCGGGCAAATAATTTAGCATTATGACTCTGGTGGTGAGGAGGGCTGTTTGGGTTCAAGTGCGTCCAGTGTGGCCTGACCGGTGCTGGCGTAGAGGCGCAGTAGCAAAGCGACGGCTAGCGCTGTGGCAGAGAAGGCAACGACGATGCCGGTAATGACCAGTGCATGGGGCACAGGATCAACGGCCATTCCGGCCGCCGCACCACGCCGCGCGACAACACCGAATAAAAGAAAAATTCCGCTACCGATTAGGTTGAACGCCAGAATTTTTCGTAGTGGTTGCGGGTTAACGATAAAACCGTACAAACCAAGGCCAAACAGGATGGCACCGCATACGCCAAATAAGGTTGTAGTACTCATGTTTGCTCTTCCTGTTCAGCAATTCCTGCGACCAATAAAGCCAAGGTCACCGCAATCGATACCATTGATGCAAACTCAATAATGATGATTAAGGGCTTTGCAAAGCCTTCCGGATAGGCGAGGAAAGCCCCCGTTAGTGGTATACCAGCGAAGCCAATAATCAAAAACACAGCCGTACCTGTGAGTAAGGCTAGCCGTAGCCAGCGTTGGCTAGTTGGAGGTAGTTTGATCAGCCCAGCCATTAGCAGTAGTAAAGCCATTGCTGCTAGTAGCGTACCGGCTTGGAATTTACCGCCGGGTAAATCAGCGCCAACCCAAAGAATGTACACAGCGATTACGATGCCAATTGGTGGTAGCAAGCGCGCTAAATACGTCAGTATGCCATTTGGATCGCTCTTCGTTTGCTGGCCAGGTCGATTACCCCACAGATGATTGGGCGTGAGCGACCAAACGGCAATGAGCGCCAACATCAGCACGATGGCTTCTAATAAGGTATCGGCAGAGCGGAATGCCAGTAAAACGGCAGTAACAGGATTGCCAAGGCCGGTGCTTGGCATTTGCTCGAGGACTTGGGGGGCTAAGCTGTTTGGTGTTTCCGGTAGAGACAAGATCACAGCCACTAATGCTGCAGTCAGCGTGGCGCACAGTAGTGCAGCTCCAATGCGAATCGATAAGCGAGGATAGCGTGCTTGCGCTGCCGCCTCGGTTGGGCGTAAACGTACTGCCGCGCTAATCAGCAAAATACCGGATAAACCACCGCCGATGGCCGCTTCAGTCAAAGCGGCATCAATCGCATGGAGTCGCACCCAAACCAGAGATAGCAAAAGGCCATAAATGGCATAGCCAATCACAGCTGAGAATGTGTCGCGAACTGCAACGACCCAGAGGGCTAAGGCCAAGATTAAGATAAAAAGACTGCCATCAAAAAGCATTTCCATGACGATCTTTAATCTCCAGAACGGCGTGATAAGCGTGCAATCAGCTGCGACACTACGGCACCCATTAACAAAATGAGTAGCCAAACTGCAATTAATTTAAGCGCGATTAAGGGGCTAGAAACTCGGGGTAGTAGGCCGATGATAATTAAGCCTAATCCTAAATTATCGGCCTTAGTTAAGGCGTGCAATCGAGTTAAGGCATCTGGAAATCGCAAAAAACCGATTGTTCCAGCAAAAAAGAAGAATAAACCGACTGAAATGAATGTCACTGTGAAGATGTTAAGCAGTAAATTCATTCTTTGTCCTCTGAAGGCTTCTCACTGGATGCGGCCGCCTTAACAAAAGCAATGGCTGCCAGCGCTGCGAGTAAGGCAAAAGTGAGTGCAACATCAATGGCTGCGGGTTCATCACTGGCCGCGCCAATGAGCAATAAAATCGCTACGCCGCCCGTGCCAATGAGTTGCGCCGATAGGATACGATCAAGATCACTGGGGCGACGTAAAAGACGCAATAAACTGAGTGCGGTAAAGAGCAGCACCAAGCAAGCTGCGCCCATTAGGAATTCATTCATCTGCGTCCTTCAATACCAATACGCTTGCCAACGCTTGTTGCTCTGCTCTGAGTTGCTCGGCCACAGGCTGCTCGGTGTCTAGAGTGTGGTATTCCAGTGCACCGGCACTTTCACCGCAAGGCACTGAGCCAGGTAACAGACTGGTGATGCTGGCGAAGGTATTGCGTAGGAATCCCGGTGGATAATTGATCGGATATTGGATGATTCCGGTGCGTAGCGGTAATTGTGGATCGAGCGCTCTGCGAGCCACGTCCCAGCCAGACAGTACCGATTGCCAGAGAAAATGCGGTAGGAATAAGCACAGTTGGCTCAGTTTCATTTGCTGTGATGTGGGTGGCATTAGTAGCAAGCTCGCCCAAGTTGCGGCGAGTGCTGTGAATAGGCCGACAATCAAATCTGTCCAGCCTATTCCCATTAATGCGATCCACAGCGCCAAGAATAAACCACAGCGAATCACGCCGGTGTTTAGCCTAGACCTCATTCTGTCACGATCTCTTCTGTTTCTTCTGCCTGCACAGGTGGTGTACCACCAAATACGGTGACATAGAGCGTTGGTAGGAAGACTAAGGTAAGCAAGGTTGCAACGAGCAAGCCCCCCATAATGGCGAATGCCATAGGCCCCCAAAATACTGTTGGTGCAATCGGAATCAAACCTAAAATGGTTGAAATAGCGGTGAGCGACATCGGGCGCAAGCGCGAAGTACTTGCCGTCACGACGGCATCCCAGATCTCTTTGCCTTCTTTTCGATCACTTTCAATCTGATCAATCAAGATCACCGCATTTTTAGCAATCATGCCAAATAGCGCCAAAATCCCCAGAATCGCCACAAAGCCAAGTGGACGCCCGGATAAGAGCAGTGCTGCAACGACGCCGACTAATCCCAAAGGCAATAGCGCAATCACCATCGCCAAGCGACGGAAGCTGACCAATTGGAACATGAGTACGGCCAGCATAATCGCAAACATAACCGGTACGACTGCCAAGACTGAAGCTTGTGATGCGGCACTTTCTTCTGCTACACCACCGATTTCGATTTTGTAGCCTTTAGCTAGGCTGGCATTGAGTTTTTCGATCTTTGGTTCGAGTACGGTCACTACGGCATCAGGCAATACGCCAGGCATAACGTCAGCCATTACAGTCAGCGTTGGTACGCGATCACGTCGACCAATGCGTGGAAGTTCTTGCACCTCTTTGAAGGTCGCAAATTGACTGAGTGGAACGTTTCGTCCATTAGGTAGTGGAACCTGTAAGGTGCGTAGTGTTGAAAATGACAAACGTTGGTCATCATTGGCTCTAGCCACCACATCGATGAGATAAATTCCATCCCGAACTTGGGTTACCGTTGAACCCGAGACTGCGGCATTAAGCGCTGCCGCGAGTGAGCTGGAGCTAACACCAAGTTGCCTTGCTTGGTCTTGGTCGACATGCAGGCGTAACTGACGGGCAGGTTCAAACCAGTCAAAGTTAACGTGACGCGCTTGTTTGTTGTCCCCGACCAACTGCGCGACTTCTTGAGCAATACGGCGAACTTCATTGGTGTCTTCACCGCTAATTCGGTATTGCAATGGCCAACCCACTGGCGGGCCAAGCTCTAGTGGCCCAACCCTTGCGACTACATCTGGGAATTCTTTAGCAAGGATTTTCTCAAGCTTGGTTTGTAGGCGAAGGCGTGCTTCAAAGTCTTTGGCGACTACTACAAATTGCCCTACAAACGGATCTGGCAAATGTACGTTGAGAGGGAGATAAAAGCGAATCGCGCCACGACCAACATAGGCACTCCAATGATCAACATCAGGATCACCTTTGAGTACTTTGTCTAAGCGCTCTGATACATTTTCACTCGCAAAAATAGACGCACTTTGGGGCAGCGTGATGTCTACGAGGATTTCAGGGCGATCTGATGAGGGGAAAAACTGATTTGGTACAAATTGCACTGCAAATAAAGCCAGGAAAAATGCACCAATGGTGAGTGAAATAGTCAGCCATTTTGCGCGCATTGCACCGTTGAGCAAGCGGCTGTAATGTTTGAGCATTGCGCTTGGTTTTTGATCGGGGTCGACTTTTGGTGCTTTTAGTAAGGCGATACCAATCAGTGGCGCAAAAATAACTGCCACAAGCCATGAAACAATCAATGCGATACCGACTACAGCAAAAATAGAGAAGGTATATTCACCGGCAGAGCTTGCAGCAAAGCCGATAGGGATAAACCCCGCAATCGTGACTAAAGTACCGATCAGCATCGGCGCGGCCAATGTTTTGTAGGCGAAGGTTGCTGCGTCTTCTTTTGAATCGCCAAGCCCAAGCCTGCGAATCATTGCGTCGACGGTGGTCATCGCATCATCAACGAGCAAGGTCAGCGCGATAATCAATGCACCGAGTGAAATCCTCTGTAGATCAATGCCGTAAATCTGCATGATCACAAAAACAATCGCCAAAGTGAGCGGAATGGCTAGCGCAACAACCGTACCTGGTCTTGCACCCAGACTAACAAAACTAGCGGCAATAATAATCAGAATGGCTTGCCACAATGAGGTGGTGAAATCGTTAATTGCCACATCCACCGTCACAGCTTGATCGGAGACGAGTACGGGTTCAACGCCGACAGGAAGCTTGGCGCGAATTTCAGCCATTTCTTTTTTTAGATTTTCACCAAGTGCGAGGATGTCACCTGAGTCTCGCATCGCAATTGCCAAACCAATGGCGGGTTGGCCATTCACTCGAAACATCGGTTGCGGTGGATTAACAAAAGTGCGGTGAACTTTGGCAATGTCGCCTAAACGAATCATTCGATCACCAACGGCAAAGTTGATGGCTTCGATGTCTTTTTCTGAGTCAAAAGAGCCTGAAACTCGTAATGAGATTCGCTCATTGTCGCCGTGTATAACGCCGGAAGGGCGAACCACGTTTTGTGACTGCAGTGCTCGCGCAATCGAGTTGTAGTCTAAGCCAAGGCCAGCCAAACGCTCGGTCGATAGCTCAATAACGATTTGCTCATTCTGCGCGCCAAGAACTTCAATTTTTGAAACGTCGGGGACGTGTAAAAGACGTGATCTAGCATCTTCGGCAAAGTCACGTAGTTCGCGCTTTGAAAAACCATCGCCGACAAAACCATAAATCGTACCAAATGTATCGCCAAAATCATCATTAAAACCAGGTCCAACGACTCCGGCGGGTAATGTTCCGCGAATATCGGCAATGTTGTTACGAACACGCTGCCAAGTGCTACGAACTTCGCTTGGCGGTGTTGAGCCTTTTAAGTCGATATAAATGGTGGTGACACCTGCCGTAGTAAAGCTACGCACCGTATCAACGTGAGGTGTTTCTTGGAGCTTACGCTCTAGGCGCTCAGTGACTTGTTGTATCGTATCGTCGATCGTGGCACCAGGCCATGCGGCCTGAACGATCATTGTACGAAAAGTAAATGCAGGGTCTTCTGCGCGGCCCAAGCCCAAAAAGGCCATACTGCCGCCAATTAAGGCCATAATCATTAAAAATATAACGAGAGAGCGGCGCTTAATCGACCATTCGGAAAGATTTGGACCGATCATTTATCACCTCGAAGCAAGCTCACTTTTTGATTCGGGCGTAATGCTTGTACGCCAGCCGTAACGATAATATCGCCGGCGGCTAAGCCGTTCCCAATAATAACGTTTGAAATTCCGGAATGAAGGACTTCTACTTTTCGTAGGGAAACTTGTTCGGTTTTTTTATCGACTAACCAGACTGCAGCAGCGCCATCACCACGTGTCAGTGCTGTACTCGGGATCTCAAATCCTTTTGGTGCATCGATTTGCATACGTCCTGTTACCGTTGTGCCTAGACGCATGGCGGCAGGTGGATCGATTAAGCCGACGCGAATACGGAATGAGCCTGTTGCTGGATCGGCGCGCGGCGAGACTTCACGGACACGACCTTCTACGGAAACGCTAGGGTCGGTAGCTAAGCTGATTGTGATTTTTGGTGCAGCAGGAGCAACATCTTTGAGTTGTGCTGGAATATTGAAAATTGCATCACGGCCATCTTGCAGTGCAACTTCAACCACCATACGTCCACCTTGCACGACTTCGCCAGGTTCGGCACCTACAGCCGTGACTACGCCAGCGGCATCTGCAGTGAGTCGAGTGTAGCCTAGGCGATTACGTGCGATGCTGGCATTGGCTTGTGCTGCATTGACTTGTGCTTGTGCGCTATTTGCTTGTTGTGTGATGCGATCAAAAGCCGCTTGAGAGATAAAATTCTGTGAAAGCAGGTATCGATTACGTCTTTCATTGGCACGCGCTTCGATTAATAGTCCACGTGCGGCTTCTAAATTGGCTTCTGCGGCATTGACGCCGTTTTGCTCATTGTCTGGGTTGAGTAGCGCGATTTCTTGCCCTGCTTTAACTGCATCGCCTACGTTGACAGATCGGCTCACCATTCGGCCATCAACGCGAAATGCCAAATTGACTTGATTCTGCGCCTGTACAGTGCCAGAAAGTACAGTCAAATCCTTGCTGTCGGTTGCACCCACGGTCATTACTTTCACTGAGCGGATATCTACTGGGGCCGCTTCTTCTGCAGGTTTGCATGCAACGAGGAGTGTGAGCACTGCACCGAGTGCAAGCGTATTTCGCACTGAGGATTTTGTATCAATCAATGGCATAAACGGATTCCAATCAAAATTTACACAACATATAGGTAGTTAAAAACAGAGGGCTCATTTGAAGGAGCGAAGCCTTGTCTTTTCACACAAACCCATTCAAACGCTATAGTACGTTGACATTATTTAGAACCCCTATGGTTCACTTTATAGGGCTCAGTCTAGCGATACTTAATTACACTAATTGGCGAGTAGTTTTCGTATATAAATTTTATGGCAAGGCGTGAAAGTCATAGGCGGTACTGATTCGTACGACTAGGCGAGACAGCGATGCAAGAAAATTTTTGTTGATCTACTTCCTTCAAATTGTTGGCCTAGAGGATCGGTTTACACAAGAAAACCCCATTCAGGGAGAGTGCCTGAATGAGGTTTCTAATTTCTTGCCATTTTCAATTTATTTCAATAATTTAATACGCTTAGAAATCAACTGCATCGCGTACGATTGGGCAAGTCATGCAGTGTCCACCACCACGTCCACGACCTAATTCAGCACCAACGATAGTGATAACTTCAACACCTTCTTTGCGTAACTGCGTATTTGTTTCTGTATTGCGGTCATAAGCAAATACAACGCCAGGAGATACCGCGACTAAGTTATTGCCACTATCCCATTGCTGACGCTCAGAAGCATAATGATCGCCGCCAGTTTCAACGACACGCAATTTTTTGAAGTTTAGTGACTCTGCAACTACGTCAACAAACGATTTTTTCTCAATCGTTGCTTCGATACCACTTGGTTTATCGCTTGGACGCAATGAAATTGCATGAACTTGATTCATAAACTCAGGTGAGAGCGTCACAACATCACGATCTGCGAAAGTAAATACGGTATCCAAGTGCATTGCAGTACGTTTGCTTGGCATTGCCGCGATAATTACGCGTTCTGCTGCGCCTTTCTTAAACAAGGCATTGGCTAATTGGCTAATACCTTGGCGCGAAGTACGTTCACTCATCCCGATTAACACAACGCCATTACCAATTGGCATCACATCGCCACCTTCAACCGTTGCTGAGCCGAAGTTGGTGTCAGGATCGCCCCACCAGTATTCAAAGCTTGCGCTAGTAAATGTTGGGTGGAAACGGTAAATCGCGGTAGTCAGTAGTGTTTCTTCTTTGCGAGCTGGCCAATACAGTGGATTGAGCGTTACACCACCATAAATCCAGCACGTCGTATCACGTGTGTAGAGCGTGTTTGGTAATGGCGGCAATAGATACTCAGTCACACCATGAGATTCGCGCACCAAATCTAAATAGCCGCAGGTCGAGAATTCATCAGGCAAATCAAAAACAGAGATACCACCAATCAATAGTTCAGCGAGTCGACGTGGCTCCAAGCTTTCTAAGTAGGCGCGAGTATCTTCAACTAGACCAGCACCCACATTATTGACTGTGACTTTGCGATCCAAAATCCACGCTCGAGCTTCTGGGATCGCGACTGTTTCAGCCAGTAAATTGTGCATTTCAAGCACTTCAACGCCACGATCACGCATTTTGCTCATAAAGTCAAAATGGTCACGTTTGGCGTTTTGTACCCACATTACATCATCAAATAGTAGGGCGTCGTTGTTGCTAGGTGTCAGGCGAGTATGGGCTAGGCCTGGGGCGCAGACCATTACTTTACGCAAAATACCGACTTCAGAGTGAACACCGAAAGCATTTGTTGCAGTCATTGATAGCTCCTTGTTAAACGAATCTTGCTTAGATAGCAATTTGGCCGGTGATCAGTGCAAAGATTCCGATAACGGCACCGATTGATGTGGCCACAAATAACCCTTTTTCCGCTGGGTTAAATACGGTTTTTCCTTGCTCACGCTGGGCAAGAATGAACATGATTGAACCAGGCGCAAACAAAATGCACGCCAGTAGAATGTGTTTAAATCCCCCAGAGAACAACATGAACAATGAGTAGAGTGTTGCAACAGCAGCGATTTTCATATCACTCGAGAGCGCTTTATCATCGGCTGCGTAGGTGTCACGTTTTAGGGTGAGTTTGAGAGCATAGGCAGCAACGAGCACATATGGGATTAAGGTCATTGCGCTGGTCATATCAAGCGCAAGATTGAATGCCTCTTGTGCAAACATCGTTGAGATTAAGAAGATTTGAACCAAACTATTGGTAACCCATAGCGCGGCAACAGGCACACCATTTTTGTTTTCGCGAGCCAAAAATTTCGGCACTAGTTTGCTTTTTGATGCTGAAAATAAGACTTCGGCCGCTAGCAGTGACCAAGCCAGATAAGCACCCAGCACTGAAACAATCAGACCAATACTGACAAACCATGCACCCCAAGGTCCAACGATATAAGCGAGTACACCCGCCATTGATGGCTGGCGTAAAGCGCCCAAATCATCGCGTAGCATGACGCCATAAGGAAGTAGTGTGACCATCACTAATAGGCAAAGCACACCAATGAAGCCCATTACGGTTGCCCAGCCCACATCCTCACGTTTTTTTGCAAAGCGTGAATAAACGCTGGCGCCTTCAATACCGATAAACACGAATACCGTAACTAGCATCGTGCTACGAACTTGGTTAAATACATCGGTGAGGCTGTATGAGCCACCGCCCCAGAAGCTGGCGGCAAACATATCTTTTTGAAAGGCGAATATAAGGATGATAACAAAGAGAATAATCGGGATGATTTTGGCGACAGTCACGACTTGATTGATAAACGCAGCTTCTTTAATGCCGCGCAAAATCATAAAGTGAACGCCCCATAAAATGATGGACGAGAAAAACACCGCCATGGGGGTATTGCCATCGCCAAACATCGGAACAATTGCGCCAATAGTGGATTTAATCAGAATAAAATAAGTTGTATTCCCAAGGCAGGTACCTGCCCAGAAACCAAATGCAGCCATAAAACCGGCGTAGTTACCAAATCCGGCAGTGGCATAACCGTAAATACCTGTATCGATTTCTGGTTTACGCACCGCCAGAGATTGAAATACAAAAGCAAGCATCAGCATACCGCCGCCAGCGATAAGCCAAGACACAATCGCGCCAAATGGACCGGTTGCTACCCCAAAGCGAGCAGGAATTGAAAAAATCCCTGCGCCAACCATGGAGCCGACCACCATTGCGGTCAGCGCGAGGCGGGATATTTTATGTTCTTCTGATGAACTCATGATCTCTCCGAATTGAAAGTGTATTGGCGTATTTTTGTAGACTTACTAATTGTGTTGAGTAAGTTAGCGCAAAGTAAAAGTGCTGTCCAACAGAAAATTTCATGGCTCATTGGGTTTAGTAACAAAATGCTGACTAGCGTAGCTGCTACGCTGCTTGTATTTTAAATACTTACTTGGTGTATTGTAGGCTTAAATTGGTAAGAGTTTGTGCTTGATCATTTGATTAAATACTGAATTTAAGCTGTCATAGGCTACAAGTGAATTGTGTGGCACAATTTCACGCGACTAGAAGCGGCGCGGCCGACTGTAAGACAAATTGCTGTGTGACTTATTTAATATGGGAAACAATTGTGAAACTAAAGCCTATCTTCTTTCTTTTCGCTTCGATTTTTGTGCTACCCGCGCATGCTGTCGATTTGCTGGATGCATGGCAAGCGGCAAAAAAATATGACGCTAATTTTTCTGCCGCCAATTCAGCACGAATTGCAGGGCAAGAAAAAGCAGTTCAAGGTCGCTCTTTACTCTTACCGCAAATCGGTTTGGGCGCGAATGTGAATCATGCGCGAATTGATAGCTCGCCAGGCAATCCAACACCGAGTAATCCGCAGCTTGATAAATCCGGCCAAACTTATGGTTATAGTGTCAGGCTGACTCAGCCGATTTATCGGCAAGAGGCTTTTGTTGCTGCGGATCAGCTATCCAAACAAACCGAGTTGGCCGATTTACAATTTCGCGTGGCTGAGCAGTCATTGATTTTGCGCGTGGCGCAAAGTTATTTTGATGTTTTAACCGCGCAAGAAAACGTATTGTTATCGGCCGCTCAGCGGGATGCGGTTGCGCAGCAACTCGCATCAGCCAAGCGCTCATTTGATGTGGGATCAGCCAATATTAATGACGTGAATGCAGCACAAGCTCGCTATGACGGGATTGCAGCTAATGAGATTATCGCGGCGAATGATCTCGAAATTCGGCAAAACGCATTTCGATTCTTAACTAATTTGGAAGCGATGCAATTGGCAACGGCAGCCAATGCAATTGAGCCTACTTTGCCAGTGCCCAATGATTTAAAAGAATGGCAGGCGCGCACAGAGACCGGCAGCTTTGATTTACTGGCTCAGCGCTTAAATCTGGAGATTGTTGGCAAAAATATTGAGCTTTACCGTTTACAAGATTCACCCACCTTGGATTTGGTCGCTAGCTACGGTCAGGCTTTTGATGGCAGCGGTTTATCCCGTAATGGCGGTACGGATCGATTGGGAACGGGTGTGATTGGCGTGCAGTTCTCTGTGCCTATTTTCACGGGCGGACGTCGTTCTTCACAACTTAGAGAAAGTTTGGCTAATCGTGATCAACAAGTTGATCGAGTTGAAGCAACACGTCGCGATGCATTGCAAACTAATAAACAGGCTTTTTTGGGTGTTTCAGCGGGGGCGGCTCAGATTCGCGCGCTGCAGCAGGCTTTGACTTCTAGTAAGTCTTTGCTTGATTCAACCAAGTTAGGGCATGAAGTGGGCGTGAGTACCATGCTGGACGTATTGGATGCTAACCAGCGTTATTATGAAACGCGCTATCGCTTAGTCTTAGCCAAATACGCGTACATTTTCTCGACCTTGCAACTTGCTGCATCGACAGGTGTGTTGAATGAGCAAGTGCTACAGCATGCAAATCAATGGTTCAGTAGTAATTTATAGTCGTCATCTGTGAATTAAAGCCATCGGTGTCGCCACCGATGGCTTTTTTACTTAAAACGACCCAAACATCGTTCCCAGAACAATCACCACCACCAACGCAATGATCGCGCCGACAATACAACTCATCACGATATCGAAATAGCTTTTACTATGCGTTGATCCGCATAGCGTTAACAAAGTCACCACCGCGCCGTTATGCGGCAAGCTATCTAATGTGCCCGCGCCAATCACCGCAACGCGATGGAGCAAAGCTGGATCCATGCCGATTTCAGTTGCCAATTGCAAATAGTTAGCCCCCAGTGCTTCAAGAGCAATTGTCATACCACCCGATGCGGAGCCAGTGAGCGCAGCGAGAATATTGGTCGAAACGGCCAAAGAAACCAGCGGGCCGCCCTGAATCGACAATACCCATTCGGTAACCAGAGAAAACACCGGCATTGCAGCCACAACGGCACCAAAACCCACCAAACTGGCAACGCTGAGAATCGGCAAGCTGGATGCATTTGCACCCGCAGCCACGGTTTCGCGCAAATTGAGTAGGCGTTTACGATTGCCAATAATCAGCACCGTAATTGCAGACAATAGCGCCACAATCACCGACCACACGCCACTCACTGAAGACAGGCTGATGCCACCCCATTGCGAATCGGCCAAAAAGCTCGTGTCCATTCTGGGTAAGATCACCATCGACATAATGAAATTGACTGCAATCACGACCAAAAGCGGCAAAATAGCCATCAAAGTGCTTGGCGCTTGCGTGCTATGGCAGCCTGTGTGGATCTCATGCGGGTCGAATGCATCTGTTGTTGCTGCGCGTTCGCGAGTTAAAGCATTGTCGGCAAGTTCAGCAACTTCAGCGTTCACTTGTTCAATTTGGTCTTCGCGGCCATAGCCCTCACCAGCACGGCGCGCAGCAGCGGCGGCGCGTAGCAGCCACCACATACCAAATGAAAACATGACGGCAGACGCAATCATGCCCAAGCCCGGTGCGGCAAATGGCGTAGTGCCAAAAAATGGCATTGGAATCGCATTTTGCACCGCAGGTGTGCCCGGCATCGCCGACATGGTAAAGGTGAACGTGCCTAAACCAATCGCGGCAGGCATTAAGCGATAAGGAATATTTGCGGCACGGAACAAGCCTTGTGCCATCGGAACAATCACAAAAAAGGCGACAAATAAGCTCACGCCGCCATAAGTGACCAATGCGCCAGCCAAAACCACCGCCAAAATAGCGCGCTGAATACCGAGTTTTTCGGTCATAAAGCGCGTAATTTCGGTGACTGAGCCACTATCGTCCATCAACTTACCAAAGACGGCGCCGACCAAAAATAACGGAAAAAACTGCGCGACAAAACCGCCTGCCGCACCCATAAATGTTTGCGTCCAGTGCGCCAACATTGGCTCACCCGAAGCAATCGCGACAATCAGTGCTGCCAGCGGTGTCAGAACCAGTACGCTCCAGCCACGGAAGGACATCCAGATTAAAAATCCCAGTCCCAGCAAAATACCGAGCAAACCCATTTCTTAAACCTCCGTGAGTAGGAAATCAATATCGAGTGTTGAGCGCACGCCAATGCTGTCGCCGTGCGTGGCTAAAAATTGCTCCGCAGCCTTGCGGCCTTCATCGCGCAACATGCAAAAGAAAGCCCATTCGGCCAGCATTTTTGATGAATAACCCAGTTGCAACATGATGGATTCACTTTCAACGCGGTGAATTCGCATTTTGGCCCAGTTCGCGCCTTCACCCGTGCTGTTTGGATCTGCCACTTTGCGCAACAGCGCCGCCATGCGTAGCTCTTTAATCAATGGCGAATTAAATGAAATTTCATTTAAGCGATTATTGATTTCGTTGGCAGTACGCGGTGTGCCGGGGCGGGAAACCGGATTGATTGAAACTAAAATCGTATCGTCCGAATCGCAATCGCGCACCAGAGGCGTGATCGTTGGATTGCCGGTAAAACCGCCGTCCCAATATGGTTCGCCATCAATTTCGACGGCTTTAAACATCGTTGGCAAACACGCCGATGCCATCAACACATCAGAACTGATTTCGGCATTGCGAAATACGCGGCCACGCCCAGAATTCACATTGGTTGCAGTTACAAATAAGCGTGGCACTGTGGTTTTGGCCAAACGCTCAAAGTCGACGCAATCATTCAGAATTTTGCTGAGTGGATTTGCTCCGCCCATTGAGGTGTCATACGGCGAGCACAGGCGTGCCGATAAATCAGCAGCAACGAAGGCTGGGGAATAATCTAGCGTCCATTTACCGGTGAGCATCTCAATGGGGCCACGGCGAAACGGGCTAAGCAAAGCGGCGTCAGCAACGCTGCGCCAGAATTTTTCTAGCGCTTTTTTCGCGCCTTCACGACCGCCAGCGGCTAAGCCATCTGCCATCACTGCTGCGTTCATTGCGCCAGCGGATGTGCCGGAAATCCCGTCAAATTCCATCCATGTTTCTTCTAAGAATCGATCCAGTACACCCCAAGTGTAAGCTCCATGCGAGCCGCCGCCTTGTAAAGCCAGATCAACTAATACTGTTTTACGCGTGCCAGCAGCTTGAGCTGCGGGTTTATCTTTTGCAATCGCCATTTTGAAGCCCTTGTCTTGTAGATGAATCAATCCGTCGAGTGATGCAGCGAAAGTCTTATCTTGCTGCGATTTTTTCTTTATTACTTAGGTTTTAGATGTATGTGAATGTAGGCCAATTAAAATATGGCTTGCAGGTGTATACCTATATATTGCTGCAATGCAGCACCAGCTGACTGCCTATCTTAGCGTAGCGCTTGCAAAAAGTAAGTTAATTTTGTTTGATTGCTGCAAATTGACTAGGGTCTGTTGACGTTTGGTTTACGATCACTTCGCCATGAGTTTTACAGTTGCATTGGAGCAGATTGTTTATGGCAACAGCATTTAGATCAGAAATTAAAGTGAGAACTGATTTAAGCAGATTGGATAGTGCCAAGATTTGATGCAGAGGGGAGCGTCCTTTGCGGACGTGTTTGATGCTTAAAACAAAAGATGAGAATTCATCATGAATGGGCGGCCCCTTCAAGGAAGTGAGCCGCCGCAGTGTGATTAAGGTTTTTCTAAAGGCTCGCTACTGATTTTGTTTTCAGGGCGCTTGAGTTTGAAATCGAGTTTGCTATTGAAAAACTCGCGGCCTTCATCGACTTCTTTAATGAGCGCGCGAACTTCAGACTCTTCAAAGCTAAATAGCGTTTCGTAGAAATAATCGTAACTTTCCGGATAGGCAAATGCGGCTTGGCGCATGAGAGTGTGGGCAATGGCCTGATTGCCACTGAGTGCTTCCATTACCGCTTGATCGGTCATTTGACCTGGATAAGGTCGAATTGCATTTAAGCGTCGTAAGATACCGAGCTTCCACGGCATTTCGCTGGTGCTGGCCACGATGTAATTGGATAAAGCAAAATCGGCGTAAAAATCGATCAGCGGGTTACTGCGTAGCCCTTCCAAGGTGTGAATTCGCTCGGCGTTGATTTTTTCCTCTTTGGCAGGATCCATGATGGGGTAGATTTTCAGGTAGAGCTGACCACCTAAAACGGCAATGGTTAATGCGATGCCGGCCCAAATCGTCCAAATCATCCGCGCCGCACTGGCTGGTAGATTGAACTGGGGCGCGTCACTGCGTAGCAAAAATAATGCAATCGCAAACGGGCCAAGAAAATGGAAATACCAGAGCGGATATTCGACCAAACTGTGCAGTAGCGATACCACCGCGAGCGATGCGCCAAACACAACAATAGGGTTATTCCACTGCCGAAATAGATTACAAAATGCCCACAGAATGCCGCCAACGATAATGAGACTGCCAAAAAGACCCGTCTCAGCCAGTAGGTTGAGTACTGAGTTATGGGCATGGGTAAACAGCACGCTTTCGGACACGATGGCAAATTCAGGTCTTAGCTGTAACGCAATACTTTGCGATCCATACGCGCCCCAGCCTAAGCCGAGCCAAGGATGATCCAAGAACGCGAGCCACGCTTTATGCCATTCAACCAAACGGCGTGAGCCATTTGAATCGATCCGATCTAGCCCTGTTGGCACTTCGTTTTTTGCTTTCAGCGCCGCTTGCAGCAATTCATTCACGACAGGTGCGATAAATTGCATGACGATAATCAGTACGGCAGCAATCGTTAAAGCCTTACCAAACTGGCGCACAATGACGCCGCCACGCCACCACAGGAACAGCCCCGCAGGCAACCATGCAAACGCGTATAAGAACGGTGAGCGTGAACCGCAAAATGCCAAAGACAGTGCCAACCACGGCGCAACAATCCAGAACATCCAGCGTGGCAATTCGTCTTTTTGCGTCACCAAATAGGCTGCGCTGGCTAAGCCCCACGCCAGATAATGACCGTACATATTTTTTTGGCCGATATTGCCAAAAATTAAGCGTGGGCCTTCTTGAATGAGCTGCATGATTTGCGGTACAGCCAGTCCCGAATTAAAGATCGCGCCTGCTAATAAACCCCATGCAAACATCGTGACCAATTCATTGCGGTCGTACACCGCGAATGCTCGCGATAAACCCCAAGCCACGCCACCTGCGCCGAGGGCATAGATAATCGGGTAAACCACTTCGGTATTGTAATAAGGCTGAATAATCAATGCTTGCACGCCAATCAAAGCGGCAAAGCTAATCCAGATCAGGCTAGTCCACGGTGGATTCGATTTTTCACCACGCTCATTCGGAATAAACGCGCAAGTGAGTGTGATCAGCACACACAGTACAAATGCGGCGAGTTCAGAAGGAAATACCGGATTGGGATTCCAGCGAAAAGGAATGCCGCAGGGCACAGCGGCAAATAAAAATAATAAAGTCTGCAAGACGCGCAGTTGGATTGGCATAAGTCGCTCGGGAAAAAATCAATCAGAATGAATGAGGTAGATCAGTAAAAATGTTCTTGCTGCGTCGTTTCCTGAGTCGTGCTTGCTGTAGTGTCGGCGCAGCCTTTGCCACAAATCGTTGTATACGCACTTAGGTGGTTTTAGGGCGATACAGCAGAGAGGCAATCACCACGCCGGCTTCATAAAGTAGCCACAGTGGGATGGCAAGCAGCAGTTGCGATACAACATCTGGCGGCGTGACCACGGCAGCAATGACAAAAGCGCCGACAATCACATACGAGCGAATTTCACGTAGTTTTTCAATCGTGACCACGCCGGTGCGAACCAGCACAATCACCGCAATCGGCACTTGAAATGTCACGCCAAACGCGAGAAACATCCCCATCGCGAAATCGAGGTATTCGCCGGAGTCGGGCAACCACTGCATGCTGGTGGGGACGACCGAAACGATAAACTTAAACACCACGCCAAACACCAGAAAATACGCAAATGCCATGCCTGCCATAAATAATAAACTCGACGCAATAATCAGCGGCACGATGAGTTTTTTCTCATGCTGATACAGCCCCGGCGCAACAAAGGCCCAAACCTGAAACAGCGTATGCGGCAATGTAGCGACCAAGGCAACCAGCGCGGCGATTTTCACTTGCACCATAAAAGGTGAGGCAATCCCGATGGTGACTAGCTTTTGCCCCGGCAACACATGCGCGAGTGGTGCAACCATGATGTCGTAAAGTTGGGCAGAAAATGCAAAGGCAATCCCGAAGCCAACGAGGAAAACGATCACGCCACGCACCAAGCGAGTACGCAGCTCTAATAAATGGCTAAATAAAGGCTGTAAATTATCGACCATATCTCGTTTCGTTGGCGGCCAAGCAAAGACGCGCAAAAAGCGCGCTGCGGCGGGGGTGGAGATGGGAAATATCAGGCGCTTGCATTTGGCTTAGCGTCGATCACGGTAGGCGCTGTTTGGTTGGCGCTGATCTTGTGCAAAAAAGTCGCGCTGTCCGTGTTGATCCTGAACGGGCTCGATGAAATGATCAGTTTCATCGGTCACCACATCTGCGGCGGGCGGCATTTGCGCGCCTTCAGCAAGCATATTGGCGGCATCTGAAAAAGGCTGCTGAATGGCGTTGTGGATTTCATTTGTGCCTTCGCGCAACTCAGCTTCTAGCTTTGCCAATTCACCCATTTGCATTTCTTGTTGCAATTCGGTTTTTACATTGGCAATAAAGCGTTGTAGACGACCCAGCAGCATCCCCGCCGTTCTCGCTACTTTGGGCATGCGTTCTGGGCCGACGACGATCAGCGTGACCGCACCGATGGTGAGTAGTTCGCCAAAGCTAATGTCAAACACGGCGCCAACCTACAGCGTGAGCTGTCGCCCAGTTTAAATTCGGCATGCATCACTCTTTGGGGATCTTATCAATTCTGGGTCAACGACAATCAGTGTGACCGCACCGAGGGTGAGTAATTCGCCAAAGCTAATAACACGGGCGTTACCTGCGTTGTGCGGAAATGGCCACAGCGCTAGCGTGGTTCTGCAATGGCGCACGATTAAGGTTTGTCGTTATCAATGACGCGGCCGACTTCTTTCTCGGCTGGTTTTTTGTCGGCGTCTTCGCCTTCTTTGATGCCGTCTTTAAAGCCTTTGACTGCCGAGCCTAAATCTTTACCTACTGAGCCGAGTTTTTTCGTACCAAAAACCAAAATAATAATGACTAATACCACTAGCCAATGCCAAATGCTAAATGAGCCCATGATGCACCTCGATGAAAAAAGTGTCTTGCTGATGCAAGGAAATAAATCTAGTGACCTTTAGGTATATCTATGCAGGCTAACTAATATAATGCCTAGCATCAATTACCCTTGTGGGGTACCTAGTACGTGTAAATGCAGGTGAAAAACTTCCTGTCCGCCGGCCAGTCCGGTATTGATTGCCGTTTTAAATCCTTCGCCCAAACCTTGTTCGCGCGCGATGCTTGGCGCTAAAGCGAGCATTTTGCCCAGCAAGGCTTGATCTTGCTCGGTCGTGGTGAGCAAAGATTCAATATGCCGTTTTGGAATCAGCAAAAAATGCACCGGCGCGGCAGGGCGAATATCGTTAAACGCCAGCACGTCATCATCCTGATAGACGATTTTCGCAGGGATCTCGCCGCGAACAATTTTGCAAAATAGGCAATCGCTCATGATGTCATCCAATTATTTGCGTGCGGCTTTTTCATCAATGCCGGAAATACCTTCTCGGCGCGCTAGCTCAGCCAATACATCTTCATGGCTCAAACCTTCATGCGCTAGTAGCACCAAAGTGTGAAACCATAAATCGGCGACTTCGCGCACGAGATGTAATTTGTCACCGTCTTTGGCGGCCATGATGGTTTCAACGGCTTCTTCGCCGATTTTCTTTAAGATCTCATCCGTGCCTTTGTGATAGAGCTTGGCCACATACGATGATGACGGATCTGCCGAACGACGCTCAGCCAGCGTGGTAGATAGTCGTTCAAGAATTTCGGTTGAAACCATAGCAGCTCCTAAAAGCAGAGGATTATATTGCGTGTAGATGACACTTTCGTGGCTATTGTAACGCCGCAGGCGATTTATGTGTTTCTGCTGGATCAAATTATTCAATGCTGCGCTAACGAAGAATTTAAGAGCGGGCGCGATAAGGGGGCAAATATGTGTTCTTCTGATAAAAGCGAGGGTTCTCAGGTAAAATCAGCCTAAATCCTGATAATCAGGGTGCGATTAATGTAAGCGATAGATGAGCTTGTTGTTCAACTGGAGAAATTAAAATGCAGCCCAGATTATTTCGCACTATGGCTTGTGGCCTAGCCGGTATCGCACTGTCGAGCATCGTTTTCGCGCAAGATGGCGCCGCGACCTTATTTCAGAATGTGCGAATTTATGATGGCAAAAGTAGTGCTTTGTCGGCAGCCAGCAATGTTTTGGTGAGGGGCAATCATATCGAGCGGATTTCAGCGCAGCCGATTGTGGCCGATGGCGCGACGGTGATTGCGGGCAATGGCCGTACTTTGATGCCCGGTTTAATTGACGCGCACTGGCACACGATGATGGTGCGGCCCAATCCGCTGCAAGCGATTGCCGCTGATATTGGTTACAGCAATTTGCTCGCCAGCGCAGAAGCGACAGCGACCTTGATGCGCGGTTTTACAACGGTGCGTGATTTGGGCGGCCCAGCGTTTGGTTTGAAGCAGGCGATTGATGATGGGTTGGTGATTGGGCCAAGGATTTATCCATCAGGCGCAATCATTTCGATTACCGGCGGACATGGTGATTTTCGGCAGTCTTTTGAAGTGCCGCGTGTAATCGGTGGTGGATTAAATCGGATGGAGCAAATTAACGGTACGATGATTGCTGACACGCCCGATGAGGTGCGGATTCGTACTCGCGAGCAACTCATGCTGGGGGCGAGTCAAATTAAACTCACTGCGGGCGGCGGAGTGGCGTCACCGCATAGTCCGCTAGATGCTTCGACCTTTACTGAAACCGAGCTGCGCGCCGCAGTGGAAGCGGCAGAAAACTGGGGCACGTATGTGGGCACGCATGCTTACACGCCAGTATCGATTCAGCGCGCGATTAAGGCGGGCGTGAAAGTGATTGAGCACGGGCATTTGATGGATGAAGCCAGCGCCAAGTTGATTGCTGAAAAAGGCATTTGGCTGAGTTTGCAGCCGTTTCTTGATGATAAGGATGCTGCGCCACTGCCTGCTGGATCAGTCAATCGCGAGCGGCAAATGCAAGTTTTTGCAGGTACGGATACTGCGTATGCCTTGGCTAAAAAATATAAAATCAAAACTGCTTTTGGTACCGATATCTTATTTTCTCAAGCTTTAGCGCAGCGACAAGGCGCGCAGCTGGCCAAGCTCACGCGCTGGTATAAAGTGCCTGAGTTACTCAAAATGGCCACGTCGACCAATGGTGAGCTTTTGCTGTTGTCGGGGTTGCGCAATCCTTATCCGGGTCGTTTGGGCGTGGTGGAAGAGGGCGCTTTGGCTGATTTGCTGCTGGTGAACGGCAACCCTATCGAGAATATTAAATTGATCGAAGATCCACAAACTAACTTTGTCGTGATTATGAAAGACGGCAAAATTTATAAAAACTTAGTTTCAGCCGATAAGTAGCGGCTTTTTAATATGAAAATAATGCAATCACGCTTCGCCCAACGATTATTGACTTGGATTCATACGCCGACGTCTTGGTTGTTCGCTATCTTGGTTTTTCTATGTGCATTTGGTTTGGTGGCGTGGGGATCTTTGGCGCTGTATTGGTCGAATTTACCTTGGAGCGAATTGCGCGTGGTGGCTGCGGCGGTGTTTGCGCTGTTTGGTATTTGGGCATTGTGGCTGACCTGCAAATCTAAAATGCGTTTTGTATTTGCTGCGCTGTTTTTATTGGTACTGGCCTATTGGTGGATGATTCCAGCATCGCATCAGCGGGAATGGCAAACTGATGTCGCTGTGATGCCGCGCGCGGTGATTGATGGTGATCGTGTACTGCTAAAAAACGTCCGCAACTTTCATTACACAGGGCGGGATGAGTTTACGGTGAAATATGAAGATCGAGAGGTATTGCTCTCCCACCTAACTGGCGTGGACTTCTTCATCTCATACTGGATGAAAGGCCCGGTGGGGCATACTTTTGTGAGCTTTATTTTTGATAATGCGCCGCCCGTTTCGATCTCGATTGAAACGCGGCCAGAAACGCACGAAGGCTTCGATCCGCTCGCATCGATGTTTAAGCAATTTGAGCTGATTTATGTCGTTGGCGATGAGCGCGATATTGTCGGTGTGCGCACTAATCACCGTAAGGAAGACGTATTTTTGTATCCAGTGAAAGTGTCTGCCGAATCGGCGCGAGCGTTGTTTTTGGTGTATTTGGAGCGGATCAATGAATTGGCCGACCGCCCAGAGTGGTACAACTTACTGAGTAATAATTGCACGCTGAATATTGTGCGTTATGCCAATCGTGTGGGGCGTGCGGATGATTTTAATATTCGCCATCTGCTTAATGGTTGGATTGATGCTTATTTGTTTAATGCGGGATTTTTAGATACTGATTTGCCGTTTGATGAGTTTCGTCGACTCTCGCATATTAATGAAGCCGCGCAAGCCGCAGAGGGTGCACCAGATTTTTCTGAGCGAATTCGTGCGCATTTACCAAGGCCGCCAGAGCGGGAAAAATAGTCCTTGATGACTTCGAACGGGACTAAGATGCGTTTGTTTTGCGTAGGTTTAGTGTAATCTCGACGTTGTATTGATTGCTGCGCAGCATTCATTTGGTTGATAATCAGTGCAATTCTGAAATTGCGCGTGCTATCTATGCTAGCTTGGTGTGAGCGCAGTTTTGCCCTTGAATTGAATCTATAGGAAGTCTTCAATATGCAACGTTCAAAAATGTGGCTACACGTGATTTCAGCAGCGGCTTTGCTGGCAATGACTAGCGTTTCTTTTGCTCACTCGACTGTGTCGTATGGTCGGATTACTGCGGTGAATGCCGCGACCGAAGGCAATGCCAATGCACAAGTGGCCGGCGCATTGGTTGGTGGTACTGTGGGTTTGGCATCGGGTTCTGGTCGATCTAGCAGCAACCGTGCTTTACGCGCCGTGGGCGGTGGATTTGCTGGGCAACAATTGACGCGTATGGCCACCAATTCACAGGTATTTGAATACACGATTCTGATGAATAATAATCGCACCATTACGATGGTCATCGATCAAGCCGGCAAGCGCGTGGGTGACTGCGTTTCAGTTGAGCAAGGCGCATTTAATAATCTACGTCTCGCGGCGGATTCTCGTTGTACTGGCCGTGCGCAAGCAACTGTGCCACGTAATGATGCCCGGAATGCGGATGCTTGCGATGAAGCTAAACAAGGCCTGTTGACAGCAACGACCGATGCAGCGTTCGATCAAGCCGAGCGCCGCGTGCGTTTGTTGTGTGGAAATTAATCGATTAGTTTTAGTGCCGTAAATAAAAAAACCACGCTGACTCGGCGTGGTTTTTTTGTGATCCAGATTAAAAATTAGTGCGAATGGCCAGCGCCATAAATAGCGCTCGGGTCTTTTAAGACTTCTTCAGTGACTTGCCATTGGCCATCCGTCAAGGTGCGGAAAAAGCAGCTTTCGCGGCCAGTATGGCAGGCGATGCCGCCTTCTTGGCGAATTTTATAAATCAGCACATCACCATCGCAATCGAGCTGAATAGCCGATACATGTTGAAAATGCCCCGATTCTTCACCTTTATGCCACAGTTTTTGTCGTGAGCGCGTCCAGTAGTGTGCAGTATGCTTCTGTGCGGTAAGCGCTACGGCGTCTGCGTTTGCATACGCAAACATCATGACGCGGCCGGTGCTTTCATCTTGCGCGATCACTGGAACAAGGCCTTTGTCGTCCCACTTAATCTCAGCGAGCCATGTTGGCAGACTCATAAACGCACCTCGATGCCGGCTGCCTGCATCGCAAGCTTGGCTTCACGCACCGAATATTCGCCGAAGTGGAAAATACTCGCTGCGAGTACCGCATCGGCATGCCCTTGGGTAACGCCATCGACCAAATGCTGCAGATTGCCTACGCCACCTGAGGCGATCACTGGAATACTGACTGCATCAGATACCGCACGCGTGAGCGGCAGGTTGAAACCGATCTTGGTGCCGTCTCTATCCATGCTGGTGAGCAAAATCTCACCCGCACCGAGTTGCTGCATTTTCAGTGCCCATTCCACCGCATCGAGCCCCGTCGCCCGGCGGCCACCATGCGTGAACACTTCCCAGCGGCTATTGGTTGCATCGGTTGCTTTGGCATCAATCGCCACCACAATCGCTTGGCTACCAAAACGGCTGGCGGCTTGTTCTACGACTTCGGGATTGGTCACTGCGGTGGTATTGATACTGACTTTATCCGCGCCCGCATTGAGCAGGCGGCGAACATCGTCTGGAACACGTACGCCACCACCGACGGTGAGCGGAATAAATACTTGCGAGGCGACGGCTTCGATGACGTGCAGGATTAGATCGCGATTGTCGCTAGAGGCGGTAATGTCGAGGAAAGTGAGTTCATCCGCGCCTTGCGCATCGTAACGGCGGGCGATTTCAACAGGGTCACCGGCATCACGTAGTTCGAGGAAATTGACACCTTTAACGACACGACCATTAGTCACATCAAGGCAGGGAATGATACGTTTAGCTAAAGGCATTTTATTTCCGTGCGGTATTGCACCGCAGATTATTCGAGTTGTTGCTGTTTCCAGGTTTCCCAGATTGCAGCGGCAGCTTCGGCATATTGGCTGCGGCCGCCGGCAAATTCGGGGGTAAACCATTGCGTGAAAACATTAAATATCAATTGCTGAACATCATCGACGCCCATGCACTGCGGCAGACTGCGCAAAATGCTGCCGACTTCGGGCGCATAGCCAGCAGGCTCTTGGACGAGCGTCATCATCATCGGGTCGCAATCAAACAAAATTTGGCAAACTTGGGCAAACCATTCGGGATTATTCGCGCGTATCCATTCGCCCGTTTTTTTCTCGTCGTTTGCCCAATCAAACCACTCTGGTTTTTCCATGCGCCCTCGATTGATTAGGCGGAAAGCTCATCCGCTAAATCTTGTGCTTTAGCAAAATCAATGGTGCCTTCGTAAATCGCACGGCCCGTAATCACGCCTTCGATGCCTTCATCGGCGACTTCGCATAATTTGCGAATATCATCCAGATCGGTCAAACCGCCCGAGGCAATTACCGGAATCGTCAATGCTTGTGCCAATTTAACGGTAGCTTCGATATTCACGCCAGACAGCATGCCATCGCGGCCGATATCGGTGTAAATGATGCTTTCTACGCCGTAGCCTTCAAAGCGTTTGGCTAAATCAATCACATTGTGATCGGTGATTTTCGCCCAACCATCAGTGGCTACCATGCCATCTTTGGCATCTAAACCCACAATAATATTGCCAGGGAAAGCGTCGCACGCTTCGTGCAAAAATCCCGGTTGCTTGATTGCCGCCGTGCCAATAATGACGTAATCGATGCCGGCATCAAGATACATTTCGATGGTTTCGAGTGAGCGAATCCCGCCACCCAATTGCACCGGCACTTCGCCTTTGATTTCAGCCAAAATGGCTTTTACCGCAGCTAAATTTTTTGGCTTACCTGCAAACGCACCGTTTAAATCTACCAAATGCATGCGGCGTGCGCCTTGGCCTAGCCAGTGGCTAACAAAACTTGCCGGATCATCGGAAAATACCGTTGCGCCTTCCATTTCACCTTGGCGCAGGCGGACGCACTGGCCATCTTTTAAATCAATTGCAGGAATAATCAGCATGATATGAGCGTGTAAATAAGTGAGTCGTTAATGGGCTTAAAACTAAGTTGGCAGTATAGGTTAAATATTTACTACTTTATGATTTCATTCGTTTTTCTGTAAAGAGAATATGTAGCTTAGTGCTTGCCGTTCCAATGCACAAAATTCTTTAATAATTGCAGGCCAGCAGTACTGCTTTTTTCTGGATGGCATTGAATCGCAAAAATATTGTCTTTCGCAATCGCCACGGCAAATCGATTTGGGTAACCCGTTTCAATAAAGGTATCGTGCGGCTCAGCGGGGGCGAAGTGGTAGCTGTGCACGAAATAAAAGCGTTCCGCATCGTTAATCCCCGCCCACAGCGGATGATCTTGCACGATGAACATTTCATTCCAGCCCATGTGCGGTACTTTGAGTTTTTGCCCATTCGCATCATGCATATTTTCAGGTTTGAACTTAATCACATTGCCTTTGAATACGCCTAGGCAATCCATATCGCCTTCTTCGCTGTGTTCAAACAATAATTGTGCGCCAACGCAAATGCCTAAAAATGGCTTATTCGCAGCCGCATCGAGCACCGCTTGTTTCAGGCCGCTGGCTTCTAGTTCGCGCATACAGTCGGGCATCGCACCTTGGCCGGGAAAAACGACTTTATCTGCACTGGCCACAACGGCAGGGTCGGCGGTCAGAATCACTTCCGCGTTATTCTCGGCGACCAATTCAAACGCTTTGGTGACCGAATGTAAATTGCCCATGCCGTAATCGACGATCGCAATGATAGGTTTTTTTGTCATATCAACCTACCAGCGTGCCTTTGGTTGATGGCGTAATGCCTGCCATCCGTGGATCGAACTCTACCGCCATGCGCAGTGCGCGGCCCAAAGCTTTGAAAATCGTTTCGGCTTGGTGGTGGGCGTTTTTGCCTTTTAGATTGTCGATATGCAAGCTGATTGCGGCGTGATTGACAAAACCACGGAAAAATTCGCCGAACAGATCCACATCAAAACCGCCAATCATGGCGCGAGTGTATTCACAGTCGTATTCCAAACAGGGGCGGCCCGACAGATCGATAACGACGCGGCTCAGCGCTTCGTCGAGCGGCACATAGCTGTGACCGTAGCGAACGATGCCTTTTTTGTCGCCGACGGCTTTAGCAAAAGCCTGACCTAGTGTGATGCCGACGTCTTCAACCGTGTGATGCGCATCGATATGTAAATCGCCAACGGCTTTGATTTCAATATCAAACAGACCGTGGCGCGCCACTTGGTCGAGCATATGTTCAAAAAACGGCACGCCAGTATCAAATTTACTCACGCCCGTTCCGTCGAGGTTCAGCGTAATGGTGATTTGAGTTTCTAGCGTATTGCGGGTCACAGTAACTTGGCGCATGAGTCAGTTCTCGGTATTTGGAGCGGAACGGCGCTTATTCTTATCCTGATTCAAATCTGAAATGTCGGCTTCGCGCCATCTTTGATTCAGAACGTGGACTAATACAGCGCGTTCACAGCAATAGACGCTTATTTTCTAACAGAAACCGCTCTACGGGAAGCTTTGTTAGCGTTTCTCTGTATTGCGACTGGATTTCTTCGGCGCGCGCAGCGCTGTGGCGATGCCTTCTTTGGCCCAATCGATCAGCTCGCTGGGTGTTTCTAGCGCGGATTCTGGCAGCGGATAGTAGCTCATGCTTTGCTGGCGACCATCTTTCATTGCATAAGTAAACGGCGCGAGTTGGGCGGCGATAAAGCGTGGGCGATTCAAATCATCGACTTTGACGTAGAAAATATCGTCGACGACGATGGCAAAAAATAGCTCGTCGCAATACACGCCAAAACCACCAAACATGGCTTTGGCGCGCAGTGTACCGAGCGGCGCGAGCTCGCCCAATAGATAATCGACGTACTCGCTGCGCTTAGCCATGATGAGTTAATCCAAAATGTCTTTGCATCGTGTCTTGCCTCGCCGTGTGCTAGGGTCTGTTGACGTTTGGTTTACGATCGCGCTGGAGCGATTTTCGCGGCAGATCAAGGCATTTCGTGCGAAGCATAGCCAGCTATTCGAGCACGGAATAACGCAGAGATGCCGCGAAAATCGCCCAGCCCTTCGGGTTTGGCTGCTTTTGGCCTGACCCTGCGTTACAAAACGCTGGCATAGAATGACTATGCGACGCGTCTTGTGCCTTGTTTCAGGCCAAAATCAGCACAAACGCGATTCGCAAACCAAACGCCAATAGACCCTAGACCGCTATTTGTAGTAGCGGCTACGCGTGGTTTGCACTAAGTGGTAAATAATCGTGCCTGCTGCCAGTGTTGAGAGCAAATGTTTCAGCGTGTGGCCGCTCATAAAACCAAGGACGGCGTAAATTTGATGGTCGGCCAGTTCGGCGACTTTGGCGAGTACATATAAAGCAATTGCCGCCGCAAATGCGATGCGAGTGCTTTTCGGTGCATGCCATTGCCAGATCGGGATTAGCAGCAGCGGCAAGGCTTGTAAGCCTAGATACAAGCGCAAGTCGCCGCTAAAGTGCCAGTACACGACGCCCCCGATGGCAAAAACGCTGAGTGCGATGACTAAAGGCCATTGATTTTTGTGCGCTGAAAAATTCTGCCAAACGCCTGCCAACAAGCCTGCGCAGGCCAATGAAATCGGCATGCGATCCCAAACGAGACGCTCGTCGTTTGGCGACCAGTGGTAATAGCCCGAGCCTATCGCAGTCAGGAAAATAGCGATAACAAACAGCGTGAAGCCTAAATTAAGCTGCTGACGCTCTGGCCATAGACGCAACATGCCCCACAGCGCGACCAGTGCAAAACCAGCATTGGACAGTACATCGCCGCAATTGATAATGCCAAAACGCAGCAACTGATCAGCAAATGAATGATAGCCTTCAAGCTGGGCAATCGGCCCGTGAACCAGCATGCCGATCAAAATCGCCAGCAAAACCAAGATAGTTAACAGCTTTTGCATACAAAACCTTGGGTACAGAAAGAGGTAGGGCAGCTTAGCATAAATGCACTAATTTGGCCTTGGGTGTGAATTGATGTTGGGGTATTTAAATCTAGGCTTTATTTATTAATGGCTGCATTTGTATACCTATGGTTTTTAATCTTTCATCCATTGCTGAAAGAACACTGTTCCAGCGGGTTAAGCTCACTGCTAGAAACCTTAGAAATTGAATTTTACTACTGAGATGCTGCGATTCAGTAGTTGATTGCATCACACGGGCTTGGTTCTGCAAATGGTAGGAACTTTCGCTGTGCCTTTGTCTTGGCGCAAATTGACTTTGCTGCGTATGCTTAATTTTTATGTAGGAGTTAAATAGTCGATGGTTGATGCAGTCAAATCCGACGTGCATAGCGCTCAGCTCAAAGCGGTTGAGCAGCTGATTTTTACCGAGCCTGTGTTGGCGCGGCAGAAATGCCTCGCCGTGCTGGCTGGCGCTCGGCAGGCATTTGATGCGCCAACGTTGATTGCCGCCGCTTTGCAATTGTCTTTAATTGAAGACCAATTGGGCGATTTGGAGAGCGCAATTGCGGTGCTGTCTGAGGCGTTGGTATTTGCCGAGGAATTTAAATTGCAGCAGCGTTTGCCCCAATTGTTAGAGCAAATTGGACGTTGCTATTATTCGCAAGCGCGCTACCCGCAAGCTTTGGAGTTTTGGCACCAATGTGCGGTGCTCTGCGGGAATGATGCTGATTTTATTGCAACGCGTGGTCTGGCTCTGATGGGGCTTGGGCAAATTTGCGATGCTTGTGGTGAAAATAGCCAAGCGATTACTTTGCATCAGCGGGCTCACACTTTACTGGCCGGCATCAATGATTGTTTTTTGCTGACGATGGCGAAAATTAATTGGGCCGTGAATTTACAGAAAACAGGGCAAAACGATGCCGCTGAATTCATTTTGCAGGATGCTTTGCAATTAAGTCTGACGCACCAATTACCTCATCATGCGGCGGAAAGCTATTTCCGTTTGGCTGAGATTGCAATTGTAAAGCAGCATTGGGATCAAGCAGAACGCTTGCTGGAAGAAGGTTTGTTAACCTTGGCGACAACGCCTTATCATTGGTGTGAAGTGAATCTGCTGGCGCTGTGGGCGACGGTTGCGGCACAGCAGCAGCGGCTAGCCCAAGCACTCGAAAGCGTAAAACGTGGTCTATTAATTGCTGAGCAGGATGGTTTGCGGCATTTGGAAATGCGCCTGAATCAGCAAGCGTCGCAATATGCGCGTGCGATGGGGCTGGATGATCAGGCGGAAGAATTTTTGCGTAAAAGTCATTTTATCGAAATTCATTTAAATACGGCATTCGCACCAACCACGCTGTTGAATTTCAGTGCACTGAGCGATTTGCTGATTTAGTTGCTTCGCTATTTCGCCTATGATGGCTATGGTTTGACGCAAAATAATTAAAATCATGATTCCAATCTCAAACACCACCGCGCTGCGCCTCTGCATGCTCGGAGTCTCCTTGCCTAGGCTCGGTATTTTACGAATTAAGGCGAATCGATAATGCCCATGATTGAGCCGCAGCCTCGTCAATCTCAATTAGATGCGATTCAAGCGCTCTTGTTTACTGAGCCGGTGCGCGCACGCGAGCTTTGCTTGGCGCTGCTTGCTCAAACGCGGCAAACTTTTGATGCGAAAACATTTATTGCAGCGGCTTTGCAACTTTCGCAAATTGAAGATCAGCTTGGGGATTTAACGAGCGCAATTAATCAGTTATTCGAAGCAATGGTTTTTGCTGAGGAATTCAAACAAAGCCAGTGTCGACCTGAAATTCTCGAGCAAATTGGCCGCTGTTATTACACTCAAGCTTGCTACCCGCAAGCGCTAGAGCATTGGCTGCAATGTGTGGTTTTATGTGGCAAAGATGCCGAATTTTTGAAAACCCGTAGTTTGGCTTTAATGGGCTTGGGGCAGATTTGTGATGTGTGGGGCGATCATGCCTTGGCGGTCAGAATGCATGCGTCAGCGCATCAATTGCTGCTTGATACTGGCGATGTGTTTTTGCGTGTTAAAGCCAAAATTAATTGGGCAGTGAATTTGCAAAAAACCGGCGATTTGATTGGCGCGAAAGAATTATTACGCCGCTCCTTAACTTTATGTTTGCAGCATCAGCTCCCGCATTACGCCGCCACCAGCTCGTATCGGCTGGCTGAAATTGAATTGATGAATGGGCATTTAGAGGCGAGTGAATGCTTAATTGAAGAGGGTTTGGCGATTGTCGCTATTACGCCTTACCATTGGGCCGAAGTCAATTTACTGGCGCTTTGGGCGCAATTGATGGAGAAGCGCGGGCAAAGTCAACAGGCCTTAGACATTGTTCAGCGTGGTTTGCAAATCGCGCAGCAAGACGGCTTTCGCCATCAGGAAATGCGTTTGGCCGATCAGGCCGAGCGCTATGCGCGTGCAATTGGCAAAATCGATCTGGCTGACGATTATGCTCGGAAAGTAAACTTTATTATGCTGCATTTAAATACCACGACCACTCCGCAATTTGCACCGAATTTATCGAGCTTAAGTGATTTATTAGAGTAAGGGTATAGACCCGTAGCTTAATATTGGCGAGCGCTGCATTTATATAAATAAATAAAAAATCCGCAATAAAGCGGATTTTTTTATGGTTAACGATTTCAAATCGGCTTATTGATCTAAGCGCATTTCTGCTGCATTGGCATGTGCCGTCAAACCTTCGCCGTGCGCCAAGATGCTGGCGATTTTGCCGAGCTTTTGTGCGCCAGCTTGCGAGACTTTAATCAGGCTAGAGCGTTTTTGGAAATCGTACACCCCAAGAGGACTAGAGAAGCGCGCGCTGCGGGCGGTTGGCAATACGTGGTTGGGGCCGGCGCAATAGTCGCCCAAACTTTCCGAAGTGAATTGCCCCATAAAAATCGCGCCAGCGTGGCGAATTTGCGGCAGAAGCGCGTCAGGATCGGCGACTGACAATTCCAAATGCTCGGGTGCGATGTAATTGCTGATTTCACACGCCTCAGCCAAGTCTTTAACCAGAATCAGTGCGCCGCGATTGGCGAGCGAGGCGCTGATAATGTCTTTGCGCGGTTGGCTTGGTAGTAGTTTAGCGATGCTGGCTTCAACTTCAGCCAAGTAAGCGGCGTCGGTACAGAGCAAGATCGATTGCGCGATTTCGTCGTGTTCGGCTTGGCTAAATAGATCCATCGCCACCCAATCGGCTGGCGTTGTGCCGTCGGCAATCACCAAAATTTCGGATGGGCCAGCGACCATATCGATGCCGACAATCCCAAATACCGCGCGTTTGGCGGCGGCGACGTAGGCGTTGCCTGGTCCGGTGATTTTGTCGACTTGCGGAATCGTTTGCGTACCAAACGCTAGCGCGCCAATCGCTTGCGCGCCGCCAATCGTAAACGCGCGCGACACGCCAGCGACATACGCCGCACCGAGCACCATATCATTGCGCTCGCCACGCGGCGTTGGTACGACCATGATGATCTCGGCCACGCCCGCAACGTGCGCCGGAATCGCGTTCATCAAGACGGACGAAGGATAAGTCGCTTTGCCGCCCGGCACGTAAATGCCAACGCGATCGAGTGCAGTGACTTGCTGGCCGAGCAGCGTGCCGTCTTCGTCTTCGTACGACCACGATGCCATTTTTTGTTTTTCATGAAAGCTACGCACGCGGGTCGCAGCGGCTTGCAGCGCGCCAGCTTGATCTGCTGGCAAGCGCTCGAATGCGGCTTTGAGTTCAGCCTGCGTGAGTTCTAAATCTGCCATCGATTGGGCGGATGTGCCGTCAAACTGATTGGTATACGCAATCACCGCGTCGTCGCCACGCGCTTTCACATCGGCCAAAATGGCGGTAACGCGAACATCGACTTGCGGGTCTTGTGAGGTTTCAAACGCCAGCAGCGCGGCGAGTTCAGATTGAAAATCGTTCGAGGTGGAATCAAGACGGCGAATCATGGCGTAGACCCAAGGCAATAAAAGTTACGCTGATTATACCCTGACTTACGGGGGTGACTGCAGTGCTGCGGCATTGATCTGCGTAATATCAGAGCACTAGGGTCTTGTGGATGGTTGACCGGGTTTTTGCTGCGCGGGGTGTGATGCTGATGTGTTTTAAAGGTTGAATTTATTTTTATAGGTATTGCCATCTAGGCTTTATTCTCAAATGGCTAGATGGCAATACCTATTGGTTAGTGCTTTTGGTCTGAGACCGAATGCAGTAGTTTGTCGGTGTAGGCGAGCGCGGCTGCGGAGATGAGGAAGGTCAGATGAATCGTCACCTGCCATTTTATCGTCGCTTCTGGAATTTGGGACGCGTTGATAAAGGTTTGCAATAAATGAATCGACGAGATACTGATAATCGCCATCGAGAGTTTAACTTTCAGCACCGTGGCATTCACGTGGCTGAGCCATTCAGGTTGATCAGGATCGTTATCAAGACGCAAACGCGAGACAAATGTTTCATAGCCACCCATTGTGACCATGAGCAGCAAATTCGCAATCATCACCACATCAATTAAGCCCAATACCGTGAGCATCACGTCCGTTTCTGACATCGACGTGAGGTTCATCAGCATCCGCGTCAGTGCCGCTAGAAATTTATACGCGTAAACGCCTTGAACGATAATAAGGCCAAGATAAATCGGCAGTTGTAACCAGCGGCTATTAAAAATAACCTTCGCCAGTAGCGTGGTTTTTTTCGGATTGGCATTAGTAGGGGGCAGCATAGGCTCTTTGTGTTGCGTTGCAAATGGGCTTAAATTGTCTCTGTTCTGGCGGCTGTTTGGCAAGTGACTTTATAAATACGGGGGATTTGAAAGTATAAAAAAGCCGCTGGTGCATCGCACAAGCGGCTGGAGTAGCCCGTGTTTTTACTGGAGCCGGATGGTTACTGAGCTGGGCAGTCGCGCTGTAATTCGGCCAGTTTTTTTCGCAGGATTTCATCCATTTGTTCTTGGCTCATACTCAAACCTATTTTACTCATTTCGGCCTGTATGGCAGAGACCATTTCACTGCGTTCTGCCGCTGTTATTTCTCGGCATGGATCTTTTTTCGCTACTATTTCGTTATCGCTGGATTCTTCTGCGTCGATGGTTTCAGTTTCATCGTTATTTGCTGCTTCGGCTTCTGCATCTATTTTATTGTGTTGTGATAGGGCGTTAAAATCAGTTTTTTCAAAAGCAGAAGGCAGGCTGAGTAAGGAAATGACAATGCCGATACTGCCAGCAATGATAATAAATAGCGTGGGTGGTTCGGCAGGAAGACCATAATCATTTTCACCTGCATTACCCTCAAGGCTCATTAGCGCGAGTGAGCCCAGCATCATCAGGCCATAAAATATGGCCCCAAGTCGGGCGTCGATGAAATACGCCACAATCACCGCGAGGCAGCTCCACGCGACCCAACTGCCAGGTTTATTTAAGTCGTGCAGGCGTAATACGGCAATTCTCAGACACTGTGCTACTGCAAATAGGCTGGCTAGTCCTGCAAGAATTAATAGCGGTTTGAACGTACTCAAGAAAATCATTAGCAGCGCGCCAATGAAGATCACTAGCGTCATTAAAACGCTTTGCGCCAGATAACGCATTCGCCCAAGTCGCCCTTGGAAGCTCAATTCAAATAAGGCTGGGGTGGCAAATTCTTCGTCATTTTCGATGGGCGCAGCGGTTCGAGCCGTAGTGTTGTTTCGATTGACCGTGCTGATGATAGGCTCTGGTATCGCTTGTGCGGCTAAAACGCGTGGCATGTCGCAACCGCAGCCTAGGCATAGCGTGCGTTTGGGCTGTTGGCGGCCGCAGCTGGGGCAAGCGATGGTTTCTACTTCAGCGATTACCATCACGGGAGCTACTGCTAATGGGGGGATTTCGCTGGGTACTTTTGGCTTGGCTACTGGCGGAGTAATCGCTTCTGCGCGTACTTCAACGCCGACTTTACCGAGTAAGCTTAAATAAGTATCTAGCTGCGCTTTGGGAAGCTCTTTTTTGATAATGCTGGGAGCGCTTGCGAGTAAATGAGCGGCTTTGGCGTAATCGAGCTTGAGGAGTTGTGCGAGCGATTGGGTTGCATTTTCAGGGCTCACGCCTGGTAAAAAATTGCCAGTCAGCACCAGACGGATTGTATCGCTCATGATTAAGCCAGATAAGAATAGCCGATCATCATATTTAAATTACTTCTTGATTGCAATTTTATTCAGGTGTGTTGGTTGTTGTCTTGAGGAACGCGGTTGGTATTGAAAATGAATGTGCGAAATAAAAGTTTCATAGCCAACCACGGTGAACATCGGCGGTTATTAAGATTAGGCTTTGCTCGGGAAAATAACACGGCTAAATATCAGCGTGATGAAAATCCCGAAATGGGTCGAGCCAATAATTGATTCGGCGATAAATAGCGTTTTGCCATGGGCATTGCAGGGCAGAAAGTCGCCAAAGCCAACGGTGGCAAAGATCGTCGTCGAGAAGTACAGCGAATCCAGAAAGTCGCTGCTATTGTTGCAACCCGCACTAGTGCCATACACATCAAAAACCTGCCAGCCGGCCGCAAAGGTCAGGATCAGCAAAATATTACTCAGCAGAAACAGCCAGACCGCTTGCGCCGGATGCAGCCCCGTTTGCATGCGCTGGCCGTAGGCAATGCTGAAAATAAATGACAGATAATTGAGATAGGTGAAGGCAATAAACCAATACAGCGTATTGCCGCCGGGATCTAAAATTCTCAACCTAACCAGAAACGGCCAGACGAACATAAACAGCAGCGTATACAGCGGTACATGCCGCCAATTTATGTTCTTTAACATCATCATCAGGCGTGACGGCTTGCCACGGTGGCGTTAAAGGCATCGAGCATCGGTTGCAGGCGTTCGTGCTTGAGTTTCAGCGCGGATTGATTGATCACCAAGCGGCTAGAAATATCGCGGATATGTTCGACGGCGACCAGATTATTCGCTTTCAGTGTGCCGCCCGTTGAAACCAAGTCAACAATCGCATCGGCCAAGCCAACCAGCGGTGCCAATTCCATCGAGCCGTAGAGTTTAATTAGGTCGACATACACGCCTTTGCTGGCGAAATGCTCTTTCGCTTGTTCGGTGTATTTGGTGGCAATGCGTAAACGTGCGCCTTGTTTGACTGCGCCTTCGTAATCAAAACCATTTTGCACCGCGACCATCAGCTGGCATTTCGCAATTTCAAGGTCGAGCGGCTGGTACAGACCTTGGCCGCCGTGCTCGATCAAGACGTCTTTACCGGCCACGCCGATGTCGGCTGCGCCGTATTGCACATACGTTGGCACGTCGGACGCGCGCACGATAATGAGCTGCACATCAGGCTGATTGGTGCCAATGATGAGTTTACGCGTGCTTTCTGGCGCTTCGCTCGGCACAATGCCAGCGGCGGCGAGGAGCGGCAGCGTTTCTTCAAAAATCCGGCCTTTGGATAGAGCAATCGTAATCATGTTGTTTCCAGTAGGGCACGCCAGCGGCGTGCGACAGCTTATTTAAATAATTTAATGCCTGCTGGGTATTTTGAAGCCCAGCCGTTCATGGCTTTAGCCGCTTCCCAGACCGAAAATAGTGCAGCGCCAATGGCGACCCACCACACAAACAAGGGTGTTCCGAACATAATCGTTGCCAGCAAGGAAAGGGCATAAAAGCAGCCCATCAGCATTTGAAAGTTGGCAGCTTGCACTGCATGCTGTTCGACAAACTCAGAATGCACGCGAGCAAACTGCAGGCCTAAAAATGGAATAATCAGCGCCAAAATCGGCAGCGGCACAATCGGCAACCAGCAAAGACCGGACAAATGAATAATTACCGCGCAGGTTTTTTCGCCTTGGCTTGGTGGTTTAAGTTTGCCGTCGCTATCTTCACCTGCAGGTTTTGGATTGATCGTTAGCATTAATGAAAACGCTCGATACTCGCGCCGATGCCGGCGAGTTTAGTTTCGATATGCTCGTAACCGCGATCCAAATGGTAAATACGGTCAACGATGGTTTCGCCTTCAGCGATCAAACCGGCAATCACCAAGCTCGCCGATGCGCGTAAATCCGTTGCCATCACGACGGCACCCGAGAGTTTTTCAACGCCAGTGATAATCGCCGTATTACCTTCGGTATTGATTTTTGCACCCATGCGCACCAATTCTGGCGCGTGCATAAAGCGGTTTTCAAAAATCGTTTCAGTCACAACGCCCGTGCCTTCAGCGATGCAGTTCAGCATCATAAATTGCGCTTGCATATCGGTCGGGAAGGCTGGATATGGCAAAGTGCGCAGATTCACGGCTTTGGCGCGGCGTTTCATATCCAGCGAAATCCACGTATCGCCCGTTTCGATGTAGGCACCGGCTTCGCGCAATTTATCCAGTACGGCATCCAGAATGTCGGCGCGCGTATTGCGTAGCAACACTTTGCCTTGTGCAGCGGCGGCGGCAACGAGGAAAGTGCCAGTTTCGATCCGGTCGGCGATGATGGCGTGTTCTGCGCCATGCAAGCTGGCAACGCCTTCAATCGTGATCGTGTCCGTGCCGTGGCCGCTGATTTTTGCACCCATTTTAATTAAGCAAATTGCTAAATCAACGACTTCTGGCTCGCGCGCGGCATTTTCAATGACGGTGATGCCATCGGCTAAAGTCGCGGCCATTAGCAAGTTCTCAGTACCGGTTACGGTGACCATATCGCAAACGATGCGCGCGCCTTTGAGGCGACCTTTGGCTTTCACATAACCATGCTCGATGACAATCTCAGCGCCCATCGCTTCGAGGCCTTTAATGTGCTGATCGACCGGACGAGCGCCAATCGCGCAGCCGCCGGGCAATGACACTTGCGCTTCGCCGAAACGCGCCAACGTTGGGCCAAGCACCAAGATCGATGCGCGCATGGTTTTCACCAATTCGTACGGCGCAGTCAGGCTAGTGAGTTCAGCGGCAGTCAGCTCGTATTCGTGGACGTTATCGGTCATCACGCGAACGCCCATGCCTTGCAGCAATTTTTGCGTGGTTTTCACGTCGGCCAATTGCGGCACATTGGTCAGGCGTAAAGTGTCGGCAGTCAGTAGCGCCGCACACAAAATTGGCAAAGCGGCATTTTTGGCGCCAGAAATCGTGATTTCGCCAGCGAGTGGATGGCCGCCAATAATTCTAAGTTTATCCATTTTTTTAAACCTTTGATGATGCGTGGGAGCGGGCTTGCCCGCTCCCACAGGTGCAAATTATTTAAAGTAAGCCCACCAGACCCAAGCGACGATGCCGATCAGCCACGGCACATTCGTTAGCGCGACTAAGCGGCCGACACTGCGGCGATCTTGCGGTTTTCTAGCGTCGATTTTGGCCTGCTCGATGATGGCTTTTTGGTCATCAATCGCGGATAAATCAAAACGCTTATCGGGTTTGCTCATTGGCGCAGCGCGAATTCGGCGGGCGTTAGCGTGGCGCGCATCGAAATGGCGTGCAGCTCGCCTGAGTCGATATACGATTTTAAGCCGTCGTTAATCAGACGATGACGCGCCAGCAAGCCCATGCCTTCAAATTGGCTAGACACGATGGTGGCGTAAAAATGATGGCCGTCGCCTTCAACATCTAATTGCGTACAGGGCAGAATGTTGGCGATTAGGGCTTGTACTTGTTCTGGCGTCATGGTGTCTTCTAAATAACGGAGCGTGCGGACTGAAAAGGAGTTCACAAAAATGAGAAAAGCACAAAATTAAAAAGTGCTTTTTCTTGGGTATGTGAGTGTGGCGCTTATCTAATATTGCCTGCACTCATATACCCATCAAGGCGATTGGTTTTCAAATTAATGCAGCATAATTTGATACTCGCGCCTTGCTGGGTTTTTATGGACAAAGTCTTTGTTACTAATGCCTTAGCGGCGAATTTTGTAGCCGGATTTTATCAAACTGAGCGCCAGTGCGGCGAGAATAAGTAAACTAAATCCGACGACGGACAAAGAAAGCCAAGGATTTACATCGCTTTGGCCGAAAAAGCCGTAGCGAAAGCCGTCGATCATATAAAAAACAGGGTTGAAATGCGATACGTTTTGCCAGAAAACCGGCAAGCTATGGATGGAATAAAACACGCCAGATAAAAACGTCAGCGGCATAATCAGGAAGTTTTGAAACGCCGCGAGCTGATCGAATTTCTCCGCCCAAATCCCTGCGATCATGCCCAATACAGCCATCAAGCCGCAGCCTAGAATCGCAAAAATGATAATCCACAATGGGTATGTGATGGGCGGCATTGCAAATATTAATGCAGTGACTGATACCCCAAGGCCTACTACCAAGCCACGCACAATCGCCGCCAGCGTATAGGCGGTGAAAAATTCAAAATGTGACAGCGGTGGTAGCAACACAAACACCATGCTGCCGGTGATTTTGGATTGAATAATGCTGGAGCTGGTATTGGCAAATGCGTTTTGCAACATGCTCATCATCATCAAACCCGGAATCAAAAACGCTGTATAGCTGACACCCGGAAACGGCTGTACATGCTCGGCCAATACATGCGCAAAAATCAGCAAATACATCAGCGCAGTGAGTACGGGCGCACAGACGGTTTGGAAGCCAACTTTCCAAAAGCGCAGAATTTCTTTGTAAAACAGCGTGTAAAAACCCATGGTGTGTGAGGTGTTCGGCGTGATGAGGCGGTGTAAAATCTACCGACTCAATCGCTTGAACACATCTCCTTATCAGTGATTGTTGTGGGGTCGTAGGTTGGAATTCACCCCGACAATCGGCTTGAAATCCGACCTACGAATCAGCCGTATTGGCGACTAGCGCATCATTTGAACGAAAATTTCTTCTAAATCCGGCTGTGAAATTTCGATGTCTTTGAGCTGAATCTGCGCTTGGCGTAGCGTCGCCAAGATGCTTTCTAGCCCGTTGCAATCAGCCAGTTTCAGCTCGAACCCGCCGTCACGCTCTTGCAGTAGCAAGCTCGAAAGTTCTGTCGGCAATTGCGCTGGTTTGAGTTTCAGAAACACGCTGCGCGCTGCGCCACGGCTCATGATTTGATCTTTGTCTTCCAGCGCCAGCAAGCGGCCTTGTTTGAGCATCGCGATGCGATTGCACAAGGTTTCGGCTTCTTCGAGGTAATGCGTGGTCAGTACGATCGTGTGGCCGTCGCTATTGAGGCGGCGAATAAACGCCCATAAAGTCTGGCGCAATTCGACATCGACGCCAGCAGTCGGTTCATCCAAAACAATGACTGGGGGTTTGTGCACCAAGGCTTGAGCGACCATGACGCGGCGCTTCATACCCCCAGATAGCGAACGCATATTGGCATCCGCTTTGCTGGTTAATCCGAGGTTTTCTAGAATCTCGGCTATCCAAGCTTGGTTGTTTTTAATGCCGAAATAACCCGATTGAAATTGCAGTGTTTCACGCACGGTAAAAAATGGATCGAACACCAATTCTTGCGGCACGATACCGACGGCGCGGCGGGCTTGGCGATAATCGTTTTGCACGTCAAAACCCATGACCGTGGTTCGACCCGATGTCGCTTTGCTTAAACCCGCCAAAATTGAAATCAGCGTGGTTTTACCTGCGCCGTTTGGCCCCAGTAAAGCGAAGAAATCACCTTCGGCGACTTCAAAACGAATGTCATTGAGCGCCGTGAAATCGCCAAATTGCTTGCTCACGCCATCAAAAACAATTGCACTCATGGTGTTGCCTCGGTCGGCGTGCTGGCTGCGATAGCAGGCTTATTATCATGTTCGGGCGCGTCATTATCACTTCTCATCGGCTGCGGATTAACGGCCGTGGATTGACGTGCTGCGGGTTTAATTTCTAGCTCATCTTCTTCATCACCCATCGGCAAAGGATGCGGTGGATTGCCATCGTGAATTTTGAACCAGCGGCGCTGCAAATAGCTATCGCGGATAAATGCATACGGGTCGGCTTGCTCTTTCAGCATTGCATCGAGTGGCAGCAATTGTGAGCGCGCATTGATGATAAAGACGGAGTAATAAGCAATTTGCCCCGATAAATCATCGATATAGTCAATCGGTCCCCACGCTAGCCGTACTAAAGGATCGGCACTGTCTCGCAGTGTGAGCGGCCCATAAAATGGCACCATCAGGAAGGGGCCGGATGGTACGCCCCACACGCCTAAAGTTTGGCCAAAGTCATTTTCTTGTTTTTCAATCGGCAAATCACTGGCCCAATCAATCAAGCCGCCCACGCCTACTGTGCTGTTCACCAAGATACGGCCAAAACTTTTTGACGCGGGCGTGGCTTTGCCTTGCAGCAGTGCTGCTGGGATGGCAAAGAGATCGTCGATATTCTCAAAGAAATTATCCACGCCTTTACGCAGTGGTGGCGGCACAAAGCGCGTGTAGCCTGTGGCAACAGGCCGTAGCACGGTATCGTCGATGGCTTTGTTAACCGCAAATACAGGGCGATTAATGGCTTCAAGCGGGTCGTAATTGTTTTGTGGAGTCGCACAAGCGACCAGCAATAAAAGTGGTAAAACAATGAGACGGCGCATGATGGCTACTCGAGAAAAACGTACAGATATCAATTATATAGGGAGTAGGGAGGGTCTGTTACCTTTACTGAGTCACCGTTGGCGGCTCAGTAAAAGTCTTAAGTTGTCGCGTCAGCCGTACCCAGTAGGGCACTTAAACCGTACACCGCAATCAACTGCTGCAAATTGCTCGGTAAATGCATAAAACGTAACTGGCAGCCTGCCGCTTTGGCGCGGCGTTGCCATTCGAGCAAAACTGCAACTGCGCTCGAATCAACGATTTCAAGCGCAGCGCAGTTGATGCTGAGTTCAGTTTGCGCTAAAGCCCCATCGAGCAAAGACAGCGCGGCGGGGCTATTGGCAAAGGTCAGTTCACGAGCGAGGATGATTTCGTTCATTTGGATTTCATTTATTTGCTTTGGCGTGAGCTGTTATTTCTTTCCATCAGGCTTTTAATCAGGCCATCGATGCCGTCTTTACGAATCTCTGCGCCAAATTGGTTGCGGTGATTATTTATAAAGCTAATCCCTTCAACGGTAATGTCGTAAACCTTCCAGTCGTTGCCCGTTTTTTCAAAACTAAAATCAAGTGGGATCGGTTTTTGGCTTGGTAAAGTGACTTCGGTGCGCACGGTTTGTTCGTTTGCATCATTGCCAGCGCGCGTACCTTTCACATTGATCTGCGCATTTTTATATAAAGTCAGCGCTGATAAATAAGTGCGTACCATCATCGTGCGAAATTCTTTGGTCAACGCGTCTTGCTGCGCTGGTGTGGCGCTTTTCCAGTAACGGCCCACAGCCAGTGATGTCATGCGTTCGTAATCGGCCAATGGAGAGAGGCGTTGATCGACTAGTTCGCGGGTTTTGGCTGGGTCTTTATCATTTTTTTTAATAATATCGAGTACGTCTTTGCTGGTTGCGCGGACGATTTGCTCAGGACTGTCGTTGGCCGCCAAACTTGCGCCGCTCATTAAGCCTAAAGTGGTGACGAGCAAAAGCTGTCGTAAAACGTGAAGCATGATTTATTTCTCCGATGAAGTTTGTTTTGAAGTCGCCGTACAAAAGTTTTCACGCAAGGCGCAAAGTCGAAGACAGTACAAATTGTACGGCGAGACGAAGCAACGATGCGTGGGAGCTTTTGTCTTATTTTTTATCGTCTTGGCTAAATAAGAAGCGACTAATTAATTGTTCTAAAACGATGGCTGATGAAGTGACTTTAAAAGTATCACCAGCGGCTAGATTTTTTTCTTCGGCGCCGGGCGTGATGCCGATGTATTGTTCGCCAAGCAGACCCGAGGTCAGAATCTCGGCGGAGCTGTCTCGGCTAAAATGATAACGGCTATCCAGTGCCATCTCGACGCGCGCCACATAGCGTTCGCCATCCAGCGTGATATTGGTCACACGACCAACGACCACGCCCGCACTTTTAATCGGTGCGCGCGGTTTTAGCCCGCCAATATTCTCAAAATTGGCGACCAACTCGTAGCTGGATGTGGCGGGTAAAGAACTTGAGCTGCTGACTTGTAAAGCCAGAAACAACAGTGCCGCTAAGCCGGCGGCAGCGAATAAGCCCACCCAAAAATCGATCATTCCCCGTTTCACTATTTAAACTCCTCTGAACATAAACGCGGTCAGGATAAAATCCAGCGCCAGAATAACTAAAGAACTCGTCACTACAGTACGCGTCGTCGCGCGGGAAATGCCTTCTGCAGTGGGCGGTGCGTCAAAACCTTCAAACACGGCAATTAGCGATATGGCAAAGCCAAAGAACACGCTTTTAATCACGCCATTCATCACATCAAGCCTAAAATCCACTGAGCCCTGCATTTGCGACCAGAAACTGCCATCATCCAGTCCAAGTAGTTTCACACCGACTAAATAACCGCCAAAAATACCCATCGCGCTAAAAATAGCGGCCAGTAGTGGCATTGAAATCACGCCACCCCAAAAACGCGGCGCCACAACGCGGGCGATGGGATTGACGGCCATCATTTCCATTGCGGAGAGCTGTTCGGTGACTTTCATCAAGCCAATTTCGGCGGTAATCGCACTGCCAGCGCGGCTGGCAAACAATAGCGCCGCGACAACGGGACCGAGTTCACGCACGAGTGACAGTGCGACCAAAATCCCCAGCGAGCTGGAGGCGCCAAAGCGTTGCAGCGTGTCGTAACCTTGCAAAGCCAAGACCATGCCGACGAACAGTCCTGATACTGAGATAATCAAGACGGATAACACGCCTGCAAACCAGATTTCGCGCAGCGTGAGATGCGGGCGCAGTAGGCTAGTGCCGGAGTGCCGTAAGATCGCCACCAAAAATCGGCAAGCGAAACCCAACTTGATGAGGGTATTGGTGAGTGGTGCGCCTACGCGGCTAAAAAAATTAAATAGCACGGTGCTCCTTGGGGATCAATTTCATATTACAGCCCCAACTGTTCAGCGTAAGGCTGTGCTGGTTTATGAAACGGTAAAGGGCCATCCGGACGCGCATTGATAAATTGCTGTACATAAGGATGTTCTGAGGCGCGCACTTCGTCGGGTGTGCCGTGGGCAACGATCACACCGTCGGCCAGAAAGTAGATGTAATCAACAATCGCGAGCGATTCGGCCACATCGTGCGTGACGATAATCGAAGCTGTGCCGAGCGCATCGTTGAGTTCACGAATCAGCTTGCCCACCGTCGCTAGGGAAATGGGATCAAGCCCAGTGAATGGCTCGTCGTAGAGCATCACCGCTGGATCGAGTGCAATGGCTCGCGCCAAAGCGACGCGACGCGCCATACCGCCGGATAATTCATGCGGCATTTGCTGCGCCGCACCGCGTAAACCCACCGCTTCGAGCTTCATCAACACCAAGTCTCGAATCATGGATTCAGGCAATTTTGTGCGTTCGCGCAGTGGAAAGGCGACATTATCAAACACCGATAAATCGGTGAATAAAGCGCCAAATTGAAACAACATGCCTAGCTTGCGGCGCATCTGATACAGCGCACTTTCATTCATCGAGCCGACGTTTTCGCCATCAAGTAACACCGCGCCTTGCTGCGCTTGGAGCTGGCCGCCGATCAGTTTGAGTAAGGTGGTTTTACCCGAGCCAGAGCCACCCATAATCGCCACAACTTGCCCGCGCTGGATGGTTAAAGACACATCGCGCAGGATGGGATTCTCGCTAACGTTCTCGCCATAGGCAAAGCTGACATTTTGAAATTCAAGCAGGTTCATGGATTGAGGGGTCGTAGTTAAGGGTGGATTTTAGGGCTTTCCGCCTTTGCACGCTAGAGATATACGGCTTTGTTGCGATGCAATATAACAGCATGCATGCATTTTAGAGGCCTTGCATTGCCTGCGTGTGATGAGTGGCGCGCTTTATTGTTCTCATTTTTATTCAGTGTCGTCATTTGTGGACAGATTAATTATTGATGTATTTATCTATAGCCCTTGATATAAATAGCCTGCATGGAAATACCCATGGTTAATTTGCTATGAATATGGCTTGCACTAGCCTTTATTACGCTTTTGATTGTTGAAAGGTATGATGTTTTTGGGTGTTGGTGTACTTTTACCCTTGCTTAATTTCACATCATGAGGTCGACGACTTGTACCTTGCTTTTTTTGGATTAAAAAGTCCGCCTTTTCGCCTAACTGCGCATCCCGATTTTTTCTTTAGTGGCGCAGGTCGTGGCGCTTTGCTCGATGCTTTGCTGTATGCGATTGAATCGGGCGAGGGTTTAATTAAAGTCACTGCAGAAGTTGGCGCAGGGAAAACGATGTTGTGCCGAATGCTGCTTGAGCGCTTACCTCAGAAGATTGATGCGATTTTCTTACCGAATCCCCTGTTGCGCGAAGATGAATTGTTGCTCACTTTGGCGGATGAATTGCAGATCGAATTTCGCTCTGATCGGGCAACGCAAAAAATTCGCCTGATCGAAGAGGCATTGATCGCTAAATACGCAGCGGGTCGTCAAGTGGTGCTGCTGATCGACGAAGCGCACGCGATGCCTGATGCGACGCTGGAGCTGATTCGTTTGTTATCGAATTTGGATGCGGGTCATCATAAATTATTGCAAATCGTGCTGTTTGCTCAGCCTGAATTAGATGAAAAACTGAAACAAACTGAGCTTCGTGCGCTGCGCGAGCGCGTCAGTTATAGCCTCAATCTGCCTTTACTGAATCCTGCTGAAGTGGGGGATTATTTATCCTGCCGGTTGTTTGCTGCGGGGCATACAGGTAATGCAATCTTCTCGGCTGCGGCGGTTGAGCATATTGCGACTGTGGCGCAGGGTTTGAGTCGCCGCGTGAATGTACTGGCCGATAAAGCGCTGTTGGCCGCGTTTGCCGAAAGCGCTCCGGTGGTGAGTGTGAAGCATGCCAAGTTGGCCGAGATCGAATGTGATTATCAGTCGCCATCGTCGCATAAAAAATATGCCGTCTTGGCTTTGCTGGCGCTACTTTTTGTGGCGGCATACTGGCATTTTTACCCACGCCCCGCCAGTAGCACGGCGCAAGTGAGCGTCAGCCCGCCGTCCGTTGAGCTGAATGTTTTGGCGAGCCATGCCGCGGTGAAAATGCAGGCGATGCCTTTTAGCGATTTACTGTTGTTGTCGCGGCAGAAATTGATTGCTGCAGAAGCCAGTAGCGTGACGGTGCTGGTTTCCAAGATTCCACGCACGCAAAACGAGCGATTGCAGTTATTAGTGGCTGAAATCGAAGCGCGGATTGGCCCCGGCCGCGTGATTGTGTACCCAACGCGCAGCAAAGGTGTTTTGGCATGGGGCGTGCTAGCGGGTCTCTATCCCGATCGGCAACACGCGCAATTGGCAAATATTGAATTGCTGCAAGGCAGCAAATTGCGCGGGACACAAGTGCAAACGATAGGCGTGTTAAGGGACGATATGTTGTTGTCACGCGACTAGAGTTGTGTGATTAGGTAAGAAAGAGGCAAGAAAACGGGTTTTTTTCTTTGCTGTGCTAAGTTGAGATAGGTTTATTTTTTGAAAACGATAAATGAATAATTTAGCTCTTGCCGTATTGTGTACCGCGCTGTTGTTGACTGGATGTGCAACTTCGAATGGTTTAGCACCATTAGCGTCCGGCCATATCACCGCGCCAGCTGCAGTTGCTTCCTCTGTGAGTTCAGCTATCCCACCTTTAGCCCGCCCCATTCCGGTGCTGGCCAAGCCCAATGGATCACCCAAATTAGAAACCTATAGCGTGGTCGTGAGCCAGCTCGACGTGCATGATCTGCTATTTGCGCTAGCACGCGACGCACGAATTAATGTCGATGTGAGCCCCGGCGTGACGGGCGTCGTGACATTGAATGCAATCAATCAAACGCTACCGCAGATTCTGGATCGAATTACCCGCCAAGTCGATTTGCGCTGGACGATGGAAAACGGCGTGTTAAATATCACACCGGATTTGCCTGTCGTTAAAATTTACCATGTCGATTATTTTAATTTATCGCGAAATATGAAATCGACACTGAATATTCTCAATTCAGTGAAATCGGCTTCTGAGGGATCTGGCAGTGGTAGTGCGGGTAGTACATCATTTTCATCGATTGAAAGTGAATCACAAAACCAGTTTTGGAAACGTCTTGAAGCTAATTTGAAAGAGATTTTAGACGTTAAAACGGATGCACCGCAGGCGCAAACGGCAGTGAATACCAGTAAAAATGCGCAAATAGCTCAGGATGCCGCGCAGAAGATCGCCGCAACAAGCACGGATGCGTCTGCGGTTTTGGCCGCTGTCGATAAAGTGGCTAAATTAGATAAAACCTTGGCGCAAACTGAAAAAGTTCAAGCTGAAACGGCCGTATTGCAAACAAGATCTACTAGGGCTGATTCTCGGCCAGTTGATGCCAATTTTGTCGTTGTCCATCCAGAAAGCGGCACGATCACGATTCGTGCGAGCAATAAAGCACAAAACAAAGCGGCTGAATTTTTAGCGTCTATCCAAGCCTCGTCGCAACGGCAAGTATTGATTGAAGCAACGATTGTCGAAGTGGTATTGAGCGATCAATATCAAGCCGGTGTGGATTGGGCTCAAATTGCCAGCGGCGCGGGGTGGAGTTTTGGGCAAAGTGTGTTGGGAAGTAACTTGGCTGCAGCGCCTTTAAGTTTGATTTCATACAAAAGCACTAATTTCAATGCCACTGTAAAAATGCTAGAGCAATTTGGTAAAACGAGAGTGCTTTCCAGCCCGAAAATTACCGCCTTGAATAATCAGACCGCCGTGATGAAAGTGGTTGAAGAACTGGTTTACTTCACCATCAACGTGACTCAGGCAACATCAAATAGTAATGGCAATACGCCAGCAACATACGAAAGTGAGTTGCATACGGTGCCTGTGGGTTTGGTGATGCAAGTCACGCCGCAAATTTCTGAATCGGGTGCGATTTCAATGAGTGTTCGCCCAACAATTACGAATGTTAGCGGCTATGTTGCAGACCCAGTTGTCGCTATTTTGGCTGCGCAAAACAACACTCCGGTACAAAGTTTAGTACCTGAATTGCAGGTACGAGAATTTGACTCCACCTTAAAAATTGCCAGTGGGCAAGTGGCTGTATTGGGGGGCTTGATTCAAGACAAGCAAATGAATAAACGCCAAGGCGTGCCAGGTTTATCGCGCATCCCTTGGGTGGGTGATGCATTCAGTTATCGCGATGACAAAGTCAGCAAAATAGAATTGGTGATCTTTTTGCGGCCGATTGTGGTCAAAGACAAAACGCAGGAAAACATGGGTGGTTTTGAGCTACCCACTGATAATTTCTTTAATCTTGCCAAAGATCAGGATTTATCGGCATTTCAAAGTGGTTTGATTCCGCTGCCTAGCCAAGCAGGGGCGCGGCAATGAGTTTGTTGTTGCAAGCTTTAAAAAAGGCTGAAGAAGACAAACGCCGTCGTGCTGCGTTAGCTCAGTCTGAGCCCCCCTTGGCGGAAGTTGAGTTCCCTACTTTAAATTTGGTTGAAGAGGTGGTGGAAGATGCTGTTGAGATCCCCATGCTTGAGATCGCAGCGGAGGACGCTGCATCTGCTGCAACGAACATCCAGTTAGCCGAAGAATTCATGCCCTTAGTAGAGGCAGAAACGGAGATTCCAATCGAGATCGTGCAGATGGAGTCGCCAGCACCAAGCGCCGCGCCCGAAGAAGCCATTCAGCCGATAATTACTTCGACCATTTCATCTCAACCACCAAAGTCAGCACCTGAGTCGCCAGCGGCTGAGCCTGTCAAACCTGTGCCGATTCCCGCTCCGCAAAATGCACCGCAGGCTTTGGCAAAAAGCATGTTTGCTAAACGCCCGCGCCCACAAGGACGTGGGCTTTTGCCGTGGTTGGTTTTGGGGGCGAGTTTGCTTTTGGCTGGGATGCTCGCTTGGTTTACTTGGCAATATCGACAACTCACGCAGCCCATCCCCAGTGTCGTCGTTAATCCTGCAGCATCAGCGCCGGCCGTGCAAAATCATAGTGATGGGTATGTGAATGAAACTTCTGCTACTGAAGCTCTACACGAAGATACCCTATCTAATGATGTGGCGACGACGACTGTTGCTCCTGCCGCAGCTATTAAGCCTATAGAGAGTGCACCTACAAATCCGAATAAACCAAATCAGCCCGCGCCGCGCGTTCTCAATGAAGGTGGCGAATTTAACTTGCCGCCTAAATTTATCCGCCACACCGCTAATTTGTCCGCAGCCGAGCCGGTATTGCTGGCGTGGCAAGCGTACCAGAGCGGTGATTTTGTGCAGGCCGAGCGAATTTATCGCAAAGTATTAGTGGCGGATCCTCGGCAGCGCGATGCTTTATTGGGTTTGGCGGCGATAGCACAGCAGCGTGGTGATTTGGCCGATGCAGAAAGTTTATATCGGCGCTTGCTGCGGTTTAACCCGCAAGATGAGGCTGCTAAAGCCGCTTTGTTGGGTTTAAATTCGGCGCAAATGCCAGAAAAAGACGCGGTGCAGCTAGAGCAAACCGGCAAGGCTGATCCGCTGGTGCTGGGACATTACTTTGCCGCGCAGCAGCGCTGGAGCCAAGCGCAAGAGCAATTTTTCTTGGCCTACACGGCCAATCCAAACAACGCGGATGCGGCGCTCAATTTAGCGGTGAGTCTGGATCATCTGAACCAAACAGCGCTGGCGCGAAGCTATTACCGCAAAGCCTTGCAAGCCAAAGAGCAAATCAATTTTGACCGTAGCAAAGTCGAGCAGCGGCTTTTAGAGTTAGATGCGGCGGCGGAGCAAAAATCATGAGCGCGCCCAGCCGGAATAAGCTGCCGCTGGGTGAATTGCTGGTCGCCAAAGGGCTGATTACCGACGATCAATTACGAATTGCACTGTTGGAGCAGCGCCGCTCTGGCACGCAGCTCGGCAAATTGATTGTGGCGCTGGGCTTTGTTTCTGAGAATGTGCTGCGTGAAGCGCTGTCGGAAAATCTGGGCCAAGAAAGTGTTGATCTTAGCCGCGTCATTGCTGATGTACAGACGATACGCTTGGTGCCCAAAGAGATGGCCAAGCGCCTGCTGGTGCTGCCAATTGGACTGAATATTGAGACCAAGCGCCTCACTGTCGCGATGGCCAATCCCAATAATTTGCTCGCGCTCGATCAACTGCGTTTACAAACTAAAGATCAGTTTGAAATCGAAACGCTGCTGGCCGCGGAATCGGATATTGTTCGCGCAATCGATCAATATTATGGTTTTGAGCTGTCGATTGATGGCATTTTGCGCGAAATCGAAACCGGTGAAATCGATTACGCCAGCCTCGCTAATGCCGAAGCCGAGTACAGCCAACCCGTCGTGCGCTTGATTGATGCGCTGCTCGCTGATGCAGTAACGCGCGGCGCATCCGACGTGCATTTTGAGCCCGAGCAATCCTTTGTGCGGATTCGTTATCGGATTGACGGCGTGCTGCGGCAAATTCGTGCGCTGCATAAAACTTATTGGCCAGCGATGGTGGTGCGGCTCAAAGTATTGGCAACGATGAATATCGCCGAAACCCGCGCGCCGCAAGATGGCCGAATTTCGCTGACTTTATCGGGTCGCCCGCTGGATTTTCGCGTTTCGGCTCAGCCGACGACGTGGGGTGAAAATATTGTTTTACGGATTTTAGATCGGCAAAAAGGCCTTGTTCCGCTCGATCAGCTCGGGTTGACCAGTGAAAATCTCGATGTGCTGCGCTTAATGATTGCGCGCCCCGAAGGGATTATTTTGGTTACGGGTCCAACCGGATCGGGCAAAACGACGACGTTGTATTCCATTTTGAATCACATCAACTCGGTTGAAGTGAACATCATGACCTTGGAAGATCCGGTCGAATATCCGATTCCACAAATTCGGCAAACTTCAGTTAGTGATGCGTCCAAAATGGATTTTGCTAATGGCATACGTTCGATGATGCGGCAAGATCCCGATGTCATTTTGATTGGTGAAGTGCGTGATAGAGATACCGCCGAAATGGCGTTTCGCGCTGCGATGACCGGCCACCAAGTGTATTCGACGCTGCATACCAATTCGGCGATTGGCGCTTTGCCACGCTTGCTGGATATTGGCGTGCTGCCGGATATTTTGTCCGGCAATATGATAGGGATTATTGCGCAGCGTTTAGTGCGCACCGTATGCACGTTTTGTCGTGAGGAGTATAGCCCTGACGAGTTTGAAAAACGTTTGCTACAGGTCGATACCCTATCCGACATTAAAATCTATCGCGCTGTCGGTTGCCCAAAATGTGAGCATCAAGGTTATAAGGGCCGCATGACCGTCATGGAGATTTTAAAGCTCGATGCTGATTTAGATGAGTTGATCGCGCGACGCGCAACGATGCGAGAGATTCGCCAGCATGCTTTAGAAAAAGGCTTCGTACCGCTGGCCGTTGATGCTTGCCGCCGTGTTTTAGAAGGCCGTACCACGATTGACGAGATCGCTCGCGTGGTCGATTTAACAGATCGAGTGGCCTAATGCGTTTTGCGTATCGAGCTGCTGATGCTCAAGGCCGCGTTCAGCAAGGGCAAATCGAAGCGGCAAATATGGCCGATTTAGAGCTGCGGCTCGGTCGGCTCGGCTTAACCTTGATTCATGGCAAAAGCAGCAATTCAGATTTATTTGGTCGCAGGAAAATCAGCCGCCGTGAACTGATTACGTTTACGTTTCATCTAGAGCAATTGACTCGTGCTGGCGTGCCGCTGCTAGAAGGCCTCGCTGATCTGCGCGATAGCATTGATCATCCAGTGTTTCGCGAGGTGATTGCCAATGTCATTGAAGACATCGAAGGCGGTAGTCTGTTGTCGCAAGCGCTGTCGGCGCATCCCAAAGTATTTGACGTGGTGTTTGTGAATTTGATTCGCGCCGGAGAAGCCAGTGGTGAATTGTCTGAAGTGCTGAGAAACCTCACTGAATCGATCAAGTGGCAGGATGAATTGATCGCACAAGCGAAAAAAGTTGTCATGTATCCGATGTTTGTCGGGGTGCTGGTGTTTTGCGTCGTGGCATTTTTGATGGTGTATCTGGTGCCGCAATTGGTGGATTTTATTAAATCAATGAAGCAAGAAATTCCGCTGAATACACGAATTTTGCTGTGGATTTCAGACTTTTTTGTGCATTTTTGGTGGCTTATTATCCTGACTCCGCCAGTGGTGTTTGCTTTTATTCGCTGGCGCGTTAAAACCGATCCCGCGTTCCGCTTTAAAGTCGACGGCTGGAAATTGCGTGTTCCAGCGGTGGGCAGCATTGTGCATAAAATCATTTTGGCGCGCTTTGCGAATTTCTTTGCGCTGCTGTATGGCGCAGGGATTCCGATTCTCGATTGCATCAAAATTACGCAAGGGATTGTGAATAACGCCGTGATTGTCGATGCGCTGCAGCGCGTAGAGGCGCAAATCCGCGAAGGCCAAGGCGTGAGCGCCAGTTTTGAGCGTGTCGGTATGTTCCCGCCTTTGGTGCTGCGTATGCTGCGCGTCGGTGAAAACACCGGTCAACTTGATCATGCGCTGCTGAACGTGTCATATTTTTATAATCGCGATATTAAAGAAGCCATCGAGCGTGTACAGGCGCTCGTCGAGCCGACGATGACGGTGGTGCTGGGCTTGATTTTGGCGTGGATTATGTCGTCGGTCTTGGGGCCGATTTTCGATACGATCAGTAAGTTGCGATAGATGAAAAAAATTGTCCTGCTCTTAACGCACACGCATCTGGCGGCAATGACATGGTCGGCGCAAGGCGCGCGGCCGTTGATGCATTTTGCGCACGATGCACAAGGCAATGCAGACTTGGCGGAGTTTGTGCAGCGGCATCAAAGTGCGCAATTTTATGTGCTGACTGATTTGGTCGAGGAAGATTTTCAGCGTGATGTGGTGCCACATTTGTCTGCACGCGATCAAGCACAATTATTGAGGCGCAAGCTCGATCAACTGTTCCGCGCAACGCCTTATCGGCGTGCCGTGGTGCAAACCAAAGGTAAGCGCGGGCAGCAAGATCAATTGCAATTATCCGCGATTATCAATCGTGAGTTGCTCGACAATATTGTTGAAACATTATTGGCCGCGCGCTGCGCTTTGCATGGCATTTATTCGGTCGCCTTATTAACGCAAGAAATGCTACGCAAGCTCAAACTCGATGCGCCGCATTTATTGCTGATGTCGTCTTCTTGTGCCGGTACTTTGCGGCAAAGCTATTTTACGCCCGCGGGTTTGCAGTTTTCGCGGCTTGGTGCGTTTGATGCGATGCAAAGCATCACGGCACAAGGGCTTTTGATTGCGAGTGAAATCCGCCGTGCACGGCAATACTTAAGCACGATGCGTCTGATGGGGCGAGACGATCAATTGCAGATTGTCGCTCTATTTGATACCAGCATGGCTGAGCAATTGACCTTGATTGCTCAAGAGTTAAAAGAAGATGCGGTGCAATTACAGCTGGATCTGGAATCTGGCTTGTCTCGCTTTATTCAAAAGCTCAAATTACCGGCCTGCTGTTCAACGTGGCAGGATGTATTACTGGCAACATTACTGCACAGCAAAACGCCAAATCAATATGCGCAGCCTGATATGTTGCGCTATGCGCGTTTATATCATTTTGGCTTGGGTATGCAGTGGGCTGCAGCGGCAATATTCAGCTTGGGGCTGATACTGTCTGGCATTGGTCTGCTGCAGGGTGATCAAATTCAGCAGCAGCTCAAGCTCGCCAATACGCAAATTCAGCATGAACAATCCCGTTTGCGTGAATTGAATCAAAAACTCAAATTAGCCAATGCCGGTAATCCGGCACAAATTCAGGCTGCCGTTGAATTGTATCAACGAGATCTGGCGCAATGGCCCAGCGCTGAAGCGGCCGCAAAACGCTTTAGCCAAGTATTTAGTGATTTTCCACGGCTGACTTTAGAGCAATTTCAGTGGCAAGTGGGCGGCATGAATCTTGCCGTCGCCGAAGGGCAGGCCAGCCCTGCCACTGAGACAAGCTTGGCGCGGAGCGCGCAGCAGTTAACGATCGTTGGGCGGGTCAGTGATCCAGCGGCTTATCGGCAGGCCTTATCGGATGTTAATCGCTTGGCCGAGCAATTGCGGCAATGGCCCAATGCCAGCGTTAAAATTGTGAAGCGTCCTTTAGATACTCGGCCTGAAGCGGCAATCGATACGCAAGCACAGGCAAGCACTGAAAAAAACCGCGTTGATTTTGCATTGCAAGTGGATTTAGCCCCTTCTTTATCGGCGCAAGGGGAGGCAAAATGAATTTTTCAATTTACACGCGGCAAGATTGGCTCTTGATTCGCAGCGCGATTGTTTGGTTGGGCAGCGCCATGTTACTCGCTGGCGTGCTGCTGCTGGGCACGCAAATTTACTTATATTTTAGTGAGCAAGAGCAACGCAGTCTGCGCGAACAATTGCAGCAAGTCCGTAGTCGCGCAGATGCTGCGCAAATGTCATGGCAAAGCGTGCGTGAGCATCATGCACAATTTAATTTATTGCAAAAGCGTAGTATTTTTGGCGAAGAGCGTCGCTTAGATTGGATTGAAGCTTTAGCTAATAAAGCCAAAATGCAGCCCGATATGCAGTTGCAATACCAATTTTCTCCCCAAAAAGCGCTGCCGCAATCTGCACCGCTGCATGATTTACAAATCTACGCGAGCATGATGCGGATTAATTTCTTGGCGCGCAATGAGTTGGGTTTTTCCGATTTCACGCAATGGCTCGCTACTTTACCGGGTTATGCCGCGCCCACTTCATGCCTACTGCGCCGAGCAGAGAGTGCAGGTTTAGTGATCAATTGCGAATACGCTTGGCTGACTATTTCGCCTGTGAAAGCGGAGGTTGCACCATGAAATTACAAATGATTTGCTGTCTGTTGATTGCAATGCCAGTTCAGGCCAATGAATGGGGGCGCTTATTTTTTACGCAGCAAGAGCGCCAAGAAGGCGTGAGCGCGCCAGCTGCCGCTGATCACACGCTAGTTTCTGCGCGGCGCTTTGACGGCGAGCTGCAAACGCCGCGCGGCAAAGTGCGTTGGGTGAACGGTGAGAAAGCGCAGCCACCCGCTGGCAAAAAGCCGGGGGATATTTGGCAAGAGTAACTGGCGTTGAGATTTGTTTTAGGGTATTTGCTCGTAGCCTTTTATTTATAATGCTTGCATTGATATACCAATAAATTTTTACTTTGTTGAACCATCGCCGCTGCTGGCAAATCGATGATACAAACGCTGTAAACACTGTGTTACAGCGTTTTTTTATTGAGCGCGTAAAATGGCCAGATTGTTGCCGCTGTGGCTGAGGGATTTGTGTGTTTGATGCGCGTTTGCGTTCTAATATTTTTGCCTTGTACTTGGTGCAAGGGCTCAATTACGTTGTTTCATTCGTAACTTTCCCTTTTTTGCTGGTTCAGTTGGGTACAGAGGGCTTTGGCGTGATGAATTACGCCTTTGCCGCCATTCAATACGGTGTGTTGCTGACGGATTTTGGTTTTAATTTATCGGCGGTGCGCGATGTGGCGCAAGTGCGCGACGACCCCAAGGCGGCGGCGCGGATTTTCTGGCGTGTAACTTGGGCAAAAACGCTACTGATGGTGGCTTCCAGTCTGATTTTGCTGGTGCTGACTTTCACGCTGGGTAGCTGGCAAGAACACGCGAATGTGTTTTTGTGGAGCCAGCTCTATATTCTGAGCTCGGTGTTATTCCCGATCTGGTATTTCCAAGGTTTTGAAAAACTTCAGCTCGCCTCAGGGCTAATGGTTTTGGCGCGCGCGTTGACGCTGGGCTTTTTGCTGCTGTGGATTAGCGGCCCAGACGACGTGGCGCTGGCCGTGATTTTACAGGCAACACCGCAAATTCTGGCTGGATTACTGTGGTGGTTTACCGGTTGGGGTGTTGCCAAACCAGAATGGGTAAAAATCCAGTTTTCCGAGCTGAAAGCCGCGCTTAAAGCCAGTTCGCCGTTTTTTCTGTCGGCGATTTCGACCAGCTTGTATACAACGTCCACCACGGTCTTGCTCGGCCTGTTTGCCGCGCCGCTGCAAGTGGGTTTGTTTGCTGCGGCTTATAAGCTGGTGTATATCGCCCAAGGCCTGATCGGCCCTTTGGTGCAAGCGATGTACCCACGGATTGCACAATTGGCGGTGACTGATAAGCCTGCGGCGATTCGTTTAATTCATAAAGCATTTTATATTCAAGGCGCAGTGGGCTTGGCGATGACACTCGCTTTGGCGCTGGCTTTACCTTTGTTTACACCGTTGAGCGTCGCATGGTTTGGTGCTGATTTTTCCGTATCGCGCGCTTTTCTAGCGTTGAGCAACTCGCAGGACGTCATGTTTTGGTTGTCGCCGGTGATTGTGCTGGGTGCATTGTCGGTAGTGTATGGCCAGCAAACACTGTTGGTATTTGGTTTCGAGCGCTACTTTGCGCGCATTTTGGTTGCGGCGGGCGTACTGAATATTGCGTTAATGTGTTGGTGGGTGCCGGGCTCAAGCCATGCAGGCGTGCGTGCGGCGCAAAGTGTGTTGAGCGTAGAATTATTCATCGTATTGGCATTTTGGTGGCGAGCGCAGCAGATTTTCCGCGAAGCGCGTTCCAGTGAAAAAAGTGGAAATCACCTATGACTTTAGTTTCCTTCTTATTGCCCTGCTTTAACTCTGAAGCGTATCTACAGCAAACATTGGATTCTATTTGCGCACAGAGCTATACCCACTGGGAATGTATCACCATTGATGATGGCTCGACGGATGGCACTTTAGATATTTTACAAGCCGCCGCCGCGCGCGATCCGCGCTTTATCGTCATTAGCCGCGAAAATCGCGGATTGATTTCGACATTGAATGAAGCGATAGCCGTTGCGCGCGGTGAATGGTTGGCGCGGATTGATGCGGATGATATTTGCACGCCGGATCGCCTAGATAAGCAACTCGCCCGCCTCATAGAAACCGGCGCGGATGTGTGCGGCGCGTGGGTGCGTTTTATCGGTGATCGTTCAGGTGTTTGGCAAACGCAAAGTAGCGATGGGGCGATTAAAGCGGGATTATTGTTCAATTCAACGTTGGCGCATCCCACCGTCATGCTACGCGCGAGCTTAGTGAAAGATCAAGGCTACGACGCAGCGGCGCTGCATGCGGAAGATTATGCGCTGTGGTGTCGCCTCGCGAAAAACGGGGCGATCTTTACTGGCGTCGCTGAAGTGTTGCTGGAGTATCGCTGCCATGCAGGGCAAATTACGCAGTCGAAAAAAGAGCAATTGCGCGCCACCGCGCAGAAAATCCGTCTGGATTACGCAAGCCATGCGCTACCTTTGCCCTTGCAACCCGTCGCTAGCGAATTTGCCGAACTGGCTGAACCGGGGCGAATCTTGACCGTCATCGAGTGCCGCAGCCTGTTTACGATTTATCTGCAATTGGCGCAGCTCTGGCCAGAAAGCCGTGCTGCCTTGGGCGAAGTGTGGCTGGATACTTTGCAGCGAACTCAAGGTATTTCTATGGGTATGTTAATGGATTCTTTGGTAATAAAGACCAAGCTACCAATACCCATTGCTGAAAAAAATAAGTGGCGCAAGCAATTGTTGCGGATGTTAGTTAGCGACCGCGTTTGGCAGCGTTTAAAGCGATGAATGATTTTCAAGTTCGCAGAGCCGATGCCTCAGATGTTGCGAGTATCGCCGCGCTGGGAATCCAAGTTTGGCTCGATACCTATACCGAGGGCGTGAGTGCCTTGTGTGCCGATTTTGTACTGCAAGAGTTTGCGGTGGCACGCGTGCAAGCAAGTATTGCGCAGCATGATTATTGGGTTGCGGTGCAAAATGAGCTTTTGCTGGGTTATATCGTGGTTGATCCGAGTTGCGTTGCGCCTTGGGGCGCAGAAGTTTGTAAATTGTATGTGCAAGCACGCTGGCAAGGTAAAGGGGTTGGCGTGGCGTTATTGGCGATGGCGAAGCAAAATTTCCCGCAATTCTGGCTTTCGGTTTATCACGCGAATGCAAAAGCGATTCAATTTTATCAAGGGCAGGGGCTGTCGCAGGTGGGGAAAACTGATTTTATGATGGGCAATCAGCGGCATGAAAATTATATATTTGCACTGGCCTCAGCATGAAAATCGCTATTTTCCTGCGTGATTTAGGTTTAGGTGGCGTTGAGCGTTGTGCGGTCTTGGTCGGCGAAGCGCTGGCCGCGCGTGGCTTTGCGGTGACGCTGGTGCTGCTGGGCGGTCATCGCAATTTGTGGACATCGCGAATTCACCAAGTTCAAGTCGTTGATTTATCCAATGCGTGGCAGCCACTCAAACCGTGGACGTGGTTGGCCGGTTGGCGCGCCGCCCGCCGTATTGCGCGTGAACACGATGTCGTTATTGCTGGAACATTTTTGCTGCCGCTGTATATGGCGTATGCGGCGACGCGTGGACTCAAAAAACGCGTGATTGGCTGGGTGCATGGGCCGTTCTATGAGCTAGATCAATTTGCCAAAATGAACCCGGTGCATCGAGCGGCGTGCCAGTTTGCGTATCGGCGTTTGGATGAGCTGATTTTTGTTTCTAATCATGCCAAAGATTCGATGGCACGCTGGTTGAAATGCTCGGCCAAAGACGCTTGGCAAGTGCTGCCCAACTTCGTCGATGCCGCGCAAAGCATTCCTACTGCGGTGCCGCGAATCAGCAATTCGCCGCTGCGCATCGTTTTTATTGGCCGCATCGCAACAGAAAAACAGCCGCATCTCTGGCTGGATACGCTGGCTGCGCTGAATGCTAAAAAGGTCGCAGCCTATCTGACCATCGTCGGCGATGGCCCTTTGGAAGATTGGCTAAAGAAAGAGGTCGAACAACGCGGCCTGAGCGAACAAATCACCTTTGCAGGTCGGCAAGAAAACGTCAGCAGCTACCTCGGAGAAGCCGATGTCTTGCTTTTAACTTCTAGTTTTGAAGGTTGTCCTTTGGTTGTATTGGAGGCTATGCCAATAGGTGTATTGCTTGCAAGCACAAACGCTGGTGGAGTATATGAGTTATTCGCTGAGCGCCGCGATGAGTTTGTTGTGGATGAAGCCAGCGGAGATGCACTCGCCAACTTAATCATTGCGCAGCAAACGCATGCGGCAGAATTAAGCGTATGGCTAAAACAGCGCGCCGAGCACTATTCGCAAGCCGCACTGATTGAGCGTTGGGTGGCCTTGCTTGAGGATGCGGGCGATGTTTGAACTCGACCACATTTTTGTTCTATGCGAGCCAGGTGCGCCAGAGGCGGATGAACTCGTCGCGGTTGGGTTGATTGAGGGGCGAGGCGGCTCGCATCGCGGGCAGGGAACGAGCAATCGTGTGTTTTTCTTTCAGGACGTCTATCTGGAATTTTTGTGGGTACACGACGAAGTCGAGGCACGCTCTAGCCGCACTGCGCCAACGCAATTGTGGGAGCGTTGGTCGCAACGCCAGCGCGGGGCATCGTCATTTGGTCTTTGTTTTCGCCCATCGCAGCCGCAGTTTTCTGAACAAAAACCATTTGCAGGCTTTGATTATCGGCCCGCGTATTTCCCAGATACGTATTCGATTTGGCTGGCAAAGCAGCCGATCACGCAAGCGATGATGTTCTATTTATCATTTGCTCGCCCGCCGATTCACTCAATGCCTGATGCACCATTGAACCGGCTGGCGACTGAATTAATTCAACTGCAGCTAGCCTCACCAGTGTTCATTGAGACCGCACATTGGCCAGTAAAAATGCAATTGGAAAATCATTCCTCTGAACAAATGACTTTGCGATTAAACGGCTATGCGCAACGTAGTGTGGCGTTATCAAGCTTGCCGTTGACGATTTACTACTAGGAATAATCTTTAAACATAAATTGGATTTGAAGCTCTGCACCGCGCTCAAACCTTTCGACATCTTGTTACGCCCACAATCGCGCAATCCCGCTAGAAACCGTTAAAATAAGCGGTCACTTTATAAAGACTGCCATGAATCGCGCTGCATTGTTAATCCCCCATTTTAATAATCCGCAAGGCCTTGCGACATCGCTCGCATCGGTCGGTGTGGATGAGTGCGTTGATGCGGTGATTGTTGACGATGGCAGCGTGCGCGCTCCGCTCGACGAAGCGCTGTGCCGCGCCGCATGGCGCGCGAAAGGCGATTTGAAATTTTATTATTTGCCGCACAATTGCGGCATTGAGTACGCGCTCAATACGGGGCTGGAAGCGATTCTGGCGGCAGATTACGAATTTGTGGCGCGGCTCGATTGTGATGATCTGTGTGTATCTGACCGTATCGCTCGCCAAATCAGCTTTCTGGACCAATACCCCGAGGTTTATTTGCTCGGCAGCGCAGTGACTTTTTTTGATGCGTCGGGTGATCGCTTTACCTTGAACCAGCCGCAAACGCATGCTGAGATCGTGCAGCAAATGCACAAAGACAACGCGTTTACGCACCCGAGCGTAATGTTCCGTACCGCTGGCGTGCGCGAAATCGGTCTGTATCCAATGGATTGTATTGCCGCCGAAGATTTTGCTTATTTTTGGAAGTTTGTTGATCGCTACCAAACGGCGAATTTAGCCGATGTTCTGACCAAAAGTGAATACAACGACAGCGGCATTTCGCTGAGCCGCCGTCGCCAGCAGCAAGCAATGCGCATCAAAATCCTCGCGCGCTACTTTGATTGGCGGCCACGGTCGCTGCTCAATATCGGCAAGGCGGCGGCATCATTCGCATTGCCAGTGTCATTCACACGCAAAATTAAACGTCTTTTAGGGGTCGGCAAATGGAATTAAGCATTCAAGTAGAGCAAGCCGCCGACGTTGAAGCCGTCGAGAATTTGATGTTGCAGGCGTTTGCCAATCATCCGCATAGTAATAATCAGGAATATAAATTGGTGAACGCTTTGCGTGTCGCGGGTGCATGTGCTGTGGCCTTGCTGGCAAAGAAAGATGGTGCGTTGTGTGGCGCGGTGTACGCCTCACTCATTCAGCTCAATGGCGTTGAAGACGGCTGGTATTGTATTGCACCGGTTGCGGTATCGCCAGCTGAGCAAAAGCAAGGCATCGGCCAAGCGTTGATGCGCGCCGCGTTGCATCAATTGCAGCAATTGGGCGCGAAAGGCTGTGTCATTGTTGGCGATCCCGCGTACTACAGTCGCTTTGGTTTTGCACGGCATGAAGGGCTGGTTTCTCCGGGTATTCCTGATGAATACGTGATGGGTCTGGCCTTTGCTGATGCCAAGCCGCAAGGCCGCATCGATTATCATGCTGCGTTTTTGGCGATGGAGGCTTGATGGATCAGCCCGTACAGCATTCGGTTTTACTGCTTATTCCGCACTACAACAATCCTGAAGCCTTGGTGAAATCGCTGGTGAGCATCGGTCGTGATGAGCCGTGTGATGTGTTGGTCGTGGACGATGGTAGCGTGCGTGCGCCGATTGAGATGGCGGCTGCGAATGCAGCGTTCCGTGGCTGCGGCACTTTGCGCGTGTTGAATTTGCCGCAAAATAAAGGCATCGAAGGCGCGCTCAATGCAGGTTTAGCGTGGGCGAAATCGCGTGGCTACGAGTGGATCGCGCGGCTCGATTGTGGTGATGAGAATGTATCTGACCGTATCGCTCGTCAAATGGCGTTTCTAGAGCAATACCCTGATGTAGTATTGTTGGGCGGTGCGGCGAGTTTTGTCGATCAAAATGGCGTTGAGCAATTTGTGTTGCGGCACCCAACTGCGCAAGCGGATATTTTGCAGGCCATGAAGAAAAACTCGGCGTATATCCATCCCAGCGTGATGTTTAAATTGTCAGCGGCCGATACAGTAGGGATGTATCCTTTGGACTTTCCAGCCGCCGAAGATTACGCGCTATTTTGGGCGATGGCGCGGCAATTCAAAGTCGCCAATCTGCCCGATGTATTGATTAAGTATGAACTTGATCCGAACGGTATTTCGCTGGGTAAGCGCAAAACGCAGCTCAAATCACGGCTGCTTGTACAGCGCAAATACTTCGATGGCAGCCCAGCGGCGATTGCTGGTATCGCATGCACACTGGCCTTGTTGGCAATGCCATATGAGTTGGCGTTTAAACTCAAAACAAAACTCCGTGGGAGCGGGCTTGCCCGCGAATAGCGATGCCAGCCCATTCCGCTGATTTGCGTAAAGGGCGAATGTCTGCAATCGGGCAAGCGTATGTGATTACCAGTATCTGTTCGCAACGGCAGCCGTTTCTTAGCGATTTATATGCGGCGCGCTGTGTGGTGAATGGATTCAAATCTTGCGATGAATTGGGCTTGAGCCAAACCTTAGCTTTTGTAGTGATGCCGGATCATTTTCATTGGTTGTTGATTTTGCAAAAAGAGGGGCTTGATTCGCTTGTTAGGCGGTTAAAATCAAGCACCGCGATTGAGTTAAATCGAAACGCTGGCACAGTGGGACGAACGGTTTGGCAGACTAGTTTTCATGATCACGCGGTGCGCTATGACGAAGATGTGCAAGCGATTGCTCGGTATATCGTGGCGAATCCTGTTCGCGCTGGCTTGGTGCAGAAAGTGGGTAGTTACTCTTATTGGGATGCGTGTTGGCTATGAATTAATGCAAGAAGTTGTTAAGAAAAAGGCTTTTCGTGGGAGTGGGCTTGTCCACGAAAGCGATCTAATGAGCAGAGCATTCGCGGGCAAGCCCGCTCCCACAGGTGAACAATGGCTTTAATTATCCACGTAGTCGAATCGTTTGGTGCGGGCACGCTGTCTATGGTGTCGGCGATGGCGAACCGCCAGTCGCAAGATGGGCATTCCGTCACTGTGATTCATTCGGTGCGTGAGGAAACGCCGGAAAATTGGCGCGCGCTGTTTGCGGAGGCCGTGCAGTGCATCCATTTGCCGATGCAGCGCGCGATCCATCCGCTGAATGATTTTCGCACTGGCCGCGCCTTGCTGAAATGGATTAAAGAACTGTCGCCCGATGTCGTGCATTTGCATTCGAGTAAAGCTGGGGCAGTGGGGCGTTTGGTGAGCTTGGCTTGGGCGGGTAAATCGGACGGGCCGCGCTGGTTTTTTTCGCCGCATGGCTTGTCGTTTTTGCAGCGCGCTGAAGGTCGGCTCAAAAATAGCGTATTTTTAGCGATTGAAAAATTACTCGCTGGCGTGCCAGTGACGTTTATTGCGTGTTCACCATCTGAAGGCGAAGAAATCCGGTCACATTTATCCAGCAATGTCGTCGTCGTGAATAATGCGGTCGATTTAGCTGCGATTCCACCGGCATTGAGCTTGCCTGCGGCAGGGCGAAAATTGCGGATTGGCACGGTAGGTCGCGTGTGTTTAGCGCGTAATCCTGAGTTTTTCGCCGAAGTTGCCGTTAAAATGGCAGACGATAACCTCGAGTTTGTGTGGGTTGGCGGCGGTGATGAAAGCGGCGAAGCGGCATTGAAAGCTGCGAATGTTGTGGTGAGCGGCTGGTGTGATCGCAGCGTAGCGTTGGCGCAGCTGGCGACGCTGGATATTTATATTCAAACCAGCCGCTGGGAAGGTTTACCAGTGGCGGTGATTGAAGCCATGGCGGCAGGTTTGCCGGTGGTGGCGACCAATGTGGTGGGTAATCGAGATTTGGTGCAAGAAGGCGAGAATGGCTACTTGGCGCAAACGCCCGATGAGTTTGTGACGCACTTAAAAGCGCTGATTGATGACGCCGATTTGCGCGCCAAACTGGGTCAACAAGCGCGCGCGTTTGCGCGCGAGTTTTATTCACTCGATCAAATGATGACAACTTTGTATGCGGCGTATGGCTTAAAGCCTGCTAGCGAGCTGGGCGAAAAATAATGAAGCAAGAAAAACATTTACAAGCCGAGCGAGCCAAATCGTGGCTGGCTTTGGCTGATTTTTCAGCGCTGGCGCTGTCGTTCGGTATAGCGATGTTGCTGCTGTGGATTTTTCGCTATGACCGAATTTCGGCGAGTTTTGAGCTGTGGTGGGCTTGGGAAGGACGGCAACAGGGTTTGGCATTTTTGGGTTTGTCGCTGATTACGGTGATTAACTTTTGGTGGCGCGGGCATTACAGTTTGCGCCTGCCGTTTTGGGATGAATTGCTCGAAGTGCTGCGCGCCCTGCTGCTGGCGGCATTGCTCAATGGCATGCTGGTGCTGCTGGGTAAATTTACCGTATCGCGTTTCTTGTGGCCGGTATCCTGGGGTATGGCTTTGCTGCTGTTGCCGTATTTTCGCAGCATGATGCGCGACGTTCTGCTCAGAAAGCGCATTTGGCAATTGCCAACGGTGATTATTGGTGCCGGTGTGAATGCGGTTGAAGCGTATCGTGCGATGTATAGCGAGCGGCAATTGGGCTTTGAAGTGCAGGCGTTTTTGTCGGTCGATCAGGATGCGCCAGCCGAATTATTGATTAATGGCGATGTGTTGCCGGTGGTGCGTTTGCCGCGTGAAGAATTGTTGGCATGGTTGACCGCGAATGGTCGCCCACATGTGGTCATTGCGGTGAATGAGGATGAATTGCGCCAATTGGAAAATCAGATTGAGCAGCTTTCCCTTCGATATAAAGACCTGCACATTATTCCGCCGATTGCGGGTTTACCGTTGTTTGGCGTCGTGCCGCATCACTTTTTCAGCCACGAAGTTTTGCTGCTGCGCGTACGTAATAATCTGCTGGTAAAACCACTGATTTTACTCAAGCGCGCTTTTGATTTGTTCGGTGCGATTTGCGGTCTGCTGGTGCTCAGCCCATTGCTGACTTACGTGATGTGGCGAATTAAACAGGAAGGCGGCCCGGGCGCGATTTTCTTTGGCCATGTTCGTGTCGGCATGAATGGCGTGCCGTTTAAGTGCTGGAAATTCAGAACCATGGTGCACAATTCGCAAGAGGTGCTTGATCACTTGCTGGCGACTGACCCACAAGCGCGGGTTGAATGGGATACTGATTTCAAGCTTAAAAACGACCCACGTATTACCAAAATTGGCGCGTTTTTACGCAAGACCAGCCTCGATGAAATCCCGCAATTATGGAATGTGATTTGTGCTGAGATGTCGTTGGTAGGGCCACGACCCATTATTGATGCGGAGCTGGAACGCTACGGCGATAAAGTCGATTTTTATCTGGAAGCGCGGCCGGGGCTTACGGGTTTGTGGCAGGTATCGGGTCGCAATGACACCAGTTATGCTGAGCGCGTAGCGCTGGATGCTTGGTATGTAAAGAATTGGAATTTATGGTACGACATTGCGATTGTCTGCAAAACGATTAAAACCGTGGTGAGCGGGCATGGTGCTTACTAACGCGGATTAAAATTTGAATTGGTAAGCGGCGATAATGATTTCGCAGCCGGGATTTTGTTCGGCAAGGCCAGCGTTGGACCAGTGATAAACATTGAGGCGCAAGCTGTGATGGTCTTGCCAGTGGTATTGCACGCCGATGCTGGTTTCAAAGTTGAAATCGCTGCCTAGATCGTGTTCTGTCGTGATGTTGCGGTCGTTAAGCACTACGCCGCCCCAAGCGAATTCGATTTTCCAGCGCTCGTTCACGCTGTATTGCGCGCCGACTCCAGCGCCGACAGCAAAATGGCTACCATCATCGTTATGCCAAGCATTGCCGTTGGCTTGCCAGTAGCCGTGTAGATTGTCGCTGATGGCTGTAAGCCATTCGTCGGGTATCGGCGTGCGGCCTTCAATACGTAGCAGTGCGCCACCGCTGCTGGGGCGAGCGATTGCGCCTAGGCCGAGGGCGATTTCTGCGGCATTAGCTATGCTGGCGCTGCAGGCGAGGAACAAAAATGTGCTGTAGATGAGTTTCATGGCGGCTCTCATGCAAGTGGATGAGGCGTTAAGTAAAAATGGCCTTGTTGAGCATCGTGTTTTTGATTGCCTGCTCTCAAACGTTGGCATGGACACTGAGTACTTATCTTCAATCTAGTGAGCGAATGCCGCAGACGCCAAAGATTGAAGATTAAAAATAAATACCAAACCTTGCTCATGATAGGTATATGGTTGTATCGCTTATAATAAATAATGTTCTTACCAATACCCGTGCAGGGTATTTGAGAGGCTCAGATGCAAGATTTTGTTCAATGGTTCCGCCAAGCTGCGCCGTATATTCATGCCTTTCGTGGCCGTACTTTCGTGATTGCACTCGGTGGCGAAGTGGTGCGTGATGGTAAGTTTGCGACGCTGACGCACGACATTAATTTGCTGACCAGCTTGGGTGTGCGGCTGATTGTGGTACACGGCGCGCGGCCTCAAATTGAGGCACGGATTGCCGAGCGTGGTATTGAAGGGCGCTACCTGAATGGGATTCGCGTCACCGACTTGCCGACACTGGAATGCGTGATTCAAGCGGCGGGGCATGTGCGCGTTGAGATTGAATCGTGGCTGTCGATGGGTTTGCCAAATTCTCCGATGGCGAATGCCGATATTCGCGTTTCGGCAGGTAATTTTATTACCGCGCAGCCGATGGGCGTGCGCGATGGCGTCGATCTGCAATACACCGGCGAAGTGCGCAAAGTCGATACGACGGCGATTAATTACCGCATGGATGATGGCGAGCTGGTGTTGATCTCGACGATTGGCTATTCGCCAACCGGTGAAATTTTTAATCTGACTTTGGAAGACGTGGCGACGACGACGGCTACAGCGCTCAAAGCCGATAAATTACTGTTTTTGTTTGGCCAATCGGGCGTCGTTAACGATGCTGGCGAGTTGCAAACCGAGCTGACGGCATCGGAAGCTGAGCAGTTTTTGGCAGCGCATCCCGATGCCAACGATGATGTGTCACTTTACTTGCCCTGTGCGGTGCGTGCGGTGCGTAATGGCGTACAGCGGGCGCATTTGATTAGTAATAATGTCGACGGTAGCTTGTTGATGGAGCTATTTACGCATGATGGTATCGGCACGATGGTGTCGCGCGAGCCGCTCGAAACCTTGCGCCAAGCAACGATTGACGACATTGGCCGAATGTTGGCGCTGATTGAGCCGCTGGAAGATCAAGGCGTACTGGTGAAACGTGGCCGTGAATTGTTAGAGCGCGAAGTGCATCGTTATTCGGTGCTGGAGCATGATGGTAAAACCATCGGTATTGTCGCGATTCATCCGTTCCCGAATAGTAAAATGGCTGAATTAGCGTGCTTGGTGATTCATCCCGATTATCGCGATGAAGATCGTGGTGCTGATTTGTTGCGCCACGTCGAGCAACAAGCGCGTGGTTTGGGCATCGAAAAACTCTTCGCACTGACGACGCGAACCAGCCATTGGTTTGTCGAACGCGGTTTTAAGCAAGCGTCGGTTGAGGATTTGCCGATGGAGAAAAAAGAGCTGTATAACTATCAGCGGCGCTCTAAAGTATTTATTAAGCTATTGCAGCGTTAATAGATCTGGGTGGCGGTGTCGCGTTTAATGCGACAGCCCGTGTGTTTTTCTAATGCTGGATTTTAAGAGATAGTAAGCTCTGTCATGTCCTTATTTTCCTTCTCCCCTCGTTCGCGTTTTATTGCGATCAGCGTTGCGCTGCAAGTGCTGCTGCTGGCTGCTTTGGCTTTTAATGCGCATCGCATTTGGGCTGAAATGGCGCAGCAGGAAACCGAGCTGCACGTTCAGGCTTTGTCTCGGCTACTTAAATCCTCTTTTATGCCCGCCATGGTGGCCGGCAATCGCGTTAAAGCGGCTGATTTGCTCGATAGCTTGCAGGCGGCCGATGGTATTGATTATCTGGTGCTGCTCGACGCGCATCAGCAAGTGATTGCCGCACGCGGTTGGGATGTTTCAAAAAAATTACCTCCAAGTGATGTGAGTTTTGAATCCGCTATGGCGGCAGGTCGCGTGATGCATGCGCGTACGCCGTTGGAGTTTGGCGGTGAGCAATTGGGTGAGTTGCGTTTTGGCGTGTCAGCAGATGTGTTACGGAGCGGGTTTGAGCGCTTGATTTGGCAAAATGGCCTTATTTTACTGGCCGGATTTTTGCTTTCAGCGGCCTTGTTAATCTATGCCGGATTGTGGATTTCTCGACATTTATATCGTGTGATTGAAGCCACCGAAACGTCCTTGACCGGCTATTTTGAACCGATTGAGGTTCCGGCTGGTTCAGACGAAATCGCTAAAATTTCGCGGCGTTTTAATGAGATGGCCAGAACGATTAAATCGTATATTTTGGCACTCAATCAGAGTGAGGCAAAATATCAGGCGATTGCCGACTCATCTAATAGCGCCGAGCTGTGGCTTAATCCAGAAGGGCGGCTGGTTTGGGCGAATGCGTCCGTCGTGCGTGTGACGGGCTATTCGGTCAATGAATGTCTGCTGCTGCCCGATTTTCCATTAACGATTGCCACGCCCGAAGAGCGTTTGCGCGTTGAAGAAACTTTTCGCATTGCATTACAGCAGCAATCGTCCGAGCAAGATTACGAATTTCGTGCGATGCGCCGTGACGGCAGCCTATTTTGGGCCGCGGCGAGCTGGCAGCCCATGCTTGATGTGAATCACAGCTATCAAGGTTTGCGGCTGAGCATTCGCGATAATTCCGAAATTAAAGACGAGCGTTTGGCATTGCGTAAATCGGTGATTGAATTGCGCCAAATTCAATCCTTGGGCCAAAGCTATTTACAGCACGCTGAATCCGAGCGAGCGCGCATGCTGGCTTTGTTGGCAGCGATGCGATTTGGGGTGTTGTTTGTTGATAATGACAATCGGATTGTGTTTTTTAACCCCGCATTTTGCGAAATGTGGGGTTTGTCTTCGCAGAAAATGATGATTGGTCGCCCGATTGGGCAGATTTTGCAGTTGGCGGATAATCGCCCAGCGAAAGGCGATGTGCTGTCGTATTACTTGGAAGAATTGGCGTCGCTGGAAGAGCGCGTTGATTTTGGTGAAGTGACGCTGAATGACAATCGCGTTATTTTGCAAAGCTGCTATCGCGTGACCGACCCGCAAGGCGAAACCAATGGCCGTATGTGGGTTTACGAAGATGTGACGCAGCAACGGCAGATTGCCGAGCGCATGGTGAGTTTGGCCGAGCGCGATGCGTTGACGGGCTTATTTAACCGCCATCGTTTCCAGCAAGAACTCAATCGCATGGTGTCTGAAGCGGATCGTCGGCAAACGACGATGGCTTTGGTGTTTTTTGATTTGGATGAGTTTAAGTTGGTCAACGATAGTTTTGGCCATACCGTCGGCGATGAATTACTCAAAAGCATCGCGCGTGAGATCAGCAAGCAAGTGCGCTTACATGAAGTGTTTGCCCGCTTGGGCGGCGATGAGTTTGCGGTACTGCTGCCTGAATGCGATGAGTTTGAAGTTAGTAAACTCGCTGATCGGATTGTGCAAACCGTGATGCAAACGCAGTTTGTTGCGGGTAATCATTTAATGCGGCCTTCGACCTCGGTGGGTGTCGCGATTTATCCCTTGCACGCCAATTCGCCGGATCAATTGGTCGCCCATGCCGATACGGCGATGTATCAGGCCAAAGCGGCCGGCAAAGGCACGTGGCGCGTGTACCGCCCTGATTCGGATCATTCGCGCAGCGAGTTGAATCGCCTGTCGTGGAAAGAGCGGATTGTTGATGCGCTGGAGAATGATGGTTTCGAGCTGCATTACCAAGGGATTTACCACACGACAGATCGCAGCCTCGCGCATTTAGAAGCGCTGGTTCGGATGAAAGATGCGGATAGTCCGGGCGGCATTATTATGCCGGGGCAGTTTATTCCGCATGCCGAAAAAACGGGCAAAATCGTCGATCTGGATCGCTGGGTGATTAAAGAAGTGATTCGCTTGCTTGCTCATTACCCTGATTGCCCATCGATTGCAGTCAATGTTTCGGGGCGCTCGTTTGATGAGCCTGAGTTGCCGCTGTATATCGCCAGCCTGCTGGAGCACTACAAAGTGAATCCAAAACGGCTATTGGTCGAGTTGACTGAAACCTCGGCGGTGTCAGATTTATCCGATGCACAGCGCTTTATTGATGCATTGCGCTCAACGGGTTGCGTGGTGTGTTTGGATGACTTTGGCGTGGGTTTTGCGTCGTTTGCTTATTTGAAACAGCTCAAAGCCGATGTATTGAAAATCGACGGCCTGTTTATTCGCGATTTGCCGAATGATAGAGACAGCCAGATTTTCGTGCGCGGCATGGTCAGTATCGCGCACGATATGGGCAAAACGACGATTGCCGAGTTTGTCGAAAGTGAAACGATTTTTAATATGCTGGTTGAATTTGGTGTGGATCAAGTGCAAGGTTATTGGCTAGATAAACCGCAAAAAGATCACCCAGGATTAAAGTAGTATTGCCACCTAAGTATTGTTTAGTAATCCATAGATGGCAATACCCTACTGAGCGATCACCGCTTTGATATTGTTATCGCCAGTCACTCGGCTAATCACTTGCAAAGCATCATTCCGACTGGCAAACGGCCCTAAGCGGACGCGGTATAGATTGTTATTGCTTTGAATACTCAGTTTATTGGCATCATTATCCAATTCACGCGCTACGTGCGCTCTGAAATTCTCGGCATTGCTTTGCGAAGCAAAAGCGCCTAATTGCACATACACGACACCATTGCTCTCTGCGACCGGAATCGGGCGGGGTGCGCTGCTGACTGCTACTGGAGTACGCACAGGCTGCGGTGCAACGGCCAGCATGTCCTTCGGTGTATCGCCTGCTTGCAGGCTTTCGACGATGACTTCAGCGCTGCCATTATTGGCGTAGCCTAAGCGGCAAGCGGCCAGAAAAGATAAATCCATCACGCGGCCTTTGTGAAACGGACCTCGATCATTGACGCGAACAATCACGCTGCGGCCATTTTTTACATTGGTCACGCGTGCATAGCTTGGAATCGGCAAAGTAGGATGCGCGGCGGTCATTTGAAACATATCGTAGGTTTCGCCGATACTGGTTTTCTGGCCATGAAACTTGCGGCCATACCAGCTCGCCATGCCTTGCTCAGGGCCATTTAGCGGCTGCGGTGTAAATGATAGACCCAGCACGGTATATGGGCGATTCGCCCATTTATGCAGCGGTTCCCAGCGCGGTGTTGGTTCTAAGGCTTGATCCATATTGGCGGGAAAATCGGCCATTGGGCCATCATCTTTATAAAATGCACCGCCACCCGATTTCGCTGTGTAGCTGCAAGTATAAGCGGATGGCTTGCCGCCGATCACTGGGCTTGGTGTCGGTACGGGCGATACAGTCGGTTTGCTAGGTATACTGGGCTTAGGTGTTGTGCTGCAAGCAGCGATTAGTAATGCGCACAGTGATATACCTAGTTTAGTTGGCTTCATTTTTATGCCCACAGAAGTAATAATTGCTGATGCCACGTCAACAGACCCTAGCCTTTCATTAATGGGCGATCACGCTGGATGCTCATTAAAATACCAAAGCCAGCCAAAATCGACACCATCGACGTGCCGCCATAGGAAATCAGTGGCAAAGGCACGCCAACTACGGGCAGCATGCCGGTGACCATGCCCATATTGACCAGCGCATAGGTAAAGAAATTCATTGAAATCGCGCCGGCGAGCAAGCGACCAAATAAAGTGGATGCATTATTGGCGATCATCAAACCACGGAAAATGACGGCTAAATACAGCACGAGTAACACGCAATTACCCAATAGACCAAATTCTTCGCCATACACGGCGAAAATAAAGTCGGTGGTGCGCTCAGGGATGAAATCAAGGTGAGTTTGCGTGCCAGCCAGCCAGCCTTTACCAAAGATACCGCCCGAACCAATCGCAATTGTGCCTTGAATGATGTGATAGCCCGCGCCGAGCGGATCTTCCATCGGGTTTAGCATCGTGGCGATGCGGCGGCATTGGTATTCGTGCAGGATGTTAATGCACATATCCCAATGGGTGACGGTGTACGCGCCAGCGGCAATGCCGACGCCCATCACCGCCAAGACCGCCCACGGTAGGCCAGCAAAAAAGAGAATATAAAAGCCCGACGAGGCGACGAGGAGGCTGGTTCCCAAATCGGGCTGCTTGAGAATCAAAGCAACCGGAATCAGGATAATGATGGCGCCGCCAATAAAGTGTCGCCAATTGAGGCTGGCTTGATAATGATTAAAAAACCACGCCACCATCAGCGGCAAAGCAATTCGCATGATTTCAGAAGGCTGAATTCGCGTAATGCCAATATTGAGCCAGCGCGTGGCTCCATGGCTGGTGACGCCAAATAGCTCAACGGCAATCAGCAAAATCACGCCAAAGACATACGCAGGTAAAGCCAGCTGCATCAAGGTGCGTTGCTGGATATTGGCAACGAACCACAAGATGCAGAGGGAAATTCCCATGAACACGATTTTATCGGTCACACGCTCTAAATCACGATTCGATGCCGAATACAGCACGCCAGCCGACAGCGCAAAAATCAGCAGGATAAAGCAAAACAGCGCAGGATCAATTGGGCGCTTAATGCGCTCCCAGAAATAACTAATCACGGACATTTTCCTCTACAGCAGGGGTGACAGCAGAGGCACCTGATGCCGCTTTATCAATTGGATCGACAGGCATTTTTCCGGTGAGGTAATAGTCGAGCACTTTACGCGCAATCGGCGCTGCGGCTTGCGCGCCAAAACCGCCATTCTCCACAATCACGGCCAAGGCAATCGTCGGTTTATCTGAAGGTGCAAATGCGATAAACCACGAGTGATCGCGCAAACGCTCTTTCACCGAGTGCGCATTGTATTTCGCGCCTTTCAAGCTATACACCTGCGCCGTACCCGTTTTACCTGCAGACACGTATTCAGCACCGCGAAAAACATTGGCACCCGTACCGATGGTCATCACGCCTTCCATGCCGCGAATTACGCGCTCAATATTTTCTGGTTTCCAAGTCATGGCTTTCAGCGGTTTAGGTTCAACCTGAGTTTGTTTGCCCGTGACCGGATCGGTGAGTGTCGCCACCGCATGGGGTTTAAACGCAATGCCGCGATTGGCGAGTGTGGCGGTTGCATGCGCCATTTGTATTGGTGTAAAGGCGTTGTAGCCTTGTCCAATCCCGATGGAGACGGTTTCGCCGGAGAACCATTTTTGTTGCGCTGGATTTTTAAAGCGCGCTTTTTTCCATTCAGGACTCGGCAAAATGCCTGGTCGCTCGCCGGGTAAATCGACGCCGGTTTGCTTGCCGAAATCTAAAGTCGACATAAACGCCGCAATTTTATCGATACCGAGCTGAACTGCGAGCTGGTAAAAATAAGTGTCACTCGAAAGCGCAATCGAGCGATCAAAGCTCATCGAGCCATAACCGCCTTTTTTGGAGTCATTAAAGCGATGGCCGCCGTACATATAGTAGCCAGGGTCTGAAATCGTTTGATGCACGAGTGGCGTATTGTATTCAAGCGCTGCCATCGCCATAAATGGCTTGTAAGTCGAGCCCGGTGGATATTCACCGCGAATGGCACGATTCAGTAGCGGCTTATCAATCGAGGTATTGAGTTCATTCCAGCTCACCGGATCAATGCCATCGACAAATAAATTCGGATCAAAGCCGGGTTTGGATACCATCGCTAAAATCCCGCCGGTTTGCGGATCAATCGCCACTAAAGCGCCGCGACGGTCGCCAAATTGCTTTTCGACCATTTCTTGCAAGCGGATATCGATGGACAGCGTTAAATCCTGCCCTGATTTGGGTGCGGTGCGTTTGAGTGTACGAATGGCGCGACCGCCAGAGTCGATCTCAACCTGCTCGAAGCCTGTTGTGCCATGCAGCTGTGCTTCATAGCTGCTTTCGATACCCAACTTGCCAAGGTAATCTGTGCCGCGATAATTGGCGTAAACACCTTGTTCTTCTAAATCTTTAATGTCTCTGTCGTTGATGCGGCCAATATAACCAATTAAATGGCTACCCACTTCGCCCATCGGATATTGGCGAAATAGTCGTGCTTTGAGTTCAACACCGGGGAAAAGATAACTTTGCGCGGCAAAGCGCGCGACTTCTTCATCGCTTAGGCGAGTGCGAATCGGTAGCGTTTCAAAGTCTTTGGTTTCGTCTTGTAGCTTTTTAAAGCGGCGGCGATCTTTCGGTGTGATATCGACAATGCCTTTGAGCTTGGCAATGGTTTCATCTAAATCACCGACTTTGGAAGGCGTAATTTCGAGCGTGTAGGCCGAAAAATTATGCGCCAGCACCACGCCATTGCGGTCACGAATAATCCCGCGTGACGGCGGGATCGGCACTAAAGAAATTCGATTTTGTTCGGCTAGCGTTAAGTAGCGGTCGTGTTCTAGCACTTGTAGCCAAATAAAGCGCGCGAGCAAAGTACCAAACATCAGCAAGATAAACAAAACGGCAATAATCAGGCGGATTTGAAAAGCGAAGCGTTCGCTTTTTTGATTGAGGACGACATTTTTACTCATGACGCTCTCTTGCACTATCAGTGTGGCGTGTGACGCAGCACAGCGGTTTCAGCGCTAGGGCTGAAAAAAAAGCAGAATACATTACTGAATACGCCAAAGATCAAGGTTTATCGTCAAGCTCATAATTCGTCAGGCACGTTTTTACGCTGGTACATCAGCATTAAATTAGAAAACGGTGGCCATAAAATAGCGGCAAATAAACTACCGGCAAAATAGCCCCAACCGACAAATGGCTCGCCCATCATGCTACGAATAAAAACCATAATGGTTTGCGACAGAATCAAGAGCGCAAATGCAATCAGTGCTTGTTGCCAAAAAGGAAAGATGACCAATTGTCGTTGTCGTGCCAAGGCCAAATAGGCAATGACCGAATAGGCGAGCGCATGTTGCCCTAATACATTGCCATCGGCGACATCCATCGCCACGCCTAAAAAGAAAGCACAAGCGACGCCGACGCGGCGCGGCTGATTGAGCGCCCAATAAATAATCAGTAGCGCGACAAAATCAGGGGCGAAGTTCACGGCCGTGGCTTGCCATGGCAATAAATTGACCAGCATGGCTAAAACAAAAGAACAGAAAATAAAGCTCGCGCCAGCAGGGCGGAGCAATTGGCGGCTAATTGGCATGAATTAATTCATCTCCTTGGGCGCAGCTGAGCATGAGTATTTTTCATGAGTCGCATTAGTGTTTCTTCGCTTTTGGCGCAGAGGCTTCAATCGGATAAGGTGGTGGTGCAGCGGGCGCATCCAGAATCAGAAAATAGCGATGCTGATCGATTTTGGCCAAAGGCTCGCTATAAATTCGCGCAAACGCATTACCCGTCGTGCGCTCAACCTTGGTGACTTTCGCCACGGGTAGGCCGGCGGGATAAATGCTATCAATCCCAGAAGTGAGGAGTTGATCGCCGACTTGAATATCGACATTCGGTGCCATATTGCGCACCTCAAGCGGCGTATGGCGGCCTGAGCCGTATACGACGGTACGCAGCTGATTGCGCGCCACGATGACGGGTACCATATGATTACGATCAGACAGCAAGCGTACTTCGCTGGTGAGCGGTTGCACGCGAACAATTTGCCCGACCACACCGCTGGCATCGAGCACGATTTGCCCTAGGCTAATTTGATCTTGCTGGCCTTTGTCGAGTACCAATTTGGCGGCAAAGGGATCGCGGCTATTGTATAAAATCTTGGTCAGCTGGGTTTGACGTGGCGTGCTTTCGCTGGCGACTTTTAAACTACGCAAATGCGCGTTCTCGATTTCTAGCGCATGCAAGCGCATCGCCATGCCTTGCGCGGCGAGCTTATCGTTATTGAGTGTTTTATTTTCGCCGACTAAAAGTGTTTGCTGCTGTAGAAAGTCTTTGCCTTCAATCAGCGCATTGATCGGCGTGGTCGCCAGCCATTGCAAGGGATACAGCGCGAGCGAAAGTTTGTCGCGGACCTGATTGAGTAATTGATAGTTGGCATCGCCCACGATTAATCCCACCGATAGTGCGGAAAAAATCAAAACTCGCGTGAGCGGTTTGGGGCCTCTGTTAAAAAAATCGGGCTGATTAGCTTGCATGCTCAGTGAGGTCGCTTGGCGTTATACGTGGGCCAGAGTGCCCGCGAATAATATAAGATATTAAAACGTCAATAAGACAGCAAAAGGCGCGAAAACGCGCCTTTGCCATCCATCCATTCTCGCCGTGCTTAATCGTTGGCAAAAATACCAATGCCGCCCTTGTCGAGTTTCTCTAGCGCCTTGCCTGTGCCGCGTACTACGCAAGTCAATGGATCTTCAGCCACAATCACTGGCAAGCCGGTTTCTTCCATCAATAGGCGATCCAAATCGCGCAACAATGCGCCGCCGCCAGTGAGTACCATGCCTTTTTCGGCAATGTCCGCACCCAACTCTGGTGGCGTTTGTTCCAGCGCTTGTTTTACCGCAGAAACGATCTGGTTCAGTGGATCAGTCAACGCTTCCAAGATTTCGTTACTAGAAATCGTGAATGAGCGTGGAATGCCTTCGGCCAAATTGCGACCCTTCACTTCCATCTCGCGTACTTCTGCACCTGGGAAGGCCGAACCAATGCGTTTTTTGATTTCTTCTGCGGTCGTTTCGCCGATCAGCATGCCGTAGTTACGGCGAATGTAGTTGATGATGGATTCATCAAATTTATCACCGCCAACGCGAACGCTGGTCGCATAAACGATACCGCCCAGTGAAATTACGCCCACTTCAGTCGTGCCGCCACCGATATCGACGACCATTGAGCCCGTTGCTTCTTCAACTGGTAAACCTGCGCCCAATGCGGCCGCCATTGGCTCTTCGATCAACTCCACTTTACGTGCGCCAGCGCCGAGTGCTGATTCACGAATCGCACGGCGCTCGACTTGCGTTGAACCGCAAGGTACGCAAATCACGATACGCGGAGGTGATGAAAACATGCGGCTTGGATTTACTTTTTTAATGAACTGTTTCAGCATCTGTTCGGTGATGGTGAAATCGGCAATCACGCCGTCTTTCATCGGGCGAATCGCATTGATATTGCCAGGCGTACGGCCCAACATTTTTTTTGCCTCCGCACCAACGGAGAGAATTGTTTTTTTGCCCGAAGGGCCGCCTTCTTGTTGAATCGCCACAACCGAGGGTTCATCCAAGACAATCCCTTTGCCTTGCATATAAATCAAGGTGTTAGCGGTGCCCAAGTCGATGGCGATGTCGTTGGCAAAGTAGCCAGAGAGAAGTCCAAACATTAAATATCCCGCAATCTTTAGAGGTGTGATGGTTAGCTGAACCGTCGGTTCAGCCCACTGTAAATGGGTCTAATGCGCGTATTATGCTGCATTGCAGCGAAACCCGCTGTGCATTTGTTTTTATCATTTCGCATCCACTTTTCTTACCACAGCGAGACTCAGCTGCAGGTGGGAGAAACAAACCCAATATGATACCCTATTGTGCTGATGTTTAAGAAGGTTTAACGGGGTAAATACAACCATGTTGCTATCAATTTGCGATGTGCGGCGTAAATACCTCCGCGCTGTTGCTTGAGGTTTGTATCTACAGGGAATAATCATGTCGCCCTATCCACAGGTACGCATCTACTGGGTAAATATGACTAAGCCGTTTAAGGACGTATCTAGCAGGGAATAAGCAATGCGGCCCTACTAGATACGATGTACTGGGTAAATATGAACAAACCGTTTAAGAACGTATCTAGCAGGCAATAAGCAATGTCGCCTTACTAGGTACGATGTACTGGGTAAATATGACCAAGCCGTTTAAGGACGTATCTAGCAGGGAATAAGCAGTGTCGCCCTACTAGGTACGATGTACTGGGTAAATATGACTAAGCCGTTTAAGGACGTCATCTACAGGAAATAACCATGTCGCTCTCTACAGACGATGTACGGCGCATTGCGCGTCTGGCACGGATAGCCGTGACCGAAAATGAAGTCGCTGAGAGCCAGATTCAGCTTAACCGCTTGTTTGGTTTGATCGAAGAAATGCGCGCTATCGATACCACTGGTATTGCACCGATGCCGCACCCGCAAGACATGCTATTACGCTTGCGTGACGATGTGGCGACGGCGGCCAATCGCCGTGAAGCATTTCAAGCGGCCGCACCTGCGGTAGAAAACGGCCTGTATCTGGTTCCGAAAGTCATTGAATAAGCCTTGAATAAGGAGTTGGGTATATCTTGCTACGCATTGCTAGGTAATGGCTACACGTCAATACCCTTTGTGTTCGGGTTGACCTACGGAAGAATATGAATTTAACCATTAAACAAATCATCGACCAACTCGCCGCAGGTGAAACCACTGCGGTCGCGTTGGCAACGCATTATCTTGATCGAATTGCAGCACACGCCGATCTGAATGCCTTTATCACCGTGGATCGCGAAAAAGCCTTGGCGCAAGCCGCCGCCGCCGATGCCGCGCGCGCTGCGGGCGATACGCGCCCCTTGCTGGGCGTTCCGTTTGCACACAAAGACATTTTTTGCGCTGAAGGTTGGAAAACCACCTGCGGCAGCAAAATGTTGGATAACTTTGTCGCGCCGTATTCAAGCAATGTGGCAGAGCTCTGTGATGCCGCTGGTCTGGTCACGCTAGGTCGCACCAATATGGACGAGTTTGCGATGGGCTCATCCAATGAAAATAGCTTTTACGGCGCAGTCAAAAACCCTTGGGATGTAAGCGCTGTACCAGGCGGTTCGTCGGGTGGTTCGGCAGCGGCAGTCGCAGCACGTTTAGTGCCCATGGCGACCGGAACCGACACCGGAGGATCTATTCGGCAGCCTGCGGCATTTTGCGGCATTACGGGGATTAAACCGACCTACGGTATCGTCAGCCGTTTCGGCATGATCGCTTACGCGAGTTCCTTAGATCAAGGCGGCGCGATGGCGCAAACCGCCGAAGACTGCGCGATTTTGCTCAATGTGATGGCGGGTTTTGATGAGCGGGATGCGACCAGTCTTGAACACAAAAAAGAAGATTACACCCGCGATTTGAACTTGCCGCTCGCGGGTCTGAAAATCGGCTTGCCGCGCGAGTATTTCGCAGAAGGCTTGGCTGATGACGTACGCGCGGCAATTGAAGCGGCCGTTGCTGAATATAAAAAGCTCGGCGCGATCATCGTTGATGTCAGCTTGCCGAACACCAAAATGGCGATTCCAGCGTATTACGTGATTGCCCCCGCCGAAGCATCGACCAATCTAAGCCGTTTTGACGGTGTACGTTACGGTCACCGCGCTGCGGAATACAGCGGCCTTAACGAAATGTACGAAAAAACCCGTGCTGAAGGCTTTGGCGATGAAGTCAAACGCCGTATTTTGACTGGCGCTTACGTGCTCAGCCACGGTTATTACGATGCCTACTACCTGCAAGCACAAAAAATCCGCCGCATTATTTCGAATGATTTCCAAGCTGTGTTCAAAGAATGCGACGTGTTGTTTAGCCCCGTATCGCCAAGCACCGCATGGAATTTAGGCGAGAAAAACGCCGATCCAGTCGCGATGTATTTGGAAGACATTTACACACTGGGCGTGAACTTGGCCGGTTTGCCTGCAATGAGCGTGCCAGTCGGTTTCGGCAGCAATGGTCGCCCAGTCGGCATGCAAATCATCGGCAACTATTTGTCGGAAAGCCGCATGCTCGGCATCGCCCATCAGTTCCAGCAAGTGACGGATTGGCACACCAAAGCACCGCAAGTCTAAGGAGATCGCCATGGCATTAACGCAAAGTGATTTTGTTTCGCCTGAGCAATACTTGGCGGAAGAAGAATTACGGCAGGAACGGCATGAATATTATGACGGCCTCGTTTATGCCATGACGGGGGGCACATTGACGCACAATATTCTGGCGATGAATTTGCTTGTTCGTCTGATACCGCATTTGCAAGGTTCACCTTGTCGAGCGTTTATTAATGATGTTCGCCTGCAGATTGAAAGTGCCGATTGCTATTTTTATCCAGATTTGTTGGTTCATTGTGCTGAAACTGCAAAGTCGAGTTCGACAGTCAATTCAGCCAAGGTGGTGGTCGAAGTGCTTTCGCCCTCGACAGGTAGCTACGATCTGGGCAAGAAATTTGACATTTATCGCCAGCTCGACTCATTGCAAGAATATGTCTTAATTGATTCTGAATCTCGCAATGTGCGGGTGTATCGCCGTGCAGAGTATGGTGACTGGGTCTTTCACGCATATACCAATGACGAAGTAGTGCGCCTAGCCAGTATTGATTTTATCGTGTCGTTGACTGATTTGTACGACGACACGGGCATTGAGGAATAAATTATGAAATGGGAAGTCGTAATCGGGCTAGAGGTTCACACTCAGCTCACCACAAAATCGAAAATTTTCTCACCGGCCAGCACGGCATTTGGCGCTGCACCGAATACGCAAACGGCGGTGGTCGATATCGCCTTGCCGGGCGCTTTGCCTGTGATGAACCGCGCTGCCGTTGAGCGCGCGATTCAGTTTGGCCTTGCGATCGGCGCGAACGTAAAACGCAGATCAGTCTTTGATCGTAAAAACTACTTTTATCCTGATTTGCCAAAAGGCTACCAAATTAGCCAGATGGATTTGCCAGTGGTCGAAGGCGGCGTTATCACGATTCAAGTCGGCGATGAAGAGCGCAAAATCAACCTCACTCGCGCGCATTTAGAAGAAGATGCTGGCAAATCGCTGCACGAAGACTACCAAGGCATGACCGGCATCGACTTGAATCGCGCGGGTACGCCGCTGCTGGAAATCGTGTCTGAACCAGAAATGCGCTCATCCGCCGAAGCAGTGGCTTACGCCAAAGCGCTGTACGAGTTGGTCACATGGATCGGCATTTGCGACGGCAATATGAGCGAGGGTTCGTTCCGTGTTGACGCTAACGTTTCAGTGCGCCCAGCAGGCCAAGTTGAGCTCGGCACTCGCCGCGAAATCAAGAATCTGAACTCGTTTAAATTCTTGCAGCAAGCGATTGATTACGAAATCCGCTGGCAAATCGAAACCATCGAAGACGGTGGCCGCGTCGTGCAAGGCACGGTGCTGTTCGATCCGGACAAGGGCGAAACGCGCATGATGCGCAGCAAAGAAGACGCGCACGATTACCGTTACTTCCCTGATCCAGATTTGCCACCGCTGGTGATTTCGGAAGAATGGATAGCACGCGTACGCAGCGAATTGCCTGAATTGCCAGTTGCAATGCAAGCGCGCTTTATCGAGCAGTATGGTATCTCCGCCTACGACGCGCGGATGCTGACCACCAGCAAGATACTGGCTGCCTATTTTGAAGCGACGGTTGCGGCTGGCGCGGATGCTAAACTCGCTGCGAACTGGATCATGGGCGACATCTCCGCCACGCTGAACCGCGAAGAGAAAACGATTGCCGATTGCCCTGTCTCTAGCGACGCCTTGGGCGCATTGATTGCTCGTATTTCGGACAATACAATCAATAACAAAACCGCCAAAGACGTTTTGAAGAAAATGTGGGAATCAGGCGACACCGCCGATGTGATTATCGAACGCGACGGCCTGAAACAAGAATCTGACACCGGCGCGATTGAAGCGATTGTCGATACCGTGCTGGCGGCGAATCCGAAGGCGATTGAGGAATATCGCAGCGGTAAAGAGAAAGCGCTCAATGCCTTGGTCGGGCAAGTAATGAAAGGCTCAGGCGGCAAGGCCAATCCAGCGATGGCGTTGGAGTTGTTGAAGAAGAAGGTGGGGTAAGATGAATAAGCGGATCAATAAAATGATTCGCTTTTTTATTTTTAACAACTTGAATTTATAATGGACTCATTTATGAATAAATTGTTGTTGGTTGTTTTTATTTGTTTATTTAGTCAACTTTCGTATTCCGAAGATATAAAGCCAACGGTTCTTGATATTTATAAAACAGGAAAAGATGGAAAGTCTAAAGCATTGCTTGGTGGGCTTGTTAATATGGATACAATCTATATAGAAGCAGGATCAAATTGCACTCAGATGATTGGAATGGTTAAGGTTGATGGTATTCAATTTAGTGAGAGTGGGGCAACTTTAGAGAGTTTTCGCTTTGTTGATGCGAAAAATAATCAATGGTCAGTTCCAACCAACATTAAAGATTTATCATCAGTGGATCGGTCAAGGGCGAATAATTTTATCCGTCAAGGTAAAAGCTATTTTGCACATGTACAAGTATGTGGAAGTGGTGGGTTTGCGAGTTTAATTAGCTTGTATGATCCAAAGGTCACATTTGGCGCATTTGATTAGAGTTTTTCTGAAAGAAGAGCTCCAATATGATTGGTGATCGCGTAATTGAACCTACGATTATTAAAAGGTTTGTAACGTTAATGTGGGGTGCCAGTGAGTGTGTTGGAAAAAATAAAGTCATATATAGCTGATTGGAAGGTTTTAGCTAAGAAAAATCTAACCAATGATTTGGCTAACGTCAAGAATGTATGTATTTATTATGTATCAGTAATTACATGGCGATCATGTTTAACAGTGATTTTTGTTGTTGCTCTTTTCTTTGTTTTTATTAATTTTAATGTAGGTAATTATTTCGAATCAGAGAGTGATTCAATATCAAATATTGCTGGTGATGCAGAGGTTTTAGCCTCGCTGCTGCTACAAGCACAGAATAGTTGTTATAAAGTTGGGTTTGATTGGAGCGAAATTGTAGCTTGCTCGAGATATAAGGGTGAGCTGCCTTCAGAGAAAACCGCTGCCGTGATGGCTGACTTGGCGTTGGAGATGGCGGGGAAATTCAAGACCAAATGCTATGAATTAGAAACCAAGGAGTATTGTGATAAGTTATTGGAACGCGCAATTTTTATAAAAGTTGGGCGCTAATTACACTTATTTCAAAATTGGATTTGGCAAGTTATCCGTCAAGCCCTGTAAGGCGGGTCGTGATCCGCGCTGATTGATGTTTGTGATATCGGAAACGGATTGGCGGGTTACGCCTTCGGCTAACCCGCCCTACGTTGTGACACAAAACAACCCGATTGATTCTGGCGGTTGATGCGGCTGCGCCGCGTGGTTTTGGGGCGCGTTCTGCCATGCGGGCTGAAAGGGGAACTTTTGCATCTAATTGTCATACCGGCGAATGCCGGTATCTAGAGCGTCGTTTCGGCTGGCGTTGCTGCTGGATTCCGGCCTTCGCCGGAATGACGAGTTGAATAGGGTGTTGATGTATTTGATCTTAGCCCTTAATAGCCAATGCCTGGCAGGCAATACATCGAGTTAATTTAAAACCTCGTTGATCTGCGTGAGATCCCTTGTGTCAAGCCGAGCGAAGGAAAAGCGGGGCGGGGTTTTTGCGATCAATGTTTGAGCGAGGCCGATGTTTTTGGTTTTGAGGCCGAACGAGTTTTGAGCGCAACCGCCTCGATTGTCCGCAGCGAGGGCATCCGACGAAGTCGGACGCAGATACTAGGGCGGCCTTCTTTGCTTACTTTCTTGGCCGTTCAAGAAAGTCAGTGCCGCGCGGCACTAGCGCCGATCCCGCCTGAAAATATCCCACAGTACCAATCTCTCATATTGGCAAGCTAGATCACATTTTCGATTCATCAGAGCGCTGATCGTTTCCGCTTGTGAGTGCATCAAATTTTTACAATTAGCAGAAAATGACGTCATGAATTAGTGGGTGTTTCGTTATTTATTTGTAACCAAAAACACAACAATATGACAAATAAATAAACTTAGATTGACCGAATATTAGCGTGTCGTCATATTGCTTACTGCAGTGCTTTCAACTTGCCCAATTCAGGTTTGTATTAACTTTGCATTTCCCCACGTATATTTTGCGTGGGGCGTTAATAAAAACGGCTGCTAATTCTTTGAAATTTAATCTGTTTATTTACTCCTTGACGATGGAAATTTTCATGAAAAAAATTATTGCTTCGGCTGTTGTGATGCTTGTTGTGTCGGCTTCTGCTTTTGCTGCTGCTTATACTTATGCGGGAACCGTTCGTTGGAACAGCAATGTTGAGAGCCCAATTACTGCTTGCCAAAGACAAATCCCAGGTTCTGGACCAGCTCCGGAATCTAAATATCAATTGGGCACTAATGGTTGGTTTGCTTGCTATTATTATAAGTAATAAGCGATGCGATATCGCTCGGGGTAGTTTTAATCAACTAGCCTTAGCAACAAAAAACCGCGAGATTGATTCTCGCGGTTTTTTGTTTTCTTCGGTGTGTGAGCGCTTGTAGCGCGGGTCGCGATCCGCGCGATTGCGATTGTAAAACCCCGTGCCGCAGGCACTTAAAACGATCAATACGTCATCTAAAGAGTAAATTTACAATGGGTATATATTTGTATGGCTTTAATTTAAAGCTATAGATTGATATACATCTAATATTGGTGTGATGTTTAATTATGCATTAATTCGCCGCTACGCATGGCAAGACGAGTGTGAAGCAGGCGCCTTGGCCTTCGGTGCTGGTGACGAGAATCTGGCCGTGTAGCGCGGTAGACACAAGATTGTCGGCGATGTGCAAACCCAATCCACTGCCGCCTTGTCCAAGTCGGGTGGTGAAAAACGGGTCAAATAGGCGGCTGAGATTGGGGGCGGGAATGCCAATACCATCGTCACTAACGTGTAAATGGACTTCGTCATTTTCTGTCAATTGGGCAAAAATACTGATTTTCCCCTGCATTTTGTTAGGAAACGCATGCACCAATGCATTGTTGATCAAGATAATCAGCACTTGTTCAATCGCGCCCGGATCGCTATCCATGATGATGTCCTCAGGAATACTCGCTTCAACACTGCGGCCATGCTGGCGTAGTAGCGGGCGCAGCATAATGAGCGTGTCGCTCACCGTCGTATTTAGCGCAAAACTGCGCCGCACCATGCTCGATTGATCGATGGCAATTTGCTTAAAGCTGCGCACCAATTCGGCGGCACGACTTAGGTTCCGCATGAGTATTTCGGTGCCTAGCGTCAACGATTCACCCAGTTGCTGCATTTCGCTACGTGTCAGCGCAAGGCCTTGATCGCGATGCGCCATAAAAGTGCTAACGTCGCTTTGCAGCGTACTGGCGGCCATCAGGCCGTTGCCGATGGGCGTATTGAGTTCATGTGAAATGCCAGCCACCAGCGAGCCTAGTGCCGCCATTTTTTCGGAATGTAGTAGTTGTGCTTGCATCTGCGTGACGGTGGCGAGCGCGGCATTGAGTTCTTGATTGGATTGGGTTAATTTTTGCGCATCGGCTCTTTGTTGCTCGATGGCGATTCGTAGCTCGGTATTGCTGGCGATGAGTTGTTCTTGTTGGCGTATCAGTTTGAAATCCGATTCAATGCCTTTTTTAATTTCCCATAGCAGATTGATGTATTGCGTATGAAAAGTACGCTCTTTGTTGTCGAGCACGCAAATTGTGCCAAAAACCGAATCGTCGGGCCAAATTAAAGGTACGCCCAGATATGAAATCATATTCAGTGCAATATCAGGATTCGTTTTCCAGTCTTCATCGTTTAAAGCATTGGGTACCTGCAAAATGCGCTGCGTGCGCATTACGGTTTCGCAATACAGCCCACTATTGAGTGGCGCTGTTTCGCAGGCTTCGTAGGGGTTTTCTTCACCATGGCTGGACACTAGCACTTCGATTTTCTCGGGATGCACGCGCATGATCAAGCCAGCAGGTACATCAAAAATCCGCGCCATGACATCGCTGGTGTCTTGCCATTTGTTCAAAAAGCTATCGGGAACAGCGTGTGTTTGATAGGTCATTGCGGCATCCTTTCGGTTAGCTTTGGCAAGTTTTATTTCGGTGGTCAGTTACGATTGAAATTCATTGTATTTCGCACTTTTGCAGATTGCTGTGGATTTGATTGATATGGGCTTATCAGCGTATTTCTGCGATTTACTTGTTAAGCGCTGTGAACTATTGCGGTTTTGAAGCCTTCGCTTTTTTCGGGCTACTTTTTTTTGGTCAAGAAAACTAGCTGCCGCGCGGCATTAGCGGGATGCCGTGTTGGGATATCTCAGCCGATTGAATAAAGCCAAAATACAAAATCGGGTGTAATTCGCTGCGCTTTGTGCAACCTATATGGGTTGGTATCTGTTTACGGATTCGACGCATCAATGTCTTTCAGCCAATACATCCATATAATCTCAAAACACGCTACCGCCAAACCCCATCCCCAACCATACATATTTATTTTGCATTGGAACTGAACGCCAATCCCTCAGTCTGAATCAACGCAGGTTTAATTTTCCAACTTATAAATAAAGAGAGAATGGTCATGGGTTTGTTTGATATGTTCAAGAGCGACACCAGCACGACAATGAGTCCACATTTCGCTTTTGCGACTGGGCTGCTGTATATGATGTCGGCCGATGGCGAGATGGATAATGAAGAAGTCGGCCATTTGTTGTCGGTGTTGGGCGGCGAAAAATCTAAAAGCGGTGCGATTGGTGTTGGCGCGCAAAATCGTCAATTGCTTGACCGCGCTTTGGCGTATCGCCAAAAGAACTCAATTGAGACTTTCCTTGCTGAAGCAACGCCGGTGCTGACTGATGCGCAAAAGGTTTGTATTTTGATGAATTTGCTCGATTCAGCGTTCTCGGACGGCGAAGCCGAGCCAGAAGAACAAGCGTTGTTTGCTAAGATTCAAGCGGCGTTTGGTATTAGCGATGCGCGCTTTAAACCGTTCTTTGAAGTGTTGATGATCAAAAACGACCGCTCAGTGTTCGTGAATAAAGATCATCCAAGCAATCAAGCGGGTTATACCGTTCAGTTGAGCCAATAATTTGCTGAGTTTGTTGATGATGTAAAAAAAGCCACGCATCAGAGCGTGGCTTTTTCTTGGGTGGCGTTTAAATTACTTGAGTTTCACGGCCCATTTGGCTTCAACGCATTGCGTGTATTGATTGTCGATCAGCGCGCTAAATCCCGATTGCTCGCTAGTGAGGCGGCATTGGTATTTGGTTGGTGCTGGATTGTCGGCGGTTTCTTCGGATTTGTTCCAATAAATCGCCACTGCGGCCGAGCTGCCACCGCTGAAGCCTTTCATATCGGTACATTTCATTGATTCTTTCGAAATATCCAGATTCAACTCGCGGGCAAATTCAGCGTAGAAATCGTTACGCGCTTGTGCGGTGGGTTTGATTGGATTGGACATGCATTCGCCGTTGATAATCTGGCTGGTGGTCGGGAAATCGTTACCCAAACCGCCGGCGGTATCCACCGCGTTTGGTACCCATGTGCCGTCCAGCGTATGCAATACCGATGGTTTTGGTGGTTGCGGCGTGACAAAGAAGTACAGCGCCGATGCCATATTCAACCATGTTGATGCGACCAAATCTGGATTGTCACGTAGCACCGCGCGGTCGCCGTAAATCGCGAGTGATAGCGGTGCATAGTTGAAAATGTAGGAGATTTGATGCGCGCCACGGCCGTAGTAAGAAATCCATTTGCCGTCTGGCGTTTTGCCGCAAGCCAGCGTGCCGTCGAACAGTTTTTGCCAGTTCGCATCGTCGCAGCCCGAGGTGTACGCGGCTGAACCATTGCCATCGCCGCCTTCACGTAGCGCGGTGAGGCCTTGACGCCATTTGGGGTTCGGGCTGGATGCGCTGTGATTGCCGGTTTCTTGTACTACATGGGCAAAGAATGCGGCGACGACGCGGCGGCAGATTTGATCTGCGTTACGGCCATCGGTGTAATCGGCGCAGAAGCTTGGGAATTTCGCCACGCCACGCAAGAAGTTGGTGTAGGTGTAGCCTGGATTGATTTCTGGGAAGAAGTAATCCCATTTTTGCTGCGACACGATGCCTTCGACGCGTTTCACGTTGGCTGGATTGCTTTGATTGCCCGGTGTGACTTGCTCGACCAGTTTATTGTCTAGCGTGGCGACCGAGGCGCGTACCATTTTTAGATAAGGCGTGTTGAGCGCAGCGGCTTCGTGTGCTTGGGCTTCAGCGATGCTTTCTGGGCCAGATGCGCGGGGCGTGCTAGCACCAGTACACGCGCCGAGTGATTTCCACGCGCCGCCTGTCGATGAATTGGTGCTCGGTTCGATATTGCTCGAATAATAATTGGCCTGATAATTCTGGCCGTAAGCGCTGCGGACGACCGCGCCGAGATTCGGGCGATAGATTTCATCGGGATTCCACACGGGCGCGCAGCTGGTCGTGCCATTATTTGGCGTCGGGCTGGCGCTTGGCGCTGCTGTTGGCGCAACGGTGGGCGCTGGAGTTGGCGCGATAGTGGGTGCAACAGTTGGTGCGATGCTTGGTGTCGGTGTGATGGTCGGTTTGATCGTCGGGGTAGCGGTCGGTGTGGTCGTTGGTTTGATTGTCGGCGTAATAGTCGGTGTGGTCGTTGGTTTGATCGTCGGCGCGGTAGTCGGTTTTGTAGTTGGAGCTAGCGTTGGCGCGGCAGTTGGGCTTGGCTTGATTGTCGGTACCGCTGTTGGGATCATTGTTGGCTTGATCGTTGGTGCAGGGCTTGCACTACTGATTAGTTCCCACGGGCCCCATTGCGCCGTTCCGGGAATGTCGCCGATGTTCCACCATTTGGCTTTCCAATTTTTACCTTGATAGTTCACTGTTTCGCCGCCTTTGTAGGTGGCTTTGCTGTCCCAATCGGCAGCCATCACACTGGCGCTAAAACACAGCGTGGTTAACAGCATCGCTAATTTAATATTCATTTCTCTCTCCATCCTCGGGATTGAATCTGTGCTCAATTCGAGCTTGCTGCTGCGCCCCATTACAGCGGCCAGATATTCGTTTTGATTTATAAAGACTTTTCAGTCGCAAGCTGAATTGGTCTTGTTGTTATGGCAGCAATAATACCTTTTGCGGACTGTGAGTCAACGACGGCGCTATTAAAATGTCAGCTTTGTGAGCTAGATTACGCAGGATTTTTGCTGAAATGCTGCTGTGTAGCTGACAGAGGTAGGGGAGGAGGGACAGGCCGGAATGACGAATTGATGGGTTCTCGTGCTGTTTACGATCTGAGTTAGTTCGTCGTTTTATGCGGCGTCGCGCCATTGGCGGTAGGTGGCGGCTTGGCCGTGCTTTACGCCTGCTTCGTCGATCAAATTCCACATCGTGACGTCTTCAATCCAAAAGCGTCGCCCTGATTTGGCGATGCGCAGGCCGCGATAGCCGTTGGCGTAGCCCTGTGTTGCGACGCGGGCGATGAGTTGCTCGCGTTCGGCACGGTTTGGCGCTTCCGCTGAGAGTCGTGATGGCAGGCCGATGAGTTCATCGTGGCGGTATTCAAAGCAGGTTTGCGCGGCACGATTGGCAAAGATAAAGCGCGGATCATCGCTTGCGTCGTGCGCCAGCACGCAAAATGGTGCTTCATTTTGCAGCCAAGCAGCAGCTTCATCCAATGACCAATCCGGCGGAACGAGGTTTTCGCCAACGAGGCGGCGGTAACTACTCAGAATGAGTTGAACAAGCTGTAATTGGGGCATAAGGCAATCAAGGTGAATCAAACACGGCGCAACTGTAGCGCAATTGAGCTTGAAATTGTTGTTGCAGTGGGTATGTGAATGTAGCAATTATTAAATAAGCGCTGGATCTATATACCTATACCTTTTTTAGCATGTGGTTTGAGTGCGCTAGCCAGCGTGCTATGCTGATTTTCTTATTGGGGAGGAAAGCGTGATGAAATTGCTAATCGGAAATAAAAATTATTCATCGTGGTCGCTACGTCCGTGGTTGGGGCTAAAAGTGGCGGGGATTGCGTTTGATGAGCAAATGCACAATTTATACGCCGCCAATGCGCGCGATGAGCGCCTGCAATTTGCGCCAACGGCCAAAGTGCCGGTGCTGATTGACGATGAAATTACAATCTGGGAAACGCTGGCGATTGCCGAATATATCGCCGAGCGCTTTCCGTTGGCTAAATTGTGGCCGCACGATGTCGCCGCCCGCGCGCATGCCCGCACGGTTTGCGCCGAGATGCATGCCGGATTTGTGGCGTTGCGTACCGCCTGCCCTATGGATTGCCGCAGCCGAAAATCGGCAACGATGAGCGCTGAAGTGCAGGCCGATGTGGATCGAATTGTGGCGCTGTGGGCGGATTGCCGTGAGCGTTTTGGTATCGAATCGAGCGAAGGCGAGTTTTTATTTGGCCATTTCACGTGGGCCGATGCCTTCTTTGCTCCTGTGGTGACGCGCTTGGTGACCTACGGCATTGAAGTGCCAGCGGCGGCGACTCTGTATATGAATACGGTGCTGGCCTTGCCCGCGATGCAAGAATGGCTGGCTGCCGCAGAAGTTGAGCCTTGGACTGCGCCGTAAGCTTGCCGCCGCACGATACACTGGTGCGAGCTTGTTACAATAAATAATGTGAAAACAGTACTTGCGGGTGCTGTTTTTTATTGCCTATTTTTTAAGCACGGGGTAGAATCCGCGCCTTCCCCTATTTGATTTCAATGCCATGCACATTGGCCCGTATCAGTTAAAAAATAATCTGATCGTCGCGCCCATGGCAGGCGTGACTGACCGTCCGTTTCGTAAATTGTGTAAACAGTTTGGCGCTGGGCATGCTGTTTCAGAAATGATGAGTAGCGATGCGACCTTGCGAGCCAGCCAAAAATCGCTATTGCGCGCGAATTTTGATGGCGAACTGGCACCGATTTCGGCGCAAATTGCGGGGCATGATCCGAAAATGTTGGCCGAAGCGGCAAGGTATCAAGTTGCTAATGGCGCGCAAATTGTCGACATCAATATGGGTTGCCCAGTGAAAAAAGTCTGCAATAAGCTCGCCGGATCGGCGCTATTGCAAGATGAAAAATTAGTCGGTGAGATTTTAGATGCCGTCGTCAATGCGGTGGATGTCCCCGTCACGCTGAAAACGCGGCTCGGTTTTGCCAACGGCGCGGAGAACATTATTCGTATCGCGCAGCGGGCAGAAAGCGCAGGCATTGCGGCGCTGGCGATTCATGGCCGAACGCGCGAAGACATGTATAACGGCGACGCGCGCTATGCTTTGATTCGTGAAGTAAAGCAGAATTTGACGATCCCCGTGATTGCCAATGGCGACATTGATAGCCCGGAAAAAGCGGCGCTGGTGCTGCGTGAAACCGGTGCGGATGCCATTATGATTGGTCGAGCGGCGCAAGGGCGACCGTGGATTTTTCGTGAAATCGCACATTTTTTAGCCACGGGTGAGCATTTACCACCGCCGGAAGTGCTAGAAATTCGTGATGTATTGCTCGGCCATTTGGATGAGTTGTACGCGTTTTATGGTGAATACTCGGGCTGCCGTATCGCCCGTAAACATATTGCTTGGTATACCAAAGGGCTGCACGGCAGTAATGAGTTCCGACAGACGATGTATGCCGAGGAAAGCACCGCAGCCCAAGCGCTAGTGGTCGATACCTACTTAAAAGGTTTGCTCGCCTTTGGCGAGAGATTGCAATACCTAAAAGAATAATTGTCCACGAAAAGGCATGGCCTCCAGCCTTTCGTGGATATACAAAAAAAAACATTAACACAGTAGAGAGTTATGTCTGAACAAACCGATTTGATTGCGACCGCGATTACTGAATCGCTGGCGCAGTATTTTAATGATCTCGATGGTGAGCCGCCGAGTGCTTTGTACGAAATGGTTTTGGCTCGAATGGAAAAACCATTGTTAATCGACGTATTGCGCCGCGTAGAAGGCAACCAGTCGCGCGCCTCGGAAATGCTGGGGATTAACCGCAATACGCTGCGTAAAAAGCTCCAAACTTATGATTTGTTGTGATGCAACGGCATCGCAACCGGGGTGAACGGATTACACCCTCAAACCGATTTGATTTTAATAATTAAGGAATGAAGCAATGAGCAAAATTACTCGTGCGCTGATTAGCGTTTCGGATAAAACCGGTGTTTTAGAATTTGCCCAAGCGCTCGCGGCGCAAGGCGTTGAAATCTTGTCGACGGGCGGCACCGCCAAATTGTTCGCGGATAACGGCGTGCCTGTGATCGAAGTGGCTGATTACACTGGTTTCCCAGAAATGCTCGATGGCCGTGTGAAAACGCTGCATCCAAAAATCCACGGCGGTATTTTAGGCCGCCGTGATTTGGACGCGCACGTGGCAACGATGAGCGAACACGGCATCGGCAATATTGATTTGGTCTGCGTGAATCTGTACCCGTTTGAAGCAACAATTGCCAAGCCAGACTGTTCTTACGAAGACGCAATCGAAAACATCGACATCGGCGGACCAGCGATGGTGCGCTCAGCAGCGAAAAACCACGCGCATGTGGCGATTGTGACCGATGCCTGTGATTACAGTTTACTGATTGCAGAAATGCAAGCCAACGGCGGCGCATTGACTTTAGCAACACGCAAAAACTTGGCGAAAAAAGCCTTTAGCCATACCGCAGCCTACGATGGTGCGATTTCAAACTACCTGACTGCGTTGACCGCAGACGGCGAAAAAGCCGCTTATCCAACTCGCCTAAACTTGCAGTTCGAAAAAGTGCAAGACATGCGTTACGGCGAAAATCCGCATCAAAGTGCGGCGTTCTACCGCGATTTGGATCCAGCAGCGGGCAGCTTGGCGAACTACAAGCAACATCAAGGTAAAGAGTTATCGTTCAATAATATTGGCGATTCAGATGCGGCGTGGGAATGCGTGAAGCAATTTGAAGAGCCAGCTTGCGTGATCGTAAAACATGCCAATCCTTGCGGCGTTGCCGTGGGTAAAGACACGTACAGCGCATACCGCCTAGCCTTGGCGACCGATACCACCAGCGCGTTTGGCGGCATTATTGCCTTCAACAAAACGGTGGATGCCGATACGATCGAAGCGGTTTCAACGCAATTCTTGGAAGTGTTGATCGCACCAGCCTACACGGCGGAAGCTTTGGCTTTGATCGCGAAAAAGCAAAACGTTCGCGTCCTTGAAATCGCGATTGAAAGCGGCGAAAACCGCTTTGATATCAAGCGCGTTGGCGGTGGGTTGTTGGTGCAAACCCCAGACGTTCACGCGCTGCTGTTGTCTGATTTGAAAGTCGTGACCAAATTGCAACCGACTGCTGAACAATTGAAAGATCTATTGTTCGCGTGGAATGTGGCGAAATTTGTGAAATCAAACGCGATTGTATTCTGCAAAGGCGGCCAAACTCTGGGCGTGGGCGCAGGTCAAATGAGCCGTGTGGATTCAACTAAAATTGCCGCGATTAAAGCGCGTAATGCTGGTTTGGAATTGCGTGGTTCTGTCGCTGCGTCAGATGCGTTCTTCCCCTTCCGTGATGGCGTGGATGTGATTGCCGAAAACGGCGTGGCAGCGATTATTCAACCGGGCGGCAGCTTGCGCGATGAAGAAGTGATTGCCGCGGCCGATGAGCACGGCATCGCAATGGTGATGACCGGCATTCGCCACTTCCGTCATTAATTCTTGGCTGCGCGGTCTGCTGACTTTGTCGCTGCGCGGCTCGTGTATAAAACATACACGTCGCCGCTAGCTTCGCGCCAGCAAACTGCTCGCTCAAGAATTTAGGTTTTATACAACGCTAAGGTATTGGTTGAGCTGGAATTTCCCATTTTTCGTCTTGCCGGCATCGGCTGGTATCCAGAGCGACGGTAAAGTTAACATTTTTCTCGTTTGGATGTCCGTTGTGGCGCTGCATTAATTCTGTCTTGTAACTTGCGGTAGAATGTCCTGAGTCGGTGAATTTATCTTGGATGTTGAATGCTAAGAAAAATACTAGTGATCTGTGTTGGTCTCGTTCTGTCGGCGAATGTGCTGGCGGCGGACTGTGAGAACTGGTGGCAGGGTTTTGATGCCGCCTGTACGAGTGTGAGCCGAGTTTGGAATGAAGGCGAGGCGGGATTGCTGCTTAGCGGTTACGCTTGGCATAACCGCAGCACGTATTCGAAAGAAAATATCGACAGTTATAACGAGTTTGCCTACGGCGGCGGTTTAAGCTTGTTCCGGCCGCTGGAAAATAATAATGAAGAAATGATTTATTGGATGACGTTTGCCGATTCACATAGCAAGCCTGAAACGCATGTCGGTTACGCGTATATGTGGTATTGGGATGTCATTGGCCCATTAAAAGCGGGCGCCGGTGTGACTGCGGGATTTTTCTCGCGCAGCGATATTGCTAGCTACGCGCCTTTGCCTTTTGCCCTGCCTTTGGTGGCGGTGAAGTACGATAAAGTCAACTTTTATGCGACTTATATCCCTGGCGGCAACAACAATGGCAATGTGCTGTTTATCTTTTCCCGCTTTGATTATTGATTGATTGTGAGGGATTTGGTGCGCTGAGCGGATGTTTGTATCTCGTTCGCTGGCATGCCAGAGACTTAACGGAGTAGTTATGAATATATTAGTGATTGGTTCTGGTGGCCGTGAACATGCTTTAGCTTGGAAATTGGCGCAATCAGAGCGCTCAAGCAAAGTTTTTGTAGCACCGGGTAATGCGGGTACTGCGCTGGATAAAAATCTGACCAATGTGGCGATTAGCGATATTGCAGGCTTGATTGAATTCGCAAAAGCTGAAAATGTGCAATTGACGGTGGTGGGGCCAGAAGCGCCTTTATCACAAGGTATCGTTGACGCCTTCCGTTTGGCTGGTCTGAAAATTTTTGGCCCAACGCAAGCGGGCGCACAGTTGGAATCGTCTAAAGACTTTGCCAAAGCGTTTATGCAACGCCATGGCATCCCGACGGCGGACTATCAAACTTTTTCTGATGCTGCAGCAGCACACGCCTATATCGACACCAAAGGCGCGCCGATTGTCATTAAGGCTGATGGTTTGGCGGCGGGTAAAGGCGTTGTTGTCGCGATGGATTTGGCGGAAGCGCATGGCGCGGTCGATGCGATGTTGTCAGACAATCAATTCGGTGACGCCGGCGCTCGCGTCGTGATTGAAGAATTCCTGACTGGCGAAGAAGCCAGCTTTATCGTCATGGTCGATGGCAAAAACGTATTGGCGATGGCATCCAGCCAAGACCATAAACGCTTGCTCGACGGCGATTTAGGCCCGAACACCGGCGGCATGGGTGCGTATAGTCCTGCGCCTGTCGTGACGCCAGAAATCAATGCACGCGCAATGCGCGAAGTGATTTTGCCTACCGTACAAGGTATGGCCAAAGACGGCATCGAATACACCGGTTTCTTGTATGCTGGTTTGATGGTGAGCCCTGATGGTTCGTTGAAAACCTTGGAATTTAACTGCCGTTTTGGCGACCCTGAAACTCAACCGATTATGCTGCGCTTGAAGTCAGACTTTGTGACCTTGATCGAGCACGGTGTGAATGGCACGCTGGATCAAGTCGAGTGCGAATGGGATCGACGCGTGGCATTGGGCGTGGTGATGGCAGCGCATAATTATCCAGAAACACCGCGTAAAGGTGATGTGATTACGGGTTTGCCAGGCGAGTTGGAAGACGGCCACGTGTTTCACGCGGGTACGACACTGAACGCAGCGGGCGAGCCAGTGACCAGCGGTGGTCGCGTGCTGTGCGTTACGGCATTTGGTGAAAACTATCACCTCGCGCAAAAACGTGCGTACGAGATTTTGGCTGATGTGAAATTCGACGGCGCGCAATATCGTACGGATATTGCATGGCGGGCGATTAATCGCAAATAAGGAGTAAGTAAAAACTTTCTTGCCGCGTTGCCGCAGCCTCGCCGTACTTCACGTACTGTCTTCGACTGCGCGCCTTGCCATAAAGTTTTTACACGGTTGTTCAGATAAAAAAGCGGCTTCGGCCGCTTTTTTCTTGGGCGAAAGCCGCGTAACAAGCGGTAGCTTGACGTTGAGCGCAGCTACAAACCGTCATTCATTAATCTGTCATCGACCTGCCATTGCGAGGTAACTTACGCTGAGTAGAGTGAGCGCTCCAATTCATTCTAATGATGCGCCATGTTAAAATCTGCTATTCCCCTTACGATTACTTTGGCTTTGAGTGCATGTGGTGGCGGTAGCGATACTGTTGCGCCGACTGCTACGCCTAGCCCTTCGCCAACGCCTGTTGCCACCGCAAAACCATTTCTGACTTTAAATGGTCTGCAACCTATCGTGGTCGCGCATCGTGGGGCTTCAGGATATGTGCCGGAAGAAACCTACGAAGCGTATGTGAAAGCGATTGAGTTGGGCGCGGATGCGATTGAGCCTGATTTGGTAGCGACCAAAGATGGCGTGTTAATTGCGCGCCACGATCCTAATTTGGCCTACAGCACCGATGTGGCTCAGCATCCTGAGTTTGCAAGCCGCAAAAAGACGCAAGTCGTTGATGGCGAGACTCAGACCGGTTGGTTCGCCAGCGATTTCACTTTGGCTGAAATTAAAACCCTAGGCGGCATTGCAACAGACGCCGAGCGCCCGCAAGCGTTGAACGGGAAATATAAAATCCCAACGTTCCAAGAAATTATCGATCTTGCTAAGGCTAAATCCACGGCAACTCGCACCATCGCCGTTTATCCAGAAACGAAGAATCCGACTTATCACAAAGCTTTGGGCTTGCCGCTAGAGGATCGCCTGATTGCGATCATTAATCAGGCCGGTTGGAATAGCAAAACGGCACCGATTTATGTGCAAAGCTTTGAGCCGAGCAGCTTGAAATACCTGAAAAGCAAGGGCTTGCAGACCAAGCTGATTCAACTGATTGATGCCGATGATGTGGATCTGAAAACTGGGCAGCTCACGTTTACCGCGCCGTATGATCGGCCTTTTGATTGGGCAATGGCCGGTGATAAGCGTTTATTTAGCGATATGGTGACGCCAGCTGGCTTGGCTGAAATCAAGACCTATGCCGATGGGATTGGTCCTTGGAAGCCTTATATCATGTCGGTTAAAGGCGTATTTGGCGCGGATGGCAAGCAAGTCGATGTGAATGGCGATGGCAAGCTCAATTATGCGGACGCCAGCAGCTTGCCACCGAGCACATTGATTGCCGATGCGCATAAAGCAGGCTTGATGGTGCATGCGTATACCTTCCGCAATGAGTCTCGGCGTATTCCCGCTGATTTCAAAAACGATGCGAAAGCCGAATATAAAGCGTTTTACCGCCTCGGTTTAGACGGTGTGTTTTCCGATTTTACGGATACGGCTATTGTGGCAAGGGATGAATACGTGAAAGAAATGCAGGCTAAGTAATGGGTGGAGCGGCTATTTGGCATGCAGCTTGAGTATTTCATGCTGATGTATTGCTCTGTAGCCCTTTATTAGCATAATCTACATGGCAATACGTCTTATATTATTGCTGGTATTTAATTGCAGCTTAATGCTTTGCGGCGCATTGTTAATTCATAGATTTGGTAAAAAAGCGGCTTTGGCTGCTTTTTTATTGACTACAGCAAAGCTCAAATCAATGCTTTTTGGTATTTCGCTGTAGCCTTTTATTAATAAGGCCTATGGTGATATACCTTTAGATAATCCTGTTTTTGCCGCCTTTATTGACCTGAAGCAATGGGAAGCCAGATCGCTGAGATGATAATGAATCATTCTCATTTAGGTCTTTCTCCATGTTGAATCTTGCCCAACTCGCACTCAATCAACGCGCTGCTGTGCGGCTTATTGCGACTGCTGATGATTTGGTTCCGCGTTTATCAGCGCTGGGTTTGCGCGAGCACTGCGAAATTATCGTGTTGCGGCGTGGCTGCTTGGGCGGGCCTTTGCAGCTTCGCGTTGGCAATACTGATTTCATGCTGCGCCGTGCCGATGCCGCGCTGATTCAAGTGGCGATTATGGAATCTGCTCCAGCTGCGCCGCTGGATACCGCCGAGGTATTAGCATGAAGCGCGTTGCTCTGGTGGGTATGCCTAATACCGGAAAATCTACCTTATTTAATCGTTTAACCGGCGGCACGGCGCGCGTTGCCAATTGGCCCGGATTGACGGTGGAATTGGCATCAAGTCGAATTTTGCTTGGTGCAGAAATGGTGCAAATCTTCGATTTGCCCGGAATTTATGATTTGACCGGTGGTGCAGAGGACGAACAAGTCGCGCAGCGATTTTTGGCGGAAGCCAAGCTTGACGCGATTGTGCTGGTGCTGAATGCCACGCAGCTGGATCGGCAATTGGCGCTGGCTTTGCAACTCCAAGCGCTCGGTGCTCCGTTATTGGTGTGCCTGAATATGTGCGATGAAGCCAAACGCGCGGCAATTAGCGTGGATTGCGACAAACTCTCGCAAGAACTGGGTTGCCCCGTGCAACTGATTAGCGCCAAATTGGGCGATGGTCTTTTTGATGCCAAAACCAAACTCAGTCGCTTATTTACTCAGCCCGCCGTAACTTTAAACCTGAGCCGTGTGCCGACTGCGGTGAGCGTGCATGCCGAGGAAAAACGCATTTTTCAGGCGGCAGTACACCAGCCGCCCATTTTAGCTGCGGATATTACCGCTAAAGTTGACCAGTTTGTGTTGCACCCGTGGTTGGGCTTGCCGCTATTTATTATCGTGATGTTGGGCTTGTTTCAGCTCACTTATACGATAGGCACGCCATTGCAGGACACGCTGGAAGCGGGTTTAGGCTGGTTTAAAGAAACCGCTTTACTGCCGATGACCCAAGGTTTGCCGAGTTTTTGGCAAGGATTGATCGTTAGTGGATTGTTTGATGGCGTAACGACGGTACTGACGTTTGCGCCGATTATTTTTCTGTTTTTCTGCTTAATGTCGGTGATTGAAGACTCCGGTTATTTCGCCCGTGCTGCATTTATGATGGATGGCATCATGAGTCGAATGGGGCTGGATGGCCGTGGATTTGTCATGTTGATGATGGGCTTTGGCTGCAATGTGCCAGCGATTATGGGTACGCGCGTGATTCGCGACCATAAAGCACGGTTGCTAACGATGCTGACGATTCCGTTTTCGCTGTGTTCGGCGCGTTTGCAGATTTTCCTATTTTTGAGCGGCGCGCTGTTTAGCCCAGCGAATGCGCCATGGGTGCTGCTGTCGCTGTATATCATCAGTATTTTGATCGCGATGGGCACCGCGCTGTTGTTCCGTTCTAGATTTCAATCGAATGAGCCGTTTGCGCTGGAATTGCCGCCTTATCGCCTGCCATTGCTCAGCCATATCTGGCGGCGTGGTTGGGGCGAGGCGCGGGATTTTCTGCGTTTGGCCAGTACGATGATTGTCGTTGGTGTGGTGCTGGTGTGGTTGCTAACCAATTTCCCGAGTCCGCAAAGCAGTTATGCGCTGATGATCTCCAATTTCTTCGAGCCAGTGCTGTCGCCGATCGGCATTGATTCCACCTTGTCGATTGCCTTGATTTTTGGTTTTGTCGCCAAAGAAGTCGTGCTCGGCGCGTTGTCGGTGATTACCGGTCATGAAGGCGCTGCGCTGGCAACGCAGCTAGCGCACACGCTTGATCCAGTGTCGGCGTATAGCTTTATGCTGTTTACGCTAACGTATATTCCTTGCGTCTCGGTGATTGCGGCGATGAAAAAAGAATCTAAATCCACGGCGTTTACGGCATTCTCTTTGGTTTGGTCGCTAGGCTTGGCGTGGACGATTTCTTTTGTGTTCTATCAATCCGCACGGGGTTTGGGTTTTTAATTTGCCAATGAGTGAGTTGGCGTAACTAGCGTTGTCTTGATGAAAGCTTTAGTATTGCTTTCTTTCAAATTTCCTCTGGCTCAATACATGAAAACCCGCGCCTGTTTTTGTGCTGCTCTCCTGTTGTGCGGCGCAGCCCAAGCAGAAAAGAATGAAACGGCAGGCACGGTGTTAACTGTTGCTATTTCAGCGGCGGCTTTTGGTTCAACATTTTATATGGATGATCCAGAGGGTAGAACACAGTTTTACCCCGCGTTTCTGACTAATTTGGTCGCCACTGAAGCCTTAAAGTACACCGTGCAACGTGAACGGCCGGATGCTTCTGATAAGCATTCTTTCCCATCTGGACATACATCGATTGCATTTCAGGGTGCTGCGTTTATTCATCAGCGCTATGGGTTTGAATATGCAATTCCCGCGTATTTATTGGGGGCTTATGTGGGCTACACCCGAGTTGATGCCAAAAAGCATTACACCTCAGATGTATTGGCTGGCGCTGCGCTAGGGATAGTGAGTAGCTTTTATTTTGTAGATCCGTACACCAAAGCGATTGTGTCGCCCGTCGTGAGCGAGAATTATTATGGCGTTCAGTTGGCGGCCAAATGGTAAATATTAATTTGCTATGAAAAATCAGCCGTTTTATCGAAGATTGGGTTTTGCTTGGCATGGCATCGTGTCTGCATTTCAAAGCGAGGCCAGCTTTCGTCAGCAGGTGCTCATGGCGTGCATGCTGTTGGCGATTTTAATTTGGCGCAATCCCCCAGCAGTGTGGTGGGCGATATTGCTCACTAATTGCTTTTTAGTTCTGGCGGCTGAATTATTTAATACTGCGCTGGAGCACACGCTAGATCATCTCAGCCCAGAAATTCATCCCAGCGTAAAACTAGCTAAAGATTGCAGTGCCGCAGCCGTGCTCGTGCTGAGTATGGGCGCTTTGCTGTCGTTTGCTGCATTTGTCTATTCAACATGGCCGGTGTAATTCATCTCAAGGGCTGCTGCGGCTCAGCCGCATTCGCACTGCTTCATTGTTTTTGATTGATCGAATAAAAAATCCCCTGAGTGTAATCAGGGGGTTTTTTTAGGCTGTGAGCAACTGAGTTTCTTCAGCTTCGCTGCGGAGCAAGTCTTCGTAAAAAAGCGCGCTTGTGGTTTGCATATAGGGCAACAGCCATATAAAGCCAATCAGTAAAGTGAGTATGCTCAGTAAAATCCAGCCAAAAAAGCGGCAACCGAGGCAGAATAATTTCCAACGATTGCCGTACATCAGTGCTTTACTGCGCTTAAGCGCTTCGAGTGGCCCGAGTTCGGGTTGATCGTGGCGGACGTAAAAAACGACTGCATATGAAAGAGCCGCCATAATTCCAGGGATAATTAGAAGTAGCATCCACAGGAGGATAAACAGGGTGGCCAGTAATTGAGTCAGTAATGCAGGAACAAAACGTGAAAAGCCCTGTTTTAATTCATTGATGTCGAGTCTTTGTTCACGAATAAATGCGAGATAAAAATAAACAAATGACAAAGCAATCGGGCCGCTCAATATCAATCCAAAAATTAGACTGAGCACTTCAGAGAGATTAGCAATGGCATAAATGATGCCATAACCCAGAGTAACGAGTACCGGGGTTTTCCATTGCCCGCGCAAACGTTCCCGCGCTTGGCTCATAAGGTCTTTATTGCTGGTGCTGCTTCGTGCCATCGCTCTGATTCCTTGTAAAGAAATTGTTGTTTGCCGCAAGGTGCGGTTTTATTTGCTGACTGTAAACGAAAAATAAATTCAGGTCATTTGAAAGTGGCGTGATGTATTGCGCGATGAACAGTTCATCATGCTTGAAATCTCCGCTTGTTTTTCTGCGCGGCTAGCCGTCTACCGCTTTAGTGGCAAGCGGCTTTGCCCACCAAGTACCTGTTTTCAGGGTAAAATGGCGGGTTTTCCGAATCCGCCACACTTCATGAACCTGCTCGTCTTAGGCCTCAACTACCAAACTGCACCGCTTGCGGTACGGGAGCGGCTGGCCTTTAATCCGGATGAGCTCAACAACGCTTTGGCCGATTTAGTCGCAATGAAAGGCGTTTTTGAAGCGGCGATTGTGTCTACCTGTAATCGCACCGAAGTGTACTGTCACGCCCGCGATATTGATCAAGTGATGTATTGGCTTGCAAGCAATAGAAATCAAAGCGTAGAGAGCATTACTGCCCATATGTATGTATATCAGGGCGAAACTGCGGCACGGCATGCTTATCGTGTTGTGTCGGGCTTGGACTCGATGGTCGTTGGTGAAACGCAAATTGTCGGCCAGTTTAAAGATGCCGAACGCATTGCGCGCGAAGCGGGCACTTTGGGTACTTTGCTCAACGGCGTGTTTCAGCGCGCTTTTTCGGTCGCCAAAGAAGTTCGCACTCAAACCAAAATTGGTGCGTCTTCCGTTTCAATGGCCGCCGCTGCGGTGCGTTTGGCCGAGCGAATTTTCCCGTCGATTAGTGACTGTAATGTGCTGTTTATTGGCGCTGGCGAAATGATTGAGCTCTGTGCGACGCATTTTGCCGCCCAAAATCCGAAGAAAATTGCGATTGCCAATCGCACCTTAGAGCGCGGTGAAGCGCTGGCGAAAAAATTCAATGGCGAAGCGATGTTGCTGGCCGATTTGCCTAGCCGCATGGCCGAATTTGATGTGGTGGTTACGTCGACTGCAGCATCGTTGCCGATTGTCGGCAAAGGCATGGTCGAGCGCGCATTAAAAACGCGGCGCCACCGACCGATTTTTATGGTCGATTTGGCCGTGCCGCGTGATGTCGAATCTGAAGTTGCCGAATTATCTGACGTGTATTTATTTACCGTCGATGATTTGGCCGAAGTAGTAAGACTAGGCGTCGAATCGAGGTCTTTAGAAGTAGAAAGTGCTGAAGCGATTATTAGCGATCGGCTGCAAGATTTTAATACTTGGCTCGCGAGCCGTGCGCTGGTGCCGACGATCCGTGATTTGCGCGATCATACCGACCGCATTACGCGAACTGAGGTCGCCCGCGCGCAAAAACGCCTCGCTGCGGGTGACGATCCCAATAGCGTGATCGAGCAAATGGCGCTACAAATGCAAAATAAATACCTGCACGCGCCGCTTGCAGCTCTCAATAGTGCCGCGCCAGATGAGCAAGAAGCCCTCGTCAATTTGGTGCGCCGTTTATACCGATTGCAGGATATTGATTAGAAGTTAGAGCTTAGGGTAGTTGTTCAGATTGGATGCTATGCCGCGATGATTGGACTGGGGCTTAAAATCCCTTGTATCAAGCCGAGCGAGGAACAAGCGGCAAGGGGGTTTCGGCGGGTTCTGTTTTGTTAAAACCCGACGCCTTGCCGATTGTCCGCAGGGAGGGCATCCGACGAAGTCGGACGCAGATACAGGGCGGCCTTCTTTTGCTTACTTTTCTTGGCCGTTCAAGAAAAGTAAGTGCCGCGCGGCATGAGCGCGACCATGCTGATAAGAAAATAGATGTTTTTATTTTAATGGTGTGTATATGAATGTAGGCTTTGTATTTAAAAGCCTATATTCATATACCCATTATATTGTTTGCTCGTGCTTAATACAGGCACACTCACGCGAGCATCAATGATTAGCATTGGCTGGCGTTGCGTGAGATCGCTTTGATCTTGCTTGCCGCTCGCCTCACGGAAACACCATGAAACCATCGATTCAAGCCAAGTTGTCGCAACTGGCCGACCGTTTAGAAGAAGTTAGCGCGCTGCTCGCCAGTGAGGAAGCCACGCGCGATATGGAGCAGTATCGCAAGTTGAACCGCGAATACAGCGAAATCACGCCCGTGGTTGAGTTGTGGCACGAATTTAATCGCATCAATGCCGATTTGGCGGATGCAGAGCAAATGCTGTCCGATCCTGAAATGGCGGATTTGGCGGCCGAAGAAATCAAAGACGGCAAAGTGCGCCTTGAGCAGCTGGATCGCGATTTGCAAACGGCGCTACTGCCGAAAGATCCGAACGACGAGCGCAATATTTTCCTCGAAATTCGCGCTGGTACGGGGGGCGACGAGGCTGCGCTGTTTGCTGCTGATTTGTTCCGCATGTACAGCCGCTTTGCCGAGCGCAATCGCTGGCAAGTCGAAATCATGTCGATGAATGAATCAGAACTGGGCGGTTTCAAAGAAGTGATCGCGCGTATTGTTGGCGTGGGTGCGTATTCGCGACTGAGATTTGAATCGGGTGCGCACCGCGTGCAGCGCGTACCAGCGACCGAAACGCAGGGGCGGATTCATACGTCGGCGTGTACCGTCGCAGTGATGGCCGAGGCTGATGAGCTGGAAGAAGTGAATATCAATCCGGCCGATCTGCGCATCGACACTTTCCGCGCCAGCGGTGCCGGTGGTCAGCATATTAATAAAACCGATTCGGCAGTGCGCGTGGTGCATATTCCGACTGGGATTATTGTTGAATGTCAGGATGATAGATCGCAACACAAAAATAAAGCGCGTGCGCTAGCGGTGTTGTCGGCGCGGATTAAAGATGCGCAAATGCAAGTCATCAACGCCAAAGAAGCCGCCGAGCGTAAATCGCTGATCGGTTCAGGCGACCGATCTGAGCGCATCCGTACCTACAATTACCCGCAAGGCCGCATGACCGATCACCGGATTAATCTGACTTTGTATAAACTCGATTACATCATGGATGGTGATTTGTTTGAATTAACGCAAGCCTTGATGAGTGAACGTCAGGCTGAGTTGTTGGCGCAATTGAGTGATTAATGGGGTATTTTTCTCTGGGTATTGAAATATAAGATCTAGAAAGATATACCTACTTGTTTAGTGTTTGGCGTTGTTTTTCCATTCCTTCGATTAAAATCGTTGAAATGAGATCGTATGCTTGAGACCAAGCATCGGCCGCTTGCTCGGTGAGATCGTCACCGAGATGCTGTTGTAGTGTTTGGGTGAGCGCTGTTTTGAGTAGGGCAAAATGTGGAATTTGCGCACCGTAGCCCACATGGTGAGCACCCAATCGCAGCAAAATAAAGCGGATTTCATCGATATTTCTGAGGCTAGTTAGCACGGCATTGAGCGTGTAGGCCATTTTGCTGACCAAGACTTCGGGTGGCAAATGAAACAGCGGTTTGAGCGCAGGCTCAAGCGCAAACAGCGTTCGATAGGTATCGGTGATAAATTTTTCGCTATAGGGCGTGATTTTATTCCACGTGGTCTGTACCAATTCGATTTGATCTTCGGTCATCTGACTTTCCTTGGGATGGTGATCTTATTCTAGTTTAGGCCTGTGGTTTACGGCCAGTTTTCTAAACGCGCTGGATTTAATTCCGGCTTTACCCATAAAAGCAGCCGAAGGCTTTGATATAATTGGCTGTTTTGGCTTTGGCACAAAATAATGAACGTTTTTTACGAAGAAGATGGCAGCTTTAAAGTTGCAACGATCCAAGACGAACAGCCTGCGAGTTTGCAAGTTGAGGATACGCGCGGCAAACGCAGCAAAATCAAGGCCGCCAACGTTCTGCTGAAGTTCGATAAAGTCAGCTTGGACGATTTTTTCAAAGCTGCGCAGGCCGAAGCCGCTGAAGTCGACGTGACCTTGTTGTGGGAATGTTGCGGTAGCGAAGAATTGAGCTTTGCCGCGATTGCGGCTGAGTATTTCGGCAAAAATCCAAGCCTCGTTCAGCAAGCCGCCGCCGCCATCGCGCTGCATGCTGCGCCGATGTACTTCTATCGTAAAGGTCGTGGTAATTACAAAGCTGCGCCCGAAGAAAACCTGAAAGCCGCGTTAGCAGGACAAGAGCGCAAGCAGCGCGAAGCCGAGCAAATGGCCGCATGGCAAGCTGAGCTGCAAGCAGGTATCTTGCCAGAAGCCTTCGTGCCTATGCTCGCCAAGCTAATACATCGCCCAGATAAAAACGGTTTGGAATACAAAGCTTTGGCCGCTGCGGCTGATGCAGCGCAAACTTCGACTTTGCGTTTGCTGGATAAAGTCGGTGCGATTCCAAATATCGCGCAATATTTTCTGGATGGCTTTTTGGTTGAGCATTTCCCGAAAGGGCGTGGCTTTGCTGAGTTTGAGCCGGTTACTGCGCCGGAAGATTTACCGATTGCGAATGTAAAAGCGTTCTCGATTGACGATGCAACGACGACAGAAATCGATGATGCATTTAGTTTAGAAAAATTGAAGAATGGTAATTGGCAAGTCGGCATCCATATCGCCGCGCCAGTGCTTGGCATTGCGCCGGGCTCTGCGCTTGATCAAGTGGTACTCGATCGCCTGTCGACGGTATATTTCCCCGGCGACAAAATCACGATGTTGCCGGATGACGCGGTGAATGTGTTTACGCTGGAAGAAGGCGCGGCGCGCCCTGCAGTGTCGATGTATTTGGAAGTGTCGCTGGGCTTTGATATTTTGAGCTACCGCTCAGTGATCGAGCGCGTACCGGTGGTGGCTAATTTGCGTCACCACGATATTGAGCCGTATTTCAACGAAGAAACCGCCGGTCAAGACGTGCCCGATTACGCGTGGAAAGATGAGCTGAATTTCCTGTGGCATTTCGCCGGCGCGCTCGAAGGGCGTCGCGGTAAGGCCGATCAACCGCAGCAAACGCGGATGGATTACAACTTCTACATCGACCGCGACGTGGTCGACGGTGCTGAGACTGAAAAAGTCCGCATCGTGCCGCGTAAACGCGGTGCGCCGATGGACAAACTCGTTGCCGAGCTGATGATTTTGGTGAATAGCCAATGGGGTAAAGAGCTACGCGATGCTGAAATCGCCGGTATTTATCGCTCGCAAGGTGGCGGCCGCGTTCGTCTGTCAACGCAAGCTACCGCGCATGCGGGTCTGGGCGTGGAATGCTATATGTGGTCCAGCTCGCCGCTACGCCGCGCCGTGGATTACATCAATCAGCAGCAATTAGTCGCTATGCTACGCAATGAAAAACCGCGTTATCAGAAAAATGACGCTGAATTGTTTACGGCGATTTCATCGTTCGATGCCGCGTATGCTGCGTATGCCGAGTTCCAAGATAAGATGGAACGCTACTGGTGCTTGCGTTTCATGGAACAAGAAAACCTGAAAGACTTTAACGCGCAAGTGATTAAAGAAAATCTGGTGCGGATTGACGGCATGCCATTGGTGATGCGCGTTGGCGGCTTGCCAGAATTGCCAGCCGGAACTACGGTGGCATTGCAGCGTCTAAATATTGATTATCTCGATCTCACGGTCGAAATGCGCCTCGCGCGGATGTAAAAAACGATGTCCACGAAAGACACGAAAAGCACGAAAGTAATTCATTCTCCGTAGAAGTGGGCTTGCTGAGATGGATCGCTAATCAGGTAAAAAATTTGGCCTATTCAGAATTTTTTCGTGCCTTTCGTGGACTCCGCCTTTCGTATTGAAATGGTGGCAACCTGTTTGAAGGAATAACGATGCAGCCTAACCGCCGCCTCAGTGATTTTTTACCGTTGAAATTTGCTAATGGCAATCAAGTGAAACAGTTTTCTAAGCCATGCGTAAAGTGCGGCACGATGCTGGAAGCCAAGCAAATGAACGGCGTGGCGCGCTTGGTTGAAAACCATATTGCGATTGCCGCAACCGCAGAATGCCCAAAGTGCGGCGAGAGTTTTGGCGTGGCTTGTGTGATTAATCCAGATAAACAAGTCAAACGCGTCGTATTGCCGCGCTTTTTGTTTAATTTGTATTTACGCGCTTTGCCAGTGCAAAAAGGTGAAAGCGCACCGCAAGCGATACTGAACCACCAAACCGCTGATTTGCCAGAAGTGCGCGATGCGCTCGAAGACGCCGCAGAAATTGCGCGTGCGAACGCGTCGCGCCAGCAAGTGCAAGCGCAAAACATTGTGCGTGCTGATGAAGCGATTGGCCGATTTCAAGATAAAGTTATTCCAGCGTGGCTCTTGCTCGACGGTAATCGCTTTGAGTTTGATCGGATTGCACCGAATGCGCAGGCGGGCGAGGGCGAGTTTTTGCTCGACGGTTGTTTGATTTATCGCGCCAAAGCTTGATATTTATCGCTAATACGCATTGGCAATTAAATTAATCCATTTATAATCGCGCCATTACGAAATGCGCTCTAAGCTTGGCTTACTTACTTTAACTAAGCCGACTGCGCGGGAGAAAATCTATGCAACGCAATATGCTGAAATCCAAACTGCACCGTGTGACGGCCACCCATGCTGAGCTGCATTACGAAGGCTCGTGTGCGATTGATGAAAACCTGCTGGAAGCCGCCAATATCCGTGAATACGAAGCGATTGATATTTGGAATATCAATAACGGCGCGCGTTTCTCGACTTATGCGATCAAAGGCCAACGCGGCTCGGGCATTATTTCGGTAAATGGCTCGGCAGCGCGCCAAGCACAAGTCGGCGACTTGCTGATTATCGCGACCTTTGCCGATTACTCTGACGCAGAACTCGTCGATCACAAACCGTCATTGATTTATGTCGATAGCAATAATCAAATGACGCACAGCAAAAACGCGATCCCAACGCAAGCGCTGTAAGCTGAAGATGGCGCTAGCGTAGCACTTGAGCTGCGGTTAGTGGATCGCAATGAAAAACCTCAAACGAGCTAGTTTGAGGTTTTTTTACGCCCAAAAAAGAGCCACATCGCGGTATGTGAATCAGATCACCGTATTTTCTCTAAGCTTTGGATATACGGTATTGATTTGTCATGGCTTATTTGTAATATTAGCGCCCGCTCATTAAAGCTTACAAATTGGATTTACTTGAGGGACTAGGGCGTTTTCTGCAACGTAGATTGCGGTCTTGTTACGTTGCTTTGCAAGCCACTTACGCCTGAGTTCATCTGCAACAGAAAGCCGCGTTTCAGTGGCTGCTAAGCGGCTGTATCACCTCTTGCTAATAAGCACTGGTAAATTGCGGATGGCATATTCGGGCTTGAACCGAATTTGAAATAAGCACAAAAAAATAACGATAATCGGAGTAGAGACCCATGAAACAGATATTGCGCATCGGTATTTTGGCCGCTGCGATCAGCCAAATTGCGCCCGTTCAAGCTGCTGTCAGCGAATGGAATAGCACAACGGCGTATGAAACCGCCGGCACCGTGGTGAGCTATCAAGGCCAGCTCTATAGCAATAAATGGTGGACGAAAAATGATAGTCCGAGCTTGTCTGGGCAATGGGGCGTGTGGGGTTTAGTCAGCGGCACTGTGAATACGCCAGTCCCAACGAGTGCCGCCACAGTAAAACCGAGTGCCGTGCCAACGCTTGCACCGACTGCCGCACCCATTATCACCAGCGCACCGACTGCGAACAATTGCAGTGCCGCCGCATGGAATAGCAGCACCGCGTATACAACAGGCCAAAGCGTGAGCTTTAACGGCCGCAATTACAAAGCCCAGTGGTGGACGCAAGGTAATATTCCAGCGAATAACGTCGGCGTAGGCCTGCCTTGGATTGATTTAGGTGCTTGCGCAGCTGCCGCAACGCCAGCGATCACAGTCAAACCGACCCCGACCCCGACGATTAAACCAAGCAGTACCCCAACAGCAGCACCAACGACTAAGCCAACTGCGACACCAGTTCCGACTGCTGCGCCAACGCTCAAGCCAACGGCAACGCCGGTTCCGACCGCTGCGCCAACAGTTAAACCAACGGCAACGCCAGTTCCGACCGCTACGCCAACGGTTAAACCAACGGCAACTCCGGTTCCGACTGCTGTGCCAACGCAAAAACCAACGGCAACACCAGCGCCGACGCTTGCACCCACAGCAACTCCTGCGGCGAATAGTATTGTGCCGCCACGCGCGTTGACTTTGGATCAACCAGGTGATATCGGCACTTTGCGCGCTGCCCAATTGCGCAGCTTTAACCACTCGCCATTCCAGTCAACAGGTTACTGGGTGCAGCCGGGTGATACGCTGGTGGTGAACTATGTGTATAGCGGTGTTGCGCCAAATAAACAGCCAGAAATTTGGCTGCACAGCATTGATGACAATACGTGGAATTACGACAGCGATCAGAAAATCAAACTCAATGTCGGTAGCAACACGATTGTGTCGAACGTGAAAGGCGCGGTGTATGTGGCTGCATTTAACACGCCAACGGGTGGCGAGCTGAAAGTTGAGATTCTATCCGGTGGCCGTGTAATGCCGCGCTTTGTGCTGGGTAAACATACGCCTGCAAACTGGCAAGCAATGCTGGCCACATATGGCGATGCACCGTACGGCGAGTTGGTCGGCAATCGCATTATGCTGACGGCGACGATGGAAAAAGTTAAAAAACACGTCGATGATCCGGTCGTGTTAATGACCTTGTGGGATCAGATTGTCGGCCTAGCGAATGAGCAATACGGTTTAAAAGCGGGCAATGCCTCACCACATATCCCAACGCCACATCGTTTCCATTATGTTGAATTACCACCGTACGATGGTTGGATGTATTCATGGCAATACCGGATGGCGTCGGCTTCGGCAGATGGTGCGATTAGCCCGGTGCTCAATAGCAAAACGCTGAAAACGGGCGGTTGGGGCCCGTGGCATGAGCTGGGTCATCAATATCAAATGAGCACGTTCACGTGGACGGATCAAACTGAAGTCACCGTGAATTTGACTTCCGCCTATGTGCAGCGCGCTTTGGGTCAGCCATCGCGCTATGAAGTGGAAGGCACTTGGACGAAGACCTTCGCTTATTTAAAACAAGGTACGCGTGATTTTGCGACGCAAAGTGATTTATTCGTGCGCGCTACGATGTTCTGGCAGCTTGATTTGACGTTCGGCTCGGACTTTTACGCGAAGCTAGGGACAAACTACCGCAACCTCGCCGCAGCACAGCGCCCAAGTGGCGATGATGCCGAGAAGCAAATGTTCATCGTTGAAACCAGCCGTGTTGCTGGCTACGATCTAACGCCATTCTTTAATGCTTGGGGCATTCCAGCGACGGCCGCGACGCAAACGAAATTGAGCAGCATGGCTTTGAAAACGCTGACTGATCCAATCTGGTTGAATCGCGATAGCAATGTGGCGTATAAATTGTATTGATGGGTATATGAATGTAGCCATTTAATATAAATGGCTATGTGTAAATACCTGATTGATGTATCTAAAATTGCGCTCCAGCTTGTTGCACAGGCTGGAGCGCTTTTCTTGGTGCGCGTATGATGCGGGCAATTCTTGAGGATCATTACGATGAACATCACCGCCGTTAAAGATTATCTGCTGACTTTGCAGCAAAACATTGTCGCCACCTTGGAAAACCTTGATGGTGCATGTTTTCGTACTGATAGCTGGGAGCGGCCAGAAGGCGGTGGCGGGATTAGTCGATTGATTGAAGGCGGTGCATTGTTTGAGCGTGGCGGTGTGAATTTTTCGCATGTGATGGGCGCGACTTTGCCGCCGTCGGCCAGCGCGCACCGCCCCGAATTGGCTGGCCGCGCGTGGGAAGCGATGGGCGTATCGCTGGTGCTGCACCCGCGCAATCCCTACATTCCTACGGTGCATATGAATGTGCGGTTTTTTATTGCCAAAGCAACCGAAGATAGTGACGCTGAATCTGTGTACTGGTTTGGTGGTGGGATGGACCTGACGCCTTACTACGGTCACGACGATGACGTGAAGCACTTTCACCAAAGCTGCGCTGATGCGCTCGCGCCATTTGGCGATGATTTGTATCCGCGCTTTAAAGATTGGTGCGACCGTTATTTCTTCTTAAAGCATCGCAACGAAGCGCGTGGCATAGGCGGAATTTTCTTTGATGATTTTGCTGAGCTGGGTTTTGAGGGCAGCTTTGCGATGCTGCAATCGGTGGGCGATTCATTTTTAAACGCTTACGTACCGATTGTGGAGCGCCGCCGTGATTGCGAATACGGCGCGCGCGAAAAGGATTGGCAAGGCTATCGCCGTGGCCGCTACGTCGAATTCAATTTGGTATGGGATCGCGGTACGCTGTTTGGTTTGCAATCGGGTGGCCGTACCGAATCGATCTTAATGTCGATGCCGCCGGTGGCGAATTGGCGTTACGATTACCAGCCTGAGGTAGGGAGCCCCGAGGCTGCTTTGTTGAGTGACTTCTTGCCGATTAAGAATTGGCTTGGCGTCAATTCGGCGGTTTGAAGACTCGAGGGATTATTTTTTAATTTCAGCTAAGCGTTGGTTATGTGTTTTTAGCCAATTGAATAAGTCTTTTGCAGGCATCGGTCGGCCAATAAAATAGCCCTGACCGATATTGCAGCCAAACCGCTGCAATAGCCGCCAATCTTCTAATGTTTCAATGCCTTCGGCGACGGTCGACATGCCGAGCCGATTGGCCATTTCAATTGCCGATTGCAAAATAATCGCCAGATTGTTTCTTTCGTGCGCGCCGTTGACAAAAGATTGATCGATTTTTAGCTCAGTAAATGGAATCCGCGCCAGTTGCTGCATCGAAGAAAACCCCGTTCCATAATCATCAATCGATAAACCAAAGCCTTTTAAGCGCAAGCGCGCCAATGTGCCGAGTGCCGCTCCGAGGTTATTCACGACCGAGCTTTCGGTCACTTCCCAAATAATTTGCTGGTTGGGCACATGATGCAGTGGCGGTAGTTTGGCGATTTCTTGGAAGAAACTCAGCGAGCTAAGTAATCTGGGCGAGAGGTTAATGGCGCAGCTAATTTGCAAGCTGCGTTCGTTCCAGATTGCGCATTGCGCAATCGATTGTTCGGCAATCGCAAGTGTTAATAAGCGAATGATTTGATCGGATTGCTCGGCCATCGGGATAAAAAAATCGGGCGGAATAATGCCAAGCTCAGGGTGTATCCAGCGCGCCAGCGCTTCCACGCCTTTGAGCATGCCGGTGTTAATGTCGACTTTGGGTTGAAAATAAGGAACGACTTCGCGGTTGGAAATGGCCAGCAGTAGGTCTTGTTCGGTGAGCTGTTCGACCAATGGCGAGAGCTTGTCTTTTGGCCGCGCGTGATTCGGTTGCTCTAGGCGATTTAAAATCTGCACCAACTGGTTTAAATGCAGCGGTTTTTTTAAGCCACCCAATAGGGTTTGGCCTAGCGCTGCGGTCATGCTGGTGACGCTACTAATCAGGCTTTCTTCGCGGCTAGAGGCAATCACCAACGGGATTTGATAGTTCAGTTCCTGCAACTGCTGAATCAGCTCGATGCCGTCCATTGCTGGCATTTCGAGATCAATCATCATAATGGTCGGCTTCATTTTTAATAAATCTAACAAAGCGAGTGCTTCGACGCCATTATTGGCCTGATAAATCAGTTCAATACCCAACTCTTGGCATAGCTCGGCGGCAAAGCTGCGCTGAATCGGGCTATCGTCGACAATAAGAACGGAGTCGATTTGATGAAGTAACTTATCGGCCATATTGATCGATAGCCTGTGAAATTTTATCGAGCGTAATAATGTGATTCACGCCGCCTAGTGAGATGGCCTCTTTGGGCATGCCAAAGACGACGCAACTCGCTTCATCTTGTGCGTAGGTAACGGCACCCGTGTCGTACATTTCTTTGAGGCCACGTGCGCCGTCGTCGCCCATGCCGGTCATGATGACGCCGATGGCATTCTTACCTGCGCTTTTGGCGACTGAGCGAAACAGCACGTCAACCGAAGGACGATGGCGTGATACGAGTGGGCCGTCGATGACTTCGACGTGATATTGCGCGCCGCTGCGTTTGACCAGCATGTGCTTGCCGCCGGGGGCAATTAAAGCGCGTCCGCGTACAATTCGGTCGTTATTTTTAGCTTCGAAAACTTCAATTTTGCAGAGCGAGTTCAGGCGATTGGCAAAGCTTTGCGTGAATTTTTCGGGCATGTGCTGCACGATGACGATACCTGGGCACGTGACTGGTAGCGCGGTGAGCACCACTTCCAGCGCTTGGGTACCGCCGGTGGAGGTGCCTAGTGCGATGATTTTTTCGGTGGTTGGCAAATGCTGACCGCTGCCGGGGGCGTCCATAATCGCATCGGCGGTGAGCTTAGGGGCGTTCATCCGCTCGTTAGTTAGGCTATTGCCATTATTTTTGTTTTGGCTGCTGTTGTTGCTATTAAAGCTGGGGCGAGGCAAGCCTACTCTGGCCATACCCGCTTCACGAATGGCAGAGATAAGTTGATTTGAGCTGTCTTGCAGAAAATCGCGTAGACCCAGCGTGGGCTTGGTAATGATACTGATTGCACCAGCGGCTAGTGCCTCGATGGTGATGTCGGCGCCGCGCTCAGTCAGCGTCGAGCAAATCACTACTGGCGTTGGGCGCGTGCTCATAATTTGTTTCAAAAAAGTAATGCCGTCCATTCTGGGCATTTCAATGTCGAGCAAAATGACATCCGGCCATTGCGTTTTCATTTTTGCCATCGCGAAAATCGGATCGGGTGCAGTGCCGATCACTTCGATGTCTTTGTATTTGGCGAGTAGATCTTGCATCACCTGCCGTACGACCGATGAGTCATCCACAATGAGCACTTTGATAGTCATGATTGAACCTTGGCGATCTGCGTGATGTAAGCGAAATGCATTGGCATCGCTTGGCTTGCTGTTTTAGGGCTAGGCCGTGTTGTTGCATAAAAATTGCCATTAATGCTCATCACGTGCCTCTTTGAGCTGGCAGGTCTGCGCGCTTGAGCTGGGTTTTACCTTGTTCAATTGCAATCGTTCCACTGTTTAAATTGAGGCGTATATAGCGGTAGCCATTGCCGTTAATGTCTTTGTGGGCAATACATAGCTTATGTTCGTTTAAAAATCGCACTGCAAATTCGGTATTGCTAAAGCCTATTGGCTGCTGCGTGGATTCGATGGAAAAAATACGCCCACCGCCAAAGACTTGAATTACATAATGTTCAGCTGGCATACCTAGATGCTTAATGTGTTTTAGCATCATTTTGAGTGCCTCATCCCCATATCGTGTATTGGGCTCACTGCTTGAGAGGTGGACTGCATTGCGACGACTAGGCAGTAAAAAATGGCACATACCACCCACGTGAGTTTGCGGATGCCAAAAAGTAACCGCCACACAAGATCCCAATAAGGTTTCAATGACTTCATTGCCTTGACCAAAATACAGGTCGCCTAAATTAAGGACGACGCGCTTGGTGCTTAAGTCCCGATTTGGTAGATCGATGGGCCGCATGATTTGAGTTTCAAATTAACATCAAGACCATTGAGAGATTCTGCGTGTCCAATAAACAACCAAGCGCCCGGTTTAAGGTGGTGGCAGATGTTTTGTATGACTTGAACTTTGGTCGGAGGATCAAAATAAATCAGTACATTCCGCAGAAAAATCACGTCAAATAGACCTAAATTGTGTGGTAATTCGAGCAGGTTTTTTTGCGAAAAATGCACCCGATCTCGTAGTTGTTGCTGTACTAAAAAGTGTCCTTCATAGGCATCGCTACCGCGCAGGCAGTGCTGTTTTAGATAGTGGTCGGGGATTTTTTCGCCCCGTTGCAATGGGTAAAGCCCGCGTTTGGCATAGCTTAAAACTCGGCTGCTGATATCCGATGCTTCAATATGCCAAGGCATTGTTTTTCGATGCTGATCGAGCAGCATCGCAATCGAATAGGCCTCTTCGCCTGTTGAACTAGCGGCAGACCAAATCCGCACATCGGCGTGGCGAGCCAGCGCGGGTAAAATCTTTTGGGCTAAAAATGTGAAATGGCCGCTCTCGCGAAAAAAATAGGTTTCATTGGTGGTGATTAAATCAATCGCCCTTTGTTGCTCGGCTTCTTCGCCAGGGGTTGTGATGAGCTGGTGATAGGCGCGCAAATCGGGCAGCTCAAGCTCGTTGATTCGCGCGGCGAGTCGCCCAGTGAGTAGCGATTTTTTATTCGCACTCAAATACAGGCCAATCGCTTGCTGAAAAAAACCTTGAAATAAGGCCATTTCGGCATCGCTCGCCTCTAAAGGGCGAGGCAAGATGCTGGCTGGCTTGTGCTTCATGGCATTCAAGGTCATGGCGCAAGAGCAACAGCGTGCTCGGGCGAGCTGCCAGATAGACCAATTAGCGCGGACATTTCATCGACTGCCAAGACGCGTTGAATGTCTAAAGCAATGACAAAGCGCTCGCCCAAGCTAATCATGCCATCAATAAAATCAGCGCGAATTTGTGCGCCGAAATTCGGTGCAGGTTCAATTTGGCTAGGCTCAATTGTGAGTACTTCATTGACCGCATCAACCATGATGCCCAGTGCTAAAACGGTCTCATCTTGGGTGACTTCTAAAATGACGATGCAAGTGCGGCGCGAAATTTCGGTATTGGCGCGGCCAAAGCGTGCAGCCAAGTCAATGACTGGCACGACCGCACCGCGCAAATTAATAACGCCACGTAAAAAATTGGGCATCAGCGGAATTTCGGTCAGGCCAGAGAATTCGATAATTTCACGAATATTTTCGATTGGAATGGCAAAAATTTCACCACCCAAAGTGAGGGTTAAAAACTGCCGCCCTTGCGGCAGGTCTTCGGCGCGAATGGCTGCGCGGGTCGTGCTTTGCGTGAGTAAACTGCCCATCATAAGCCCCAATCAAAAGCGCGAAAAATTAGCTTCATCAACAGCATCGTTGCCTGAGTCGAGCATTGAAACTCGGCCAGTACGCGTTGCAGCATGGCGTGGTGCTACAGAACGTCTGCTATTGCTATTACTTAAGCGGAAGAAGCGAATCATTTCCTGTAGCTGGATTGCTTGCGCGCTCATTTCTTCGGATGTGGACGACAGTTGCTCTGATGCCGATGCATTCATTTGCGTGGTATGCGAGAGCTGGCTCACGGCGGAGTTGATTTGATCCAAACCGCTAGTTTGCTCGCGCGATGCGGCGCTGATTTCTTGCACTAAGTCCGCTGTTTTGCGGATTGCCGGTACCATTTGATCGAGCAATATTCCGGCTCGCTCTGCGAGCATCACGCTATTACTCGCGACTTCAGAAATTTCCTGTGCGGCAACTTGGCTGCGCTCAGCCAGCTTGCGTACTTCGGCCGCCACGACGGCAAAGCCTTTGCCATGTTCGCCAGCGCGAGCGGCTTCAATCGCTGCATTCAGTGCCAATAGATTGGTTTGGTAGGCAATATCATCGACAATGCCGATTTTTTTGGCAATTTGACGCATCGCCGCGACAGTTTGTTTGACGGCTTCGCCGCCTTCAACGGCATCAGTGGATGACTTGCTGGCCATGCCATCGGTGACGCGAGCATTGTCTGAGTTTTGTGAGACGGTTGAAGCAATTTCTTCCACCGCAGCGCTGGTTTGCTCAACACTAGAAGCTTGCTCAGATGCATTCTGGCTCAATGATTGCGCTGAGGCTGAAACTTCTTCGGAGGCGGAAGCCAGTGCATTGGCGGTGTCACTTACCTCGCTCATCACGCTGGTGAGTTTGCTGACCATTTGCTGCGTGTTAAATAAGAGGCTGTGATTGTCATTTGGGCGTAATTGAATTTGGACGGTGAGGTCGCCTTCTGAAATTTTCTTCAGCGTATCAACGACTTCAGCGGGTTCGCCACCGATTTGATTGACGATGAGGCGGGTAATCCAGATACCAATAAAGATGGCTAAAGCAAAGCTTGCCAGCATGGCGATGGTCATTGTTCTGCTGATGTTTTCTACGATGACGTTACTTTCTTTATCTGCAGCAGACGCGACGTCGTTGTTTATTTTTATCAGGGCATTTACGATTCCGATGATTTTCTCATATTCAGGGCGAACTACTTCACGAAGGTGCTGAGTTGCTTCCTCAATTTTTCCGGCCTTGATTAATTCAAAGGTCTGACCAGAAACTTGGCGATAGGTGATAATCTGTTGATCGTAAGTCGCGATTAAGGTTGATTCTTCTTGGGTGAGTAGTGTGTTTTTATATTTGGTAAACAGCTCGTTATTTTCATTTTTGGTGACCTCGTATTTGGCGAACTGATCCGCGAGGTTTTTTTCATCATTGAGAATAATTGCAACGTAGAGGCGACGGTAGTTTTCGATGGTGTTGGATTTGATTTCGCTCAAATCACGGATGGGCACTAATTGATTGGCGAAGACACTGGAGACCATGTCGCTCAGTTTACCAATCTGGGTGTAGGAGTACGCACCCAAAGCCAAAGTCAGCGAGGCAACGATGAGGAAGGTGCTAATGAGTTTGGTATTGAGACGTAAGTTATAGAACCATTGCATGTTAAATCCCTCCTGCGGGTATATAAGGTCAAATTAGTTTGAACTTTTGTTTTATTCAATGCGGGCGACAGGTTGCGGTTGCGTATGTGGATCTTTGTGTCCTGCCATTTGTACTAGGTGAGGAACGTCAAGAATCAATGAAACCTGCCCATTACCTAAAATGGTTGAGCCGCCGATGCCTTTCATTTGTTGGAACAAAAGGCCCAGTGGTTTGATGACGGCTTGGAATTCGCCGAGGAGTTGGTCGACCACCAAACCGGCGCGTTGCGAGCCGTATTGCACGACGACGAGGCTTTCTCTTTGTTGCGCTGCGGCGGGCGGATGCCCAAAAAGTGAGCGCAAGCGCACAAAGGGCAGCGGTTCACCACGTAATTTGATGATGTTGTGTTGATAGTCTTGTCCAACTAAGTCGACGCATTCAATAACGAGTTCGAGTGGTATCACATACACCGCGCCATTGACCATGACTTGAAAGCCATCAATGATCGCTAATGTCAGTGGTAAGCGAATTTTGATGGTTGCACCGTGACCTGGGCTGCTGATGACCTCGACTTCGCCGCGTAGCGCTTCGATGTTTTTTCGCACCACATCCATCCCAACGCCTCGACCAGAGAGGTTGGTTACTTTTTCTGCGGTGGAAAATCCGGCTTCAAAAATCAGTCGATAAATATCGCTGTCAGATAAATTATGGTCGGCTTGAATCAGGCCGCGTTCAAGCGCTTTGGCTAAAATCCGCTCTTTATTCAGGCCGCGCCCATCGTCAGAGACTTCAATGACAATGCTGCCTGAGTCATGAAAGGCATTTAGTCGCATTACGCCGCAAGCGGGTTTGCCTGCGGCAATCCGATCTGCTGTCGATTCAAGGCCGTGATCCATTGCATTGCGAACAATGTGCATCAGCGGATCGGATAATTTTTCGACCATCGATTTGTCGAGTTCGGTATCGGCACCCGTGATAACGAGATCGATCTCTTTTTCTAAATCCCGCGCCACTTCGCGAACGACGCGTGGGAAGCGCTGAAAAACTTCACCAATCGGCACCATACGCAATGTGAGCGCCGCATCGCGAATTTGCTCGACCAAAACCGACACCGATTGCGCTGCTTCTTCAAACGCGGTGACTGATTTTTGTTTGGCGACCAAATTGGCACCTGCGCCAGCAATGACGAGTTCACCGACTAGATCAATCAGTTGGTCGAGTTTGCCGACTTCGACTTTGATAAATTTTTGCTCGTGACTGCGTTTTTCTTCGCTTTGTTTTTGTTTACTCAGCGCCGCAGAAACCACATTCACTGGAACGACTTGCTGATTCACCAGCATTGTGCCCAAAGGAGGGGGCGGCTCTTGACCTTGCTGCTGATTAAGTAGACGTTCTAGCTCGCTTTCGGTGAGTGCGCCGCCATTGACCAAAATTTCACCTAAACGGCCAGCGGGCTCGGTGAGTCCCTCGATTAATTGCAGGTATTCGTCAATTTTGCTGTGCGGCGGCAAAATGCGGATTTGGCTTTCTTCGCGAACAAATTCAAATACGCCTTCGATGCTATTGCGATCGGCGGTCGATTCAAAATCAATTTCATAACCCAGATAGCTGCTTTCTGCATCGAAATGCTCGGCATCAGGCAAGGTATCGATCAAGGTATGCAGATGGACGATTCGTCCTAGCGTACACAGATAACGAATAAACGACAGTGGATCTAAGCCTTGGCGTAGCACGTCTTCATTAAAGCGCAGCGAAATATGCCAATTGTCATTATCAACACGCTCGCCCTCATCGACTTCTACGCGTGGCGCTTGATCTGCTGCCTTGCTGGTTTCGAGCGCGGTGGTGACTTCAGCGGGCAAATCCAAATAACTTTTTAGCTCGGTTTCAAGTTGAAGTCGCAGTGCTGGGTTGGGTTCTTCTTGCTCGGTGCTGCGCTCAATGGCATCAATCAACGACGCAATATAGTCACCCGATTTGAGGAGTAGCGAGAGCATGGCTTCATCAATGGCGAGCTTGCCATTACGAACGCGATCCAACACGCTTTCAACAATGTGCGTGAAGCTCACTACATTATCGAAGGCGAATAATCCGGCTGAACCTTTGATCGTGTGTGCTGCGCGAAAAATAGCGTTAATGCCATCGGGGCCGCCGCTACCGGCTTCAATTTGCAGCAGCGCGTCTTCCATCGCGACGAGGAGTTCCCTTGCTTCTTCAACCAGCGCATGGCGGGCAGCATCGAGATTCATACTTTTTCTCCTCTTGGCATCAAGAGTGGATCACCCAGTTGCGCCGCTAAATTGAGTAATTCAATCGCATTGAGCACGCTGGGACTGTGATGGCTGTATTGCATGATTTTCTGTTGCCGCGTGGCTTCCTGCTTGAGAAACAGCAAAAGTTGAATTCCCGCGCTATCGATTTCGTCGATTGCCGAAAGGTTAATTTCTAAGGTATCGATGGCCGTCGATAAAGTACTAAGGAGCGCGGTTTTTTGCTCCGCCGCTTCAAAAATAGTCAGGCTACTGTCCGCGTGAACTACTGTATGCGCTTGCGAGGTACTCATTGCCGCTCCTGTACACTTGAAAATCTGCGCTGTGCTAAATTGTACCTATCTATCAACAATTAATTCATGGGTATATTAATGAAGGCTTTTAGGATTAATGACCTAATGGCAATACCTATGTCTAATTGCTGGTTTTTTATGCCATGATTAATTTAGAAATTGCATCGAGCAAAGCGGGCGGCTGAAAAGGTTTGAGTACCCATGCTCGTACACCAGCGGCTTTGCCTTCTTGCTTTTTGCTGTCGTCTCCTTCGGTGGTCAGCATGATAATGGGCGTGAATTTATAGTTTGGTAGCAATTTGGCGGCTTTCACAAAGCTGATGCCATCCATATTGGGCATATTGACGTCGGAAATAATCAGGTTGTATTTGCGACCGTCGAGCTTGGTGAGTGCATCTTTGCCATCACATGCTTCGACCACGTCATAACCCGCGCTTTTTAAAGCGATGCCAACGGTTTGGCGCATGCTGAATGAGTCATCCACGATAAGAATAGTCTTTGCCATATTGCTGTTCCCTCTAAATTTGCGTGATTAGAAAAAGTCGATGGATGTGGTCGCAGCAGATGCCGCTTTGCCGCCATGGACTTGGCGTTGCTCATTGGTGGTGTAGGATTTTTGTAATTCATTAAGCCAAAGTTGCCGATCAGGCAAAATTTGCTGGCTGGCTAAGATGCCGGAGAGTTTGCTCATATCGCGTTCAACGTGATCCATGATCTGGCTAACGCGATCCTGAAATTGCAATTGAATGAGGACGTCTTGTACTTCGTGCTCCACGGCGCGGCTTTCTGCGGTGAGTTGCTCGACTGTATTACCTAGCTCAATCGCAACTTGGTGGAATTGACTAATGACACCGCCAATCACCGCTTTCGAATCACCTATCATTTGCGCTTCGCCTTTTGAGAGCGATTGCGCTGAAGTCAGTGCGCTTTGGATCGTGGTGTTGATGGACTCTACTTTGCTACTAATGTGCTTGCCGGTTTCACCTGATTGAGTGGAGAGCTTGCGGACTTCATCGGCGACTACGGCAAAACCACGCCCAGCTTCACCAGCGCGTGCCGCTTCAATGGCGGCATTGAGCGCGAGTAAATTAGTTTGCGTGGCGATTTCGGCAACAGAAGTCGCCATGCGTTTGAGCTCGGCATTAAATTGCCCCAAACCTTCGATTTCATTTAATAGTGTTTCACGCGCGCTGAGTACTTGTTCAAGTGCCGTCACAATGCCGCCTAGATCGTGCTCAGCATTTTGAATAATCGTAAGAACATGCCCGCCACTACTGCCCGAGGCGAGTTGAACGGTGGCATTTAGCTGCTTATTAATACCAAAAAAGCGTGCTGCCAAAGTGTCGATGGCGGTTTGGCTTTGCGTGCGAGCCAGCGAGAGATTTTTGAGCCAGAGCGGGAGTAGTTCAACCATAAAAGGTGAGAGTTCGGCATGCACTGGCGCGGCAATGGTTTCGGCAGGTAAAACCATGGCAGCGTCCGGTTCTTTGGGGGATGCCCAAATCAGTGCCAGTAAGATCACCATGCCAGCGATTAGGCCATGCCACCACGTGGTTGCCAGTACGGACAGTAGTACAAGATTGATGATCGCGATGGTGATCGAGCGAATGAGGGGGGCGTTCACGATGGCATGCTCTTCTATAGGTGGCTTGGGTGGACTACTGAATCGTTATAGCCTGAACTTTTCGGCTTTTGTAGGCAATCTGACAGCCTGAAATTTAATTAGTATTTTCTAATGTTGATCTAGCTGACGTAGGAAGTCACTAGTAGGGTGTATGCCAATTGGGTAAATGAGACACTGTTAGTATGAGTTGGCAATCGGAAGGAGGTTTTGGCGGGAGTTTGTTTCGATATGGAGCAGGGCGGCGCTGCAATGCGCAAGCAAATCTGCGGCTTTGCTCGCAATGCATTGTGCTACGTGAACCGTCACCTGATATAAATTAAGGTTCTATGCAATTTTGTACGGGTTTTCACGTAAATCTGGCAAACTAGCAAAGAATATATTGGGTGAATTGAGCGAGGGATAGACGATGCAAGAAATGCAGGGGATGTACGATCCCGCCAATGAGCACGACGCCTGTGGCGTGGGCTTTGTGGCGCATATCAAAGGCCAGAAAAGCCATCATATTATCGAGCAAGGCTTGCTCATTCTGAAAAATATCGATCATCGCGGTGCTGTGGGTGCTGATGCTTTAGCGGGAGATGGTGCGGGTATCTTGATCCAGATCCCAGATTCATTGTTCCGTAAGGCAATACTTGAGCTAGGTATTGTATTGCCGCCAATGGGTGATTATGGCGTGGCGATGTGTTTCTTGCCGCAAGAGCCAGCCGCCCGCGCTGCCTGTGAAGAAGAAATCGAGCGTGCGGTTCGCGCCGAAAAACAAGTCGTTTTGGGTTGGCGTGATGTTCCCGTTAACCACGATATGCCGATGTCGCCACTGATTAAAGCCACCGAGCCTGTCATTCGCCAACTCTTTATTGGTCGTGGCAACGATGTGCTGGTGACCGACGCGCTTGAGCGCAAGCTCTATATCATCCGCAAACGCGCGTCACACGCGATTCGCGCTTTGAAATTGAAATACGGCGGCGAGTATTACATTCCATCTTGCTCGGCACGTACCGTGAACTACAAAGGTTTGCTCTTGGCCGATCAAGTCGGCGAGTATTACCTTGATTTGCAAGATCCCGCCTGTATCTCGGCGCTAGCCCTTGTTCATCAACGCTTCTCGACCAATACCTTCCCCACTTGGGATTTGGCTCATCCGTTCCGCTATATCGCGCATAACGGCGAAATCAACACTTTGCGTGGCAATGTGAATTGGATTCGTGCCCGCGAGAAAGCCATCAGCTCGCCGGTGCTGGGTAAAGACATCGACAAAATCTGGCCGCTGATTTATCCGGGGCAATCGGATTCGGCGTCGTTTGATAACGCGCTTGAACTCTTGGTGATGGGCGGATATTCGCTGTCGCAAGCGATGATGATGATGATTCCTGAAGCGTGGGAACGCAACGATGAGATGGACGAAAATCGCCGTGCCTTCTACGAATATCACGCGGCGATGATGGAACCATGGGATGGCCCTGCCGCAGTCGCGTTTACCGACGGCCGCCAAATCGGCGCGACGCTCGACCGTAACGGCCTGCGCCCAGCGCGTTATTTAGTCACCAACGATGATTTGGTGGTGATGGCTTCAGAATCAGGCGTATTGCCGATTGCCGATGAACGCATCAATAAAAAATGGCGTTTGCAGCCGGGCAAGATGTTCCTGATCGACTTGGAACAAGGCCGCATTATCGACGACAAAGAAATCAAAGATAGTCTCGCGAACGCCAAACCGTATCGCGAATGGATTGAGAAAATTCGCGTCAAACTCGATGATATTGAATCTGAAAACGATGCGGCTGTGTTGCCGCAAGGTAGTTTGCTCGACGCGCAACAAGCCTTTGGCTACACGCAAGAAGACATCAAGTTCATTTTGGAGCCAATGGCCAAAAATGGCGAAGAAGCGACTGGCTCGATGGGTAATGACGCTGCGTTGACCGTGCTGTCGCAAAAAAATAAACCGCTGTATCACTACTTCAAGCAATTGTTCGCGCAAGTGACCAACCCACCAATCGATCCGATTCGCGAAGAAATGGTGATGTCTTTGGTATCGTTCATCGGCCCGAAACCGAATCTGCTCGGTACGACCGACATCAATCCGCCGATTCGTTTGGAAGTGACTCAGCCGGTACTGTCGACAGCGCAATTTGAAAAAATTCGCAATATCGGCCAATACACAGGCGGCAAATTTTATTCACACGAACTCAATATTTGCTACCCCGTTGCTTGGGGTAAAGAAGGCGTTGAAGCGCGTTTGGCGTCACTCGTTGCAGAAGCTGAAGACGCCGTGAAATCGGGCGCGAATATTCTGATTGTTTCTGATCGCCAGATGGACGCTGAGTTTGTTGCGATCCCTGCGCTATTGGCAACGTCGGCGGTGCATCAGCATTTGGTCAAACGCGGCCTTCGTACCAGCACCGGTTTGGTGGTGGAAACCGGTTCGGCGCGTGAAACGCATCATATTGCTTTGCTTGGCGGTTACGGCGCGGAAGCGGTTTACCCGTACTTGACGCTAGCGACGGTGGCGAGCTTTGCCAACGGCGATTCTGAGCTCGCGGCGAAATATCAGAAAAACTTCATCAAAGCCGTTGGTAAAGGCTTGATGAAAGTGATGTCGAAAATGGGCATCTCGACGTATATGTCGTACACCGGCGCGCAGATTTTTGAAGCGATTGGTTTGCAAAAATCTTTGGTGAAAAAATACTTCACCGGTACGGCGAGCAATATCGAGGGTATCGGCCTGTTTGACGTTGCTGAAGAAGCGGTGCGGCTGCATACCGCTGCATTTGGGGCTGATCCTGTATTAGCGAATCAGCTCGATGCGGGTGGTGAATATGCCTTCCGGATTCGCGGTGAAGATCATTTGTGGACGCCAGATTCGATCGCCAAATTGCAGCACGCCACGCGCAGCAATTCGTTTTCGACGTACAAAGAATACGCCGCGCTGATCAACGATCAAAGCAAACGCCATCTCACGCTACGTGGTCTGTTTGAGATTAAACCCGCTGGCGCGCCAGTGCCTTTGGACGAAGTTGAATCGGCAGCCGAAATCGTCAAACGCTTTGCCACAGGGGCAATGTCGCTTGGTTCGATTTCGACCGAAGCGCATACCGCGCTGGCCATTGCGATGAACCGCATCGGCGGCAAATCCAATACCGGTGAAGGTGGTGAAGACGCGGCACGATTTGCAGTTCTAAAAGCGGGTCAAACGCTGTCGGAAGTCATCGGCAAGAGCCGGATTGAGCGTGACTATACATTCAAAGAAGGCGATAGCCTGCGCTCAGCCATTAAGCAAGTCGCCTCGGGCCGCTTTGGTGTGACGACGGAATACCTTGTGAATGCCGATCAAATCCAGATCAAAATGGCGCAAGGCGCGAAACCGGGTGAAGGCGGTCAGTTGCCAGGCCACAAGGTTTCAGAATACATCGGTAAATTGCGGCATTCCGTGCCGGGCGTGGGCCTGATTTCTCCGCCACCGCATCACGATATTTATTCGATTGAAGACTTGGCGCAGTTGATTCACGACTTGAAAAACGTTAATCCAGTCGCATCGATTTCGGTGAAGTTGGTCGCTGAAGTCGGCGTGGGTACGGTCGCTGCGGGTGTCACTAAAGCCAAAGCCGATCATTTGGTGATTGCGGGGCATGACGGCGGTACGGGCGCTTCGCCACAATCGTCGATCAAACACGCTGGCGGTCCGTGGGAATTGGGACTCGCTGAAACCCAGCAAACGCTGGTGCTGAACAAACTGCGTGGCCGAGTTCGGGTGCAAGTCGACGGGCAAATGAAAACTGGCCGCGATGTCGTCATCGGTGCGCTACTCGGCGCGGATGAATTCGGTTTCGCGACCGCGCCGCTGGTGGTTGAAGGCTGCATCATGATGCGCAAATGCCATCTGAATACCTGCCCAGTTGGCGTGGCGACGCAAGATCCTGTTTTGCGTCAACGCTTCTCCGGCCAGCCTGAGCATGTGGTGAATTACTTCTTCTTCGTCGCCGAAGAAGCGCGTCAAATCATGGCGGAAATGGGCGTTCGCACGATTGATGAATTGATTGGTCGTTCTGATTTGTTGGATAAACAAGCGGGTTTGGCACATTGGAAAACCCAAGGTCTCGATTTCAGTAAGGTATTCCACCAAGTGAAAGCGCCAGCCGAAGTCGCACGTTTGCACGTTGAAACGCAAGATCATGGCCTGAATAAAGCACTCGACAATGAATTGATCGCCCAAGCTGCGCCAGCGCTTGAGCGTGGTGAAGTGACGAAAATTAGCCTCGCAGTGAAAAACATCAACCGCACTGTCGGTGCGATGTTGTCGGGTGAAGTGGCGCGCCGTTATGGCCATGCGGGTTTGCCAGAAGACACGCTGCAAGTGGCGCTCAATGGCACGGCGGGGCAAAGTTTTGCCGCCTTCTTGGCACGCGGTATCACCATCACTTTGAGCGGTGAAGGCAATGATTACGTCGGTAAAGGCTTGTCGGGCGGTCGGATTGTGATTCGCCCCAATGCTGCATTTACCGGCAAAACTTGGGAAAACATTATCGTCGGCAATACCGTGTTGTTTGGCGCGATTGCCGGTGAAGCGTTCTTTGCCGGTGTTGGCGGCGAGCGTTTTGCGGTGCGCAATTCGGGCGCAACAGCGGTGGTTGAAGGCTTGGGCGATCATGGTTGCGAATACATGACCGGCGGCACGGTGGTGGTATTGGGCGCAACGGGTCGCAACTTTGCAGCGGGTATGTCGGGCGGGATTGCTTATGTTTACGATCCAGACGGCGTATTTGCGGGTCGTTGCAATATGGCGCAAGTCGCGCTGGAACAAGTTGTGGCGTCTGATGCGCAAGAGCAACCGTTCCACAATGGCGTGGCCGATGAAGTTCAGCTTAAAGCCTTGATTACCAAACATGCTGACTTAAGCGGAAGCCAACGTGCTGCAGAGATTTTGGCTAACTGGGTCACCAGCCGCGCCGCGTTCGTCAAAGTGTTCCCGAACGAATATCGCCGTGCATTGACTGAAATGAAGGAAATGGCAGCAGCGAAAGCAGTTGTTGCGCAGAAGGAGATTGCATAATGGGTAAGCCAACCGGTTTTTTAGAAATCGACCGCGTTAAAGACAGTTACGAGCCGGTCGCGCAGCGCATCACGCATTATCGCGAGTTTGTGCCTGCGCTGAGCGACGACAAAGCGAAGTTGCAAGGCGCGCGTTGTATGGATTGCGGCATTCCGTTTTGCAATAACGGCTGCCCAGTTAACAACGTGATTCCTGATTTTAACGATCTGGTGTACCAGCAAGATTGGGAATCGGCTTTAAATGTCCTGCATTCGACCAATAACTTCCCTGAGTTCACTGGTCGAATTTGCCCAGCGCCGTGCGAAGCGGCCTGTACGCTCGGCATCAATGACGATCCAGTTGGCATCAAATCAATTGAGCGCGCGATTATTGACAAAGGTTGGGAAAACGGCTGGGTTGCGCCACAAATTTCGGCCGTGAAAACGGGTAAGAAAGTTGCGATTGTTGGTTCTGGCCCTGCGGGTTTGGCGGCGGCGCAGCAACTCGCTCGCGTCGGTCATGTGGTGACGGTGTTTGAGAAAAACGATGCCGTTGGTGGCTTGCTGCGTTATGGCATTCCTGATTTCAAACTCGGCCAAGACGTGATCGATCGCCGTGTTGCGCAACTCAAAGCTGAGGGTATTGAATTCAAGCTAAATTCAGTGGTTGGTTCTAGTGACATACCTGCTGGTATCGTTTGCGATGGCAAAACTGTCATTACCCCTGCGCAACTCGATGCTGAGTTTGATGCGGTGATTTTGGCGGGTGGCGCTGAAGTGCCACGCGATTTACCCGTGGCGGGTCGTGAGCTCAAAGGCGTGCATTACGCGCTGGAATTGTTGATCGCGCAAAACAAACAAGTTGGCGGCGGTGCAGCCAATCCAATCAGCGCGGCGGGTAAACACGTCGTGGTGATTGGTGGTGGCGATACCGGTTCTGACTGCGTGGGAACGAGTAATCGCCACGGCGCGGTGAGTGTGACGCAGCTTGAATTGATGCCGCAACCGCCAGAGCAAGAAAACAAATCCATCGTGTGGCCGTATTGGCCAGTCAAAATGCGCACATCAAGTAGCCATGAAGAAGGCGTTGAGCGCGATTTCGCGGTGCAAACGCAAGCATTTGTCGGCGAAAATGGCGTGCTGAAAGCGGTGAAATTGGTTCGTTTGGAATGGAAAGACGGCAAGCCAACGCCAATCGCTGGCAGCGAATTTGAGCTGAAAGCCGATTTGGTGTTCTTGGCGATGGGCTTTACCAATCCAGTGGCCAGTTTGCTCGACGCGTTTGCAGTCGAAAAAGACGCACGTGGCAATGCCAAAGCGACAACCGACGGCAAAGGTTGCTACCAAACCAGCGTCGCCAAAGTCTTTGCCGCCGGCGACGTTCGCCGTGGTCAATCGCTAGTCGTATGGGCAATCCGCGAAGGCCGCCAAGCTGCACGCGAAGTCGATCAATATTTGATGGGCGCTTCTGTATTACCTCGCTAATGGGTATAGCTTGGTAAGTTAATTTTTATATGACTTACATTCGTATACATCGCAAAAAAGCCGGCGCAAGCTGGCTTTTTTATTGCTGAAGAGCTAAGTATTACGCTTGTGTGCAAGTCGTGGCGATTTCGCGAGTTGCCGGCAAGGATCAGCGGCAGGGTAGAGGCAATTGTATATACTGGATTTTCAAAGATTCTATGGCGGCGTAGCAATGCGATTTTGGCTCGGCTTTTTATTCGCGGTCTGTAGTGCTATGGGTTGGGCTAGCACGATTCGCTTAGTTTCTCCCGAGTATCCGCCGTATGCCTCAGCTGCGACGCCGAATGCCGGAGCAATGGCCGAATTGATTCAGCAGACCTTGGGTAAAAAATATCAAGTTAAAATTGTCTTTTTGCCGTGGGCTAGAGCGCTTTCTGAAGTGAATTCGGGTAGGGTGGACGGCGCAATTTTGATGTGGCCAGCAGATTATGTCGGTCTGCAATTAAGTGCTTCGCGACCGATTTTCATGAGCAAATTGGGTTTTTATACTCGCTCTACTGAGCCGCTGCCCAGCGTCGATTTGAGCCAACTGCGCGGCAAAATAGTCGGCACGGTGCGGGCTTATGGTTATCCGACGAGCTTGAAAGAGGCAGGCGTGATTTTTGAGGAAGTGAACGACGATCAAACTAACTTAAAAAAGCTGTCGGCTGGGCGAATTGATCGGATTGTTGTTGAGCGTGCAGTGGCGCAATATCTATTGCGAACGCTACCTGCCGCCGCAAAATGGTCGCAGCAAGTGATCTGGCGCGAACCAGCGATTGCAAGCTTGCCGCTGACAATTGGCTTTGCCAAAACCAAACCAGAAATTATCGAAGCGGCAGCTTTTTTTGAGCAAGAAATGCAGCGCTTGAAAAAAACAGGCCAATTACGCGAATTGGCAGAGCGCTATGAAGTTGAATTGCCTTGAGTCTCGGCGGGCGATTGCGGTGAAAGTTTCAAGCTATTAATTATAATAATAACAGGTAGAAATTTTGAATCCGAGTGATGAAAAAGCCAGCTTGCGCTGGCTTTTTTCTTGCGTACTACGAATTACATAGCGAAGTCGAGATTTTTCGGGCTACTTAAAATGCCTTCATAACCCATACCCGTCGTTTCTGGCTCGTTGGCATTGACTTCGTTGATCTTAAAGCCACTCGCCCAACCCGTTCCTTCGCCACTAACAAAGAAACCAAAGTTGATCGTAACGGCTTCATTGGATATCGGCACAACGATGCGTGCCGATGTCCAGTCTTGTGTGCCTTTCACTGCGCGATAATCCATGTTATCGAACTGCAGTAGGCCAATCGGCCCATCGATACGTACCCACATTTGTACGGAATCGGCGGCTTGAGCTTTGAGTTCAGCAGTCAATTCTAATTTTTTATTGCGCCAATCATCGGCTTTAAAAGTTTGCATCAAAGTGCCAAATGGGGGACGAACGTTATTGCTCGGGAACGGTTCTGTGTTGCGATGAATTACCGCTGATTTTTGGCCGTTTCGCAGCAATGTTGGATCAATTCCCATGTCGTAACATTGAGCGGCGTTGCCCCATATTTTCCAGCCGTCTGGCAGATTTGAGTCGATGGCGCCGGATGGATTGATTTTGGCGACTAAAATATTCCAATCGGCAAAGCCAAATTGCTGCGCGACGATTTCCAGTGTTTCGCTGTGGCTGAGTGGGATTTGTTTTTGCGCGAGGGCTTCGCGCAAAGTTTTGGCCATGAGTTTGGCGTCGAGATAGCTACGCATCGTAGATCCTTGTGGTATTGAGCGTCGATGATCAGTGCTTGCATTGCTGAAACGCTCGAAAGACAAGGATTCAGAGTATGAGTATTGCAGTCGCTTCACCTTCCCATTTATGGGGCAAGCGGCAGGTGCGACCAACCAAGCGCTATGATACGGAGCGCTAAGCAGGCTGTCTAATGACGTAATCAAATTGTGGTGCGCAGTGACAAGGTGGGGAAGAATGCCGTGCAGCATGGATTTGAATATGAATGTTCAATTGATCGTATAATCGAGAGATTCAATATCGCATGGTTGGCAATTCGCCGAGTGCTGATATTTATCCGCTTGGCAGTGGGCGAGAGCTTGCTGGTTTTAAGCGATCACGTAGGGATGAGGCAAAATGGAAGAAGTACAAAACGAACCTAGCAATTGGCACGTAATTTTACGTCCGAACCACGATCGTAAAGTATTGGCTAAAGGCAAGATGTACCGCCTGCGCAATAACCAGCCTGAGCGTTTGGATATTTTGGAAGAAATCGTTGGCGATTCGCAATTCAAATACAACCGCTTTACGCGGATGATTGATTCGCCAGAAAAATACTTGATTGATCGTCTACGCGCGGCCTGCATCGAGAAAATCGGTCACGACCGTGATTTGACGCATTACATTATTGCGATTGCGATTGAGCGCAGTGAGTTGTCGAAACGCCGTTAATTCCGCACTCGTTTTAAGCAGCTTGCGTAATCAAGTATTCGACTTTGTTTTGCGCTAGCTGACTATCGAATTAAGCAAAACGGATGAGCGTAAATATTCACGTTCATCCGACCCTAGGGATTCTCCCGATTGTCCATTTTGGTTGCGTTTAACACCCTTTATCGCTAGAATCAAGCCCCTTTGCTTGACTAGGGTCAATCCCTAGCGGCATGTATTTCACTGATTCTTGAGCTTTTGTAAGGGTGCCGCTGTGATGGATAGACAAAGCTGGTTGAAGGGCACGTTATACCGCCCGCAGTTCGAGCAAGATAGCTGCGGCTTCGGTTTGATTGCACAAATGGACGATAAACCAAGCCATTGGCTGGTATCAACCGCAATCAATTCGCTGGCCTGTTTGACACACCGTGGTGCTGTGGCTGCCGATGGTAAATCGGGCGACGGCTGTGGTTTGCTATTCCGCTTGCCAAAAGACTTTTTGCGCGCGGTAGCGGTGGATAATGGCTACACCTTGGCGACGCAATTTACTGCGGGCTTGGTGTTCTCAAACCTGGATAAGGCAGAGTCGGCCAAATCGATTGCGAATCTCGTTGCCGCGATTGAGAGCCAAGGTCTGGTTGTTGCGGGCGTGCGCGATGTACCCGTGAATCTGGATGCTCTGGGCGCTGCCGCGATGCGTTCATTGCCAACGATCCAACAAATTTTTGTGAATTCGCCAGAGACTTTATCTGAGCTTGAGTTTGCACGTAAATTATATCAAGCACGACGTATTGCCGAGAAGGCCAATACGGGCGATGCTTCCTTCTATATACCTACACTCAACCCCTACGTCATGTCGTATAAGGGTTTGGTTACGCCAGACAATCTGCCGGTATTCTACCTCGACTTAAAAGACGAGCGTTTTGCTTCGAGTATGGCGGTGTATCACCAACGTTTCTCGACCAATACCTGGCCACAATGGAAATTGGCGCAGCCTTTCCGCTTCCTCGCGCACAACGGTGAAATCAACACGCTGACGGGTAACCGCGCTTGGGCGCGTGCTCGCGAAGCGATCATGAATAGCCCAGAGCTAGATATGGATGCGATTCGTCCCATCGTGCAAACCAACGGTTCAGACTCGATGAGTATGGACAATATGTTGGAAAGCTTGGTGCTTGGCGGCGTCGATGTCTTCCGCGCTTTCCGTTTGATGGTGCCACCGGCTTGGCAAAACGTCGATACCAATGATCGCGATTTACGCGCGTTCTACGAGTACAACTCCCTGCATATGGAACCATGGGATGGCCCGGCGGGTATCGTTTGGGCGGCTGGCGATTACGCTGGTTGTGCGCTCGACCGTAACGGCTTGCGCCCAGCGCGTTATGTCATCACCAAAGATCGTCATATCACCATCGCGTCGGAAATCGGCGTGTGGGGCTATGCGCCGACCGAAGTGGTCAAAAAAGGCCGCGTGAAGCCAGGTCAAATCGTTGCGGTTGATTTTAAAACCGGCGAATTTATCGAATCTGAAACGATTGATAACAAGCTCAAACAGGCGCAACCGTACCGCGCTTGGCTGAAAGAAAACGCCAATCATTTGGAAATGGCCGCTGACAATAGTCCACTCGAAGAGATGGACAAAGCGACCTTGCTGACCTACCAAAAGCAATTCCAATTGACGTTCGAAGAACGCGATCAAATCTTGCGTGTATTGGCCAATGATGGCCAAGAAGCCATCGGTTCGATGGGCGACGATACGCCAATGGCGGTGTTGTCAGAAAAAGTGCGTTCACCGTACGAATATCTGCGCCAGCAATTTGCGCAAGTAACAAACCCACCGATCGATCCGATTCGTGAAGCGATTGTGATGTCGCTGAACACTTGCTTTGGCCCTGAGCGTAATCTGTTTGAAGACAACGCCAGCCACGCTAAACGCATGGAAGTTAGCTCGCCGGTGTTGTCGACCGACAAATTCGCCGTATTGATCAGCCAAACTGACCCTGATTTCAAAGCAACGCATTTCGATTTAGCGTTTGAAGGCACAAGCCTGCAAGCGGCGATTGAAAAGCTGCAAGCTGATGTACTCGCTAGCGTGCGTAACGACGGCACAGTGATTATCGTGTTGTCGGACAAAAACATCGCCAAAGGTCGCTTGCCGATTCCAGCTTTGTTCGCGGTCGGCGCGGTGCATCACGGCCTGATTAACGCAGGCTTGCGTTGCCAAACTAATATCATTGTTGAAACTGCAACTACACGTGATCCGCATCATTTCGCTTGTTTGATCGGCTACGGCGCCACGGCGATTGTTCCGTACTTGGCCTACCAAACGATCAAAGAATTGGTTGAGATTGGCCAAGTTGATGGCACGCTCGAAAAAGCGGCGAATAACTTCCGCAAGGGTATCAATAAAGGCTTGATGAAAATCTTGTCGAAAATGGGTATCTCAACAGTGGCGTCGTATCGCGGTTCGCAATTGTTTGAAGGCGTCGGTATCGGCGAAGAAGTCATCGATTTGTGCCTAACTGGCACCGTATCGCGGATTTCTGGTGCGAACTTCGCTGATTTTGAAGCGGATCAGCTCAAACTGAATAAGTTTGCGTTCAACCCAATGCGTCCATTGGCGCAAGGCGGTTTGCTGAAATACGTGTTTGGCGAGGAATACCACGCTTACAATCCAGACGTGGTGATGGCGCTGCAAAAGGCCGTGCAAAACGGCGATTACAAAGCCTACGGCAAATACGCAGAGCTAGTGAACAAACGCCCAGTTGCGATGTTACGCGATTTGATGGCTTTGCAAATTGATCCAGCAAAATCGATTTCAATCGACGAAGTGGAGCCGCTAGAAAAAATCGTTAAACGTTTTGACTCAGCCGGTATGTCGCTTGGTGCACTCAGCCCAGAAGCGCATGAAGCGTTGGCAGAAGGCATGCATCGCCTTGGCGCTCGCTCGAACTCGGGTGAGGGTGGCGAAGACGAAGCGCGTTACGGCACGCCGAAAATGTCGAAAATCAAGCAAGTGGCATCAGGTCGTTTTGGTGTAACGCCGCACTACTTGGTGAATGCTGAAGTCTTGCAAATTAAAGTGGCACAAGGTGCAAAACCGGGTGAAGGCGGCCAATTGCCGGGCGATAAAGTATCGCCGCTGATCGCGAAATTGCGTCACAGCAAGCCGGGCATTAGTTTGATTTCACCGCCACCGCATCACGATATTTATTCGATTGAAGATTTGGCGCAGCTGATTTTTGACTTGAAACAAGTCAACCCAGAAGCTTTGGTTTCAGTGAAATTGGTTGCCGAGCCGGGCGTCGGTACGATTGCGGCGGGTGTGGCAAAAGCCTACGCTGATTTGATCACGATCTCGGGGTATGACGGCGGAACCGCTGCATCACCGCTGGCTTCAGTCAAATACGCTGGTTCGCCGTTTGAACTCGGTTTGACCGAAGCACAGCAAGTCTTGCGTGCGAACGGTTTACGTGGGCGTGTTCGCGTGCAAGCTGATGGTGGTTTGAAAACGGGTCTGGACGTGGTGAAAGCCGCGATCATGGGCGCGGAAAGTTTTGGTTTTGGTACTGGCCCGATGGTCGCTTTGGGTTGCAAATTCCTACGGATTTGCCACTTGAATAACTGCGCGACGGGCGTGGCGACGCAAGAAATCAAATTGCGTAGCAAGTTCTTTATCGGCTTGCCAGAAATGGTCGTGAATTACTTCACTTTCATTGCGCAAGAAACGCGTGAATTGATGGCGGCACTCGGTGTGCGCACGTTTGAAGAATTGATCGGCCGCACTGAAATGCTCGGCTTGATTGAAGGCGCGACTGAGAAACAGCAAAAACTCGCACTTGGCGCATTGCTGAGCCAAGGTACAACGCCAGATTCAGAAGCCCGTTTCTGCGTGGAAGCGCGTAACCCAAGTTTCGACAAGGGTGAATTGGCCGAAGAAATGGTCAAAGACGCACTCGCTGGCATTAAAGCGAAAACGTCACAACGTTTTGAATACAATGTGCGTAATATTCATCGTTCAATCGGTGCGCGTTTGTCGGGCGAAATCGCCAAAGCGCACGGCGCTGCGGGCTTGCCAGATGGCACTTTGCACTTGAAATTGCACGGTTCAGCGGGTCAATCCTTCGGCGTATGGAATGCCAAAGGTTTGACGCTGGAATTGGCGGGTGACGCCAATGACTACGTCGGCAAAGGCATGAATGGCGGCCAAGTGATTATCTATCCACCCGTGGGTAGTGAATTTGCTTCGAGCGATGCGGTGATTGCCGGTAACACGTGTCTATACGGCGCAACGGGTGGTGAGTTGTTTGCTGCGGGTATGGCCGGCGAGCGTTTCGCGGTGCGTAACTCGGGTGCGACAGCGGTGATTGAAGGCGTTGGCGATCACGGTTGTGAATACATGACGGGCGGCTGCGTGGTGGTGCTCGGTGAAACGGGTTACAACTTTGGCGCGGGGATGACCGGTGGTTTTGCGCTGGTTTACGATCCTAAGCAAAAATTCGCGTATCGCTACAACAATGAATTGATTGATACCAATCTGATCAATGGCGAAGCCTACGGCGCGATTCGTGCGTTCTTGAAAGACAAAATCACTGCGCATGTGGCATTGACGGGCTCGAGCAAGGGCACTGAATTGTTGGCCAACTTTGATGAAGCCGTGGATTACTTCTGGTTGGTGAAACCAAAAGTCGCCAAATTGGATGCTTTGTTGAAAGATTGAATGAAATGAGGTGTGAGGGGGGAGGCGTGAGGTGTAACAACCCGCCCCTCCTTGCACGGTAAGAGTTTAGGAAGAGATGTTAGGTTGCTTGTGGGTATTGCCCTGTAGCCCTTTACTCTCAATCCTCACCGAGGAATACCCCAATGTCAGACGTATTTCAGTTTCTGAATATCGCGCGCAACCCTGGCGATAAAGTCGCGGTTGAAAAGCGTAAATTTGTATTTAAAGAAATCTACACGCCGTTAGATAAAACCAGCTCGGGCGAGCAAGCGGGTCGCTGCTTGTCCTGTGGTAATCCGTATTGCTCATGGGAATGCCCAGTGCATAACCATATCCCGCAATGGTTGCAATTGGTCGACGAAGGCAAGCTGTTTGAAGCGGCTGAACTCAGCCACAAAACCAATTCATTACCAGAAATCTGTGGCCGCGTTTGCCCACAAGATCGCTTGTGCGAAGGCGCGTGTACATTGCAGCAAGTCGATGCCGGTGCGGTGTCGATTGGTTCGGTGGAAAAATACATTACCGACGAAGCCTTCAAAGCCGGTTGGCGTCCAGATATGTCTGGCGTGATTCAAACCGGCAAGAAAGTCGCGATTATCGGTGCTGGCCCAGCGGGTCTGGGTTGTGCTGATGTGTTGGTACGCAATGGTGTTACGCCGATTGTCTTTGATCGTTACGAAGAAATCGGCGGCTTGCTGACCTTCGGGATTCCAGAATTCAAACTGGAAAAAGACGTGATTGCTACGCGTCGTAAAATCATGGAAGACATGGGCGTTGAATTCCGCCTGAATACTGAAATCGGTAAGGACGTGAGCATTGAAACCTTGCTTGCTGACTACGATGCGGTATTTATGGGTATGGGCGCGTACAAATATATGAAGGGCGGCATTACCGGTGAAGATTTGCCAGGCGTGATGGAAGCGCTGCCATTCTTGATCAACAACGTGCGTAATAGCATGGGCACGCTGGGTGATGAAGCGTTTGTATCGATGACTGGCAAGCGCGTTGTCGTGCTCGGCGGCGGCGATACCGCTATGGATTGCAACCGCACTTCGATCCGCCAAGGCGCTGCGAGCGTGATTTGCGCTTACCGCCGTGACGAAGAAAATATGCCAGGTTCGAAACGCGAAGTAGCGAACGCCAAAGAAGAAGGCGTTGAATTCGCGTGGAACAGCCAGCCAGTGAAAATTGAAAAGAACGCCGATGGTAGCCTCGCGCTGACTGTGGTTTCAACGCAATTGGGTGCCGCCGATGAGAAAGGTCGTCGTCGTCCTGAATTGGTAGCCGGTTCTGAACGTGTACTTGAATGCGATCACGTCATCGTGGCGTTTGGTTTCTCTGTCGAGCCGGAAAGCTGGTTTGACGCGCAAGGCGTGAAAACCGATGACTGGGGCCGTACGATTGCTGCTGAGAAGCAAACGTTTAAGCACCAAACCAGCAATCCAAAAATCTTCGCCGGTGGCGACCAAGTTCGTGGCGCAGATCTCGTCGTACGTGCGGTCTACGAAGGCCGTAATGCAGCTGAAGGGATTTTGGAGTACATTGGCGCTTGGTAAGGCTATTGAAATGATATTAAGCCTCGCGTTGCGAGGCTTTTTTTATGGCTAGCGGTTTTTACGGTCTTTTCGCCGCTAATCAATGATCGTTCGCAGAATTTTGTCGTAGGTGGCTGGGCAATGGAAAATTTGGGTTTAGGGCGTACTTTACAGCGGCAAGGTCAGCAAAAGCGGGCGATGCAAACTTTGCTCGATGGCCTCGAGCAGGTACAAGCGCAGGCGAGTGATACCGCAGGCGATGAGGCCGGATATTGGTTGGCGATTGCTGATTTAGAGCATGAAGCAGGCCAGTTCGAAACCGCTTTGGCCCTGCATCAGCGCGCTTTTTCACTCGCCAGCAGCGATACACAGCAATGTTCTGCGCGCTTGGGGCTAGCGGCCGATTTATGGGCGATGGGCGAAGAATCAACCGCGCTCGCTTTGCAAGCACAAGCCTTGGCTTATTCGGCGCTTAATGATGATCCCGTTTTATTAGAGCAATCAGCGCGCCTGTATCAGTTGCAGCAGCAATGGGGTTTGGCGCTGCAGCAATTAGAAGCGACGCTCCGTATTTTGCCTGAGGCTGATTGCGTTGTTCTGCATTTGGCGATTTTGAATTTGTATTTGCGTCTTGAAACGACAGCGGGCTTGGCTGCTGCGATTGAAAAAGCCAGCGCAGCGCTGGCTGGCGCGGCGCATTTACACGAACCGCTGTTATTGCTATTGGCTAGAGCTAGCCAGCGTCTTGGCCGTTATTCTGTGGCTACGGCGTTCTATCAGGCTGCGATGGCGCTACAAACCGAGCAGAAAAAAACCAAAAAAAGACCGCGCCGCTTGCTGGATGTTGAATTCAAACTGCAGCAAACGACCAGCGAAATTGAAATTGATTTATTGCGACATAAAAATGCATTGCAGCATGAACAGGTTCGCCAGCTAGAAAGCGCCACTTATCGCGACACACTGACGGGTTTGCATAATCTACGTTATTTGCAAGCGCGTTGGGATGAACTCATGACGCAAGCGCATCACAGCCAAATACTAAGCGTGATGCATTTGGGTGTGGATCAATCGACGCATTTACGTGAAGTAATGGGCGATGCGGTGGCCGATGAATGTGCGCAGCGCATCGCCAATATCTTGCGCCGCTGCCGCCCGAGTCATGCCGAATTGGTCGCTGCGAATAATAATGAATTTAGATTGGTATGGCCGCAAGCCACATCGCAGCATGTGATGCAATTGGCGAGTGAAATCCAGCAGGCTGTGAGTGAATTGGATTGCAGCCAGTTGCCCGAAGCATTGACGGTGAGCATCGGTTGCACAGCCTATCACTCGGGCGATAGCGTTGATGTTTTGCAATTGCGCGCTGATTTGGCGCTGTATTTGGCAATGCGCCGTGGCGCGGGTGCGATTGTGTGGGAAGGGACAACAGCATGAGTGGCAAAGTGAATCTTGCTGAATTAGGCGGGCTTTTAGAAGCGGCGCTGCAACGCGCCGAATGCGGCTCGCCGCCGATTCCAGTGATTGCGAAGCAATGGCTGAAAGAGGTCAAGGGTGATGCGCGCTTGCAGGGCATCGCATTGGATATTTTGGCGCATGCACACCAGCATTGTAGCGAGCATCGTTTGGCGCAGGCGGCGTTTCGCGAAGCCGCCGAGCGTTATACCCAAGCGGGTTTGGTGTCGTCCAGCACGACATCGTTAATTTTGTTGGGAACATCGCATTTATTGAATAGCGAGCCTTTATTAGCGCTCGATCAATGGTCACAAGCGCTGCTCTTGGCGCGTGATGTGCAAGATTTGGCGCAGTGCGCCAAAGTGTATTTGGGCGTGGGGCAAGTTTATATCGGCTTTGGCGACGATGAAACATCGCTGCGCTACAATGAAATGGCGCTAAAGATGGCCAAAGTGTTGGGTGATACTCGCTTGGAGTGCGAGGCGTATCTGTATGTAGCCAGTGATTGCTATCGCTTGCAGCGCTATACCAACGGATTGGCTGCCATCGATTGCGCAGAGCAGCGTATGGACCCGCAAGAGAATAAAGTCTGGGCGGCAGAAGTGGTGTATTACCGTGGGGTCATTCATGCGGGCCAAGGCCTGTACGCACAAGCCAAGCTGGAATTAGAAACTGCTTACGAATTAAGCACGATCAATGACAATCTTTGGGGGCGTTTGCATGCGTTGGCGGCGTTGGGCGAAGTGCTGTTGCAGTTGCAAGATCAGTCTGCCGAAGCCGTGCTGTTGCAAGCTTTAGAGATGGCACAGCAGATTCAGTTAGAGCGAATTCAAGCGCGTTGCAGTACGGCCTTGATCAATTTTTATCTGCATCAAGGTCAGTTTGATGCGGCGCTACCTTTGTACGCTAGTTTGCTTGCACAGCGTAGCGAAGCTAAAGTCGGCGTGAGCGCCCGTCATCAACAGCGTATTGCGCAACTTGAAACACGTAGCCAGATTTTACAATTGCAACGCAGTACGATTGTTTAGTTTGATCGGTAAAAGGGTATTTGCTTGTAGGCCTTTCTATAAATGCTCTATAGGTCGATACCTGTGATTTTTTGTGAGTTAAGCTTGCTATGCGATATGCTTTTTTTCAACTAAAACCTTATTCCAGCTGGATACTTTCCCGCATAAACCGATGACCGCCCTAGGTGTAAACTGACGGTATGGAATCTCAAACTTTTCTTTCCGCTTTTATCTTACTGCTCTTGGTCACTGATCCCTTGGGCGGTATTCCGCTCTTTGTCGCGATGATGAAGAAAGTCCCGAAAGCACGGCGCTGGCGCATGATTGCGCGTGAAGTGAGCGTTGCCTTTGTCGTGCTGCTGCTGTTTATGGTGTTCGGGCAGAAATTTCTGCAAGTGATGCATTTATCGCAAACGTCTTTGGGGATTGCGGGCGGCGTGATTTTATTTCTGATCGCGCTACGTATGGTGTTTCCGCATCCGGATGGCGTGTTTGGCGATACCAGCGAAGGTGAGCCGTATATTGTGCCGCTGGCGATTCCGCTGTTGGCAGGCCCTTCGGCGTTGGCGACGGTACTGCTCTTGGTGTCTCGCGACCCCGCACGGCTTTGGGTCTGGGTTGGCGCTTTGGCATTGACGATGGCGGTGTGCGCGCTAACTTTGGCATTTTCCGAGAAAATTAGTCACGTACTGGGTGAACAAGTCACCACCGCATTTGAGCGCTTGATGGGCTTGATTTTGACGGCGATTGCGGTGCAAATGCTGCTGGATGGGATTCGGCAGTATTTGGCTTCGTTGTAAGAGCATGCTTTAAAAGTGCTGCGCATCCCGTGATGGCTGTTCGGGCGGAGCTCAGAATCCTCATGTACAAAACGTACATTGCGGTTCTTGCGCTCCGGCCTCTCAGCCCTCTCAGCCCTGACGGGTGTTCGCGACTTTTAAAACATGCTCTAAGCTCGGCATTGAACTGAAGAACTGTTTGATACGCCACAACTCTGGCGCTGCTTTTGGGCGCGAATCGGTAAAAATGCCCTAAACTTGTCCGCTCTGCTTATAATCGTCTCGCTAAGGAGTTTCCCTAATGACGCAAAATGAACTGAAAGAAGCCGTTGGCCGCGCTGCCATTGCCTATGTGCCAGAAAATTGTATCGTTGGCGTAGGGACAGGCTCGACAGCGAATTACTTTATTGATGCTTTGGCTGAAATCAAAGGCCAAATTCAAGGTGCGGTGTCTTCATCCGAAGCCAGCGTCGCGCGCCTGAAATCGCACGGTATTCCAGTATTTGATTTAAATACCATTGATGAATTGCCGGTGTACGTCGATGGCGCGGATGAAATTAATCATCAGTTGCAAATGATTAAAGGCGGCGGTGCAGCGCTAACGCGCGAGAAAATCATCGCTGCGGTGGCTGAAAAATTCATTTGCATCTGCGATGACAGCAAATTGGTCGATGTACTGGGCAAATTTCCGCTGCCCGTCGAAGTGATTCCGATGGCGCGCTCGCATGTGGCGCGAGAAATCGTGAAATTGGGCGGTCATCCGGCTTATCGCGAAGGCGTAATCACTGATAATGGCAACATCATAATTGATGTGCATGGCCTGTCGATTAGCCAAGCGTCTGAATTAGAAACTAAGCTCAATCAAATCGTCGGTGTGGTTACCAATGGTTTGTTTGCGCATCGCCGCGCCGATGTATTGTTATTAGGTACGGCCAATGGTGTGAAAACCATTAAATAAAACCCTAGCAATCTCAAATGATCGCCGTAACTTTGCAGATGAAACAGTACTGTAATAATAAGCTGGTATTTTGCATTGATTAATACACTGGAGAAACCGTGTCATGTCAGAACATATTTCAAAGCAGTTTGATGCCGACTTAGAAGCAATTCGCTCGCAAGTGATGGGTATGGCCGGTTTGGTCGAAGAGCAAGTGCGCTTGGCGATGCAATCTTTGGCGTCCGGCGATGTTGAAATCATCAACAAAGTGATTGAGCAAGAAGCCATCGTCAACGAAATGCACGTCAAGCTCGATGATATGTGCGTGCATATGATTGCGCGTCGTCAGCCTGCCGCAACCGATTTGCGTATGGTGATGACGGTAATTAAATCTGTTGAAGATTTGGAAAGCATTGGCGACAAAGCCTACCGAATCTGTAAACGCGCCAAAAACATTTATGAATCAGGCCGTTTGCAAGTGCCGCGTTTTCACGATCTAAATCACATTGCTGATTTGGCGCTGGATATGTTGAGCAATGCGCTTGATTCATTTGCGCGTATGGATGCGGTAACGGCATCAGAAGTGATTCGTGCGGATGCGCAACTGGATCAAGAATACCAAGCGCTGCATCGCCAATTGATTACGGTGATGATGGAAGATCCACGTTCGATCACTTTGATTTTGGATATCCTGTGGATTGCCAAAGCCATCGAGCGAATTGGTGATTTGGGCGTGAATGTGGCAGAACATGTGATTTACTTGGTGAAAGGCCAAGATGTACGCCATAAAACGCAAGCTGAAGTGGATGCGGTTGCGTTGAAATAATTCGACAGAAGTCAGCGCTATCAGGCGTGAATGCGTTTGATTTTAATAAATAAAGGGTGGCATTAGTCACCCTTTATTTATTTGCGTTTGCAACAAAGCGGCGCAGCACGTATTGTTATGCCCGCAAGCTTGCGATCCCTTTTGGAGTTTTATATCAATGAGCGACTGCTCTGTCATTGCCGCTGTGGATCTTGGCTCCAACAGCTTTCGCCTGCAAGTCGCTCGGGTCGTCGAAGGTTCATTATTTCCGCTGGATTCTCTGAAAGAAACCGTCCGCTTGGGCGCCGGTTTAGACGCACAAGGCTGCCTCACACCTGAAGCCATTGAAGAAATGGTGCAAGCGTTGGCGCGTTTTGGCGAGCGTTTGGTCGGTTTACCACCGCAATGTGTGCGAGCCGTTGCCACCAACACCTTCCGCATTGCGCGAAATAGTGCTGATTTCTTGCCGCAAGCCGAAGCGGCTCTGGGTTTTCCGATTGAAATTATTGCTGGGCGTGAAGAAGCGCGGCTGATTTATATTGGCGCAGCGCACAGCCTGCCCAGTACCAAAGAGCGCCGCTTGGTCGTCGATATCGGCGGCGGCTCGACTGAGCTGATTATCGGCAGCCAATATCGCTCGTTTAGCACCGAAAGCATCCAGCTCGGCTGCGTTGGCTGGAGCGTACGCTATTTTCCCGATGGCATTATTACTCGCGAACGCATGGAAACCGCTGAACTCGCGGCACGCGGCGCGTTTTTGCCCTTGGTGCCGACTTTCCATTCTGGTGAATGGCAGCGTGCGATTGGCACCTCCGGTACGGCGCGCTCTTTGGCCGATATTTTAGAACTCAATGATTTATCCCCGCTGGGCATTACCCGCGATGGTTTGGCCGCACTGCGCGCCAAAATGATAGACGCAGGGCATATTGATCAATTGCAGTTGAATGGCTTGCGTGACGACCGCCGTCCGGTTTTGCCGGGCGGTTTTGCGATCATGCAGGCGGCGTTTGATATGCTGGGCATTGAGCGCATGTCGATTACCTACGGCGCGCTGCGTGATGGCGTGTTGTATGACTTGGTGCAGCGGCAAACGCAGTACGATGTGCGTGACCGCACCGTTGATTTTTTCCAGCGTCGTTATCATGTCGATGGCCCGCAAGCGTATCGCGTGTCGCAATTAGCTGCCGCATTGTTTGATACCTTGCGTGGTGAAATGCAGTCTGATGATGCAGTGCTGGCGCGCAATTTAACGATGGCAGCGGCGTTGCATGAAGTAGGGCGCTCGATTGCGCATGCCAGTTATCACAAGCATTCGGCGTATATTTTACAGCATGCCGATATGCCAGGCTTTTCTAAACGCGAACAAGTATGGCTATCGCGCTTGGTGCTGGCGCATGCGGGCGGTTTGTCGAAATTGCTGGGTCAAGACATTAAGCCTGCTGAATGGGATGCAATCCTGTGCTTGCGTTTGGCGGTCTTGTTTTATCGCGCCCGTTTGGATGAAGCGCCACCTGTGGGCTTGTTGTCGCACCATACCGATGGCTATTGCTTGGAATTAGACGCTACATGGCTAGAGGCGCATCCACTGACGCTGTATGCCCTAAATGAGGAAGTGAACGCATGGCAAAACATGGGCGTAAACCTACAGATTCGACCCGTCGCCAGCGTGTAAAAGCGCATTTGGCGTCGGATAAAGCCGGTGCCGCACCAGGAACAATGCAGTACGTCGGGCGCAAAGCACCGGCTGCGACGCTCGCCACATTAATTGAGTTTGGCCCAGAAAATACTGATTTTCTTGAGACGACATTCAGTGATTTGGAATCGGGTCGCGATTATCAGCCCAAATATCCGACGCTGTGGCTGAATGTGCATGGCCTAGAAAATCTAAAGCTACTAAAAATCATCGGCCAGCGTTTTAAGCTGCATCCCTTGGTGCTCGAAGACATTCTCAATACGCAGCAGCGCCCTAAAGTCGAACAATATCCCGGTTATTTATTTATCACCGCGCGTTTGGTCAGTCTCGATGAGGAAGGACAACTTGAAGGTGAACAAGTTAGTCTGATTGTTGGGCGTGGTTTTGTGTTGACGTTCCAAGAAAAACCAACCGGCACGTTTGCGGCGATTCGTGAAACGCTACGCAATAGTGAATCGCAAATCCGCAAATTGGGGCCGGATTATTTGGTCTATTCCTTGCTGGATAAACTGGTTGATCGCTATTTCTTGGTGCTGGAACAATTGGGTGAGCGCAGTGAAGATCTGGATGAGGCGATTTACGCCGCGCCATCGCCAATGCAAATGGCCGAAGTCCAAGATTTGCGTCGCACCTTGCAGCACATCAAGCGCAGCTTATGGCCGATGCGTGAGGTGCTCAATACCTTGCAGCGCGATGAGGCCGATTTCTTTCACAGTGAAACGCAGCTCTATTTGCGCGACGTGTACGACCATACGGTGCAATTAATTGAAACGGTCGAGTCTTTGCGCGAAATGGTCGCAGGCCAGCAGGAAATGTATTTGTCCTTGCAATCGCAACGCCTCAACGAGCAAATGCGCCTGCTCACGGTGATTACAACGATCTTTATGCCCTTGACTCTGATTGCGGGGATTTACGGCATGAATTTTGACTATATGCCTGAGCTGAAGTGGGGAATGGGCTATTACTTTGCTCTCGGCTTGATGGGCGTGATTGCGTTTAGTTTGGGTTTATTCTTCTGGATTCGTCGCTGGGTATAGGTATGTCGATGTAGGCTTTTATTAACAAGATCTACATCGATATACCTTGTTTAAATAAACCAAGCTAATAAGAAGACACCCAACATCGCAAGAGCGAGGCCGACTTTGGCGATGGCACCGAGCAACATGCCTATGCCGCTGGCTACGCCGACTTTTCCCGCCTGAATTACATCTTTTCGCGCAATCATTTCACCGGCTGCTGCGCCTAAAAATGGCCCGAGGATCAGGCCGGGAATGCCACCGAGCATGCCGAGCACCGAGCCGATCAGCGCGCCCCAGATTGCATATGGGCTAGCACCGACGCGTTTTGCGCCCATTGCGCCCGCCAAATAATCCAGCAAGCTAGAAATCACCATCAAGACAAATAGTAAGCTCAATGACGGCCAGCCAAGGCGAATGAAGTTCTCATGCCACGCCAGTAGTAACATGCCCACAAACATTAGCGGCGTGGAGGGCAGTAGCGGCAGTACGGTTCCGGCGAGTCCGGCGAGGATCATGCCGCTACCGAGTACCCAGATTAAAATATCTAAAGTGTCCATGTAATTCCTGCTTGCGTGGAAGAGTGAGCGGATTGTAATGGGGCTTTGACTCTGGGGGCGTGAAAAAGATGCTGAAGCAGTAAAAAATAAAGCCAAGTGAAAACAAGCATTTACTGAATACATTAACCATTAGTCTAAGTAAAGGCCTGAAAACGGTTGACGCAAGGCTCGGGCTGGTGTTTAATTGCGGCTCTTCGAAACGAAGCAGTGTTTCGAGTGGCTCGTTAGCTCAGTTGGTAGAGCAGCGGATTGAAAATCCGCGTGTCCTTGGTTCGATTCCGAGACGAGCCACCAAGTATTCAAGGGTCTAGCTTTTGGCTAGACCCTTTTTCAAATGCTCTAGTAGCATGGCTCGTTAGCTCAGTTGGTAGAGCAGCGGATTGAAAATCCGCGTGTCCTTGGTTCGATTCCGAGACGAGCCACCAGTTTTATCGGTTCAGCCGATGTAAAAAACCCACAAGCGTCAACGCTGCGGGTTTTTTGTTGTCTGTTCGATGGGTATATTGCTGTAGCCATTACTGGCTAATCGCTACAAGCCAATACCCCTCTTAATGCAAAAAGGCAGCCGAAGCTGCCTTTTTGCATTTCAGGCCGAAATTTTAGTCTTGGCGTTCTACTTGGCTCACGTCGCGGATCGCACCTGTGTCGGCACTGGTGGTCATTGCGGCGTAGGCGCGTAGTGCGGCGCTGACAACGCGTTCACGCGATACTGGCTTCCAAGCCAGTTTACCGCGCGCATTCATTGCTTCACGACGTGCATCCAGAGCTGCGGCATCAATTTTAAGGTTGATGGTGCGGTTTGGGATATCGATCTCAATCGTATCGCCTTCTTCAACCAAACCAATCGCGCCACCTTCGGCTGCTTCTGGGCTGGCGTGACCAATCGATAGGCCTGAAGTGCCGCCTGAGAAGCGGCCATCAGTGAGTAGGGCGCAAGCTTTGCCCATACCTTTCGATTTCAGGTACGACGTTGGGTAGAGCATTTCTTGCATGCCCGGGCCGCCTTTCGGGCCTTCGTAGCGAATCACAACCACATCACCGGCAATCACTTCATCGGCCAAAATGCTGGCCACAGCATCGTCTTGCGACTCATAAACGCGCGCGCGACCAGTGAATTTGAGGATTGAATCATCCACGCCAGCAGTTTTAACGATGCAACCGCGTTCGGCGATATTGCCGTACAGCACAGCGAGGCCGCCGTCTTGTGAGTAAGCGTGTTCTTTGCTGCGGATGCAGCCGCCTTCACGATCTAAGTCAAGATCGGGGTAGCGCATCGATTGGCTGAACGCGATGGTCGTCGCTACGCCGCCAGGAGCCGCACGGTAAAACAGATGTGCGGCGCTGTCGGGTGCGGCACTGACGATGTCCCATTGATCCAAACCGTCGCCCAATGTTTTGCTGTGTACGGTCGGTACGTCGCGGTGAATCAATCCTGCGCGTGAGAGTTCGGCCAAGAGGGCAAATACGCCGCCAGCACGATGTACGTCTTCCATGTGGTATTTCTGTGTAGCCGGAGCCACTTTAGCAAGGCAAGGAACGCGGCGTGAAATGCGGTCGATGTCGGCCATTTTAAAATCAACGCCGGCTTCGGCGGCGGAGGCGAGCAAATGCAATACGGTATTGGTCGAACCGCCCATCGCAACGTCAAGGCTCATGGCGTTTTCAAAGGCTTCGCGCGTCGCAATTGAGCGTGGCAATGCTGATTCGTCGCCTTGTTCGTAATAACGTTTTGCCAATTCAACGATGGTGCGACCGGCCTGCAAGAACAGTTGCTTGCGATCGCCGTGCGTGGCAAGCATTGAGCCATTACCCGGTAGCGACAGGCCGAGTGCTTCGGTCAGGCAATTCATCGAGTTGGCGGTAAACATGCCTGAGCAAGAGCCACAGGTTGGGCAAGCGCTGCGCTCGATTTCGGCAACTTCTTCGTCGCTAACGCGATCGTCGGCAGCTTCGACCATTGCATCAACGAGGTCGAGTTTACGGACTTCGCCATTCCAGTTGACTTTACCGGCTTCCATCGGGCCGCCAGAAACGAAAATCACTGGGATATTGAGGCGCAGTGCGGCCATCAACATGCCTGGGGTGATTTTGTCGCAGTTTGAAATGCAAACAATGGCGTCGGCGCAATGTGCGTTGACCATGTATTCAACTGAATCGGCAATTAAATCGCGGCTTGGCAAGCTATACAGCATGCCGCCGTGACCCATTGCAATGCCGTCATCGACGGCGATGGTGTTGAATTCTTTGGCTACGCCGCCCGCTTTCTCGATTTCACGCGCAACCAATTGACCCATATTGTGCAAATGCACGTGGCCGGGAACAAATTGCGTAAATGAATTGGCAATGGCAATGATGGGCTTGTCAAAATCGCCGTCTTTCATGCCAGTGGCGCGCCAAAGTGCGCGGGCGCCGGCCATATTGCGGCCGTGGGTCGTGGTGCGTGAACGATAAGTAGGCATGCTGTTTTCCTCAGGCTAAATGCAAAGTGCTTGGGTAATTGTAACGAAAAAAGTGCAATAAGGGGTTTCGGAAGTAAGGACGGTAGTTTGTGTTTCTTGAGCCTGTGTTAAAAGGTGATTTTAGTTTGGGCTCTGGCGTTATAATCGCCAGCTAACTTTTAGAGGCGAATTATGTTGGTTCATCCGCAGTTTGATCCGGTCGCAATCCACTTGGGCCCCGTGGGCGTGCATTGGTATGGCTTGATGTATTTGATTGGCTTTGTGTTGTTTGTGATGTTGGGACGCTGGCGTATTCGCCGTGGCAATCCCAAGGGCTGGCAAACGAGCGAAATGGATGATTTGCTGTTTTACGGCGTGCTCGGGGTGATCTTGGGTGGGCGTTTGGGTTATGTGCTGTTTTATAAGCCGGCATTTTATTTGGCACATCCACTCGATATTCTCAAAGTGTGGGAAGGCGGAATGGCGTTTCATGGCGGCTTCTTAGGGGTGCTGGTGGCGATGGCTTTGTATGGCCGCAAAACCAATCGTAGCTTTTTCCAAGTGACCGACTTTATTGCTCCGCTAGTGCCGTTGGGTTTGGCTGCGGGGCGAATTGGTAATTTTATTAACGGCGAATTGTGGGGTAGGGTTGCGGATGCTGCGTTGCCGTGGGCAATGATTTTCCCGCAAGCGCATGATGGGCTGCCGCGCCATCCGTCGCAGTTGTATAACTTTGCGCTCGAAGGCGTGTTGCTATTTATTATCTTGTGGAGTTTTTCGGCTAAGCCGCGCCCAACGGGACAAATTTCAGCGCTATTTTTGATGGGTTATGGCGGCTTCCGCTTTGTGGCTGAATTTGCGCGTGAACCTGATGACTTTTTGGGCTTGTTGGCGATGAATTTAAGTATGGGGCAGCTCTTGTGCCTGCCGATGATTATCTTTGGATTGGCCTTGTATTTTTGGTCATCTCGTCAGCAAAACCCGCTTTAGTGGCTTGTCGGCTAAATTATTTATGTCATTAAATTAGGTTCTTAGGCAGTTTTGGCTGGAATTTTTAAGGAAAATAGTCAAAACTGTTTGACGACTTCGGGGGCGATGTTCATAATGCGTGCTCTCTGTGGCGGGGTTACCCCAGCGGTCAACGGGTCCGGACTGTAAATCCGGCGGCTCAGCCTTCGAAGGTTCGAATCCTTCCCCCGCCACCAGATACTCAGCGGTCGATATTTCGACTGTGAGGGCGAATCAAGTATTAAGTCCTGCGGGTGTAGCTCAATGGTAGAGCAGAAGCCTTCCAAGCTTACGACGAGGGTTCGATTCCCTTCACCCGCTCCAGTTTTTGCCGATGTAGCTCAGGGGTAGAGCACTCCCTTGGTAAGGGAGAGGCCATGAGTTCAATTCTCATCATCGGCTCCAAACAGTTGTCAGTTATTAATTTATTTCAAGATCTCCAAAAGGAAATAAGCAATGGCTAAGGAAAAGTTTGCACGGACAAAGCCTCACGTTAACGTGGGTACGATTGGTCACGTGGATCATGGCAAAACAACGCTGACAGCTGCGATTACTACAATTCTGTCGAAAAAATTCGGCGGTATTGCTAAAGATTACGCATCAATCGATAGCGCTCCAGAAGAAAAAGCACGTGGTATTACCATTAATACTGCGCACGTTGAGTACGAAACAGAAGCACGTCACTACGCTCACGTTGACTGCCCAGGTCACGCGGACTATGTGAAAAACATGATTACTGGTGCAGCGCAGATGGATGGCGCGGTATTGGTTGTTTCTGCTGCTGACGGTCCTATGCCACAAACTCGCGAACACATCTTGTTGTCGCGTCAAGTTGGTGT